>CAYOWQ010000003.1:0-180868 GCA_964407695.1 uncultured Isosphaeraceae bacterium | reverse complement strand
GGCGCAGCCATGAGAAAGATTGGCGCAGCCATGAGAAAGATTGGCGCAGCCATGAGAAAGATTGGCGCAGCCATGAAGCTGGACGACTCAGCCATGAGAAAGATTGGCGCAGCCATGACAAAGAATCGCTCCCACCGGGTCGATGTTCGGGTTATCTGGTCCGGATTCGGATTATCCGCGTACGCCGCTGGTTCAGGAGGGAAGGAACGCCAAATAACCGACTTTCACCTCCGGGCAACGCCGCCCCAGCACCTATCGGACGCACGCGATGCACCCGCCGCGGAGACCATCAAGGTGGGCGGTGCCCAGCCCACGCGCCGATGCCCGACCTACGTCGCTGCGAGAACGAGTTCTGCCGAGCGCAGCTCGACGAGGCGATCGCGATGTACGAGCGTCAGGTGCGCGCCATCGAGTCGAGGATCGACGCGCTCCTGAAGGAGGAATCGGAATTGCGCCGGACCGTCGAGCTGCTGCAGACGGTGCCCGGCGTCGGCCCGGCCACTGCGGTGACTCTCGCCGCGCAGCTCCCGGAGCTCGGCGCCCTGAATCGCCAACAAGCGGCCAACCTGGCGGGGGTGGCGCCGATCAATCGCGACTCGGGTCTGATGCGCGGCAGACGATCGATCCTCGGCGGACGTGTACCGGTGCGCAACGCGCTCTACATGGCAGCGCTGGTGGGCACGCGATTCAACCCGTCCATCAGGGCGTTCTATCAACGATTGGTCGCGGCGGGAAAGCCAAAGATGGTCGCGCTCGTCGCCGCCGCGAGGAAACTGCTCATCATCCTCAATACCATGGTCAAGGAGAATCGACCGTGGCGAAACATGCCCGCCGAGGCTTGACAGCCAAGACATTCGCTACAGGGGGCTTGTCTGACGTACGTCACTGGAGCAGGAGTTTGGGTTGACGCCCTCAGCGCGGAGTCGGATCACGCAGGTTTCGGGGAAGCCGCTGGATCTGCGGAATGGCGACGACCTTGCGAATTCCAAGGCGAGGTTCTTTGCGACGCCGAAGTGGTGATCCTCGCCTCTCAGGTTCAAGCAATGTCTCCGCCGCGGAAATCATCAAGGTGAGCGGCGCTCTGCCTACGCGAGGGCGGAGCAAGAGCGCATGACCTACGTCACTGCCCAATGCGCTGGTTGACGCCATGATAAGAATTGTTTCGATTACGATGCCAGCCCGAGGTATCATTCACTCATGCCAACCTTTCGCGGAAAGAGATTCACGAATGCCAGTCTAATGGGCCTAGCACACATCGACACGATGCGTTCAATTGCTCTCTATGAGACAGCTGTCACTGACGATGGGCTTGTCGCATTCGCTCAAAGGGCAAGACGGTTGAAGCAATTCCATATATCTAGTATGCACCTCACCGATCGCGGGCTTGGGGCTATTCTTCGACACTGTCCTATTGAGAATCTTCACGTTCACGACGCTGTCGGCGTTACCGATGCATCGGCTGCATTGATTGCACCCCACGATCTTATAACTGAATTGTATCTGAATGGATCCTCGATTACAGACGCCGCCACTCAATACCTCGTCGGATTGGGAAGGATGTGGAGCTTCTGCGCCCGCGACAGCGCGATTGGAGACAAGGGACTCACTCAACTTGGTCGGCTTCCTGCGCTTAAGTTAATCGACCTCAGTCGTTCTAATATCTGCGGTGACGGACTGCAGTCTCTTCGTGGACTGGAGAATCTGGACATCTTTCTAGAGGGCTGTCCTATCACTGACAATGAACTTGCGTCCTCGCTCTCGAAGATGAGTCGACTTCGGGGCTTGTCTATTTCGTATGCGGACATCTCGGACCTCGGGTTAACTGACATCCAATCCTGCGTCAATCTACTTGATATTCGCCTGGATTGCACCGCGATCAGTGATGCAACTGTAGAACGTCTTGCGGAGATGCCGCATCTCGAAGTCATCTACCTCCGCGGTACGCGAGTGAGTCGCGAGGCGATCGAGTTGCTTTGGCAGCGGATTCCCGACATACATGTCTACAGCGATCTGATCCGGCCTTCATGATTCTAAATTCCCACTACGCTTTTGTTGAACACGTCGTGCCCTATTGACTCGAATGATCAGTGACGTAGGTCATGCACGTCGGCTCCGCCGCGCGTCGGCCGGGCACTGCCCACCTTTTGCCGTCGCGAATCTCCCAAAACCGTTCGCCATCTCATTCGCCTCGTTCCTCGCGTGCGAAGCTTTCAATGCGGGGGTCGGCCGGGGGTCGGCCGCTCGGCCGTCGCAGCGGCAGCCCCATCCCACACATCATACAAGCCACGGGCGATGAGCCGAAGAGAGCGGCTCGATTTCGGGCGTGAGGTGCTGGAGGCAGGGCTGTGTTTCGCCCGGTCGATATCGACTGCCGCCTCCATCACGCCTCCGCGCCGGCGGCCGGCTTGCGGGTGGCGCTCCACTGCTTGTGCAGCATCAGCATCGCCCCCAGCACCGCGAGGCTGCCGCCCGCCCATTGCCAGCCGCTCAGCCGTTCGTTGAAGAGCGGGAACGAAGCGATCGAGACCAGGAACGGCTGCAACTGCAGCACCCCCGCCGTCACCGCGACGCCGAGCCGGGCGATCGAGATGTAATAGAAGACGTGGCCGATGGCGATGCCCAGAAGCGCGGAGAGAAGCAGCATCGCCATCTCCTTCGCGCCAAGCGAAAGCGCTGCCGCCCCGTGGTTAATGCCGAGAAGCAGCATCAGCCCCACCATCACCGCTGCCGTGTATTGACAGATGGCCGCGAACGCCTGCATCGAGTTGAACCCCGCCATGCACTTGCGCACCGACAGGCCGTAGCAGGCGAAAAGAAGGCCGCTCAGAATCGCGAGACCGACGCCCCAGAAATAGCCGCGGGCGGCGGCGTCGAGCATCTCTGCCGTCGCCTTGGGATCCTTGGCCGACTCTTCCTTGAGGAAGATCACGCCCAGCGTGCCCACGATCAGGAGAACGATGCCGGTGAGGTAGCGCTTGGAGGAGATGATCGGCCGCTCGGAAGGAAAGAGCAGCCACGCCCCGATGGCCACGAAGACCAGCTGGGTGCGCAGGCCGAAGGTGAGCAGGCCCGGATCGATCTGATAATGAGCGGCGGTGAAGCACACCTGGCCGACGGCGTTGAAGATGCTGGGCACCACCGCAGCCCGCCAGAGGCCCGCAGGGCGTCGGCCGCGGAGAGAGATGACGATGAGAAGCGGCAGCCAGACGAGGGCGCTGAAGCCGTAGCGCCAACCGTTGGAGGTCCAGACGTCGATCGATTCGCTGAAGTGTCGAAGGAAGAGGGGCACGCTGGCCCAGCCCGCGAGGGTGAGCACCACGGTCACCGCGCCGAACGCAACCGAGGGCGCTGCCGGTGAGCTGTCGCGGGTGGACATGGGCCGGGAGTGTAGGCTGCGAGAGGACCGCTCACCGGTTGGCTTAGCGCGTGCCTGGCCCCATGCCTACCGAATAACCGGCAGGCGAATCGAGGTGTCGAGATCGGCGGTGGGCCGGGCGATGAGGTCGTAGCCGTCGGCATCGACCACGGTGCAGCGGATGAGTTCGCCGGGCGAGAGCGGCTGCTGCGAAGCGATGTAGGTGACCGAGTCGATCTGCGGCGCCTGGTGATAGGCCCGGCCGACATAGAGCTTCTCGCCGGAGGTGACGCCGGTGGTGGAGCGGGATTCGCTGGCGCTGGGCGCTTGGGCATCGACCAGGACATCGAATTGGCACTTCTGCTCGGCGAGGTAGGCGGCGTTCTCGAAGGCGATCTGTTGCTGGGCGAGCATGAGCTCCGCCTCGCGCTCGCGCTTGAGCTCATCGGGCACGTGCAACGCGGGGTCGAGATCCATGGTGCCCGCGGGGGTGCCATCCTCGCGCGAATAGCGGAAGACACCCATCATGTCGAACTGCATGCTCTCGATGAATTCGAGCAGTTCCTCGTGATCGTCCTGAGTTTCGCCGGGGAAACCGGTGATGAAGGTGGTGCGGATGGCCATGCCGGGGATGTGCTCGCGCAGGGTCTCGATGACCCGCTGCTGCTGGGCCCGGGTGGTGTGTCGGCGCATGGCGGTGAGCATGCGGTCGCTCGCGTGCTGCAGCGGCATGTCGACGTATTTCACGATGTTGGGCAGCGTGGCGATGGCGTCGATCATGGCGTCGGTGAAGGTGGATGGATAGGCGTACATCAGCCGCATCCAGCCGCCGCCGTATTCGCGGGCGACGCCGTCGATCGCGCGAAGCAGGCCGACGAGACCCGCGCTGTAGCCGACGTCATCGCCGAAACTGGTGGTGTCCTGGCCGATCAGGTTGAGCTCGAATGCGCCGTCGGCCATGAGCGAGCGGGCTTCGGCGATGATCTCATCGACGGGCTTGGAGCGCATCTTGCCGCGGATGGAGGGGATGGTGCAGAAGGCACAGCGCTGGTTGCAGCCTTCGCTGACGCGGAGGTAGGCCCAGTGCCGGGGCGTCAGGCGGTAGCGGTTGGCATCGCCTTCGAAATAGCCGACGCCCTTGCCATCCTTGCCGTTGACGGTAAGGCCGACGGTGTTGACGCCGCGTTCACCGGCGGCCTGCAGGGCGTTGGCGGCGATCCAGTATCGCGGTTGGTCCTTGCCGCCGAGCTCAGCGCGAGGCTGACCCATCACACCGACGGCATCGAGGATGTGGTCGCGATCGAAGACGCCGATCATGGCGTCGATGCCGGGAGCCCATTCGAGCATCTTGGCCCGGTGTCGCTGCACGAGGCAGCCGGCCACCACCACGCGCTTGATCTCGCCGGCCTGTTTGCGGGCGATGGCTTCGTGAATGACTTCGAGCGACTCATCCTTGGAGGCTTCGAGGAAGCCGCAGGTGTTGATGACGATCGCTTCGGCGGGTTCGTCGGAAGAGACCAAAGTCATGCCGGAGTCGCGCAAGAGACCGAGCATCTTCTCGGAATCGACAAGGTTCTTCGGGCAGCCGAGGCTGACGAAAGACACGCGGCGAGATTGATTGGCGACATCCTGCATGGTGCTGCCCATCGGGGGACCGTGATGGTAGCCTGTCACCCATGATGCGACGATGCTTCGGTATCCTCTGCCTTGCCATTGCGGCTCTCGTTGCCGGATGCCAGACCTCCGGCGATTACGTGGCCAAAGCGGGCGAGGAACGGGTTCTCTACCGGGGCGACATCCTGGAGCTTTACAACCTGGTGAGCGAGCATCGGACGGTCCTGTTCGACGGGGTGGCGTACACCGTGGACGGGACCGCCTGCAGCGTGAAACTGCGGCAGAAGGACCATACCGGGATCTATGGGCTTCCCAAGGGAAGTGTCATCGTTGACCTCGGGGGCAATGATGTGATCCTTGGCCCGCCGGGTCAGCCGACCGCGCCGTAAAGATGGTTGGCACGAATGAAGCCGGCCACGGCCGGGCCCACTGCGCGGGTAACTTCCTTCCAGCGACCCGCGGCGACATCGGCCCGGACGTCCGATGCGCTTTCATCCAGCAGGGGCAGGCCGTCGACGATCCACTCCGCCCACCGCTCGCGTTCCGCGGGATTCCACTCAACGAGGTGAGCGATCAATGATGCGCGCGTCCACGGCGGGCGAAGCAGCACCGCCGGGGTGGCCAGCTCGAGAATTCGAGGCCAGCGCTTCCAACGGCGAAACTCAATGGCGGCATCAGCGCCGATCACGAAGTGAACCTTCGTTCCCGGTGCGTGTTGCAATGCGAGCGCTTCGAGCGTGTCGACCGTGAAACTTGGGCCGCCGCGTTCGATTTCCATCGCGTTGATCTCCCAGGCAACCTTGGGCGGTTCCTCCAGCAGAAGCAGTTCGAGCATTCGAATTCGGTCGCGGCCGGATGCCGGAGGATGAGCTGTTTTCAGCGGGTTCACGGCCGCGGGAATGTAGATGAGTTGCGAGCAGCCGAGTTTCAGGGCGGCGAGGCCCGGCAGGATGACATGGGCGCGATGGGGCGGATCAAAGGTGCCGCCGCAGACGAGGAGTTGTTGGTTCTTGTCGCTCATCCCTGACGCAAAAGACTGGCGACCAGCGAAGCCACGGAGTCGAGCGCCAAGCTTGATTGGCGAGAAATCCGCAGCACGTCGGGGATCATATGAGGATGGGAGAGGAGATAGGCCATGGCCGCACCGATGCGTGTGCGGCCGGCGGGATCGATCCAGTTTTCCATTTGCGGTGGGAGACGATCGGACAGCGCATCGCCAGCGCCTCGAACGACCCCCCAATGCCAACCGCGCTGCATGGCGACCTGGGCAAAGGCAACTCCCTCCATATCCACCAGGTCGGCTTGCGTGGACGAGGCGAGGTCGCGTTTTCTCAGCGGCGAGGAGATCAGGTGGCGGCTGCTCGTCAGGCGAATCGGCTGGCCTCCGGGGATTTTCAGGGCGGGGACGAGGGTGCGTCCGTCCGGAAGGGCGATCTCGGAGATGACACCGGCCATACCGGGTCGAAATCGATCGGTCAGCGCTCCGGCGACACCAGCCAGAATCACGGTGGATCCACGATCGGGCTGCCGCTCCGAGGGGCCCGAGGACCAGCGACGAATGCCGGTTTCGCCGGGGCCGCAGATTTGAATTGGGATTCGGAGCCTGCGCGAAAGACGGCGGGCCTCAAACGAAAGCGCGCAGAGAATGGTTGGAGTCGACACTTCACCCAGATTAACTCTTTGATCGTGAAGGTGCGAATAGCGTGAACCCCGGGTGTTGAAGCCCATCAACTCCAGTGCTACCTTCTCCGCATCAACACGGGAGGTTGCTCATGAGTCGAACTTCGAGGTGGGTCGGGATGGCGGTGCTGGGTGCCACTGTCGGCGCATGGCCTGCCGCTGGACAGGTGAACCTGGACGCGGGTGACATTGCGGTCATCGGTTGGTGCGACAATTGTCCGCCGCAGGATGTGATTGCGATCGTGGCGCTTGCGGATATTCCAGCCGGAACCATGGTGTATTTCACGGACAATGGCTGGACCGGTTCAATGTATCGAGGAGCCAGCGAGGATGACGGAAACGGGTTGGAGACATTGCTGAAATTCACGGCCACCGCATTCATTCCCCGGGGCCAGATCATCGATACGAAGACGCTGGTGGGTTCCAACTGGGAGTGGACGGTTTCCGGCGTGATCGGCCAGACCTCGAATGGCACCTACAGCTCTCTGGTGCTGCCGCAGGATTCGGTGGACCAGGTGTGTGCCTTTCAGGCGCCCGACGAGTCGAACCCCTTGCTTGAGGCTTCGAAGCACCTGTTTGTGTTCGATGATTCCGGGGCGTTCGAACCGGCGGTGACGGCGTCGACGGGAGATGTGCCGCCGGGATTGTCTGTGGTTGCCGGAACGGCGGTGACGCTCACGAAGCTTTCGTTCCAGCATGTCCTGACATTCAAGACGGATGCGCTGAAGTCAGGGAGCAAATCTGAATGGCTTGCGGCCATGGCGAATCCGGCAAATTGGTCATTGGAGAATTCCGGGCCGATGCCCCGCGGAATGCTCGTGATCGACGACGACAATCCCCGGGAAGACTCGTGCGTTGCTGACCTCACGAATGACGGCGTCGTTGACGGCGCTGACCTTGGGCTGCTGCTGTCTGAGTGGCAGAACTCAACCATCGGCGACCTTTCTGGGGACGGGCAAACGGACGGGGCTGATCTGGGATTGCTCCTTTCGGCCTGGGGGGCTTGTCCCCCGGGATAGACCCGGACGGTGATCGGCCGGGCCATCATCAGGTGCAGGACCTGTGAAAGAAAGTACGTTGTTGACACGGGTCGGTGCGCGTTGTTAACTGCACTGAATCGAAGGGAGGCTCGTGGTGCTGGGACGATCACGACGACCGCGTCGATGGAATGACAGTGCAATGGCTCCGCCCGTGGCGGTGGGCACGATTCTTGGAGCGATGCGTTTCTGCAGGCTGCACCACGCCGATACATCGCCCGGCGGCGGGACTGCAGCCGGAACCAGGTCGAGAGCCAGGGCCGAAATTGGATCCGGAACCGAGTCGGACGCCGAATCGGCCGACGAACCTGACGGCACGCGCAACCACGATGGTGGATGGCGTATCCCGATCCGTATTGCCGTCGTGTACGTGGTGGTCACGGTCACGTATCTCTTCGTGTCCGATACGGTCGTCGGTGCGATCTATCGAGATTCACCGGACAAGCTCCTCCAGATCAACATCATCAAGGGTGTGATGTTCATGGTGGTGACCGGGGCACTGCTGGCGGTGCTGACCCGCCACTACCTGAACGAACAGCGCCGCGCCCAGATGGCCGTGATTGCGAGCAATCGCCGGTATCACCTGATTGCCGATGCGACGAATGACGCCATCTATGAATGGGACCTTCAGACCGATCGGGTCTGGTGGAATCCGCCGTCGCAGCAGCGTTACGGCCACGTGCCGGAGGACGGAGTAGCGACGTTCAAGACCTGGCTGGACCAGGTTCATCCGGACGACCGACAGCGGGTGGAGGCCGAGTTGAGAGGAGCCATTGACTCCGGGCAGAAGGAATGGTGCAGCGAGTACAAGTATCGCCGGACTGACGCAACCTATGCCACGGTGCTTGATCGCGGCTCGTTTCTTCTCGATGCTTCCGGCAAGGCAAACCGAATGATCGGCGGCATGAGCGATGTGACGGAACTTCGCCAGAGCCAGGAGGCCCTGCAGGCCCGGATTGAACTGAATCGCCTGCTGTATCGGGAACTCGATCACCGGGTGCGAAACAACCTGGCCAGCCTTCTTTCACTACTTGAGATCGGTCGGGGAACGTCGACCGAGTTGACCGATTTCATCGCCTCCATCGGGGGAAAAGTGCGGGCGATGGCCAAGGTGCATGATCAACTGTCGAGTCATCGCTGGCAACCCATCGAATTCGGGGCCATCATTCGAAACATCCTGACCGAGGGCGAAGTCGGGCGCATGACGAGCGATGGACCCTCCGTGGGTGTGGTGGCTGACCAGGTTACCGCCGTCAGCATGATCTTCCACGAACTGTTGACCGATGCGCTGGCCCGCGCCGCCGCCAACGAGCGATCACCGGAGATCGATGTTCGATGGACCGCAACGGAATGGCCTGACGGCACAGACGTCTCCTTGACCTGGCTCGACCGTTGCGGGCCGGCCCGGAAATCGACGGAAATTGCATCGGCCTCGATACCCCTCATCTCGGGTCTGGTGTCAAGTGACCTCCGGGGCTCGGCGGCGATGGCGCTGACGGAGTCCGGGGCTCAGCACACGCTGCGTCTGAGGCTGGAGAAGCCGAGTCTTACCATCGCGGGTCGGCCCGGCGTCATCTCCTCGCACTCTGCAGCACCGCCGTCACTGGCGTCACAGACGTCAGCGTCCGAGAACTGGGCATGATGTTGCCTTTAACCGGGCTCCCTGCTTCGCCGATACCGAAATCGGTTCGTCGGTTGATTCCGGCCATGGCCGCCGAGATTGACGAACGAGTTGCGGAGCCACGATCGTGCTCATCGCCACAAAGGCTGACACCAGGCAAATACTGACTCGCCATGCCTGCGCGGCGATGCTCACGATCGTGGTCGTCGCCGCACTCGCCATCGCCGGCCCTGGTTGGGCGGCCCCTCATGACGTTGCGACCGGGGAGGCGCTGCATGAAGTCCAGCGGGGCACAGATTGCGGATGCCCGACCTCGGACCATGGACCCTCCTATGTGGGCAACGCCTTCATTGACTTTTTCACGGGCGACGGCTGGTATATGCCGCGCACACACTGCCTTGGAACACCAACCGGGGAAAGCGACTGGCCATGGATCATTACATTGCTGGTCCTGACCGCTGGAGTGATTCTCGCCTATCTCCGAATATTCATCTTCTGGATGCGTTCCTATTTCGGTGAGGAACGCACGGACAGAAATCCGCGACTCTTCGACCTGGCGGCGATCTTTCTCTTCTGTGCGGTGTGTGGTTACGCCATGTCGATCGTCATGTTCGTGTGGCCTGCGTATCGACTCCTGGCGGCGTTTCTCCTGGTTCTCAACGTGTTTTCATGGCGATTCTGCTGCAATCTCAGGCAGTTCAGGAGTGTCTTCGCCAGCGAGCGACTGGGCCGGCAGTTGCGGGAGGCGA
Source organism: uncultured Isosphaeraceae bacterium (assembly GCA_964407695.1). Lineage (GTDB taxonomy): Bacteria > Planctomycetota > Phycisphaerae > Phycisphaerales > SM1A02 > CAYOWQ01. The sequence continues at coordinate 170,812 of CAYOWQ010000003.1, read as the reverse complement.
CGGCATCACGAACCGTGGAACTCGAGCGCCTCGTGGCCGAGCGCACGGTGGAGGTGGAGCGGTTGCGACAACTCTCGGAGAGTGCCAACGACGCCAAGAGTGAATTTCTTGCCAACATGAGCCACGAGATCCGGACGCCGATGACGTCGATCCTCGGCTATGCGGACATTCTTGCCGAGGATGAGCTTGACCTCGACGCTGAGTCACGAAAGGCCCATCTTGACACGATTCGGCGCAATGGCGAACACCTGCTGACCTTGATCAATGACATCCTGGATCTGTCGAAGATCGAGGCAGGCAAGATGACGGTGGAACGGATACCGATGAATCTTGACCTCCTGCTCAAGGACGTCATGGCACTCATGGAGGTCAAGGCCAAGGCAAAGAACATTCGGCTTGAGCTGAAGGTCACCGGCCCAATTCCGACGTCCATCTGCAGCGACCCGGTACGGCTCAAACAGATTCTGGTCAACCTCGTGGGCAATGCCATCAAGTTCACGGAGACCGGCGGCGTGCTCATCCGAGTCGAGATCAGGGATCGACCGCCGTTCCATCGAAATCAACTTCATATCGCTGTTGAAGACACCGGCATCGGACTTTCTTTGGATCAGCTCAGTCGACTCTTCCAGGCGTTCACACAGGCCGAATCGGGCACGACCCGCCGGTTTGGCGGGACCGGATTGGGGCTTCGGATCAGCAAGACACTCGCCGAAATGCTTGGGGGCGATATCAGCGTGGTCAGCGAGCCGGGTCGCGGCAGTGTTTTCTCGCTGACAATTGATGCCGGCAGCCCGAGGGGGTCGCCGGCGATGTCAATCCCGGCCGCGTCGGCCGCGAAGTCGCTCGATGGTCGCCCACTTGCCGGCAGGCGCATCTTCGTGGCTGAGGATGGTCTCGACAACCAGAAGCTCATCGCGTACTACCTGGAACGGGCCGGCGCCACGGTATCACTCTTCCTGAATGGCCGAGACGCATTGAAGGCACTGACCATTGACGGCCGAACGGAGAGTGCGCTGGCGTCTCCGCCGCCCTGCGACATCCTGATCACGGACATGCAAATGCCGGAATTGGATGGGTACGGCCTTGCCCAATCACTGCGAGCCAAGGGATCGACGCTGCCGATTCTGGCCCTGACAGCGCATGCCATGAGCGGGGATTCCCAGCGATGCGTCGCGGCAGGGTGCAATCGCTATTCTACGAAGCCAATAGACCGCGTTCAGCTGGTCAACGCATGCCTTGAACTTCTGAAGCTGGCCAGCGACGACCGAGCCGCTGCCTAGTTCAGTGCCGATCCAGACACCGGCCGGGCCGAGCGGCTATTCTGAGCGGCATGAATGCCGCTCCGCCGATGACTGCGCCAACGACATCCACCCTTCAGCAAGCGACTGCCGCCTTCCGAACCGAATCGGAACGCATCCGCCAGGGAGGTGGCGCTTCGGGAATCGAGCGTCAACATCGGCTTGGGCGGCTGACCGCGCGGGAGCGGATTGCCCGATTGATCGACAAGGGCTCCTTTGAATTCGAATGCGGGCTTTTCGCCGCCCATGGCATGTACATGGACTATGGCGGTGCTGTTTCCGCAGGGGTCGTGACCACGGTGGCCACCGTTGGTGGCAAGCCGTGCATGATCATCGCCAACGATGCCACGGTAAAGGCCGGAGCGTTCTTTCCGATGACCTGCAAGAAGATCATCCGCGCCCAGACGATCGCTCATCGTGCGCGATTGCCGTTGATCTACCTCGTTGACTCCTCGGGAGTATTCCTTCCACTTCAGGAGGATGTGTTCCCGGACACGGACGACTTTGGGCGGATCTTTCGCAATAATGCCGTCATCTCGGCCGACGGGATTCCACAAATCGCCGCGATCATGGGGAACTGCGTTGCCGGCGGCGGCTACCTGCCGGTGCTGTGCGACACGTTGCTCATGACTGAAGGCAGCGGACTGTATCTGGCCGGCCCGGCGCTGGTGAAGGCGGCGATCGGCCAGGAGGTTTCCAGTGAGGAACTCGGCGGCGCGCAGATGCACGCGGAAATTTCGGGCACGATCGATTTCCGCGAGCCGGACGATGAAGCTTGCATTAAGAGGCTGAAGTCGGTGATGCACGCGGTGCAGAGCGCTCCGGTCGCGGCGGAGCCGCCGTTTCCTGAGGTGAAGTCGAAGCGCAAGCCCGACGAAGTGTACGAGATCTTCCGCTCCGAGCCAGGCCAGCAGTATGACGTCGAGGAACTGCTCGAATGCATCGTTGATGAGGGTGCGTTTGATGAATACCGGGCGGACTATGGACGATCGCTCGTGTGCGCTTATGCGCGCATCGGGGGGTGGCCTTGCGGGATCATCGCCAATCAGAAGAAACTGACCCAGCGAAAGATGCCCGGCGGCAAGGCGGGCCCGAGCATGGCGATGAATATGCCCGCGGTGATTTACGACGATTCAGCCGACAAGGCAGCGCGATTCATCATGGATTGCAACCAGAAGCAGATTCCACTGGTCTTTTTGCACGACACGACGGGATTCATGGTTGGTCGTGACAGTGAGCAGGGCGGGATCATCCGGTCTGGCGCCAAGATGGTGAATGCGATGAGCAATTCGATCGTGCCGAAGATCGTGCTCATCGTGGGCGGGTCGTATGGCGCGGGAAACTACGCGATGTGCGGCCGAGCCTTCGATCCATTTCTGACGCTGGCTTGGCCCAACGCCCGGTGCAGCGTGATGGGGGCAGCGCAGGCCGCCGGAGTGCTGCTGCAGATCGATATGGCCGCGAGAGAACGAAAGGGCGAGAAGATTGACGAAGGCGAACGGCAGAAGCTGCTCGCGGCCATCACCGCTTCATACAACGAGCAGCAGGACATTCGCTATGGCGCAGCGCGGGGATGGGTTGATCGAATCATTGAACCGGCATCGTCGCGACAGGAAGTAATCAATGCCCTGACGATCGCGGCCAAGTTTCCAGTGCAGGGCCCGTATCGCACCGGCGTTCTCCAGACGTGACTTCAACCTTCAAGCGAGGTCGAAGAGAAGCACTTCAGCGCCCTTGGCGCCGCCCTTGAGTTCGATGGTCGAGACACCGGTGATAGCGACGCCATCGCCATCGGCGACAGGATGAGCATTGACCTCGACCTCGCCTCGGGCGACATGAATCCACGCGTGGCGGCCGTTGGAGAGAGACGCCTTGATGATTGCGCCCGGCTCCAGGGCCGCAACACTCATGACCGCATCCTGATGAATGGGAAGAGAGCCCTCTCGGCCATCGGGCGACGCGAGGACCTGGAGCCGATTGCGGCGGCCGTCGGCCGGCATGGATTGCTGGGAGTATTGCGGCGGTACGCCGGCAGACTTGGGCATGATCCACGTCTGAATCAGATGAACCGGCTGGGTCTTTGAGTGATTGAACTCGGAGTGCCGTATTCCGCTGCCGGCCGACATCACCTGAACATCGCCAGGACGAAGCACGCCGCCGTTTCCGAGGCTGTCTTTGTGCTCGAGGGCGCCATCCAGGATCCATGTGATGATCTCCATGTCCCGATGAGGATGAAGGCCGAAACCAGCACCCGGCGCAACCCGATCATCGTTGATCACGCGAAGCGAGCGAAAGCCCACGTGCTGCGGATCGTGATACTCACCGAAGGAGAACGTGTGATACGTATCCAGCCAGCCGTGGTTGAAGTGGCCGCGATCGGCGGCCTTGCGAAAGGTAATCATGGATAATTGATAGGCTGCATGGCGTCGATGGCGGTGTGAAGCACCGACATACCCTTGGCACGAGTGCGCATCCATGCGCGGGCAAGAGTTTCCGTCAGCGGCATCCCGTAAACCATACGGGCTACTTCAGGTCGATCGTCGCCTTCTCGATCGTGCCCTCGAACTCAAACGGCACATCGTACTCGCGATTCACCGGCGTTCCGGCGTCGGAACCGACATCGAGGCTCTCATCCAATGTGATGCGCAACGGAATCGTCTTCTCGATGCGGCCTTCCGCGACTTTCTTTCCGTCGACCGAAAGGACCGCGCTACCGCCCCTCCCGGGTCCGCCGCCGTCATAGGTGAAGTCCATGGCGATGATGTGCTTGCCGGGCGAAATCGCCGTGCTCGCTTTCACCTGGAAATGCTTCACGTCCACGTAGTTGTAGTGAAAGACCGGCTTGCCCTTGTCGAGATAAAGGGCCCAGCCTCCGAAGAGCCCGCCCTGAGTGATGATCATGCCTGAGGCATCGCTCTTCACTTCAATGTTCGCAGTGACCGACCAGGACTTGTTCTTGATATCCGGACTTGCCCCTTCCGGAATTCGGATCTGGCCCTGCGTGTACGTAAACGATTTGCGGCCCTTCGTGAGGCTTGGCCGAATCGCCGGGTCAAGGCGCACTGTCTTACTGCTGTCGAACGGAAGCACGTTGTACCGCGCAGCCTCGGCAAAGAACTGCAGTTTCAGCTCTTTCAGCTTCTCCGGCATCGACGACGCCAGATCATCCGCCTCCGAGAAATCCTTGTCGACGTGATAGAGCTCCCAGTTGTACTCGGTGATGAAGTCCTTGTCAGAACCGGCGGGGCTCCATGGCGGGGTCGGCGGCGTGGTGCAGGCCACCCAGCCGTCGTGATAGATCGCGGAGTTGCAGAACATCTCAAAGTACTGGGTCTTGCGTGTGCCCGGTGCCTTGGCGTTGTCAAAGCTGTACGCCATGCTCACGCCTTCGACCGGCTTCTGGGCCACGCCGTTGACGGAGGCGGGCTGGGCAAGGCCGACCACATCGAGAAGGGTTGGGGCAATGTCAATGCAGTGGTGCCACTGGGTGCGCAGTTCGTTCTTGGCTTTGATGCCCTTCGGCCAGGAAATCACCGTAGCATTGCGAACACCGCCATAGTGGCTGGCAATCTGCTTGGTCCACTGGAACGGCGTGCACATCGCGTGCGCCCAGCCGACGGGGTAGTGGTTGTACGTCGTCCAGCTGCCGATTTCGTCAGCCCGCTTCAAGACTTCCTTGATGTCTTCAACTTCACCGTTGAAGAATGTCATCTCGTTGAGCAGCCCTTGAAGGCTGCCCTCTGCACTTGCTCCATTGTCACCGGCGATATAGATCACGAGCGTGTTGTCCAGATCGCCCAGTCCCTCGATCGCATCAACAACGCGGCCGACGTTGTAGTCCGTCTGCTCAAGATACCCCGCATACACCTCCATGAATCGAGCGAAGACCTTCTTTTCATCAGCAGAACACGTGTCCCATGCCTGCACGCCGGGCGCGCGCGGCGTCAGCTTTGCATCCGCGGGAATGACGCCGAGCTTCTTTTGCCGCGCGAATGTCTCTTCCCGCACCTTGTCCCACCCCTGATCGAACTTGCCCTTGTATTTGTCGATCCACTCCTTCTTGGGGTGGTGCGGGGCGTGGGTTGCCCCCGGGGCGTAGTAGCAAAAGAACGGCTTGTTTGGCGCCACAGCCTTCTGCATCCGGATCCACTTGATCGCCTGATCGGCCATGTCATAGTCGAAGTTGTAATCCGGATTTCCGAGGTAGGGCTCAATGGGCTTGGTGCCTTCGGTCACATTGGGCCGCCACTGACTGGTGTCGCCCCCGATGAATCCATAGAAATAGTCGAAACCAAGGCTCGTCGGCCAACGGTCAAACGGGCCCGCCTGGCTCGTCTCCCAATCCGGCACGTTGTGGTTCTTGCCGAACCAGGAGGTGCCGTATCCCGACTGCTTCAACACCTCGGCCACCGTTGCCGTGTCTCGCCCCATCAGCGAGTCATAGCCTGGAAAACCCGTGGCCCCCTCCATGATGCAGGCAGTGTGCACCGAGTGGTGGTTGCGGCCGGTCAAGAGGGCGGCCCGTGTCGGGCTGCACAGCGCTGTGGTGTGGAACTGGTTGTATTTCAGCCCGTGCTCAGCAAGGCGAGTGAACGTCGGCGTATTGCATGGCCCGCCGAACGTGCTCGTCGCGCCGTAGCCGACGTCATCGAGCAGCACAAGCAAAATATTCGGGGCTCCCGCGGGCGCCTGCACGGGCTGCGGAAAATCAGACTTGGAGTCCTTCGCTCGTAGCCCAATCTCGCCCGCAAACGGCTTTGGCGGTACCGGCAGAACCTGCCCAGGCTTTGGCGATTCGGCGTCATTTGCAAGGAGCGTGGTGGATGGAACGCTCATGAACGCGACGACCACGGCAAACAATGAACCGGTCTGTCGAACGGAGCAACGCATGACAAGCCCTCCCTTGAAGGTCACATGAATGACGCGCATCCCTGCAACACCGGACTCCGTACTGGCAGTGTACTCCTGATTGCTGTGTTTCGCAGGATCAAACCTCGCCGAGATCCCCCAGGGCTTGTCTGCAACAACCCAACGATCGTTGAATCAGGGCGGAGTCTCAACGGTCAGTGCACCCGGCTTTGTCCCGGCCAAGGTCGACAGCATGAGGAGTTGATCGCCCCGTGACAGTTCATAAGAGCGCCGATCATCCGCCCGTCGCCAGTTGAGGTAGGCGGTGTTCAGCACCTTCAATCCACCGGGCGTGGGGTACTCGCCGGTGAAATACCAGTCTCCGGTGTGGCCCGGCATCGCCGATCGCAGGCCGTCGATCGTTTGGTAGATGACATCCACGCGGCCGGGCCAGGTCAGATATTCAGATCGGACGAGCGACGCCACCTTGGCTGAGATTTCGTCGAGCGTGAATCGGTCGTAGATCTCGCGGACGTAATTGACCATTCGATCGGCCGGACGTTCCAACTGCGCGATGCACCTTCGCTCGATGTCCGCGAGCAGCGCCTCTTCGCCTCGATCTTTCAGCAGAGCCACGGCGGCCTCAAAGGCGATGAAACGCCCGAGCTGGCTCATGTCGATGCCGTAGCAATCCGGATACATGATCGGAGGGGCTGAGCTCACAACCACGATGCGCTTCGGGTTGAGCCGCGAGAGCATGGTGATGATCGAGTCACGCAGCGTCGTCCCGCGGACAATGGAATCGTCGACGACCACGAGCGTATCCAGCGGCGTGACCGACCCGGGGGTAATGTCATACACGTGGGAGACAAGTCCGCGACGGGCGCTGTCGTGGGTGATGAATGTGCGAAGCCGCTGGTCCTTGTTCGCGGATTTTTCGCGGCGGACCCGCGGCAGCATGGCGGCATCCACATCTTCGCGCGATACACCACCGCGCTCAATCCCCTGCCACAGGCGTTGAGCCCGCACGTGGGCGTCCAAACGGTCGATTTCCTCGGTCAGGCCGAGGTAGGCGATTTCGGCGGTGTTGGGAATGAAGCTGAAGACCGCATGGTCGAGATCTCCGCCAATGGCCTCGTAGACCCTCGTGGCGAGTGCGTGCCCAAGGGCCTTGCGCTCCTGATAGATATCACGATCGTTTCCGCGACTGAAATAGATTCGCTCGAACGTGCACTGGCGCAGCGGGAGTTTCGACACGAACTCATGACGCGATATGGCTCCATCCCGCTTGATTACGAGTACGGTTGCAGGATCGAGTGCTTCGATCTGCTCCGGAGACACATCGAAGACGGTGGCCAGCGCTGCACGCTCGCTCGCCACGGCGATGATTTCCTCGTCCTCATAGACAAATGCGGGCCTGATGCCCGAAGGGTCGCGACACACAAACGCGTCGCCATTGCCGAGGAGCCCGCCAAGCACGTATCCGCCGTCCCAGTCAACCGCCGCCTTTCGGATGATTCGGGCGATGTCGAGATCCCGGGAGATCGCCTCAGCCAGCACACGCCCCTCGAGGCCACGTAGCGACTCAGGGCCCATGGCGGCGTTGAGGTGATCGTGCTCACGATCAAGACTGAACCCGATGCGCTCGAGAACAACCTGAGTGTCGGAGTCTCCAACAGGGCTCAGGCCATCGTCGACCAACCGTTCGAACAGCTCGCCGGAGTTGGTCATGTTGAAATTGCCGGCGAGCGCAAGATTTCGGCTGGCGATATTGTTTCGCCGCACGTAGGGATGGCAGGCGTCCTGCGAATGCCCCCCATGAGTTCCATAGCGAAGGTGGCCGAGATAGACCTCGCCAAGGAACTCGGCCCGTTCCTTCAGGGCAACTTCGTCGAGCGAGGAAATCTCTTTCTTGGAAAGCTTGTCGAGTGACTCCGCAGCTTCATCGAAGAGCCGTTCGACGGGATTTCGCTTGGCGCTGCGGATGCGTTCGAGGAATTTTGCTCCCGGAGGCATGTCGAACTTCACGACAGCCATGCCGGCCCCGTCCTGGCCGCGATTGTGCTGTTTCTCCATCAGGAGATAGAGTTTCCGCAGCCCCCATGCCACATCGCCGTGGACCCGCCGGTAGTAATCCAGCGGCTTTCGCAAACGGATGAGGGCGAGGCCACATTCGTGCTTGATCGCATCACTCATGGAGTGCCTAAGGATATGCTGCCGGAGTCGCTTCGGGCAGCTTCACCGAGCCCCTTGATGTCGAGTCTTCAACCGTCTTCCCTGACCTGGACCGCCCTGCTCGGGCGTTGGCTGGATTTCGCCCGGGCGTCGGTCGCCCTGCCGGAAGACGCTGACGGTGTCGCCTGGAAAGCGTCTGTTGGTCCGATCATCACGCTCCAGGCCATCACCTTTGCGTTGGCCGAGCTGCCAGAACTGCCTGAATCCGAACATGCGTTGGGACTTGATCGGAGCGCAATTCAGATCGATACAGCAGCAAGTGACCTTGAAACCGCATGGGCGCCCGGCCCGCCACCGGAGAGCATCCAAGAGGTCATTTGCGATGCCCAACGGAGCCTCGCGGCCGCCGAGTCGATCATTCATCCGCCCTCAAAGCCTGTTGAATCCGAGTAGCTCAGGCCGACTCGAACAGCGATTCAGCAAATGATCGGGCGGGTGCGAGCGGCTTGACCCGGATCCAGGGCGTCGGGCGATACTGATCGGAAATCGTGACTCGATCGAGCAGCTCCGGAGCTTCCTGCCGCCAGATCTCGCGCACACGCTGGGGAGAATTGCATTGGCGCGACAGGTGGAGCAGGACGATGTGTTGGGGCCGGCCGTGAATGGCAATCTGTTTCACGGCCGCGACGGACTGTTCGTTGGAAAGATGGCCCATCCCGCCCATGATGCGCTGTTTGAGAAAGGCCGGCCGCGGGGACTGCATCTGCATTCGGGGACAGTAGTTTGACTCGATGGAGAGCAAATCGACGCCGACGAACGCCGAGAGAAGGTCGTCGGTGACGCGTCCAAGATCGGTGGCATAGCCCAGACGGGTGCCACGATGGTCGAAGAGGTAGCCGACGGCTCCGAGATCATCGTGGGGCAAGCGGATCGGCCGCACGCTTGTTTGCTCTGAAATCGCGAAATCGTCTTCAAAGGCTTCGATGCGGCGGACGGTTATTCCTGCGGCGGCGGCACCTTTGACGTGGCGACGATGCATGAAGACCTTGAAACCCCAGCGATCGATTCCCTTGGCCCAGCCGGGATTGAGGTGATCCTGATCGAGATGGGTCAGGCACGCCGCTTCGACTGAATCAAGGCGGCGGCCACATGCGAGGAGCCTCGACGCAGTTTCACGAGGAGACAGCCCGAGATCGATGAGGATCGTCCGAGTGCCCAGGTCGCTCTGCAGATCGAGAATGCTGCAGTTTCCGGCCGAACCGGAACCGAGCACAGACATGGCGAGAGACGTCCCTGTCTCGAATTGCATAGAGGCATCCTACCGACCCAGGACCGTCAGGATGTGCGTCATTCGACAACGACCCCCGTACCGCCTCGGATGGGTCGCCCGAACGCCGGACAGATGCCGCGTCGCGAGCCGGCGATGAAATCGATGTATTCAACGATGGTGGTGCGATCGGCTCGCGTCCGCAGCACCTCGACGGCATTCTTGAGGGAAAGCCCCTTGCGATACAAGGTTCGATGGACCCAGCGAACATCGCTGATCACATCGGGGGAGGCGCCGTTCCGCTTCAAGCCGATGGCATTCACCGCGCCGGCGACGTTGGTGCCGGTCAGCATGAACCAGGGCGGAAGATCCCGACCCAAGCCCATCGACCCGGAGAGCATGCAGCCGCGGCCAATTCGGCAGAACTGATGCACCACGACTCCGCCACCGGTGACCACGCGGTCTTCGATGTGAACATGGCCCGCGAAGAGCGTGTCGTTGGCGAAGGTGCAGTTGCTGCCGATTCGGCAGTCATGGCCGGCATGACTTCCGCACATCCAGTAGTTCTTGTCACCGATGGTGGTCGGGATCTCGCGGGAGGTGCTTCGATGAATGGTGACGTTTTCGCGAAATGTGTTTCCGTCACCGATCTTGAGCCCGGCGCCATCCTGATTCGGATCGTATTTGAGGTCCTGCGGCGCGAACCCGAGACACACAAAGGGGTAGACGATATTGGCCTTCCCCATGACCAGCGGCCCGGTGAGGTAGGCGTTTCCCAGGAACTTGCACCCCTCGCCGATGGTCACTGGACCGTTGAGCACGCACCCCGGGCCGATTTCAACATCATCTGCGAGGTGAATCTCGCCATTCAGGACGGCAGTCGGATGGATCGTCGGCATGGGGATCTATGGTAGGTCGAAGCGACTCGTCGCCGGTGGCCGGCACGCCGGATATTGTCTGAGGATGACCGGACTTCTGGAATTCATCGATCTGGGACGGCAGCGCTACGGCGACGCCTTGGAGATCCAACGAGAGGCGCAAGCCAGGATGATCTCGATGCGTGACCAGGAGCCGCCCATGCCCGTCTTCATGGTGGAGCATGATCCGCCGGTGATCACCATCACCCGGCGCCCGGAAGCATCGTCCCATCTGCTTGCCTCCCCGGAGTCGTTGGCGTCGCTTGGCGTGGAGCTGCAGGCGACGGATCGTGGCGGCGACATCACCTATCACGGCCCGGGACAACTTGTCGTGTACCCGATCCTCGATCTCAATCGGCTCGGCCTCAGAATCCACTCGTATATGCGGTTTCTCGAAGACGTCATCATCGATTCGCTGGCGCATTTTGGTGTCCTCGGCGTACGCGACAACTGCGCCACAGGCGTCTGGGTCGACACCCAGAATGGTCTTGCCAAGGTATGCGCCATGGGAGTTCGGGTCTCGCGATGGGTCTCGATGCATGGCCTTGCGCTGAACGTTGACCCAAACCTGTCGCATTTCAATCTGATTGTTCCGTGCGGGCTGGCCGGAAGACCGGTGACTTCGCTGCAGGCGCTGATGGGTTTAAATGCCCCGGGAATGGAAGGCGTCAAGCGCGTGTTATCGGACCGGATGAGCTTGCGAGCCCAGGCATTGGCGACCGGCTGCCAAGACGCCTGCGCAACTCCACCTGAACCAGTTCCCCGTTCACACCGGAATTGTTCTTTGCCGCCACAGGATTGAATCCAATGGTTTGTGCATGTCCCCACACGGCGGCATCACCCCGTCCTTCGCGGCGATCGGACATGGCGTCCTTGCTCAGTTCAGGTCTCGTGTTGCCGTCACCGTTCTCGGAACCTCGGGGCTTGCGGATGAATCAACCCTGGCCGGGTGGCGCGAAGTCGATCGCCTTGGCCGATCGCTGACCCGTGCCGGGCTGGAGGTTGGCCGTGCGCGACTCACCGGCACCCTGCTCGACGTCTTCGCGTGAGTTGCCGTTCGAATCAGCCGACAGGAACCAGAGGCAGGCAAGGACCGGAAACAGGTATTTGTCCCAGGCGATGTGCGCCTTGGCCATGATGAGGACGTGAGCCAACACGATCGCGCTGCCAAGCGACCACCTCGAGATCAATCGGAAGCCAAGCCAACCCAGGATAGTGAAGACGGCGATCCTCGCCGGCATGGAATCCCCGACGGCGATTGGAATCATCCGATCGAGATACCCCATGGAACGCGGCACGTAGTCAACGTTTCCCACGGGGGTGAAAATCACGGAGGCCGCAATGCTCATGGCGAGGAGCATGAGGCTGCGGGTCGAGATCCACGACCGCACGTTCCACCGGCGATCCAACAAGGTCCAATGCACCACTACGAAGTAGAACCCAACGCCCGCGAGGGAGTAGATCGCGTATTGCGGAACCACTCGAAAGAGCGGGGCTGTCAGAATCTGCTGCTTGGCAACTTCACTTGGTGGGCCGAATCCGCCCCACAGAAGACACCAACCTGCCAACACCACCAGGGGCGGCAGGCAGACGACGATATCCGATGCCAGAGTGGCCTTCATCGACATGGAGCTTCGCCGGATCGGTTCCAATGACGCCCGCGAGGTCAACCGCCAGAGCATGATTCCAATCGGTACAGCGACCATGTACTGTCGGGTAGACACCGCAAGGCAGAATGAAACAGCGGCCCACCACGGGTGCCTCCGAAGATACAGGGCCAGTCCGGTGAGCGTCAGAAACACGGCCAGCGAGTCCGGATAGAGATGAACCGCGAGTCCTGCGACGTACGGGAAGACGAGAAGTCCAACGCCGGACAGAAACACTCGCCAGGCGGGCCCCCGCGCAGCACACACAAAGAGCAACAGGATCGAAATGGATGAGAGGAATGTGAGCACCCTGGCGCCGGGAAGCCCCAGGCCGGTCAGGCGCCCAAACCAACCACTGATGAGCAGCCAAAGCGGGGTGCAGAGCTCCGGGTAATCTCGCAGCCGTTCCGGGATGAGTCGGAATGATTCGGTGAGCCAGAGCGCACTGGGCCAATAGTGGACCTCATCGCGTGCCGGTGGCCCGAACGGCCAATCAGACCAGACAGCAACGCCGAAGTAGACCGCGAGGCCAATTCCAAGGAGGCCAATTCGCCAGAGAAACGCCCGAGACGACCGGGGCGCCCGGGCGCTCTGCCCACGACTTACTTCAGCTGCGTCCACTTCCGCACTCCAGCATACGACGGTCGAATCCGCGCGCCCGGTCAGTTCAGACCGCCAGCGGCTGGAATTCAAGGTCGTGCGCTTCAGCAACCGGCTGATTCGTCAGAACGCCGTTGATCATGTTGATGGCGTTGGCAAAGTGCCGACTGGTCCGGGCCAACTTCTCCGGTCCATTCTTGGCGATCCTCAGAGCCCACGGCAAGGTGACGTTGGTCAGGGCCTGGGTGGACGTGCGAGCCACCGCCCCGGGCATATTTCCCACGCAATAGTGGACTACACCGTCAACCTGATACACCGGGTTGGAGTGGGTCGTGACCTTCGCGGTCTCGACGCAGCCACCCTGGTCGATGGCAACATCCACAATGACGGAACCGGGCCGGATGTGCTTCAGATCCGCCCGCTTGATCAGGTTGGGGGCTTTCGCGCCGGGAATCAACACTGCACCGACGATGAGGTCGGCCCAATTCAGACGTTCGCGTATCGCCTCCGGGTCGGAGTAGATCACGGTGACATTGGCGGGCATCACTTCGGAGAGATACCGCAATCGATCCACATTGATATCAAGAATGACCACGTTGGCACCCATGCCGGCAGCAACCCGCGCTGCACACGTGCCGACGACACCGCCGCCGATGATCAGGACATGCCCGGGCTCCACGCCGGGCACACCACCGAGCAATACACCGCTGCCCCCCCATGGCTTCTCAAGGTATTTGGCGCCTTCCTGAACTGACAACTTCCCCGCCACCTCGCTCATGGGAGTTAACAGCGGAAGGTGTCCTTCGTCGTCGGTCAGCGTCTCATATGCTGCCGCGATACAACCCGATTCGAGACAGCCAACCGTCAGCGATTTCTCTGCGGCGAAGTGGAAATACGTAAAGAGAATCTGGCCGCGGCGGATCAGTTTGATTTCCTGCGGCTGAGGTTCCTTGACCTTGACGATCATGTCGGCCTTGGCCCAGACCTCTTCAGCCGAGTCCACCATGGTGGCGCCGGCTGCCAGGTAGAGCTCGTCGGGGTGCCCTGAGCCGAGCCCGGAGCCTTTCTGAACGATGACCGAGTGGCCATCGCGCTTGAAGAGCTCAACACCGACGGGGCGCATTCCGACTCGATATTCATCCGGCTTCACTTCTTTGGGGACACCAACGATCATGAGGGCTTGCTCCAAGGGGATTGAAGTTGGGGGGAGGATGATACCGCAACTCTCCGGAGAGTCGCGAGCCATCGCCGCGGGAAAGCCGGGGTGGGAGGCAGCGAGCATCGGGAACCTTTGCTGGCCTCAGGCGTCTGACTTGTGTTACCATGCCATTCGGCATCCTGGGGGTTGCCGTGCCGGTCCCAGGTGAACCTGGGGTGGAATCTGCATCTGTCTGTCATTCACGGAGTTATCCTCGTGAACGTGATCCGATTGCTCGCCATCGTCCTTGTCCCCTTCGTGCTTGTATCCGGCCGGAGTCTTGCTCAATACGACGACGTAGCCGCCGAGTTGAACTCGATGGGTAACAAGTCGACGGAAGCGAATAAGTCATACCGAACGCTCTTTGACGCCTATCTCGATATGACGACGCCGCCGATGAATGTCGGCCCGAATTTCAATCTGTCCACCATTCACAACAAGATGAAGGACTGGGACAAGGTGAAGGCCTGGGCCGAGGCCAATGCGTCGATGGGGAAGGCCATCATGGCCTGCAAGACCAACGAGATTCTCGGTTTGCCGTATGGCGTGAAGGACCTCGATCCGCGCTATCGCAACGCCGGGTTGGGCGTGGAGCTTGGGGTCGGCGGGAACCTCCGCGAGATCAAGTATGGGTATCTCGCCGCGATGGACAAGATCCTGGCCTACACGGTGGCCGAGATGTATCGGTTGCTCGAGGCCAAGCAGGGCAAGCCCGCCTGGGACCTCGGAGTATCCATGGTGTGGGTGGTACGGCAATGCTGCGACCGCGAACTGCTTGCCGAAAAGATGTATTCGATGAGGAACCTCTCGGCGTTGCTGACGGCGATGAGGGAGATGATGTACGCCAACCAGGACACGGTTTCCGCCGATGACCTGACCCGCGTGGCCGTGAATGAGCTGCCGTTTCTGTGGCCCAATGACCGCCGTCTTGCCATGCCCGAAGGCGACCAGATCATTGCTCGGCGCCTTCTCAAGGAGGCCTTCAACGATCGCGGCCAGCCTGACATGCAGAGATTCGTGGAAACCTTTGCGGTACGGCAGGCGGAGTCCGAGCCCTACACGATCTTTGGAGCCGCTCGGCGCTGGGCGCACATTTCACAGATTCACGGATCACTCATGGCATCCAACCAGAGAATCACGGTCATCTATGATGACTGGTGGCGACGGTGGCGAATGCGTCATGGCGATCCGATGCTGCTAAAGCACACCCAGTTCGACCTCACCAATCCGATCCGCTACGGGGCGGTTCTGTTCAGCCTGCAGGACATTGAGCAATTGTTCGACGAGCGTCCACTGCTGGTCGACAACATCAACGGAACGGCCCTGTCGGCGGGCCTGCTCGCGATGAAGATCAAATCCGGGAGATACCCCCCGGCCGTCGAGAACACTCATGGCCAGACGTCCCGGCAGCGTTCCAACGCGGATTGGTTCGATGACGATTACGGTATCTTTGAATACTCCACGGCATCGAAACAACCGATGGACACACCGTATGGTCGAATCGAAGTCAGCGGAGCGGTGCTGTGGTCCAAGGGCCAGAATGGTGTGGATGACCGAGCGCGGCAGCACACCCCGGATGGTCTTCGTGGCGACCTGGTGCTCTGGCCGCCGCCCACGGCAGTTGCTCGCGAGCAAGGCCTGACTCAATGACCGCCGAAAAAGTACTGATCATCGGTTCCGGCCCGGCGGGCTGGACGGCAGCTATCTACGCCGCCCGAGCCAACCTGAATCCGGTCGTCTACATCGGGGTTCCAAAACAGGACCCGGCTCCCTGCCTGCCCGGCGGGCAACTCATGCTGACGACCGAGGTGGAAAACTACCCCGGCTTTCCCAACGGGGTCACCGGACCCGAGATGATGGCGCATTTTCAGCAACAGGCTGAGCGATTCGGGACGCGGGTGGTGGGTGAGGACATTGTTTCGTGCGATTTCAAGGCCCGGCCATTTGCTCTGAAGACGTCCGAGGGCCATACCGTCCGGGCCCACTCGGTCATCATTGCAACGGGGGCTACGGCGAACTGGCTTGGTCTGCCGAATGAGCTCCGCCTGGCCCGGTCTGGGGGCGGCGTCAGTGCCTGTGCGGTGTGCGACGGTGCCTTGCCGCTCTTTCGCAAACAGCCTCTGGCTGTGGTCGGCGGAGGCGACACCGCGATGGAGGAGGCGTCGTACCTCACCAAGTTTGGATCAACGGTCTACGTGATTCATCGTCGCGATGAATTCCGCGCGTCGAGAACGATGCAGGACCGAGTTCTCAAGGCTCCCAACGCCAAGGTCATCTGGAATTCCCAGGTGATCGATGTGGTCGGGGAGGAAAAGGTGACCGGCGTCAAACTGCGTGATGTCAAGACCGGAGCCGAATCCACCTTGGAGGTCAAGGGTCTGTTTATCGCCATCGGCCATTCGCCGGCGACGAAGTTCCTTGATGGATCGGGAATTGAACTCGACGACAAGGGTTACATCCTTCTTCGTGACCGTTCGAGCCGAACCAATATCGAAGGTGTATTTGCGGGGGGCGACGTCGCTGATCCGACCTATCGGCAAGCCGTCTCGGCCGCAGGCATGGGCTGCATCGCAGCGCTGGACGCCGAACGTTGGCTTGCGGCCAAGGGCGTGCACTGAAGCTCTCCGGCGCCACACTGAAGTCAATAGTTGTAGTTCGTGTGGCAGTACTGCTTCTGCTTCTGCTTGTCTGATTCGTTTCCAATCAGATAGCCGACCAAGCCGCCAACGCCGGCACCAATGGCTGCGCCGCCTTCAGTGTGCCCCGACTGATGGCCAATGACAGACCCGGCGATGGCGCCAACCCCGGCTCCGATGCCTGCACCAAGGCCGGCATCGCTGCATCCGAACAGGAAGACTGTTCCGACCGCGACAGACCCCGTGACGAAAGCTGCACGGAGTTGTTTGAACCGGGATGATTTCATGCTGGATCTCCTTTCTGTGCGCACGACGGACATTGCCGGATGCGCTGACGCACCATGGACTTCATGAATATCGACACGGGGGGTCAGACCCTATTCCGCGTTGTTCTGAGTTTCCGGGTTCGCCTCGCCGATAATGGTACGTCGAAGGCCAGACCATGGCCGCTATCATTCCGGACCTGAACGATCCACGAACGGCGAACGAAACACCATGACCATTTCGTCCTCTCCACGTCTGCGGCCGCTCATCACCAATCTTGTCTTCGTCGTGATCTGCCTGGGATTCGGCATCTGGGGGGCGTACGACTATTGGGTTCGAATTCCGGAGCAAGAGAGATTGTGCGATCGGTACGACGATCTCTTGGCGCAGAAGGCGGAGTTGATTCAACGCAATCAGGGCACCTCGCCTTCAAATGTCTCCGCGGACAGCAAGAGGTACGACGAGATCGAGAGCGAGTTGGCCACATTCTCATCGCCCCCCCAGCGTCCGGGAGCCTTTGATCGCGCGGTTCAACTGTGGGCGTATACGGTCGGGTGCGGCATTCTGGGCACGCCGTACTTTCTCTGGGCAAGTCTCCAGCTGCTTCGGCGGAAGTTTCGGCTCGATGAGGATGGGACGCTTCATGCACCGGAAGGCGTAGTGAAAAGGCAGGACATCGCTGACATCGACATGAGCCGCTGGATGCGCAAATCGATCGCGACCGTGGTCGCCAAGGACGGCACACGAGTGGAACTCGACGACTACAAATTCAAGGATCTTCACCTCATCGTTGGTGCGATTGCCCACAGGTTCTATCCCGATCAGTGGACTGAAGAAGCGCGAAAGGTCAAGACTGGGACCAGTCGCAAACGGATTCTCTTCGTTTGCACCGCCAACGCAGCCCGTTCCATCATGGCTGAGGCGATCGCCAACCAGAAACATGGCGCCAAGCTTGAAGCCAGCTCCGCCGGCACCAAACCTGCAGGCCAGCTAAGTCAGGGCGCCCTTGACACGCTGAAGCATCATGGACTGACGGCCGAGGGTCTCCGGTCCAAGGCAATGAGTGACGCGGTCGACAATGGCTATGACCTCGTCATCACGTTGTGCGATTCCGCGGCGGCTGAATGCCCGACAGTGGCGAATGCGACAACCGTGCACTGGCCTCTTCCCGACCCTTCGGCCACCGAAAATCCAAGGGCGACAATGAATCAGATTTTCGAGTCTCTTGATCAGGCATTGACTGAACTGAGTGAATCTGAAGACCTCGTCGAGTCAGCCCGTGCAATCACCACGAAGATTCAGTCCGCATGGACAGCCTCGGCGAGGTAATCCGGCGTGCGCGAACTGAACTGCTGAATGCCCGAAGCATCGTCGCGTTCACGGGTGCTGGACTGAGCGCGGAATCCGGCGTTGCGACGTTTCGGGACGCATCGACCAACGCACTCTGGAAGAACTTTGATCCTGCTCAGCTCGCTTCACCCGAGGGATTTCGAGAGCACCCGTCACGAGTGATCGACTGGTATACGTGGCGACGTCGGCAGGTCGCGATGGCCGTGCCGAACGCAGCGCATCGTGCGATTGCGTCTTGGCCCGGGATCCTCAATGTGACCCAGAACGTTGACGACCTTCTTGAGCGTGCGGGGTGCGACTCAGATCGAATCCTCCGCCTTCATGGGCGAATCGATCAGGATCGATGCCATGGAGGATGCGGATTTGAAGAGAGCATCGATCTCTCCTCGCCGCCGCCACTCCGTCATTGCCCATCGTGCGGTCGCCACTTGAGACCATCGGTCGTGTGGTTCGGGGAGCCACTGGACCACGAGTGCTGGACACGGGCCATGGAGGCCTGCATGAATGCGGAGATCCTGCTGGTGGTCGGAACCAGCGCGAGCGTGTATCCCGCCGCGGGACTGATTCCACAGACCCGCGCCAACGGGGCAAGGATTCTGGTCGTGAACCCGGAATCGGGAACAACCGGGGACTCATCGGATCTTGAGCTGATTGGTCGGGCTGGCGAGATTGTGCCGCGTCTGCTCCTGCCGCAGCACTCAGGCGGGTAAAGCCGCTATCATCCGCTCCTTGCGATCTGCGTCGCAAACCCGCCATGCCGAGCCTCACGCACGAACCAACCACGTCGATCGAGAAGAAGGATCGCTGCGGCGACCTCCCCCACCGACCTCGCGTCCTGCTGGGAAAGATGGGCCTGGACGGGCATGATCGCGGAGTCAAGCTGATCGCCAGACTGATGCGCGATTCCGGTATCCATGTGATTTATTCCGGACTTTGGCAAACGCCCCGGTCGCTGGCCATCTCAGCACGGGATGAGGATGCCGATTGCATCGCCTGCTCCATGATGAGCAACTCGCATCTGGTTCTGGTTCCAAGGCTGATTGAGGAGAACGCCAAGGTCGGCCGCCCCGACATGGTTGTCAATGTGGGCGGAATCATTCCACAAGAGGACGTGAAAGCGCTTCTGGATGGCGGCGTTCGCCGGATCTATCACACGGGAACCGGGCTTGAAGAAATCGTAACATCGGTTCGAGAGACCGTGCGGGCGTACGCGCCGCTGGCGTTGCCACACCCGACCGCAAGGCTGGCGCGACAGATCTCATTGGCCCATGCAAAGAAGACCCCGGGCGACGTCGTCCTGAAACGCCCGTCTCGAGTAATCGGCATCACCGGCTCTCCGGGCGCCGGCAAGAGCACGCTTGTGGCCGCGATGGCGTCAGAGGCGGTTCGTCGCGGCCAGAAGTTTGCGGTCGTCGCTTTTGATCCCATGAGCCCGATCACCGGCGGAGCATTGCTGGGCGACCGGTTGCGGGTGGATTTCAACTCCCTTGATGAGAACGTGTTCTACCGATCGCTGGCGATCGTGGGCGAGGACTACTCAACCCTTAACGACATCGTGGGTCTGATCGGCGCTGCCGGATTCGACACCCTTATCGTTGAAACGGTCGGGGCCGGGCAGAACGACGTCGCCATTCGAAATCATGTCGATCGCACGGCCGTCGTCGTTGTCCCCGGCATGGGCGACGCAGTCCAGATGGACAAGGCAGGGATACTGGAGATCGCCGACCTTTTTGTGGCCAACAAGGCCGATCATGCCGGTGAGGGAAAGCTCGTTCGAGAACTGCTTGATATCGCCGGCGGCCGGAAGATCTACGAGACCGTTGCGACCCAGGGCAAGGGGGTCGTCGAGTTGTTGGACGCCTTGCTCGCCTAGGCCAGCCTCATCAAGCATCCGGAGGCAGCATGCCAAGGATCGTGTTGATCCCAAGAGCTATCTCATGGATCGTCGGTGCGGTGAGGGTCACATGACCCAGCTTGCGCCCGGGACGTGGGGCCTTGTCATACAGGTGAAGCGAGGAGAAGGGGACACCAAGAATCGCACTGGCATCCGGCAAGGCGCCGATCAGATTCACCATTCCGGCGGGACATTCGAGTGAAGAATCGCCGAGGGGCCATCCGGAGACAGCTCGAATGTGCTGCTCGAACTGGCTCGACCGGCAGGCCTCGATACTCCAGTGCACCGAGTTGTGGACTCGCGGAGCCATCTCATTGGCGATGAACCGGTTGCCCAATTGGAAGAACTCGACGGTGAGTACCCCGACGTGCTCCAACCGATCGAGAATGACTCGCAGATGGCCCTGAAGACACGCCTCGAGGATCTCCCCTGATTTGAACTCAGCGAACGCCGGGGCGACCGAGGTCCGCAGGATCCCGTCCCGATGCACATTCACCGCAGAAGGAAGGAACGAGATTGTCCCGTCGAGGCTGCGAACTGCCGCCAGTGACACCTCGCGATCAAAGGACACAAACTCCTCAACAATGCAGGGCACTTCTCCCATTCGAGCAAACGCCTGTTTGGCGTCCTCGATCGCGCGGATCACGCATTGGCCTTTCCCGTCGTAGCCCATTCGCCGCGTCTTGAGCACGCATGGCACCCCGATCTCGCGGACAACGCACTCGGCATCCTGGGATTTCTCCAGACCTGCAAATCGCTGGATGGGCAGGCCGCAGGCCCGGAAGAATTCCTTCTCGAGAATCCGATCCTGCGAGACCTCAAGCGATCCAACACCGGGTCTCACGGCGACCCCTTTGGCCAATCGCCTCACCGTTGAGGCAGGGACGTTTTCAAATTCATAGGTTACGACATCGAGTCCCTCGGCGAATCGATCAACGATCACTGGATCGTCAAACTTCCCAACGACAATCTCGCCGACCTGCGATGCGGGACATGTCGGCGATGGATCGAGAAAGCGGAAATGATGCCCGAGGGGGATGCCCGCAAGGCCAAGCATTCTCCCAAGCTGACCACCGCCAAGAACGCCGATTCGCATCCGGGGCTAACCTCGCAACCCTGCTGATGGGGCATCGCCAGGAAACGGGCGATCGAGAACTGCCTGAGTCTGTTCGCGTCGAAATTCCTCGATCACCGGCAAGAACTCAGGTCTGGCCAGCGCCACAATCGAGGCGGCGAGGATGCCCGCATTCTTCGCCCCCGCCTCGCCTATCGCGAGTGTTCCGACTGGAATCCCGGCGGGCATCTGAACGATTGACAGAAGGCTGTCAATGCCGTGCAGCGCTTTGGACATCACCGGAACACCGAGAACCGGAAGCGTCGTCTTGGAAGCCGCCATCCCGGGAAGGTGTGCTGATCCCCCCGCCCCGGCGATGATCACCATCAGGCCGCGCACCGACGCATTTGACGCGTATTCAAACAGCAGGTCGGGAGTTCGATGGGCCGACACCACGCGGACCTCGTGAGGAACGGTGAGCCGATCGAGCATGGCCGCGGCATGTCGCATGGTGTCCCAATCCGAGTGAGATCCCATGATGACGCCGACCAACGGGCCGGACTTTGGGGGTGTGGAGGTCATCGTGCGGTTTCAAGCAGGTCTTGCCACATCAATCGTCGGACTCCACGGTGGCGTCCGGTGCGGATGAGCGAGAGAGGATATCCCGAAGCTTCTTGAGAGAGCGGTGATGGCGAGCGAGCACCGTTCCGATGGGCTCATCGAGCAACTCGGCGATCTGCTTAAATGAGAGCTCCGCACGATGCCGCAGGAGGATCACCTGGCGATCCTTTTCTGAAAGTTGACCGAGGGCCTGCTCAAGGTCGGCAACTTCCGCCGGTTCCGGCTGCGTCGCCGATGGGTCGGCCGGAGCCGCCCCAGCCATGCCCGCCAATGAATCGGACTCCATGGGCGAGGCCTGCCTGCGGCGGCGGCGCATCTCGTCTCGCAGCCGATTCATGGCGATTCGAAACAGCCATGACTCGAATCGACCCACCTCCGTGTACGAGTTGAGCTTGCTGACAATGGTGCAAAATGTGGACTGGGTCAGCTCCTCGGCAAGGTCGGCGTCGTTGCACTGGGCTCTGAGCAGTCCGAAGACTCGCGAGCTGTAGGCCTCAACGAGAAACTGCCATGCACGCTGATTTCCGGAAGCCGCCTGGCGCAGCGTCTCTTCCAGGCCTCCCTCGGGCCAGTCTCCGGAAGTATCGGTCGTCGATCCCGTCGGCATGGGCAGCCCTGAGCACTCCAAATCCGCGATTGAACGAGGAGTGTAATTGGGATGGGGCATCGGCGACAGTCGAGCCGAGGCGGCGCTGGTCTAGGCCGGCAGATCATCCAGGCCATCGGTGGGGTCGGGACCGCCGCCATCACGATGGTTGGCGACGGGCCCCCGCTGCCGACCCGGTGCAAATGAAGAGCTACCGGCACCGCCGCCGGATCCACTTTGAGAGGTGTAGGCGTAATCGCCGCCTCTGTGATACGCGCGGTCTCGAAACCGCGTGGATGAACTGTCCCACACAAGTTCGACAGTTCCCGTGGGCCCGTTTCGCTGCTTGGCGATGATGAGCTCCGCGACTCCGACCTTGTCGGGGTTTTCCTCAACCCATCCCGGGGTCGCTCGATGGTAGTACTCTTCGCGATGAAGCAGGATGATGACGTCGGCGTCCTGCTCAATTGAACCCGATTCCCGCAGGTCACTCATCCGGGGGCGATGCCCCTCGCGCTGCTCCGCAGCGCGGTTCAGTTGGCTGAGACAGATGACGGGCACCGCCAACTCGCGGGCCATGGCCTTGACGCCTCGGCTGATCTCGCTGACCTCCATCTGGCGGCTCTCCACCCGCCCGCCCGCCGACATCAACTGCAGATAGTCAATCACAATGGCCTTTACACCGTGGCGTGAGGCCATTCGGCGGGCCTTGGCCCGTAGCTGGAGCAGGGAGAGACCGGGTGTGTCGTCGATAAAGATCGGGGCGTGCTGAAGACGTCCGCAGGCGGAGAGCAGGCGGGGATAGTTGTCGCGCCCGATCATGCCTCGGCGAAGCCGGGAAAGGTCCACGCCCGACGCGGCCGAGATCAATCGCTGAACCAACTGCTCACGGCTCATTTCAAGGCTGAAAATGCCAACCGGTTGGTCGTTGAGGGCAATCTGTTCAGCAATGTTGAGGGACAGCGCGGTCTTGCCCATGGATGGGCGGGCGGCCATGACCACAAGCTCACCCTTCTGCAGGCCGCTGGTCATTTCATCGAGATCGCGGAATCCCGTCGCTACCCCGGTGACCTGTGTTCCATCGTTCGTCTCGAGACGCCTCAGTTCCTCTTCAATGAGCCGTTGCAGCGTCTCCGCGGCAACCGATTCACGTTTCTGGGCGATATTGAAGATGCGCTGCTCTGCCCTTTCGAGAATCAGTTGAGCGCCATCGGCAGACACGTGAGCGTCCTCAAGAATCTCGCCGGCCGCTCCGATCACCTCGCGGGTGATCGCCTTCTCCCTGACGAGGCGTGCATAGTGGACCACGTTCGCCGCGCTGGGAACACAGTGGGCAAGTTCAACGAGGTAATCGAGCCCGCCAACGGAGTCGAGCACCCCCTTGTCAATCAATCGCTGATTGAGTTGAACGATATCGAGTGATGCGTGCTGATCGTAGATTTCGACCATCGCGTCGTAGAGGACGCCATGGGCCGGTTTGAAGAAGTCCCCGGCCGATTGAATGATCTGAACGACCTCACCAACGGCCTGATGCTCGAGGAGCATTGAACCGAGGAGGCTCATCTCGGCTTCCATGGCGTGCGGAGGCAGCGCTCGGAACAATTCGGCGAGTTGCGTGAGTGTGTTGGCCCGACCGGGGCGAGCCGTGGCGTCCGTTGCCCGTACCGACATATTCATCATCCGTGATTGAAACTGAAACGGCCGCCAGAGGGCGGCCGCGAGAAACTTATCCACGACGAACCGAGCAAGCCGTCCCGGCCGGAAGCCGGCGGGTGCGACTACTCCTCGATTCTATTCTGGCTGGACTTTAACGCCTTTGACTGAAGCCGCTGCAGAATCTCTTCCTCGAGGGACGCTTTCATCAGCCGCCCCACCTTGAATTTCACCGTCTTCTTTTTAGGGACGTCCACGCGTTCCAAGGTCTTGGGGTTCTGGGCCACCCGCGGAGCTCGCTCCCGGATCTCGAACACCCCGAAATCCCGAAATTCGAGGCGATGTCCCTTTCCCAGTTCATCAATCATGTGGTCAAGGAAGGCCTGAACGGTCTTCTTGACCGTTGAACGCTTTTGCTGCGTCTGATTGGCAATGCGGTCAATCAGGTCTTTTTTGGTGACGGTCGGCATAGGCTCTGTTCCCCACTGATGCGGCCAACGGGTTTCGCACCCCTGCCCGTCGACCTGCCGCTGGACGACCGAGCCCGGCACTCCTGGCCGGCAAAAGAGGTTTGTCTCTGGCACTCGAAGTATGCCCACCAGGGTTGTAAACGTCAAGGCCCAAGTGTGGACAAGTTCGATTCCTGCAAGAAGTTACCGATGATTCTATTGGTTCGCGCCGAATCGGTTGCGGCCGCCGAATTCGGCCATTCACCGCAGATCGAGCCTCCAAGATGTCACCCGCCATGAGGACTGCTCATATATGCGTCCGTTATTTGTTCGGGTATAGTTTCGATTAACTTGGTGAACCCATTCCAACGGCAATTGCCCGGGCGCGGACCCGAGCGAGTCATCATTCCGACTCTGGGCCCAATCCGGGGCCGGCAGAGAGGTGAGGAATGCATCACCGGATGGGCCGACGATGTCCGCCTGGCCGGGAAGCGCGTTTCCGAGGCCTGACGCGGCCGGCATGGTTGGCATCGGTCGGCTTGCCTGGCAGCCACCGAAGCACATAAGTGCAAGCAGCATGACCATGGCACAGCATCTGTGAAGCAAGGGGCACCGTTTCCACCTCAACGACTACCACCTGCGGCGCGAAAGACCAGTGAATCCCCTTCAATCTCTTCGATTGAATTGCAGATCGTGGATTACAAGGCCGTTGAAGCCTCGTGGCGGGGGGATGGGTTGTCTCGAACACGTCTGATAATCGTCGATGAACTCAAGCCCGGACGGTGGGCAACCACTTCGACTCGTATCTCACTCCGCGCCACCATTGGTCCCAGAAGATCCCATTCATTGAGATCTTCCCGCCGGTAGTCTCCGCCCTTCACATAGACATCCGGGTGCACGGCACGAATCAGATCGTGAGCCGTCGGCTCGTGAAAGACCGTCACGTAATCAACCGATGCAAACTCGCTGAGAACCTCGACCCGCTCGGCGGCGGAAAAGACCGGTCGGCCAGCCCCTTTCTGGCGTCTGACTTCATCGTCGGCATTGATGCCGACCACCAGAACATCTCCCAGGGCCTTTGCTTCGCGTAGGTAGGCCACATGACCCGCGTGAACCACGTCGAAACATCCATTCGTCAAGACAATTCGATGCCCGTTGACGCGATGCACCTCCAGTTCCACGAGAAGTTCCTTCAAATCGCGATACTTCCCCGTCAACCCCGAGGTTCGCATCAAGATCTCCCGCTGCACCTTGGCCAGCGGAATGGGCTGCGCGCCAAAGACCTCCACTTCAAGGCCGGCCGCGGCGTTGGCGAAGGTCACGGCCTCCAACCACGTAAACCCATTGGCCAGCCCGCCGGCCAGCGCTGCAAGCACCATATCTCCCGCGCCGGTGACGTCGTACACAAGCCGGGTCACCGTCGGAACATGAATCGGCGGCTCGCCTCGAACCTCGAGCAGCGCACCTTGCTTATCGAGAGTTAAAACCACCGCGTCCAATTCGAGAGAAGTCAGGAGCTTGGCGGAGAGGCCCTTCTTGTGGAGTTCCGAAGCATCGATAGGCGTTTCCATGGAGGTCGCCAACTCAGCTTCAGAACGATTGGGCGTGATCGCGGTTGCCCTTCTGTACTTGGAATAGTCCTCGATGGCCGCGGGGTCGACCAGGACGGGCTTTCCCGCCTCCCGGCACAACGAAATGATTGACTGGCAGAGCGATGGGGTGCACACACCCTTGTTGTAATCCTCGATGCAGACGACATCGGCGTCACGCAGATGGGCCCGGACACCCGCCACAATCTGATCAACGATGGACTGGTCGAGCGGTGTCTTCGATTCGAAATCAACGCGGAACATCTTCTGAGGGTGGCGATGCTGAGCGAGGCCGATGAGGCTCCGCTTCACGGTGGTTGGGCGAGTCGTGTCTGCGTAGATTCCTTCAACCCGGCAGCCGGCTTCCGCCAGTTTGGATCGAAGGGCCTCCCCCTCACGGTCGGCGCCAACAACGCCGAAGCACGATACCTCTCCCAGCAGCCCACGAAGGCACAGCGCCACGTTGCTTGCGCCGCCCGGCGAATCCTTGACCGACGTGGCTGCAAGGACCGGAACCGGTGCGTCCGGGCTCAATCGTTCGGCAGCACCGTAGACCGCTTGATCCAGCATGAAGTCGCCAACGACGATGACCTTGAACGGCTGGTAACAGGAGAGTTTGGCGAGAATGTTTTGCATCAGTTCGTGCTCAGCGATGACTGCCTCACGGTCGAATCGACCAGTTTCAGCAGATCCGCCTCGCCTTTCAGAAACTTGATCCGAAGTGTTGGAACCAGGATCGGCAACGGGCAGGTTGGCAAGTCTATCAGACGGCGCAACTTGACCCAATCCTTCATCGTGGTCAGCACCGCGTCCACCGACCCCAACGTTTGGATGAACTTGCGAATTTCTCCGGCGGAGTAGTGATGGTGATCCACGGCGCCGAAGTCTGCAGTAATCACTGCGCCCAACCGCTCGATTTGCTGACGGATCGAGCCCGGATTGCCCACGCCGAGAATTACGCCAACGCGGCGACCGTCGAGCCACGAAACGGGCCAGGATGCTTCCGATTTCGATACGCAGACGAGCTCCCCCCAACTATGTTGCGTCCACGCGATGGGCTCCCGGCCGTGAAAGGATGCCACCTGGTTGGCAAGCCCCGGATCAACGCGGTCGGCATGGGTGACGATCACTGCGCTGGCGCGCGACAGCGACCGAGGCGGCTCCCGAAGCCAACCCGCGGGCACGAGGCGATCCGTCAATCCCGGTCGCAAAGCGTCGATGAGAACGATGTCCAAGTCGCGATACAGGAACCGATGTTGAAAGCCGTCGTCCAGCACAATGCAGGTCGTCCGCGGTGAGGATGGAAGGAACTTTTTCAGAGCCGCCACCCGATCGGCATCGACCACCACATCGACTTGAGGGCACAACTCCTGATACTCCATCGATTCATCTGACGGCGCACCGGGGCGCCCGCGATAGCCGCGCAGGGCGATCGCCGGAACCTGCTTTCGATGAATGAGTTGATTGACAAGCCACGCCGTCATGGGCGTTTTCCCGGTTCCACCCACCGTAAGATTTCCAATGGAGATCACGGGGCGAGAGACTCGCTGCACGCGGCGTCCAAGATCGAATTGACGATTGCGGCGCTCGATAAGCCGACCGTAGAACCATGACACGGGGATGGAAATCGGGACCATCCAGCCGGGAAGCGGACCGCTCATGAATGCGGTCCGGAGGTTGACGAAGACTGCTTCGGTTCGTTCCGGGCGTTCCGGAGCGCGTGGGCCAGTTCAGCAGCGGCGTCCACCATCTCCTTCTCCTGATGTCGCTGATGGATTCGAAGGTTGTTCACGACATCAATCAGCGCCGTCACCAGCACGATTCCAAGAATCAGCATCAGGAGAAGCCACGTTCTCACATAATCGGTGGAATTCGAAGTCGGATCCGCGATACTGAGTCCGCGGATGAGAACGGGTATGGCGAGCAATATGACCAAGGAGGAGGTACGACGGATGTATCGGCGGCTCGACGGTGTCGAAGGCCTTCCTTGCCGCCACCAGAACCAGGCCGTCCACGCCGCAATGGTGATCCCCAAGGGGAGCGTGATCCAAAGCGACACATGGACCTGGCCGAACGTCATCGAGTTCTCTCCAATTCGTGAGGGGCCGTTTCGTTTCCGTTTATCACCGCCCGCAATACCGGCGTCAGCCGGCCCATCGGCAACCCCATGACGGATGACTCGTCGCCGACGCACCGAACGGGCCATCCGGCGGCGACGCGGTCGGCGAAGTTGTAGCCCCCAGCCTTCCCTTGCCAATCTCCCGATGCGACATAGGCGTCGATCGCAGCGTCGGTCAACAATCCAACGTCGACTTGCGCTTCATCGAGGAGAAGCGTCCGGGCGCCTGTGTCTGCATAGACGAGGCACACGCCGGTCAGCGTCCGATGCCGGCGCGATCGAAGCCGGCGGATCATTTGGTGTGCATCGTTCGCGTCTCTCGGCTTCCCGAGAATGGACTGCTCGTCAACGCACACCGTGTCAGCGCCGAGTATGACTTCCGCGCCCTGGGCTCGCTGGTCGGCCACCCGTCGAGCCTTCATGAACGCCATGGCGAGAACCCAGGACTCCGCGTCGTGGCGACTGGCATCGAGCAATCCATCGTCGAAGTCCGGGACATGCACTTCAAACCGAAAATCTGCGAGTCTCAGAAGTTCGCGCCGCCTTGGAGAGGCACTGGCAAGGACAAGATGCCTCACACCCGTATCTCCGCAGCTTCAGTCGTCGCCGCCAATGCCTCGGTGGCTCGGTCGAGCACCATGTCAACGGAAATATGCCGCATCAGCGAATCACCGAGCGCGGAATCCTTGTAGTCAGCGCGTTTCGCGGCCGCCACCGGATGTTGAATAACCCATCGCTCGCATCCGTAGGGGCCAACAATGGCAGGATCAGTCGGCCCGAACAACCCCACGAGCGGCCGCGAGAATCCCACGGCCATATGGAGCGGCGCGGAATCGTTGGCGATGACGAGCGAGGCCTGGCGAATGGCGGCCATGGTTGCACCCACGCCGAGCCGCCCGGCAAGGGCGAAGATTCGCGAATTGCCTGCGCCTTCCGCGATGGAACGACACAGCTGCAGCTCCGCAGGTGAACCCACGACGGCAAGGTCGAAACCGCGACTCAAGAGCTGCTGACTCAATTGGGTCCAGCCATCAGCGGGCCAGCGCTTGCTTGACCATTTGCTTCCCGGCGCCAGCACCACATAGTTTTCGGCAAGACCCAACTCTTCGCGGCACGCGGCCCATTCGGCGAGGTCGTCGGCGGCGCAATACAACTTCATGTCTGCAACCCGCTCGATTCCAATGCACTCGAGGAGGCCGAGCATGGCCTCGACGGCATGTCGCCCCTGACTCAAGGCCCTGCGGTGCGAATACGCGAGCCACGCCCCTTCCCGGGCATCGGCGTAGCCAACGCGAATCGGAGCCATTGTCGCGGCAGTCATGATCCCGCTGCGAAAGAGTCCCTGAGCATCAACAACCAGGTCGTAGCGCGCCTTTCGAAGCGACCCGAGCCACTCCATCAGGCGAAGCGCTCCGCGCGGAGAGCGCCACCACTTCGAAAGCTCGGCCCTTGGAAATCCCACAATGTGGTTCAGCGCCGGATGGGCCTCCACCACCGGCACATACTCCTCTTGAACCACCCAATCGATCTGCGCCGTCGGGAACGCCAGGCGAAGGCTCGCCAGCAGAGGCACCGTACGGCAAACATCCCCCAAAGCGCTGGGTCGAACCAAGAGGATTCGTTCGGGAGCTTTCGTCATCGAGCGGGGCGCATGCAACCAATTGATCGGTGCCAAGACCTTCGTTATCGGCCGGCAATCAGAGTATATCGGCCAGATTACTCGAACCCGACCGGAACCCCCTTGCGGCTGCGCTCGAATGTTCGTTATAACCGACGTGGATGCGCAGACGGTGTCGGTTCCACCACACGATGGCCTTGCCGCGAAAGCACCGGAATTCGCTGCAGGAGGACACCGTTCAGGGCGATTCCTAGTTGGGGCACGGCATCGATATCTTGCAGAACTCCATGAATGAGCCTTCACGCCACGATCCGAAGTCGAAACCGACCGGCGACGAACCAATTCTTCGCCTCGCCGATTCCGATGCGGGCGACGAGGGCCGTACTCCGAATCGCACTGGAAAGCGGGAACCCAACCATGTTCCGAACTCACTTTCGGCCGCTGAATCCTTGAACGCCCTTGAACCCGATGCAGGGAAATCGACCAGCGGCTTCGAGACGATGCTCGGCAAGCTCGTGGTGGATCGAGGACTGATCACTTCCGAAGAGCTCGATCTCTGCAATTCGCTGGTTCAGGAGGCTCAATCCACCGAGGCGCCGCGCACCCTTCCGGATGTGCTTGTGGACAATGCGTTTGTCACGCATCGCCAGATGACGCGGCTACGGACGGACTTCGAAGCCGACAAGTCAAGTCAGAAGATTCCGGGCTATCGCATCCTCAAGAAACTTGGATCGGGAGCGATGGCGACGGTCTTTCTCGCCAAGCAGCTCTCACTGGATCGATACGTGGCGATCAAGGTGCTGCCGAAGAAATTCTCGACCAACGAGAGATTCATTGAGCGCTTCTACAAAGAAGGACGGGCGGCCGCGAAACTGAATGATCAGAATGTGGTTGGCGCCTATGACGTCGGCAAGGCTGGCGAGCACCACTATTTCGTGATGGAGTATGTCGACGGCGACACGGTCTACGACCGAATCGTCGCCAAGAAGCGCTTCAGTGAAGCCGAGGCCATCGACGTTGTCAGACAGGTGGCATCAGCGCTCAAGCATGCACATGAGCAGGGCTTCATCCATCGTGACATCAAGCCGAAAAACATCATGATCTCCCGATCGGGCGTCGTAAAGCTAGCCGACCTGGGACTCGCCCGCGCGATGTCGGACAAGGAAGCTGCGGAAGCGGAGTCAGGACGAGCCTACGGCACGCCGTACTACATTTCTCCGGAACAGATTCGCGGCGAGGTGCACATCGGCCCGCAGGCCGACATCTACGGTCTCGGCGCTACGTTCTACCACATGGTGACCGGGCGGGTTCCCTACGAGGGGAAGAACCCTTCAGAGGTCATGCATCGACACCTGAAAGCGGAGCTCACTCCTCCGGACCACATCAACACCCACCTGTCGGCAGGTTGCGCCCAGGTGATCGAGATGATGCTGGCCAAGAATCCGAAGGATCGATATCAAAGCGCTGGTGATCTTCTCAGCGACTTGGACCTGGTCCGAAAGGGCGAGGCACCGCATTTTGCCCGGCCGAAGCTCGATCTTGCATCCATCATGGCCGCCGCACCGGCTCCTGCGCCGTCGGCCCCCGCGATTCTCGCGCAGCCGTCATCGTCGAGCGCAGTGGTGATCTTCGTGGTGGCTGCCCTGGCCCTCAGCGTGATCGTAAACCTTGTGCTCTTGATGCTTGTTCTCTCGAGGTGACCTGCTCGACGTTTCCGGCCGCAGGCTTCTCAGGCGCCGTTCTGCGACAGGCCTGCGGAGGCTTCCTTCCAATCTGATTCAGCCTGTCGCGAGTATTCCGCGGGGGGCGACAGCAGTTCAACGGGGGAACTCAGGTCAAGTTCGCTGAGGCCCATGACCCGATCACAGGCGGGACACCTGACCGTGTTTCCGATCGTGGGCAGACCAAGGAGAGAGACATGGCAGTTGGTACAACGAGTTGACCGGATTCGCCGAGCGATGGCTCGACGCAGCAGGATCTTGGAGAGCGCATCCCGGGCGAGAAGTCCCGCAAGTCCGGAGGCAATCAGCATGGGTGCGTATGCAAGGCCGAGCCCCAGAACATCCGACATGGGCCGACCATAGCGGTCGAACAAATCCTTTTCAAATGCAGTCCAGGATTCCTGCACGATGAGCCAAAGGGCCATTCCACAACCGAACACCCCCAGCACGATGAACGTGATGCTGAGCATCAGCGGCAAGGTGAACGATCGCGACGCCTCCATTCGCGAAACCATGAGATCGCACGCCGAATCGGGAAAGCGATCCAGTTCGGGAAAGCTGCGGTAGAGCTTCTTGCGGGCACTGCGCATAGGGCACGTGGGTGCAGAACTCTACTCGATCCAGCGATGACTGAGGAGAATGCGCTAAGAAATCGCGAGGCTCAATCGGCAGTCCATCTCCCTCGGCGACGAACCGACGCAGTCGGAGGAGCCATTGTCTTGGGTTTCTTGCTCTTGTCGGCACTTCCTGGTGCAGGTTCGTTCTGCCTGGATGTGCCGCCGCTGCTCTCTGTCGCCGCAGGACGAGACGGCTCGTCAGCCGGCGTTGACATGTCCGGATCGGTCACATCGCTCGGCGACTCATCCAGCGACTGCATGACGGTGGCCAATGCAGGAAGCTGGCTGATGTTTCGAACCATCGCAAGGCGTGGGGTCTGATCAACGCAATCAATGACCGCTTCAAGCACCGTACGGATGGAAACGTCGGTCTGGTCCTCGTCCTCCCGGACCAAGGCGCCAATTCGCACCCTGAACGTCATCGACCGGGTGGTCAGGTGAGCCGACGCCACGTCGAATGCCGACGGGGTCAGTACCTCTCGAGTCAATAACCACGCCAACCCCTGGCGGTCTTCGTCGCTCAGCGATTCACGTGTCTGCAGGATTGCATCCACGAGCTCCGCATTGAGACCGGGGACCGAGAGCAGTACCTCGCGAGAGGCCCGATGGACATTCACCTGCCCGCCCCGAAGACTTTCAGCAGAGAGCCGAATCGCATCAAATACCTCATTCAATCGTTCGTCCTGAACTCCGGCGGACTTCGCAATCTGGTAGACATCGCCAAGCGATTTGATCGTGTCAGTGGTCCGCCGGGCGGCCACGGCATCCGCAAACTCCGGTGTGGTGGCCTGCGCCAGGCGATCCCTCAGTCGCTTGGTCCAATTGGCATTGATATTGATTCGAGCAGTGTCCTTCGACGTGATTTCGGGCTCGAATGAAAACACCGAGAACTGCTGCGACAATGGAACGGTGACGGGCACAGCCGTCGCGGCACGAGGATTCCGAGTCAGCCCGTCGTCGATTGTCCAGCGCCCGTCCGGCAAATCCCCATAAAACCGGCGATCATCAACCCAGGAAAGCTTGAGCAGATCGCTGACTGCGGCATATCCGCCGCCTCGCTCTGCGATGATCGAGTCAACCTCAGTGTCTTCGAGAATTCCCGTCGCCTTGAGCCGCTCGGGCGTGGCCTCGTTCAGGTCAATCCTGGCCGATTCTCCCACCAGGACCTCGCCTGATTCAACAACTGGCAACAGTCGCGCTACGCCCTCCTCGGCACCATGCCTGTAGATCGTGAATTCACGCCCGATGGAAGGAAAGTCTCCCTTGAGAATGTCCGACCGCTGATCCTGAAGTTCCGCCATGACGGCCTGCAGACCCGACCACGCGATGGCGCGAGACTGGGCCGAATCGATGACCCCATGCGACGATCGGCTCTCGGCCTGAACAAGGAAAATCACCCCCGTGGCGACAAGCAAGGTTGACATCACCACGATCATGATGGCAAACATGATGAATGATCGACGGTGCGACACGATTACGCCCCTCCGCTGCCGACGGAATCCGGAATCGAGATGATCTGGCGTCGGTCCGGCGAAGCATCGTCGACCTTCACAGTCGCATCGGCGCGACCTTCGGGCGCTGAATCCTGCGCCTGCTCACGTTCGAACCAAATCGACACCTCAATGGCCCGAGGGAGGCGACCTGTCTCCAAACTGTCGAAAGACTCCATCCAGCGGCGCCCATCAAGATATCTGAAACGAAGCTGGCGTATGCCCCGTCCGAGCGTCGACCAAGCCGGCGGGACGCCTGCCGGCCCAAGCATCATCTCCACAGTTCCGGTCGATGCGGCAATGCGGATTCCGCTGCGATTAAGATCCACGAGCTTTGCCGAAGCCGGTGAACCCGCTTGCGAGGCGAGAGGCAGCCGACGACTGAGGATTTCAATGGATTCGATCGAGCCCTTGATGCCCGGTCCCATCTGGCTGGATCCCACCAGAGTTGTGGCAAGATCCTCGTCAAGGCGTTTGAACATGGCGGTGCAAATGACGCTTTGCTCGACCCGATACGCAAGTCTCTGCCGGGATGCCACCACCTGCTGAACGTACCAAGCGGTGGTCATCAGGACTGCGCTGAGCAATCCGACCGCAATCAGGGTTTCCACAAGCGTGAAGCCTCGGCGCTGCATCATGACTCATCCGTAACTGATGATTCGTCGCGATTCGGACGCAATCGGACCAACTGACGCAGCTGGGCCACGATTCGGTCCGGGTTCTCTCGATCGCGAACCTCAATTTCAACCAGGGTCAGTCCTTGATAGGGCGTCGGACCCGTGGTGATCCTGGGAATCCAGTGAGCATTCGACCGGGTCAACGATGACCCTTCCCGAAGGTCGTTCACGTTGATCAGGCCGGATTCAAGTTGCGCAATGATCGACGTCGCCTCGTCCATCGCCTCCAGCCGCTGCGCGGCTCGAGTAAGCGTCTCCGTCGAATTCCTCAACGCTGAAAGCACAAACGCGGCCGCACCAGCGAGCAGGGCCAGCGACAGGAGCATCTCAAGAAGGATGCCGCCGCGTCGGATCATTCGAACTCGTCCTCCGGAATTGAGTCGTCCGGCGGCGGTTCAGTCTCCTCATCAACGGCCTCTGAATCATCGCCTCCGGAAACATCAGGCTCTGCGTCTGAATTGTCTGTCGCGGGTTGATCCGTCTCCTCATCCGCAGCAGTCGAGGCATCCGATCGACGTTCCTCGGTGTCAGTTCTAGCCGAATCGACGGTGAGCATCCCCGTTAGAGGGTTGAAGACCAGCCGGCCCCGGCGACCTGATTCGTCAATGAGGGATAGAGACTTGGACTGAATTGCCGATCCATCGGCCGCATAGATGATGATTCGAGTCCAGGTTGAGGAATCACCGTTCTCTGATGCGCTGTCGGGGGCAATCTGTGATGCGGAGTGGTCGGAATCATCCACGTCCTCGGAGTTCTCTGCCACGAGCCGCATGCCCGCCGGCAGACGAATGTCATCCAATACCTCTGAGGGGTCTGTTACGTCCTGTTCCTCGTTGTCGAGGCGAACATGCAACGGCTTCACAACCAATGACCCGCCCTTGGAATCACACATCACCTCGACGGGATTGCCTTGAGCTTGGGCGGATGCCCGCGCCATCATCAATCGTCCGACCAATTCGTCAGCCGCCGAAGTAAAGCGCCGCTCGTCGAGGACGTGATCAAGCGCAGGATAGGCCAGCCCCATCGCCACGACGACGATGGCAATCGCGATCATCACCTCGATAAGTGTGAATGACCTCAGCCTGCCTCCTCTGCTCACCGCTCACTCTGTGGCAGACGCATCGTCCGCGCTGGAACCGTCCTGATTCGTGATGTCATCATCGGTTCCTTCCTGACCATCCGGCCCGAAGGAGATGATGTCGTACGGCTTGTCCTCACTGATCTCACTCGGAGCCCGATACAGCCACTCATGGCCCCAGGTGTCTTCCGGCTTGAAATCCTTCAGGTACGGACCACTCCACTTGGACTGATCCTCCTCGTCCTCGATGACGTCCTTGCTCACCAGCGCGCGAAGCCCCTCCTCCGTTGTGGGAAGCCGCTTCATGTCATATTTGAAGTTGTCCAACGCCTGCGAGAACGACTGGATCTGCACCTTCACCAGCTTCAGGTCGGCCTTTTCACCCGCTCCGATAACGTTGTAGAGCACCAGGCCGCCAAGCGCCAGAATGATCCCGATCACAATCAGCAGTTCGAGGATCGTGAAACCGCGGCGGATCGGCCGCATTCCGTTTCGTACGTTCATGTCAAAGCTCCTCCGTGACCTTACAGACATTTTCACCGTGCCAATGCCGGATGTCATGGTAGTCGCCATCCGGTGACCGCGGCCAAGTGAAACAGGGCAACTATGCCCCAATGCTCAGCCGCATCATCGGCACCACCAGTGCGACAAAGAGAAAAATCACGACCAAGGCCATGCACAAGAAGATGGCGGGTTCCATCAGCCGGACCAGGACGTTGAGTTGCCTCTCCACCCTCTTTTCGAGCGATTCCGCTACATTCACCAGGACATCGGGCAGATTGTTGGCAGACTCGCCGATGCTGATCATTTCAACGATGTCTGCCTCAAACAGGCCTGAGTCGCTCAGTGGCCCCGCCAGGGATCCACCAGACTTTACCGCCTCCCCCGCTCGTTCAATGGCTTCGGCGAGAAGGACGTGACCTGCCGCATCCCGGCTGATTCGAATGGCAGCCAGCATGGCGATCCCGTTGTCGAGCAGAGTTCCGAGCATCCGGGCAAACCGAGCGATCGCCAATCCCATTACAATCGGGCCGACGACCGGTATTCGAAGTTGCAGGGCCACAAGCCGCCTCTTCACACTCGGCCGCCGGGCCCACCACCAGCCGCCGGCCACCAGGGCTGCCACCGCGACGATGAGCCAGCCCCACCAGTTGACCAATAGATGCGACAACCCGAGAAGGATCCTGGTGGGCACCGGCAGCGGTATGTCCTTGAAGTAGCCCTCAAACTTTGGCACAAAGAAAATGAGGGCGCCGATCGCAAGTGAGATCGCGCCGAAAAGCAGAATGACCGGATAGATCGACTGGCCCACCACCTTGGCCCGCATATCGGCCTGGTGCTCAAGAAAGTCCGCCAGGCGGCGGAGCACATTCTCCAGAAAACCGCCGCGCTCACCAGCGCGAATCATGGCCACCTGGACCGCCGGAAAGACCCGTTCATGCCGCGCCATGGCGTCGGCAAGGCGGT
Organism: uncultured Isosphaeraceae bacterium; assembly: GCA_964407695.1. Classification (GTDB taxonomy): domain Bacteria; phylum Planctomycetota; class Phycisphaerae; order Phycisphaerales; family SM1A02; genus CAYOWQ01. The sequence continues at coordinate 133,980 of CAYOWQ010000003.1, read as the reverse complement.
CACCCTGGGCGACCGACTCCGTGACCTCCACCATCACCTTCGAAAGCCGCGGGTTCGACTTTCCCCTCGAGAGCAGGTTCAATGCCCGCAGGAGCGGCACACCCGCGTGCAGAAGATCGGAGAGCTGGCGATAGGCGGCCGCAAGGCTTCGGACGCTCACTCGCGCATGGCCCCCACGCCGTTCCACGTGTTCGGTGATTCGAACCGGCGTCAGGCCCCGAGCCGAGAGGTCTGACAGCGCAGCCTGCTCACTGACACTCTCGAGGAGTCCTTCCAGCCGCTGGCCGGCGGAGTCGCGGGCAATATAGGCAAACGTCGCCACGGCCCGATTCTATCGGATGATTACCCCAATTCCGTCAACGCAATCAGGCCGATTTAGCTTCCATGTCGGCGGCGGCGACCTGGGATGAAGAGCCCCAGCAGCGCCAACCCGGCACACGGGGCGGGCACCGGCACGGTGGTGACCTCAAGGAGAATCTGAAACGACTCGGAGAATCCTGCCTCTGAGATCAGAAGCTTGGTAGCGCCGAGCGAGCCTGTGCCGGGAGCCTCAATGAAAATCGGGCCGTTTGGATCGCCTGGCGTACCGCCGCCGGCGGTGCCAAAGGTCGCCTTGAGGGCTCCCTTGTATCCAAGCGAGACATGCGTCATGTTCCATGCATCCTGCGCGCCGGAAAATGAATCCACGGCAAAGGCTCGCGTGTGGAGCGCCTCTGACGACTCACCTGCATGGACCTGGTTCGGGCCCGTGTAGCTGAATGCCGGCTGAGCGTCGCCGCTGATTCCTTCGAACGCAAAGAGGTCGATGTCCGCCCCAGGACTGAGAGCTGCATACGTATTGTTTCCAGTGTCCTTGATGGAGACTGAAAGAAGTGCGTTGGCTCCGACCGACTGAAGAATGCCGTTCAGATCCACGGCGATGACCGTATGGGTGTATCCAAAAAACTGCGTTTGCGCTGAAAGGAACCCACCGAAGCTGCCTGTGTACTGATACGCTCCGGCCGGCGCAACGTTCATGACTGTACCGACATCAATCGTCTGCACATCGGCGACGGCCGTCAGGGCCATGGTCAGCGCACCGATCGCGCCAAGCGCATATTCGTTTCTCATCTCAAGCGCCTCGTTTCGTGTCTTCAGAGTGGGCCGCAAAGGCCGTTTCCACGAACCTGCCAGCAATGGCGGCAAAATCCAGACTGATGCAGGCAAGGATGACAAAACGGGTCCGCCCGCTTCCGTCTGTACCTTCTGCGCAAGACGAATCCTGTCCGAGAACCACCTGACCGCCGCGGGGCGAATCTGCGTGGGAGGCCGATTCTCAACCGGACTCGTAAGATTCGGTCATGCGCGTCGTCTCGCTGCTGCCCTCCGCAACTGAAATTCTCTGCGCGTGCGGCGGCGCCGACTTGCTCATGGGCCGTTCCCACGAGTGCGACTTTCCCGCTGAAATTGCTGACCGGCCCATCCTGACCACGGCCCGAATTGCAGCGACCGACAGCAGCAGCATTGATTCAGAGGTTCGCGCTGCCCTGTCGGCCGGACAGTCGCTCTACTCGGTGGATGAGGCCATGCTTCGCTCCCTGCGACCTGATCTGATCCTGACTCAGGATCTCTGCAGTGTGTGCAGCATTGATCTCTCGACGGTGCGACGCGTCGTTGAAACGATAGAGCCGCAACCGAAGATCCTCAGCTTGAACCCGCACTCACTTGAAGATGTCCTCGACGACATCGTGCGAGTCGGTGACGCGGCGGGTTTGGCCGCGGGTGCGAGAGAGGCCGTCGTACGACTTCGCGAGCGATGGTGGACTGCGGTTGATTATGTCACGCCATACACTGACGGACCGGAAACCGTCGTCCTGGAGTGGCTTGAGCCGCTCTTCATCGCCGGCCACTGGACTCCACGCTTGATCGTCGACGCCGGCGGCAGATCATCGCTCAGTGAGCCGGGTGCGCCATCGCGTCGTCTGGAGCCGGAGGAGCTGGTTGCATTGCAGCCGGATCGCATCATCATCGCGCCATGTGGGATGAACCTCCCGGCCATCCGTCGCGAACTTCACCGGGTGACCGGGCAATCGTGGTGGCCGGCCTTGCCGGCGGTCGCAGATGGAAACGTGGTGATCGTGGATGGGAACCAGATGTTCAGCCGGCCAGGGCCACGCCTTGTCGACGCCTTTCGCTGGCTGGTTGGCTGGATTAATGAACGACCGGAACTCATCCCCGAGACGTTTCCGGTGGAGCCGCTTCGGTGCAGGTCTCGAGCCGAGTGACGAACCGGCAGGCACCGGAATGCAACCTGCCATCCCGGCAGTCCAGAAGGCTCAATTTCCAGGAGAGCACTGGGAACGCGGTTTGCCCCGTGGAACGACACATGAGACTTGATCAATTCACAACTCTTGCCCAGGAAGCCCTGTCCAATGCCCAGTCGGCCGCTGTAAGTGCGGGGCATGCCGAGCTTTCGCCACTCCACATTCTCGTCGCCATGCTGGATGACTCTCGAGGTGTACCCGCCTCAGTCCTTGGAAGGGCGGGATTTGATCCGGCCCGGGTGCTTCAGATCGCCCAGAGTGAACTTAAGCGACTGCCCACGGTGAGCGGAACTCAGCCCCAGACGTCTCATGCGGTCATGCAGGTCCTGACGGCCGCCGAGAAGGAAGCCAAAGCGCTGAACGACACCTATGTGTCAACCGAGCACGTCCTCCTCGCACTCGCCGACGTTCGGAGCCCCGCGAAGGAAGTACTCTCAGTGGTTGGAGCGGATCGGAAGCGGCTGTTGGAGGCCATCTCAGCCCTCCGAAAGGCGTCCGGGGTCTCCAACGTTCACGATCCCGGGGCGGAGTCCACCTACGAAGCGCTCAAGAAGTACGCGATTGATCTGACGGAGCGTGCGGCCTCGGGCAAGCTCGACCCCGTGATTGGCCGCGACGAAGAGATACGTCGCTGCATGCAGGTGCTTTCTCGCCGGTCCAAGAACAACCCCGTTCTCATCGGCGAGCCCGGCGTTGGAAAGACCGCTATTGCGGAAGGTCTGGCGCAGCGCATTGTCAATGGCGACTGTCCTGCGTCGATGCGCGACTCGCGGATCATGGCGCTCGATGTAGGGCAGCTCCTTGCAGGCGCAAAGTATCGTGGCGAATTCGAAGAACGCCTCAAGGCCGTTCTGCGAGAAGTCGCCGCCAGCGATGGGCGAATCATTCTCTTCATCGACGAGTTGCACACCATCGTCGGCGCGGGTGCTGCCGAAGGCGCGGTCTCCGCCGGCAACCTGTTGAAACCTGCCCTGGCTCGTGGCGAGCTTCGCTGCATTGGAGCCACGACGCTCGACGAATACCGGAAGCACATCGAGAAGGACGCCGCCTTCGAGCGCCGCTTTCAACCCGTGTATGTCGGCGAGCCGTCGCTCGAGGACACGATCGCCATCCTTCGCGGCCTGAAGCCCCGCTATGAGGCCCACCACGGTGTCCGCATTCAGGACGGCGCCCTGATCACCGCCGCCACTCTCTCGCACCGCTACATCGCCGACCGCTTCCTTCCCGACAAGGCTATTGACCTGCTCGACGAAGCCGCCTCTCGATTGCGAATTGAAAACGACTCCATGCCCGCCGAGGTTGACGAAATTCGCCGGCGAATCATGCAGTTGGAGATCGAGCGCGAAGCCCTCAAGCTGGAAGACGATGCTGAGTCGAAGAAGCGTCTTGCCGCGATCGAGCACGATCTTGCCGAGCTCAACGAGACGAATCAGGCGCTTACGGCGCAGTGGGAGGTCGAGAAGAAGGAACTCGATGAAATCAAGGCGGTCAAGGCCGAGATCGACCGCAAGCAGACGGAACTCGATCAAGCGCAGCGACGAGGCGATTGGGAGCAGGCCGCCCGCATTCAGTACGGTGAGATGCGCGACCTGAATGCTCGACTTGAGACGGCCGAGAACGTGCTTGCCAAGCGCCAACAGTCTGGCAAGGCCATGGTCAAGGAAGAAGTTGACCCTGAGCAGGTCGCCGAGGTGGTGGCCAAGTGGACGGGCATCCCGGTATCTCGACTGGTCGAGGGCGAGCGCGAAAAGCTGCTGCGAATCGAGAATCAGCTGGAGAAACGTGTTGTCGGCCAGGAAGCTGCCGTCAAGGCCGTCGCCGAGTCGATTCGTCGAAGCCGAGCGGGCCTCAGCGATCCGCATCGCCCGATCGGCTCGTTCCTCTTCCTCGGACCGACCGGCGTGGGCAAGACCGAACTGTGCAAGGCCATTGCCGAGTTCCTCTTCGACACCGACGAAGCCATGGTGCGCATCGACATGTCGGAATACATGGAGCAGCACGCCGTGGCCCGGCTGATCGGGGCACCACCCGGCTATGTCGGCTATGAGGAGGGCGGCCGCCTGACCGAAGCGGTCCGGCGTCGGCCCTATTGCGTCATTCTCTTTGATGAGATGGAGAAGGCCCACCCAGACGTTTCCAACGTGCTCCTTCAGGTGCTGGATGACGGTCGGTTGACCGATGGCCATGGACGCACCGTGGATTTCACCAACACCATCATCGTGATGACCAGCAACATCGGGTCGCAGCAGATTCTGCAGTTGACCGAGTCGGGCGCCCTCGACGTCGAAATCGAAGCGCACGTCCGCGATCTTCTCAAGAAGGTGCTGCGCCCGGAATTGCTCAATCGGATCGACGAAACGATCATCTTCCATCAGCTCTCGCGAGAGCATCTCGCCGGAATCGTGGAGATCCAGCTGGCAAATCTGCGGCGACGCCTGGCCGATCGCGGCCTTCTACTTGAGCTTTCCAAGCAAGCCAAGCATGCTTTGGCGGCCGAAGGCTACGACCCGCAGTTTGGTGCCCGTCCGCTCAAGCGGGTGATTCAGCAGCGCATCGAGAATCCGTTGGCCACTCGCCTGCTCTCCGGAGACTTCAATGAGGGTGACCTGATCCGAGTCAGCTACGAAGGCAACTCGTTCACGTTTCACCGAGAATCCGCGGGCCATGCCTCGGAGCCGATTGAACCCGAGATCATCGAGGGCGAGCCGGTCTGAGGTTGCCGGCGATAGAAAGAACGCCGCCCCGGCTGAAACTGGCCGGGGCGGCAATTTTCACGGCTGACTTCGCAGAAAGCTCACGGCGTCCATTGCGAGAGCAGCAGGCCAAGGTCTGCGCCATCGACGATGCCGTCCCCATTTAGGTCGGCACTCTCGTCGCTGCTGTCCCAGGCCGCAAGCAGGAGGCCAAGATCAGCACCGTCAACGACCTGATTTCCGTCAATGTCGGCATTGAAGCCGGGATCAGGATCCGGGTCCGGATCCGGGTCGGATTGATCATCACTGTCGATTCGTCCCAGCAGCCCCTTGTTTCCATTGGTCCCGTTCGCGGTGAAGTAGAGCGTGTTCGCCGGGCCGGTATCATCGCCCTTTCCAAAGGCGATTCCGTGCAACCCGTCGATCTGGACCGGCCCCTGGGCGTTGATGAGATACGTCTTGAACCCACCGGTACTGGCAAAATAGGCGTTGACGCGACCATCACCCACATTGGAGATCAGAATGGCCCCGCCGGCCGCACCGAAGTTCGTGGGAGATTTCGCGAACCCATAGGGCCCGTTCAATTCAGCCCCGCTTACGAATCGCATCACAAATGATCCTTCCGGATCGAACACATTCACGAATCCCAGCGTCGGTCCGGTGACAATGTCGGTCTTCGCAACATTCTGCTTGGCATAGGCCACGTAGACCTTTGAATCAATCACGCTGATGCCGTATGGGGCAAAGCCTCGAGGAAGCGTGGCATCGACAAACGCGCCCGGGAGCGTCAGCTTGTTCCATTCGCTGTCAAAGACATCGATCTTCCCGTTGAAGAAATCCGCAACGAGAAGTCGCGGCCCGTTTCGTGTCTCTGGGGCGATCGCCAGGGCCGTGTACACGGCGCCATCGTTCGCTTCGTAATGCAGCTTCGCGGTGTCCGGCAGCATGGGGGGAGCAATCTGCGGCCACCAGGATGAAATCGTCCCATCCTTGGTGGCGAAGATGAATTTTGCCGGACCGGCTTCCCGTCCGTCATTGACGATGAATCCGCCGGTATTGTTCGCCACCACGGCTGCCGGGCTCCCGCCGCTATTCGCTCCATTGGTTGATTCAGGAACTGTGACGGCGAGGTCGAAGATAGCTCCGTTCAAGTCATAGATCGTCGACATTCCGGATGCCTGGTTGGCGACCCACCATTGGTCCCAGACTCCTGATCCAGCGCACAAACCAAGCGGGCTGTTCAGCAGCGGATCCGTAATCGGCGCAGGAACCGACCCGTCCGAAACGAGGTTTGTGACCGTGTATTGCGCCCAAAGGCCCGAAGTGACGGTGCAACTGAGCCCAACGACGAGAATATTGATCCCTCTTCCGAGCACCATCATGGAACTCCTATCTGTTGATTGTCCTTCGCCAGAAGCAAACCTCCGCTCCTGACCGGCGGTGACCGCGCCACCGTGACGTCGCGCTGACCGGCCGCCAAACCCAACTCTACACCACGACCGACGAAGTGGAAGCAATTCTGCCTTGATTTTCTTCCTAAATCCACCCCAGGAATGAGATTAGATTCATCCAACGCCGCCTTGGTCCGGGCCGACCCTGACAGGGATTCAAGGTGCTGAAGCGATCTGGCGCGCTGAGGGAACTCGACTATCCTGCAAATCCATGTATTCGTCGACGCGGGAACTGATCAAGGAATTTGAGGCCGAAGGCGAACTCGCTCGCATCCGGGCGATCGTCTCGCCAATCCTCGAAATCACGGAGATAACCGACCGAATCTCCAAATCTCCGTGCCCTGTCCTCTCGGAGGAGGCCCGACGCTGGGACCCGAATCACCACGGCCAAGGGGGGAAGGCACTGTTTTTTGAACGGGTTGCCGATTGTGATTTTCCACTTCTGATAAACGCATTCGGCTCCTACTCCCGACTTGAACGAGCGCTCGGAGCCTTTGGGCACGGCGGCTTGACCGCAATCGCTGATCGGATCGCATCTCTGGTGAAGCCGGAGTTGCCGCGGAACCTTGGCGAAGCCTGGGCGATGGGAAGGCGATTCCTTCCCCTACTGCGAATTGGGCCTCGAATGCTGCGCCATGCACCGTGCCAGGAGGTGGTACGACTGACAGCTCGGGCCGAAGTCGACCTTACCCGGTTGCCGCTGCTCAAGTGCTGGCCTCTGGATGGTGATCCACAGGCCGTCGGCTACCCCACCTCATCTTCGGAGGCTGGGACAGCCTTGGGGAAGGGTCGATACATCACCTTTGCCGGCATGCACACGATTCACGCCGACCACCGGGACGATCCCAAGCCTCCATCGCACAACATTGGCATGTATCGAGCCCAGTTGATCGACCGAACACACCTGGCAATGCATTGGCACATGCATCACGATGGTGCCGCTCATTGGCGGTCATGGAAGAAACTGGGTCAACGAATGCCGATCGCCATCTGCCTTGGTGGCGAGTCTGTGATGGCCTACGGCGCCACCGCACCCCTTCCTCCCGGCATCAGCGAGCTCCTGATGTGTGGGTTTCTGAACGGCCGCGGCATCCCCATGGTCAATGCGAGGACCGTCCCATTGCGAGTTCCCGCCAACAGCGAGATTGTCATCGAGGGATGGGTCGATACCGAATGCGGATTCCCGGGATGGGATCCGCGGAACGCACTGCCGCAGGGCGACAATGACCTCGGACCGGGCGGAGTCTTTGAAGGCCCCTTCGGTGACCACACCGGCTTCTACTCGCTTCCGGATCGATACCCCTTGGTCGAGGTCACGGCCATCACGCATCGGCGTGATGCGGTATACCCAACCACTATCGTCGGACTTCCGCCGCAGGAAGACTACTACCTCGGCAAGGCCACGGAGCGGATCTTTCTGCCGCTGTTGAAGACGATCGTGCCGGACATCCTGGACTACCACCTGCCGATGTTCGGCGTTTTCCACAACTGTGCATTCGTGCAGATTCGCAAGGCGTACCCGCTGCAGGCCCGCCGCATCATGCATGCGGTCTGGGGCGCTGGACAGATGTCGTGGACAAAAATGATTATTGTCGTCGACGATGACGTCGACGTGCATGATGATCGGGCTGTGCTTCAAGCGTTGTTTCAGCACTGCGATTTCGGTCGCGATGTGGAAATCGTCCGCGGGCCGTTGGACATTCTCGACCATGCCGCCCCTCACCTCGGGGCCGGCGGCAAGATGGGCCTGGACGCGACCGCCAAACGCGAGGATGAGACGATCCATGCCGGATTGCTGGTTCCGCCGGCCATCGATGCACTCGATGCGAGCCGCTACCGGACCATCGAGGGCGTCACAGGAGTTCATTCCCCGGAATTAAGTCGCCACCGCGCGTTGTTCCTGGGCGTTCAAGAGTGCTGCGGCCAGGCTGTCGTTGAAGAGGCGATGCGAGTCGCGGAAGCCAGCGGGCCGGACCTTCTCGTTGCGTTCGACACTGCCGTCAATATCCGCCGCATCGAGCCAGCCCTTTTTCATTTGTGCGCCAACGCGGACTTCCATCGCGATGTCGTTCGGCGCGGTCGTCGACTGGGCATTGATGCCACACGAAAGGCAAGAGGTGTCTCATCGCGCGGAGAGCCGGTACGAGACTATCCCCCGCTCATCGCGATGACCGACGAGATCAAATCGCTCGTGGATCGGCGATGGGCCGAGTACGAGCTCTAACGAGGTCACACACTCAGTTCACCGTCACGGCCGAGCCTTCAACGGCGGATCGATGAAGCTTGTGGGGGGATATCAGTCGGCCGCGACGGAGTTGATGCCGCATGGAGAGAAACCCAAAAGCGCCAATCAGGTTAAGCGCCAGGGCGACTCCAAACACCCAAAGCCCTGCGCCGGCTGACGCCTGGTCGAACTGCTGATAGATCCACACGGCGAGGAAGGGCGCCATGAGGCCTCGAAGGCCGTTCAGCGTGACATGTACTCCCATGTATTCCGAATCCCGATGCTCCGGGGCGAAATCATGGTGACCGAGATTCCACGCCAGAATTCCTCCGGCAAAGGCCAACCCATTCAGAATTGCGCCGAGGTAGAAGAACCAAATGTTGACCGTCATGGCCCCGAGGAACTGCGCGACCGCAGCGGCGACGAACGACCATGCGTGAAAGGCTCTGAATTCCACGACATGGGACCGATCCAGAAAGCGAGACCACAACGGTATGAAGATGGGAATCAAGACTTGGGGAATCGTCGCGATCACCTGGATGCCGCCCCAATACGAAACGTGGAATTTGTCGTTCAGAATGATCGCCAGCGGCGCAGGGAGCATCAGGTTTCCCAGGCCGAACAGGAACATCCACGTCATGAACCATCGATACGGTGGGTCATCCCGAAGCACCGCATAGACCGACATCGGGTTCACTGAAATCGGTCGAATCCGGCGATGCTCGTGCTCCGCCCGGGCCAGTCGCCGCTGCCCGCGAAGCCGCACCCGCCGATAAATTGAGTTTCCAAAGACGCCGCCGAGGGCCGCCAGCGGAAAGAGCCAATGGAACGATTCCTCGTTCCAATCCATGCACAGGCCGATGCCAGCGCCGACGGCCGCAACGGCCAAGCTCTGCACGGTTGCCATCTTGCCCGCAATCCGGGCCCGATCTGCTCGTGGATAATTCGCGCCCCAAACGGCGGTTCGAATCGTGATCACCCCCGTCCACGTCATGCGCGACAGGCAAACCAGCACCACCATCAACCATAACCCCAAAGGCGTTTCCGGCACCGCGCCGATCAACCCGATCAGCACCGCCGTTACCAGTTGAAGTCCGGAAATGAAGGCCACCTTCGGCCTGCCATGACTCAGGGCGGCCCAGACAAAGCTGCAGATGTTTCCGATGTTCGGCGCTGCCACGAGGATGGCCACGGCGTAATCAAGTGTTCGCGGCGATATTCCATCAACCCCAGCAAACGCCTTTTTGGCGATAATCCCCATCGCCCCCCCTTCAATGGCGCCAAGCATCATCGGAAGGAACATCCAGGAAATTAATTCCCTCGCATAATTGGCCCGAAGCATCGGCGGCAGTGAGCGCGGGTGAAACGAGGCCGCGAAGCCGTTGACGAGCCTGACCAGGACCGTAATCTTGTTCACTTGAGGTTCGCATTCTTCGCTCGATATGTCCGCCGGGCTACCGAGGGATGCATGACGGCATCGGGCCGTTCGTTCTGCGGGCAACCATCGCCTGTCCGGACGGAGTGCATCCCTCCTCGGCATCCCTGATCCTCTGGAAACCACTCGATGCGCAGCCTTCGAATACTCCTTGCCTTTCTCGGCTGGACACTGCTAGTTGCAGGACTGCTCCAACTGGCGGTGGCGGGCGTGATCGCCTGGAGGTCGGCCCATTGGCAGGCGAAAGCCATTCGCGTCAACGGCACCGTCGTCGACATTCGTGGTGGTCGCTCCGAATTCCCGGTGATTACTTACGACACCGATTCGGGCGAGGTGCTGCGATTTCAGGAAGCCATGGGTTTCGACCGAGGCACATTCTTGATCGGGCAGAGTGTGCCGCTGCTGGTGGACCCGAACGATCCAAAACAAGTGACGATGGATCGACCTGAAGTCACGTGGGGACTTTCGAATACTCTTCTTTACGTTGGTGGAGGCACCGTGATTGTCGGGCTTGCCTTCGGCGTCGTTCCTTCAATCCTTGTGCGCCTCTTTCGTCGTACCGCAAACAATGCAAAAGCAGAAACGCCCCGAGACCAAGGCGGTATCGGGGCGGCTTGATCGAGTTTTAATGACCGGAGCAGGCGACCGGAGCAGGCGACCAGAGCAGACGGCCAGAATCAGCGAGGCTGCCCGCTTGTATAGGCAGGACTGATCGGGCTCAGACGGCTCGGGTGATCGATGTAGAGGGTTCGGCCCCAATCCTGCCAGAACTGCTGCCAGTTCTGATTGTATTGCATGGCAAACGCTCTTTCGGTGTCAACACCGCGCTCCGTAGTCGTCAGCAGTTCCGGGGTCGGCTTGGCCTTGATCGCGTTGAAGGAAACATTGCTGGGGTCGCTCGCGCAACCGCCAAGACACGCAAGGCCGAGGAGAATGAACGTTCCAGTTCGAATCATGTCGTCGACTTTCCTTTGGCGGCGGGTCGGGCACACCCGCACGACCCCACAGTGGTATCCGCTTCACCGTCACCTGTCAATTCCCTGACCCGCGCCGCTCGACCTTTCTCCTCGGATGCATAGAATTCCCCGACGACCGCCGGTTCCCCGGTGACCCGTCTGGACGTATTTGCTCGAACCTATACGAACCCCAAGGGATCGTCTTTGAGCGCTGCGACGATGGTCAGGCCTCACGCCGGCCCAAGCCGGTGGAGTGGAAGACCGGGATCGACGGCGGACGAGCCCACCTTCGAATTGGGGTTCGAGCAAATCACCAGATTCACCGAGGAACCCGCGGCCGTGACGCCCCGCCTCAACCTGTCGTGGTCGCCAAGACCTCCCGATACCTCGCGGCCATCGCGTCCAGGGCGTCCGGAATGACCCGGACATTCGACACCACGGACATGAAGTTGGTGTCGCCATGCCACCGCGGCACGACGTGGGCATGGATGTGTTCCGGCAGACCGGCTCCGGCCGCAGTGCCTTGGTTGATTCCGATGTTGAGCCCCTGGGGGTGTACCGCCCGTTGAACGAGGTCCGCCGCGCGATCAACCAGTTCCCAAAACTGCCGGCGCTGCACTACGTCATAGTCGAGAAGGGTCAGACGTGGCGCTCCCAGCGCGACGAGGAGATGCCCATTGGCGTAGGGATATCGATTCAGGAGGATCAGGCCGTGTTCGTTTCGATATACCACGTGGTTGCGCTGATCCGCATCGGGGTTTCGCCAATAGGACAGGATGAAGTTCGTTTCGGCTGACTCAACACGGACCAATCCCTGCTGGCGCCGATCCAGCTCACGAAGATACGCCATGCGCCAGGGCGCCCAGAGGTTTTCGCGATTCATGCCCGGAGCCTCACTTTACCTCCGACATTGGACGCTTCGGATTGGGCCAGTCGACATGGAAGTACTGCCCTCTCGGCTGGTCAACTCGCTCGAACGTGTGGGCCCCGAAATAGTCACGTTGCGCCTGAAGCAGATTCGCGGGAAGCGTGGCCGTCCGGAAGGAGTCGTAGTAGGAGAGCGCTGACAGAAACGACGGACAGGCGACACCCGACAAGGTGGCGAGAGAACAGACCTGACGCCAATTGTCCTGCCCGCGGTGAAGTGCCTTGCGGAAGTATTCATCGAGCAGCAGATTCGGAAGGTTCGAATCGCGGTCGTAGGCATCCTTGATTTTCTGAAGGAATCGCGCGCGAATGATGCATCCGCCCCGCCAGATCATGGCGATCTGACCAAAGTCGAGCTTCCATCCATATTCCGCCTGTGCCTCGCGCATCAGGTCGAAACCCTGCGCATAGGAGCAAATCTTCGAGCAATAGAGTGCATCGCGAATGGCTTCAATCGTCTTCTTCTTCGCCGCCTTCGGACGAGCCTTCGGCCCCTTCAGTTTCTTCGATGCCGCTGTTCGATCTTCCTTGCGGGCACTCATGCATCGTGCAAATACAGCCTCGGCGATTGTCGCGGCCGGGACCCCAAGGTCGAGGGCATTCACGCTGGTCCACTTGCCGGTTCCCTTCTGGCCCGCGGCATCGACCACAAAATCGACGAAGAACTTCTTCTTCTTGACTGGGTCGGGCTGTTGAAGAATGTCGGCGGTAATCTCGATCAGGAATGAGTCCAGATCCCCGGTGTTCCACTCTTCAAAGACTTCAGACATCTCATCCGGGGAAAGATGGAGCAGCTCCTTCATCAGGAAATACGCATCCCCAATCATCTGCATATCTGCGTATTCGATGCCGTTGTGGACCATCTTCACATAGTGGCCTGCGCCGCCGGGTCCGATATAGGTCGTACAGGGCTCCCCGCCGACAACCGGCTTGCCGGGCTGGGCGCCCTCGATTGGTTTGCCGGATTTCGGATCGACCTTGGCCGCGATGGCCTCCCAGATGGGCTTCAGTCGCGACCAGGCTGCCTTGTCGCCACCCGGCATCAGCGAGGGGCCGAAACGCGCCCCGGTCTCGCCGCCGGAAACCCCGGACCCGAAGAACGTCAGTTTGCCGGCATATTTCTTCTCACGCGAGATGGTGTCCGTCCAGAGCGAGTTTCCCCCATCCACCACAATGTCATCCGGTGCAACGCCTGCCCGAATCAACTGCTCACAGACGTCGTCAACGGGCGGACCGGCCTTGACCATGACCACGATGATGCGTGGGGTCTTGATCGCGGCCACAAATTCCCCGAGTGATTCGAATGGCACCACCGCTCCGCCCGGCGCAATCGTGGAGTCCGGATGATCAGCGGCAAACTGGCGCGTGACCTCGTGGGTACGGTTGTAGACTGCCACGCGACGTCCATGATCGGCCATGTTCAAGGCCAGATTCTGACCCATGACCGCCAGGCCGATCAGACCAACATTGCAGGTTGCTTCGGGCACGTTCGCTCCTTCCAAAGAGGAAGGAGCATCATCGCCGGAGAGGCTAGGTCATTCAAACGGGGGTTTGGCGGCCGAGAGGGACCTTTGTCATCGGCGCGGTCGGGCAGGAACGTCTTGCCAATTACCGAGGATCAATCCGAGGTCGGAGCCATCGATAACGCCGTCGAAGTTGATGTCGGCGTCGCAATCGGCAGTCCCCCACGCTCCAAGCAGCAGTCCCAGGTCAGCGCCATTGACGAAGCCATCCTTGTTCACATCGCCCGTCGGGAATGGATCGTTGATCATGAACTCAAGGGAATAGAACTCGCCGGTTCCGTCGCCGCAGCTCGATCCAGCACCCCACGACACTCCGCCGGTCTGATTCACACCGATCGTGTGGCCGGGGTAGTCCTCGACCATGAGAAAGCCATCCACGAACAGGTCAGCGTTCTGTTCCTTCGGGTTATAAACAAGTTCCATCAGGTGGGATCCCGGCGCTCCGCACTCCCCTTCAAATGCCGCAATAGCAATGTCTCCGGAGATGATGCAATCGCCCAACGACGTCATCAGCGTCACGATATCGATGTCCTGCACGGCCACGTCAGTGAACCACATGTCGAACCGGCGGACCGAGGTATTCAAACCGACAAAGATTGATTGCTTGGCAAGACCGCTGGCGTCTTCCACGCGTAAACAGGCCCGCATGGTCCATCCGCAGGTGCTGAATTTCTCAATGACACAAGCCGGCAGTGCCTTGTAGTACACCGCCACGGAGTCGTCTTCGCCGGAAGGATCCTGGATTCGCCAGGCTGCGGTCGTTGGCGTGGGCGTCACCGGCCCGACGGTGGCGTTCATTCCAACGTACGAGTCCCAACCTTCCCCCGTGGGGTCATTGGTTCCCTGGTGTTGAAGGTAGACGGTGTCGCCGGCGTGCAGCGTTGATGCGATGCCTGCGACTGCAATGCAGCCGGCGAACACATTGAGATTCCATGCCATGACCAAATTCTCCGGGGTTCGAGAGGGGCAAGCCTGACTTATGCCACGCATCGCCTCTTGCATCATGCGCTGAAGTTATTGATATGCAAGAGGTTATAGCGTTTTCATGCCGGAGGAACCCGCAAGCTCTCTCCAATTTGACATTCCGAGTTATAGGACCTAGGTCGCGAGTGCTATCCACCAAGAAGGTCGCGCTGTCGTTCATGAAGGGCGATCGCCGCCGCGACGGCAACATTCAGGGATGGCACCGATTCGGACATCGGGATGGCCACAACCTCTTCGCATTGCCGGAGTAAAGAATCTCCCACGCCATGCCCCTCGGAACCGACCAGGATCCCTAGCCGCGAATGCCGGGTAAGGGCGTGCAGCCCCCGGGCTCCCGGTACAGCCTCCAAGGCGACGATTCGCATGCCCCACTCACCTTTGAGCCTCTCAAGGTCGAGCTGGAGGCACGAGCTTCGTGCAAACGGCACCTGGAGCACATGTCCCATGGAGTAGCGGATCGCCTTGCGAAGCAACGGATCGCAGCAGTCGTGATCAAGGACGATCGCATCGACCCCAAACGCGGCAGCACTTCGGAAGAGCGATCCGACGTTGTCCATGTGGGTAACTCCGGAGGCCATGAGGAATGTCATCCGCTCTTGTCCGCGAAGCGCACCCAGCCGCTCATCGATCGTCAGCTGCCAGTTTTCAAGGCGGCAGCCAAGCGCGATGGCTCCTCCGTGCATGGAATAGCCGGAGATCCCATGCAGTAGTTCCTCAGTCGCGACAAATACCGGAGTCGCCTCGGGCAAGATCCCCTGCAATTGCGCAAGGCGTTGAGGGGTCAAAAGCATGGAATGCACGCCCCACGCTGATGCGAGCAGGCGCTCTATGACCCGCGTCGACTCGGCGACAAACAAGCCCTCGCCTCCGCGAAGATCTCGATCTCGCACATTCCTGAAGAATCGGATCCGGGGGTCGTCGATGGATTCGACGACGTGGATCATGGCTGGGCCGGCGAGTCCTGTGATTGGATCAGAATATCGAGCAAGTGCTGTTGGGCCTTCTGATATCGCTCAAATGAATCGGTGAGCATTGTCTGCATGGACTCAAGTCGTCCTTGATCCTGTTGCAGCAGGTCGGCATGATTATCCATGACGCGTTCAAACGATTCCGTCGAGGCCCGTAAATCACCCGCGGCCAGTGCGAACGACCGGGCGGCCTCGTAGAGCAGTTCGCCTTCCAGTTCATCTGTGGAAGGTCGATACAGCAGTTTCCATGGACTGCGACGAACCTCGATCGTCGCCAGCTTGAGCTGTTGCGCCGCCAGTCTTCCATCAGCGGCAATCTGCCGGATTTGGGGCGAGAGCGCGTCCAACTCCACTTCTGCCTTCTCCATCAATGAAGCGAACGAATCGACGCCTTCTCGGCCACGATTCAGAAGCGCCACGGCGGCATCGACTGCTTCCAGGCGAATCCGATTCGTGATGACCTTCACATCCTCCGACGCGTCGGCAACGTTGCCGATGGTCTTGTCAATGGCCGGTCGATTGGCCTTCACCAGGTCACGAACGTCGTCGATACCGCCATTCAGATTGGCGGCGACGGATCGCCCGTCGTCCATCAGGCCATCAGCCTTCTCCGCCGCTGAGACCACTGAATTGAGGATCCGGGTGACCTGAGCTGACCAGTCCTTGTAGTCGGTTTTTGCCGCCGCGACGATCTCCCCGGCGTTGTCCAGGATAGGGGCGACACGACCGTCGTATTCACCGCGAACATCCGCCAGAAATTCAGAGAACTCCTCAGTATTTGAAACGATCCGGCCTGCAGCGGCCGCGTTCTCTGGACCCAGAAGGGTCGTCAGCAACCCCAGCCCCTGGGCAGCGTCGAGGATCGCTCCGTCTGGGATTGGTGAGCCGGCCGCAGCATTCCCGACATCCGGGAAGTTAATCCATGCGGCATTGCCGAGAATCGGCGCGATGCGGAAGGCAACGGCGTTGGAATAGAGATCCACGGCCCGGTCGACCTCTATCGAGACCAGAATGCTGGTGAGAGGTCCCTCTTCCTGTTCCGGCGAAATTTTGGTCACCCGCCCCCGGACCATGCCGCCCACCCGCACTTCGCTACCGCTGTTGAGGCCCTCCACGCCGTCCTGCACCGAGAATCGGACGGCGTAATGACGCCGCGGCGTGAAGACCGTCCAAGCTTCCCCCAGGAGGAGCAGAACAAAAAACGCCAGGGCCAGGGTTATCGAAACGAAGATCCCAGCACGGACATTATTGCGAGTACGTTCCTGAAGGCTGGCCATGCGCGGAGGAGGTAGGCGTCAATCCGGAGCGCGGCAGGGAGGCGACATGCGTTCCCATGACCGATGCAGGCACGATACACAATTGCCGCCATCGATGCGCCGAGGATGAACCGACCTGGGCCCGGAGCCTTCTTGCAGGCAACGTCCTTGAGAACGAATTGACTCTCGTCCGGCTCCTACCTTATTGCCGTCGTCGACGCGAGGATCCTGAGAGCATCCCCGAGACGAGGACCACCAGCGCGCTGGGCGAGGGAAGATTCGGCGTAGTGCCGCCGCCTTCATTCCCGCCGCCACCTGATCCGGGCTCGTCGTCATCAACAACGATTACGGGAGGCAGTCCTGAGGTACCACCGTTTCCCCCGCCGCCGGTTCCACCGGGGCCCTGCGTTGGGTTGAAGGAAAATCCCGAACCACCACCACCTCCACCGCCGCCGCCGCCACCCGAGAATCCGGATGAGCCTCCAAGACCCGAGGACGGAACCGGTCCGGCAAGAGCCCCAATGCCCCCACCGCCACCCCCTCCTCCGCCGCCGCCACCCAGCGAACCTGCAAGGGAATCACCGTGGCCGGCGGCAAGCATTGCGCCGCCCTGGGTGCGTTGCGAATCACGAGCCACGCCGATGATTGAGAACAGAGCTGATGAACCTCGCGGCACCTCAACCTGGAATCCGATGGCGGCCATGCCCTTGGCGACATGTAGGTCACCGGAGAGATCAAGACCGACGATATTGATCGAAACGGGCTTCTGAGAGGTATTGGTCAGGATTTCAATCCCGGAATCGCCCTCAGACATCTCCTTCGCCGAAAGTTCGCGTGGTTCACCCGCGAAGGCAGGTTCATCAAGGTCGCCTCCCACCATCGCGCGGACCAAGGCTGACTTGCCGTCGAAGTTGCCAAAGACGGCCACCTCAGGTGTCTTGTCGTCTTCCTCGGGTCGTTCGTCGAAGACCGATGCGACGGTCAGCATTTCATATCGCACTGCCACAGATCCATCGGTTCGAAGCATCGCGCCGAGGCTGAGTGCCTGCAGGAGGTCGAGGCTGGACTGAGCTCCGGGGTCAACATCTCGTCCGAGTGCGAGACCGACTGGAGAATCGGCACGACGAAGATCCTCATCACTCAGGACAGACCATTCTCCCTTCCCCTCGCGATCGACAAGAATTCGAAAGGCGGAAGGAGCGAGGAAGTCGTTGTCTTCCACGCTATAGGTCCCCTCGCCGAGTGTCAGCGACTCAATTCGGACAAGCCCCGAGAAAACTCCCGAGTAAACAGGGGTGTCTCCGGATCGGAATCTTCCGGTGTCGAATGGGGCGACGGCTGCAGATGAAGAAACAGCCACCGCCAGCGCGAGCGGCGCAACGGCATATCTGATCAGTTTCATATTTTCGTCTCAGCGAGCGTGAACAATGTCGTTCAGGCCAGCGCCTGAACATGTCCACCCTCACAATGACGTACGAATGCCGAGGCGGAAGTGTTGCATTAGTTCTTCGATAGAAATGACTTACGTTCCTCGCGATTGTGAGGATAGCACAGTCCGAGAACCCCCCTATGTGTCACGATTGGTAATCTGCGGGATCTGCATGCAGATGCCGCTGGATTGGGCACCCCGATTCGATCAACCTGTCTTTCTACGCTGGTTCTCGGCCCGCCGACGTTTGAAGAAATCGGTCAGGAGTCGGCTGCACTGATCCCCGAGCACCCCCTGTACAACCTTGACCGTGTGGTTGAGTCGCTTATCAGACGTAATGTTGTACAGCGTGTGGCACGCACCGGCCTTGGGGTCTGAAGCTCCGTAGATCAACCGCCCAAGGCGGGCATTCACCAGCGCACCCGCACACATGGGGCAGGGTTCGAGGGTGACTGCCAGGGTGCATTCGTTCATCCGCCAGGTCCCAAGCTTGCTGCCGGCAGCAATCAAAGCCAGCATCTCAGCGTGGCCTGCCGGATTCTTCGACTTCTCGCGATTGTTATAGGCCTCGGCGATGATCTCACGGCCGCGATACAGGACAGCGCCGACCGGAACTTCGTCGGCGGCGGCCGCCCGGCCGGCGAGGTCAATGGCGCGAGCCATCATGGCGATGTCGATCTCATCGCATCCGTGCGGCAGTCTGGTGTTGGCGAGTTTCAAGTTGGCCATACGAATCAGGAGTCTTCTGAGCCGGCGGCGCCTTCGAAAGACGCTTCCAGTCAACCCCAAGACTTGGCAACTCCGCCGCGTCATGGGTCGGCCTCTTCATCGGCGTCTGTCTGGCGGGCGCGAAGCGATGGTGGTTCTCGGCTGACAGAGCCTGCGGCCTGTGCGGGTGAATCACCTCGTGCGGGCGGATTCTGCCTCTTATGGGACGATTTCAACTTCCAGCGTGGGAAGAAGTTACCTGAGGCCACCCTCTCCGCCGGAACAAGGTGAAGCAACAGGATTCCAAGCTCGAACAGGCCGTAAAGCGGTGCCATGAGCACGAGAAGGGAGAACATGTCACCGGACGGCGTGATCACTGCCGCGGCGAAGGCACAGGCGAAAAGGGCATGCCTTCGGTACTTCACCAGGTCCTTGGGCTCAATAATCCCAAGCCAACCCATCAGAACGATCACCAAGGGTGTCTGAAACGCAATTGCGACCCCAAGGGCCAACAGAAGAACGAAATCAACGTATTCCCGGACCCGATAGACCGGGACGAACGAGGATCCCCGATAGAGCGGCACATTGAGCACGTGCACCACGCCGTCGGCCGACGGTGGAGGCGCCACACAGAGCAACTGCTCGGGCATCTTGAGCCAGATCTGGCCCGGAGCCGGTCGTTCCGGATGCTTCTCCAGAACGCCAATGACGAGGGGCGGCGTTGCATCCGCTTGCACATTCGTCTGAGCGACGGGCGGCTGGATCAGAATCTCATGGCTGACTCCCATGCCGACAAGAACTTCCAGCATGAGCGGCAGAAGGACCCAGTACAGGAGCGCCAGCCCCGAAACGGTCAGGATCGCGCTGCCTGGAATGAGGAAGTACACAAAGCGACGCTCGTGGGCATGCAGGCCGGGCTGAATGAACTTCCACGCCTGCCAGAGAATCCACGGCGCTGAGAGCACAACGGCTGCGACAATCGCAAGCTTGATCTGCGTGAGAATGAGCTCCGCCGGGTCGAGCGCCTGCATCTGCGCCGGCAGGCCGTTGGCGAGAAGGGCGCGATCCGCCGGCATTCGAATGATTTCGACGAGCCAACCGGAGATTGCAAAGGCCACGATTGCCAGAATGACCGGCACAACCAAGGCATAGATCAGCCGCTTGCGAAGTTCGTCGAGATGCTCGCCAAACGACATGACTGCGCTGTCTTCTGAGAACACCTGGTCGAGAGGAATCATGGCGCTGCAACTCGATTGGGGATTGAAGCGGGCAGGCGGATACCGAAGAATCGCTCGGTATTGTCGTCAAGTGTGTGTTCAAACTCGATCGGATTTACCCCTCGGAGATCCGCCAGAAACCCTGCCACATGCACCACATACCTCGGCAGGTTGGGTCGGGCGGTGCGAACAGGTTCGGGAGAAAGAAACGGCGAATCGGTCTCGACCATGATTCGGTCAGCGGGAACCACACGGGCTGCCTCTGCAACCTCCCGGGCGTTCTTGAATGTCACCACGCCCGTAAAGGAAATCCAGGCCCCGAAATCAAGCACCTTTCTCGCCTCGGCGGCGGTCCCGGTAAAACAGTGGAAGACATACCGATCCCGGTCGAATGGCGCATCTTTCAGTATTGCGAGTAGATCGTCGAAGGCATCACGACAATGAATGACGATGGGCTTGTTCAATCCTTCCGTCGAGCATCGCTGAAGGCAATCGAGCTGATTCATGAGCACGGATCGCTGAATGTCCCGCGGCGGATTTTCATAGTGATTGTCGAGGCCGAGCTCGCCCCACGCGACACACTTGGGATCCCGGCCGCAGCGGGCCAGGACATCCCAATCCGCCGGCTCATCGGAATGCAATGGATGCACACCAGCCGTACACCACAGCCCTTCGTGGCAGCGGGCCAATTCAAGCGCGCTGACGGCGTCCCGGGTCGTGGTGGAGACGGTGATGGCCCCACGGACACCTTCCGCGCGCGCGTCGGCAAGAATCACCGGCACTCGGCCCTGATACTGCGGGAATGTCAGATGGCAATGCGTATCGATCATGCCGGTTGGGAGCCAAGCATACGCGTTTTCCGGCTCGCGCAGCGCGCAGACAACCCCCGCACGAAGGCGGGGGTTGGCCGCGGAGAGAAACAGGACGTCTCGCGGGGTTCAACCGGTCCATGCGGCGAGGAGGAGGCCGAGATCCGCGCCGTCGACCGTGCCGTCCGAGTTCATGTCGGGCGAACATCCACAGAAGCTCAAACACGGGCCCCATGCGGCGAGGAGCAGGCCGAGATCAGCACTGTTCACCAAGCCGTCGCCCGTCAAGTCCGCCGCCTTCGGCATGGATGGAACCGAAGGATCACCGGGCAGCATCGTGCAGGGCGGAGGAGTGATCTGACCTTCAAGCACATCCAAGGCGTCAAGGTTGTCGACCTTGGGGTCCAGCCCGATAGATTCACAACTGCGATAGATCGAGACCGCGGCGGTACCGGGGAGTGGCCCGTTGTCGAGGGAGAGGACATCACAGGGCTTGTGGTCTTTCCAGGGGGCCATCACTTCTGTGCGGCCGACCGAAAGGAGCATGCGGTCGTCGCCGGGAGTGAATCGAAGGCGCCCATTGGGGTCTTCGCGTTCCATCTGGGTGATGGGGTCGATGACGTAGCGCTTGCCATCGTCGAGAAGGGCGAGGGCATCCACCTCGACAGGCTCGGGCAGGAGCAGGGCACCCCAGTTGACGTATTCATACGGAAAAGGTTGCATGGGATTCGGGTCGATCACCCAGACCTTGCCGCTGCCAGCCAGGGAAATGAAGAGCGGGCGATCCGGCGTTTCGTCGGGGAAGACTTCTTTCCAACTGTGACTCGACAGGGCGTTAAGGTCGTCCTTGGGAGCGGGCTTACCCTTCGGAGCCACTTCAAGCAGCGCGAGCTGACGACCGCCGTCCATCATCTGACGATTTGAATTCGCGGTCGCCACAAAGACATCGGTGGCCGCGGCCCGCTTGCGATCGATCTCCCCGCGAACGTCGCTGCCAACCGCACCTCTCGACTCAAGATCGACAGAGAAGACCACGGAAAGCGGTGGAAGGTAAGTCTGTTGAGGATTGAGGTCCTTGATATTGAGATCGAAGTCGAAAGCAAACGCATCGATGTCACCGGTGGCATTGACAGAATTGCGCCAGACGTCGACGGTCTTGAGACTGCCGCCCTCGAACATCCAGGCGGCGGCGGGTTTGCGCTTCGGATCCTTGTTGACCTTATCGACACCCGAGTCCTTGACGGCAATGGTCTTTGAACCAACAGAAAGCAACATGGGGAAGTCGGCGTTGCCATGATCGCCGGCCCAGAACAACACCTGCACCGGCGGCATACCACTCTGACCTCGCGCATTCATGGCTTTGATCCGCCCCACCATCCAGGTCTTGATGGTGTTCTCGAGGTTCATGGAAGTGGCGAAGTTGCCGGCGGTCCACGGGGCGCCGAGGGGTGCAATACCATTCCCGTAGAGAATCATGATGTCGGCAGGCTTGAAGTTGTAGGTCCCGGTGAGACGGTTGTAGAGCGCCGTGACTTCATTGCCGTCCTGATTTGCATGGGGAAGGCCGACAAAGATGATCGCGAGCTTGCGAGTTGATGTGGAATCGATCTGCATCGATGCGCCGGAGTCGAGGTACTGTGCAAGTGTGAGTTGCGCCATCGGATTGATGACAACATCCTTGTGGGTCTCGTCGCCATTGGATTCCCCGTCCCATGCCTTGGCGGTGATCTGCTTGGCGGTCAGCGCTTTGTCGGCCGCGTAGCTGATCCAGGCATTCCCCCAATACGGCAGGAACGTCGTGGAATCACCCTCATCCGTAAGATTTCGGTAGTAGGCGGGCCGATCGTATCGACTGGCGGAGTGGGCGTTGAAAGGAAAGCCTCCCTTGCTCTTGTCAACGGCGGTGATGAACCCGCCGCCAAAGCACTGCGAGAAGTTGTAGATCACTCGGAATGGCGGCTTCTTGGGGTCGACCTGTCCATCCGGGGAAAGGGATGCTGCCGCAGTCTTCCACCAGCCTGCAAAGTCGGCATCCTTGATTCCGGCGGACGAGTTGTCGATGAGCCACGTCGTCCAGGTGTCGGGCTTGGCGACGTATTGCTCGGCAGGCGTAGCCGCGAACAGCGAGAACGAAAGCGTGGCCGCGGTGGCGGACGAGAGAATGAATCTGACATCGATGTGCATGATGGACTCCTTTGAGGTCATGGAGTCCAATAGCCTGCGCTTGGCGCAGTCTGACACCGCATTCCGAATTTGGAAATCCCGGAAAGTGCTTCGGCCCCATTCAGATCCGGATTCAATGACCTGCCGGCGGCCGATCAATTGTTGCGATCAATGCGGCCGCTGCCTCATCGCAGGCCCGCGCAGCGGCGTCATTGCCACAGTTGGTGACGACCAGCACGGCAAACTTCTTTTCCAGGGAGAGCCATGTCACTGAATACCACATGGTGTTGCTGCCACTGTGGGTGAGAGCCACTTGGGAATCACCGGCCCAGGAACGTCGGGCAACGCCCCAGCCGAGCGCATAGCCCTCGGGTGCGCTGTCAAACGGCGCATGAAGCAGGTCGAACGTCGAGGGACGGAGATACCCCGCAGGCGCTGATCTACCTTGGAGATGCGTTTCCACGAATCTGGCCCAGTCCGCGATCGAGCAATGCACGGTTCCGGCCGGCCCGATGGCGGGCGGATTGTCGGCCGCGGGACCCGGTTCAACCGGGTTCATGGTCTTTGTGTGGCCCCGGGGCTGGTTGTTGGCTGTTGAAGATCCCGGCGCGCCGAAGCCAGCGGACGGCATTCGCAATGGACCAAAGACCTCTCGGCGCATCAGCGTTTCCCAGTCGACACCGGCTTTGGTTTCGAGCATGGCCCCCGCCATGGCATAACCGGCGTTGGAATACAGGAACTCACGCCCCGGCTTCACGGTCGGCGGGTACCTCGTGAGGGTGGCGACGATCAGCCGACGCGCATCACGCGGTGAACCCTTGAAGTCCCAGAGTGTCCGCCAAAGATTTTCCGTGTCCATTTCGGCTGGAGCCCCGCCGCGATGAGCCAGAATTTCACGCAACGTGACGCCTCGCCAATCCGGATTCATGCGCGGCGCCAAGTCGGTGAAGACCTCGCCAAGAGTCGTCGTCCAGCGAATCTTGCCCTGTTCAACAAGGCGTGCGGCGAGCGTCGCAGTCATGGCCTTGGTGCATGATCCAAGATGGACGAGGTCGGCTGGGGTAACCACCTCCGGGGAGTTCACGCGGCGGACCCCGACAGCCGCGGTGCGAATCGCCCCGTCGGGCATGACCACAGCGCTGAACATCGCGGGAAGGCCGTTTCGGTCTCGCACCGCCGAAAGCACGTGGAGCAACTCAGGATCTGATGTATCCGGCCGGGCCAATGCACCGCCCAGCACCGCCGCCGTTACGAACGCGAGAAGCAATCGCCACATGGCACCATCATCGCGTCTTGGTCGCTCGCGGCAAGTCAGGGCCAATGGTTCAGTCTGTCATCAGGCAGCAATCGAGCGCTGTGGGGTGCTGTTGAGCCGAACAATCAGCGGTGGAGCGGGCTCGCTCTCGACCTCATCCCGATGGGCCTGAATGACATAGGTCACGCCAGTGACACCACCGGGAAGGCTCACATCCTTGAATCGGGTGTCGGCCACCAGCCCGACGAGCACCGAAATTTCGGGCTGACTGGCAAGCGATCGGCGCACCGAATAGAGCGTGCCATGTCGCAACGTTCCATCCCACCGGACCTCGATGAATCGATCGGGGCCTACGGTCGCATGAACATTCACGGGCGGAAGCACGCTGTCGTCGTCGATCAGATTGAAGCTCATCGCATCCTCCTCAGGCTTGGGGCGGTCGATCTGTAACGTTCGTAGGGTTGCTATCGGCAGGCTCGATAAGCAACTTCAGGAGGATGCACGAAGAATTCGTTCATTGGCGGGCAACTTCTTCCACCGCTCAAGGTGAATCGCCCATCGCTGATGGTCTCGCCATCGCCCGTTGATTCGGAGGTATCGCGGCGAATACCCCTCCAATGAGAATCCGCAACGACGAGCAAGGGCAATTGATGGCAGATTGCCGGGTTGAATGTTGGCCTCGATCCGGTGGAGCGCAAGGACCGTGAACGCGTGCCTCACCACGAGGCGAATCGCCTCCGTCATGTATCCAAATCCCAGATGAGGCACACCGATCCAGTATCCAAGGTAGGCCCCCTGCAGCGCGCTTCTCACGATCTCGTTCAGATTCACGACGCCAAGAATCGCGGCGTCCGATCGCCGAGTCACGACGAAGCACTGGTGCCGATCCGTGTTTGCGCGATCCACATAGCCTGAAAATTCGCGGCGATCCGACGGTGGATAGACCCAAGGATGATGGAGCAGTGTGCTCGCTCGGACCAACTTCAGAAACTCTTCAGCGTCCTTCAATTCTGGATGCCGCAATTCAACGCGAGGCCCGATTCGAGTTCGATCGAGAGCCGCCGGACGCGATGACTTCCTGCGCGACGTCATTCAGGCGTCCGGCATGCCCACAATCGCGATGCCCAGCCGATCCGCCGCTTCGATCACGGCCGGCCGATCCAGCAGGATGACCCGATTCACGCCCACGGCAACCGCCCGCCCTCCCGCCTTCGCCAGGCGTTCGATGGTCTCCACGCCGATCGTGGGCACATCCGCTCGCCGGTCATGGTGTCGAGCGGAGGTTTTCAGGAGCGACCAGCCACGGGCACGGCAGAGTGATCCGGCCCGCTCGATCATCAGATCGGTGCCCTCGACGGCCTCAACCGCGATGACGTCACCTTCGCGCACCGCCATCGATTGGCCGATATGGAGTTCGACCATGCGCTGGATCAGGGGCCACCCGAATTCGATGTCGGCCTGAGCCGATGCAGACGGCGATACCCCGCCGTTCACTCCGGGGCCAGCCATGTGATCGGGAATGAATCGTGTGGAGTCGACCAATTGAATACCGTTACGGGCCAGTTCGTCGGCGACGGCCGCGAGGAGCACCGCGTTGCGCCGATCGTGCCGCAGGCGACGATACCACAACATGATCGCCGTCCAGTCGGGGATCTGTCGAACGAGTCTCCAGGGGTCGTGCATTCTGGCCTTGGCGACCCGGCCGACCATGATGGCTTCCGCCGCGCGGTGGCGATGGAGAAAGCGAATCCACTTTCCGGGCTGCACAACGCCGGCTTCGGCGAAACAATCGCATTTCGCCGGCAGCTCGGGACTGAATTGCCCGCGCAACCCGACGCCGATGATTCGCCGCCCTGCCGCCTTCATTCCTTCCGCCACGAGCAGCGGGAGTTTTCCCTGACCGGCGATGAGGCCTATGGGGCTGGAGCTGTCTGATGGACTGGACATGAATCTGACCGACGACGATCGGTGCCTCTGGGAACCGATCCAACGCCGATAGGTTAGTCATTTACCCGATAGTGGCGAAGGACAACGTCAACAAACTGATTGACGTTGGTGTGAAAATCCTCCTCGATGGCCTTGAGCCAGTCCTTGCCGTTCTTGACCGCAGCCACCCAGGAACCGAATTGCATCGGCTGCTCACGGATCATGAGGTTGACCACGAGGTAACCCACATTGATGGTCGAGTCGTCCGGACCCTTCCAATTCTCGTCGTCGTAGGCCCGTTGGAGCAACTGGGGCAGCGACTGGTGCGAGCGAAGGTATGCCAGGGCCGGCGCTCGACGATCGGCATCAACGAGCGAGTGCTTGGAGCACGTGGCGGCGGCGAATGTTGCAAAACCCTCGTTGGCCCACGGAGGAAGCCGGACCGCGGAGATGTGGCGATGCAGGATGCCATGGGCGAGTTCGCGAATCAATGCATCCTGGAATTCCAGTGGGTCATCATGGATCCGGAAGGAAAGGAACACCTTTGGTCCGACATACTGGGCCAGACCGATGGTGTCCGAGGTCACCAACTGGTTGAATGCAGTGGCCTCGAGCACGCGATATTTGTCAGGATCCTTGACGACCAACACGGCGGCTTTACCCCAGAACACATTCTTCTCAGGGTCTGCTCCGAGCAGCGTCACAATCTTCCGGTAAGCTGCATCGAGTCTTGTTCCCAGCGCGACCGAATCGCCTCGGTCCTGCTCGCTGTAGATGACAAAATAGTCACTCTCCACGGGTTCGGGATTCAACGAAAGCGCGGTCAGCCACGATTCAACATCCGATTTGACCGAGGCCTTAGCCTTGATCTGCTCTTCAGGAGAGAGCACTGGCCATGGCCCGCCTGGCCAGACCTCCTCCTCCGGTGACCCTGAACGGAGGCGGGAATCGGTTGCCGTGCGGCCGGCATCGCGGCGTTTTCGAATATCAGAGGCGGCATCAGCTCGCGCCTGGGCAATCGCCTCCGCGGCATCGGGCGAAATCTGCTGAGCTTGCTTGAATGCTCGTTCTGCGAGGTCATCCCCTCCTTTGGTTTGAAGAAGAATCCGACCGATCGATATCCATGCGGAAGCGTCCTTGCGATCAATCAGGTCACGCCGGATCTTCCAGACATCCTCGGCCTGCAGATCGATCCAAAGTCGCCTTCCGAACGAGCCGTCGAAGCCCTCTTCATCCCAGGACGTCATTTCCCCCGAAATCACAACGCTGTCTTGGAGGCGGAACCGAATCTTGAGTGGTCGATCGAGTTCTCCACCAAGTGACCACACCGCCGCCGAACCTGCCAGAATGACAGCCGATAGCCATCTCATGTAAAAGCCTACGCACATTCACGGACCAAGGGCGTATTGACGTTACCGGAAGCCCTCTTCAGGGTGGCACGTCCCTTGCCGATAAAGCAGGGAGGCATGCTCCAAATCTGGTGGCATAGACGTTCCGGCTTGAGCGTCTACCATCAGGAAGCACTTCTCCGCGGCCGATCCGGCCGCATCACGACTGGAGTTACCGATGTTTGAACGTCTCACCGACCGTGCCCGCAAGGTGATGGCCCTCGCCAACCAGGAAGCGCAGCGGTTTAACCATGAATACATCGGGACGGAGCACATTCTGCTCGGTCTCGTCAAGGAAGGCTCCGGTGTCGGGGCAAACGTCCTCAAGAACCTCGACATTGACCTGCGCAAGGTGCGTCTCGAGGTGGAGAAGCTGGTGAAGAGCGGCCCGGAAATGGTCACCATGGGCAAGCTGCCCCAGACTCCTCGGGCGAAGAAGGTGATCGAGTATGCCATCGAGGAAGCCCGCAATCTGAACCACAACTACGTCGGCACGGAGCACCTCCTGCTCGGCCTTCTGCGTGAACACGATGGCGTCGCGGCCCAGGTGCTGATGAATCTTGGCCTGAAGCTCGAAGAGGTTCGCGAGGAAGTGCTGAACCTGCTCGGCGCCGGTGTCGAGAGCGAAGAGGCCAGCGGCGAACCCGCGGAGCCGGCAGCCCCGTCGGAATCGAGCCAAGCGCCGACGTCGCGTCGAAGCAAAAGCAAGACGCCCGCGCTCGACTCATTCGGTCGCGACCTGACGGAACTCGCCCGCCTTGGCGAGCTCGATCCGGTCATTGGCCGGCACAACGAAATCGAGCGTCTGATCCAGGTGCTCTGCCGCCGAACCAAGAACAACCCGGTGCTCTTGGGAGAAGCCGGTGTCGGCAAGACCGCCATCGTTGAGGGACTCGCCCAGAAGATTGTGAATCAGGAGGTTCCCGATCTGCTGTTCGACCGGCGTCTCGTCGTGCTGGATCTGGCGATGATGGTCGCCGGCACCAAGTATCGCGGCCAGTTCGAGGAACGCATCAAGGCCGTGATGAACGAGGTGCGACGCGCCAAGAACATCATTCTGTTTATCGATGAGTTACACACCCTCGTCGGAGCCGGTGGCGCTGAAGGCGCGATTGACGCATCCAACGTGCTCAAGCCGGCCCTCGCTCGCGGCGAAATTCAATGCATCGGCGCGACCACTTACGACGAGTATCGCAAGTACATTGAGAAGGATGCCGCGCTCGAACGCCGCTTCCAGCCGATTCCGGTTGAGCCGCCTTCGGCCGAGCAAACCGTCGAGATTCTCAAGGGTCTGCGCGAGCGGTATGCCAGTCACCACCGTGTGAAGATCACCGACGCTGCATTGCGGGCGGCGGTTGAATTGTCCGGTCGGTATATCCCCGGCCGCGTCCAGCCCGACAAGTCGATCGACGTGATCGACGAAGCCGGTGCACGGCTCCGTCTCAAGAGCATGACCAAGCCGCCGGATCTTGCAGATCTGGAAGAGCAGATTGAGCGACTTTCGATTGAAAAGGACGAGGCGGTCAAGAACGCCGACTACGAGCGCGCTGCAGAGCTCCGCGACAAGGCTGAAAAGCTGCGGAAGGAAAAGGAGCGAATCCAGCAGGCGTGGCGCGACCGCATGAACGAAGTCGACGGCGTCGTCGACGAGGAAGTGATCGCGGAGGTCGTCTCCAAGATGACCGGCGTGCCGCTGGCCCGCCTCAAGAAGGAAGAAACCGAACGACTCCTCCAGCTCGAAAACGAGCTGCACAAATCGGTCGTTAGTCAGGACGAAGCCGTCAAGGCCGTCGCCCGTGCGGTGCGCAAGGCTCGATCGGGTCTGAAGGATCCGAAGCGTCCGATGGGCTCCTTCATCTTCATCGGTCCGTCAGGCGTCGGAAAGACGCTCCTTGCCAAGGCGCTCGCTGAATTCATGTTCGGAGATCCTGATGCACTCGTGTATCTCGACATGTCGGAATACATGGAGAAGCACAACGTCTCGCGGCTCATCGGCGCTCCTCCGGGATACGTCGGCTACGAAGAAGGCGGCCAGCTCACCGAGCGAATTCGCCGTCGGCCCTATGCCGTCGTTCTCCTCGACGAGGTTGAGAAGGCTCATCCCGATGTCTTCAACATGCTCCTCCAGATCATGGAAGAGGGCCGGTTGACCGATTCCTTCGGCCGACACGTGGACTTCAAGAACGTGATCCTGATCATGACCTCAAACATCGGCGCTGACCTGATCAAGGGCGGCTCCAGCTTCGGCTTCGGCCGTCGTGAAGAGGTGCAGGACTATGACAAGATCAAGAAGACGTTGATGAGCGAGATCGAGAAGTTCTTCCGACCCGAATTCATCAACCGACTTGACGAGATCATCGTGTTCCGGCCGCTGGTGAAGGACGACCTGAACCAGATCATCGAGATCGAATTGGCCAAGGTTCGCAAGCGCCTCGAAGAGAAGGGCATGAACATCGAACTCGATCAGAAGGCCAAGGATTTCCTGATCGACAAGGGCTACAACCCCGATTTCGGTGCCCGCCCGCTTCGCCGGGCAATAGGCCAGTTTGTTGAAGACCCGCTGGCTGAGTCGCTCCTGCTGAACGAATTCGGTCCCGGCTCGAAGATTACGGTCACGCGGCAGGAGAATGCCGAGAACCTCTACTTCAAGTCGGAGCCGATTCCCCCGGCCGAGGAGCCGGTGGGTGCGGGTGTCAGCTCCGGCGATGCCCCCTCGAGCGATTCTGAACCGGAACCTGAGAAGAAGAGCTCCCGAAAGTCGCCAAAATCATCCAACTGAGGCATGAATGCATCTCAAGGGCCGCTCACACTGGGCGGCCCTTTTTCATGCGCTCTTCCCGGTTCCGAGCCACCCGGCACGTCATCAATAGATCCGAAACAACTTGATTCCACCATCCTCAGCGCTGAATTCGACGTGCTTGAAGGCGAACAACTCGGAGATCGACGGGCTGAAGCCCGCCCGCGACATGCCGTTGCCGATCGGCGTCAGGTAGACATCCTGCCCCGTAAACCCAAAGCTCATTCGATTCAACGTGACCATGATGTCGCGGCGATTCTTCTTGCAGAACTCCACGAAGCTCTGCTCAGATCCATCGTCTTGCTCATAGATCGCTCGCGCCCGCTTCGAGAGAATCTGCTGATACACGACATCGTATTCCTCGTTGCGGATGCAGGTCATCAGGTTTGAGACGACGTGATCCGGCGTCAGGTTGCGAAGTGTGATCGTCCCGTCTTCCGCAACAGATCGAATCTCGAACGGCTCGGAATCGTCATCGATTGTCTTCTGCACCGCCCCCGAATTCGGCTTCGAATACCGAACAACCGTGCCGTCCTTCAATCGGACCTCGTCCGGGAGTTCCTGGTCGGTGGCCTGGTCGTAATATCGCGGCCGCGTGTGATACTCAACCCGGTACGGTGTACACGATGCGGCCATGGCTGCGAAGATGATCAGCACCAGCCTCATCCGATGATCTTTACCGGTTCGCCGGCCGGGCGAAGCGACGGATTCTCAGAATCCCGGCTCCACATGGCATGAGCCCTGAATTCCGTCGCCGTGTGGGGATAATCGAGACGGCAATGCGTCCCCCGGGTTTCCTCACGCCACGAGGCAGCCCTGGTGATAAGGAGGCCGGTCGTCAGCAGATTCTGAACTTCCCATCCGTCGGGCGTATCGAAAATCTTATCCATGGTGTACCGGCCCCAGAAATCAAACATATCGACAACGTCGGCAAGTTTCGCCCCGGTGCGTTCGATTCCCACGTTTCGCCACATGGCGCTGCGCAGGCTGCTCCGTACATCGCCCAGGTCAAGTTCGCCATGTTCCGAAAGTCGAATGTCGCTGATGATCTGGGCCGGGCCGCGGGCTGATTCTCGCATCTCCTCACACGCCTGACCGGCCCGACGCCCGAAGACAAGTCCCTCGAGAAGACTGTTGCTCGCGAGGCGGTTCGCGCCATGAACGCCGTTGGACGCCGCCTCGCCGCAGACGTATAGCCCGGGAATGGTCGTGCGTCCATCGATGTCGGCCAGGACGCCGCCCACGGTGTAGTGTGCTGCGGGATGCACCGGTATGAGGTCCTCTGAGGCATCGAGCTCAAAGGCCTTCAGGAGCTTCACGAGCGATGGGAATCGCGACCGGATCTGGTCTGCCCCGAGATGGCGTAAATCAAGGAAGACGCACACCTCGCGGGTTCGCACGATGTGATCCACGATGGCTCGACTGACGATGTCCCGAGGCGCCAATTCCGCCATCGGGTGATAATTCTCCATGAAGCGCTTGCCTTGGCGATCGACCAGGAAGGCTCCGTCACCACGCACAGCCTCGGTGATCAATGATCGACTCGCTCCGGCGACATACAGCGTGGTCGGATGAAACTGCATGAATTCAAGGTCAGAAAGGGCAGCCCCGGCTCGCCACGCCATCGCCAGCCCATCACCCGTGGTCACGCGCGGATTCGTGGTCTCGCGATAAACCTGCCCCGCACCGCCCGACGCCAGGATCGTGGCGCGCGCCCAGATGATCTGAAGGCCATAGCGAGGATGGTGCGTAATGGCGCCAAGGACACGAGGCTCACCCCGGCCGCCCGAACCCGATGCCGAGAGCAGGTCCAGCGAAAAACAACGATCAAAACACCGGATGTTCTCTCGTCTTCGAACCTGAGCCAGCAGACACCGTGCCAATTCGCGGCCTGTGGCGTCTCCGTCGGCGTGAACGATTCTGTGATGGTGATGCCCGCCTTCGCGACCAAGCTCGATTGATCCATCCCGTGCCCGATCGACGCACATGCCCCAACTGATTAGCTCCTCGATCCTCGAAGGCCCATCTTCCACCAGTTTCCTGACCACGGCACCGTCACACAGTTCAGCTCCAGCGCTCAGCGTGTCTTCAACATGCTCTTCAAACGAGTCGTCCTGGGTCAGGACTGCCGCGATGCCTCCCTGGGCCCAGGCCGTGCTCGACAGATCGAAGGCGTCCTTGGCCAGCACAATGACGTCGCCGTGCGTGGAGGCTTCGATGGCGGCCCGTAGCCCTGCCACACCGGCGCCAATGATCAGGGTGTCGGTAAAAATATGGGGCAGCAGCAGGCTGCGAAAGGGAATGAGGTACCGTCGCTCGCGGAAGACATCGCCCATGTGCAAATCCTAGGGACGCGTAAGCGGCGTGCCCTTTCCCTGCTTGAATAGCTCGCCGACTCGGGCGGCCTCGGTGGCATCGGTTACCTCAGTCAGTTCGTGCGTCTGCGGGTTGTATCGGGAGAGCTTGTGGGTCGCCATGTCATAGACGTAAACCGCGCCGGTCTCAGGATCTTCGATCGTAAGTCGTTTGGGCGCATCCGCCGGTGTCGGCATAGGCAGATCCTGAGCTTCGTTGAGATTCATCACGAAATCGGCCGCCCAAAGCTGGGCAGAATTCGCGTCGTCTCGTTTGGAAGTCCAGATCATCGTTCGGCCGTCGGCGGAAAACGCTGGAAGGACGTCTGCGCTGTCGGCATGCGTCACTCGGCGGAGGCCGGTGCCGTATTTCGTCGGCCTCTGGCCTTTCGCCATGGTCCCCGCGTCGGCGTCGATCAGGAAGACCTCATAGTTCTCATGCCCAAGGCGGCTGGTGGCAAAGACCAGGTGACGGCCATCGGGATGCCAGAAGGGACACCAGTTGACATGCTCGTCGTCGGTGAGTTGGAACTCCCGGGCCAGGCCGGTCGGGTTGCCATTGGCATCAAACTGAAGCTCGCCCACAAAGAGCTGCAGTCGGTCATTCTGCCGGCGGTCGGATCGGTAACAGATGCGCCGGGCGTCGGGTGAAAAGAACGGACCACCGTCATAGCCGGAGGCGCTGACCAGCCGGATCGGTTCGCCTCCCGACAATCGCTGCAGCACGATATCGCCGCCGCTGCTTTCCAATGAGCAGTAAAGCAGCCACGTGGCCGAGGGATCGACTGATCCTTCGGCGTGATAGGCTGTGCCATCGCCGGCGAGCACTCTCAGCGAGCCGACGCTGCCATCGGCCGTACGCAGCTCACACGAAACAATTCGCATCTCCTTCGGAAACGCCCAGCGATATCGGCTCGTTCCACGCTGGTATCCGGGCGAATCAGACTCAACCGGAGGTGTCAACGTGGAAGCAAAAATTACCGTATTGGGGTCTGAAGGATGAAACCAGCCGCAGGTGTTGGCCGATCCCGGCGGCGAAAGCCTCTTGAGATTGGTGAGACCAGTGACGTGCCCTTCTGCCCGAACGACGTCGGCGACAAACATGGCGTAGAAGTCGTCAGGAACCGATCCATTCTCCGGCTGGTGAACGCCCTGAAAAATCACCCGGTTCCCGTCAGGAGAGAAGTAGCTCTCACCGGCCTTCACAAAATCGGATTGAAACGTCAGTTGGGCATGGTGTTCAAGAATCCCGCGTTCGGCTTCCACCCATGCGGGTTGGTCGGCGGCGATTCCAGAAAGGCAGAGGGCCAGCAGCAATGAACTCATCTGGGTCTCGAGTTGGAGGATGGATCGCAGGCTTTCTCGCCTGCCGTACGGTTCGGCCGTAGTCTATCACCTGATGCAACTCGGCTTTGCAATTCTGCACGAGGATCGCTGGATTCTCGGTGTCGACAAGGCGAGCGGCATCCTCTCGGTGCCGGGAATCGGTCCGGAAAAGGCCGATTGCCTCGCCGCCCGGGTGCAGGCACGCTATCCCGGCGCTCGCATTGTTCACCGACTTGATCGGGATACTTCCGGGGTGATGGTGATGGCACGCGACGCCGACATTCATCGCCATCTTTCTGTGCAGTTTCAGGATCGTAAGGTCCGGAAGAGCTACATCGCGCTGGTCGGAGGATCGCCCGTTGATCAATCGGGACTGATCGACCTTCCGTTGCGTAAACAGGCTATGGGCAGCGCTGTGCAGATCATCGACCCGGTTCAGGGCCGGCCAAGTCAGACGCGGTACACGGTGCTTGAGCAGCTCACGATCGCAGGATTGCAAGTGACGCGACTCCTGCTGGAACCGCTCACCGGGCGGTCCCATCAGCTTCGTGTTCATTGTGCATCGATCGGCTGCCCCATCCTCGGAGACGACCTCTATGCAACCCCTCAGCTGCGGGACGTCACCGATCGGCTTTGCCTGCACGCGTGGAAACTTGATTTTGAACACCCAGCTATCCATGAGCAGGTCGAGCTCGAGGCTCCAATCCCGTTTTGATTCCGGATCGGCGCGGGCGAAGCCGGGCTGAATTTCATACAGTGGACGATATGACTACCTGGACCATGATGTCGGATTTCGCAATCTCGCTTCCTGATCGTCCGGGCGAGTTGGCTCGGCTCGCGGCCCGGCTGCGGGCCGCCGATGTCAACCTCATCGGACTGTGGGGGTATGGCTCAGGCACCGGAGAGGCACGCTTCTACTGCGTTCCTGAGAGCGCAGAGCAGTTCCGCAACTTTGCCCAAAGCGCAACGCTCAACGTCGAGGAGGGAACGACGTTCTTCCTTCATGGCCTTGATCACGGCGGCGCCCTCGTGGCCAAGCTGGACGCCATTGCCCAAGCGGGAATCAACCTGCGGGCCATTGAGGCGGTGCGCGCGGGCAATGAATTCGGAGCATTTATCTGGGCTGAAGCGTCAGACTGGCCCCGGCTGGCCGATGTGCTCAACAAGCGGTGAATCAGGAATGATTCAGAAATCTCACTTCGAGATACCGGGCGACGTAATCCAGAATGCTTGAGCATTCCGGAATATCCGGATTGTTCGTCGGCCCCATGGGCTCAAAGCGCATGCCCCGAAATCGATCGACCGCATCACGCACCGGCAGGCCATACTGCAACGCAATCGAAAACGCGCGACAGAATCCCTGAATGAGACCCGAGAGGGTGCTGCCCTCCTTGCTCATCTTGATGAAGATCTCGCCCGGGCTACCGTCGTCGAAGAGTCCGACCGTGAGATATCCCTCATGCCCATTGATGGCAAACTTGTGCGTCAGCGACCGTCGAGTCACCGGCAAGACACTTCGTTGCTGCGCAGCCATCGAAGCAAGCATCGGGTCAGTCTCCTCGGGCATGCAGCGAGCATAGTGCGCCCCCTACGGGGACGGCCAGCACCGTTCGCCACACCGGAGCATCAATTCGTCGCAGAACCGGTGAATGCTTGAAAAAGCATTTCATCTTCTGCGATCAGGCGTCCTGAGGGCCCGTGAGATTGGCCGTACAATCGCGGCCAGTGCACCCAACCGCCTCGCAATCCCTCGCTCTTGCCTTTGGAATCGGCTCGCTGGTCAGCGTTATCTGCATGCGACTGGGAATCCCGGCGATACTCCCGCTGCTCGTGGTGGGCCTGGGATTGGGAAAAACCGGTCTGGTTGAGAGCGCCAACCTGGGGCCCGGATTCGGTGGCTTGATTACGGTGGCCATCGGAATTCTCATCTTTGAGGGTGGGCTTCATCTAAACAGGAATGAACTCCGCAAGACTCCGCGGGCGGTGTGGGGGCTGTTGACCGTCGGTGCCCTGACGGGATGGGCGTCAACGGCCGTGCTTGCCCATTACATCCTTGGGCTGAGTTGGAGCGTCTCCCTGCTCCTCGGCAGTATTTTGATGGTGACGGGGCCAACGGTCATCCAGCCAATCCTTCGGCGAGTCCGCCTAACGCCGAACCTTCATACCGCCCTTGGCGCGGAAGCGGTACTGATCGACCCGATCGGTGTCATCGCGGCCGTCTCGATGCTTGATCTCACGTTGGCCCTTGTTCAGGGTGAACCGGTGGAATCCGTCGGATCGAACATCATTCGATATTCCTGGCCCCTTGTAGGTGGGGCCGTTGTCGGTGCGGTGGTTGGGGCGGCGGCGTGGCTGGTCCTCCGTTCAGCTCCTGGCCGCCGGATGGCATCGATGCAGCTGAACCTCACGACCATGGCGGCCTGCACCCTGGCGGTGGGCTTCGGAGAGTGGGCCGCCCCGGAATCAGGTCTTGTGGCGGTGACGGTGTGTGCAGTTATCGTGGCGAACGCGAAGATCGCCGGAGCGAGCGAGATGCGACAGTTTCACGAGGGGATTTCGGTCATTCTCGTGGGGGCGCTCTTCATCCTGTTGGTTTCGCAGCTTGACTTTGACCGTCTGATTGATGTTGGCACCCGCGATGCACTTTTCGTTGGCGGCCTCGTCCTTGTGGTTCGCCCGCTCTGCGTGCTGGCCGGAACGCTGGGATCGCGACTGACGATGCGTGAGAGGCTCTTCGCCTCGCTGACAGCGCCGCGAGGAATCGTGGCGGCGTCGGTTGCGACTCTTGCCGCGAAGGCTCTTATCAACGTCGCCGGCACAGAGCCTGATTCGGCCTCCGCAGCCCTGGCGGGTTTGGAGGTCGAGGGCCTGCTACTTCAGGAGACAATTTTCCGAGTCATCGTGGTGACGGTGACCATCGCGGGCGTCGGCGCACTGCCTCTCGCACGGTTGCTTGGAGTCCATCGCGGGCTCCCCAGCGGCGTGCTGGTCATCGGTGCCCATGCATTGGGCCGACAATTCGCCCAGGTCCTGAAGCACCACAAAATCGAAGTGAAACTCGTGGATATCAACCCGTCGCGCATTGCGGCGGCCACCGAGGCGGGACTTGAAGCGTTTCACGGCGACGCCACCGATATGTGGTGGCTCGAAGATGACGTCCTAACGCCCGATATTGGGTGGGTTCTCGCGTGGACAGGCAACGATGATGTGGATCGCGTGGTGTGCCGTTGGGGCATCGAACGGCTCAAGACGGGTCGTGCTGTCCTGTGGCGTGGAAAGAATGCCACTCCGGCGGAAGCGTCCATTGGGGCCATCGGTGATCAACAGTCACTGCATGCGCTCGTTGGCCAGATTGAGCGAGGGGAGCGGCGGGTCGCGATGTGGGGTCTCGGCGAGAAGGACGGCGTTGAGCTGATGATCCTGTCGAACGGGCAACTCCACCGGCCGGATTTGTTTGATCGCGCGAAGAAGGCCAACGGGGCCATGGTGATCGGGATCGCCTAGGTCAGTGGCGAACCGAAGAAAGCGGGTGACCGGATTCGAACCGGCGACGTTCAGCTTGGGAAGCTGACATTCTGCCACTGAATTACACCCGCATCCGTGAAGAGTATACGCCTCCAGCAATCGACTTGCCCCTGAGCCGAACGCGATACAATGGCTCCCTGGAGATCGTGTACATGCGGATCGTTCAAGCCCTAATGGGCGGCATTCTCGACTACGCGGGGCTGTTTCCTCCCGCGAAATTGGACATGGCCCCCACCGTCGCCAACTACAGCGCCTATCGCACCGGCGATGACCGGTGGATGCTGGGACGCCTGATTGTTCCGGTTTCTCGATTGGATGAATTTGAGCGGTCGGCTGTTTCGTTTCTTCCCAGCCGGGCAGATGACGCCTGGCCGATCAGTGCCCTTCTCTCCCCCGTCGCTGAGAACAAATTCGAGTTGGAACTCGAGCGAATCGAAAAATTCAACACAGACCACGCCGACCCGCGGCTGAGTTCCCGGCACGGCTCAGCACATATCGACACGGTCGAGGTTGCAGCAAACGCCCCGGCACAGATCGACCGACTCCTTGACGCGCTCCCTGACCACCTCTTTCCCTATGTCGAGTTGCCCGTGGAATCCGATCCACGCGGATTAATTACGTCCCTTGCAGGATCCGATGCGGGCGCCAAGGTCCGCACCGGCGGGCTGACGCCCAGGGCCTATCCAAGCCCCGCGGATCTGGCGAGGTTTATTGCGGCCTGTGCCGCGTCAGACGTGCCTTTCAAGGCCACCGCGGGATTGCACCACCCGCTCCGCCATGTCAACGCGGCCGTGGGCTGCGACGAATTCGGCCATTTGAACGTGTTCCTCGCTGCCACCATTGCATTCATCGAGCGCGACGCCGGCGCGAATGAAGCAGAGCTCGTGGCCCTGCTTGAGGAGCGCGAGGCCTCCGCTTTTCGTTTCGGGGAGACATCCGTGACCTGGCGACAGCATTCGCTGGACCATCGCCAGATTCTGAATTCCCGACAGCGATTCGCGCATGCCTTCGGTTCGTGTTCTTTTGACGAACCGCTCGAGGATCTGCGGTCGCTTGGCCTGCTCGAAACCGCTCCGACTGCATGACCCGATCAGAACAATCAATGAACTCGTGGATCGAGTCCGCCAACGCGTCGAACTCGGATTTTCCACTGCTGAATCTGCCCTATTGCCTGTTTCGGCGGACGGGATCCGGTGAGTCGCCTCGTTTGGGGGTGGGCATTGGGGATCAGATTCTTGAACTGAAGAAGTGCGCCGAAGAGGGGTTTCTTGACGACCTCGACGATGCAGCCCTGGATGCGCTGTGTAAACCGGCGTTCAATGATCTCCTGTCGCTGGGCCACGAGGCGTGGTCTCTGACGCGCAAGTGCCTCATCACGCTGCTCCATGCCGACACCCCCGCCCTGAGAGATTCGAATCGCTGGCGAAAGCGCATGTTTATCGAGATGGATCGAGCCGAACTGGTCTGCCCCACCTCGATCGGGGATTACACCGACTTCTATGCGTCGGAACACCATGCCACCAACGTCGGAAGCATGTTTCGGCCGGACAAGCCATTGATGCCCAATTGGAAGAATCTGCCGGTGGGATACCACGGGCGGGCGAGTTCCATCGTCATGAGCGGCACGCCGATTCGCCGTCCCTGCGGTCAAACGTGCGCGAAGGACGACGGTCCGACTGAGTTCGGGCCCTCGAAGAGTCTTGACTACGAATTTGAGATGGGCTTCCTGATCGGGCCGGGCAATGCCCTGGGCGAGCGCATCACTGTCGATGACGCGAAGAACCATATCTTCGGCATGGTGATTGTGAATGATTGGTCTGCCCGAGACATTCAGCGATGGGAATACCAGCCCCTTGGCCCCTTCAATGCCAAAAATTTCGCCACCACAATCAGCCCATGGATCGTCACGCTGGAGGCTCTCGAGCCCTACTTTGTCGGCCCGCCGAAGCGAGCCAAGAGCGACCCCAAGCTGCTCGATTATCTTGTCGCCGGCGATGATTTCCTGATCGATATCGACCTCGTGGCATCGATCTCATCCGCAACCATGCGAGAGAAAGGCATTCCGCCGTTTGTCGTCTCGGAGGCCAACTTCAAGGATCTCTACTGGACCATGAGCCAGATGGTTGCTCATCACACGTCGACCGGCTGCAATCTGAGACCGATGGACCTTCTTGCCACCGGAACCATCTCCGGCAAGGCTGAGGCTTCACGAGGCTGCCTGCTCGAGCGCACGTGGCGGGGAGAAAACCCGATTGAATTGCCCGATGGCACCAAACGCAAGTTCCTTGAGGACGGCGATGAGGTGATTCTTCGTGCCTCGTGCTCCAAGAAGGGCGCTCCACGCATCAGTTTTGGCGAATGTCGCGGTGTCATCACGCCCGCCGTACTCTGACCCGTGAGTCGTTCCGCCCTCGGCGTACTTCTGGTGGTGGGAGGCTCGGTCGCCTTCGGTCTGATGGGCCTCTTCGGGCGCTGGACCGAGGAGGCCGGGATGTCTCCGGAACTGGCTCTTCTCTTTCGATTTGGAATCGCCGGTGTTGCCCTTGCGGCCTGGATGCTCGTCACTCGCAGGTCCTGGCCACGCGGCCGAACACTGCTTGCCCTGGTCGGAATGGGAGCAGTTCTCTATGTCTGCGAAAGCACGTTCTTCTTCCATGCCCTGCGGCACATCCCGAGTGGGATGGTGTCGCTGCTGCTCTATCTCTATCCGGCGATGGTTACGCTGACGGTGTGGCTATCCGGCCATGAGCGTCCAACCTGGAAACGCGGCCTGGCGGTGGCCATCGCGATGGCCGGGATGGCGATGGTCATTTACCCTCAACTCTCGAGCGATTCGCAGGCGGACCCGAATCAACGACCGCTCGTCGGCGTGTTGCTGGGCCTCGGGACGGCGTTTGTCTACTCCATATACATCCTGATTGGAGGGACATTCACCCGAAGAGCCGGTGCAGTTCCCGCCGCGACAGTGGTGATCCTGTCCGCAACGGCGGTGCTGGGACTCATGGTATTCCTTCGTGGCGACTCATTCGCTTTCTCATCGCAGGGCTGGTGGGGTGTCACGGGGCTGGCCATCCCGTCGACGTTCTTCGCCATTACTGCAATTCTTGGAGGCTTGGCGCTCATCGGGCCGGTGCGAACGAGCACTCTGGCGACTGTCGAACCGCTGACCACGGCTGTTGTCGGAATGTTGTATCTGCATGAACGGCTCAACGCAGTGCAATGGGTTGGAGGCGGACTCATTGTTGTGGCGGCGATCTTGGCCGCTCAACGGAGTGTCCGCGATGAGCCCTTGTTGGGGGACATGCCATGATTCGCTGGATCCTGATTGGATACGCCGCGGCCAGCCTCGTGACATTTGTCGCCTTCGGCCTCGATAAACGGGCGGCATCCCGAGGAACGCGGAGAATCCGCGAACGATCACTTCATCTTCTGGAGCTGATCGGCGGCTGGCCCGGGAGCCTGCTCGGTCAGTCAATCTTCAAGCACAAGCGAGCGAAACTGGCATATGTCGCCGTCTTCTGGCTGATCGTCGCTCTGCACGTCGCGGCGTGGATCTACGCGCTCTGGTCAGGTTCGGTCTGATCAGGCGCTGCTCGCCACAGCCCGGAAGACGAACAGGCATCGCTTCACTCGGGCGATGACCGAATCCTTTCCGAGGATGGCCAACGTATCGAAGATCGGCGGGCTTACCGTCCCGCCGCTGATTGCAATTCGAAGCGGCTGGGCGACCTTTCCAAGATTGCCTTCGGCATGAGCGCCGACGTAATCGGCCACGATGGCCTCAACCGCCGTGGCCGACCAATCCTTGCAGTCTTCAAGCCTTGGCAACAGAGTTTCGAGATGCGCCAGTCCGGTAGGCTCACCGCCGGTCAGAGCCTTGCGGACGTTCTTGGAATCCTCGTAGACGAGCTCCGTATCCGGCAGCATGAGAAAGCGATTGCTGCGGAACATGTCGTCGAGGGTCTTGGATCGCTCGTGACTCGCGTTGGCGAGCATGACAAACTGGTCTTCGCTCAATCTTGAGATGAATTCCGGGTGATATAGAAGCCCATGCCTGCGGCATCGATCAATGAAGGTGTCTCGCGGCATGGCTTGAATGGCGTCGAGGTTAAAGGCGAGCAACTTGGCGCGATCGAATTTCGCCGGTGTCTTGACCACGCGATTGAGGTCAAAGGTCTTGCGCAGGAAGTCCATATCAAACTTCTCCACGTCGTTTCCGGGAGACCATCCGTTCAGCGCGAGGAAGTTGCAGAGGACTTCCGGCAGATACCCGGACCGTCGAAAGTCATCGACGTTGATCTCCGGAAGGGCGACGTCGAGCGCTTCACCCATGTGAATGGCGTCGTCGAGGTCCAACTGGATGTTCTTGTCTTTCATCCAGGCATCAAACGTCTCCTGCGATACCGTGCCTTCCGGAGGAGATGCCAGGCCGCGCTCTCGAATCGTGGCCCGCAAGACCTTGTCTTTGTCTCGCTTGCTCATCTTCGAATTGTCAGGATTGCAGATGATCGGCAGGTGGGCGTAGATGGGCCGTCGGAATCCGAGCGCATCCTGAAGCACCATGTGTTTGGCAGTATTGTTGAAATGCTCCTGCGCTCTCAGAACGTGCGTGACCTCCATGAGTTGATCATCCACAACCACTGCAAAGTGGTACGTGGGAAACCCGTCGGCCTTCCGAATCACAAAATCGTCCACCTCTCCGTCGGGCAGCGTGGCATCGCC
Organism: uncultured Isosphaeraceae bacterium; assembly: GCA_964407695.1. Classification (GTDB taxonomy): domain Bacteria; phylum Planctomycetota; class Phycisphaerae; order Phycisphaerales; family SM1A02; genus CAYOWQ01. The sequence goes on along the minus strand of CAYOWQ010000003.1, from coordinate 91,641 downwards.
GAGCACCTCGTCGTGAATCGTAATGGGCCCTGCCGGCGCCTTGATTCGAATCACCGCGGGCCGCCCTTCGGCGAGGTAGGCTGCGATGGTCTCCTTCGTCAGCGAGGTGGCGGCCGTGCGGTCGTAGCGAAACGGGACATTGCGTTTCCTGGCCTCGTCACGCGCTGCGGCGAGTTGTTCCGGGGTGTCGAATGCGTAGTACGCCTTCCCCTGGTCGAGCAACTGTCGGAGGAAGCGGTCATAGATCTCGAGCCGTTCCGACTGAAAATACGATCCGAATCGGCCGCCGCCCGCTGACACATGTTCGTCACTGCCGGTGGGGCCTTCGAACGTCGGTCCTTCATCCCAGAGAATGCCCAGCCAATGGAGATCCTTCAGAAAACCGAGTGATGCCGCATCAGATGATCGCTTCTGATCGGTGTCTTCGATTCGAAGAATGAATGAGCCGCCCCGACCGCGCGCATACGCCCAATTGAACATGGCGGTTCTTGCCCCGCCGACATGAAGATGGCCGGACGGGCTGGGGGCGAAACGGGTGCGAACGGTTGTGGTCATGAAGGGCTCGCAAGCTAAAGATGCAAGAGTAGCCGGTTCGTCCGACGGCCTCAACGCCATGGGTCTAGACTCGCCGGTCATGCGCATCGGCATTCTCTCCGACACCCATGGAAGTCATTCCGTCGCCAGGCGGGCGATTGACGCACTCGAAAACGCCGGCGCAGACCTTTTCATCCACCTCGGCGATCTCGACAACGAGCGGATTCTTGATCTTCTTGCCGGATTGAACGCTCGAGTCGTCTTCGGGAATTGCGATGATGTTTCCACCCTCGATCGCTGTGCCCGGCACCTCGGACTGCGGGTGGACCACCCGCTCGGCGAATTCGCGGCGGGCGACAAGCGAATCTGCTTCACGCACGGCCACCTTGAACGGCAACTGCTTGAGGCGTTGCAGTCTCAGCCGGATTATCTGCTTCACGGTCACACGCATCAGGTCCGCGATGATCGCGTCGGTCGAACCCGGGTCATCAATCCCGGTGCGCTTCACCGGGCCCCGCGGTATACCGTCGCCTTGCTTGACCCCTCAGTGGATCAGGTTGACTGGCTCGACGTCGAGCGCTGACGCCGCTGGTGGATCGCTCGCCGATAGGGCTGCATCGCGGGAATGACGGCAAAAGCCATCAGGCCGAGAACGATCGCCAAGGTCACCGCATCGCCGCTGAAGCCGCCGGGGCCGGAGGATGCGAGGATGCCGCCCATGACGGCGCATAACGGCCCGATCGCATAGCCCATGCCGATGAGCGCTTCATGCGTGCCGCCAGCCTGCACCTCTGCCTCCCCTACCGTCATGGCATAATAGATGGCCGCAAAGTAGACAATCCCAGAACCCAGTCCGAAGACCGCGAGGCCCGCGATCATTACTCCGGCACTCGGGGCCAGGACCGCAACGCTGAATCCAATTGCCAGGGCGCATCCGCCGACGAGAAGCGTCCCCCACCGGCCATGCCAGAACGCCAGCCTCCACAGGGCGAAGATGGAGACGATGCGCGTCAGCGTCCAGATCGCCGCCATGGGGGTCTCCTGGCTCGGATCGAGTTCAAGTTTCCTAAGGAGATACGGCATCACGGGCGAGAGCGTTCCGACGAGCAGGTAGCTGGTCGGCAACAACACTCTGGCGCAGTGAAGCAGCAGCGGATACTCGCCTCGCGGATCGCTGTCGCTTCGGACCGATCCGTGCTCCGCCGGGTACCTGGGCAGCCCAAGGAGCGTCAAGACCGCAATGCCATAGACCGGGCAGAGTGCCAGAATCGCCGCCTTCGAATACCCGGCATCCACCAGCGGAGCCATTCCCAGCAGCGCTACCGCAACCGCTCCGGTCCACGTCAGATTCCACCAGCCAAGCGCTGATCGCATGGCCTGGCCATGGCGTCCGGCGGTGACGAAAGACTCCAGGATCGGCCAGAGCAGGGCCGCCGCCACGCTGTTCACACAGGCCACGATCCAGAACGCTGAATGTGATTCAAGGAGAACGAGCGAACAGACGGCTCCCATGACGCCGCAAATCAGCATCAGGATTCCGCGGGGTGAAAGCTTCCGCCCCAACGCCTGCGTGATTCGCCCGGAGGTCGCGGCCACGAGAACGTACAGCACGCCGGTCACAAAGTAGAGCAGCAGCGTGGCCCGTTCCGAGTAGCCGTATTGATGCTTGGCGATGAACGAAAGCCCATTCCAGAAGACGCTCGTTCCGAGCGACCCCAGGAACGACACGGCCAAGACCGAACCCAACGGCGAGGCCCCAGACGACTGTCTCGAAGACACAGGGAGTGACTCCATCTGCTGAAGGCCCGATTGTTCCGCGTGGCAGGAACGCCGGTTCAGGCAGCGCCTTTGGCCAGATCGCCCGCGAGACCCAATTGCACGATCTGCACCATGGGACCATGAGGCTTCTTCGCCTCCTCACCGAGGCGTCGCTTGGCGCCGGGATTTGCGTACGTGTTGAACAGCATGGCCTTCACCGTGGCCCACATTCCTCGAAAGCCGCTAAAGGTGTGGTTGACCGCCGACGGCTCAAAGCCGCAATGCACCATGCAGTTTGAACACTTCGGGTTGCCGGATCCATGGCCGTAGCCGTCCCAATCAGTATCGGTCATCAATTCGTCGAAGGAGTCGGCATACCCTTCCTGAAGCAGATAACACGGTTTCTGCCACCCGAAAATGTTGTAGCAGGGGCTTCCCCATGGTGTGCAGTCGTACTCTCGCTTGCCCATGAGGAATTCGAGGAACAGCGGGCTCTGGTTGAACCTCCAGGCTCGCTTGCCGTCCTTGCGATTCGAAAGAATCATTTCGAAGAGCTGGTTCGTGGAATCCTTCTTTCGAAGAAAGCTCTTTTGATCCGGAGCTTTTTCGTAGGCATATCCCGGGCTCACCATCATTCCTTCGACGCCCACCTCCATCATCTCATCAAAGAACTGGCGCACGCTGTTCGGATCCGCGCCATCAAACAATGTCGTATTGGTCGTGACCCGGAAACCCATCTCGACCGCCTGCCGGATGGCCACAATCGCCTTCTCATACGTCCCCTCGCGACAGACCGCGAAATCGTGGTGCTCTTCCTGACCGTCCATGTGCACACTGAAGGTCAGGTACTTGCTCGGCGTGAACAGGCCTTCGTCGAGCTTCTCCTTCAGGAGTAGGGCGTTGGTGCAGAGATAGATGTACTTCTTTCTGGCAACGAGGGCCTTGACGATTTCGCCGATCTGCGGGTGTAACAGCGGTTCGCCGCCCGGAATGCTTACCATCGGGGCCCCACACTCGTCGACGGCTTCGAGGCACTGGTCCACAGACAATTGCTTCTTCAGGATGTGGGGCGGATACTGAATCTTCCCGCATCCGGCACAGGCCAGGTTGCACCGGAAGAGCGGCTCAAGCATCAACACAAGTGGATACCGTGTGCGTCCCTGAAGGCGCTGCGAGATGACATAGCTCGCGACAGTCCACATCTGGGAAAGAGGTACAGCCATCTCGGCGGGCGACTCCAGAATTCGAGTTACGGGACCAGGGGCTCCGGTCTCAAGGGTCGATATCGTATACCAATCCCTCATTTCGGGCACCTCCACTCCGTTTTGCCCGCTGATCAACCGCCAATCCCAGAAGATCAGGAAATTCGCGCGATCCCGACGCGGCTTGCGGCCGTAACACGGTCGTGACCGCTCTGCCCATCACACCTGCGGCGATGTTCCCGTTCGGCGTACGTGCGAGTACACTTCGCCCAGGACGCGCGCAAGCGGTGTCTGCGACTTCGATTCCGCGACACCCTCTGGACTCTTTCGTGGATCCAACTACTGACGAAGCCTTGGTCACGTCTCATCTGAACGGAGACCCACGCGCGTTTCAGACCCTTGTCGAGAGGTATCGGCAGGAGCTCTACCACTTCCTTGTCCGCCTGCTCGGGTCCAGGACTGCCGCGGAAGACGTGTTTCAGGACACCTTCCTCCAGATTCACACCTCGGCCCAATCCTTCGATCCCACGCGGCGATTCAAACCGTGGCTGTTCACGATCGCGGTCAACAAGGCCCGGGATTATTATCGCAAGAACATTCGCCGAACACCGGTGTCGCTTTCATCCCCGGTGGCCGGCGATCAAGACAGCATTTCGATGGTCGACCTCCTTCAGGCCGACCTGCCGGACCCCGGAGCCCCGATGGCTGATGCGGAGCGAAGCCGCCTCGTCAAGCACGTTGTAGACAATATGCCGGCCCATTACCGGGAAATTTTGCTGCTTTCCTATTTTCAGCGCATGAGTTACGGCCAAATCGCCGAACTTCTGGAGATCCCGCTCGGTACAGTGAAGAGTCGCCTGCATGCCGCCGTGGCAAATTTTGCCGCAGCCTGGAAGGCGTCACGATCCAAGTTCGGAGCAGATGAATGACGGAGACGAACGACCGGTTCGATGTCCCTGGCGGTGAAGAGCCGTGGCGGCTTTGTCCCGATGATGAGGCGGCCATTGACCGGCTGATTGCCCAGGGCTTTGAGAATGCGGATTGCCCGCGGACGACCGCCGCAGCCTCATGTTTCAGATTGCTCAGTGACTACCCGGCCTCCGATGCAGAGGATGTGCTCGTCCATGCGACCTTGGCCCGCGTCAATCGATACGAGCAGGAGTCCGCCGTTCGATTGCGGATGTCCCCTTCACCCAACGACATGATCCGGGGCCGGAGATTCCGAATTTCAGACCTGATCACTGTTGCGGCCGTCATTCTCGTGGCCGTCGGTATCACGATTCCCCTGCTTCATCAGGTTCGTCGAAACTCGATCGAGACGGCATGCGCGAACAATCTTCGCATTGCCGGCGGCGCCATGCAGACCTATGCGAACGACTTCCACGGCAGTCTTCCCATGACGGCAGGGCTTCCCAACATGTTCTCGTGGCATAACGCGGAGGTGCAGGACAATCCGCTCGACCTGCTGGCCCAACTGGGCTATTGCGATCATGGCCATATCAACTGCCCGGGTCACGACGCTGACGGTCCGGCATTCAGCCATCAAATGCAGACGGCTTCCCGGCGCGTCGCTTTCGGGACGGGTCCGGTGGTTGCGATCCTGGGAGATCGAAATCCGGTAATTGATGCGGTTCGAGCCGGCCGGCCCGTTTCGCTGAACCGTTCCACGGCCAATCACGACGGCCGCGGACAGAATGTTCTTCTCTCGGATGGCGTTGTGGAGTTTCTGCGCCGACCGATGTTGCATGGGAACGACAATATCTGGCTTCCCCGCACACCCTCGGGCGACGAGACCCTGAATGTCATTGAAGTCCTTCTGTCGCCGGGAGACAGCGTGCTGGTTCACTAGGAGGGGCTGGATCAGGGCGAAGTTCTCGAATTGCGATGATTGGGGTTGTCCGACGAGGGTCGTCCGTCGATACTTGTGGACATTCGCCCCTCCCCATCAGGACTCCCATGATCAAATCAGCAACACTGGCTTTCGCCGTCATGTTTCCATTGGCTTGCCCGCCCGTGGTCTGGGGGTCATCGCCGGATTCCGGTTCTCCCTCCCGCGCCGGCGCGGACGGGGACGAGTCGAGGTGGCTCGAGAAGCTCGATGGCGAAGATCGATCTGCGCTTTATCGAACCTTGGGCTTCGCCGCACCGGAATTCACGCCCTCACTTCATTGGATCGGATCCGAGGCAACGCCGCTCTCGAGCCTGAAGGGAAAGGTGGTGGTCCTTCAGACGTGGTCCTCCAAGAACTCCGCTGGAAGGCGCTGGCCGGCCAAGATCGCGCAGCTGTTCCAGGATGCACCGGATGTTCGAGTCCTCGCGGTGCACACTCCGGAAGGGGCCGAAAACGCCGCAGCCTTTCTGGAGCAGAAGCCTCAATCGGTCCCCGTGATCGTGGATTCCAATGGTGAATATTGCGACCAGCTTGGTGCATTCAAAAGACCGGTCAACTTCGTTCTCGACAAGAGCGGCGCTGTTCGCTACGCAGGACTCAACGAAAAGGGCTTGAGACTGGCCGTGCAGAAGCTGATTGAAGAGCCCTATGACGCCGCAGCAACACCGAGGAAGCGCCCTGATGCAGAGGCCAACGATGTGAAATCGGTGGCGTTCCCCACGTTCGATACCCCAACATCCACGCCGGACTTTCGCGGAAAGCGGGCCCCCGATCTGGGAAAAATTCAGTGGCTTTCGCCCCAACCCAACGCAACCGGCAAGGTCGTGATCATTGACTTCTGGGCGACCTCGTGCGGTCCGTGTCGAGCCATGATTCCGCATATGAACGAGTTGTCGGATGCGTTTCTTGATGATGTCTGCGTGGTCGGCCTGACTGATGAGAGCGAATCTCAGGTGAAGAAGGGACTTTCAGACAATAATCTCGCCCCTTCAGCCTTCCGATACTGTGTCGCGACCGACACGTCAGGAAGCATGAAGAAGGCGTTCAGCATCAACGGAATTCCCCATGTCGTGGTGATCAGCAGTGACTGGGTGGTCCGATGGCAGGGACACCCCTCGATGCTGGATCGGCCGACCTTGAAACAGATTGTCGATGCAAACAAGTCGGCGGTTGCGGCCGCCAAATCGAATGCAACAGGATCAGCGAATCGGTGGGCTGCCGAGTTGAGTTCCTCGAAATCCCGTCGGGGCTAGGGCACGCAACTTGACTTGCCCATGAAGAACGACGAGGAGGCACGAACGACCTCGGGGCGACATCGAATGGGGAGGGTCGTGGCGCATCTCATTCGCGCCATGATGGCGCTCACTGTCATCGGCTGGATCATCGGGCTGGCCATCTCGGATCGAACGTTGGTGACCCAATGGCTGGCGTGGATCCCGTCGATCATCGCCGTGTGCGCTTCCTTCGTCGGATTGGCGGTGTCGTTTGCAGTGATCCGCCGGCCCTGGGTGTGGATTGCAACAACAATCCTCCTCATCGGATTCTCAGCGTTCTTCGATCACCGGTTCCTTGCGCGTGTCAATCCAATTGATCCTTCGGGCTCCGTACGAGTCCTTCATTGGAATCTTCGATGGATCGGGGAACCGGCGGCCGAAGCGCATTGGGATGCAATCAACAATGCAATCGCACCGATTACGATCCTTTCGAACCCCGGTCGGCTGCTCCTCCGCAATCGAGGCCTCCGCTGGTCCGAATCCGGCTGGACAGTCCTGCGCATCGGTGATTTTGCCGTGCTCACGACGCTTGAGGTGATCGAGGCGCGCAGCCTGACCGGAGAGGGCGGCCCGTTTGAACTGGGACTTCTGCGGGTTCGAACCAACGCATCCGCGCTGAGCATCCTCATGATTGATCTCCCCAGCGCGCTTCAGACCTCCAGATGGGAGACGGCCGAGAACATCAAGAGTGTGTTGGCAAGGTATCCGGATCTTGAAGTTGATCTCATCATTGGAGATTTCAACACGACGCCCAACTCAGCTTCATTGCGCCTGGCGTTTCCCGGATTCACGGATGCATTCGCTGACGCCGGCCATGGATGGTCGGGTTCGTTTCCGCGATCGGCTCCACTCTGGCGAATCGACCAGGCCCTGGTTCGGCATTCGGCCGACATCATCGACTATCGCATGGTCGACTTGAAGCTGGGCGGTCATCTCGCACAAGAGATTGTTCTCGCCCCTCGACCGGCCGCCCCAAAGCCCGATCGCCCCACTCAAGACTGATTGTGCAGAACCATGGGGCTCTCAAGTCGCCGGCGCAGCCACGACCATTGTCGCTCCACGCCCTCTTCAAACGACACTCGCGGCCGATACCCAAGCTCTGAGGTCGATCGTGTGAGATCTGCGAAGGTGCGCTCGACATCACCTGGCCGCATCTCAACCTGTTCGACGACAGCTCGCTTCCCAACGACCCGCTCAATGGCGGTGATCATCTCAGCAAGGGTCACCGGCTGCGATCCGCCAAGGTTGAACACCCGATGGAAAGCCGCACCGGGTTCAGACACCATGTCGGCCGAGGCCAGCACACCGTCGATGATGTCATCCACGTAGGTGTAGTCGCGGCTGCTGCTGCCGTCACCAAACATCTGGATCGACTGGCCCCGAGCGATTCGCGACATGAACATCATGATGGCAAGGTCCGGTCGCTGCGCTGGACCAAAGACCGTAAAGAATCGAAGCGAGGCAATTCGAAGCCCGAAGAGGTGAGAATATGTATGACAGAGGAGCTCCCCCGCTCGCTTCGTGGCGGCGTAGGGGCTGATCGGTTCATCGGCTCGATCCTCTTCGCTGAACGGCACACGCGAAGCGTTTCCGTAGACCGATGAACTTGATGCGAAAACGACGTTGCGGCACTTCGCCGCACGCGCGGCATCCAGCACACTGACGAGCCCATCGATATTGACCGAGGCGTATCGTTCCGGATTTTGAATGCTGGGCCTAACCCCCGCCAAGGCGGCGAAATGGACCACCAGGTCTGGACGAAAACTCTCGAAAATCCCTGCCATGCCGGATCGTTGCACGATGTCGGCTTCGATCATTCTGAAGCGATCCGTCGGGAAAGTGCTCACGTTTTCGATCTTCAACGCCCGGTTGTACATTGGGTCAAAATTGTCGATCCCGAGGACCGTCACATCCGGCCGCGTGAGGATCCGACGGACGAAATGCGATCCAATGAACCCCGCGCAACCGGTAACTGCAACCCGTTGAATTCTCACTCTGCGAGTGTATCCGGCAAGTCAGGCCTTCACCACAGAAGTGCCCCGCGCCACCGACCACCCGTGTGCCGGCGCCGGCTTATTTCATGGAATACAGGATGTTCCAGATCTCACCGTAGACCTTCTCTTGATCCTGCTTGTTGAGAATGCCGTTCGGCAGCGTCTTCGTCACCTGCTGCGTCGAGTCCTGATACCAGATGACCGAGCAGTCGCCGTGAAGCACATTGGCGCCAACCACGTGGTTGAAATCTCGACTGGTCCGCAGGCCGTCGGTGGTCAGCACTTCCTCCGAAGAGTTCGCGATCGTTCGGATCCGGTCACCCTTGGCGTCATAGTCGCCCGAGTAGTGATAATTGGTGTAGATCTGCTCGGACGCGCCCCAGTGCAATTGGTCCCCGTATCGCTCATACGGGTGGTCGCCACGACAACTCGGGCAATACAGGCATCGTGGCGAGTCGATGCAATGCCAATGCAGCAACCAGCCCAAGCCTTCCCATTGCTTGACGCCGTCAACGTCAGGCCCCAACGTGGCCGCCATCATCTCCTGCGGATTGGCCACATCCACGCTTCCGTAATAGCTCGGAGGAAGTCGATCAAGATGCTCCGTTGCCCAGATGGTGATTCCCGCGCCAATCTGTCGCTGGTTGGACGCACACATCATTCGAGATGCGCTCTCTCGAGCGCTGCGAATCGCCGGCATCAGCAAACCCGTGAGCAACGTCACGACCCCCAACACAACAAGTAGTTCAATCAGACTAAACCCGTGCCGATGCGTCGACCAGCCATTGCGGCGGGGACTCCTTTCGCCGTTCGAAACGGCAAGGACTTCAGACATCGATCGAATCTGGGTGTTTTTGCTCAAGCCTCGTCCCCACTGACGAGTACCGATCACGCCTCCAAGTCGCCTCGGAGCACGTAGTCAATGTTACCCCGACGACAGCGGTTTGAGAACTTTTCGTGTGAGAATTCTTTTCCGGACATCCAAGATCTGGTATAATCCAAACGAAATACGATCAGACGGTCCTGTTTCCCACAGCGCAAAGTGGCGATAGAAACTTCGAATCAGACCTTTATCACGACTGCCGATTCCATTGGGGTTGGCCAGGCGACTGCGGTGACTGACACCAGCCATGACGATTGGATGCTCATGCAGCGAATAGCTGCCGGCGATGAGCAGGCAATCCGGTCCCTCTACGATCGATTTGGAACTCTCGTTTTCAAGTCGGCCCGACAGGTGCTTTCGTCCAGGGCCGAGGCTGAAGACGCGGTGCAGGAGATCTTTGTCCGACTCTGGCGGTCCGCTGACAGGTTTGATCCACGCCGAGCCAAGCTTGTGACATGGGTCATGCTGATCGCTCGGCGTTATTTGATCGATGCGCTCAGGCGGAAGACCTCAAGGCCGACCACCAGTCTACTAGACGAAGAATCCCGCCAGGACCCGCGGACCGATCGCGACAATCAGCCGTCGCAGCCGACGCTCGACGACGAATCGCGAGCCCGACTAAAGCAGCGCCTCGAGGAGCTGCCGACGTTACAGCGACTTGTTATTGAGAAAGCCTACTTCGAGGGCCTTACCCTGCGCGAGGTCAGCGAGCAATTGGAAGCCCCCCTGGGAACTGTCAAATCCGCTCTGAGCCGAGGCCTGCTGCGACTCAGGGACCGAATCAAATCCGAACAGGCAATGTAGCGTTTGTTTTTCGTAATGGTGTGGATTCCAAGGAACCGAACCGCCCACTGGAGCCGAATAGCATCCCGTGAGGCAAGCTCAATCCGGTGTGGGGACCGGGTTAGGCCTGAGGACAAATGACGATGCAGAATCCCCATCTTATGTCGCGGGAAGAACTTCTCGAGCTCTCTGAGGCAGACACCCTCGGAATCCTCGATGAGTACGAAGCGGCCTTGTTTACTCGATCCTTCCATCATGCTCCGATTCCGGTGCAGGATGAGATTCGGGACCTGCAGGAAATGCAGGCGCTGAATCCCGTGTTGTTGGCGTCTGACGAACCGTCAGCCGGCTTGGGTGACCTTGTCGTCGCACGAGTGCTTCGCGCGATTGAGGACGACAATTCTGAATTGGCTCCCTTGGCCACGATTGGCCGCGGGAGAAGGGAAATGGATCGCGGCGGCACTCCGTTTGTCCTGAGTCGATCCTGGCAGTTCTGGCGGGCCGCATGCTTCGCCATGGCTGCCGGCCTGCTGATCGTCTCGTATTTGCTCGTGGACGCCTCGTTGTATCAACGGCAGGTCACGACCATGGCGCTGGGTCGCGACACCGACGACAGCCTTCGCAAGCTTCTCGGCCCCACGTTTAACGAGTTTGTCGGCAACTCTTCCTGCGAGTATGTCACGATGGTTGCGGTTGACCCTCGCGTTCGCGGCAATGCAACTCTGATGGTCAATAGCAATGCCGGCAAGGTCTTCGTGCTCGGCCTCGAACTTCCTGACGACATCGGCGAGTTGACGGTGGCGTATACCGATGTCGCGGGTTCGGTTCATCCGGTCGGCTCGTTGAATGTGTCGCCGACCGTGACCGGCGCTCGATTTGACGCCCTGAGCAGCGCGGCATTGGCCGCATCGTCTTGGGTGATCCTGGACTCCTCGGGCACGGTCCTGCTTCAAGCGGCCTGACTGACCGGTCAATCGCTCTCAGCCCGGCGCGACCATTCAAATTCCAGCGGCTCAAGTTCTGACGCAAGCGATGTTCGTTCCTGCTGCACCGCCCGGGATTTGGAGCTACTGGTGTAGACCTCCGGGTCAAGGATCTTCCGATCCAGGTTCTTGATTCGTTCCTGAAGAGCTTCGATCTGCGACTCGAGTTGCTCCATGCTCAGTCGCTCCAGAGGATCACGTTTCTCGGGCTTCGATCGGGGCGTGGATTCCCGGCCGGCAGGTTTGACGACTTTCGTTTCCTTCGCCGCCGCCGCTTGGGCTCTTCGACGAGCCTCCACCTGGCGATGTTCCCATTGCGAGTATCGGCCGGTGAAGACTTGGGCCCCACCCTCACCGTCGAGCACGATCAGTCGATCGCACGTGGCCTCAAGCAAGGCGCGGTCGTGTGAGATCAGGAGGATCGCCCCGTCGAATCCGCCGTCATCTGGATCGGCTTCCAACGTCGCCTCCAGCCGCTCGGCCGAAGGAATGTCGAGGTGGTTGGTCGGCTCGTCAAGCACCAGAATGTTCTTGGCGCTGGCCACCAGCCCCGCGAGCACCGCGCGACTGCGCTCACCTCCCGACACCACGCCGAGAAGCTTGTCCTGGTCCTCGCCCGAGAAAAGAAAGGCTCCCGCCAGATCACGCGCCTGTTGCTCGCTTGCCTTGGCGTTGTTGTCCAGGCCCACGATCACCCGCTGGAGATACTCCCAGATCGTCAGCGACAGATCGAGATCGTCGTGCAATTGCCTGTAATAGCCGACGTTGAGCCGCGGACTTCGCCGGATCACGCCGGAATCGGCCTCAATCTCTCCGAGAAGGCTTCGTACCAACGTCGTCTTGCCGGCGCCATTGGGCCCGATGATGCCGATTCGATCACCGGGCGCGATCGAGATCGAGAAGTTTCGAAACAGCACCTTGTCGCCATATGCCTTCGAAATCTCCTCAGCCACGATCGCTGTATCACCGATCCGTGGAGCCTTGGGCAGCCGCAGGCTCATCACCTCAAGCTCGACGGGCCGCGCCGACATCTCATCTGATTTGAACCGTTCCAGTCTCGTCTGTCTGCCCCGCGCCTGCTTGGCGCGCTGGCCGGCCTTGTAGCGGGCAATGAACTGCTCCTCGGCCCGTACCCGATCCAACTGCTTGTCATACACCCGGGCCTCGGTGAGCATGCGCTCACGACGAAGATCGACATACTTGTGGTAGTTCCCGGGGTATTCACGAATCACCCCGCGCTCGACCTCAATGATGCGCCCGACCACTCGATCCAGCAGCCAGCGGTCGTGACTGACAACAATCACCGCACCCTGAAACTCATCCGCCAGGAAATCCTCCAGCCATCGCCGCCCGGGAATATCGAGGTGATTGGTCGGCTCGTCGAGCAGAAGAACATCCGGCTCCTCCAGCAGCAGCCTGGCCAGCCCGAGCCGGCCTCTCTGCCCGCCCGAAAGTGAACGCACCTTGAGCCCGAATTGTTCATCGACGAATCCAAGGCCATGCAGCGTCGCCTCGATCTTGTGGTCGATCACATAGCCACCCAGTGACTCGATGCGCGTTTCAAGTTCTGACTGCTTGCGAAGCAACCGCTCCAGCGCATCGCCATCCGCGCTGGCCATCTCCTCGAAAATGTGATGCAGATCAAGATGAACCTGATGCAACTCACGGAATGCTCCCTCCGCTGCATCCCGAAGGGTCTCCTCCGGATCAAAATGAGGATCCTGGCTCATGTATCCCACTCGCGCGCCCCGCTGCACCGCTACGACGCCGCCATCTGCCTTGATCGTCCCCTCCATCACCTTCATGAGCGTGCTTTTTCCGCTTCCGTTGCGGCCGACCAGGCCGATCTTCTCCCCCGGCTCGACAGTAATCGTGGCGCCATCGAGCACCACTCGGGTGCCATAGGCGTGGCGAACGTTGGTGAGGGTAATGATGGGCATGACGAGGCGGGAAGTGTAGGGAGCCGTTTGGCGCTTCGACGCCTTTGAATACAGTGCACGGATGAGACCGTCTTCAACATCGATGGTCAGTCGGATCGGCCTGCTTGCGGGCCCCATGGCGGCCCTGGCGTGTTGGTTCCTGCTGCCTGCCAGTTTCCGGGACGCCCAAGGGACTGAAGTTGCCTTGTCTCCCGCCGCAAGATCAACCATCGCTGTAGCGATTCTGATGGCGGTCTGGTGGCTCACAGAGGCCGTCGACCTGGCGGTCACGGCCTTGCTTCCCGCGTTGCTCTTCCCGATTTTCAGTGTGGCCGACATCCGAACAGCCGCCCAGCCGTACGGCCATGAATACATCTTCCTCTTCGCCGGTGGATTCCTCCTTGCAATCTCGATGCAGCGTTGGGGACTCGATCGCCGCATCGCTCTTCTGACGCTGCGAATTGTCGGATCGCAGCCGCGCCGAATCATTGCCGGCGTGATGCTCGCCTCAGCAGTCATGGCCGCTTTCGTGTCGAACACCGCGGTGGCCGCCATGATGCTGCCAATTGCGCTCAGCCTGAGCAACATGATCCGACGAGACCTTGACGTTGAGTCGACCTCCGATCAGGATGGCCGGAACTTTACGACCGCCATTCTGCTGGCCGTCGCCTATTCCGCGTCCATCGGCGGCGTTTGCACGATCATCGGCACTCCACCCAATACGCTCATGGTGGCCTTTGCCACCGACGACCTGCCCATCGAGTACCGTTGCGAGATCGGTTTCGTGCAATGGATGCTGATCGGCGTGCCCGCTGCAGCCATCATGCTGCCGGTTGCTTGGTTGCTGCTGACCCGTGTGATCTTCCCGATCCGAATGAACGAAATCCCCGGGGGTGCGGGGGCTATCCGCAAGGCCCTCGTCGGCCTCGGTCCGATGAATCGAGGCGAGTTGATCACGATGATGGCATTCGGCATGGCGGTGCTGGCCTGGATGAGTCGCCCATGGCTGACGAATTGGACTGTCGACATCGGAGGTGAGGCATTCCAGCCTCTCAAGGGTCTGACCGATACCGGCATCGTTCTTTTCGCAGCCCTCCTGCTCTTTGTCATGCCTGTCGGAGGCGGGAAGGGTCCGATCCTCCGCTGGAGCGATTCGAAGAATCTTCCGTGGGGCGTCCTCGTTCTCTTCGGTGGCGGCCTCAGCCTCTCGGCTGCGATGGACGCCAACGGCGTGACAGAATTTCTGGGATCGTTCGCCACAGCGATCCACGGTGCTCCCACTCTGCTGGTCACCGCAATCATCCTGATCGGCGTCGTCTTCCTCAGCGAGGTTGCCAGCAATACCGCTCTCGCTGCAACGTCGATACCCGTACTCGCAGCGATGGCCCCGGCGATGGGTGTCCACCCGCTTCAACTTATCGTTCCGGCAACCTTTGGATGCAGTCTGGCATTCATGTTACCGGCGGGGACGCCCCCCAACGCGATCGTGTTCGGAACCGGTCACATCTCCATGCGCTCGATGGTGAAGGCCGGCTTCTTGCTCAACCTGATCGGGATTGTCGTCGTCATGCTGATGACCTGGCTCCTGATTCCAGCGTGGATCGATCAGGTTTCACCAAGCAGTCACACGGCCACCGCGGTGCCGCAGGCGGTCACCATGAGCATGCCCGACTGCGCCCCAAGCACTTCATAATCAAGATCCACGCCAACCACTGCGTTGGCCCCCAGCCGGGTTGCCGCATCCTGCATTTCCTGCAGGGCGATTGCCCGGGCCTTCTGCAGTTCCTGTTCATACGCAGCCGACCGGCCGCCGACGATGTCGCGGATTCCTGCGAAGAAATCACGAAAGATGTTGGCCCCAAGGATGGCTTCGCCGGTCACGATTCCAAGATATTGACGGACAGGCTTGCCCTCGATGGTGGGTGTGGTGGAAACAATCATTCCGTTTCTCCTTCTCCGGATCGATCGGATCTTGCCCTACCTGTTTCACTTCAGTCAGCCGCGTCGACCTCAGGCCGCCTTCGGAGTGGCCACGGTGCTGGAGCTCGCGAGCTTCACCAGTGCATCGAAGGTCACCGGATCCTGGATCGCGATCTCGGCGAGCATCTTGCGGTTGAGCAGGATTCCGGCTCGCTGAAGACCGTTGATGAACAGGCTGTATCGCGTGCCACGCATCCGACAGGCTGCCGTAATGCGGGTGATCCAAAGGGCACGGTAGCTCCGGCGACGAAGCCGGCGATCCCGATAGGCGTTGCGGCCGGCTCGCATGAGCGCAACCTTGGCCTGTTGTTTCAGGCGGCTTTTGGTGCCGTAGTAGCCGCGAGCCTCTCGCAGCAATTTCCTTCGAGCCTGGGTACGGGCAGCGCCCTTGGTTGCACGTGGCATGACAAACTCCTTTGGCGTCCGAACGGAGGCGACGAGCGTCGCACTTCGGTCCCGGCGGACAATTTCGAACTCAAAATTACGATTTGGTCTTTGACGATTCGGACGTCGCCTCGGTCTGGACTTCCACTGAAGCCTGCAGGTCGGCAAGGTGCTGTTCCTGCGATCGAAGCGGGCGGTGGAGCAGGGCCTCGAGCATCTTCTTGTCGCCGGATCGGGCAAATCGTGCCTTGCGGTACGAACGCACCTTGGCTCCGGGCTTATTGCTCTTGAGGTGGCGGCCGCGTGGCGGCTTGAAGCGGACCTTTCCGGACTTGGTCACTCGGATACGCTTCAACAGGCCTTTGTGTGTCTTGACTTTCGGCATAACATCCTCCCCTCGGCGGGGAATGAACGGAATCTGGGGAACCGCGTAGGGTAGCAGATTTCCAGGCTCGGTCAAACTTCTCTTTTCTCTGAGAACCTGGCCCTCAGGGCCCCTTGGCCGGGCCTACCATCGCGACCGTGACTTCCCATGGCCACCCCCACTCTCACATCTCTTTCGGATGGGCGGCCTCGGTCTGCGCTGGGTGAGGTTTGGGCGATCGCATGGCCCACCGTGCTGGCCATGACCAGCTACACGGTGATGCAGTTTTTCGACAAGTTGATGGTGGGGCAGGTCGGGCCGCTGGAACTGGCGGCCCAGAACGTGGGTGGCCTCGCCAGCTTCGGCATTGTGGCTTTCGCGATGGGTATGGTGACCATTGTCAACACATTCGTGAGCCAGAATCTCGGGGCCGGTACACCCCAGAACGGGCCTCGTTACGCCTGGGCATCCTTGTGGTTGAGCGGCATCGTCTGGATCGCCGTTCTCCTGCCATATGCCTTGGTGCTTCCGTCGCTCTTCGATCTCCTGCGAGCCGAGGGTCCGATTGAACATCTTCTGCTTCGTTTCGCCCCCTCATTCAAAGGGCACGAACCACGCCTCATTGAACTCGAGGCCGATTACGCGCGAATCCTTGTCTTTGGTTCGATCGCCCTCCTGTGGGCACGATCGATCAATCAGTTCTTCTTCGGAATGCATCGGCCCCGGGTCGTGACAGTGGCCGCCATCGTCGGCAACGTGGTCAACGTGATCGGGAACTACATTCTCATATACGGCCATGAGGGTGTGCCCGGCTGGAACCTCTTCGGGTTCTTTCCCGACGGTTTGCCGGGCTGTCCCGGTGTGCCGCCGCTCGGGGTGCGCGGGGCGGCCATTGCGACCGTCTTCGGCTCGGTCGTCGAACTCATCATCCCGATGGCTGTATTCCTCGGGCCCAGGCTGCATCGTGAGCTGAACACTCGCCACTCCTGGCGATTCGATTGGCCGCACATTCGAGATCTCATCCGTGTCGGCTGGCCTCAGGCTGTGCAGTGGGGAAACGAACTCATTTGTTGGGCCATTTTCATGACCTGCCTCGTGGGCTTCTTTGGCAAGGCGCACATCGCCGCCAGCGGCATTGCTTTCACCTACATGGGCCTGAGTTTCATGCCTGCTGTAGGGTTCTCGGTGGCCGCGAGTTCGCTCGTTGGCCGTTACATCGGAGAAGGCAGGCCGGAAGAAGGTGCTCGTCGTGCCCATGCCGCGCTGAAGTTGGCGATGGTCTATATGACCATCTGTGGGTTGGTGTTCTTTTTCTTCCGGGAACCGATGGTGGAGTGGTTTCTCCGCGCTTCGGATTCGTCGTTGAGGGCGGAGAACGCCGAGATCATCCGGATCGGCGCCGGGATCATGATCTGCGTCGCCTTGTTTCAGACGTTCGATGCCGTCGGCGTGATCTATTCCGGCGCGTTGCGGGGGGCAGGCGATACGGTGGTGCCCGGAATCATCACCGTGGTGTATTCGTGGACCTTCATCCTCGGCCTCGGCGCTGTCATCGTCGCTCTTCGTCCCGATTGGTCGTCGTGGGGGCCTTGGATCGCCGCGTCCGTCTACATCATTCTGTTCGGCGTCACCCTCGGTTATCGCTTCGAATCGGGCCGTTGGAAGAACATCCGGCTGCTTTCGCGGTCGGCACCCGCTGCACCACCGGCGCCATTGACCCCGTCGACCGTGGAAAACTGATCGAATTTGCGATATTCTTTCTGATTCGCCGGTCTTGGCGACCATCTGTCAACTCAGGAGTCTCGTCTGTGAGCACACACGTACTCGATACGGTCATTGGCGCATCCAAGCAGGATCCGAAAGCCGCCGAAGCGCACGCCAAGGCTGCATTGGCCGCCGAGGCTGCCGGCGAACGTCACCTCGCCATCGCTGAATGGAGAAAGGCGGTCGAAGCCGCCGACCGCCCAGAGCATGCATTCCGACTTGCGGTTCTGCTCGACCTCAGCGGCGAGGAAGATGAGGCAATGGCGCTCTATGAGCGAATGTGTGCGCACCCGTCTCCGCCAATGAATGCACTGGTGAATCTTGCCGTGATGTACGAAGACCGTGGCGACATCGCCCGCGCTGAACGCTGCCTTCGGCAGGTCCTGGAAACCGATCCGAATCATCCGCGGGCCAAGCTTTTTGCCAAGGACGTCGCGGCGTCGCGAAACATGGAGTACGACGAAGAGCACATGCGCGATGTTGCCAAGCGCAATGCACTGCTCGACACGCCGGTCACCGACTTTGAGCTTTCAGTTCGGGCGCGCAATTGCCTGAAGAAGATGCAGATCCGCACCCTCGGCGACCTGCTGCGAATCACGGAGGCGGAGCTTCTCTCCTACAAGAATTTCGGTGAAACATCCCTGATCGAGATCAAGAACATGCTGTCCTCGAAGGGATTGCGGCTTGGCCAGGGCGTCGATGGTTCGATGGGCCGCCGCAAGGAGGTCTACGAACAGCTCAAGGGTCGGGCGCCGGAGGCGGTTCTCAACAAGTCGATTTCCGTGCTGGACCTCTCGGTTCGCGCCCGCAAGGCATTGCAGCTCCTGAATATTCAGACCATCGGTGACCTCGCGTCGCGCACCGAAGCTGAACTCATGGGGGTCAAGAACTTCGGTCAAACCTCGCTTGAGGAGATCAAGGCCAAGATTACCGACATGGGACTGTCGCTCCGAGAGCTCGAGACCTGAAAACTAGAGTCTCGCGCTAGCGCGACGCTCGACGTCGACGCGTCCATCGCACGGCGATGCGCCGATCGGGATCCTGCCTCGAGATGAACTCGAGGAATGCGGCAATCTCCGGGTGTTGCCCTAATGACTCCAGGGTTGAATACGACTGCGCCAGTTCTCGCTCCGTCAGGATCGCATGCACCATGGCGTGACAGTCCGGGCAGATCGAGATCGTCTCCGCCGGATCCTTTCGCTTGACATCACCCTCAACAGGCCGACCTCTTGACCTCTTCCACCGCCTGGATCGGGCTCGCGGAATCAGATGATGGCGAGTGAGTCGACCAACCATACGTCGACACATCGCACAGCAATCCTGTTTCTTCATCTTGCCCGGCTTCACAGATCGACCTCCAGCATGCACAATACCCTGAACCGTTTGGTCCACCGTCCGAGCGACTCACCATCGCCCTCGTTGTTCGCACGGCTCGCCCGCTTCCCAGGACACTCTGCATGCCGATCGGCATCCTCATCGTTGCTGGATGGCTCGCACTGAATCCGTTGGATGATCCTTCAGCAACGGAACAGCCCGCGACGACGCCTCAACCCGCCAACGTTCAACCGGAACCTGCGCCGCCGCCGCCGAGTTTGGAGATCGTGGCTCAGTTGCAAGGGCCGCCGGGTAATCTCGCCGTCACCCCCGATGGGCGACTGATTGTCTCGATGCACCCATTCGGATCACCAAAGCAGAGGGTTTTGGAAATCGGATCCGATGGCCAGACCAAGCCGTTCCCCAATGAGCGATGGTCTGAGGCTCCGGATCCCTCCGGCAAGACCGAGGAAGGTATTCAGGCAATCATCGGCATCGAGTGTGATCGAGACGGTGTCGTCTGGATGCTCGACATGGGTTCAAGCGATCCCGCCGTGGCCCCGAAGCTGGTGGCCTGGGATACCAAGGCCAACAGCCTCAAACGCACCATCCCTATTCCTCCCCCCGTGGCTCAACCCGAGTCCTTCATGCAGGATTTTGCGGTTGACCTGACTCATCATGCCGTCTTCATTGCCGATACGGGCCGCGGTGACCTGATTGGCCAGAGCAACCCGGCGATCATCGTGGTTGATCTTCAGACCGGTGCTTCTCGACGACGCCTTTCGGGACATGGGTTCCTGCAGCCCGAAGATGTTCCGATTGTCATCGAGGGGAAACCGATCAGGGTGACCAACGCCTCAGGCGACGTGTCCGAGCCACGGCTAGGCCTCAACCCGATCACCATCGATCCACATGACGAATGGGTCTATTTCGGGTCGATGCACGGGACCCAGATTTTCCGTGTGCGGGCCCTTGACCTCATTCATCCGGCCCTCGACGACGATCAGCTAGCTCGTGTGGTCGAGAAATACGGTCCCAAGGGCGTTTCCGACGGCATCTCGATTGATTCGGCCGGCAATATCTACGTCACCGACCTGAACAACATGGCAATCGGCGTGCTCACCGCGGCTGATCGTGCCTATCGGCTGCTGGTGGAAGACCCTCGTCTTCTCTGGCCCGATGGGCTGTCCTATGGGGCCGATGGCCAGTTCTACGTCACGGTCAATCAACTCCATCGGTTCCCGATGCTCAATGCCGGCAAGGACGAATCGAAGCCGCCTTTCCTGATTGTGCGGTTCAAGCCGCTGGCTGCGTCGGCAATGGGCCGATAGGCGTCAATTTTGCATAGCCCGACAATGGCCGCGTTGCAGGGCGGGCGGGATACACTCTCAGCCATGAGTCCGCAGGAGGTTGACGTCATCATTCTCGGGGGTGGCGTCGCCGGCCTCTGGACGCTCGACCAACTGACGCGGCGGGGATATTGCTCGCTGCTTCTTGAAGCGGAAGCCTTGGGTTCGGGGCAGACGGTCGCGTCGCAGGGAATCATCCACGGTGGGCTCAAATACACCCTCTCAGGACTGTTTACCGCAGCGGCAGAGTCCATTCGAGACATGCCGGCCATCTGGCGTTCGTGTCTGGCGGGAATCCACCCGGATGGCCCTGACCTGTCTTCAACGAAACTCAGGGCGGATCATTGTCATCTGTGGAGAAACGACTCGATCCGTTCGCGGCTTGGCATGATTGGCGCAAAGGTGGGTCTTCGGGTCGCGCCCGAGACCATCTCGATCCCTGCTCGCCCTGCGGTTCTCCGTGATGTCGCCGGGGAGACGGCCGTCACCCGCCTGGATGAGCAGGTTATCGATGTGGTCAGCATGCTGGCTGACCTTGCCCTTCAACATCGAGATCGATTGCTCCGGATCGACGCGACACAGGGCGTGCATTTCGAGTTTTCCTCCATGCCCGATGCGCTGAAGGAGCGACGGCTTGATTCCGGGACGTCGTCGTCGAGCCCGTCGACACCAATCACCGTGGTTCTCTCCGAGCCGCGCCACCGGACACCGCTCTCGATTCGAACCCGCTGCATCATTCTCACCGCCGGCGAGGGGAACGCACACCTGCGCGAACGGCTCGGATTGTCGGCTCAGGCGATGCAGCGAAGACCGCTTCACATGGTGATGCTGAAGGGGCAACTGCCCACGCTCAATGGCCATTGCGTTGACGCCGCATCGACTCGGATCACGGTCACGACCGCCCGGCATCGAGATGGAACAAACGTCTGGCAGGTGGGCGGCCGCATTGCAGAGGAGAACATTGACCGTGATCCGCTCGACCTCTGCCGATTCGCGCGCCGGGAAATCGAAGCCTGCATTCCCGGGGTCTCGCTATCCGGAACTCAATGGTCGACCTACAAAGTCAATCGTGCCGAGGCGGGCAGCGCTGCCGCACGCCGTCCTGATGACGCGGTCGCGTTGGTCCGCGGGAACGTCATCACGGCGTGGCCGACCAAGCTGGCCCTGGCTCCTCGACTCGCCTCCATCATCGTGCAACATCTTGACGGCGTCATCGCCCCGATCGAACGGATTTCATCAACCCGGTCAGATCGTCCGCGCTTCGATCTGTCGGCGATTTCGAACTGGCCCCGTCCGGACATAGCACTGCCCCCTTGGGAGACGGCCGAAACATGGTTTACCGACGTCTAGGAACAACCGGGCTCAGTGTCTCGCGCCTGGGGTTCGGCACTTTCAAGATTGGTCGGAATCAGTCGACCAAATACGCCGAGTCCTATGCGATCCCCTTCGATGATGAGGTTCAGCATCTTCTCTCTCGCGCCGTCGA
The DNA here is from genome assembly GCA_964407695.1 of uncultured Isosphaeraceae bacterium. Lineage (GTDB taxonomy): Bacteria > Planctomycetota > Phycisphaerae > Phycisphaerales > SM1A02 > CAYOWQ01. Next base: position 69,779 of record CAYOWQ010000003.1, on the reverse strand, counting down.
TCTCGGCATTCGATACTTCGACACCGCGCCGTCATACGGCGTGAGCGAGGAACGCCTGGGCCTCTGGCTGGCCCAACGTGGCGATCTCGTCATCTCCACCAAGGCGGGCGAGCAATTCGTCGACGGACGCTCGCACTACGACTTCTCGCCGACCGCCATTCACGCCAGCATCGAGCAGAGCCGGCAGAGGCTGAAGCGCGAAGTCCTCGATCTCGTCTTCATTCATTCCGACGGTGGTGCGATCGAACACGACCACGCCGCGGCGGCGGAAGCGCTGCAAACCGCACGCGCACGGCAGACCGTGCGCGCGATCGGCTTCAGCGGAAAAACTGTCGAAGGCGCGCGGCTCGCCATGGCCTGGGCCGATGTTCTCATGGTGGAGTATCACCTCGAGGATCGCCTCCACGAGACTTTGATCGCCGAGGCCGCCGACCGCGGAATCGGCATCGTCGTCAAAAAAGGGCTGGCCTCCGGTCGCCTCGGTCCCTCGGAAGCCCTTCGTTTCGTTCTGGCCAATCCAGGTGTCGACAGCGTGGTGGTTTCCACGCGAACTCCAGGTCACCTCGACGATCTCGTGGCCGCGATCTCTTGAGGGCGGTCCGAGAACCAGGAGACACTCGCTGAAGTCCGCAACTCGTCGAGTCGATGAGTCCTCTGGCATTCTCGACCGGACAGGCTGTCGATGAACACGAAGATTCCCGCTCAACGAGACCACCTCAAGTCGATCCTCGTCTGGATTACGGTCCTCGTCACCTTGGCCGCTGCGGCCTGTGACCAGAACGACCCGCTCAATCCGGTCCACATCGGCGGCACATCAACCGAATCCGATTCGACATCGAAAGACACCGTTCCCAGATCTCCCGAAACAGCGCCCCCGCTGATCGAGAACGACTTCGGCGTGGCGCTGAGTCATGCACAGTCCCGTCAGGTTCCCCTGATTGTGGAGTTTTCATCTCCCGACTGCCCGCACTGCAAGAAGATGGAGAACACGGTCTACAACCAGCCGGAATTTGCTGACTTGACGCAACATGTGGTCTGGGTGCGAATCAATGCCCGTGCCGCGGAAGGGCCGATCCTTGCGGAGCAGATCGGTTTTCGATCGACGCCCAGCTATGCCTTCGTCGCCCTCGACGGCAGTTCAACCTATTTCCAGTACGCCGGAAGCCTCAACCCCCCGGCGTTCTTCCACCTCTTCGACTTGATGATTCCCCAACAGCAATCCGACGGCGGCAATGCCCTCGATGTGATTCGAACAATGCTGATGCGGGGAAACCTTGAGGACGCGGCTGCGAAGCTCGACTCAATCCTCCATAACGACCCTGACAATCATCAAGGCATGACTGATGATGCGCTGACGATTCTGGGGCAGTTGGAGAATTGTCTCGAACCCGGCTGCACCATCGCCCACGATGACTGGCGCCATGTTATCGATCGATTCCCGACATCTGATCGTGCTGCCGACTGTGCCGCCTATCTCATGAAGTGGTTTAAGGCCGCCGGTGACAACGAGAAAGCGGCTGCGCTCGCGCCGATGGTGCGAGGTCTCCCGGACAATATCGATATCCGCGGCATCGCGGCCATCGTCGATCAGCCCTGATCGTCAATCACCCGATTTCACACCGCGGCCGGACCGAATCGCCCACTCCCGCTTCGCCGGGTCCTGGTTGTAGATTCGCTGCAACGCGCCATAGAGCCGGGGCCGATCCTCACGCATGTCAAGCGGCCGCTCAAAGAAGACTTCGCTGGACACGGCGAAGAATTCAGCCGGATTCGTGCCGGCATAGGCGCGGAGAAGCGGCCTGCGCGATGGGTCTCGATTGGCCACCGCTCCCCACGACAGCTCGCGTTGCAGGTCCTCGTATTCGTCGGCGAGGAGACGCCCCGGCGGGATCTCGGAATCAGGCCCGTCGATCGGGGTGCGATGGGCCTCAAGTATCGCCAGGCCGTCGGCAACAGCGTCAAGCATGTCCAGCTTGTGTGCGAACTCATGAATCACGAGGTTTGAGCCGTCGGCCGGATTGCGCCCGCCCTGAACAGTATGACTCCACGAAAGGATGACCGGCCCGCGTCCCGCCCCGGCATTGATATGCGCCTGCCCCAACATGGTCGAAGACTCCATCGAAATCGGACCGGTGATCCGCTGGAGCGGGCTCATCGCACCATCGCCAGGCACGATGTACTGATTTGGATACACAAGGATGGACGTCACGTTTCGAAACGGATTGTCGTCATCCAATCCCAGTGCCAGCAGACAGGCCTGACCGGCGATCGTTACCTTCACCTCATCCGTAATCTCCTGCCCGCCGCAACCCTCAAACTCTCGTTCCGCCACGAAATAGCGAATTAGATTCTTCCAGCGTTCTCGTTCGTCGCGGCTCAGCCAATACCAGTATCGAACATTGCGCTTCAAAATCCGCGCCCACTCTTGTGGGAACGGTTCGGCCGCGAGTTTGCGGCGACGACGACGTCGAAACCAGCCAAACATGGTGGATTCTTGGCGCAAGAGCAATGCCAGGCCTGTCGCCCCCCCCTGGCACGGGAATTCATGGTCAGTGGCCCTGCAACCGGGCAATACACCAATGAATCTGCCGATTTGGCATCCTGACCTGTCGGACGCAGGACACGTCCTGCCGGTCTCAGCCCCGCCGCGGATTGCGGCCGCTTGGCGACTGTTCAGTTCGAGTTGGCGCTTTGGTGAAGCGCGGCTGCTGCGTGGCCACCTTGGCGAGATCGGGACCGGATCGATCGCCATCCAAGGACTCGATCCGAGCGAAGATCATTCGACCGGCACTGGTTTGGAGCGAATTGGTCACGATCAGTTCAAGCGTTTCACCGATTTTCTCGGCCGCATCCTCCACGACCACCATCGTCCCATCCGGAAGGTATCCCACGCCCTGGCTGGCATTCTCACCCGGCTTCACGATTGCGACCTGCATCTGATCCCCGGGCACCACCGACGCCTTCAGCGAATTGGCGAGATCGTTCAGATTCAGCACGGCGACACCATGAATCTGTGCCACCTTTCGCAGGTTGTAGTCGGTGGTCAGGATGCGAAGCTGCTGGGTCCGGGCCAATTCGATCAGCATCCGATCGACGGATAGACCTTCTACCTCCGGATTGTCAATGGTGACATCGACAAATGCATTGGCCTGCAGCTTGCTCACCATGTCAAGCCCGCGACGCCCCCGGGCCCGTTTCAGCCGGTCGGATGAATCCGCCAGCGCCTGCAACTCGTCGATCACGAACTGGGGCACGATAATGGGCGCATCGAGGAAGCCCGTCAGGCCAAGCTCGTTGATACGGCCGTCGATCAACGCCGAGGTATCGAGGAGCAGTGGCCGGACGCCGCGCACCTGCTTGGCGAATTCCACATACGGAATAATCAGTCGAAAATCGTCCTTGGTGGTCAGCACCACCGAGACGCACAGGTAACACAGGATGATGCCGACCACGACCTTGGAAAGCGCGAGATACAAGCCGACACGCTCCTGCCCCAGGTTCAGGGCACTTACGATTCCGTCGAGCAGGCTTCCAATGGCGACAGCGCCGATCAGCCCCACACAGACACCTACATAGGCTCCAAAAACCGTGGAGAGCCGCTTGTTCGGAGTAATGACATCCAGCACAAGCACGATGACGCCGATCGCGGTGGTCGCGATGAAGAGCCCGGTGATTGTGCCTTCATCGATCCGAACCTTGCTGTCGGCCGAAACCGTCAGAGTCGTCACCGAAATCAGGAGTACGAGAAACAGGAGTCGAACAACGTTCAGCAGGATGCGATGCCCCCGCTGCTGTTGGGCCGCCAGCACCGACGGCGGTGAGTATCTGCCGCTCCTGGTGCGCTCGGGCGCCATCGCCGCCGATGCAGGCTCGCCCTCCGCCGGAGGTAGTGGAGTTTCTGATTCTTCAGCCATGTCCCTGATTGTACCTTCCGCGAACCAGCGGCTACGATGCGACCCCGCCGGTGGCGAGGATGACGGCCGGGTCCGTAGGGCGGGCGACCCGTGAAACTGGTCAGGGCTTGACCGCAGCAGCCATAAGCGGCGTGGTCCGAGCCTGCGGGTGCCTGGCCGTCTTCCCTGCCACCGGCGTGTTCCTTTCTCACCATGGCTCGTCGCGCGTCATCCACCCAATCCTCGCCTGAAGCAGAGGCCAAGCCGTATACGGTGCTCGCCCGGCGGTATCGATCGACCGATTTCGACGAAGTCGTTGGCCAGGAAGCCATCGCTCGAACGCTGCAGAATGCCATCGCTCGCGGTCGCACCGCCCACGCCTATCTCTTCTGCGGCACGCGCGGTGTCGGCAAGACGTCCATGGCTCGAATCTTCGCCAAAGCGCTCAATGCCACGGACGAGCAGACGGAGAAGGATGCCATCGCCGCGACCATCCTCCGCGGCGAAGACATCGACGTCATTGAAATTGACGGCGCCAGCAACCGCGGCATCGATGAAGCCCGTGCCATCATCGCCAATGCCGGGCTTGCGCCGGCCCGCTCGCCCTACAAGATCTACATCATCGACGAAGTTCACATGCTCACCACGCCGGCCTTCAACGCCTTGTTGAAGACGATGGAGGAGCCCCCGTCTCATGTGAAATTCATCCTGTGCACCACCGATCCGCACAAGGTGCCTGCCACAATCCAGAGCCGGTGCCAGCGATTTGATTTTCGCGCCATTCCCGCCTCCCGCATCGCGGCACATCTGCAGCAGATCCTGAAGAAGGAAGGAATTCCGGCGGAGGATGAAGCGATCTCCACCGTATCCCGCCTGGCCAACGGCTCCATGCGCGACGCCCTCAGCCTCCTTGATCGCCTGCTCGCGGGCGCGAAGGAGGGTCTGACGGTCGCACTGCTCGAGGATCTTCTGGGCCTTCCGGATCAGACCATTGTGGCCAAGCTTCTCACCGCGATCATTGATGCGGACGCCAAGGCTGCCCTCTCCCATGCCGCCGATCTCATCAGCAAGGGATTCTCGGTCGAGCAGGCGCTTGAGGCCCTGATCGAGCAGCTCCGCGGCCTGATGTTTGCCGCGGCCGGAGCGCTCGAGAGCGAATTCGTCGAACTCTCGACGGAAGGGCGCCGAGTGGCTGTCGAACTCGCCGATCGGGTCGACGCCCCCGCGGTCGTACACATGATCGCCGTCTGCGAATCCGCATCGAGGAACTGCCGATTCTCCTCAACCGCTCGAGCGCTGTTCGATGCCGTGGTTGTGCAGCTTTGCATGGCGGAGCATCTGGCGTCCATTCCATCGCTGCTGGCCGGGACCATTGAAGATCGCGCCGAGCCGATTGCAAAAAAAAAAGACCTAGCGCCGCCGCAGGTCGATAGGCCATCGGTGCCGGTCGCCGTCGCACCGATATCGATTGACGCCTCCGCGTCATCCGCGGTTACCAGGCGCCCCGATCCCGTTCCCGACGATGCTGTCTGGCCCACCGTCGTCTCTCGGGCCGAGAGTAATCCCCGCGACCACGCCATGGTCAGCAACCTCAGCGTCAAGTCCTTCCTCAACGGCAGGCTGACCCTTTCGCTGCTCACCCGCGATTCGGGCCTTGTTGAGATCACGCGGTCGAACACGGCTCGGATTGCCGAACTCGTGCGTCAGGTTGTCCATCGTCCGGTCGAGATTGAAATCCTGCGCGACGAGTCGATCAAGCCCGCGGCCTCCAAGGCAAAACTGATTGAGGAGGCTCGGCGCGACCCGGTCGTGAAGGAAGCCATCGCCATCCTCAACGCCACGGTGATCGACGTTGAAGAACTCGATGCGACGAAGCGATCAAGCGCGAGTTCGCCTCCCGAAGCCGATGAATCTCACTGAAACGTCAACCTCTTTTTGAAACCATCATCGAATGTTTGACAAGCTTAAAGGACTCGCCGGCCTTGCCGGCCTTGCGAAGGATCTCCCCCGCATCAAGGCACGAATGGAGGAGGTCAAGGCCCGGCTGCCGGATCTCGTCTGCCAGGCCAGTGCCGGAGGCAGCGCGGTCACCGCCACCGCCAACGGTAAACTTCGCCTCACCAAACTCACCATCCAGCCGTCGGTCTTGACCGGCATGGCGGCGGGCGACGCATCATCACGCATGATGGCTGAATCCCTTATTCTCGAGGCGGTCAATCTGGCCCTCGATCGAGCCCAGGAAGCGACGACGAAGGAGCTGACCTCAGCCGCTCGCGAACTCGACCTCCCGATTCCCCCCGGCATGCTCGAGAACCTGATCTGATGCCTCCAACGGCCTCGCCGCCGGACCGCGGCGAACGCAATTCCTACGATCCTCCATGGCCGATTCAAGTCAATTTGAGCCCGCCCCGCGCCACGCCGTACCCGAGGCTGTGGTTCGGCTGGTCTCCCATCTGATGAGCCTTCCGGGTATCGGTCGACGCAGTGCCGAGCGCATCGCTTTTCACGTACTCAAATCCTCTCGCGATGAAGTCACCGCCCTGGCCGATGCCATGGTCGCCGTGAAGCGCCAGGTGAAGCATTGCTCCATCTGCTGCACACTGACCGAGCGCGAGACCTGTGCGATCTGTGATGATCCCCGCCGCGAGGCGTCGATCGTTCTCGTGGTCGAGCAGCCGCGCGACCTCATCAGCCTCGAACAGACGGGCATGTATCGCGGCGTATATCACGTCCTGCTCGGCCGACTCGACCCGCTCGACGGAATCGGTCCCGATCGAATCACCGCCGCAGCGCTGTTCACACGCGTTGAGAATCCGTTGCGAAACTGTCGCGGCGTGCCCGTCGCTGAAGTGATCCTTGGACTCAATCCAGACCATGAGGGAGATTCCACCGCGCTCTACCTCGCCGATGAACTTCACCGCAGACGTGCGACGGTCACCCGGCTTGCCCGCGGCCTGCCTGCAGGCAGCCAGATCGAATTCGCCAGCAAGGCGGTGCTGGCGGATGCCCTGCAGGGCCGACGGACAACCTGAAGTTCACCGGAGTCGTCAGCGAACGACACCGTACACGATCACTTCCGCGGTAAGGGCGCCGTCGGAGAAGACGACCGGGCCCGAAAACAGCCCTGTCAGTCCCTCCCGGGGTGTGACCCGGATGCGCGTATTGAAGTGCTCCTTGTCCTCCCGAACATCGATCAGCGCGACCGTGAAATCCTTGGACATTGACGTCACTCCACTGATCTTCGAGGGCACCATCTGGCGTTGCTTGGGATCGCCTTTCACCGGCAGCATCTTCTTCTTCACCACCATCTCGAACTCACCGGAGCCACCCGGGGAAACCTGCCCGACACCTGCCACAAATGCCTCAACGCTGAACCCCGGACTGATCACCGCACACTCATGCCGAACGCGCAGGTCGAGCGCTGGACAATCCTCACGGTCCGTCTCCAGCACCGCATACTTCGGAATGTCCGAACATGGCACGTTTCTGAAGTCGTACTTCAGCGTGTAGGAACTCCGCGGCGGATCAGTCGACGGATCGTACCGGTCCGCCCAGATCGCCTTCGTCAATGATGACATGAGCTTGAACGGCTTGTGGTCGATGGATTCAAGCACGATTTCGCCGGTCAATGGACGAGGTTGAAACTTCGACGCATCCTGGGTGGAGAGCGGCGTCTGCTGGATATCAATAAACGGAGGCACAGCTCGAATCGGTAACGTCACCTCGCATGTAATGTCAACCTTGATCGGTTTATTGTGCCCTGTCACCGTGAGCAGGACGCCCGCTTGCTTGATCAGCGGCGAAGCCGGCGTTTCCATCGCCAACTCCATGGGCACCGATTCACCGGGAGCAATGACCTTGTTCACAAGATCGTCGAGGACCGAGGTGCACTGGCACGTCGGCGCCACTTGCGTGATCCTCACCTCATTCTCCGAGGTGTTGGTGAGCTTCACGGTCTTTGAGACCTTTGAGCGCGGGGCAACCAGGCCGAAATCAATCGAAAGAGGGTCAACCAGCAGCGGCCCCTGTTGCACCGGCCCGCTCGTCGTCACCTTCCCCAATTCACGACCTGGCTTCACGGGAGACTGGGTCTCCTCGCGATGCGGTTTGGCCTGGCTCGCCGCCGGAGTCGTCTGAGCCTCCTGGGTCCCTGCCGCGTCGGCTGGATCAAAACAGCCGAAACCCAGAATCACGGCGCCGCCAACAAGAGCCGTCGTAAACCCATACCGTCGCATCGCCCGTCGTCGCATCGGATTCGCTCTCCAGATCAAGGTAACGTGTATCACATCCTATCGGTAACCCAACGTCCGGGGGCACATTCGCTTGCATCCGATACAATCGCCGCCCCATGAAAGCCGTTGTTATCACGCGCCAGGGCGTACCGGTGGCGCCAAACGTCGATCTCGACCCGAGCTATCCCGACCCGCGGCCGGGTCCCGGTCAGGTACTCGTTCGGACCGAAGCCTCCGCACTCAACCATCTCGACCTATTTGTCGGAGCGGGCCTCCCGGGAATCGACCTCTCCTATCCACGAATCGGGGGGTCGGACGGCGCCGGCGTCGTCGAGTCAGTCGGTGAAGGCGTGGACAAATCCTGGGTCGGTCGGCGGATCGTTCTCAACGCCGCGATTCTTCAGCCCGAGCGTTCGCTACCGGACGTTCTTCCCGCCCCGCCCGACATCTTGATGATCGGCGAGCATCTCGATGGGTGCCTCGCTCAAAGGTTTGTGGCGCCGGTGGACAACGTGCTCCCGATCGGCGACGCCGATCCCGTAGAGGCTGCGGCCTTCGGCCTCACTCACCTCACGGCTTGGCGAATGCTCGTCACCCAGGCTCGCCTCCACGCCGGCCAGACCGTTCTGATTACCGGAATCGGCGGCGGCGTCGCCTTGGCCTGCCTGAACATCGCTCGTCATTTTGGCTGCCGAACCATCGTCACCAGCCGGCACCAACCCAAGCTCGACCGGGCCCGCGAACTTGGCGCTGACGAGACCGTTCTCGACAAGGGCGAGGATTGGTCTCGCGACGTTCGAAACCTTACCGGCAAACGCGGCGTTGATATCTGTGCCGATTCCGTCGGCAGGGCGATCCACCTTTCGTGCATCAAGTCGTTGGCCCGTCGGGGCGTGTTTGTCACCTGCGGCTGCACGACCGGCCCGAATGCCACGACCGATCTGGCCCGTGTGTTTTGGAACCAGCTCACGATCGTGGGCTCGACCATGGGTGACATGTCCGAATACAGACAGGTCTTTTCGCTCTTCCTCTCCGGCAAGATGAAACCTGCCATTGACCGTGTGTACGCTCCGGCCCAGGCCCGCGAGGCGTACGGACGCCTGGAATCGGCGGATCAATTCGGAAAACTCGTCTTTGATTGGCGCTAAGTGGCCCGCCGGCGATTTCAAGGCTACGAATACTGTGTCTGGAGGACACGGAGGCGTTCATGGCAGTCGATGATCAGAAATCCGGTTCGACGGCAACGATGAATCGCCCAGCACCGGCGCGCCCCCGCGTGGACCGGCTTCCCCCCTTCAACGTGCTTCTTCACAACGACGACGTCAACGACATGACCTTCATCGTTGAGACCATCGTTCGCCTGGTCAGCCTTGACCCCCGAGTGGCCATGCTGCGAATGCTTGAAGCCCACACCAAGGGATTGAGCCTGCTGACAACCACGCACCGCGAACACGCCGAGCTGCTCTGCGAGCAGTTCGCCAGCAGGAAAGTGACCGTCACGATCGAGCCCGCCGTCTGAGATCTGATCCACTCCCGCGCGCTCGCCAATCAGGAATGAGTAACCCGGGCTGCCTCGATGCACACCGCCGTGGCATCATCGGCGAGCGCTGCGCCTCCGGCATGCGCATCGACCGCCGCGAAGAGGTGCTCCACCATGTCTCCTCCCGGTTGCACCGCAGAAAGGGCGCGCTCGACACCCGAGACTCCGAATTGAGCGGTCCTGCCGGAGCGGCCGGCGGCGACCTGCTCCACGAAACCATCCGTGGCGACAACGAGCCGCCAGCCCGGCTTCAGATGTTTGACTTCCTCCCGGTACACGTGGTCGGTTTCCACGCAGAGCCAGATGCCGCTTTCGGGCTGGAGACGAACCGAGTCACCCGCTTCATCCACAACCCACGCGAATCCGTGTCCGGCATCCACATAGCGAAGCGTGGAGTCGTGCGGATCAATCACCCCGACCCACAGTGTCAGATACCTCCCGCCCGCTCGAGGGGCAAGGAACCGGTTCAACGCTGTAACAGACTCTCCCGGATCACCCGATCGCGTCAATGCAGCATGAAGATACCCCTGCGCCGTGGTCATCATCACCGCCGCCGATATTCCTTTGCCGGTGACATCGCCGACCGCTACCGCCACCCGCCCGTGTGGAAGCTCAAACACATCAAAGAAGTCCCCGCCCACCCATCGTCCCGGCCGACTCTCGCCGATGTAATCGAACCCCCCGATTCGCCCCTCGCGACGGGGCAGGATCAGCCGCTGTGCCTCGGCCGCTGCTCGCAGTTCGGCCTCAAGGGTCGATTGCCGCCGATACAGGTCCATCCGCGACAGATTCGCCTTGGCCAGTGCCGCCAGTTGCGCAAGCCCAACCGCAAACTCGGCCGCGTCCGCTGCGATCTCGCGGGACGGCCCCGACCCACGATCGTCGAGATACAGAAAGCCCTCCACCGACTCATCCACTATCAGCGGCACGCACAATGCCTCGCGTATCCCCAGTTGCATCACGCTCATGCCCATCTGGCCGACCGAGGTCGTCAGTCGCACCGGCATGCCGACCGCCGCCCGTGTGATCAATGAACGGCTGAACGCAAAGCTCGACGACGGGTTCCCTTCAAGACTTCGAAAGGCAGTAACCTCAACATTCGTGGCGTCGGTCAACGGTCCCAGCAGGGCCACGTTGGTGAAATTCGTTCCGGCGATGGCCGCGTCGATCACCGCCTCGGCAAGTTCGGCCTGATCAGCGGCGGCGTGCAGCCCCTCTGCACATCGCAACAGCAGCGCCAGCCTCTCGCCCGCCAGTTCCCGGTCGAGCGAAGTCTCGATTCTGGCAATCGTCGAGCCGCCGCTGCTTCGATCATCCTCCGTCAAGACCAGCCCGCGCTGCTGCGACTTCACTCGATGATCCACGACCCGAAACATCCAGGGCCGGATCTCGATGCGATCGTCGTGATTGATCGGATATTCCTGGCCCGGCTTCACCCGCCAACCGTTCAGTCGTGTGCCATGCTTGCTTTCGGTGTCTTCAAGCACCCACATTTTCACGCCGCTGGATTCCCGGTAGTGCAGCCGAACGTGGTCGCGCGAAACATACTCACCGTCGAGGCAGAGCGTGCTCGTGCTTCGCCGACCGATCGTCAGCGGGCCCGGCGGCACCAGCTCAAGGGTCGGCGAATCAGGTCCGGCGACCGCGGTAAGCGACATGACCGCCTGCGGCTGGTTGGGCACTGCTTTGGGCTCGGCGGTCCTGTTGCTCACGGACTCAGCAGCATACAGAAACAACCGATTCCCGATCACGCCCATACCCCAGAGAGGCGGAGACCGTCAGGTTTTGCGCGGATCTTGGATCAGGCCGGCGGGTGCCAGCCCGCGTCGACCCATAACGCTCCCGACACGCCCGAGTTCCGAATGAGGAAGCAGATCGCATCCGCCACCTCTTCAGGCCTCAGCAGCCGGCGAAGCTGGGTATGGGGAAGAACATGCTCACGAATGATTTCGTCGCCCATGGCCCGGACCATCGGCGTATCGGTGAAGCCCGGATGCACGATGGCGCACCGAATGCCGTAGAAGATCGCTTCCTTCGCCAACGTGCTCTGGGCCCCTTGCAGGCCGGCCTTGGTCGAGGCATAGGCAACCTGCCCCTTGTTCCCCGCTGAGGAGATCGACCCGATGAACACCACAGCGCCTTGCACCCCTTCGTCCGGTGTCCAGCCACCCTTGCCGCCCTTCGCCCGAGACTCCGCCACGCTGCCAATGCACTCCATCGCCCAGTACACCGGCGCTGTGAGATTCACCGCCAAGGTCTTCTCGAAGAGGTCCTGGTCGTAAAACTTCGCGTTCTTGGTTTCCTTGTCAACCTTGACCGCCAATCCATCACGCACGATGCCCGCGGCCGGAACGCAGATGTGCACCGCACCGAAGTCCTGCTTCAACTGGCCGAACACCCGCTTGCGAAAATCGCGATCGGTGGTGTCGCCGACAAACGCGGTCGCCACCTCGCGGCCGCTGTCCTCATTCAACTCCGCAGCGACTTCGTGTGCAGCCTCGCTCATGTCAACCACGCCGACATGCTGAATGCCGCTCTCGGCAAGCTGGCGGCTGAGGGCGCGGCCGATGCCGCTGGCGCCCCCGGTGATCACGGCGACTCGATCAAATAACTGCATGGATTCCTCGTGGGTTAGATCCTGGCGATATGAAAAATCCGCAGTCGATGTATCGGCTTGCGGATTGGGGTTCCTAACGTGATGTCTTGGAAATGGCTTTCGAACGTTCCGCCAGCCATGCGGCAGCCGCCGGCCACATCTCCTTATGGGCCTTGGTGCCGACCGCCAGCCCGATGTGGCCCGCCTTCGTCGATAGGACCTGATAATCCTTCGAGCCGACAGCCTCTTTCAACGGAGTGCTCTGACCGCAGGGGACCAGATGGTCGGAATCCGCCACAAGATTGAGCACCGGACAGGTGAGGTTCTTGAGATCGACCTTTCGATCGCCCAGCGGGAATTCCCCTTCGACCAGCAGATTGCGCTGAAGGCCGTACTTCACAAAGTCACGGTAGACGGCACCCGAGATGGGAATGTTGTCATTCACCCAGGTCTCCATCGCGAAAAACTCCTCGAGGAATTTCTCGTCGGTCATGCGGTCATAGAACCCCATCCACTTGCGAATGTTGTTGTCGACCGGCTTGAGGAGGTTGAATGAAGTGCCCAGAAAATCCGGCGGGATGAGGCCCAACGTGTCGACCACCTTATCGACATCGAAATTCTCTTCGCTGGTCCAGACCTTCAGCAGCGAATCGCCATGCGACCAGTCAAACGGTGCCGCCAGGGCAATGAAGTTGCGCACGAGGTCGGTATAGATCGAGGCATACATGGCGCTCAGGGTGCCGCCCATGCAATAGCCGAAAAGATTGAGGCTGTCTTGACCGGTCAGGCCAAGCACTCGCTGCACCATCCGATGCAGGTGGCCGTCGACATAATCGCTCAGCGTCTTGACGCGATCCGCCTGGGATGGAACTCCCCAGTCAACCATGAACACGTCAAATCCCTTGTGCAGGAACTGCCGCACCACGCTCTTGTGGGGCAGAATGTCGAGCACGTACGGCCGGTTGACCAGCGCGAACACCATCAGCAGCGGTGTGGCATACTTCGGCTCACCCTCGGCGCGAAACCGGAGGAGCCTCACCGGACCCTCGGTCATGATGACGTCGTAGGGTGTCGCCCACTTCTTCGACTTCCGGGCAGCCTCAGTCACTTTCGGAAGCGCCGCCATGCGCTCCTGAAACTTCCATCCTTCCGCCATCCACGCGCCCAGCCACGGGTTCATCCCCGCGACCGAGTCAATCATCTCATGCAGGGGGTGGCGAGCCGTTTTGTTGGGTTCAGTCGTGGCCGTCGTCATTCTTCACCGCCGTTCATGCGTGCGGACCATTCGCCGCACTGGTTCATCCATGATCACACTGAGGTCACGCTGGCCTAGCGCTTGGCCGTCTTGCGAGCCGGGCGATCGGTTCCCTTCCCCTCAATCGCATCAAGTCTGTCCGCAAGGGTCTCCAGTTTCGTATTGAGCTTCGAATCCAGCTCGCGAATCGCCGTCATCACATCGCTGGCGCTCCCGCCCGACGCCGTGTCGAAGGCGCTCGACAGGTTCGCCTTCATCATCTGCTCCATCTTCTGACGCAGATCAAGGGCCTGGTCCATGCTTCGCTTCATGGCCTCCAGAAACTGCGGGCTTCTCATGTACTGCTCGGCAAATGACGCCATCGCGTCGAGAAACGCGGTCTGCATGCGCCGAACCGCGTCCGGCGACGGCATCCACGTGCTTGGATCAGCCGGATTCATCGCCGGAACGGCCGGCATGCCGGGCATTGCACCGCCGGGCATCGACGTGGCCATCTTCTGCCACGCGTCCTTCCAGAACGCGGCGGCAGCATCCATCGGATTGGGGGGGGTCTGGGATTGGCCGCTCATGGAAATGACTCCTGAAAAATGGGACGAGGCGGTGTGCTCCGCGGGAGTCTAGGGCGTGCGGTGCTGGCCGCAAGGCCTGCTGATCCTCTCCTCCGGCTCGACTCCAGCGGCGTGGGGCGTACACACCGCCATCATCCCAGGGCGTGCCTTGTGTCCGGACAAATTCCGGGCACCTTGTTTGAGCAAGGCGGCCCGCGAAGTTTTCACGCCGCGGGCCGCCGGTGTGGGGGATCTGTGTGTATTACTTGCCGGCGTTCTCGCCAGCCTTGCAGTAGCTGCCGGCCATGCAGGCCATGCCGCCGAAGATTTCCTGAGCGGTTTCCATCTGCTTCGAAGCGACCTTCATCATCTCGTTGGTGAAGGCAGAAGCGTTCTCAACGCAGTCGTTGACAATCGTCTTCATTGTGGCGGTGAACGCTTCGGGCGACTTGGCCATGTTCGGGCCGCACACCGAATCAACCATCCGCTCGCCAACGCGGCCGGCGAACCGAACCTGATCGTTGGCGATCGAGGTGGTCTCGGTCACGGTGCGGGTCATCGCATCAACACCGGTGTGGAACATCTTGCTGGTGCCGTTTCGGAACGACTCAAACGCCGGATTTTCAATGCCCATGTTCTTGGTCGAGAAGCCGACGAAGGTCTCCATCATCTTCTTCTGGGCGGCGAAGAATGAGTTCACCATCTCGCCGTAGGTGTTGAACATCATGTTGCTCATCGAATCGACGGCGTTCTGCGTCGACTTACCGGGGTTCGTGCTGTTGGTGGCGTTGGCCATGGGAGTGCTCCTGAGTCGTTCGAGGGATTTCGAGTCCAATACAATAGGGTGGAATCCATTTATCGTCAAGGAATATTTGTGCACTTGCACAAAATACGCGATTTTCCTATAATCCCTTTATTTGCAGATACTTATCCATCACGCGTATACTTGAAATCAACCGCGATGGCCTAAATCTACTGCAAAGGCACAATCGATGACTGAAACTCCCGCCAACGACCGGCTCATCCAGGTTCGCAAATATCCCAACCGAAGGCTCTATGACCAGAGTCGAAGCCGACACCTCACCCATGAGGAGCTCTACGACCTTGTCGTGTCGGGTCATTCCGTCGTCGTGACCGATAGCCGCACCGGACAGGACATCACCAACGTCGTCCTCGCCCAGGTCCTGATCGAGCGCGACCCCGTCAAGCTCGCCGCCTTCCCCTCCGCCATGCTTCATCAGCTCATCCGCACCAACGAGCAGATCCTTCATTCCTTCATCACCCGCTACTTCAATCAGGTCATGGAATCCTTCCTCGCCATGCGCCAGCAGTTCGAGGCCATGCTGCCCCAGCAGGCCCAGGCCATGCCGCTGACTCCCTTCGACTGGGCGATGGCCGTGATGCGTGCTTCCGGTCCTCGCCCCTCGGCGCCCACCGCCCCACCGCCTCCCGCGGCCGATGTCACGGAGCTCCAGGAGCAGATCGAATCACTTCAAACCGAACTGGCCGGATTGCGAAAGCGTTCCTCGAAAAAGTCTGCTTCGAAGAAGCCTGCCGCTCCGAAGCCGCGACGCCGGGTCTCTACAACCCGAGGCCGAAAGCGCAATCGCTCCTAGCCAGCCTGTTCCGCCGACGGAATCGATTTCCCATGTGGATCCGTCGTCGGCTCGCCCACCGCGTGGGCAAGCTCCTTCCGCATCGAATCGGTCGTCACGTGTTCCAGCCGCTCGGCCGTGCCGTGAACATGGTCCGATCGCACCCCCACTTCCGCCACCAGATATGTCTCCCAGAGACGATGCGAGCGCACAATTCGTTCTCCCGCAGCCACGCCGCGCTCGCTCAGCCCGACGTCATCTCCAGTCATCATCACCAACCCCTGCCGCCGAAGCCGATGCAACGCAGAATCGATCTTCACGCCCGCCATCGCCGCTTGAAGCGATTCCTGTGAAACCGTCATCTCCCCCGACTCCCGTCCTCGATAGAGCAACCCAAGCAGATCATCCATCGCCAGCGACCCGCGCAGGCGCATCATCGCCACGCCGCGCGCGATCAGCCCACGGCTCGGCGAGCCCACGAGTGCCACGACAAAGATCGTCCCCGCAGCGCACGCCATCATTCCCGCCGTCCGCGTGGAATCCATCCCAAACCATCCGGGTACGGCGATCGCTCCCACGTGGCCCAGCGCAGCCGACGCCACGGCCACACCCGCGCTGATCCAGACCACCCGGCTCAATCGATGGCTCAGCAGCATCGCGGTGGCCGCCGGCGCCACCATCATCGCCACCACCAGCACGCTTCCGACGCTCTCGAACGCACTCACCGCGGTCACCGCCGTCAACGTCATGAGCAGATAGTGCATGACCCTGGCGTTGATCCCCAGCGATGTCGCCAGCGCAGCGTCAAACGCCGAGATCGTCAGTTCCTTGAAAAAGAGACCAATGCAGACGATGTTCAGGATCAACGTTCCGCCGAGGACCAACACCGCTCGAGGAATCTCCAAATCACCGAATGAAACAGTGTCGAGAGGTGCAGTCTCGATCGCGCCGTAAAGCACGCACCCTGGATCCAAATCAACCGTGTTGGCGGCTCGAACGATCAGCACCAGCCCCACGGCAAACAGCGTCGTGAACACCACCCCCATCGACGCCCCTTCGTCAACCTTGCCCCGGCTTCGAACCCATTCCGTCAGCGCTGCCGTCGCCAGGCCCGCCATGACCGCTCCCACGAACATCGGAATACTGGCTCGACTGCCCGTCAACAGGAATGCCGCGGCCAATCCGGGCAACACCGCGTGGCTGATCGCATCACCCATCAGGCTCATCCGACGCAGCACCAGAAAATTGCCAACCAGTGAACACGCCAGGGCGCAGAGGCTGCCGATGATCACGATCCATGAATCGAGCCAGGTCCAGTGAAGGTTCATGCTCCGCCTCCGCCGGCCCAGATCACGTGAGGGCTTGCAGGAACCGCGCTTCCTTCCTGCTGCATCAACCGTTCAAGTTCCCGCACCATCTCCGCCCCGAGAACGTGCTCCACCTCGTCCGCATCGCGATCAACATGGCTGGCTGCGATGTCGGCGTGGTGAATCAGGAAGGCCTCCCAGAGCCGGTGATTTCTCGTCACGTGCTCGGCCTCACGCCGACCCGCTGCGGTCAATCGCCACGTCTCCCCGTTCTGCTCCGCCAATCCCGCCTTCGACACTCGCCGAAGCAGCCGATGCGCATGCTTTCGGCGCCACCTGCGGCCCTTGGCAACTGACTCCAATGAGGCCGCCGCCCGAGTCTCGCTTCCCCCCGCCTCCTGCAACTCATACAGCGCCCGCAGCACATGGTGCTGCTCGGTTCTTCGCTTGACCTCCCACGACCCCGCCAACCTCACGATCACGCCCCGTTTCGACCCCGCCAGCAGGCTCACCAGGAACATGGCCGCTGCCGCGAGCACAATCGTCGCCCCTGAAGGCAGATTGGGATACACCGCGCTGATCGCCGCCCCCGCAGCACCGCCCACAGCACCGATCAGCCCCGCCACAACGGTCATTGCTCCCATCCGGTCCACCCAGAAACGCGCCGCCGCACTGGGAATTACCAGCAGCGCAATGAGAAGGATCAACCCAACCGAGGATAAACCCACCACGGTCACCACGGTCACCATCACCATGACGATCACATCGAGCACGGTCACCGGCCAGCCACGCGACCGCGCGAATCCCTCGTCAAAGCACAGAATCCTGAACTCCTTGAAGAGCAGAACCGTCATGCCGACAACAACCATCGCCACGACACCGATCGCGCCCGCCTCGCGCCACAACATCGAAGCGGTCTTGCCATAGATGAATGACTCAAGTCCCGCACTGGATCCCGACTTCATCTGCTGCACCACGCCGAGCAGGGCGATCCCAGCCCCGAAGAAGACGCTCAGCACGATTCCCATCGCCACGTCTTCTTTGAGCTGGGTCCATCGTCGAATGAGAAGGACGCACACGACTCCGATCGCTCCAGCAATCGCAGCCCCGGTCAGGAGAAGCGGCAATGACTTTCCATCTCCCCAGAGCTGCGCCCCGATGATGAAAGCGATTCCGATACCCGGCAGAGTCGCATGACTGAGCGCATCGCCAAGCAGCGCCCGTTTGCGCAGCAACATCAACGACCCCACCACGCCGCATGCGAGACCCAGCGCCATCACACCCAGAACCACAACCCGCGTGTTGTAGTCCGAGAGCGTCAACACTTTCCACACCGTCGTCGGCGCCATCGCGAGGTGCATGGCCAACACTGCGGTCATGTCGTCTGCTGCCTCCGTAGCGCTTCCGCCGCCTCATCCAGCAGCGTCAGCCGGCCGCCATAGGTCCGCCGCAGATTCTCCGGCGTGAACGTCGTCGCCACCGGGCCATGAGCCACCAGCCGCATGTTCAGCAGGATCACGTGATCGAAATACATCCGCACCGTGTGCAGGTCGTGGTGAACCACCAGCACGGTGCGGCCGGCATTCCGCAGCGTGCGAAGCAACTCCACGATGGCCTGTTCCGTTGCCGCATCGACTGCGGCGAACGGTTCGTCCATCAGAAAGACACGGGCATCCTGCACGAGGGCCCGCGCCAGGAACACCCGCTGTTGCTGCCCACCGGAAAGTTGGCTGATCTGCCGACCAGCAAGTTCCGCCACGCCCACACGATCCATCGCCTCTCGGGCGCGCTCTCGATGCTTTCGCATGACAGGTCGAATCCAGCCGATCTCGCGATACAGGCCCATCGTCACCACATCCAGTGCGGTCACCGGAAAATCCCAGTCCACCGTCTCGCGTTGCGGCACATACGCCACCTCGCTGCGTTGCTGTCGATACGGCCTTCCATAGATCATGATCTCGCCCGAAACCCGCGGCACCAGGTCCATCACCGCCTTGATCAGCGTGCTCTTCCCCGCGCCGTTCGGACCCACCACGGCCACCAGCTTTCCTTCCGGCACATCAAGGTCGATATCCCAGATGACCGGCTTGCGGTGATACGCCACGGTGAGGTCGTGGATTGACAACGGCGATTCCGGTGAATGCTCATGTCCGGTGGGTCGGCTCGGGGCTGTGTCGGTCGCAGTGCCCATCGTCGCAAGTGGACCGGATGTTTGGGCTGATTGGGTCATCTGAAGGCCGCCAATTTGCCCTGCCAGCCGTGTTCCGGTGCTTCGCCCCCAAGGGCACGGGCCACCAGCGTCAGGTTGTGATCCAGCATGCCGAGATACGTTCCTTCATAGGTGCCTTCTGCCCCCATGGCGTCGCTGAACAACTCGCCGCCCACGCTGACCGTGTGCCCCCGCGCCTTCGCCCCCTCGATGAGCGCTTCAATGTTCTTCTTCGGCACGCTGCTCTCCACAAACACCGCCTGTACTTCTCGTTCCACAATGAAACGAACGAGCGCGTTGATATCCGCCAGTCCCGCTTCCGACTCCGTTGAAATCCCCTGCACACCGCGAACTTCCAGCCCATACGCCCGGCCGAAATAATTGAACGCATCGTGCGACGTGATCAGCACGCGCCGAGCCTCCGGAATCGATCCGATCACCGTCTTCCCATACTCGTGCAGCTTCATGCACTCGGCTGCGAATTGCTTGCCTCGCTCTTCAATCTCCGCAGCCCCGTCGGGAATCTGCTTCTGGAGCGCCTTTGCAATGACCTCGGCCCCCTGCGCCCACGCCGAGACATCCATCCACACGTGCGGATCGTGATGCCCTCCGAATCCAGGCGGCTGCAGGAGGTAGCTCTCGTCCAGCCGCTCCGTAACCGCCACGACCGGCTTGCGTTTCCCAATCTTCTCCAACACATCCGTCATGCGCCCCTCCAGCAGCAGTCCGCTGTAGAACACCATGTCGGCCCCCTCAAGTCGAGCCACATCGTCGCGCGTCGGCTGATAGAGATGCGGATCAACACCGGTCCCGATGATCCCGGAAACCTCGGCCCGATCTCCGGCGATCTGCCGCACCATGTCGGTCACCATGCCCACCGTGCACACGATCCGGATCCGCCCCACTTCAGAGCGCGTTCCCGTTCCGGACTTGCCTCCGCCCCCACCCGCCGGTGAGCAGGAGGAGGCGCAGATCACCATCGCCACGATTCCCATCCAGCGCAGCATCATTCGTCCTCGCTCTCCATTCTGTCGGCAGATCCCCGTCCATCGAGGTGTCTCTGCATTGCGATCAACGTTGCCTCGCCGACGTGATGCTCCATGCCTTCGGCGTCACGTTCCGCATCCTCCGAAGGAACACCGATCGATTTCAGGAAACTCACCACCACCCGATGTCGCGCCCGAGCGGCCGCTGCCAGCCGCTCTCCCGCGGCCGTCAGTCGAATCGGCCGATAGGGCTCCGTCTCCACGAGCCTTGCCGACTGAAGCCGGGCGATGATCCGCGTCACGGTGACGTGCGTCACACCCATCACCATCGACAGGTCCTTGACCCGGCACTCGCCCTGCCGATGCACGATGTCCGAAACCGCCTCGACGTAATCCTCGGCCGTCTCGGTGGAGTGATCGGCCCGCACCTTCTGAAACGACCGCTCTTTCACGGGCCGAAGCCGATTCATGCCGAGATTGTAGCACATGCTACACTCTGGTCAAGTTCGATCTCATTTCTGCAAATATTTGGCCATCGCATAGTAGTCTGTACTACAACTCGCCGATTGCTACGCTGTGCCCCATGCAGGAGCCGAAGGTTTCAATCGTCGTGCCCACCTGGCGAAGGCCCGATGGACTCAAGGCGTGCATTGAGTCCATTCGCCGCACCGTCATTGTTCCTCACGAGGTCATCGTCGTTGCCGTGGCCGACGATCAGCCCACGCTTGACATCCTTCGTGACCTGAACCTCAGCCCGATCCTTCAGCCGCAGCGAGGTGGCTTCGTCAAGGCCGCCAACCTTGGCTTCAAGTCCGCCAAGGGCGAATACCTCATTCAGATCTCGGACGATACGACCCTGCTTCCCCACTCCATCGAGAATGCCATCCGGTTTCTCGAAGCGCCCGCTCATGCCGAGGTCGGTATCGCCGCGTTCTTTCACAACAGCCGACTGAGCCGCAACATCTATCAACAGGTTCAGCTCGATGGAGAGTGGTTCTACGTCGCTCACGTTCGAGGACTCTGCTACGCCAACTATGGCCTTGCCCGCCGCAATCTCTATGAAAGTCTCGGCTGGTTCGACGAACGCTTCACGCTCTATGGCGCTGACCCCGACTTCTCCCTGAAGGTCTGGCACCATGCGAGACTGACCGTAACACCGTGCCCTGGCGCCCTGATTCGCCACCATGATCACGTTGACAGTCGGCGCCACGACGATCAGCAGCGCCTCGCGGCCGACAACCAGCTCCTGTTCGACAAATGGACCCTGGACTCCTCCCGATGAAACAAGGGCCGTGCATTCGCACGGCCCTTGTGAACTCAATCCAGCCGGTCCAGCCGATCAACTCAGCACTCGTCGCCCCAGGCACTGAGCAACAGACCGAGATCCGCCCCGTCGACGATGCCGTCGTCGTTGATATCAGCCTCAATGTCATCTGAACCCCAGAGCGCCAGGAGCAATCCGAGGTCTGCACCATCGACCGACCCGCTTGCGTTGAGATCGGCCGGACATGCCGGCGGTGGATCCACCGCATGGATCGTGATGGTCTGGTTCAGATCGACATTGGTGAGAACCTTGGTCGATCCGTCTGCCCATCGCACGGAGACGACGTCGGCCCCGGTATTGGATCCAAGACCGAAATGCCCCGACAACTCATTGGTCCCAAGGAACGTTGGAGCGGTATGTACGAATCGATAGTAGGTCTTGCCTCCTGCCGACACCGAGATTCTGGATCCGATGCCGTTGGGGGGCAGCGATGAGCCCGATGTATCGAGGAAGACCCGAAGCCATTTCGTATCGGCCTGCCGCGGGAGATCGTTTCGGAAATATGTCAGCGCCTGATTGTTCGCGAAGATGAGCACATCCTGATCGCCGTCATTGTCGGCGTCGAAGTGAATCATGCAACGGCCCTTGCCAAAGTGAGACAATCCGCACGCCAGCGCCTTCTCGGTGAATGTGTTCACACTCGGATTCGCAACCCACAGGTACGACTGCTCATTGAAGAACTGGCCGCTTGAAGCACCGTCGCCGTTGGTCTCACCGATGTCCAGCCAGCCGTCATGATTGAAATCCACGGCCACCGAACCCCACCCGTAGCCGCCGTCAACCACGCCCGCACCAGCCGAATACTCAGTGTAATTGTGGTTTCCGTTGTTTCGATAGATCTTGTTGCCCGTCCATCCCGTTGAGGGAAGGTAGATCGACGTCACGTACCAGTCGATGCGGCCGTCATTGTTGAAGTCGCCGAAACACTGGCCCATGCCGTTCTCTTCCTTGGCCGTGCCCGCCGCAGCGCTCATTTCCGTAAACGTGCCATTGGTGTTGTTGCGGAAGTAACGACTCGATCCGAAATCTCCGGTGAAGGGAATGTCCGGCCAGAAGTCGTCGTTCATATCGATGATCGACGGAGAGAACCCGAAGATCCCTGGCACGCCGTTGAACATGTTTCCGGTCACGTTGGTGAAGGTTCCGTCGCCGTTATTACGAAAGAGCTTGCTGCCCGCATTGTTGCTCGACGAACCGCCCACCATCAGATCGAGGTCGCCATCTCGATCATAATCGCCGAAGCTGGCGCCCCAGCCATCCGACACGGATGCATTCGTGGTGTTCACTCCCGCAGCCGCCGCAACATTGGTGAACGTGCCGTTGCCGTTATTCATGTACAGCTTGTGGTGTCCCGGTGCTGAGGGGCCCACCGAAGGACCGGCGCTGGTCTCGTAGATGTCCAGCCAGCCGTCATTGTTGAAATCGCCGACGGTGCAGCCCTTTCCCTTGTGCGGTGTGGTCAGGCCCCATGCCGTCGCCTGATCGGTAAACGTGCCGTCGCCGTTATTGATGAAGAGATAGTCGAGCTTGCTCAGATCGCCGCCAGACGGCATGAAGATGTCCTGGAAGCCGTCGTTGTTGAAATCTCCAACCACCCCGCCTCCCGAGTAGGACGCATTGGAGAATCCTGAAGAATCATGAATCGCCGAACTCAGACCCGCAGCGGCAGTCTGATTCGTGAACACCGGATCAATCCCCCAGGACGGCGCGCTGATCAGAAGGGCCGTCGCCGGAACGAACAACGCACCGTGGGCAGAGCCTGGAATTGCCATGAAAATCTCCTCTGGTCGTGGGGGTCTCACGTTGAGAATGTCACGTGCCTCACCAGAGTCCAGAATATGGATTCAACACGCTCGCGACAAGGCCCCGGGTGCCGATTTATCGGGCCACATTCAGCAATTTCGACCGGAATGACATGAAGCAGGCTCCCTACCCCGCCTGAAGCATTCGCCATCCCAGCCACATGATCGCGGCGTCAACAATCACGTGGCTGACCCATCCGGGAAGAATGGAACCTGCCCGTTCATAGCACCAGGTCCACATCAGCCCGCCCAGAAACACACCCGCCGTCGCCAGCCACGCGATCGGCGAGTCGAACTGCGCGGTCAGGATTACCGCATGGTGTGCGGCAAAGATGATCGCTCCCAGAATGGCTGCCGGAATCACGGGCAACACCAGGCGCAGGCGCCCATAGAGAAACCAACGAAACGAATACTCCTCAAGAAGCGAGTTGACGATTGAGAGGTATGCAGCCACTCCCAGATACATCCACCAGGTCGTGAGATGATTGGTGTGCGCCAATTGTCGAAACGGCGCGAGGTCCACGTTGTCACTCAACGGACTCCATGCCAGCCAGATTGAGCCCGCCGTTGCAATACCCAGGCCAATGGCCAGCCGCCACGTATCTCGAGTGAGCCGGCGAGCCGGTCGCGATTCACGCTTGAACCAGATCCACCAGAGCACCAGCGGCAGACCATAGAGCCACGCCTTCCCGACGCCATACATGACCTGGCCCACCGGACCCGGGTCGTGCCAGAACGACCACCACGCGCCGATCGACGGCGCTGGGGCCACGAGCAGCACCGACAGGATCGCCTTCCACTTGATCGAAGACGTTGAGGAGATGTGAACCGGATTTCTGGTCATACCGCGGCCGCGGTGCTGCGCCGGAGCCGATCGACGACCGCCGCCACTTCCCTGGCGGCCTGTTCGATCTCGCTCGCGGTGGTTTCCCGCGAAAAACTGAATCGGATTGAGCCGTGGGCAATTTCAGGCGCTACCCCCATCGCCAGCAGCACCGGCGAAGGATCGAGCGAGCCTGATGAACACGCCGCTCCGGCAGAGGCGTAGACCCCGCGCTCTGAAAGGAGCAGCAGAATCGCCTCGGCCTCAAGCCGCGGGAACCCGATGTTCGTGGTCGTCCAGATTCGGGGCGCATCAACGCCGTTTACTGCCGCGTCGGGACACTTCGCAAGGACATCGCCCTGAAACTGGTCTCGCATCGCAGCGCCAAGCCACGGTCCATCACCCATACACCACTCCCGCGCTCGTTGCGCTGCCACACCCATGCCGACGATGCCCGGCACGTTTTCCGTACCGCCGCGGCGGTCGCGCTCCTGCGGCCCGCCGATCACTTGTCGTTCCACCCGGACACTTCGGCGGATAAACAGGCCGCCGATACCCTTGGGGCCGTGGAATTTGTGGGCTGCGAAGCTGGCAAGATCGACCGGCATCGTGGCAAGGTCGGTCGGCATCCTGCCGACCCACTGCGTGGCGTCCGTGTGGAAGCGCACGCCATGCTCGCGGCAGATCGCTCCAATCCGCTCAATGGGTTGAATCACGCCGGTCTCGTTGTTGACCCACATGATCGAGACCAAGGCAATTTCACTGCCGCGTCGAGCAAGGAGATCTGAAAGATATTCGAGATCGATGATGCCGCCGTCGGTTGACGGAGCCCAGATCACTTCGGTTCCGCGCTTCACCAGCGCTTCGGCGGTCTCCCGGACAGCACTGTGTTCGAGGCGGCTGGTCACCAAGACCGGCCGCTTCGGCAGCCCTGCGAGCGAGCCGACGATGGCCAGGTTTGCCCCTTCCGTTCCACCCGAGGTAAAGATCAACTCTCGGTCCTCGCAGCCGATGAGCTTGCACACTTCCTCGCGCGCGAGTTCGACTTTTCGCCGCACCGCCTGCCCCGCGCGATGCACGCTCGACGGGTTCGCCCAGCCCTCGCTCAAGGCTTCAGTGACGGCGGCAACGACGTCGGGGTCGGGTCGGGTGGTGGCGTTGTTGTCGAGGTAGACGCCGATGCGAGTCTCCACTTCTCTCGGAAGCGCTGGGATCGCCGCTGCCGGCGTCGATGACGTCGCCCGCCGGGCGCGGCGATCGAGTTCCTTCGCCATGCGCAGCGCAGCAATGCGACCCGCCTTTTCGTCGATCGAAAACATGAGGACGATGCCGATGATGAAATAGATCGCGTTCAGACCGACCGCGACAGCGAAATAGTGCTCGCCAAGCCAGAGCTGCACCCAGCCGAACACGCTCAGGCCGATGATGGCGGCGAGGTTGTTTGCAACGCCGTAGAAGCCAAAGAACTCTCCAGCCTTCTGGGATGGGCTGAACAGGCCAACCATGACGCGAGTCGCCGTGCCTAGTCCGCCGATCCCGATACCCACCCCGTTTCCAACGATCCAGAGCATGGGCTTGCTTGAGGTGAACGCGACACCGGTGATGGTGGCGGCCCAGAACGCGAGCATGATGATGATGGTGTTGCGGGTACCGATTCGGTCCTGCACATTGCCGACGGCCACCGCTCCGATGATGGCCGTAATGGTCAGCTGCAGCATGAACAGTCCCATCTCCGCATCGCTGAAGCCGAACTGCTGGGTGATGGTGGCTGAGAACCACAACACCACCTGCACGCCGCAGTTGTAGATCGTCATGATGACGATGAAGCGGAAGAGCCAGATATATTCGCGCAGCTCGCGGAAGGTGGCCGCGAGGCGCACGAAGCCGATGCCCATCAGGTTCTGACCGGGCGGGAGCGTTTCCGCCTGCTTGCGTTCGCGGAGAAGGAAGAATGTCGGCGCCCCGGCGGCCAGGAAGAAGAATGCCGCCCACACCGTGGCCCAGCGGAGGCCGGTCTCGCCGGGGGCCAGCCACGTGATCCCCACGGCCACGGCGAGGGCCATGAGAGCGCCGACATAGGCCAGCGAGAACGAGAATGCCGACACCTTGCCCATGTCGCGATGCTCGGCGAGCTCGGGCAGGAAGGCACTGAGCAGGTTTTCGCCGCAGGAATAGAAGAAATTTCCGGCGACAAAGAGGATGAGCCCCAGTGCCACTGCGCCGGGTGGCACGAGACCAAGCGCCAGCGTGAGCCCCACGCAGCCGACATAGGAGACGAAAAGCAGCCGCTTCTTCGTGCCGGTGAAATCAGCCAGCGCGCCGATAAGGGGCGATGTAAGGATGATGAGGATCTTGGTGATCGACCCCGCCTGGCTCCAGAGCAGGATGCCGCGAGAGTATTCGATGGCCCCGTCGATCCCCGGCCGGCCCGGAACAATGTATCGGGTGAAGTAGACCTGGAACATCGTCGTGAGGATGACGATGGTGAAGGCCTGATTGGCGAAATCGAACGCAGCCCATCCCCAGACTTCCTTGGTGAGCCACGACGGGAGCTTTCGCTGTGTTGAGAGGCCGGTGCTTGGTGGCATTGGCGTGAATGGTATCGTGTCTCACATGTCGGACCTGTTGCAGACTAGGCTGACCGACGATCACCTGCGGCGAATCGAGCGCTACCTGCCGGATCTCCAGGACGAGGTCGAACTGCGCACACCGCCGCTCAAGTGGCTGCTGGTCCTATTGGGGTCGATCGTCTTCGTAGCGGGTGGTATTCTCATCCTCAAGCGGGGCACCAATCCGGTCATGGCCTGGGTGTGTATTGGCTTCTTCGGACTGGGGATCATCATCGCCCCAGCCGTGCTTGCGTCGGGTCGATCTCGATTGCGAATCACGAATGAATCGTTCGTGGTAACGATGCTGTTTGGCAGCTACTCGTGGCGATGGGATCAAGTTCGTGAATTCGGCGTCACGATGAAGCGACAGTTCTTTTGAATGCGGCCCGCAGGCGTGGGATATGACCTTGAGGAAGGTGTTGAACTCGCACGATTCCGCAGTATCAATCGAGTTCTCACCGGATTCGACGGGAGGCTGCCAGACTCGTACGGGTTGCCCGTGGTCGCCCTTGCAGAATTGCTCAACCGCTGGCGCGATGCCGCGCTGGGCATTTCCCGACAGTCATTAGATGAATGGGTCGAAGAGGGGGAAGAATGCGGATGAGAGGAATCGAACCTCCAAGGGATTTTACTCCCACTAGAACCTGAATCTAGCGCGTCTGCCAGTTTCGCCACATCCGCGTGGTCGGGGGGATGATAGCGGGTGAGCCAAGGGATTCAACGGCGGGTTGTTGCCCGGCGCCGGGCGGTTTGAACCTGAAGCTGCCCTCCGTCCCGGCCCCCTCTCCCAATTGGAGAGGGCACAACGCGGGACCATCAGCCGGCCAGACCCAGAGCTACTCCTCGTCGGCGAGCACATCCTCATCGTCATCTTCGGCCTGCTTCGACGACGCGGCCGGGGCCAGGCCCGCCATGTGCTTGGCCAGGACGGCCGCCCGGATCTCCTCGAACAGTTCGGGGTGCTCGCGAAGGTAGAGCTTGGAATTTTCGCGCCCCTGGCCGATGCGAAGCTGGCCATAACTGAACCAGGCGCCCGACTTTTCGATGATGTTGTCGGCCACCGCCAGATCGAGGAGGTCTCCGGAGGCGGAGATGCCTTCGTCGAACATGATGTCGAATTCGGCATCACGGAAGGGCGGGGCGATCTTGTTCTTCACCACGCGGGCGCGCACGCGGTTGCCGATGTTCTTGTCGCCATCCTTGATCGCGCCGGTGCGGCGGATATCGATGCGGACGGACGAGTAGAACTTGAGGGCCCGACCGCCGGGGGTGGTTTCGGGCGAGCCGAACATGACGCCGATTTTTTCGCGCAGCTGGTTGATGAAAATGACGATGGTTTCGCTCTTGGCGATGGCGCCGGTGAGCTTGCGGAGCGCCTGGCTCATCAGCCGGGCCTGCAGGCCGACGTGACTGTCGCCCATTTCGCCTTCGATTTCCGCGCGGGGAATGAGGGCGGCCACGGAGTCGATCACCACGATGTCGACCGCGTTGGAGCGCACCAGCAATTCGCAGATTTCCAATGCCTGCTCGCCGGTATCCGGCTGGGAGACGAGGATCTGATCGAGGTTCACACCCAGCCGCTTGGCCCAGGAGGGATCAAGCGCGTGCTCGGCATCAATAAAGGCGGCGACGCCGCCCGCTTTCTGCGCATGGGCGACGGCCGAGAGCGCCAAGGTGGTCTTGCCCGATGATTCGGGGCCGAAGATTTCGACCACTCTGCCCTTGGGCAGACCCCTGCCGCCGAGGGCGATATCGAGAGAGATGGAACCGGTGGCGATGCCGGGAATCACCGGAATCTCATCACCATCGAGCCGCATGATCGAGCCCTTGCCGAAGGTCTTCTCGATCTGGCCGAGGGCACGGTCGAGGGCCTGCGCTTTGCCCTTGTCTTCAATGGTCGCCTTGGCCATGGATTTCTCCGCCTTTTCGGCCTTTCCAGCCCGATCCCGAGTCGATTTGTTCTTCTGATTCACCGCTGATTCCAGTCCATTTTCCGCAACGCCGCTCACCATACCGCTTCTCCTTTTCAGGGTCAATGTTTGGGTGTCGATAGGATGACAGGATTATCGGCATTGTCAACATTTGTTTGGATATTTTTTGTAAAATCTTTTGTTAGGGTATTCAGGCCGGACAGGCGGTCCGCACAACAAAGCCTGTGACGGCAACGGTTACGACGAGAGATAGACCGGAGCGTCCACAGCAACGCCCTTGTGAACGATCTCAAAAGGGCATACATGGAACGAATCGGCGACTTTGAACGCGTCAGCCACGGTGGCGAAATTGTCAAGGAAATACTGCGCCCAAAGGCCGACTGCCAGCCCGTGGCGGGCCGGGTCACGTTCTCCGTACCTGGTCTCGGCCAGATAGAGAAGGTTGGCGTTGAGCCCCGCCTCATTGATGCCATCGGGGCTTGCACAGTCCCAGATTGTTGTGACGACGCTGCCGTACTTCGACGTCCATTCAAGCGAGTTCTCGTCGACCAGGCCTTCTCGCTTGATGGCTTTCGGAAACACATAACAGCTTGGTTCCCATCTTCTCTGTCCAGTCCATGTTGCGTCTGACGAGGACGGGCTGGCCCGCTGCACTCCAGAGGGCACGAGAGCAGGCATGGACATTCATATCCGAGGAGAGGAGGTAGATCCCCGTTACGAGGAGGGCGAGGCCGTGGTTCGCGAGCGTTTGTATGTTGGATTTCACTCATGCACCTCGTCTCGGGTTACTTGACTGTGTTCTTGAAGATCTTTCCATCCTTCATGATGACGACGAAGTTCTTGCCGGGATCGGCGACGAGATCGAGGTTCTCAAGCGGGTTGCCGTCGACGAGAATGAGGTCAGCGAGCGCGCCCTCCTTCACGACGCCGAGGTCGCCGGGATAGGGATCGCGCGGGCCGCAGAGCTTGAGCAACTGCGCGTTGTCGTGGGTGGCCATCTTGAGGGCCTCAAATGGCGTATACCACTTCGTCAACTTGGTCAGAAACTTGCCTTGCTTGGCGCCTAGGGCCGGGTCGAACAGCAGGTCGGTGCCGAAGGCGGTCTTGATCTTGTATCTCCTGGCCAGGGCGACGACCTGATCCAGCCCCGAGACGCAGTGTTCATACTTGGCTGTGCTGATGGGATTCTCGAACTGGAATGCATCCTCGCCTTCGGCTTCCATCGGTTGCATGCTCCACCAGACGCCCTTCTCGGCCATCATCCTTGCAGTCTCCTCCTCGATGAAGAAGCCATGCTCGACGGACATCGCCCCCGCTTCAATCCACTGCCGAATCGCTGCGTCGGTATTCGCGTGGATTGCAACATAGGTATTCCATGACTTGGCGACGTCGCAGATCGCCTTCATTTCATCGACGGTGTATTCGGTGACATCGAGAGGATCGTAGAGAGAACTCACCCCGCCACCCGCCATCGCCTTGATCTGGGTGGCGCCCATGCGCAGCGCTTCGCGGGTCCGCTTGATGACTTCGGGCACGCCGTCGGCAATCAAGGTGTGTCCCACTCTTTGCATGTAATCCAGCGGGGTTCCCGGATTCTCCGGCACATCATTGGGGCCACGGAAATCGCCGTGCCCGGAAGTCTGGCTGATGTATGGACCGCAGGGATACACCCGCGGTCCCACGATCAAGCCCGCATCGGCGGCTTTCATAACCGGGAAACAGTTGCCGCCGACATCCCGAACGGTGGTGAAGCCGCGCTGGAGAGTTTCGCCCGCCGCCTTGGACGCAGCAATGCTCAGCAAGCCGAAATCGGAATTCATCACCCTACTGACAGGCCAGAAGTTGAACATGGAGTGCCAGTGGGCGTCGATCAGCCCGGGCATCAGCGTCTTGCCCTTGGCGTCGATCACCGTGGCGCCGGCCGGGGTGGGGATGGCTTTCGCGATCTTGGCGATCTTGTTGCCCTCGACCAGCACGCTCATGCCATCGGCGAGCCCCTCATGTTCGCCGTCGAAGATGTTGACGTTGGTAATGAGCGTTGGCGCAACCGGCTGCGCTTCCGCCGCGTGCGTGGTTTGCGCTGTGAGCGAGAGGAGCCCGGCGAGGGCGCCCGCGGCCGTCTTCACGAATCGGGTTCTTGTGATGCAATTCATGAAACAAGTTCTCCTTCGGCGTGCTGCAGCTAATTGATCGGGATCGTGAGCAGCGGCTCACCGCCCGGGACATTTCCCACAACGGAACTGAACATCGCTTCCAGAAGCGTGAAGGAGGCAATCGCGCCAACCCAGCAGGCCTTTCGATGGGATCGAAGACCGGCCATGCCGAAATCGTCGAGTGTGGGGTGGGCGGTCATGGGGTGATTGTATGAGGTTGTGTTGAACGGGCGAGGTCAATTGGTGCGTTGGAGATGCAGCCTACGGACTTTGATGTTCGTGCGGTGAGCTGCGCAGCATCGGCCGCAGCAGGAGTCCGAACCAGAGGTGATCGGAGAGTGGCGATGCGCTGTCGTGACCACACTCGGAGCAGATGCTGCCCTGCACAGCCAACGGATAGCCGCAGGCAACACACTTCGCGCAACCATCGCGAATCCAATATGTCACACTTCGAAACGCATCCGACGCGGCGAACCCGACGAGCGTGAACACAGCGGCGGAGGCGAGCAGCCCCACGACATCGATTCCGTAGGGAATGGCCAGGGGGAATTGGCCGGGCCACTCCCCGATGGTCTGCAGGTGTTTCTGATTGACGGCGGCGCGATGGGTGGCGAGTGCGACGATCGTTCCGGTCGAGTCGTAACCCAGCACAACATCGCCGCGCACGATAGGGAACGGCGCGCTGACGATGTAGCGTTGGGCGTACCACGATTGGGGGTGCTCGCTGGCGCGTTCATAGAGTTCGTCGCTGAGGCGATGAATCGACGGTGTGGGAGGGAGTGGGCCGACGATGTGCCTTTGGCTAGCATCTCTTAGCCACCGCTCGAGCTTAGTTCTCCGCGTCATGCCTCCAGGCAAGTTGTTGAGGGCTTCGTCGGAGAACCATGGACGCCTGTCATCCGGATGAAACGTATGAAGGATGATCTGAACTTGCTTCGGAACAATCGGCACGGTGTAAATGGTCAGCCCGTAGGTCCCATCTCGCGAAACGAATCGGACGGGTACATCCTCGGGCGGGTCCCAACAAGTGGTGCTGAACGGCTGCGACAGCGGGCCGAGGATGCAACGCAATTCGGCGAGCAGCAGGAGCGCCAGCGCGGTCAGGCCGAACCGCAGGGCGGCTTTCCGCAATGTGGGCTTTTGCAGCACGGATAAGGTTAGCCCAGCGCTTCGGACAGCGCAACGGAGGTTGGGATGGCGGGGACGTGAGATCAACTACGACGCGGGCGATGTTGCGGCGGACTCGATTGCGTGGTCTGTCGATTCGCCGGAACGAGCAGCGCTTCAGGCTGCGGATTGGGGCGTCGGCCTCCGGGGGTGGCGCTGCGCTTCACCCCCGGCTACAGACGAAGAGGCCTTCGGCCTCGGAATGGGCGGCGGGAGAGCATGAGGTGGGCCCTGGGTCTCCCCACGAGAACCGATGCGTTTGAGTGGACGCGGCGACTGGGGGACTGAGGATCACGTACGATTCAGCGATGCGAAGGGCGCTGAAGCACATCATCATCTTCGGGATACTGGGTGTGGTGATGAGTTATCTCGTGGCGTGGGGTCTCGCATGGCGCGGCCAGCCTCCTCGCAGCGTGGTCCTACCCGAAGGTGCGAACGGGCGGTGGAGAATTCGTGACGTATCCACCGGCTCCCCCGAATACGTCCGACTTCAGCGCTTCGGCTGGCTGCCGCGCCGCGGAATGAACCTTGATCGATACGTTGTGACTCGCACTGAGTGGCAGACTTTCGGGCGCATTTCGTACAATTGCACAGAGGACTGGGTTCTCATTGAGGGATCTTCCATCATTCCGAATGGCGGTCCGCCGTCGGTGTGGATCGTCAGCGGAGTCGTCGCAGGTTGGCCCATTGCAATGCTCCGAGGCGAACTGTGGGGACCGAAGGAGGTGATGCACCCGAGCACAGACACCAATTCCCGTTCACCGCGACCGGATTGGGCATGTGTGTGGAAATGTTCTTTCGAAACCTTGGGGTTCATTCAGCCGCGCGCAATTATTCTGCCGTTGCGCCCCCTCTGGCCCGGCCTCGTCGTCAACAGTGCCTTCTATGGCCTTCTCCTGTGGCTCCTGTCGCTGGTTCCCAGCATCATTCGCCGCGGGTTGCGGCGGAGGCGCGGGCGATGCGTGAAGTGCGGGTATGACCTCCGGGGGAATCCTGCCGGTGGTTGCCCGGAGTGTGGTGACTCTGGATTCCCGCAGGCGCGGGAATGACGGAATTTCGGTAGTTTGGCGTTTGATGCGGGAACAAGCGGTCCGCGGTGCGGACCCTACGACGGCACACCGCACGCTTCGCGATGCGGTGAAGCACCCGCCGGCGAGGGCTCAACGATCACTTCGCTGTAGGCGGCGAGATACAGATATCACCCATCAGCATCTGCTGTCGCTGGACCGGGGCGTTGACCCAGCGCTTCAGGGCGGCGAACGGCCGGCCGGCGAGGGAGGCCGTGATGAATGTGGATCCGGCGTGTTCATCGCGGGCCCTGCCGGCGAAGGCATAGGCACCGAGGCAGAACACGAAAAGCACCGCAGCGGCGACCTTGGCCACCATCCAGCGGGCGCGACGTTTGACGGCCGCGAGGCCGACGGGGCAGTCGCGGGTGATGACAGTGCCGTCGGTGCGGCGATAGATGACACCGCAGAGCCTGCCTTCGGTGCGACGGATCAAGTCTTCGCCTTCGGCCTGAGTGAGGTTGGCGAAGTTATAGACGTTGAGATTGCAGTCGTCGCAGTGGCGAATGGTGTCGCGGCCGGTGGCGTCGCCGCTGGATACCGCGATGGGTGAGAGCGAATCCCAGCTTCGCGAGCAGGGTGAGGCGATTCTGACCTGGTCGAGGCGGATGGTGCGGGACATGGGGTGCAGCCTAGTTGGAGCGTTTGGGCAGCGAAGGGACAGCGACCTTGCCGAGGATCATGCCGCGCTGGGAGGGCATGGGCGGCGGGTTGGACCAGCGCTTGAGCGCTGCGAACGGCTGACCGACCCACGACGATGCGACGGTGTTGACATTGAATGGGCTGCCGACACGCGATCGGCCCGCGAAGGCGTACGCTCCGAGACTGAGGGCGAGCAGCACACCCGCGGCCACCTTGGCGGCCATCCAGCGGGCGCGACGTTTGACGGCCGCGAGGCCGATGGAGCAGTCGCGGGTGATGATCGTGCCGTCGGCACGTCGGTAGATGGCGCTGCAGAGGCGACCTTCGGTGGAGCAGATCAGGTCTTCCGCTTCAGCCTGGGTCATGGCCGCGAAGTTGTAGACGTGGAGATTGCAGTCGTCGCAGAAGCGCTTCTTGTCGTCGCCGACCAGGGAATCCCACGTGCGGGGGCACGGGGAGGCGATCCTGATCTGGTCGAGACGGATGGTTCTGGACATGGAGGTCTTCTTAGAACTCATCGAAGAAGTCGAGGCCGCCCGCGCCGAGCCGGGCGAAGATCATAAAGATGGCGGTGTTCATGCCGAGCAGGATCAACATGGTCATGAGGCAGACGAACCACTGAACGATTCGACGGCGACGGACAAAGCGGGACCGGCCGAGGAAGAGGTAGCCGATGAGGCCGAGGCTGATGACAGCGCTGACGCCGGCCATGATGCCGACGGTGGTGTCTCGCGCCTGAATCGTGCCCTGCCAGCGGGCATAGGCGGCGGCGATGCTGAGCGGGCCGGTGAACCCGAGCGACATGGCGGCGAAGAGAAACGCGAGGGCCCAGGCCTTATGGGAACGGTCGACGAGGGTGAGTTTCAGGTCGAGCGGCGCGCCGCATTCAGGGCAGCCGGGGCCGCGAGCGCCGTGAAGATTGTGTTGACATCGTGGACAGGGCTCCTCGCGCACGGCGAGGAAATCGCGAAGAATGTCGAGCTCGCCCCGCACGGCGGGCTGGGGTGCGACCGAGGCTGAAGGAGCCTCAGAGAGTTGCGCAGTGGTGGTGGCCGCCATGGAGGATCAACGCCTCAGGGTTAATGGCCTTGCAGGACGATCTGTCTACGTTAATCCAGACTCGGCCGGGAGGGGCTGGTTCCAGGAAAAACGCCGGGAGATTCCCGAAAGACAGGGGGCATTATCCACCGGAAGGGCGGAATGGCCACCGATTGGTGGATTCCCCCGTTGTAACAACTGTGTCAAGATGTCAGTGAACCTAATCACCGAGGAGCATTCTGATGGTTTCCAGACACTTTTGTCCGATCGCACTCCGAGTCGTGGCGGGCAGCCTCATGGTCGTTGGGACGGCGTGCCATTCGGGCCCGGCCGACACAACGCCGAGCGCCAAGGAGTCAGCGCGGGCAGTCGGCGACGGTGGACGTGTGGAGATCCGTCTCGGCTGGTATGAACCGCGGGCGGGGGAATCGATGGAGCGAATCAGCTATCGCGGGCGGGAGGTGTATGTGAGCGCTGCGACGCTGCTCAAGGATTCCAACATTCGAATAGCCGAGAAGACTCGCGATGAGAGCCTCAATGAGGATCAGACAGCGGTCCTTCTCACCTTTGATGATGAAGGGGCGAAGGCCCTGGGTGAAGCGAGTGCGGACCACCTTGAAGAGCCGCTGGTCCTGATGGTCGATGGCGCTGTCGTTTCCTGTCCGGTGTTGATGGGCCCGATCAGCCACAAGGCAATTCTCATCGCCGACCAAGACGTCGCCGCCCGAGTTCTGGCGAGGCATGGCGCCCGCTGACACCGCGCAGCGAAAGAGGCGGCCGGGAATTCCGGCCGCCTCGGGGATCAACTGGTGTCGGCCGCAGGACCGTACTGCGCTGCCGTGCTCAGGCGGCCATCTTCAGTTCGGCGTTCTGGGGCAGCGTCGCGGGCGTGCCGAAGTGCACGGTGCGGGTGTCGGAGGCATCCGAGACGCCGCCCGAGCGCTGGGCGAGCACGCGATAGCTGACGCCCGCCTGTCCCTGGGGCACGGCGGTGTCGGTGAACTTCTTTTCCGCCACGACGCCGATTGCCGTCCAGGTGCCCGGCCCGCCGGTGAGGGGCATCGCCAGCCGCTCCACCCGGAACTGGGTGCCCGCCTCCAGCGAGCCCACCCACGCCAGCTCCACCGTGCCGATCGCGGTGATGGTCGCCGTGAGGTTGGTCGGCGTCTCCGGCACGCCGATCGGCGCTGGGGTCTTGGGCGGCGGCACCTGCGCCAGCGCGTAGACATTGTCGTTGTTGGTGGTCTCGGCGTAGGCGCGGATGGTCTTGACGAAGTCGCGGGCCATGTCGCTCATCTGCCCGAACGTGGTGTAGAACTCGATGGTCGCCGACTTGCTGGCGGCGCGGGCGGCGATCATGGCGTCGAGCTTGGTGCGTGCGGCTGCGGTCCGCGTACCCAGGCTGGTCACCTGGGCGCTGGTGAGGCCGATGGAGGTGGCGTTGGCTGTCCACGCGGGCAGCTTCTCCTCCACCTGTTCAACCATTTCCTTCTTGCTGTCAGAGAACGTGGTCATGATTCTCTTCTTTCTCCGCGGGTTCATCGCGGGTGTATGGCCCCGGCGGAATTGCCGCTGGCTCAGCACCCAGGATCGAACCGATCGGGTGACCGCTTCATGCCGTTGCGACTTTTTTCGCGCTGGGCGCTGACGCGACTCGACCAATCAGCGCAACCGCCATCACCCCTGGTCGATTTCCGGACTCCGCCGCCTTCCCCGCAGAGGGAAGACTCCGGCCATCACCACCACCACCGCCAGCAGCCCCGGACCGGGGATGGGGCTGAAGAAATGCAGGTCGTCAATAAAGACGGAGCCGTCTGCAGGGTCAGAGATGATGACCTTGTCGAATGATGTGTCGGCAAGGATGCCGAAGAAGTGATTCCCGGGTTGGCCGCCACCACCGTTGCCTGTTGTTCCCAACAGGGTCGGGCCTGAATACAACTCGAACTTGACGACTCCCAGGAAGTTGACGGCGATCCATGTCTGCGGGGTGTCGAACTGCAGGGTGATGTGGCCGCCGTCGGTGGGCGCCCCCTTGATGCCGAAGAGATCGAGGAAGTTGCCGTTGAACGTGCCGTAGTCATCTCCATCCGTGAAGTGCACGCCGAGGTCGGCGTACTGCTCGGTGATGAACTGGCCGGTCATGCCGATGAAGCCGATGGTGGTCACCGGCGCCCCCACCGCCGCCGTCCAGTCATCCTTGCTGGTGGAGCTGTAGATGATCCCCGCCTCGGCCGTCGGCGCTGCGAAGAACACCCCCGCCGCCGCAATCATCGGCACGGCCGCCTCCAACGGCCGCCGCCGCCGCTTCAACAACAGACCCGCCATGCCCATCACCCCCAGCACCCCCCGCGCGGGGATGGGAGCGCCGAAATGGAGGTCGTCGATGTTGACGAAGCCGTCCAACAGGTCGGTGATTACTGCCTTGTCGAAAGACGTCTTTCCAGCAACGCCAAAGAATTTCAGGCCGAGAGTCGGTTGAAATGGTCCTTCACCGCTGTAGATCAGCTTGTTCTCGGAATAGAGATCAATCCTTAGCTGACCTGGATATTCTGCGGCAATCCAATTCTGGTGTGTTAGAAATTGCAGGGTAATAGATCCGGGATTCCCGAGGCCACCTTTTGCGCCCCAACCGTCGTTGGGGAAGCCGCCGGGGTTCTTCCAGGTGTTGTCGTCGGGCTCGGGAAAGATGACGCCCAGCGATGCGTATTGGTCGGAGAGGATCACCGGCTCGCCGAAGTTGAAGTCGAGCGTCGTGAAGCTGCCGCCGACAGCGTCGATCCAGCCCGCCTTGTCGTTCTTGAAGGTGGTGAAGGAGGCCTCGGCCGACGGAGACATCGCCAGCAGCGCGACCGACGCGAACATGGAGAGTGAGGTCTTGGCAGGGTTGGGCATGGGGCAACTCCTCATCTGGAGATACGAAGCTTTCCCCCGAAGATTGCGCAACGACCGCAACAATTTTCTCTCCGAGCGCCTGGCGCAGCCGGGTGGCGATCTCGAGGCCCCATCGCGTGTCCCGCCGACCCGATCACCACCGCAAGGGGAAAGGGCGGTCGGTGTGCATCGCTTCTCCCAATCCCGCCGCCCGGCCCGAGAAGATCCGCATTGGCGTGCCGCCACGCGGGTCCGGGTGCGGTCGAGGTCCGGTATGGGGTGTGCGGCAACGATCGCCGGGCCCTCGTCAAGAGTTGCCGTGCCCTCTTCAACAGTTGCCGGGCCCTCTTCAAGAGTTGCCGTGCCCTCTTCAACAGTCGCCGTGGGCGGGGCAACGATCGCCGGGCCCTCTTCAAGAGTTGCCGGGTCCTCTTCAGGAGTCGCCGTGGGCGGGGCAACGATGGTGGCGCGGTCGGCAGGAACCGCCGCGGGCCCGGCACCCATCCTGGCGCTCATCTCGGCCATCGCCGGGTCTTCGGCAGCAACGTTGGCGCTCTCGGCGGGGCCCGACGCGGTCCTCGACGTCGCCCAGCCCTGCGCTGGGTCGACTTCACTCAGTCTCTCAGTCTCTCAGTCTCTTCGTCTCTCAGTCTCTCAGTCTCTCAGTCTCTTGGTTTCCCCTTGACACCTCGGCACCTCCTCCCCGGGGGGGGCGGTTTGACACCCCCATCAGCGCTGTGAAGATGCCGCCATGCCTGCCTCCCGAGTTGCTGAACCATGTGTGATCGTCATCTTCGGCGCTTCCGGCGATCTGACCGCCCGAAAGCTGATTCCCGCGCTCTATGAGATGAACCAGAGCGGGCAGTTGCCCAAGGGAACGTGCGTGGTGGGCGTGAGCCGGACGCAGATGACCGATGAAGCCTGGCGGGCGGAGCTGGAACCGTCGGCGAAGCAGCACGCCAAGGGGTTCGACGCTGCGATGTGGAAGAGCTTTGCTGCGCGCATTCATTACTTTGCGGGCGACGCCACCGACGCCAAGGTCTATGAGAGGCTTCGCCCGCACATCGAATCACTGGCCAAGCATCACGGCATCAAGTGCAACGTCTTGTTCTATCTCTCGGTAGCGCCGACCTTGTATGAACCCATCATCGGGGCGATCGAGCAGGCGGGCATGGTGTATGAAGGCAAGCGCTGGTGCAGCCTTGATCGCGAGGCGATGCCGTGGCAGCGGATCATCGTGGAGAAGCCGTTCGGCCACGATGCCGCGAGCGCTGCCAGCCTGAACCGGGCCCTGGGGCGGGTGTTTGAAGAGGATGCGATCTATCGCATCGATCACTACCTCGGCAAGGAACTGGTGCAGAGCCTGCTGGTCTTCCGCTTCGCCAACGCGATCTTCGAGCCGATCTGGAACCATCGATATGTTGACCACGTGCAGATCACCGCGGCCGAGACGGTCGGCGTGGGCCAGCGCATTGATTTCTATGACCAGACCGGCGCGATCAGGGACATGATTCAATCGCACCTGCTGCAGGTGTTGGCGCTGACGGCGATGGAGCCGCCCACCAGCTATACCCCCCACCACATTCGCAACGAGAAGATCAAGGCGATCGACGCCATTCGGCGGACCAAGGCGGAGGATGTGGCGATGTGCGCAGTGCTTGGCCAATACGGAGCGGACAGTTCGGAGCCTGCCTATCACCAGAACCCCAAGGTGAAGCCCGGCACCACGACCGAAACCTTCGCCGCCATCACGCTCTTCTTCGACAATTGGCGCTGGGCGGGCGTGCCGTTCTATCTGCGCAGCGGGAAGAAGATGGCCGCGAAGCGGACGGAGGTGGTGGTGCAGTTCAAGCACCCGGCGGCGAATCTGTTCAAGGGGAATGAGCCGTTTGCCTCGGGCGGCACGCGGCCGGCCAACCGGATCGTGATTGAGATCGCGCCACGGGAAGCGGTGACGTTGAGCTTCGAGGGGAAGGTACCGGGGAATGCGGGCGGCATGAAGCTGGATACGGTGTCGCTGGAGGCGGATTACGCCGAGTTGTTCAAGTCGGAAGCGGTGGAGGCGTATGGACCGCTCCTGATTGATGCGATGCGCGGCGACCAGACGCTCTTCAAGCATCGCTATGAGGTGGAAAGCTCGTGGGATGCCATGATGCCGTTTCTTGGCCC
This sequence comes from uncultured Isosphaeraceae bacterium, assembly GCA_964407695.1. Lineage (GTDB taxonomy): Bacteria > Planctomycetota > Phycisphaerae > Phycisphaerales > SM1A02 > CAYOWQ01. Next base: position 30,022 of record CAYOWQ010000003.1, on the reverse strand, counting down.
TGAATCGGCGGGCATTCGCAAGGGGATCGCGTCGAACTACGCGGCTGGGAGCTGGGGCCCCAAGGCTGCGGATGACATGCTGGCGCGCACGGGACGGGCGTGGAGGAATGAGTAACCACAGCCCCTCCGGGTTGAAATGCCATATCCTCTGACCAATGGCCGACGCACCCGAACCCTATCCGCTGAGCAGCGACGAGGTGACCGCCCCCCCACTGCCGGGCACGGTGACGGCTGAGTCAACCGTGGATCGGCTGATTGACCTCCTGGCCGCGGATCTCATGATCCATGCAGCCAACTGCGTGCGCACGTTCGGGGATTTCCACCTCGCTCTTTCGGGCGGTTCGACCCCGTTGCCGCTGTATGAGCGGCTGATGATCGACCCCAACTATCGCAGTCTGCCGTGGCGGCGGACGCATCTTTGGATTGTCGATGAACGGCGGGTGCCGTTTGATGACCCGAAGTCGAACTTCAGGTCGATCAGCGAGACGATCGTCGACCATGCGGATATTCCCCGCGAACAGGTGCATCCGATCTTTGCGATGAGCGAGACGGCGGACGTTGATTATGAGCAGCAGTTGAAGGACACCCTCGGCTGGCGCGAGAAGGGTCACGACAGGCTCGACTTCGTGCTGCTGGGCATGGGCTCCGATGGGCACACGGCGAGTCTCTTTCCCAACTCTCCCGCGCTGCGGGAGACACAGCGGTTGATTCGCATCAACGCCGGACCGACGGTGACACCGCCCGATCGCGTGACCATGACTTTTCCCCTGATCAACGCCTCACGGGTGGTGGCCGTGCTGGCCACGGGCAGCGCCAAGGCGGATGCCCTGCATCGGGTGGTGCATTCGCATGAATCCGCGGAGTCGCTGCCGATCAAGGGCATCCATCCGGTGGGGGGCGAGCTTCGGTGGTATCTCGACAGTGCGGCGTGCAATGCCGACCAATAATGGCCGACGGATTGAACTCTCTTTCGCAGGAACCACCCATGTCCGTGAACACCAAGAAGGTCGCCGATCGCCGCACGATTCGATTCAACACCATCGATGAGATCCTTGCCGATGCGGAATCGATGACCGCCGGCCCCATCCGCACCAGCGGCAATTGGACGTCAGCGCAGATCATTCAGCACGTCGCCGATCTCATGCACGCCTCGCTCGACGGCCTCGATCACATCAAGCTGTCGCTGCCGATTCGGCTCATGGGCAGGGTGATCAAGCCGTTCATGCTGAAGGGCAAGATGCCGCCGGGCGTCAAGGCGCCCAAGCAACTCGAACAGTACATGCCCTCCACCGCGGCCGACCTCAACACGGCGATGGAGCGGCTTCGCTCGGCCGCATCACGCTATCGCACCGAGCGCACCACGCACCCGAGCCCGTTCCTCGGCCCGATGACTCATGAGGACTGGGTGAAGCTGCACTGCCGCCACGCGGAGATGCATTTCAGTTTCATGCATCGGGCGGAATGACGAACCGCCTAGCGCTCGAATCCCGCCGCGGCGGATTTGGATCGATCCGGGCCCGACACTGGGCGCTCAGAACCGGGAAACGAGCGATCGAACCGGGGGACCGACCGCTTAGCGCTGGAGGTGGAGCGCTCGGAATCGAATTCCCAGCGTTCAGAAGGCGAATTTGATCGCTGGAGTGCCGGGTTGGAGCGAAGAATTGTCGTCCGGGGCGGGATTTCTCCTGGTTCCGCCCAAGGGTGAGGCTGATCGAGCCGATGGATTCAGCGAGGTGATCGCATGACCATCCTGCCCGACTCATCGATGAAGCGCCTGGACTTCTTCAGCACGCACATCGCCGCATGGAAGGAGGACCCTGCCGCCATCGGGCTCACCATGGACGAGGTGGATGCGATCGAAGCGCTGGTGGATTCGGGTACGCAGAAGTGGCGGCTGATGCTGGCAGCGCGAAGCAACGCCATGTCCACCACGCAGGCGTTCCACCTCGAGATCGAATCGCTTTCGGAACTTGGCGCGGAGGCGATCGCCCGCATCAAGCTCTTCTCGGCTTCCACCGATGATCCATCCGTGCTGACCAAGGCGCGGCTGCCGCAGCCGAAGAAGCGGCGACGCAAGGCTCTCCCTCCGGAGCCGCCCACCGACCTTCGCGCGCACCTGAACGCCAACGGCTGCGTGGAGTTGAGCTGGAAGGGAACCACCGCCCGCGGCCAGTACTTCGTCATCGCGCGGCGCATCGATTGGCCCGATGAAGCGGGGAACTATTCGGGCGGACCCGGCGGTTTCAGCATGATCAACGCGGTGGCAGACAAGCGCTTTGTCGACTCAGAGGTTCCGGTCGGGTCAGCGCGGATCGCCTATCAGATCAGCGCAGCCCGCGGCCGAGAGACCGCCCAGCCGGTCGAGATCAACGTGCAGATGGGTCGGAGCGGCTCGTGCCGATCGGGCGCAGAGAGGCTGCGTCACCGCGCTGCCTGATCGAATCGTTGACGATTACTTCGCCAGCGCCTGCGGGGCGTACTGGCTCACGTAGTCGGGCTTCAGGAAGAAGTAGTAGAGATAGCCCTCGGCGTATTGCCCGCCCGCGAGAATCTCGGCCATTTCGCCCTCGCCCATGTAGATGTCGGCCCGGCCGGCAGCGCGGATGGCGCCGCCGGTGTCCTGGTCGAACATGAAGCGCTTGAAGTCGATGGTGCTCTTGGAGAGGGTCAGCGACTTGGTGCTGGCCATGAGCGGCCCGCCGCGGGGGTACACATCCTTGTCGGTGGCGAGGGTGGAGCGCTCGGTCACCTTGACGCCGAGCGACCCCGACGGCCACTTCGAGCTGTCGTAGGTGGTGAAGAAGACGTAGCTTTCATTGCGGGCCATGAGGTCCATGACGCGCTGCGGATCCTTCTGGTAGTAGGCGCGGATGGCGGGCAGGCTGAGCTTGTTCTTGTCGATCAGGCCTTCCTCAACCATTGACTTGCCGAGGCCGACGTAGGGCCGATCGGTCTTGCCCGCATAGCCCACATACATGGGCCTGCCATCCGGAAGCCAGATGCGCGCGGAGCCGTTGACGTGCACGATGTAGGCATCGAGCGGGTCGGAAAGCCAGACGATCTCGCTGCCCGCGAACATGTTGCTCGATTCGATCTGGGCCCGGGTTTCGTATGGCGAGTAGCTGCCGTCGGGATTTTTTCGGCCCAGGGGCTTGCCGCTCACCGGATCGGTGGCGAGGTCGGCCGGGCGCTTGTAGAGCGGGTAGCGGAACTGCCCGGTCTGCGTCAGGCTGCCCTGGAAGTCGGGGGCGTAATAGCCGGTGTAGAGGACGATGCCCTTTTCGTTCCAGCCGCGGGAGATATAGATGTCAAACTGCTGCTTGAGCTTCGACTCGAAATCGGCAGCGCTGGAGGAGGTCTCCAACAGCTCCTTGAACGCATACACGCTGCCCGCAGCCTGCTCATGGGTGAAATCCTGAAACGGAAAGAATTGGCGACTCGATGCAGCGCGGAACCACTTCAGGCTTTGGTCCGCGGCCAGACTGGTGTTCAGATCGCGGCTGTTGTAGGCAGCGGCCAGGTCAGGCTGGGGATCGTCGGGCCGAAGCGGCCGCAGCGCATAGCCCGAAGTCTCCCGGGAATAATCCGGCTCGGCGACCGTCGGCTCAGAGACGATGGGTTTCTGGCATCCGCCAAGTGTGAACAGCGCCAAGGCGGCGAACGGGACGGCGGAGAGGATCAGGCGGGTATGAAGGGCGTGGTTTGGCATGGCGAGGCGTCTCGGGGGCGGTCTGCGGATCGTTCAGATGGATCAGTTCGCGGATGGTAATTCGGCTGTTTCGATGGTTCGGGACCAGAGTTATGGGCGAAACTTGCGCGAGGCGGCCGTGATCGTCAAGCCGCGCCCATTCCCGTAGTTTGCGGTGAACCGAAGATTCAAAAACGGGCTACAATGTGGCCAAGGATTTCATCATGCTTGATTCGATCAGCGCCACTCTCCAGCTTGGCCTTGGACTTCCTAATGGGGCGGAATGGATCATTCTGCTGGTCATCGGCCTCCTCCTCTTCGGCCGGCGCCTGCCCGAGGTGGGCCGATCCATTGGCAAATCCATTGTCGAGTTCAAGAAGGGTATCAAGGGCATCGAGGAGGAGATCGAACAGGAATCCACCAAGCCGGCCCCCCGGTTGACGGAGCAGGCGCCGAACTCGTCGGTCACTGCGGGCTCAGTCGCAACAGGTTCCGCGTCGTCGGAGCGCACCAGCGGCTAGTCATGGCTTTCCGCCGGTCGGCAGGTCAACGGTAAACTCCGGCGGCTCGCCAACTTGACATCTCTCGATCGAAATACCCAACATTCAACCGATGGACGAAACGCCCATCTCCTATGAAGACCGGCGACTGGCGCTGGCCGCAGCGCTGTGGTTTGCCGATGGCGGTTGGTCGGTTCAGACCGACTTGGCCGAATCGATCACCCGGGCAAAGGAGACAGCGGGCGGAGACGAGGCCCGGCTGAAGGCTTTTGCCGAGAGGATCCCTGCGAAGGAGGCTCTTCGCACGGCTCTCAATCGCTTTGCATCCATTGAGCGGTGGCTGGTCGCGGCGATTGCAGGCTTCGCGGCGATGGCGGGCCTGGCGTCCGCCCATGTGCTGCTGGATGCCGACCGTACGACACCCGTCAACGTTCTCTGGCTGCTCGGCGTGCTGCTGGGGCCCCAACTCATTCTCCTGCTGGCCATGATCGTTGTCGGATGGCTCGCGTCGTCGGGAAGCGGAATTTCAATCGCCGGGTCGCTAGTCATGAACGCCTGGCGATGGATCGTGCTCAAGGTCGCTCGATCCCCGGAAGACGCCGCTGCCGCCACCGCCACCCTGAAGTCTATGTCCGGCCGGATGATGAATTGGCGCGTGGGATTCATCTCCAGCCTTGCATGGACCCTCTTCAACCTGGCGAGCATCGGTTCACTGATCTGGGTGCTCTCCACGCATCAATACACATTCTGCTGGGAATCAACGTGGCTCAGCGATAACTCAGCGGCGACTGTGATCAAAATTTTCTTTGCGGGACCTGAAGCGATTGGCGTTGGGTCGGTGGACGACACGGCCATCGCCTCCAGCCGGTTCGACCCCTCGCACCCTGAGAGCTTCGCCATGCAGGATGAGGCCACGCGGCGCATGTGGGCCGGTCTTGCGGTCGGTGCAGTGGCGGTCTATGGCTTCGCCCCACGAGCTCTTCTCGCGGCCATGTGCCTCGCGCTGTGGCGACGGGCTCGTCAGCAGGGCCGGATCGACTCCGCGGAGCCGGCGGTTGCCGCACTGCTGGCAAGGATCTCGCCGACTGCGATCAATGAAGGAATACGCGTGAAGGCGGATCCGGGCGAAGGAGCGTTGCTCCCCCCCGTTGAATCCGAATCAGCCGACCGGCGGCCCATCGGTCCACCGGCGGTTTTCCGACTCGAGGTTCCGGCGGAAGAGTGGTCGGCACGTCCATTCAGAAGCGCTGCCGACCTGGGGCCCGCGGATTCCAGAGATGATCGGGCCCGAGTTCTCAAGGTGCTTGCGGACGGCGCGTATCGTCCTCAACGCATCATCGCTGTGGCGCCATTTACCTCCAATGCGGATCGCGGCATCGGTGCATTTCTCCAGTCGATTCACCACGCGGCGGATGCACCACTGACCATTCTTCTGACGGGGGGCCAAGCCCAGCGCACGCGCGGCGGCGCCACTTCCGTGGAAGGGCGACTGGAAACCTGGCAGGCCCTGGCCAAGTCAATTGGCACTCGCGTCTCGACGATGGAAGTCGATCTCAACCACCTGACCGAAACGAGCCGAGCCGCGATTGAGTCGCTCGTCGCAGGCGAATCGACTATGGGATCGCACCGCTCGCGACTCGCCGACGCCCTCGAAGTCATCAGCTTAAGATCCGCAGAATGGAAGCACGCACCGTCCGTTGAGGAGCAGGGTCGACTTCATCGCAAGATCGCTGAGCTCTATCGAAACCAGAGCGGTTCCTGGCTTGAGTCAATTGCGAACAAGGGAACCGGCCTGAGCGCAAGCGACATGGTGAGCGCTGGTGAGCGCGTGTTGAAGCTTCTTCCGCCTTCCATGCGGCTCGATCCGAGGTGGCTGCTGGCCGGCGCTGCGGCCGGCGCCCTCTCCTGCGTGGCCGCCGCGATGACGCTTTCACCTGCGGTAATCGCGGGCCTGCCGGTCTGGTCCATGGCCGGCGCAGCCGTATCGACCGTGATGAAGGCTTTGAAGAAGCCGATGGAGCCTGTGGACGACTCCGACGACCAGGCCATTGGCGACGTCGTACGAAGCGCTGCGTTGGCTGCCGTGTTGTACGAAGCGCAGGGGTTGCCGGAAGCCGCGATCGGGCGGGTGCTTGAACAAGCGTTCAATGGCACTGGTGATCCCTGTAAACCCGACCCGGCCCTGGGTCGATCAAGGCAGATTGAGCACTGGCTTGCCGGCGTGAATGTCCGCGCTGCCGAGGCTCTCAGCCGGGAGGGGCGGGATTGATGCAACCACTGCGCATCGCCGTCGTCGGCCACACGAACACGGGAAAGACGTCGTTGCTTCGAACCCTGGCGCGTGATCCCGAGTTCGGCGAGGTTTCGGATCGCCCAGCGACGACCCGGGATGTGGCCGCGGTTGCGCTGACAGTCGACGGCGAAATCCTGGTAGAGTTGTTCGACACTCCCGGGCTCGAAGACTCTATCGCCCTGCTCGAAGCCATGGAGTCCGCCACTTCGGGGGAACGGATTGATGGGCCTGCGCAGCTCGAGCGCCTGGCCGCCGACGGTGATGTCAGGGCGAGATTTTCGCAGGAGCTCAAGGCGCTGCGTCAAGCCACGGAGGCCGACCTGGTGTTCTACGTGATTGATGCGCGGGATTCCGTGCTACCGCGGCATCGCGACGAGTTGACGGTGCTTTCGCGTTGCGGTCGGCCACTGATACCGATCCTGAACTTTGTGGCCGGGAACGGAGCTCAGCCCGAGGCGTGGCGTCAACAGCTTGGACGGCTCGGACTACACGCAGTGGCCGAGTTCGACACGGTGGTCTTCAGTGCCGCCGATGAGGCGAAGCTCTTCGAGAAGTCGATGGCGCTGGCAGAAAGACACCGCAACGCCCTGGAGCGGCTGGTTCGCGGACGTGGAAATCTTCGCCGCACACTGATTCGCAGCTCGTCGCTCTCGATCGCCGACCTGTTGCTCGACGCTGGAGCCATGGTCGAGGAGGTCGATCGGGCCGATCAGCGCGAGGCGCTTGATGAGGCTGCCGCCAGACTTCAGAAGCGCCTTCGGGCCCGCGAGGATCGATGTGTCCGCGAACTTCTGAATCTGTTCGGATTCGACCCGCACGATGCGACAGGCGATGGCCTTCCGCTGGTGGATGGGCGCTGGGGGCTTGACCTCTTCGGGTCCGCCGCGATTCGGCGATACGGCCCGCGCGTCGGTGCCGGTGCCGCCGCGGGCGCTGCCGCCGGTGCAGGAATTGACCTTGTGGTCGGGGGAATCACGCTTGGCGCTGCGGCGGCCATCGGGGCGCTGGTCGGTTCAGTTCTCACGGTCATCGGTCCGGAACATCGCCGTCTGGTGCGCCGGGCTCGCGGCGGAAGCGAACTTCGAACCGGCCCGGCCACGATGCGCATCCTCGCGTCTCGGCAGATTGAGCTGGTGATGGCGCTCCTTCAACGCGGTCATGCCAGTCGGGCCCCCGTGAAGCTGGCGGATCACTCCGCTTCCGAATCAAGCTCCAGGCGGATCAACGTCAAGACGATCGACGACATCCTTCAGTTGGTCGAGACGACTCGCCCTTCCGTCGATCGGGGGTCCTCGCCGTTGAGTTCGGCCACGACGCCGCGTTCGCGCGACGAACTGGCTGGGTTGATTCGGCGGCTCATCAGTGAACTCGAACCACCGGAGTCTCGGTCGTGAAATACCTGGCTATTGATGCCGGTGACCGGCGCACCGGTTTCGCAGTGGGTGACGACCTCACGTGCATCGTCTCGCCCCTTCGAGTCGTCGAAACTTCGAATGATGAGGAGTTGCTCCGCCTGGTGAAGCACGCGGTATCAGAGATCGGCGCCGGGGCGATCGTCATCGGCCTTCCCCTCAACATGGACGACACCGAAGGCGCTGCGGCTCGAAAGGCTCGAATTCTCGCCGAGCGCCTTGCCAAGGGCACCGGCCTCCACGTTCATCTTCAGGACGAACGGCTCACCAGCTACGAAGCCGATCAGACCATGAGCCGGAGCGGACGCACGCACCAGCAGAAGAGGCAGATTCGCGACGCACTCGCGGCGGCGACGATCCTTCGTGACTTTCTTGGCGCCGATGACGATCAGGGAGCAACCCAGCCGCCTCGATAGACGGTTTTGTTGGGTTCGATGTTGAAGACCAGATCGAGGCGGGCGGGGTCAAGCTCCACCAGCGGCTCATTCTGATGGATGATCAGGTCACTCGCCCAAGGTCGATCATCACCCGCCAGAAGTCCGATCTCAATAAGAAGCAGCGTGCGAATCTCCGCCGGGCGAATCGCTGGCCTCGATTGGCCCCGATACGCCTTGATGTCCGTGAGGAAGCCGTTGACACCGCCGGGTAGAAATTCGCCGAACTCGTTGACAAGGTCCATGACACCGTCGCGAATGAGCAACGATTGCGACCGTTGCCCCTTGCCGCGCCGATAATTCGACAGCGCTTCCACGAAGCCATCCACGGCGTCGGCGGAAGGTGACGCCGTACTGGATGTCGAAGTCGCCACTCCGCTTCGACGATCGAGCAGCCCTGCCATGGCTCGCAGCATTCGCGATTCCTGGCTGCTGTCGGCAAGCTCCGCACACAGAAGACAGGCACTCCGCCCAAGCCGACTGGGTGCCAGGATGCCGGCGCGGGCGGCACAGGCAAATGCCAATCGTTGAAGCGAGGGATCCAGGGGGCGCTGGCTCGCGGCAATATCCTCCGCAAGCACAAAGTAATCTTCCGGATTTGAGGGATCGAGCTTCTCCAGCCGGTCATTCCACACCTCGATCGGATCGTCGGCCTGAGTTCGAATCATCGCCGCACGACGAATCTCGTGGTCGGGACCCGATTTGCTCAGGGACCCGCCCGCGCCTGCGTCTTCCACGATTCCCAGCCGCAACGCCATGATCTCGGCATAGGCCAACTCGTTCACCAGGGCCTGCTGAAGCGCTCCCCGGGCACGGCGGCGAAGGTCCCGAGCCGTCGCAAGCCTCAATTCGATGGCTTGAGAATTCGACCGACGCTCATTGGCCGCCAGCAGACCGAACCATTCAAGTGCCGAGCTCTGCTCCGCCACAAACTGTTGGATGGGCCCTTCGGCGAGGCGTCGTCGCGTCGTGCGTCGGCGTTCATCGGCCAGAGGATCGCTCCGGAGCAGGGTGGCGTCGGCCTGCGGCCACGCCACAAAACGCGCTCGAAGCGCATCCGCCGCCGCGCGCGCCATCGCCGTCGGATCGGTCTGATCCACCAGGTTCAGGAGCGGCGACGCCGAGAGCGCAGAATCAAGTCCCGTTCGTCGCCGCATTGATCGATCGATGGCGTTGACCGCAAGATCCATGGCAGGATCGCCTCGATAGAGCGCCAGGGCGTGAACCTCGAGCGCAAGTCTCGCGTGATGCGACCAGCCGGTATCTCGGTCGGAAGGGAGCGCCTGGCCGGTCAGCCGCGCGATGGTCTGTGACAGATCCTGGGTCGACGGCGCATCGGAAAATTGGTCCAGGAGCTCAAGATTGACAACTGGTCCATACGTGAAGAGCTCCAAAAGGAGGCTTTGCGCCACCGATCGAAGCTCGGGAGAGGAGGCTCGATAAACCTCGTTCACAAAGACTTCGGCGTCCTTGGGACCGAGATCCCCCGCCGGACGGGTGCGGAGCATTCGAAGCGCCTGAAGTCGAGCGTCGTGATTTCGCGGCGTCTCCTGATACGCCTTGGCCCATTCGCCGTCTTCCCCGACAGGCTGCCCCAAAGGACGCGTGCCGGTCGGCGCAACCGCGGCAAGATCCCCTGCAAGCACCGCCTGGATCGATTCGTCAGCTTCCTCGGTCAGCCCTTGTTCCACGGCGTCAGCCGCTGCATTGAGAGTCGTTGCCAGCGCCAGACGCCGAAGCGACTCCGCCGCACTTGCATCCTCCCGCGCCTGAGCTCGAACAATGCGGACTCCATCGGCGAATTCCTTCACAAATTCCGGTGAAGCGGCAATGCTCGGCTTCTCGATGGCGGTCATAACAGGAATAGTGCCCCCGGGCCACGCCGCCAGGGCCAGATTTGCGGCCGCCTCGCGTCGCTCTGTGCTGTCATTGGGCGCCACCACCATCGCGGGCGCATACCAGTCTGCCTTTCCGGAGGCATGGATCAGCGCCGTCAGCACTGAGCTCCGAACGGGATCGATACCGCCGGAGGATGACACCCAGTCGCGATAGTGATCTCGCACCTGTGGGCTGGTGCGGTAGTCCAGTGACTGCACCAGCCGGCCCAGCACATCCTGCCATGGCGACGACACCGAAACGTCGTGAGGAGACGCCAGGAGCACGTCGATGGCCCGGCAGAAGCTCTCCTGTAATGGTTCACCGCTGCGAATCGCACGCTGGGCGGTGATCCACTGTTCGAACGCATCGAAGATCATGGGGCTGGGAGTTTTTGAGTCCGCAATCTCCACCTGTGCGAGCCATCGGTCCAGCCATTCGCCGGACCCAATCTCGAACCGGGTCGACTGGTCGGCTTGCGTTCTGACTGCGGACGCATACGCGGTGGCGATGGCTTCACTGGTCTGCGCGGAGAACTCGCGGCGTCGAGCCAGGTCCCCCAGGACACCAGCCTTGAATGCGCTGCGCCACAATCCTCCATGGGCCCAGGTCGAGAACGATGACCCCGCCGGAGGAGCCGGATTCAGGGCCTCGAGGAGACGAGCCACCACAGGTCGATGGTCCTCCGCATACACAAAGGCAATGGACGCATCAGTGAGCAACCGGTCACGTTGCGTTCGTTCCAGAAGCACCCATCCTTGGCCAATCGTGTCGATGATTCCCGACCATTCTCGAAAAATCGCAGGCGATGGATCGTCGACGCCGTGCAACCGCCTCGCGGCGGCATCAAGCTCATTCGCCATGGTGCCCGCCTGGGCAACCGCGGCCCGAGCTTCCGCATTGTCGACAGGCCATTGAAACGTCGGGTAGGTGGCAAAGGTCGGAGGAGTCGGCGGCTCGGGTTCCAACTCCTCGACGGGCGCGGGTTCGGCTGTTCCGGTTTCTTCTCTTTCCACGACCTGGGGTCGCTGACGGGGCTTGGGCGCTGGGCTCACACCCGGCGACTTCATCATGGCCACGACGATCAGGATGGAGACGAGCAGCGTCAGTCCCCCGAAGAAGATCGAAAGCCGAACCGTGGTGCGCGGCCCGCCATGCTTGAGCTCTCGAGATAGTGCGGACTGGACTTCATCGATCGCGCGAAGGACGGCCGACTCCTGCTGCACCTGAATCGAAGAAATCTGGTGCGTCTCCCCCGCCTCGCCCGCGTGACGCTGGTGCTCGCCCCGGAGATATTCAGAGAGCCCGCCCACCACCATCAGCAGTCCTCGACCGGAAACCCCATATCGGGCGGCAATCTCGGTAAGGCGTTCGCGGCTCTCCTTGTTCCAGCCTCCGGATGCTGCAAGGACTGCCATCACCTCTCGATCGAATTCGGTCAGTTGAACCGGCGCATCCCGATGGGCTCGCGGTCGAACCAGGGACTCAGTCCTTGCCGGTCGACGCTGTGCAGCGACCGGTGCGGTCGCCTCAGGTCGCGTGGACTGTGCGTCAAGAATGTTGCGAGCCGCTTCGTAGAGCCGGCGCCGAGCCTCTTCGGCCCGGCCGGCGACCGACCGTGGCGCCACATCCAGAATCGAAAGTCGCGCTTCGAGCGCCTTCCACACGGCGTCGGCGTTAACGTCGGAGTCCGAAATGCCCAGCAGTTCGCTCGGCGTAGCGTTGGGAGGCAGACTGATCAGTTCCTGGAGCAACTCTTGAGACATTGAAGGTCAAGGGGAAGTCGGTGATGATCCAAGGTTCTGATCAAGCTGCTTGAGCTGCGATCCCCAGGGCTCGGGGCCATACTCGGGGTGAAGCCGAAGGTGCTGGTCGAGGACCTCTCGCCCGCGCCCCCGATCCACGCGGGCGATCAGCAGGATAAGTCGAGTGCGAGCCTCCCACCAATCGTCGCTCTCCGCAGGGCATCCGGCCGCAAGTGATCGCCACCATCCCGCGGCGCGTTCATTCTCCTGAAGCGCTTCGGCGACCTCAGCGCCATTCCGCAACCAATCTGCAACGCCCGCCCTCTGATCCAGCAGGGTGACGTAGAGATCAAGAGCGCGCCGGGCCGTCGCGCTGCTCTTGTCTGATTTCCATTGGTCCATCACGGCCGAAGCAATCGAGGCCTGCACTCCCAGGCGAGCCTCCACCGGCAGCGTGGCGGCGGCGGAGCCATCAAGAATGACCTGTCCGTAACGAATGATCCATTCGATCATCCGGCCGGCATCGTCATTGGGAAGAGGCGTTGCCCGTCGGGTCACTGCCTCGTTGAACATTGCGACCGAAGCGGCGTTGGCCCAGATTCCGCCGCGGTGCAACAGATCCGTCGCGGACTTGTCGGCAGCTTCGATCTGTCCCAGGCGAAGATGGATCTGAACCGAGCGATAGATGAGCTCCTTCGAGATCTCCTCAGCCTCCGGGCAACCCTGGGTGAGCGCCTCGATTCGGTCGAGCCGGCGCTGCATGTCAATCAGGATGCGCGGCTCCGCATCCACCGATGCCTCAAGCGCCTGCCGCGCCAGCAGCAGCGTCGAACAGCGATGATCGGAATCTGCGGAACTGGACTGATCGAGCCCCCGATCCAACTCGGGAATCGCAAGATCGAGAAACCTCCGTCGATACTCAGCGGATCGCGGCGTATTCCCCTTCCAGAGTTGGGCAAGCAGGTCGATGGCAAGCCGGTGAGCCTGTCGCCCGCCTTCATCCGACTCCGGGACGGCGAGCAGCCGATCGACATCGTCCGGGTCGGGCCGGGCACGACCCGAGGCCCGCCGACACAGGAGCTGAACGCCGCGCGGATCATCGGCCCGCAACGATAGAAACCGGTCGATGAGTCCGTTCAGCTCGTTGACAGTTGTCGGCGAGTTAAGCCGGTCGAGGCTGACGATGGCCATCCACAGCGCTTCGGCAGTCTGATCGGCCGGGGCCTCAGAGGCTGCAGCGAGAAAGTCGTCCTTCGCCTGCAGAAACTGAGCCGTCAGGAATCGGCACTGGCCGATCATGAATCGTGCTGAGGCAGCCGGTTCGCTGAACCGCTCCACGTCCGGCTGGGCCAGCGCCTGACTGAGTTCATTGGCCGCAGCTTCATAGGTCGAGACAATCTTCGGGTCCCGCGTCGGCTCATCGCTCCGGTGCAGGTCGCGGGCGTGTTGAAAGTCCTGCACGCCCCGAACATACCGGGTGGCAAAGCCATTGCCGCTCAGACGGTCAGCGCCGAAGCGATTCGCGAGGTCAAGCACCTGCGCCAATTCGCCTCGCGACGCCAGCAGCGCCATCGCTTCCTGAGCCAATACCTTGGCGCCCTGGTCGGAAGGATGGGCTTCCAGTGCCTGAACCGCACAGAGCCGAATCCACGGCACCGGAATGGTCCGTTTCTGCTCCTGCAGATCCTGAAGCACCTTGCCGGCCTGGGCATACTCGAGGTGTTCGAGGTAATTCACCATCCGCCACGCGGGCAGTTGCTCACGAACCTCCGCATTCGCCTTCTCGGTTTCAAGAAGATCGAGCCACTCGTCGGTCGTCGCGGAGGTTGCGAGAATCGACTTCACCATCGCCATGCCAAGGATCGCCCTGGCAAATGCCTCCTTCGAACGAAGATCGATCGACACGTCCTCGGGCCGATTCCGGTTGTTGGATATGTCCAGGACCTGGGCAAAAATCTCCTCCGCTACAGCCGCCGGCTCGTGCTTCCCGGAGAGCCACGACTGGTAGTACATCGCCCATCCCGTCAAAAACGCCGCCTGGGCGGCCAGCTGTCGTTGCCGGTCCGATTGGGCCGTGATCTCCATTGCATCCACGCCGGTGGCGCGGGCCAGCTTTCGATCCAGCACCTCCACATTCTCATTCAGCCTCTTCCTGATCTGAAGCAGCTTGCTGACGGTGTCTTCAAGCTGATCGCGGGTGGAAGCAACCTCGGCGTCGGTCCGAAGGCGCAGCCGATGCTCCTCGCAGACCCTTTCGATACCCCGATAGGTCCCTCGAAGCAGCGCAAGACGCAACTCATCCGCGACATGCTCCGGCGCTGAAGTCAGCAGCTGGCGCGCCCGCTGCTCAACATCAAGGCGGGTGGCCGGATCTTCTTCGGCTTCAAGCAACTGGGCATAGAGCCCGACGAGGCGAGTCGTCACCCGCTGGCGCTCTGAATCCTGGACGGTTCCCATCAATTCTTCCAGGTGCAGCGTCAACAACGTGGTGAGATGCCGCTCGTCAAGCCAGACCTCCAGCGCATCGGCCATGACGCGCGTGGCCGGCATCAACAACGCAATGCAGATCCCCATGCGGACAACGCTGCGCTTCCATCGTCGCCTCATCACCGCGCTGCCTCCGCTCCGAGGGAAGCTCCGGAGGCCAGTGGACTCGACGGAAACATTCGACGCAGGTCGTCTCGCAGCGTGGCGGCGCCCGTTGAATCGCCAACAACGTCCAACGTCTTCGCGGATTCATGCAGCGCCAGCGCTGAAAGCCATGGTTCCTGCGTTGCATACACCGCTGGGAGATGAAGCAGCGACACCACCCCGCGCTGCTTTCGAACCACACCCTCTTCGCGGCACAGGGACCAGCCGATCGCAAACCTCGCCCACGATCGCCCCCACGACGGATATTCGCTCAACTTCTGCTGGAGGCGGTTCCTGGCCCCTTCGCGCGCTGCGGCATCTCCCACCAGGCAGTCGATGGTCTGGCTGAGCAATCGCACACCCGGTCCGTCGCCTTCCTTGGTTCGCGATGACGATTCCGCGACTGATTTGCCGAGGGCCACAAGCGCTGCCCGCCGATATTCTGACGCCATCGCCGCAATGAATGCATCGTCGCCTGATTTGTAATCATCAAGGTCAGAGATCAGTCGATTCAATCGCTCATCCACAAGGAAGAACGGCGCCAGTTTCGGGCAGAGCCACGTCCCAAGCCGGCCTCCATCGACAATCGGCTCAAGACTTGGATACGCTGATGCCCCTTCGATCCTGCGCAGAATTCGGGATGTTTCCAGCGCGGGAATAACAGCTCCCGCCTGCTCGCCTCGAGCGATTCGGCATCGAAGCAGCCCCTCCCAGGCCACCAACGCGGTCGCGTGAGTCTGGCCGCTGATCTTCGCCACCACCGAGACAAGGAGCGGTTCGGCGGAATCCGTATCGTCTCGCTCCAGCCGCGTTCGGGCACGCCAGAGAATCTCTCCGAGTTCCAGATACTTCTGAAGCCCCGGAAGTGTCTTCCCGTCAATCGCCTCGACACGGTCCCACGTCAGGAACATGGACTTGCCATCCGTGGCATAGGTCACTCCCGAATCATCGATCTGTTGAATTGTGGCATTTATCGGGGAGGCCGAGCCATCTCGAAGCTTGAGCGTCTCGGCATCTGTCTGGCCGGCCGCGATCAACGCGGTCGCCATGGCCACGACGCAACCCGCTCGCCCAAGAAACGAAGGTGGCCGCCGTTCCCAGGTCGTCACGGCCCCTCCATGGGCACAAACCGATACTGGCCTCCCGATTCGGCCGCGATCTGTTTCAACTGCTGCTGGCTGGCCGGGTCACCGAACGCCACGCAATGCACCACGACCTTCCGGCCCCGACTGTTGAGCAAGCCAACCTGCACCGCTGTGTCGGCGGGAATCTCGCCATCGGTCATGAAGAAGATGACGTCCGGCGGCACGTCAAGGGAAAACACTTCAGTAAATCCGCCAAGTGGAATTGTGCCTCCCGAGGGCGAAATCTGATCGAGCCAGCGCTCAATTCTCCCCAGATTGGTCTTGCTTGCTCGAACCCATCCGTCCTGAAACGGCGGTGCCGTATACCCATCGTCATAGAGCAGGATGTGCACGTGGGCAAAATCCGGAAGTGCGGTGATCGACCGCTTCATCTCCTTCACCGCTGTCCACCACCGACGGCTCGATTCCATCGATCCCGACTTATCCACGATGTATGCGAATCGGGTTCCTCGGGAACCCACACCGAAAAATGACGTTCCAGCAGCACCGCCGCCAAGGGCATCACCATCGCCTCCCGATCCATCCCCATTGCCGATTCCCCGCCCACCGCCTGCACCAACGAGGAGGTCACCCGACGAGATCTTCCCGGGTGCGAGGTTCCCACTCGACTCCGGGGCTGGAATCGCGGCCGAAAGCGGGACCGGACTTGGAACCCCAGCAGGCGTCACCTGCGGCTTCGGAACCTCAACCATTGCGGGCGGCAATGGCGCTGTGAGAGGCGGTTGCTCGACCATTGTGATTTCAATCGATGCCGGCTCAATATCCCCGGTTCCATCGCCGCCGCCCCCTCCCGGCAGATACCACTGGGCGAAAATCGCCAGAATCACCAGGTGAAACGGCATCGAAACCGCCAAGCCCCAGAGGACGAGCTTCCAATGCCTCCAACCCGGCCCACGCCGCATCTGCGAGTCCAGCCGCACTGAATACAGACCTCCGGTCAAGCTGGAGGCCTTCACCTCGTTGCCTTCGGAAGATAGTGTGCGGTTCTGTGCCACAGGAACTTATACGAATGAGCCGGGGAGCGGTCTCAGGGAAAACCTGAATCCCGCTCATTCTACGACCATCGATTCCTTGTGGATCCAACTTGACCGTAACCATCCAAACCGTTGGAATCCCGTCATGCCTGAACCCCGCAAGTCCGCGTCGTCGCGCAAACGATCCGCCTCGACCTCCAGCAGGCAGAATCTCCCCAAGAAACCTGCCGGCGCCAAGCCCCCGCGAAAAGGCGCCAAGTCGCCCGCCCGGGCCACTACCACCCGTCGGCCCCACGGCCGACCCGGCCCCGCCGGGTATCGCCGCGTCATCCTCAAGATTTCCGGCGAGAGCTTCAGCCGACCCGGCGAATTCGGAATCGATCCCGACATGCTCGGACTGATCGCGGGCGAGATCGATTCCGCTGCCCGACTCGGCACCGAAGTCGCCGTTGTCGTGGGCGGCGGCAACATCATCCGCGGCGCCAGCCTTGCCGAGCGCGGGCGAATTGATCAGTCCACCGCCGACTACATGGGCATGCTGGGAACCGTGATCAACGGGCTCGCCCTCAAGGAAGCCCTCTACGCCATCGGCGTTCAGGCTCGCGTCATGAGCGCGATCAACCTCACCGCCGTTGCAGAGCCCTTCATACGCGGCCGGGCGATTCGCCATCTCGAAAAGGGCCGGGTGGTCATCCTCGTAGCCGGAACCGGCAATCCCTTCTTTACAACCGACACCTGCGCATCGCTCCGCGCCGTCGAACTGGGGGCCGAAATTCTGCTGAAGGCCACCAAGGTGGACGGCGTCTACACCGCCGACCCACGCAAGGATCCAACCGCCAAGCGCTACGACACACTTCGCTTCGCTGAAGCCGTCGAGAAGCAGCTCGGTGTGATGGACCTGACCGCGTTGACCATGTGCATGGAACACCGCCTGCCGGTCTGCGTCTTCGACTTCGCCACTCCCGGCAACATTCAGCGGGTTGTTCGCGGCGAGCGTATCGGCACCCTCGTCACCAACTAAGCAGCGATCCGGAGCTTATTGCGCGGTAAATCCGCCATCGATCGTCAGCACGTGACCAGTCGTAAAGCTCGCCCCGCTTGAACACAACCACAGCACGCCCGAGGCAATCTCCTCCGGTGTGCCGATGCGGCCGATCGGATGCAGATTTTTCAGATAATCGCGTGTCTGATCGTCGGCGGCGAAGCGGTCGATCATCTCGGTTTGAATGGCCGCGGGGGCAACCGCGTTGACACGAATATTCAGCTTGGCAAATTCGAGGGCGAGCGTCTTGGTGTAGCCGATGACGGCAAATTTGCTGGCGCAGTATGTGGCAGCGCCTGGAAATCCAATCAGTCCGGCGATCGACGCATTGTTCACGATTGAGCCACCCCCTGTCTTGAGCATGGCGGCAATCTCCGCCTTGAGGCACAGCCACATGCCCTTGACATTGACGGTCATCACCTTGTCGAAGATCGATTCATCGTGTTCGAGAAACGGCCCCGGAATTTCCTCGATCCCGGCGTTGTTGAATGCGGCGTCCAGTCGTCCGCCATGCTCGATCGCGGCGTTCACCATCGCCTGAACATCGCGTGCACTGGTCACGTCGCCGCGAACGAATCGCCCGCTGCCGCCTGCCTGCTGGATCAGTTCAACGGTCCTTGATCCCTCGTCGGCCCGGCGGCCGGAGACGGTGACTTTCGCACCGTGCCGGGCGAATTCAATGGCTGTTGTACGACCGATGCCGGACGTGCCGCCGGTAATAAGGACTGACTTTCCTTTGAACATGTGAGGTGCACTCCGCAAGAGCTGTTGTCATTGAACCGTTTTGGATTCGCCCCCGCTGGCGGCTGGATTCTTAGTCGGTCCATCCGGTCGAATCCACTCGCCAATCGTTCTCTGCACAACTTGCCCGTTTTTCGCTACCATGCGGAGCTTCTATGGATCTGGACACGATTCTGCTGGAATGTGAAGAGCGAATGGAGAAGTCGGTCGACTACCTCGGCCGCGAACTGCGCGGTGTGCGCACCGGCCGGGCTACGACTGCGCTGATAGAATTCGTCAAAGTCGACTACTACGGATCTTCCACCGATCTGCGGGAGTTGGCGGCCATCAGCGTTCCTGAACCGACACAACTCCTCGTAAAACCTTTCGACCCCGGCGCCAAGAGCGAGATCATCAAGGCGATTGAATCCGCCGGCCTCGGCCTCAATCCAATGGCGGAAGGAAGCCAGATTCGCATTAATGTGCCATCGCCCAGCGCTGATCGTCGCAAGCAACTCGCCGGTCAGGTCAAGAAACTGGCCGAAGAAACCAAGGTGGCCATTCGCAACGAACGACGCGATGCAAACAAGCACATCGACGCCCTCGTCGCCGACAAGTCCGCCCACCTCTCCGAGGATGCGGCCAAGGGCTCGAAGGAAGACATCGACGCGATGACCAAGAAGCACACCGAAAAGGTGGACGAAATGGCGGCGAAGAAGATCAGCGAGATCGAAACCATCTAGCTCCGCACGCGGTTTGGGGGCGGAATCGAATCTCCGTTGAAAGCCGGCCGCCCCGCCCGCTATGGCTCCCTATCATCGCGACGATGATCGCCGAACACCCGGCCCAATCCAGCAGCAACCCGTCAAGCCCGCCGCCGCCCGCGGCCGAGCTTCGTGGTGTTTCCAAGGTGTACTACAAGCCGGACGGCTCGATTCTTGTGGAAGCGCTTCGGAGCATCGACCTCACCATCAACAATGGCGAATACGTGGCCATCATGGGCGCCTCCGGTTCCGGCAAATCGACACTCATGAACCTCCTGGGCTGTCTCGACCGTCCCACTTCGGGCACCTATCTGGTCGACGGCAAAGACGTGTCGCAGATGACCGACGCCGACCTCTCCCGCTTTCGCGGCCGCAAGATCGGCTTCGTCTTTCAGGCCTTCAACCTGATCAGCGAACTCAACATCGTTGAAAACGTGGAGGTGCCGCTGTTTTATCAACGAATGCCCAAGTCTGAACGACTCGCCCGCGCCCTGGAGAAGCTCAATCTGGTGGGCCTTGGCGACCGGCTCACGCACCGTCCCAGCGAGCTTTCCGGTGGCCAGCAGCAGCGCGTGGCCGTGGCCCGCGCCCTTGCGGCCGATCCATCCATTCTCATGGCCGACGAGCCAACCGGGAACCTCGATTCAAAGACCGGCGCTGCAATTCTGAACCTGATCGACGACCTCCACCGCGCGGGTCTTACCATCATCATGGTGACCCACGATGACGAAATTGCCGAGCGCTGCGAAAGGATCGTGCGCCTCCGTGACGGCCTGGTCGAGTCTGACACCCAGCTTCGCCCCCGCGCCGGCGCCAAGTCCACTTGACACCTCCCCCTCGCGAAAGCCCCGTCCGGCGAGTGCTCGGAATCGATCCGGGCTTGCGGCTGACCGGCTATGGCTGCGTTGAGTGTCGGCCTTCAAACCGCACTGATCCCTCCCTGGTCGAGGCGGGGGTCATTCGCCTGAAGTCGTCCGAGTCGATCCACGCCCGCCTCGCTCAATTGCACGCCGACCTTGATGAGGTTATCGCCGACCTCAAGCCCGATGTGCTCGTCGTCGAGCAAATCTTCACCCACTACGCCCACGTTCGCACCGGAATTCTCATGGGCCACGCCCGCGGTGTCATCCTTCTCGCGGCCGGCCGCCATCGCCTCGAACTGGTGGAATTGCTCCCCACCGCCGTAAAGAAGGCGGTTACCGGCCGGGGCCATGCCAGCAAGCGACAGATGCAGATGTCGGTGATGGGTCAACTCGGATTGAGCGCTCCGCCAAGTCCGCCCGACGTGGCCGACGCCATCGCCATTGCGCTGACCGCGGCACGACGCCTCGCATAGGCATCAATGCCCCGATGCTCACGAAGAGAACTCCCACCACGCAGGCTCTTGAAGAAGCAGATCCGCTGAGCGAGGCGGAGCCCGTGCGATTGCACCATTGCCCCAAGTGCGGCTACATCCTCTCGGGCACGCCGCGAGGAACCTCATGCTCGGAATGCGGCCAACATCAATCGGCGGATGCGTTCTCCATCCCCGGTATTCGCACAGTCCCCATTCCCTTCCGTTGGGTCACCATCATCGCCCTTCTCGGCGCGATTGCCCCAACTTCTGATTCACTTCTATCACTGCTTGCTGGCAAGGCCGCGAATCCGGCCAAGGCGGTCCTCGTCACTCTTCTTGGACTTTTGATTCTCACGATCTTCTTCGCCGCACACTCCCTCTATCTCGGTCAACGTCGTTGGCTGCTTTTCGACCCTCGCGGCATCCGCTGCGATAGCGCTCGCGGCGAGCAATGGCTTGACTCATGGTCCAGCATCAATCGGGTCCGGCTCGAGCAGATCGACCCCTCCGGCCCCACACGCCGACGTTGTCGAATTGTCCTGCATCGCGACCGCAACACTGTGGTCTTTGCCGGGCCAACCTCACGCGAACTCCCTCAGGATTTCTCACTCTATTTTCTTGCCACCGATGCCCAGGCGAGCGCCATCGCGTTGGCCGTTCGAGAACGATTTGAATCTCTGTGGGGCGATCCGCGAGCAGTTGCAGGCGAATAACAGCCGGTCCGCCCAAGGCTCCTCGATCATCCAGCCGGCGGACCGTCGTGACGCGCCATCCTGCTTCAGGGAAGGAGTCTTCTCACAGCCCCTATGACCACGTCTCCTCCCCATGAGTCTTTACCGGCGGTGTCGGCTCGGCCGCCGCGAGCCATCCGCGCTGCCGCGCCTCGCGAATGGTCCACGCCGGCAGGCCGACCGTCGTTCGACCCAATCGCGCCTTGGCGCCAAATCGGCCGAGGCGGATGCAACTCAGTGCCGGCCATGGAATGCTGGCTGCTGGAATTCGGAGTATGCGGCCGAGTTTGAGGGGCCGAACGTGCAGGAACACTTCATCCACCTCTAACTCAAACGATCCGCCCAGATTCATCAATCCAAACGACAACCCCTGAAACGTGCGCTTCACCGAGGGTTCCGATGCCGGCATGAGCGGGTATGGCTCAAGCGCGTCCGCCACCTGGCGGGCAACGGCGGAGATCACCGCGCCAACCACCACGACATCAAGCGCCACGAAACCAAGTACCAGTGCCATCACGGCGAGCGGAGACATATTCAACGGAAGCGTATCAGCAGCCGTCGATTCAGCATGTCCAAAAGAGCAACCGCCGGGAACCCTGCGAGGGGCTCCCGGCGGTTCATGCGGGCCGGGAATCGAAAGCGTGCGGGGGGCTCGCCTCGCGATTCTCAGTCGCACACGGGGGTGGAATGCTGTCGATCAGGAGCCTGTCCGTCTGCGGTTCAGGTCTTCGGCGTGATCATGGTGGTACGGGGGATACTGCTTGTACATGCGCTCCTCCCAGGTCTGATCGTTCCAATCCGGCCAGCTGTTGCGCTTGACCTCGGGCGAACCCTTGAGCCGATCCTTGTCGGCGTCCAGAGTCAGCGCCTTCTTGTCGGCGTTGTAGCCGAAGGCGGTCCAGGGAACGGCCACATCCTTTTCGCCGATGCCGATGAATCCACCAACACCGACGACTGCATACCGCACATCACCTGAATCCGGATCAATGATGAGACCGTTGATTTCGCCAAGATCCTCATTCGACAGGTTGTTGACGTCCATGCCGATCACTTCGCTCGCGCGATAGATCTGGGGCCGAAAATTCGACCGCACCGATCCGTATTCGCTGCCGCGCAGCCGCGAGGGACGCTCCCAATAGACCTGGGCGTTGTAGTGCGAGTAGATGCCCTGGTTCCAGCTCACGTCATTCCAGTTCGGCCAATTGCTCTTCTCGAACGTCGGTGAGTTCTCAAAATTCTCCTTGGTCAGGTTGATCGAGAACGTCTTGCCGTGCTCGTGCAATGCTGTCCAGGGCACAGCGTGATACTTCTCGCCCATGCCGAGAGTGCCGCCGGTGGACACGACGACATACACCACGCGGCCGATCTGCGGATCGATCGCGAGATCCTCGATCTCACCGATGGTTTCGCCTTGCGCGTCCGTGAAATTCTTGCCGATGATCTCGTCGGCGCGAAGCGGCTTCTGCCTCCAGGCTGATCCCAAGGAGGACGGATCCTTGCCATAGGCACGGCTCTTGTCGCTCCAGTCATTCCCGGTCGATCGCATGGCTTCGGCGTAATCGTGTACTCCGAGCACCTTCTTGTTCGCGATGTCGACCATCACGCACTTCAGGTTTCCCGATCGATCCAGGACGGTCACATCGACGGCCGGCAATGAAGAACCATCCATGCCCTTCGTCATGGCGCGGGCACTGACGGCCGTCCCGTTCGCCTTGTCCTCCGCCATCTTGATGGCGTCGGCGAGTGAGCAGTTGCTCGACTTCAGCGTCGAAACGATCCGGCTTGCATCGCTCTGGTCGTACGATCCGGAAGGGTTGTCATTGGCGAGCGCGAAGCCGGCGGGAACGAGAGCTGTCGACAAGGCCGCGACAAGCGACAGTCGACTTGATGTATTCAATCCAAGCATGCATGGACTCCTTTACGCCCACGGGCGCGTTGCGTGGCATTGAGACATTCGCCACAGGTGATACATGCAAAGGATCGTGTGCTGGAGTGAAATCGCACTGAAAGCGATGTGAAAACGTCATTATTCCAAAAATGAAAAAAGCCTCGCGCCACCCGACGCGAGGCCATTCCAACATTGATCACTCCGGTTCAGCGAGCTGCGGTTGCGTGCGGCTTCTTGCCTGTCCACACACTCGTCTTGAACTCGCGGATCACGGTCATGAACTCATCTTCCATGCCCTTGAACGATTTCTTGTCGACCAGCTTCGCGCGAAGGTCGCGCTTCGGGCCCTTCATGTACTCTAGGAGTCCGCTTTCAAATCCGTGCACCTCCGCAATCGGAACGTCGTCGAGGAAGCCCTTTGATCCGGCGAAGATCGAGATGCACTGATCGATGGTGTCGAACGGCGTGTACTGGCCCTGCTTGAGCAACTCCACCATTCGACCGCCGCGATCCAACTGCTTCTGTGAGGCCGGGTCGAGTTCCGTACCAAGCTGGGCAAACGCCTCCAACTCGCGATACGCCGCCAGGTCGAGTCGCAGCGAACCCGCCACTTCCTTCATCGCCTTGATCTGGGCGTTTCCGCCTACGCGGCTCACCGAAATGCCGACGTTGATGGCGGGCCGCACGCCGGCCGCAAACAACTCGGGCTGAAGATAGATCTGTCCGTCTGTAATCGAAATCACGTTCGTCGGAATGTAGGCCGACACATCGCCTTCCTGCGTTTCAATGATCGGCAGCGCCGTCAACGACCCGCCGCCGTTCTCGTTTGACAGCTTTGTGGCACGCTCCAGCAGGCGGCTGTGCAGGTAGAACACGTCGCCGGGATACGCCTCACGGCCGGGAGGCCGTCTCAGCAGCAGCGAAAGCTGGCGATACGCCGTCGCTTGCTTGGAAAGATCGTCATAGACGCACAGCACGTGCTTGGGCGTCTTGCCCTCCTTGCCCTGCCACATGAAATACTCGCCCATCGCGCAGCCGGCGTATGGAGCGATGTACTGCAGCGGAGCCGAGGTTGAAGAGCCCGCAGACACCACGATGGTGTAGTCCATCGCGCCATACTTCTTGAGCGTTTCAACCGTGGCCGCCACGGTCGAGTCCTTCTGACCCACCGCGACATAGATGCACACCACCGCATCCGGAGTGCCCCAATACTGCTTCTGATTGATGATGCAGTCGAGCGCCACCGCCGTCTTGCCGGTCTTGCGGTCGCCGATGATCAACTCGCGCTGCCCGCGACCCACGGGAATCATGCTGTCAACCGCCTTGATTCCGAACTGCAGCGGCTCCTTCACCGGCTGGCGGAAGGCGATGCCCGGCGCCACGATGTCGAGCTTGCGCGTGATTTTCCCGGAAATCGCCGGACCGCCGTCGAGCGGTTTGCCCAGCGGGTCCACGACGCGACCCAGCAGTTCATCGCCGGCAGGCACCTCCAGCAGGCGACCCGTCGAGCGAACCGTATTGCCTTCCTGCACCTTCAGGTAGTCGCCGTAAATGACCGCGCCCACGGTGTCGAGCTCAAGGTTCATCACCTGGCCCATGATCACACCGCTCGGCGTGTCGAACTCCAGCAGCTCACCTGCCATCGCCTTGCCGAGGCCGTAGACGCGAGCAATACCGTCGCCGACCTCGATCACGCGGCCGGTCTCAGCCACGTCAAAGTCGCCGGCGAAGCGCTCGATTTCCTGCTTGATGACACTGGAGATTTCGTCGATTTTGATCTTCATGAAAAACTCGTCAATCGTGATTCGAGAATCGTGACTCGTGGCAGGTGATTCGGCTTGCGAATCACCACACACGAAGCTCGTCGTTAAGTAGCGATCGTCTCCGCTCGCTGTCGTATGTCTGCATCACCCTGGGTCAGCAATGCATGGCGCATGCGCCTCATCCTTCCGGCCACCGAGCCGTCGATCAGCCGGTCACCAAGTTTGATCTTCAATCCACCGATCATGCGCGGATCCACCGATTGATGCAGGATCGGCTCGCGCCCAAGCACCGCCTGGATGCGGCTCTTGATCATCTCGACCTGCTCGTGCCCAAGGGCGCCCGCCGTGATGACCTCCACCGGTGTGCGGCCGCGGTGCTCTTCAAGCATTTCGTTGAAGCCGTCCGCGATCCCGCGAAAGTGCCCGAGCCGGTCGTTGGCGTTCAGCACGAGCAAAAACCGCAGCATCAGGTCGCTGATCCTGCCCCGAAACGCCTTCTCCAGCACCTCGCGGCGCTTGCCCTTGGCGATCATCGCCGTCGTGAACAGCCGCTTGAACCACAGATCGTCATGCGCCGACACAAGGTCCTTCATCTCATCGAGCGTCGACTGCACCGCAGCCTCACCGCCCGCGGCCATCGCCATCTCAAAGAGGCTCTTGGCATAGATTCGAGAAAGTGCGTCAGCGTGGGTCGACATGGTGAGAATCGTACCGATCGGTCAAAGGGCTGCGTCAGTTGCGAGATGACTGAAGTTCGCGAATTGAGTCTTCCATCAGCCGCTGCTGGTCGGGCACGGTGATCTCGCGCTTGAGGATTTTGCCGGCAATGGTGAGAGCCAGATTCGCCGCGTGGGCATGAAGCTCCGCCACCGCCGCCTGCTTGGCCGCCGTGATGTCGCGCTGCGCCCGCTGACGCATCTCGTTCAGGTCGGCTTCGTTGCGCTGGCGCAACTCGTCCGCTACCGCCTGGGCGTCGCTCTTGGCCTTGGCGATCATCGCCGCCGCCTCCTGACGCCCTTCCGCAAGCTTGCGCTCGAACTCCGCCTGCGCTGCTTCCGCCTGCTTGCGGGCAGCTTCGGCCGACTGAATCTCGTTCAGGATCTTGCTGTCTCGTTCATCCAGCGCCTTGGTGATCTTGGGCCAGACCATCGTGGCTAGAACGAAAAACGCAATGCCGAACACGACCAGCGCCGTAGCACCCGGCAGCCAATTCAGAGGAGCCAGCGGAGGCATGTGTTCAGCATGCCCGGCGTGGGCCGCACCGGCCGCGTGCTCTTCAAGCGCAAGTAACAAGGTCATCATGGCATGGATTCCAAACCAGCGCGTTCAGGCCCGAAGCGCACCTTGCGCTGGCCAACCGCGATAAACACAATCAAGCTCCGGGCAGAATGAAGCCGCCCACGACCACCGCGAAGAGCGCAACGCCTTCAACCAGTGCCGCGGTAAGAATCATGTTGATGAAGATGCGGCCGGCCATTTCCGGCTGGCGAGCAACCGCTTCGTTCGAACGGGCGCCGATCAGCCCGATGCCAAGGCCAGCGCCCAGCACGGCGAGACCGGCCGCAAGGCCAGCGCCGATGCCGCGTCCGCCGTTGGAAGCCTTCGCAACTTCGAGTGCATCCTGAGCCAGCGCGGTGTCAGCAATCGCCAGCACCGCAACGGCGGCCAGAAGAAGGGTAAGAGTCCTGTTCATATCCTGAAGATCTCCATCTTGGGATCAGACGCCGTGGGCCGCGTCAAGAGCGTACGTGGTGTCGGCGGCCGCATCCCACATGCGACCGCACGGTCCGATGACCCATCACGCCGGATGGGGTGAAACATGCCCTTCATGCTCATGCCCGCCATGCGCTTCATCATGCTCATGCTCGTGCTCATCGTGATGCGACATCAGGGAGATGAACACCGCCGTCAGGAACATGAAGATAAACGCCTGCAGGAAGGCGACAAACAATTCGAGGAACGTGATGGCGATCGCGGCGACGCCGGTCACCAGCGATACCGCGGCCACGCCGGGCAAACTCATGCCTTTTTCCGCCACCATGGCCCCGAAGCCGATCAAGACCGCCATCAGCGTGTGGCCCGCCACCATGTTGGCGAACAGACGAATCGCCAGCGCTGCGGGCTTGATCACCAGTCCGACCAATTCCACGACGAACACAATCAGCATCACCGGCGCCAGGTAGATCGGCCCCGGCACCAGCCCGCCGAAGAGGTGCAGGATGAATCCCTTGATTCCCAGTTCCTTGATCGCGTGCACCTGGATCACAAAGAACGCCACGATCGCCAGCGCCGCCGTCACGGTAATGCTCGCCGTCGCGGTGCCGCCGAAGATCGGCGTGTGCATTCCGAACAAGTGTTGAATATCCGCGAACGGCACCAACCCGAACACGTTGATGAACAGAATAAAGAAGAAGAGCGTCATCAGGTACGGCAGGTACCGATGCGCGGTCTCCTTGCCCATCACCGGCACCAGCATCTGGTCGCGCAGAT
This sequence comes from uncultured Isosphaeraceae bacterium, assembly GCA_964407695.1. Lineage (GTDB taxonomy): Bacteria > Planctomycetota > Phycisphaerae > Phycisphaerales > SM1A02 > CAYOWQ01. The sequence continues at coordinate 2,591 of CAYOWQ010000003.1, read as the reverse complement.
AGATCGTGATCGACTCCACCAGCTGCGCGAATCGTCCCCGCGGCAGATACCGTCGATTGCCCGCGCTCGCCGGCCCCGTGGCGATGGCGTTGGCCGCCCGCGTCATGGCGAAGAGGAAGATCGCCGTCACCACCAGGAGCGTCACGGTGTGCAATGTCACGGCAACGCCGCTCATCTTGAACAGCACCAGATCGCGAACGTGCGATGTGGGGTCTTCAGCGGCGATGAACAGGGCTGGATTCATGTCAGTTCTGAGGTCCGTCGAGATCCCTTAGGAAACGCTTCGTCCATACAGCTCCGCGTTCACCGAACGGGCCAGAATGGCCGCTTCCGTGAACAGCGTCGCCAGATAAGCCAGACCGACCGCCAGGGCGAACGGCCTCGCTTCCCAGCCCGCGAAGGGGGCGGAGTATAACAGGTACGCCGCGATCGGCGTCACCAACACCCGAAAAACCGTCGCCCCCATCCACCACAGCATCCAGTCGGCGGATTCCCTGCGCTTCCACGGCATCAGAATCGCAATTCCCGCCAGCACCATCACCAGCACCACGGCAGTCCCGGCAACCCCCGCTTCCCCCGCGCTTCCCGCCCCTCCAGCGCTTCGTTCCCACGCCTCAAACACCCCCATCGCCGCCAATCCCATCCATCCACCCGCCACCGCCGCACTCGCCATCACCACCCCGGCCACCAGCTTCATCGTGGGCAGGCTGAACGCCGCTGCCGACACCGATACCCCCGCACCCCCCGCACCCCCTGCGGGTGTCTGGAGGTCAGCCATGGTGCTTGGTCTCTGAATCGTCGGCATCACGGTCATCGTCGGGTTCGTTCCAGGTCGATTCCGGTAGAGGAGGCGGCAGTCGACGCGTCCGGTTCCGGTCCAGTTCCTTATTCAGCTTCAACGCCCTTGAAATCAGCGTCCACATCGCCACCGCAATCCCGGCAATCCCCCCCACCATCACCCCCGTATGACCTGCCCCGCGCCACCAATCCACCAGCCAGCCGATCAGGAGTCCCGCAGCCACCTCGCTGGTGGTCTGCATCCCGATGCCGGCCATCTTCCACCCCACGCGCTCCTCGCGGGCTGCGTCCGTTTCCGCTGCCTCCTTCCGGGAAGCATCCGGGGTTGCAGGATTCGAGCGACTGCCTGAGGGGTCCGGCGAGAGGGGTGTGTGGCTCATGTTGCTGTCATTGAGGGGGTGCGAAGCCTCACTTTCAACATTGTGAAAAAAATCCCAAACTTTCGACGCCGAAGTGTAGGGGATTCAGCCCTCTCATGCAATAGATGGATGCACGATCCGGACGGTTGATCCGAACCATGCCCATCGGACGATCGGGCAGACCCACCCCGCGATCGAACCCGGATTGAAACCCCCGCGCATCAATTCCAGCGATTCGGAGCTGCCGACGGAGCTGCGCCACCCGCATCCACCCCTCCGGCCCCCATGTGTTCCAAGCGCCCGAGTATGAAGGAAAAATAAGAGTCACCGAACCCGGGCTTCATTTCCGGCGGGTCTGCCTCCCCAGCCTATGATGAATTCAATCCGTTCATCGCCCCATTACGCGATCGACGGTGCCGACCTCGGCCGCCCCCCTCACTGTCAAGGACCGAGGTCTGTGCACGGACTGCTGAGGAGGATGAAAGGTTCCATGTTCAAGCTTGCCGCATCCCGGTTGGGGTTGGTGATGGTCTCCTGCGCGGGGCTCGCGTATTTCTGTTTGCTCATCCTGGATTGGCGCCTGGTCGCTTCCGGCATCCTCCTCACGGGTCCGCTGGCCGTGGCGGGGTCGGGCCTTCTTATCACCTCATGGGCCATGAAGTCGCCGGCCGTCCCCGTCCGCGCCCGCATAGCGCCCAGGTACACCTCCCGATATTGACCCTTTGAACGAGTGGTGCGCTTCATCCTGCGGTGGGAATCACCATCCCGGCCATCCGCGACACATCCCGATTCACCCACAGAAACACATGCTGCGGAAATGAAAGAGACCGTTCCTTCGCGCCCGGATGGACGTCCATACCGATCCGCCGGGGCTTGGAACCTTGAATCAACTGATGAACCTTAACATTCGTCCCACGGACCCGGCGAATCTAAACTACCGGTATGACCCACAGAGACGCTTCCATATTAGTTCGAGAGAAGATCATGGCGGAACGCGGCCGGGCAACGGTCGCGGCAGGTGACCTGGAGAAGCGCTGGCAGGTCGCCATGAAATCCTGTCCCGCCCTGATGCATGTCGCCCTGGTGTCGTGGGCCATGCGTCGAGAAGCGAAGGACTGATCGTCGGCGGCTGATGCCGCCCGATCACCGGATGGCAGAGAAAAGTCTTCGGCATCGGCCCGTCGTCGGCCGTCGTGGCCAGCGCAGCGGCGACCCGCGAAATCCCGAACCCCCGAGCAGAGCCGCCCCGCCCCCGCGAAGATCCCCCTGACCACCGCGAAGATCCCCCCCACCACCGCGAAGCACCCCGGAGCATCCGTAGAGCGCAACGGAGCATCCGTGGAGCGCAACGGAACATCCGTTAAGGGCAACGGAGCATCCGTTTCGCGCAACGGGGCGTTCGTTTCGCGCAACGGGGCGTTCGTTTCGCGCAAC
>CAYOWQ010000002.1:54781-390015 GCA_964407695.1 uncultured Isosphaeraceae bacterium | reverse complement strand
CCGGCGGCCGACGGGACTCTCATAGCACCTGGATCAGATTTCGGGGGGCAGGTCAACCCGCGGGCGCACGCCACTCTTCGCCGATGACACCAACGTCGACCGGCTCCGCACCGCGTGCTTCATCCACCGCCGCCCACTCAGTCTCTCAGTCTCTTAGTCACTTGCCACACCTGTTGCCTCGTCAGCCTGTTCCCCCTCACCCCCGCCCGTGCACCTTTCGTCGTCGCGCCGGCGGAATCCCCATCTGCTCCCGGTACTTCACCACCGTCCGCCGCGCGATCGTGATGCCCCGCTTGGAAAGCTCCGTCGCAATCGCCTCGTCCGACAGCGGCTTCGACTTGTCCTCACCGTCCACGATCTCCTGCACGATCGCCTTCACCGCCTCCCACGACATGTCGCGGCCACTCTCGGTCTCCGTCCCGCCTGAAAACAGCCGCCGCAGCGGAAACATGCCCCGCGGCGTCTGGATCCACTTGTCAGACACCGCCCGGCTCACCGTGCCCACGTGAATTCCCAGTTGATCCGCCACCTCGATCATCGGCAGCGGCTTCAGGTGTTGCGGCCCGTAATCAAAGAATTCCCGCTGCCGCGCCAGCACCACGTTCACCACCCGCAGCAGCGTGTTCTGCCGCAGGTTCAGTGATTCGATCAGCCACTCCGCGTTTCGGATGTTGGTATTCACAAAGTCGCGCGTGGATTTTTCCACCTCGCGATCCTTGCTCATCTTCTGATACTTCGGCGAGATGCGCAGGGTCGGCAGCAACCCGTCCGTCAGGCCCGCGATGTATTCGCCGCGAGTCTCATCGAACTCAATCACCACATCCGGAATAATCGGCGGCACATCCGTCGGCACGAGGTCGCGCCCCGGCGTCAGGTTCAATCGCTTCATCAGCGATTTGGCCTGCTCGATCCGCTCCAGGCTGATGCCCGATTTCTGCTCGATTCGCGGCAGCCGGTTCTGCAGCAGGTCTTCAAGATGCTCATTAATGAGCCGCTCCACATCCGCCCATTCATCCGCCCGCCCCGGCTCCATCTCGCGGAAGTGCCGCACCTGGATCAGGAGCGACTCCTTCGCCGATCGCGCTGCTACACCCACCGGCTCCAGCGTCTCCTGCAGCTCCACCAGCGCCCGCCCCAGCAGTTCCTCCGTAATCACCACCCCGTCGCGGCCGGTGTGCTGCTCCAGAATCGTCTCAAAATCAGCCCCGAGAAATCCGTCGTCGTTGATGTACTCAATCAGCAGCTTGCCCGCCTCGGCAACCTCCGGCGACACCTCCACCAGCGACCATTGCTTGAGCAGTTGATCCACCAGCGGCTCGCCGCGGGCGGGGGCGTTGGCCATGGCATCCATCTTGCGGTCGCGATCGCCGTCGTTGCGGGTGGAGGCGCGGGGCACGTAGCCGTCGTCGGCTGATTCTGACCACGCATCGCCATACGACGACTCCATTTCTGAAAGCCGCTCGAAATCTTCGCTGCCCGACGGCGAATCCTGGCCCACGACCATCTCGCGCTCGTTCAGCCGGTCTTCGCGCTCGGTCTCGGCCCGCTCGGCTTCAAGCTGACCTTCGTCCATCCCCGGCTCAACCACTTCGAGGGCGATGTTCGACTCCAGCTCCTGCTCGATCCGATCCTGCAGCGCCAGCATCGGCATCTGGAGGATCTCCATCGACTGGATCATCCTTGGCGCCAGCCGCATCTGCTGCGACATGCGCATGTGCTGTGAGGTGTCGAACCGCATCAGCCGTATGGTAGGAACATTCGGGCCAGGGAGATTGCGCAGGATTGTGCCCATGCGGCCGGATTCCGCCTGCATGGACATCCCTGTTTTCCACTACACTCCCGCCATGCTCAAGATCTGGATCGATGGCGAACTGGTGAACAAGGACCAGGCGCGGGTCTCGGTCTATGACCACGGCCTGCTTTATGGCGATGGTGTCTTCGAAGGAATTCGCGCCTATGGCGGCCGCGTGTTCAAGCTGGCGTCACACCTGAACCGCCTCTTTGAATCCGCCGAGAAGATCCGCCTCAAGCCCAACTACACCCGCGAGGAACTGGGCGAAGCCATTCGCGCCACCCTCGCGGCCAATGGTCTCAAGGATGGATATATCCGGCTGATCTGCACCCGCGGCGCGGGCACTCTCGGCCTGCATCCGTTCAAGTGCCCGGTCTCCGGCACCATCGTCATCGCCGACAAGATCCAGCTCTATCCGCCCGAGCTTTATGAACAGGGAATGAAGGTGATCGTGGCGAAGCGGCCGCGGATTCCGACGGCCTGCCTTGACCCCGCGATCAAGAGCCTGAATTACCTGAACAACATTCTCGCCAAGATCGAAGCGATCGACGCCGACGTGCTTGAGGCGATCATGCTGAACACCGAGGGTGATGTGGCCGAATGCACCGGCGACAATATCTTCGCCGTGAAGAGTGGCGAGGTGATCACCCCGCATCCAGATGCCGGATTCCTGCACGGCATCACCCGGCAGTTCGTGATGGACACACTGGCCCCGGCACTGGGCCTGAAGGTCAAGGAGAAGAAGATCCGCCTGCCCGACCTTCTGAGTGCCGACGAGGTGTTCCTCACCGGCACCGCGGCCGAGATCATCGGCGTCAGCCAGATCGATACGCACGTCATCGGATCCGGCTCGATGGGCCCGGTCACGAGGCGCTTCGTGGACGCCTTCCGCGCGCGGATCAGCGCGAACGCTCCGGAGGATTGAGTCACGCGATCAGAACGCGAAGACCGTGTCGAGGATCTTGGCGATGAGGCCCTTCTTGCTCGCCTCGCGCAGCTCGCCCTTGTGCATCTTCTCGATCTTGAGGTCGTGCAATTGCGATGACTGGACGGTATTGGCCGCGGTGACATCCTCGGGCCGGCACATGCCGGTGACCTTGAGAGATGCCTCCTCCTTGTCGGTCCGGATCAGGGAGTGGGCTTCGACGATGAGGTTGCCGTTGGGCAGCACTTCCATCACCTCGGCGGTGATGCGGGCGGTCATGTCATCCTCGCGCTCGTAGTTCCCTTCGCCCTTGAAGTCCTTCTTCGACTCCACCTTGAGCTTGGGATCGGCGGCGGTCGAGCCGGCCATGATCTGGAAGTTCAGAAGGTCTTCGAGTCGGAAGTCCGGCCAGTCGGGCACCTTGATGTCGAGCTTGTAATCCTTCTTGGCGTCAAGCTCCTGAGAGCTGCTGGCCTTGCTGTTCTCGCGAACGACGATCTGAAGGAGATCGTGCACCCGGAAGGTGCGCGGTTCCGGCGGCGAGACGGCAAACAGGCTTGACTGCTGGAGCATGTGGTCGGGCCGTGGCCGACCGGCGGCATCGCGAAGCGGCTCCGGGCGGACGTCGTTGAGAAGCGAGCTCGTCGGAATGGGTTCGGACGCCGGTTTGGACTGAGGCGCAGCATTTGCCGGTGGGGCGACTTCCTTGCGCATCGGCGGTGCGGCCGCGGGGGGCGGCGACGAAGGCGTTGGCGTCGATTGTGCTGTGGCTGGAAGGGCCAGACACGCGACCAGACCCGCTGAAAGGATCAGATTCATACCGTGAGATATGCAAGAATCGTGCCGCGGCGAGACATCGGCTGCACGCTTCCCGAACGGGGCAGACTTCGTTACCATCGATTCACGGAATATTGACAGGAGCCGACCATGCCGCACGGAAAGACCTACGACACGATCGTTGACACCACGTTTAACACCCCGATGGTGAAGCTGCGGCGAATCGTGCCCAAGGACCACGCGGAAGTGTTCGTCAAGTGCGAGTTCTTCAACCCGATGTCGAGCGTGAAGGACCGCATCGCCGCGGCCATGATCGACGACGCCGAGAAGACGGGGAAGATCAAGCCGGGAACGGAAATCATTGAGCCGACGTCGGGCAACACGGGCATCGCGCTGGCGTTCGTGTGCGCTGCACGGGGCTACCCGCTGACGCTGACCATGCCGGAATCGATGTCGATGGAGCGGCGTGTGCTCTTGCGGGCGCTGGGGGCGAAGCTGGTGCTGACGCCGGCGGCGGAAGGCATGCCCGGCGCGATCCGGAAGGCGCAGGAGATGGTGTCGAACACGCCCGGAGCGTGGATTCCGCAGCAGTTCGAGAACTCGGCCAACCCGGCGATTCACGAGAAGACCACAGGCCCGGAGATCTGGAACGATACCGGCGGCAAGATCGATATGATCGTGGCGGGCGTGGGCACGGGCGGGACGATCACGGGCGTGACGCGATTCATCCGAAAGTCGAACCCCGACTTCAAGGCCATCGCGGTGGAGCCGGAAGCTTCGCCGGTGCTTTCGGGCGGTCGGCCCGCGCCGCACAAGATCCAGGGTATCGGCGCGGGGTTCATTCCCAAGAACTGTGACACGACGTTGCTTAACGGCATCGAAACGGTCTCGAATGAAGACGCCTATGCATGGGCGCGACGACTGGCGAAGGAAGAGGGAATCTTCGGCGGTATTTCTTCGGGCGCGAATGCCTGCGCTGCGGCACGAGTGGCCGCGAAGCCTGAGAACAAGGGCAAGCGGATCGTGACGATCATGTGCTCGTTTGGTGAGCGCTACCTTTCGACGCCATTGTTTGAGGGCCTGGCGGGCTGAGCCTGACACATCAACAAGTCGAAAGGTCATCATGGGATGCGGCAGGATGAATCCTGCCCTCCGACCTTGGGGCTCGCGGCGGATCGATGACTCATGAAATGCAAGGCCTGCGATTACCCGCTGTGGAACATGGCGTCGCGGGTGTGCCCGGAGTGCGGCAGGGCGTTTTCGCCGGTTGAGTATCAGTTTGCCTCCAACTCGGTGCGGTTCTGCTGTCCCAAGTGCGACCACCCGTATCTGGGGACCGATGAACACGGGCTGCCGACACCGCGGGAGTTTGCCTGCCTTGAGTGCGGCGAGGCGATCTGCCTTGACGACATGGTGGTGCGTCCCGGCCTCGGCGTCGAAGAGAATCGGACGAAGTTCCTGCGGATGCCGTGGCTGGAGCGCGAGCAGCGCGGACCGGTGCGGGCGTGGTTCAGCACGAGCGGCATGGCCATCGGGCAGCCGACGACGCTGATGCGGGCGACACCGGCGGAGTCGTCGGTCGGGGCAGCGGCGAAATATGCAGGTGTTTCGATCGGAGTGATCGGGATCGCTGGAGGACTTGTCGGCTCGTTCTGCGGCGGCGGCAACATGATTTTCGCATCCTTCGCCGGAGGAGGGCCAGGTTCGATGACGCCCATGTTGCTGGCCTTTGTGCTTGGTCCAATGGCATCGGGGCTGGTCCTGCTGGCGGTTCTGGTGCTGATGATGATCGTGGTCGGCCACGGAATTCTGTGCATCACCGGGAAGCATCGCGGGCCGATCTCGCGAACCGCCCAGGCGGTGTGCTACAGCACGGGGGCGCTTCTGTTCATGCTGATTCCCTGTGTGGGTACATACATCGGGTGGCTTCCGTGGGTGATTGCAGCGACCATCATGGTGACCGAAGCGCATCGGGTGCACCCGGTGCGGTCGATTCTTGCGGTGGCGGTGCCGGCGGTCGGCGGGGCGGTGCTGATGGCTGCAGCGATCTTTTTTTCGATGATGTGGGCCATGGGCACATTCGCCAGAGGCGGTTTTCCCGGCGGGCCCGGGGGCATGACGGGGACGAAGCAGACGGCGTCCTACGTGTGGGCAATCCAGAGCTACGCCACGTTGAACAACGGATCGGGACCGACGCATGCCTCCGAGATCCTGCTGGACGACACAGGGATTTACTGGACGATGGAGCCGTTCGTGGCGCCCGGTGGAGTGTCGAGGGCGGTATCGATCGGAGCTACCACAGCCGATCAACTCGATTCCCTTCCCAAACTTCAGCAGTTCAAGGAGGTCGCCGCGGAAGTTGACACCATGCCAGCGAACACGGTGGCCCATCGCATGGGCGACTATGTGTTTACGTATCACGGGATCGATCTGAATTCACTGAATACACCGGGGGGCGCGCTGTGGCTGGTCGTGTGCCTTGAAGAGGGGGCGATCAAGGGGATTCCGAGCGATGCTTCGGTGATGGTGGAGGTTGGTCTTTCAGATTCGACGACGACGTCGTTTCCCTACAGCCAGATGCCTGCGATGCTTGCAGCTCAGAATGCAGTGCGGAGGGCAGCGGGCCTGCCAGCTCTTCCAGATCCGGCGACCGTGTTGACGGGTTCGCCGGCAACATCGAACGGTTTCTCGCCGGAGTTGGAACAAGTGCCGAGCAACAACGACGAGTCGGACGACGGAGAATGATGGATTCACAAGTCAACAGGGGGTTTGGCAGGATGAATCCTGCCCTACGGCGACAACCGGCCTGTTGAATCCTGCCCCATGTGTTTTGGTTTGTTAAGCGACGGGGCGAAGAGCTCTGGGAAGTGCGACTTCGCGGCCGCGAGGGACATGCCGGGGATTCTGGGTGGTTGCCAATCCGGTGACTCAGGAGGCGTGAGAGAGAGCTGAGGCGATGGAGACTGCGGGGTGACTTGTCCTAGCGAATCAGAGTTGGAGCGAGAAGGAGATGGTGGCGGCGTCGGCGAAAGAATTTTCTTGGCGGAAGCTGTCGGCGGGGTGGTGGGGGTCGGCCGCGAGGAGGCGGGCTTCTTGAAGATCATCGCGGCAATGCGGAGGAGGTCGTTGGCGGCGCGGCGGGCGGTTTCGCGCAGCCTGTGGTCTTCGAGGGGGGCATCGGCATTGGCTGCGGCGGTGAGCGGCTTGGCGAGCATGAGCCGTTCGATGACGTCGAGGGCGGTGAGGCTGAGGGTGTGAATCCGGCCGGTGATTTCGGTTTGCATGGCGGGCCTTGGGTGGGAGTGCGAGGTGCGAAGAGCGGAATCTCTTCCACTACCCTTGGCCGCAATTCGACAGGCGCGCCACACGAATCGGCCTATTCGGGGTGAAGGCGGCTTGGATTGCCGATGGGACGGGGAAAAGAAAAGTTGGAAAATTGGGATGAGGCTGCGCTGCGGTGCGCCCAGGATGGGCGAGATGTTGGCTTGGGTGAAGTTTGAATGAGGTCGCCGGGGGCACTCATGTCGTGCGGCCGGGCTGTGAGGTGGGCCGACAAGAAATTCGCATGAATTTTCAATGTCACCGTCAAAGGGCCAGCACGCCGCCTTTAGAATGGTCGGCAGCATTGATGTCGACCTGCGTCGTGGAGTGCAGAGCAGGAACTTCGGTGTTCATTTCTCTTACGTGGTTCGGAGCGGCCAGTCGGCTGCCGGACAAACACATTGCTGGGCCGTACATCTTCTGGAGATTCTGGTGATGCGTCATCTCATTGGCGGAATGTTGCTTTTCGTTGCGGCGTCGACGTGTGTGAATGCGTCGGGAGTGGTCCCGCGATTCCCGGTTCAACATCTTTATGCAGGTGGCCAGCCAAGTCAGTTGCTTCTTGGCGACCTGAATGGCGATGGGATCAATGAACTGGTGGTAAGCGATAATTTCAGCGAGTCGCCCACATCGGAGACATCGCCGACGATTGGCGTCTTCTCGAAGCAAGGGGGCGAGTACTCCCACGCGGCGTTCTTTCTGGCGGGACCGAAGCAGACCAACGCGATTCTGGCGGATTTGAACGGCGACGGATTGCAGGACATCGTTCAATCGGCCAGTGGATCGAGTTCGACTCTTGGCCGCGGCATCTGGGTGCTGCTGGGCGATGCGACAACGATGATCGGCAGCATTACGCATTATCGCTGGTCCACAGTACCCAGTGTGGTCGGGGCCATCGATGCCGACGGTGATGGGATTCTGGACCTCATAGTCGCCGAGAAGGAGAACGGAATTCCGGCCGCCCTCGTCGTGATGAAGGGGCTTGGCGACGGCTCATTTGCCGAGGCGGAGTCGCTTGGGATAACCACACTGGGAGCGGCCAGTGTTGTCGACGCCACTGGCGACCGGGAGCCGGACCTTCTGGTCACCGCCGGGTCGCAACTGATCGCGTATCAGATCAAGGACGGAATGGCGAGCGATCCGGAAGAAATCTATCCCCTTACTGGAAACAATCAATACGGGCCGATTGATCTGGAGAGCGACGGAACAAGCGAATTCATCGTTCGATTTCGCACGTTTGGACCGTATCACCTCATCAAGCGAATGGAGGGTGGTGGCTACGAGTTACTTCAGGAGATCGACATCATGTCGTCCGATGGAAATCCGGCTGCCGCGGTGGGTGACCTCGACGGAGATGGATTGATCGATCTCTTTCTCTCACGGGCGCCTTCTCAATCGAGCCCCCCAGGGATTTGGCTTCTTCGCGGGCTGGGTGGAAACGCATTCGGGAGCGCCGAATTTCTGGTGACCGGCGATGGACCACGTGGCCTGATCTTTGACTCGGACACCGTGGGAGGCGGATCATCTGTCTTTGTCGCAAATAGTAAGATCGATGCGATCACCGTGCTTCAATGCAATCCGGATGGTGTTCTCAAGCAGCCACTTCAGATCCCCAACGCCGAAGCTCAAAGCAATGTTGCGGTAGGCGACTTGAACGAGGATGGGTTCCCGGACATCGTGGTCCAGCAGCAGTTCGACCAGGGAGTGCGGGTGTATCTCACCTCGGGAGGGCCATCGTGGGCCATGGCGTCCACCTACGCGTATTTCCTTACGCCTTCAGATGTTGCTATCCTTGACGTTAACCTCGACGGTCACCTTGATATAGTCTCAACCGATGGTGATGGCACTCTCTACAACTCTCTTGGAGTTCGTTATGGGAACGGTGACGGCACGTTCGGCGAATTCAGCTCCGTTCCGACAATCGGTCCAGTCACCGACTTTCAGTTCGTCGATCTGGATCACGATGGAGACCTCGATCTTCTCGCCGCAAACTTCGACTACGGCTATATCTCCGCATGCTTGAACGGCGGAAATGGTGTGTGGCAATTCCCGCCGGTCAAAGTCTCGCTCGTCACCCATCCATCCAAGATTCGCGTAGCGGACTTCAATTTGGACGGGCAGGTTGACTTCGCCTGCCTGCACAGGATGTCTTCCTACGGTCCTACTGACGCGATTGAAATTCGTTTCGGCATTTCCGGAACGCAGTTCGGTCCGGCAATCAGCACCGCGCTTGATGTCAAGGGAATTCTGGATATCGACGTCGGCGATGTTGATCAGAATGGATTGCCGGATATCGTTCTTGCCGTCAGCAATTCGTACAGTTACTCTCCGGCCGTTGGATTTAAGAATGTATTTCAGCCTGCATTGATACCCAATCTTGGCAGCGGGAAGTTCGGGGAACTCCAACCCATTGATACGGAATTCTGGATCCAGAGCCTGAAGCTGTTAGACATGACCGGTGATGGCATTCTCGATATTGTCGGCTCATCAACATCGATGAGCACTCTCGAGGGTTGCGGAGACGGAACGTTCACGCCTGTCGAGGGCCACGGGAGTTATTTGAACATAAGAGACTTCGATGTTGCAGATCTCGACCTCGACGGGGACCTGGATCTCGCGGTCGTTTCGTCCAAACCAGTTTATGTCTACTTCAACGACAGCGCAGCGTTGACGCCGACGGCTGACCTAAATCATGACGGAGTTGTGGATGGGAGCGACCTCGGGCTGTTGTTGGCGGTTTGGGGGAGCGATGACTCTGCGGCCGATTTGAACGGCGACGGGATTGTTGATGGTGCTGATTTGGGATTGTTGCTGGCCGCGTGGACGGGGTGATGACGGTTGGCGTGCCTTGACGACGGGCGGATTGGGCCGGGGAGATGGGTTGGGATGGGGCGCCCGTCAACAGAGAATGGATCCCGGCGCCCATGGATCTTGCTTGTGTGTGGGAATGGACTGCTGATAGGCTGGTGTGGCCGCGGCGATGGCCCGGCACCTGGAGAATCACCTATGCGTTCGCGGAAGATTGGCGTGGCGGGAGTGCTGGCGATGGTTGCACTGTCGCCGGCGGCGGCGGTGTTTGCGGGTTCGGCGGAGGGGGTGATCTGTTCAGCGCAGCCGTCGGTTCTTTCGCAGAACTGTCGCAACGAGTTTACGAATACGCTGAATGTTCCGGTCCTTGAACTGTTTCAGGGCTCGGCGCAGGCAGACACGACGAATCCGTGCGGAGGATCATTGCATCCGGTTTCGCTGGCGATGAATGCGTCCAACCTGGGCGGGCCGATCGTGTTCAACTTTGATACGGCGATTGTGAGCAACAACGTTTCGCCGATCATCGCCATGCACGGTGATGTTCCAGCGCTTTCGCTGAGCGCTACGGGCGAGATTCGATCGTATCGGCTGGAGTGGTCGTGGACCTATCAACTGGTGAGCGGCACGCACGGCACGATCGGCGGGGAGATCACGCTGGGTGATTCGCGTTCGCCGGTTGCGCTGGTGAAGCTTGGGGAGGGAGCCGGTTCGGTTCTGGGAAATGTGGCGGGCGGCTCGATCGGCATTGATTTTCAGATGAATGTCATCCACTCACAGAACGATCAGGATGGCCAGTGGGGCAAGGCGATTACGCACCTGGTGGTTTCCGTGAACGTGAGTGAGTTTGTGCTTGAAGACCTCAACGAGGATGGGGCGGTGAATGGCGCCGACCTCGGGCTCCTGTTGGCGGCTTGGGAGAGCGATGATTCCGTGGCCGATTTGAACGGCGACGGGATCGTTGATGGTGCGGATTTGGGATTGTTGCTGGCCGCGTGGACGGGGTGATGGCGCTTGGTGTGCCTTGACGACGGGCGGATGGGGCCGGGGAGATGGGATGGGATCGGATGGGGCGCCCGGCATCAAGGCATGGCACCCGGAAACAAGGAATCACAGGTTGGAAACCTGTGATTCCCGATCATTTTTTGATTGTTCAGGAGACTCCGTCTTTGGCGGCCATGAGGCGGATGAAGTCGACGCAGCGGGCGGCGTAGCCGGATTCGTTGTCGTACCACGAGACGACCTTGAAGAAGTTCTTGTTGAGCTCGATGCCGGCCTTGGCGTCGAAGATCGAGGAGCGGTGGTCGCCAATGAAGTCGCTGGAGACGACTTCTTCATCGGTGTAGCCGAGGATGCCGCGGAGGCTGGCGCCGGCGACGGTCTTCATCACGCCGTTGATCTCGTCGAGCGAGGTTTCCTTGGCGGTCTTGAAGGTGAGATCGACCGCGGAGACATCGGCGGTGGGAACGCGGAAGGACATGCCGGTGAGCTTGCCCTTGAGGGCGGGGATGCAGAGGGTGACGGCCTTGGCCGCCCCGGTGGAGGCGGGGATGATGTTCTGATAGGCGTTGCGGCCGCCGCGCCAGTCTTTCTTGGAGGGGCCGTCCTGCGTGGGTTGAGTGGCGGTGACGGCGTGGATGGTGGTCATGAGGCCTTCGGTGAGGCCGAAGTTGTCGTTGATGACCTTGGCGACGGGGGCGAGGCAGTTGGTGGTGCAGGAGGCGTTGGAGACGATGGAGTGCTTGGCGGGGTCGTAGATATTTTCGTTGACGCCGAGCACGATCGTGGGCACCACGTCGGTGGTCTTGGTGGGGGCGGAGATGATGACGCGGCGGGCGCCGCCGCCAACGATGTGGAGATTGGCCTTTTCGAACTCGGTGAAGAGGCCGGTGGACTCGAGCACGTATTGAACACCGAGATCTTTCCACGGAAGTTTGGCGGGGTCCTTCTCGGCGAAGGTCTTGGTGGTCTTGCCGTTGACGGTGAAGGAATTCTCGGTGGCGGTGGTTTCGACCGGCTTGCCGCCGACGATGAAGCGGCGGTGCATGGTGTCGTATTTCAGGAGATAGGCGAGATTGTCTGCGGGAACGAGGTCGTTGACGGCGACGAATTCGATGCCGCCCTGCTCCATGCCGATGCGATAGACGAGCCGCCCGATGCGTCCGAAACCGTTGATGCCCACCTTGATGGCCATAGATCGTGCTCCTGAGAACTGGGAGCCGTGAGAATAGGAATGGGTGGCCCGGGAATCAATCCGAGACGGGCGCTGGCCTCTCTGCGGGCTCGGCGGCGAGCCGGCGCGCTTCGCGGGAGATGACCATATCCATGAGCGGGGGGCAGACGGTCATAAACCCGGCGACGGTGCGCACGATAATGCTGGTCCAGACTTCGGAGCGCGGCCGCCGCAGGCATTTGATGACCGCGCGGGCGACGCGTTCGGGCGGCTGGACGAACATTTTGGGGGCGTGGTCGGGGAGCTTGGAGACGGGCCCTGAGTCGCCCGAGGCCACGGCGAAGAATTCAGTGGTGGTGGTGATGGGGTGGACGCTGGCGACTTCGATGTTGTGGGGGCGGAGTTCGAAGCGCATGGCGCGGCAGAGATGGGCCTGTGCGGCCTTGGTGGCGGAGTAGGCGCCGAGCGAGGGGAGGGTGAACTTCGCAAGGCAACTGGAGCACATCAGAAGATGGCCGCGACGACCAGCGCTGATGAGTCGTCGGGCGGATTCGCGGATGAGGTCGGCGGAGGCGAAGAAGTTGACTTCGAAGATGCGGCGGAGATCGAGGTCGGCGGTTTCGTGGACGGGGAGATCGATTCCGAAGCCGGCGTTGGCGAAGACGGCGTCGAAACCGCCGAATCGGTTGGTGGCGGCGTCGAGGATGGCGGTGGTGGCGCTGGGGGAGGTGATATCGACGGCGACGGGAAGGGCGTCGCTGCCGAGCGAGCGGATGCGCTGGGTGAGCAGATCGAGGCGATCGGCCCGACGGGCGACGGCGACAACTTTCATGCCCGCTTCGGCGGCGGCGATGGCAGTGGCCGCACCGATGCCGGAACTGGCGCCGGTGATGATGATGGTTTTTCCGCGCAGGTCTCCGATCATGACGGGAGCGTATGTCGGAATTGGATCAGGAGCGCGGGGTCGGCGTTGGGTTGCCCCAACTTGATCCGGGTCAGGCGGTCAGATCGATATTTCGACCGGCCACGAGGGCGGTGGCGACTTCGATCTTGTCGGCAGCGCGGGTATAGAGGGAGAAGGCGCCGGTGGACGCGGGGATGGAGGCGCGATCCAGATCAAGCGGGGCGGAGACGCGGGACGCGACGAGAGGACTGGCCGCGGGGGGGGTGAACTTGAGCGAAGACTGGGCGGCGGGGGAAGGAGCGCCGTAGGCTCGAGCGACGTGAAGCGGCAGGGAGCCGGGAATCTGCATAGCGAGAAGTCTATCGGCGAGCGGTCCGATTGTCATCCAACGTCGGGCAGTGCACCGAGATCTTCCATGCGAACGGAAAGGTCGAGACTGGCGACGACATTGCGAAGATCGCGCAAATCCTGCAGGTCGAGCGGTCCATTGACGAGACGGGTGAGGACGGATTCGGCGGCGAGGACGGCGGCTTGATCCTGCGGCGGGAGATTTGGGCGAAGTTGCTGAAGTCGATCGAGGAGTTGGTCGTATTCAGCGACCCGACGAACGTGATCGGCGACGGCGAACGAGCGGGTATCGTTGTCGGCGATCATGGAGAGCAGGATGGACGCGGAATAGAGGGCGTCGGCATCATCGACGGAAAGTGTGCGGGTGGGGATCGGCTGAGGTTGAGCGGACCATCTGATGTCGGCGATGACGGTAGAAGAGGGATCAGGATCGGAGAAGGCGATGGCGGGATGAGAGCGATCGAGAAGGGAGGGTACGGAGTCGGCGACTTCGACGGGCTCTGGGGCGGATGAACGGTTGATTGCAAGGTCGACATCGGGCGCGGGGAATGACTCCTCGATTCCGAAAGGAAGCCTGGGCATCAGGCTGATGCCGGCGACATTGGAGTGGCGAGTATCGGAAACCGGGCGACGGGGCGAACCATTCAACCAGAAGACGGCGGCGAAGGTGACGACGGCCGCGGCAGAGAGAAGCGCCCCTGTGCGAAAGAGGAAGGCGGTGAATCGCCGTCGGGAGTGATCGCGGCGCACGGTCTGGTCGAGGACGCGTTCGACGAAATCGGTGGAGAGATTGGCGGCGGCGAAGGATTCGGCATCGAGAGCGACGAGGGAGTCGAGGGACTCGGCACGACCCACGAGGGCTCGGCAGTCGGCACAGTCGGAGAGGTGCCGTTCGACTTCGTGTCGGGTGGTTGGTTCGAGCTGATCGTCGACGATTCCGGAGAGGAGTGCCTTGATGTCGGTGCAGTCAAAGAGTTGCATGGTGATCAACCTCGGTCAGGCCTGCTTGTAGCGGCGAATGTCGTAGGAATCCGGTGGGGCGGTGGGTTTGCGGCTGGATTCGAGGGGTGAATCGAGTTCTTCCATGAGGGCAGCGCGGGCGCGATTGAGGCGACTCATGACGGTGCCGATGGGAATGCCGAGATGCTCGGCGATCGCTTCGTAGGAGAGGTTCTCCTGAGCGCGGAGGAGGAGGATGGCGCGCTTGGATTCATCGAGGCGGTCGAGGGCAGCGCTGACCTTGGCAAGGCTGTCGGCGGATTCGGCAACGGCGTCAGGCTGGTCGGGGGCGTTGCGGGCGAGGCGGCCGGTTTCGGCGGTGTCGTATTCCGGAAGGGCCGCGGGTCGGCGAGTTCGCTTCAGGGCGTTGATGGAGAGGTGAACAACGACCTTGCGAAGCCAGGCGGCATAGGCGACTTCACCGACGTCCGGCGGCGACTTCCAGAGTTTGACGAACGCTTCCTGAACGATTTCTTCGGCCTGATGGCGATCACGGCAGATCCCAGCGCTGATGTTGATCAAGGCGGGGCCGAAACGGGCCATCCATTGGCGAAGGGTTGATTCTGAAACGGCGGCAGCCATGTGCCTTGCTCCTGGGGCGCTCGGCCCCACTTGAGGGACACAGGAAAAACGCGGTGATTCCGAGGTTGATTGCGATTTCGAGAGGGAATGTCCGAGAATCCCATGCCCGGGACACGCAGCGGGCCGGGGGGCCTTTCAGGGGATCCCTGCGGGCTGGGGTGTGGGCGGGACGGCTATTGATCGCCTGTGGACGCGCCAAAGATCATGGCGTCGGGCTCAGTGGGGTGAAAGTTGAAGTCGAGCTTCGGATTGAAGTCGGTGATCTGGGGATGTTTGCCGTTGCCGGGAAGGGGACCAAGCTTGTCAAAGGTGGTCTCGATGTCGGGCGACCACCAGATGTTGGTTTCGAGATTGAAGGTGGAAGGGTCGAGTGAATCATCAATCCTGGCGATCGAGCGAAGATCGCCGGGACCCCAGAGGATGATGTTGGAGCCGAACGAGATGTCGCGGGTCTTGGCGTAGCGGGGATCGTGGGTCTGGCGTGCGGCAACGATCACGGTTTCCTTGGCGTAAGGAATCGTGTTGTTTCGGAAGGAGCAGCTTTGGGCGTTGATGAAGGCGACCGGGGCGTGACCCATCACGAAGAGACAGTTGTCGATTGAAACGTCGGACGCTTCGACCAGTGTGCCGGGTTCGGCGTCGTTGGTTGCCGGTGGACGAAACTCTGAGTTGGCCGAGGCGCCGCCGCAGGTGACGGAGACCACGCCGGCGGCCTCGAACCTCGTGTTTTGGATATGCACGTTCTGGCTGCCGGCACGAACGGTGATGCCGTTGATCGTGGGATACCCTTCGCGCTTCGTGAGTCGGCACTTCTCGATTTCAACGTGACGGCACGCGACGATATCGATGGCGGAATAGGTCCAGCCTTCTATTCGGCAATTGGAGATCTTGACGTCGGAAACGCCGTGGAGGCGAATCGCGTCGTGATCGCCGACCATATCACCGGTCTGGGTCACGACCACGTGATCGATGGTGATGTTGCCGGTGACAATCTTGTCGGATTGGGGCGAGTCGACCAGGATGCCGGCATCGCTGGCGCCGAAGATAAACAGGTCCTGCAGGACAATGTGTGTGCAGCCGCGGAGATGAATGCCCCAGGCTTTGCCGGTGGACCGAATCGGACCGGGGCTGGAGCGGTGAAGTCCGCGAATGGTGATGGGATTGCCGGGTTGGCCGTGAATGTCCTTGAGGGCAATGTTTCCATGCTCGCCGGGCATCAGGATGATCTCATCGCCGGGGCTGAGCTTGGGAATGATGTCGTCAAGATCATCGCCCGTATTGAGGGGGAACTGCGTTGCGCCGGCAAGGGCGGCGACGAGGAGAGGAGCGACGAGAGCGAGAATGCGGTTGATGGATTTCACGCGATTTTTCCCTCAGCGAGCGAAGGGAGGGTGATTCGCAGCACAGTGCTGGGGCGTTCGAAACGAGCGGTGCAGAAGGCGGTCTCTGCGGGGAACAGTACGGTGGCACCCGGGCCGAGGGCCAGTGCGTCGGCATGCAGGCCGTTCAGGCCGGCGAGACCGGAGATCATCATCCAGATAAGCGGCTCGCCGGAGGTGACGACGTCGAGCTCGGTGGGAGCACGAATCTCGACCCGGTCGATGGCGAAATACTCGGTTCGGCAAAGGGGCGTCGTCAGGAATTCATCAACCTCAAGGGGAGGCGGAAGGCGGCCGACGGGTGGGTCGGGTTGGAAGTGAATGCATTCGAGGGCCTGATCGATGTGGAGCTCGCGGCCGGTCCTGCCCCAGTCGAACACACGGAAGGTGGTGTCGCTGGGCGTTTGCACCTCGGCGACAATGACGCCAGCGCCGAGCGCATGACAGGTGCCGCTGGGCAGGTAATGACATTCGCCGGGGACAGCGGGCACGGCGACGAGGTCGTCGACGACGCGCCCGGTGCGGATATGTTCTGCGAATACCGTTGGGTCGAGGCCGGGCTTGAGGCCGCGATAGATGACTGCGCCGGGTTCAGCACGGACGACGACCCAGGCTTCCGATTTGAGATGGGCCTCGGGGTGAGACAGGACATAACTCTTATCGGGGTGTACCTGTACGGAGAGGTTCTGCTGGGCGTCGAGGTACTTGATCAGGAGCGGGAATCCGCCAGCCGGAGTCAGGAGCCTTCGACCCATGATGCCGGCGCCGAGTCGACTGATGGCGCTGCGAAGGGAAAGGCCCGCCAGAGGGCCGTTGGCGATGATGGATCGACCGTCCTGAACGGAATCGGGCAGATCGGCGATTTCCCACGATTCACCGATGATTTCACCGGGCGGAAGGCGTTTTCCGAGGGATTCGAGCGCGCGGCCGCCCCAGACGCGATGCTTGAGGAGCGGTTCAAAGGTAAGCGGGTATGGCTGCATCGAGCCTGCATAGTATGATTGTGAACGCAGGACCGCCGTTTCGGCGCCCCGGGACGGCCACGATGGAGCGAGAGATGAAGAATCTGACGGGATCGTTCGCCGTGACAGTGTTGCTTGGTGTGGGGGTTGCTTCAGCGCAAGTGGTGATTGACATGCCTGCGCCAAAGAAGGTGGCGGACGCATCGGTCGCGGTGATTTCGACGGGAGCAATCGCGGCGAGTACGCCGGGTGTGGCGGCTCTACAAGGGGGGGCACAGTCGGCCACGCCCGCGGCGAGTCCGACTCAACCTGGGCCGTTGGCGCTGGCGCGGTATGCCAAGGCGAGACGCGGGCCGCTCTATAGCTATGGTCCGTCGCGGACCCAATATGGCTATCGCAGCTACTACGGGCCGACGTACTACGGCTGGGGTTGGGGCTCGGGCTGGGGGTGGCCGTGGACGAGCTTCAGCTTCAGTTGCGGATGCTCGAGGTAGGAAGCAGCGAAATTCCTGGATAAACGTGCTTTTGGGGAGCTCTTCGCTCATTCCCCTCTCCCGTGGGAGAGGGGAACTCCGGTGCGGTTCAATCGCGCTTGCCGTGGCACTGCTTGTATTTCTTGCCGGAGCCGCAGGGGCATGGCTCGTTTCGGCCGATGGCCGGTGCGGTGGCCGTTGCGGCAGCGCGTTGCCCGGCAGGTACGCCGGCCCGCTCTGCCACTTCGAGATCATGGCGCTGGGTGGCGGTGCCTTCGAGCATGGCTGCGGCCGCGGCGATTGAGTGCTGGGCCGGCATCGGGGGCTTGGGGGCTCGGGATTCCGCGGCCTGGCCCTGGGTTGGGGGCGATGGCGCGGCAGCGGGTGGCGCGGTGGGCTGTCCGGCGGGCCTGGCGGCTTGCGGCGAGAGTCGGCCCTTGAAGATCACGTCGGTGATGCGATCGCGGATGGTCTGGTTCATCTCCTCGAAAAGCTTGGCGGCTTCCTTCTTGAATTCAATGCGCGGGTCCTTCTGGCTGAAGGCGCGGAACGAGATGGAGTCACGAATCTGATCCATCGCATAGAGATGTTCCTTCCACGCGGTATCAAGCATCTGGAGGAGGGCCCAGCGTTCGAACTGGGTAAGTTCGAAGCGGATGATTTCGGCGATCTTCTCGTTGGCAAAGGCTGCCGGGTCCGTGCGGGCGCGTTCTTCGTCGTCGGGTCCGAGGCGGAACATCATGTTCTCCTGGAACCAGCGATTGAGCTCTTCAAAGCTGGATCCGGCCTCGACGGCCTTCCTGGCGCGGGCCGCGATTCGCTCCTGATTCCAGCCTGAGGCCTCGCGGATGAGGATATCGCGGAGCTCGTGCGGGTCTGAGGACGGCAGGGCGGCAGGCTGCCACTGGAGTTCATAGCGGGAACGGACCCAGCCGCAGAATTGGGTGAGCGCTGCTTCGGGGTTCTGTTGGAGCTGGGCGGCGGTCAGGTCGATGGCGAACTCGATGGGATAGGTGATTTCGCGCTGGTGATAGATTTCGCGGGCGCGATCGAGGATGACATCGGCGGCAGCGGCGGGGGACTCAACTTCACCGAAGATGTCGGGCTTGATCTCGACGTTGAATTTTCGGCTGGCCCACGCGGCGAGTTCGCGGCGGCCGAAGTCCTCGGAGAGGAAGCGGTCGAGGGGCGCGAGGTCGGTTCGGGCGATATTGAGATCTGCGACCTGTTCGATCAGCCGGTGGACTTCTTCGCGGGGCTTATCGCGTAGGTCGGATGCCTTGAGCGAAGATTTGAAGGTGGCATTGGCCCAATTGACGAGGCCCTGATAGTCATGATCCTCAGCAACCGATGATTGCTTGGCGCCGAATTCGGTTTCGGATTCCGAAGGCAGGTATTCGCCGAGGGTGGTGCGGATCTTGTGGGAGGCCTCCTCTCGAGCGTCGTTGAGGACGAGCTTGTGAAGGTCTTCGCGATCCTTTCCGACGGCGCGCTCGGGCGCGATCTCGACACCGAGATTCTCGAAGGTCCATTCGGCAATGCAATTGCCCGCGTAGCCGCGGTCGAGATACTCGGCAGCGGCGTCGTCGATGGCAGCGCCGAGTTTTTCGAAGATGAGGTCCTTGATTTTGCGGCCTTCGAGGACGCGCTGGCGCAGGGAGTAGAAGCGCTGGCGCTGGTATTCCATCGGCTCGTCGAATTCGAGGATGTTCTTGCGAATCTGGAAGTTTCGCTCCTCCACCTTGCGCTGAGCCTTTTCGACCGCGCGGGTGAGCATGGGGGCTTCGATCTTGTCGCCTTCCTTCATGCCGAGTCGGCTCAGAAGGGACAAGGTGGTCTTGCCCGCGAACATCTTCATCAGGTCGTCTTCGAGGGAGAGGAAGAAGCGCGAAGAGCCATTGTCGCCCTGGCGGCCGGATCGGCCGCGAAGCTGGTTATCGATTCGGCGCGACTCGTGACGCTCGGTGCCAACGACGTGGAGGCCTCCGAGGTCTTCGATGTTGGTGAAGAGGCGGAGCCGATGGAGCACGCAGGCGCCGTGGTCGTCGAGAGCCTCGAGGAGTTCATCTTCGCTCATGCCGGAGGGATCGGAGCGGAGGTTCCAGCAGTACTTGGTGCTGCCGCACCAGGCCCGGAAGAGGGCGAGGCGAATGTCGTCATCGGACATGGCGTCGACCTGGTCCTTCCGCAGGGAAAGCTCGCGCGGGGCGATATGGCGATAGACGGCTTTGACGACCTCGGCCTCGGGCATGTCGGCGGTGAGTTCACGGGGGGCGAGATTGCGCCGCTTCCAGTGATCGACGAGCAGTTCGGGCGTAAAGCGGCCGAGCTTGATGTCGGTGCCGCGGCCGGCCATGTTGGTGGCAATCATGACCGCGCCGAGTTCGCCGGCGGAGGCGATGATCTCAGCCTCGCGTTCGTGCTGCTTGGCGTTGAGGACCTCGTGCTTGATCTGGAACTTTCGAGAGAGCATCTGAGAGAGCGTTTCGCTCTTTTCCACGCTGGTGGTGCCGACGAGCACGGGCCGGCCGACGTCGTGGAAGGCCTTGATTTCATCGACGATTGACTCCCATTTGTCCTTGGCGGTGAGGAACACGAGGTCGTTGCGGTCGCTTCGGGCGATGGGCACGTTGGTGGGAATTGAGATGACGTCGAGGTGATAGATCTCGTGGAACTCGGTGGCCTCGGTGTCGGCTGTGCCGGTCATGCCGGCGAGCCGCTTGTACATCTTGAAGTAGTTCTGGATGGTGATGGTGGCCATGGTCTGCGTCTCTTCCTTGATGCGGACGCCTTCCTTGGCTTCAACGGCCTGGTGGAGGCCGTCGGACCACTGCCGACCGACCATCTTTCGCCCGGTGTTCTGATCGACGATGATGACGCCCATCTCGCCGTCGGAATCCTGGGCGACGACGTAATCCCGGTCGCGCTGATAGACGGTGTGGGCGCGCACGGCCTGCTCGAGCAGGTGGGGCATGTCGATGTTGTCGCCAACGTAGAAAGAGCCGATTCCGGCGGTGCGCTGGGCTTCGGCAATTCCCTCGTGAGTGAGCGAGGCCTTCTTCTTGTCGAGTTCGATTTCGTAGAACTGGGTGAAGCGATCGCGTGCGGATTCGAGCGAGGGGAGGCGCTTCCTGGCCTCATCCATTCGGGCCTTCAGTTCGGGGATCCGGTTCTTGTCGCGGGCGTTGCGAATATCGCCTTCGAGGGTCGAGATCTCAACGAGGCAGGACTGGACGGTTTCGTCGGCGGTGTTCCAGTCCTTCTGCTTCTGGACGAGGTGGCGGGCGAGCTTGTCGGCAAGGTCATAGCGAGGTTGAAACTGGTGGGCCTGACCCGAGATGATGAGCGGGGTGCGGGCTTCGTCGATCAGGATGGAGTCAACTTCGTCGACGATGGCGAAGTCGTGCGACTTCTGAACCTGGTCGTCGACGCGCAACTTCATGTTGTCGCGCAGGTAATCGAAGCCGAATTCGCTTGTGGTGCCGTAGACGACTTCGCACTGATACGCCCGCTGCTTCTCCTCGGGCGGCTGCATGTGGAACGGGTGGATCGCGCCGACACGAAGACCAAGTGCGCGGAAGAAGGGGAAGGTCCAGTCGCGGTCGCGCTGAACGAGGTAGTCGTTGACAGTGACGACGTGAACCTTCTTGCCTTCGATGGCGGCGAGGTAGCAGGCGAGGGGTCCGACGATGGTCTTTCCTTCGCCGGTCTTCATCTCGGCGATCTTGCCTTCGGAAAGAACCAGGCCGCCGATGATCTGGACATCGAAGGGCCGAGCGCGGAACGGGGGTTTGGACTCGGGATAGAGCTCGCGGACTGCTTCGTAGAGCGCGACGGGAATATCGACATACTGCCAGCCGGGAACGGGCTGTGTGGCGCCGAGAACGTCGCCGGTCGGCGGCTTGGGCTCCATGGATTGAATCCTGGCGGCGGTGTCGTCGTAGAGACGGCGAGCGTCGGCGGGGAGGCGCGAGGGATCGAAGCGGTCCTTCTCGGGAAGATTGGGATTGAAGATGTTGCGGATGCCGACCGCGCGGTCCATGGCCTCGCGGGCGACGGCAAGCACTTCATCCATGATGGCGGCGGACGTTTCGCCCGCAGCGAGGCGCTTGCGGAACTCGTCGGTCTTGGCGCGAAGCTGCTCGTCGGTGAGTGGGCGAATCTGTGGTTCGAACTGGTTGACACTATCGACGTGGCGAAGGTAGCGCTTCACCATGCGCTCGTTGCGCGTGCCGAAGATCTTGCGAGCGAGGGGGCCGAAGATGGGAACACCCATGGGGGACCTCTTTTGGAGAATCGAGGGGAACTGGATTGTGAGATGAAACGACGGGATGAATTGACAACAAGATCCGCGAGGCGGATGGCGTGTGTCAGGCCGTCGGAGGTGGGAGGTCGAGCAGATGTTCTGAAACATCCAGGCCGCGGGGAGGCGGCCCGGCGAATGACGACGCGGCCGCAACGAACGGTGCCGCCGGAAGGCGGTCGATCGGCGCTTGATTCAGAAGGGCGTCAAATCCGCGAGCACTGGAAGGATTGGTCCATTCGCGTGCGGCGACCGACATGGCCACAACCACGCGAATCGCAAGGCTTGAATCCGTCCACCCTTCAGAATCGTCCCCGGACGGCGGCCGAGTCGAAACCGGGCTCAGGGCCAGGATGGTCAGGACCAAGAGAACAGCAGTGGCCGTGGAGGGGTTCCACGGACGGCTCGGGGTCGCTGGTTTGGCCACTGGGGAGTTCATGGCGAGGCGGAATGATAAGTATCGGCGGGGACAAGGGGTGGGGCAAGTGACTTGGTCGAGAAATGTTGGGGCCGGGTCGGGGCATATTATGTGGAATGGCTGCCCAGACTGCATCCGGCGAGATCCGTTTCAAGGTGGGGGGAATGGAGTGTGCGGGGTGTGCGGTGAAGGTCCAGCAGGCAGTTGAATCGACGCCGGGGGTGAAAAGTGCGTCGGTGAGTGTGTTGGATGGGATGGCGACGGTTGAGGGAGTTGGACTGGAGCCGAACTCAATCATCCGGGCGATTGAGGGACGGGGGTTCAGTGCAGAGGCGGTGTTGAACCGGCCCGCCATGCGGGAGATGAAAGCAGACATCGAGCAGCGTCAGGCCCGGGCGGAGCGACAATGGAAGCGGCGGGCGATTGTGGGGCTGTCGATCTGGGCCCCGCTGGAGGCGCTGCATTGGATCGCGACGGCAGCGCACTGGCATCCGGGATGGATGCAGGGATTGATGCTGGCGGGGTCCACCGCGGTCGTCGTTCTGGTGGGTTGGGGGTTCCTGAAGTCAGCGTGGGGGGCCGCCAGGCGCTGGACCACCAACATGGACACGTTAATCACGCTGGGTGCGGGGACGGCGTGGGTTCAATCGATGGCGGTCTTCATCCTGCAGCAGTCGGGTCGAGCGATGGAGGCGCCAACGTATTTCACCGAGGCAGCTGCGCTGTTGAGCATCATCAGCGTGGGCCACTGGATGGAAGCGCGGGCCACGGCGAAGGCGGGGGACGCCGTGCGAAGTCTGCTGACACTGCAGCCGGATGAGGTTGAAGTGCTGGACGACGACGGGTCGCGAGTGGTGGAAGCATGGGCGGTGAAACCGGGCGACCGAATGCTGATTCGTCCGGGAGCGCGGGTGGCCGTCGACGGCGAGGTTGTCGAGGGTGAGTCGGCGCTGGACGAATCGGTGATCACGGGTGAATCGGTTCCGGTTGAACGCAGTGTTGGAGATCAGGTTCCCGCGGGTGCGCTGAACACCACGGGCCGATTGGTGGTGAGGGCGACAACGACGGGCGAGGATACGACGATCTCGCGCATCGCGGACATGGTGCAGCGGGCGCAATCAAGCAAGGCAGGTATTCAGCGATTGGCGGATCGCGTGGCAGGCATCTTTGTGCCGGTGGTGCTGGGGGTGGCGGCAGCGACAGTGCTGGGTTGGTGGTTGGTTGCCGGCGATGCCATGACAGGGATGGTTTCGGCGGTGACGGTGTTGATCATTTCCTGCCCGTGCGCGTTGGGGTTGGCGACGCCCATGGCCGTGATGGTGGGAGCGGGCGAGGCGAGCCGGCGCGGCATTCTGGTGAAGTCCGCGGGCGCGCTGGAGCGGGCGGGGGCGGTGAAGACCGTCGTGTTTGACAAGACCGGAACATTGACCATCGGTCGCTTGACGGTGCGCACCATTGAGGCGAGTGGCCGCGTTGCAAAGGAGGAGTTGCTGAGGCTGGCGGCCGCGGTGGAGGCGCCAAGTGAGCACCCGATTGCGCGGGCGGTCGTGGCCAAGGCGAGAGACGCCGGGATCGAGATTGAGGACGTGGAGTCCTTTGAATCGATTCCGGGGCACGGGGTGCGCGGGACGGTTGGCGCGAGCAAGGTTGAGGTCCTGCGTGATGATGTGGCGACGTGCCGGGTTCGAGTGAACGGTGAAGAAGCGGGGACGATGACCCTTGAGGATGTGATTCGCCCGGACTCGAAGGATGCGGTGGCATCACTTCGATCGATGGGATTGAGTGTGATGCTGCTGTCGGGCGATCGCGAGGCTGTGGCGAGGCGATTGGCGCGAGAGGCCGGAATTGATGAGGCGAACGTGGTGGCCGAGGCCACCCCGCAGAGCAAGGTGGAGAGAGTTGAATCGTTGGGTCAGGCGACCATGATGGTGGGCGACGGGGTGAACGATGCTGCGGCGATGGCTGCGTCGGACTTGGGAGTCGCGCTGGCGTCGGGCACAAACACCGCCATTGAGTCCGCCGAGGTGGTCATTCCGGGCGATCGAGTCATGGCCGTCGCGGACCTCGTGGTGCTCTCGCGTGAAACCCTGCGTGTGATCCGTCAGAATCTGTTCTTCGCGTTCCTTTACAACGTGGCGGCGATTCCGGCCGCAGCGCTGGGGTTGCTGGGTGCGCATGGGCCGCTCATCGCTGCGGCGGCGATGGCACTTTCGGATGTGACGGTGGTGGGGAATGCGCTGCGATTGCGGGGCGTTATCCGCCGGGCGACGTCGCGTTGAAGCAGGGCTCAAGGTCGGGGGCTGCAGCGCAGGTCACGACGCCGTCGGTGACGATCAGAATCGCGGGGGTGTCGACGATCCAGAGGCGATCCTGAGGAAGGGTGAATTCCCTGGCCGAGGGCATCAGCTCGGAGACCTTGGGCTCACTTGAGTCGGCAGGCAGGGGATCGATATTGATGACGACAAGGTCGGCCGCCGAGAATTCGTTGTAATAGAGATCGAACGCTTCGAGGCAACGGCCGCAGCCGGGGTGGATCAGAAGATAAATGCGCTGATGGGCGGCTGGCAGGGATTGAAGCGAGGGAAGGCTGTGTGCGATGGAAGTGGAGTCGAATGATCGGCCGATCCAATCCTGCAGGTCGATCCGTTCCGCAGCGGCACCGGAGTTCAGGGCGCGAACGGGGTTCAGGATGCGGACATCGAGTCGGCCGCCGATGCCGCCGGCGACGGTGAGGACCAGAATCCACGTCGCGATGGACCACGCGGGCGACAGGCGGAATCGGCGAGCATGACGCGGCGATGTGCGTGAGAGCAACACGAGCCAGACGACATGGAGGAGGCCGGTGATCCATGGCGCCACGGGAACAGTGAGAACCACGGCAGAGCGCTGCGCGCCGCCCGACCACGAGGCGAGGTCGGTAAAGGCCAGCCATCCGAACGCCGCGTAGAGTGCGAGCCGTCGCGGCAGGTTGCGCGTGAAGGCGAAGCCGGTCAGAGCGGCAAGGAAGAACAATTGGAAGCGAAAGGCCAGCGCAGCGCCGTCTTGCGACAGCATGAGCGGTCGAATGATCCACTCGGGAATGACGGCAACATCGGCGTTCAGGGCGAGCCCGATGATGACAAGGGCGAGCCAGATGCAGGCGATCGCGCCGATCCAATCGCGACGGACCTGCTCAGCGCCCGACGCAGGGTCACTCATGATTCACTGGGCGTTGAGGCAGGCATCAACCTGGGCACCATCTTCGCTGTCAGTGCAGACGCCCTTGACGACGCCGTCGATGACCTTCAGAAGGACCGGAGTCGAGAAGACGTAGTACGGTGGTGAATCTTCGCTGCCGGGCAGGACGTGGAGCTTGCAATCGGGGCAGGGGAACGCAAGGTCGTTGTTGGGATCGGTGTCGGGCACACGGGTGACGATGGTGCGCGACGCAATGGCGGGGTCGGGCGCGATGTAATACTCGAGGAGCTCGTGGCAATGGTCGCAATCGCCCCGGAAGAACATCACGTACCACACGCCCTGGTTGATGTCGGCAGGGAGCGGCCGGCTGATCAGGAGCGCGAGCGGTTTGGAGTCCAGCCGCTGGCCCATCCAGGTCTCGAATTTCTCGGAGAAGGTCGAGTTGATATCGGTGGGTGCGGGCGGCCAAGGTCTGGGCCCGGTTGCGGACGCAGCACCGGCGGCGTTTTTCGGTGCGTCGGAATTCGGCTGCGGCGAACCGCCATTGCCCGCCGGACCCGACCCTTCAAGCTTGGCGTCCAGGGCCTGCTTGAGCTTGGCTTCGTCCTCGGTATCGGTGCAGACGGAGACGACGATGCCGTCGATCACCTTGACGAGCACCGGGGTGGTGATGACGTAGCCGGGTCCCTTGGGAAGGTCGTGTCGGAGGCAATCCTTGCAGGGGAAGGGGAGCGGCTTCTCGGTGGAATCCGGGAATCGGGCGGCGATGGTGCGCTTGGCGTTCTCGCCCTTGAAGAACGGGTTGGAGAGTAGCGCATGGCAGACATCGCAGTCGTCTCGGTAGAAGACGATGTACCACGTCCCGGAATTGATGTCGGCGGGCATCGGCCGGCTGATCTGGAGCGCAAGGGCGTGGGAATCAAGCCGAGTGTTTGGCCAGGTCTTCTCCCACTTCTCGAAGTAGTTGCTCTTGAGCTTCGGCGCTACGGGCCAGGGCTTGGCATCGGGGCTCGCGGCGGTCGCCGGACCTGACGGAGCTTTGGGAGCGGTCGCCGGAGGCTGGTCGCCGGTCGTGGCCGGCGGGGTCTCGGGCATGGCATTGACCTGCCTGTCGGGAATGCCGAAGGCAATGCCGAAGGCTGCCGCCGTGGAGATCGCGAGTATGCCGAGAGATTTCGCCGGGGCAAAACGAGTACGAATGGGCTTGAACATGATCACTCCGAACAAGAGTGCGCAATCGACAAGGAACATGACATAGGGCTTGGGACCGGAGGAGCCGAAGCAACCGCAACTGCCTTCGAAAACGCCTTTGGAAAACCCGGCCTTATCGACCTCCTTGTAGAGGACCAGAGTGAGGATGGTCACGAAGACGAGCAGGGTGAAGATGGCCGCGGTGCGGGAGAGGCGACCGATGAAGATCATGGTGCAGGCGAGGATGATCTCGACGGCGACAAGGAAACGGAGGGTGAAGAGGAGAACGTCGCCACCGTCAAGATTTTGATTGAACTTGTCGAAGATCCAGAAGGCGGACTCGCGAACGGGCTCGGGAAGGAGCTTGGGATTTCGCTCCCGCAGTTTGAAGGCGGCTCCGATGAGCACCCAGACGGGAACGGCGAATCGGCAAAGGAGGGTGCCGATGATAGCTGGAGGCGCGATGGGTCGGGAAGGCGTATGGGTCGGGGCTTCGGGCATTTGGGCCTCTGGAGTGGTCAGGCAAGCATAGACGACCGTTTCAGCATCGATCCGGCGATGCTCGCGACTTGAACGCCCGGGCCCGCCGAATGATGCAGCGCCTCTCGATTCTCGCGGTAGGATGGGGCTGGGTGAAGAGGAAGCACCCCATGAAAAGGAGCATGTGATGCATCGAGTCCTGGTGGCGGGAGTCGTGAGCGCGGGATTGTTCTCGGGCGTTGTTTCGGTGGCAGCGTTGGCAGAGAGCACGGCCGAAGTGACCCAAGGGTCGTTCAAGGTGGAGGTGGAGCGAGACGGCACCCTGCAGGCCAAGACCCACGCACCGATCCGCTATGCGCCGGAGGCGTATGGGGGCGGGCTTGTGGTCAAGGAAGTTCTTGTGCGTTCGGGAAGGGTGAACGCCGGGCAACCGATTGTAAGGCTTGAAGCGAAGTCGATTTCGGACGATCTGCGAAATGCGACCGAGTCGCTCGAGGATGCTCGGAAGCGGCTTGAATGGACACGGCAGGAGCAGGAGATGGCGCGCGAGTCGGCGGCGATCTCCATGGAGCAGGCGGAGAAGAACTATGCCGCGGCTCAGCGGGCGCTGAAGGTTTTCATGGAATTTGACGGGCCGAAACAGTTGAAGCAATCGGAGCTTGGACTCCAGAACAGCCAGAACAACGTGGATGACCAGAAGGAAGAGCTTGAGCAGCTTGAGGCCATGTACAAGGGCACCACGCTGGCGACCGGTACGAAGGACATCGTGCTGGAGCGCGCCCGCCGTGGCTTGAAGATGGCCATCGAGTATCTCGAGCTGACCCAGGCGGATCGAAAATTGCTGATGGAGACGCACTATCCGGTTCGTCAGAAGGATGTTGAGGACGGCGCCCGGTGGGCGAAGGTGGAATTGGAGCATGCGAAGCGGGTGGGAGCCATTGCCGAGGCCCGTCGAGTTCAGGACATGGTCAATGCCGAAAGAGCCGTGCGCGATGCGGAAGCACGCCTGGCAAAGCTTCGAGCCGACGAGGCTGGATTGACGCTGAACGCGCCGATGGCGGGTGTGATGTCGCCGCTTGGCGTTGCGGTGGGCGACTCGGTTTCAGGCCGGCAGGACCTTGCGGAGGTCTACTCGGGTGACGATTTTGAAGTCAAGCTCAGCGTGGCGCCCGCCGACCTGCGGATTCTGGCCGCGGGCATGGACGGGAGGGTGGAAATCAAGGGGCTTCCGGAAGCCGATGTGCCCGGATCCGTGGGAGAGATTTCTCCGGTGGCCGGCGGCGACGGGATGCTTGCAACGACGGTGACGCTTCGCGGCCGGCACGAACTTCATCGGCAGGGGATGCCGTGCAGGGTGGAGTTCACTCGGGTGTTGGAGAAGGTGTTATCGGTACCGAGCAGAGCGGTCGCGACCAAGGATGGCGTCTCGAGCTGTCAGGTAAAGACTGCCTCGGGCGTCGAAACACGCGAGGTCGCGGTGGGACAGACTTCGGGCGATCGGGTGCAGATTCTTCGCGGTCTTGAGGCCGGTGATGTTGTGGTGGTCCCGGACGAGAAGCCATGAAATTCATTGCGACTGTCGTCATCGGGGTCGTGCTGCTGCAATTGGTCGGTTGCGCTGGGCCTCCGCCCCTCGTGAGCGGCGCTCCGGACGCGGCGACATTGGATGATCGTCCGTTGTCGGTGCGAATGGATGATTCCGCATCGCGAGGGCTCGGGTTTCTGATCACGCACCAGAACGCAGATGGTTCGTGGGGATCGTTCGAATCTGCTCGCCCAGGGGAGATTTATCTCGATACCGTGGCGTCGCATCGGGCGTTCGGCGTGGCGACGAGCGCGCTCTGTGTCATGAGCCTGATTGAGCCGTCGAAATCGATCGTGGATGCCAGAGAGGCCATTGACCGGGGCATCGAGTACTTGATCACGACACCGGCGGTTGGCCGGGCGACAGGACAGACCTTCTACGACACGTGGACGCACACGTATCTGCTTCAGGTCCTGTCGATGCTGTTGGTGGATGAACGTTTCGCCGATCGGGCCGAGACGATTCGTTCAATCGCCCAGCGTGAGGCCGACATTCTGCGACAGCAGCAGGGCGCCAATGGGGGTTTTGGCTACTACGACTTCGGCCACTCGTTGCAGACCCCAACGGGCGATCTTTCAACCAGTTTCAACACGGCGGCGGTCCTCATCGCCGCCTGGCATGCGTCTGAAGCGGGAATTGAGCTTGATCCGGGGTTGGTGCCGGATGCACTTTTTGCCCTGGAGCGCATGCGTTTGCCATCGGGGGCATACGCCTACGGGACCTACAACGAGCTTCATCCTGGTGCTCTCTATAACCGTGTGAAGGGGTCGCTCGGCCGGAGCCAGCCATGCAATTTGGCGTTGGCCCTCTACGGCCGCCCGATGGACCTTGCGACACTGCGTCAGGGCCTTGAGAATCTCAAGGAGGAACATCGATTCATTCTGATCGGGAAGGGTCGGCCGTATCCCCACGAGGCGTGGTACTCGACTGCGGGGTACTACTATCTCTTTGGGCATTACTACGCCGGGCGCGTGCTGAATCGACTCGCTGATCCGGATCGCGCAGCGTATGCGGCGTGGCTGGCTGGAAGCATGATCGAGCTGCAGGATCCGGACGGCGCATGGTTCGACTTTCCGCTCTACGGATATCACAAGTGCTACGGAGCGGCGTATGGACTGCTGACGTTGCAGGAGTGCGAGAAGGGCCTACGGCCGGAACAGGCTCCATATCGCGAAACGGTGATGGCGCAAACGAAGCCTTAAGCGCGGATCTTTGATGGTCAGCCGGTCTTCGCCCGATGCAGCTCCTCCGCCTGCAGAATGAGCCATTGGGCGAAGGCGACCTTGTCAAGGATGTCCTGCGGCGGTTTCACCGTGCCATGTCGTGAGAGGAGGATGCCGCGGATGGAGTCGGAATCCATGGTCTCGATCGGATTGGCGACGATGGCGTCGATTCCTTTGCGCTGGAGCTTCTCTAGGGCGCGGGATTCAAGATGGTCGGGCGATTCCAGTGCGAAGCCGATCGTTGTTTGACCGGCGGTTGCGAGGGTGGCCATCTCCGCCAGGAGGTCGGGTGTGGGTTCCAGCGTGAGCGTGAGGCCTGCGGAAGTGCGGGGCAGCTTCTGCTGCGGGGCGGCCGGTGGAACGGGGCGAAAATCGGCCACGGCCGCCGCCATGATGAGAAGATCGTGGCTGGGCCAATGCTGGCGCAGCAGGGTCTGAAGGTCGGCAACAGTTTGGAACCGAATCGGGGTGAGCCTCGAATGTGCTGGAATGACCACGGCAGTCGGGCCGAGCAGTAATGTGACCGAGTGGCCCCTCCGGAGGGCAGCATCAGCCAGGGCGACCCCCATGCGCCCGGATGAGCGGTTTGCGATGTAACGGACAGCGTCGACAGGCTCGTGGGTGGGTCCGGCGGTGACGAGGATCCGCAGCGGGAGGGGTGATGGACGCGGCTGGGTCACGTGAAGAATGAGCGGCTCGGCGAGATGAAAGGTTGCAGGCTCGCCCCGCAACGGGAATACTACAGGGCTCGCCCCGAGACGGCCCCCGTTGATGATGCGGCAGACAACAGACTTCTTTCCTATTCGAGAAAACCCCCAGACGACATCGGAAGACCCCACGGCATGGCTCGAAAGCAGCGATTGAAACTTGGCGAACTCCTGGTGCAGTGGGGTGTTACCACGGAGGAGAAGGTGCAGGCAGCACTGGCCGCGGGAAAGACCAGTGGCAAACGAATCGGCGAAGTTCTGGTGGAGATGAATGCCTGCAAGGAAGAAGATGTCGCCAAGGCGCTCGCGTCCCAGTTCGACATGGAGTACCTGAATCTGGACCGGCCGGAGAACTCGAACCGAGTCAACCTGGCGCTGATTCCGGATGACGTGGTCAAGAAGCACCTGGTGCTGCCTCTGGACAAATCAAACGGGCGACTGAAGCTGCTCATCCATGATCCGATGGATCTTGAGTTGCTTGACCTGC
This sequence comes from uncultured Isosphaeraceae bacterium, assembly GCA_964407695.1. GTDB lineage: Bacteria > Planctomycetota > Phycisphaerae > Phycisphaerales > SM1A02 > CAYOWQ01. Next base: position 359,004 of record CAYOWQ010000002.1, on the reverse strand, counting down.
TTCGGTTCCGCCTGAACAGTGAGATCGACACGGCGGTGGCGTCCAAGAGCGGCATCAAGGCGTTCCTGGACAACCAGGGCGGCAAGGCCGGCGGCAAGAGCGGCATGTTCAGCGACGAGTCCCTGGTGACGGACTCGGTGGACGTGACGGTGGATAAGTCGGTCGATTCATCGGTCGATGCGTCGATCGACGTGGAAGGCGCTGATGCGCCGATTGTTCGCCTGGTGCACCGGATGATTGTGGAGGCGTGCCGGAGCCGGGCCTCGGACATTCACATCGAACCGATGAAGGACCGCGTTCTCCTCCGGTATCGCATCGACGGTGAATGCCACGTGCGCGACAACCTGCCAAAGCGAATGCAGTCGGCATTGCTGGCGAGACTGAAATTGATGGCGGGCGTCAACATCGCGGAACGGCGAATTCCGCAGGACGGCCGCATCAAGATGGTAGTGGACGGCACGTCGATCGACTTCCGCGTGTCGTGCTGTCCGGCGTATCACGGCGAGAGCGTGGTGTTGCGTATTCTGCGGCCGGACAACGTCAAAATCGGCCTGGTTAATCTCGGTTTTGAACAGGACAATCTGAATGTCTTCAACCGGGTGATTCGGCGTCCGAACGGCATTTTCCTGGTGACGGGTCCCACCGGGTCGGGCAAGACGACGACGCTGTACTCGGCGTTGGATGTCTTGAACCGGCCCGACCGCAAGATCATCACGGCCGAGGACCCGGTCGAATACAACTTCAACGGAATCAATCAGGTTCAGATCAAGGAAGGGATCGGATTGACATTCGGCTCGGTGCTTCGCGCGATGCTGCGCCAGGCGCCGAACATCATCCTGGTCGGCGAAATTCGCGATCGCGAGGTGGCGGACATTGCCATTCAGGCTGCGTTGACCGGTCACCTTGTGTTCAGCACCCTGCACACGAATGACGCGCCGTCGGCAATCACCCGTCTGATCGACATGGGGGTGAAGCCGTTCCTTGTCGCGAGTTCGATCCAGGCGATCATGGCTCAGCGGCTGATTCGTGTGTTGTGCGAGAAGTGCAAGCAGCCGGATCCGGACCCCGATCACAAGGTGTTGAAGTTGGTCAACATTTCGCCGGAAGAGGCAGCCCGCGGCAACATCATGAAGGCAGGTCGATGCGCCCACTGTTCGAGCACCGGATTCCGGGGTCGAAAGGCCATCTTTGAGATGATGGTGATGAACAACGAGATTCGCGAGCTGGCGTTCCAGCGAGCGACGATCGGGCGAATCCGCGCTGCCGCCATTCGCGCCGGCATGCGAAGCCTCCTGGGTGATGGAAAGCTCAAGATTCTGAAGGGCATCACCACACCCGGCGAAGTGGCCAAATTTGCCCAGATCGAAGGGTTCAACCCCAATGAAATCGAGGTTACCGTCTGACCGACGTCGACCTCTTCGCGCTCCCCTGAGAGACTCCCATGTCCACCGTACAGATCGATCGTCTGCTCGACACCGTGATTCGTCAGAACGCGTCCGACCTTCACTTGAGCGTGGGGCGGCCGCCCACCTTGCGTCTTCACGGCAAGTTGCGAAGCCTTGCCACCAAGGTGCTTGATTCCGACGACATGGTGTCGCTCATGAAGTCGATCACACCCGAGCGTTCGCAACAGGAACTTCAGGAAGAAGGGTCGTGCGACTTTGGCTTTGCGTATGGCGATGCGGCTCGATTCCGCGTGGCGATCTTCAAACAGCGCGGCGACATTACGATCGTGCTGCGATTGATTCCAAACAAACTGCTGACATTTGAAGAAATCGGCCTGCCGACGATCTGCAAGGAGTTGATTCGCCGGCCGCGAGGCCTGTTCATCGTGACGGGACCGACCGGATCGGGCAAGACGACATCGCTGGCGACGATGATCGACTTCATCAATACGAACCTTGATCGTCACATTGTGACGGCTGAAGACCCGATCGAGTATTACCACTATCACAAGAAGTCCGTGGTGAATCAGCGCGAAGTTGGCGTGGACGTGCCCTCATTCGCCGAAGCGCTGCGTCGCGTGCTGCGAGCCGACCCCGACGTCATACTGGTCGGCGAAATGCGAGACCTTGAGACCATCGAAGCGGCCATCCGGGCGGCCGAAACTGGCCACCTGGTGTTTGCCACCCTCCACACCACCGGTGCGGCGGGAACGATCAACCGCGTGATCGACGCCTTCCCCACGAATCAGCAGGAGCAGGTCCGCGTTCAGCTTTCCACCTCACTGATCGCCATCCTGAGCCAGGTGCTGCTGGCCCGGTGCGATCGGCCGGGCCGCGTGGCGAGCTACGAGTTCCTGGTCATCACCCCCGCCATCTCCAACCTGATCCGCGAAAACAAGACGTTCCGTATCGACTCGGCGATCCAGACCGGACGGAAGTTCGGTATGCAGCTTCTCGACGATCACCTCTGGTCGCTCTATTCCCAGGGAATCATTGCTGCGGATGAAATGATCGATAAGAGCCGCGATCCGGGTGGTTTGACCGAGAAGGTGCACCGGGCGGGCGGCATGATCGGCCGAACCGAACTCGACGAAGACGACGTTTCGACTTGATCAACGGGCGGAAAAACATTCAGTTTGCAGGTTGTCCAAACAAACTATTTGGTCAATTTCGCTATGGTGTGGGAGTCTTATGAGTCACACTGTGCGTATAAGCCTTTGGTCTGCCCCAGGTTGACGCCCGATAGGCCGCAGGTTTGGTGAGCGATTGCCAAACGCACGTTCAAAGCTGTGCAAGGTCGATAACGATGGCGACACAACCTCAATCATCACAGTCGGCGAACGTGGTCCGAGACCCCAGTGAACTTAAGGGGCGGCGGCTCGGCCGCGTGCTGACCAAACTGGGCAAGGTGACCCGTGAGCAGGTTCACGAAGCGCTGGCGCTCCAGAAGACACGCAAGGAGCCGATCGGCAAGCTGCTGATCGACCTGGGTTACATCACTGAACAGGACGTGCTTGAAGCCCTCGCCGGCCAGGCGGGGATGCGGATGATCTCGATCAATGAGAAGGACATCCCTGAAGACGTCATCAAGGCCCTGCCGCCCGAAACGGCAACGACGTATCAGGTCATTCCTGTCGAGTACGACGACCGGACCCGCGCGATCACCATTGCGATGAAGAGTCCGGACAATTTCCGGGCCATTGACGACCTGCGGCTGCTCATGCAGTTCAAGGTCTCTGCCGTCGTGGCGCCGCCGGAGCAGATCGACGCCGTGCTGAAGAAGCGGTACACCGGCCGCGAGGAATCCATTACGGCCATCTACGCCGAGGCCAGTGAATCCGATTCGCTGGCGGCGCTGCAGGGGCGGGGAGACTCCATCGACCTCGCCGCATTGGAATCGGCCGCGGGCGACAACAAGGTGGTTCGCCTGCTGAATCTCGTGTTGCTACAGGCGATTCGCGACAAGGCATCGGACATCCACTTTGAGCCCTTCGAGAACGAGTTCAAGATGCGGTACCGCATCGACGGCGTTCTGTACGAGATGATTCCGCCGCCGAAGAACCTGGCGATGCCGATTGTGTCGCGCATCAAGGTCATGGCGAATCTGGACATTGCCGAGCGGCGACTGCCGCAGGACGGCCGCATCGAGCTGCAGTTGAATCAGGCGCCGATCGACCTTCGTGTGGCGGTGTTGCCGACGATGTTCGGCGAAAGCGTGGTCATGCGCGTCCTGGACCGGGGAAACGTTCAGTTGAGCCTGGACCGCATCGGACTGCGCAATGATGAGCTTGAGACGGTTCGGTTGCTCATCTCCAAGCCCAACGGGATCGTGGTGGTGACGGGCCCGACCGGTTCCGGAAAGACCACGACGCTCTATGCGGCGTTGAATGAGCTCAATACGCCGGACACCAAGATCCTGACGGCGGAGGACCCGGTCGAGTACGACATTGACGGACTGGTGCAGTGCCAGGTGAATACGGAACAGGAGCTCACGTTCGCCAAGCTTCTGCGATCATTCCTGCGTCAGGATCCGGACATTATTCTGGTCGGTGAAATTCGCGATCTCGAAACGGCGCAGATTGCAATTCAGGCGTCGCTGACCGGACACCTTGTGTTCTCGACGCTGCATACGAACGATGCTCCATCGTCGATCCTGCGATTGCTTGATCTTGGCGTGGAGTCGTTTCTTCTCACGGCCACGATTGAGGCGATCGTGGCCCAGAGACTGGTCCGGCGCATCTGCCTGAATTGCAAGGAAAGCTACGTGCCGACGGAAGAGCAGCTTCTGGAGCTGAATCTTCGTCCGGGCGATGTGCAGGGCCGGACGTTCTTCCGAGGCAAGGGCTGCGACCGCTGCAACCATTCCGGCTACAAGGGCCGAATGGCATTGTTCGAAATTATGCGAATGGATGACGAGTTGCGGGAGCTGGTGATGCAGCAGGCGTCGACCAACGTGTTGCGCGTGGAGGCGAAGAAGCGCGGCATGCGAACGCTTCGTGAGAGCGGACTCCTTGCGATTTACGAGGGGCAAACCACGATCGACGAAGTCGTCCGCGAGACGATTATCGACGAGTGATCGGTTCGATTGGGATGTGACCGGCCCGTTCCGGGCCGATTGAATTTGGTGATGCGGATCGGATGGCCGCATCAGAGACAACTCAGGCGGCGACAGTCTCCAGGAGGAGCTGACGAGGGCCGCGAACACCTGAAACGTCTGGCCTGATGGCCGGAGCAAGCACCCATGCCCACCTACGCGTACGAAGCACTGAACTCGGCCGGCAAGCCCCAGAAGGGAACCATTGAAGCCGCGTCGAGCGAGGAAGCGATTCAACGGATCAAGAGTCAGGGCTTCTTCCCAACGTCGGTCCGCGAGCAGAAGGTCAAGGGCGACTCAAGCGTTCGCGGCGGCGCGACGGTCAAGAAGAAGAAGGGCAAGGGCGGCGGTTTCAACCTGGCGATCGGCCGCGTGGGATTGAAGAAGCTGACGCTGTTCACACGTCAGTTGTCGACCCTGCAGGACGCCGGACTGCCGCTGCTGCGTTCGCTCCAGATCCTGGAGACCCAGCAGAAGCCGGGCTTGATGAAGAACATTCTTTCGCAGGTGACGGAGGACGTTGAATCCGGAACCACGCTGTCGGATGCGATGGCGAAGCATCCCAAGGCGTTTGACCGGCTCTATAGCAAGATGGTGAACGCCGGTGAGATCGGCGGTGTGCTTGACGTCATTCTGCAGCGACTGGCGGACTTCATGGAGAAGGGCCAGCGGCTTCGTCGGCGCATCATCGGCGCGATGATCTACCCGATCTGCGTGATCTCGATCGCGATGCTGATCGTGACGGGCATCATGTACTTCGTTATTCCGAAGTTCCAGGACATCTTCAACGACTTCGACGTGGAGCTGCCGGGCCTGACGATCTGGCTGGTGTCGGCGAGCAAGTGGGTGGCCGGAACGTGGCCGAACCAGACCGTTCCCGGTGCGGTGTGGGTGCTTTGTTCGCCGATCCTGATATGGCTCTTCTTCAAGCTGATACGAAAGACGCACGCCGGGCGGGCGGCGACTGATGTCATCCGAACGTACATTCCGATCATCGGTCCGCTCGTGAAAAAGACGGCGGTGGCGCGGTTTACACGGACACTGGGCACCCTGATTTCCGCGGGTGTGCCGATTCTCGAGGCGATCATGATCACCCGTGACACCTCGGGCAACTACGTGTACGAGAAGGCGCTGACCAAGGTGCACGACTCGATCCGCGAAGGCGAAACATTCGCCGCCCCGCTGCGGGAGTCGAAGGTCTGCGATGCGATCGTGGTGAACATGATCGACGTCGGCGAGGAGACCGGCGATCTGGACATCATGCTGATGAAGATCGCCGACAACTACGACGAAGAAGTCGATGTTGCGGTGCAGTCGCTCCTGAGCCTCCTGGAGCCGTTCCTCGTGATCGTGCTTGGCGTGGTGGTCGGCACCATCGTGCTGGCGCTGTTCCTTCCGCTGGTGTCGATGATCGATTCGGTCTCGGGCCAGAAGCTGTGATGGGCTCGGTGGTGGAGATCCCCATGTTCCAGATGCGGCCAAAACCTCGAATGAGCAAGCCCCGGACGCCGGTCGTCCGCCGTCCGGGGTTCACCTTGGTCGAGCTGCTGGTGACGGTGGCGATCATCATCGTGCTGTTGTCGATCCTGGTGGCAGCGCTGCTGGGAGTAACCCGCGGCGGACAGAAGGCGCGGACACAGTTCCAGATGTCGAACATCTCAACGGCGCTGGTTCAATTCGAAAACACCATTGGATACCTGCCGCCGGTGCTCGACATGAATCGAAACATGATTCTGCCGCCGCCGCTGCCGGGGGGCTCGCTTTCGCCGACCGAATTCGCGAATCAGGTGCAGGACTGGTTCTCGTATACCAGCCTTGCTGAATATCTCGTCGGGCCTGGAGATCGAACGGAGGATGGATACGGCTTTGTGGGTGGAAGCACCGCGGTACCCCCGGCGAATCCATCGCCCGGCGGCGAGCAGGAGTTTCCTCGAAACGGATTTCGATATCCCGGTGACGACGGTGTGTGGGGCTCGCTCATCGATCCCAAGATGGGGACTCCCGGTCTGGGCTTGTTCATTTCAAGGAATCTTTCTCCGGCGTCGGGTTCGCCCAACGCGTACACCAACCGATATCTGCAGGGAAGTGTCTACGGGCCGTTCATCGAGATGAAGGATGATCGGCTGATGGGCGGTCTCAGCCTCGACGTCAACGGCAATCCGCAGATGGATGCAGACGGCTATCCGGTGGTGGTGTTTCCCGGTGAGGTGGACAACTTTGAATCGTTGCCAAAGGTGATCGTGGATTACTGGGGCCGGCCGATTCGCTACTACCGAACGCTGTATCCGCCGCCGCTGGTGAAAACGCAGTACAAGCCGCTGCCCGCGAACCTGGGGGATGTGATCGCCCTGCGGCCCATGGAGTTCTCCGCCGGAACCGATACGGACACAACGGTCATCGGCAATCAGGCGGATCTCTTCGCCGACGACAACGACGATACGTCGACCAGCCGCATTCTGCAGTCGGCCCGTTTCGCGATGCTCTCCTACGGTCCGAATCGAAAGGTCAATTCGCGAGTTCGCGCCGACGTGGACGGCTTCAACTTCGACAACCTCGTGGAGGTTGGCCCATGATGCGGCGATTCGCCAAGGCTTCAGTACCTCGCGGCTTCACGCTGGTGGAAATGATCATCGTGATCGGGATCATCGCCATCCTGGCGACGTTGACGATTCCGGTGATTACCGCGGCGACCCGCAGCTCGGAAACCCGCCAGATTCGTGATGCGATGACGCTTCTGGAGACGGCGTTCCAGGAGTGGGAACGCACCAATGACCGCCCGATCAGCTACGGGACCGACGGCCAACCACCCGACGCGAACTTCCCGCCGAAGTACGACGTCCAGGCGCAGACGGATCCGACGAATTCCACTCAGATCGATGCGATCAATGTTCGAACCCTGGAAGTGCTTGGCCGCGTGGCGGCGGCGAAGGGCATTCTCAACAAGATTTCGGCGAAGCTCTTGCGTCAGCAGAAGACGGCAGAGGCCAAGCCGGAGATTATCGATCCGTGGGACAGGCAGCTGATCTTTGTTTATGCCGGTCGGCTATGGATGAAGTCCTCTGATGGTGGCCGCGACGAGGATGGAACGATCCGAACTCCATTTGAAGCGAGATTCGGCGTGTGCAAGAACCGTCGGCCCTACGTGATGTCGGCCGGGCCCGACGGTCGGTATGGAAATCTCTCGGCCTCCAAGACATCAAGCGATTATTCGGACACTCAGGACAACGAGTACTCCTACGAGCCGACCAAGCCATGACCACGTCACGATTCAATCTTCGTCAATCGGTCGCCACGCCGCGACGGGCGTTCACGCTTGCGGAGTTGTTGATCGTCATGGGACTACTGGCGCTGCTTGCCGTGTTGACGGCGATCTCGGCAAAGAAGATTTCGGGCAATGCCCGGCTGGCATCATCAACCAATACCGTGACGTCGGCCATGTCGAATGCCCGGGCCTATGCCATTCGCAACAACACGCTGGTGATGGTGGTTTTCCGACCGGTGTGGGATCCCGACAATCCAGCGCAGCCGCAGCAGACCGAGATCGTCTTCGCCAAGTGGACCGGCCTGAGCGCCCGGATCGTAAGCGGCACGAGCGACGACAACCTCGACTTCTTCGTACCGATCGAGGGCCTGCTTCCCAAGCGGCTGGCCGCGGGCATCAAGGTGGCCGGGCCGAAGTATGCCGAAACGGATGGGGCCTCGGGCGGGAATTACGTGGATAACCGGTGGTATGTCCAGCCGGAGCTTGCCCGTTCATCGGTTTCGCCGCAACAGGAAGCGGCCGACTCGGTGGTGGCGGTGATGTTCTCGCCCGACGGATCGACGGTGACGCGAAACAGCAAGACCGATTCCAACAAGTCGTTCGTTGATTTCAACAACAACGGGAACATCAGATACAACAAGATCGATTTTCCAATCGCCACGATTTCGAGTTTCCCGCAGCAGAATCAGCTCTATGGGGCCAATCCGTTCGATCAGCGTTATGCCGACGATGAGCCCGCGATCACCATGGTGCCGTTCATCGCGGTATTCGACGAGGTTGAAGCCCGCAAGCGCTACAACGACGGAACCTGGGCCGACGAGGATGCTCGGTCTCTTGATCTCAGCAACTACATCAATCAGTTTGCCAATCGGATTCATTTCAACCGTTACACCGGAGTCGTCATGCGACAGGAGGAGTCCTGATCCATGGGCGCGTGCGTTACCAATCCCCGTCGTCGCATCGGCTTCTCGCTGCTCGAGGTGCTGATGGCGATCTTCATCCTCGGCATCGGCATCATCTCGATCGCCGCGGTGTTTCCGGCCGGTATCGCCCAGCAGCGTCAGGCGCTGGATGACGCCATGGGACCGATCGTGGCCGAGAACGCGCTGGCCATCATTCGCGGGCGCGTTTCTCAGTCGGATTTCGGCCCCGCGGAAGCGGTGCAGCCGAACTACGTGAGCCCGACCATACCGGGAGACTGGGAATGGCGGCGGCCGTCGTTCTATCCCACCACGGTTCAGTATTCAGTGAACGGCGACTCGTTCAAGACCACGGCGGGCTCGATCAGCATCTTCCAGCCGGCTCCGCCATTTGTGCCCTCCAACAATTGGGCGCCGACCGACCGGGCGCCCTGGAACGTCGCGAAGTACGGCGATGAGCCGCCCTCGCCACCGATCATCATCACGCAGGGCGAGCGCTATTACCCCATGCAGACCGAGCACGAGCGCGGGTTCCGACCCGTGCCCGACAAGCCCCAGTATGTCTGGGATTGCATGTTTCGCCGGTTTCAGGGAAAGATCCTGGTGGCGATCTTCGTCTATCGAGTCAATCTTGGCGGCGAAAGCGTGATCTACACCGTCGCGTCCAATCCGAACAGTCCGGTGCCTCCACTTCCGATTGCCATCGATCTGCGAAATACGCCGCCGCCGTTGGAACCATGGTCGAATATGCCGTGGTATCCCGCGGGCGATGAAATCACTCCCGAATTCAAGGATCGTCCCGACGGGCGCATTCCCGGGACGTTTCCGGGAAATCACTTCGATCCGTTTGACCAGCGTGACGGTTGGCAGATGGCGGGGCAGTGGCTGCTGGACCAGAACAACAACATCCATCGAGTCGTCAGCGGGCGGCGATTGGTGACGGACGGGCCGGTGGAACTGGCTCGACCTGTTCCTCCGGTGCCGACGATCCCGCTCTATATCAGCGTGGATCCGAATCAGAACACCGTCACTGATTTCTGGTTCATCCCGCAGATCGACAGCAACGGCGTGGGCCTGACCTCGGTCTACGTCACGGTGAGGGAACTCTGATGCTCCGAGCTGAACCCCACCCTCGCCGTCGGCGCCGACTCGCGTTTACGCTGACCGAACTCCTGATTGCGATCGCCATTCTTGTGGTCGTGATCATCGCTACGGGCAACATCTTCGCCACGGTGTCCAAGGTGACAGCCGCAGCGCAATCCAACGCCGATGTACTGGCCGAAGCGGCGGCAATCGAAAAGCGTTTTCGGGCCGACATCGAGCGGATCAGCCGCGAAGGCGTGCTGGCGATTCGAAACGTCGCGGTCAAGAACGACATCAACGTTCCCCTGGCGTCGCTGCTTGATCCGAATCTTCCCGCCGATGCCGTGATCCGCTGCGATCAACTGGTCTTCTTCACCAACGGCGCCCAGAACATCCAGACGTTCAATTTCGAAGGCCCTGGCGGCACCAATGTGCGGCCGCAGGGTGCCGCGGCCAAGGTGCTGTACAGCCATGCGGTGCAAGTCAAGAGCCTGGGGAGCGTCGATCCCTATAACGGGTTATTCGATGATGGAACCCCGCTGCAGCCATGGACGGTGAACCTGAGCCCGAGCAACGGCCTCGACATGTCGAACTACAACCACAATATCGCGGCCTACAGCGGCTTTGATACGCCGATGGGTGTGGTGGTTCAGGGGGCGGCCAACGAGTGGGTTCTGGTGCGGCAGGGGATCGCCATGAGTGATGACGGCGGCAACCCGACCATTCTGCTGAACGAGGCCAAGGCAGCGCCATCATTGTGGGAGTCTCTCGGCGGGTTTCCGATTCCGAATCGAACGCTCACGAACGGCCGGCTGGATGCCGCAGCGTCGAGCCTGAGCGACCTGCGCAGCGTGATTCAGACCGACTGGAGTTCGTCGTCAAAACCGACGTGGCCGTGGCTGGTCAACAATGGCGCCCTCTGCCAGCGCGACCTGATCTCCCGGCTGGTTCTTGGGCGGCATGCGTTTGGATCATCAACGCCGCCGATTTCATCGCCGATCTACCCGCGGGCTGCGCGTATTGCGGAAAGCATGGATCGAGCGGACCAGGCCCAGACGTTGAGTGTGCTGTCGTCGGCGTGCAGTTCCTTCATTGTCGATTGGACGTACGACAACGGCGACGGTGTGGTCAACTACGTGAACAAGGATGGCTACACCAAGACCGTTGGGAATTACGCCGGCATGCAGCACTTGCCGTGGGTCGAGCATCCGTGGTTCGGGATGACGGACGACGCACGGGCGGTGGCGCCGCTGGCGACGCCGTTTACCGGGCCGGATCTTCGGGCCTACAACTGGGGATCCTTCAATGGGGCCAATCCTCGGAACATTGAGGGCCTGACCGACAACACCACCAAGCTTCCGGAGTTCCAGGTCATCGGCCAGTCCGACGTCCGAATGTACGAAGCGATCTTCGGCTACAACCAGTCGGATCCGAGCCGAGACGGTTTCACCCCATGGCCGTCGGCCTTGCGCATCACCATGACCCTTCACGACCCCAAGACCCGCCTTGAGCGCGGGCGTACGTTCCAGTTTGTCATTCGATTGCCCAAGCGCGCCAATTGAGGTTCGCCCGGCAGCGCGTCGACGGAAACGAGTCCAGCCATGTCCCATCAGGTATCAATGCTTCAGCGTCGAATTCAGCGGGCCCGTCGCGGCAACACGCTGGTGCTTGTGGCGGCGATCCTCGTCTTGCTGGTGATCATCGCCTCGGCCTATATCAGCCGCACGCAAGAGGAGCGCATCACCGCACAATCTGTTCAGGGTTCGTCGCAGCGCGACGAGTTCGCCGAAAGCACTGCGCTGCAGATCGCCGACTTTCCCGCGAAGGCTCTGTTTCCCCAGAATATCTGGCCGTTCAAGGTCAATTCGTCCGTCGGCACCGATCCGCCGGGCCAGCCCTCGGGCACCTTGGGTGTGGGCACCAAGCTGCCGGATGGCCATGTTGTCAGCGGCAACCAGCCGAGGCTTCCGTATGACGCCGGTGCCTGGCGCTATGGCCCCGGTAACCTGATTGATGCCGACAACAACGGCATTCCCGATTTTCCAGCGAAATCGCACTACGCCTATACCGCTGCGCCGTATTCGACGTATCCCTTCACCAACTGGCCCGATGACTACACCGTTGGCTCTCCGTGGCCGAACGGACATGGTTCTCCTCAGAGCCTGGTGCTGCTTGGCGAAGGGAACCCTGTCGGCAATCCCGGCTTCGGCGACAACCGATGGTTGAGTTCGTTCGAGCCGTTCCGACTGGATCTGGAAGGCGACGGGTACTTTGACAAGGTCGACGATCCGACGCTGCCGACTTTCGGCATGTTCGATCCCACCAACAATGGCGTGCCGCCGGCGTTTGGAGGGCCCGCGGCCCTTGCCGATCGATACGATCGATTCACCCACTGGCTGCACCTCGCCAACATCTCGCGGGCCGACAATTCGTTCCGCATCGTTCGTGATATCAGCAACGTCACCGGGTCTCTGGTGACCGATCTCGACGTGCCGTTTGAGCAATGGCTGCCCATTCGAATCGACCACAACGGCAACGCCCTGTTTGCGCCGTTCTCGACCGTCGGCTTCGGGTCGGTCATCGGCTACAGCCGGATGGATGTCGACAACCTGAATAACTTCATGAATCGCTGGTCGGTCTGGTTCACCTCGGGGGTCGTGCTTGGCCCCAATGGAAACTATGCCACTGCCTACAGGGGCGGAACCGCCCTCGGCATTCCAGGCAACTATTACAACTTCAATGATCTAGATGGTAACGGTGTCACTCTTGATTGGGTGGATCCGATTACCAAGGTTCCGCAGGAGCAGCCGCAATCGGAATTCATTTCCGGCACGGCTCGACATACCGTTGGCCGCGTGCTGGCCGACGCCGACGGCGACGGATACACGGACTCCTTCTGGTTCTATGTGCCCACGCCCAACGACCTCGGCATTATGCGGGTGATGGCGGTTCGCATCGTTGACAACCAGGCCATGGTCAACGTGAACACGGCCTCGCGCTTTGTGCCCTCGGAACTGACCAACACCGGTGCGATTCCGATCGGCGTACTCCCCAAGAGCACGATCGGCGTGGGGCCGGTTGATGTGGCGCTCGTGGGCCAGAACGCCACGATCGATCCGGCCAACACCAGCTTCGCTCAGGCGGCCAACAACTGGAACGTCGGCATCTTCGACAATCCCATGAACCACACATTCGCCCAGCTCTCGACGCTGTATGGCGGTGTCCATGTTTCCTGGTATTCCCAGATGTGGTCCGACGGCATCGATGCGAGCAATCCGAATTCCGTGTCCAACAACTCGCGGCGAACCTGGCTCAACGAACTGCACATTCAGGGCAATTCCAACTTCGCGGCCAATCCCAATGAACTGGCGTTCCGCAAGGACCGCATGGTGTACTGGCGGAATGCCGGCCTGCGGCCGAATGATCCGCTCCTCGGCGTCACGCCCTTTGGGCTCTCTGATGAAATCGAGCTTCGTCAGTATGCCGGATTGAATTCGCCGTGGCTTACCTCTCGACTGGAATCCACGCTGACCACGAACCTCATCGCCGGCAACGTGAATGGGGCAAGCGTCGACCAGAGTTCATACTCGGTGCTTCGTGGATCGCTCGACGCCGAAGAGACAACGATCCCGCTCGAGACCGAGTCGGCCGGAAATGCCTACAAGCTGAATCTTCGCCGCGTGAAGGATCTTCGCGCCCGGCTGACAACCTACAACAACGTTCGGGTGGATTCGATGCCGCCGTGGCTGTGGCCCAATCTGCATTGGACGGATGATCTTGTTGATTCAAACGGCAACGGCGGGTTCGACGCCGCGGAGATCACCGACGCCAAGGCGAAGTTCGTCCGCGACACGCGGAAGATCGATCTTCGCGAACCATATGTGGATACGAACAACAATGGCACAATCGAGACGGCGGAGATTCTTCAGCAGCAACGCGACCTGGCCAAGCGATGCATCCGGGTGTTTGAGCGATCGCTCGCTCGTGATACTCCCTCGGGTTCGACCGTCACGTACTTCGGTTCGACGGCGGCAGACCGGCTCAAGACTCAGATGCTCGCCCGCAGCCTGACGGCCAGCCTGCTCTGTGCCCGCGATTTCCCCTATTCATCCAATGGTGTCGCCAACCTCCAGTTGCCGGATGCTCCCATCGCGCCGCAATTGATCCCCGAACTCGCGGACCCGACCGACAACACGCGATATTTCATCGGCGTTGAGAAGCAGCCCTTCATCATGGAGGCGTTCATCGCCCACGTGTATCCCAAGAGCCGCGTCGACCCGAGTTACGCCGGACCCAGCGGCGCCAACGATTTTGTGATACCTCCGCCGTTCGCGGGCGCGGGCGAGCACTTTGTTGACGCGTCGAGCACACCGTCGACCGTGGTCGTTGTGCAGATCGCCAATCCGTTCAACACGCCGATTCGGCTCACCGATTTCCGGCTTCGAGTCTTTGGTCAATCCTACAACTTTGCGGCAGCGCCCAATGGCCCCAATCTCTGGCTGGGCCCGGCCACCGAGGACAAGCCTCGCACGGCCATCGTCTACGCGATCGCCGAACAGTTCTCGAGCGATGCAGGCAATGACGGGTCGTTCCGAGCCCGATGGATCGACTTCCTCGACCTTGATCCGACAGATCTCTTCGAGGACGCCAATACCTCGTATACCGACACCATTCTGCTCAACGCCACCAAGACTGCGGCCGCCGGGAATGGCTGGCAGGTCAACGACATCGATGTGTACCGCAACGAAAACATTCCGGCGGTGGAGCTGGTGCGAATCGTCGGGTCGTACCCGATCGTGGTTGATCGGATCGACAATCCCAATGAAAGCGCCAAGAACGAGTATCGCGACCGCATGGTCGAGTTGAAGAACGATCCGTTCGCGCCGCCACCGGCTCAATTCTCGTATAACCCCGTTGATGGGACCGGTGTGTATTCGGGAATCCGGATCAAGGACAACGATTACTACACGGTTTGGGGCCGGGTGTCGCGAAACTGGGCGTGGGATGTCGACGGGAATCTCCGTATCGACCCGGATGAGCACAATCCCCGGTTTGCCTACAGCGATCGGCCGGATTCCGACCTCTCCAAGTCGCCATTTGACGGGTGGCCCCAGTCCGGCGCCGGTGACGGGAAGTATCGTGGCGATGCGTTCCAGGCCACAAGCGACGGCGTCGGAAACTACCAGGCGCCGAATCAATATCAGGGCAACCCCGCGCTCGATCCCGATGTGAAGCCCTATGTCCTGCGCGACTACACCGACTGCTTCGGCAAGGATCGTCGGCACAAGCCGACCTTCTTCACCACGCAGACGGTCTATGACATGGACGGCAACGCCCAATACAACGGGTTTGTGTATGCCGACAACATTCCCTCCGGCGTCATCGTGAACTTCGGCGACAAGTCCGGCGGCCTGCGCGATCCGGATCCGAATGTCGCGTCGTCGGTCAAGGATTCTGACTACTACAAGGCGCAGGGTTTCGACTATCCACTGCAGTTGTCTGTCAAGGATGCCAATTTCGATCGAGTTGGCGAGTTGAACGACCTCTTCATGTGGGGGCCGGTGGTCAAGATCAACGGCGCCGGTGTGGCCGACACGGAATACACATTCTCCGAGCACCTCTCCGACAAGAAGACGGATTCACCATATCCGGTGGCTGAAGGGGTGATGGTGAATCGGCTCAACGTGACCGATCAGACGCCGGTGCTGCCTGATCAGACGATCTCCAACGTGACCGCCGCGAATGCGCCCAATGCGCTCGCTCCGGCTGTGCCGGCTGGAATCCTGCACTACGACGCGTTTGTCTGCGATTCCTTCGGCATTCCCCCGTATGTCGATGCCGACGGCGACGGGACCATCGGCGATGCCGACGATCTGAACCTGCTCGCCTATTCCAACGCCAACGGATTCAACGGCCGCGGAACGCCCGGCATGATCAACATTTCCGATGCACCGCTCGAAGTGATGCGGGCCATGCCCGACATGACCCGCCTTGTCCACGAGTCCGGAGTTCCCGGCAACAACCCGTTTGTGCGCCTCCCCGATGCGATCTACCAATATCGAGAACGCCTCGGCGTGCAGCCCACCAGCGGCTCCTTCCTGCCGTTCCTCCCGGGCTATGCCGACCGCGGCCAGGGAACGTTCTTCAAGGGCATGCGTGGCGGCCGCGGCATCGACGCACTCGGCGAACTCATGCTGCTGAAGCGTTCGTCGCCGGCAGGCACACCGGCCGCGAAGGACTTCATGGGCAGCGTCCTGGCGCCGCATGATTCCGGTCGCATTGACTATGTGGGCCTCGATCCGTTCTATCAGCTCGACACGGCCAACCCGAATGGGCCGCCGATTCTGGGCTACAAGTATCCGGGTCAGCCCTTGAATCAATTCAATCAAGTGGACTACACCACGCTCTCCGGTCGCCTGTCGATCGACACGGGCGACATTGTGACCGATTTCACGCCGCCGGCGGGGCAGGTCGGCCGCGAGCGCGACATCGTGGGCGGCGATGCCGAGGAGCGCAACCTGCTCTTCTCGGCCCTTTCCAACATTGCCACGACCCGGAGCGATACGTTCACGGTGTATCTCAAGATCCGCACATTCCGCCAGAACCCGACCAATGGTCGATGGGATGCGACCGACCCCGAGATGATCATCGACGACAGTCGATACGTGATGCTTGTCGACCGGTCGCGCGTGAACAGTCCCACCGACAAACCCGAGGTGCTCTACCTCGAAAAGATCAACAACTGAGCGGGCACCACCCGCCAAATTCGGCACATCCAGACCACGCTCCCGTCACGCTCATCCGCTTGGGGGAGCGTGGTCGCTTTTTGGGGTCTGATCGGTATGATCTTGACCATGGGTACTTCCGACAGCGATGTGCGAACTGAGTCCATCCATCGCGTCCTGCACCAATATTGGGGATTTCGCACCCTTCGACCTTTGCAGCGGGAAGCAATCGAAGCATCGCTCGCAGGGCATGACTCGCTTGTCGTGCTTCCAACCGGTGGCGGCAAGTCGCTTTGCTATCAGGTGCCTGCAGCCGTGGCCGGAGGACTCGATGTGGTTGTGTCACCCTTGATATCACTGATGAAGGATCAGGTTGACGGGCTGGTCGCGAATGGCTTCCCCGCTGCGGCCATTCACAGCAATCTCGACGAGCATGAACGTCACTGCATTCGCGCTCGGCTGAGCGCAGGTGAGCTTCGCCTGCTGTTCATTTCTCCCGAGAGGTTGATGACTCCCGGATTCGCAGGCTATCTGGGTCGCCTGCGGGTGAGAGCCTTCGCCATCGACGAGGCGCACTGCATCAGTCATTGGGGACACGACTTTCGACCGGAGTATCGCCGTCTCGCGTCGCTGCGCGATCGGTTTTCGGGTTGCTCGATCCACGCGTTCACGGCCACCGCGACGCCCCGGGTGCGTGAAGATATCGCCGTCCAGTTGCAACTGCATGAACCGGTGACGCTGGTCGGCGTCTTTGACCGGCCCAATCTCACCTATCGCATCGTTCCAAGAGTTGATCCGGCGGGACAGACACTCGAGGTGATCCGGCGACACGACTCCGAGGCAATCATCGTGTACTGCATCAGTCGCCGCGAGACCGAATCGCTTGCAGCCTTCCTTTCACATTCGGGTGTGCGTGCGGCCCATTATCACGCCGGGATGAAGCCGGATGATCGCCGATCCGTCCAGGAGCGGTTCTCTCGCGAGCAGTTGGATGTCGTGGTGGCGACCGTCGCCTTTGGAATGGGCATCGATCGCAGCAATGTTCGCGCTGTCGTCCACGCCGGTATGCCAAAGACCATCGAGGCGTATCAGCAGGAGACCGGTCGTGCAGGGCGCGATGGCCTCGCCGCAGAATGCGTGATGCTGTACTCGGCCTCCGATGCCACACGGTGGACCCGGTTGATGGAGGCGAGTGCCGCCGAGGCTACGGCCGAGAACCCCGCTGCCGAAGAGAGCATTGCGATCGCCCTTCATGCGCAGCTCGAACTTCTGCAACACCTTCGCGGATTCTGTGTGGGCACCATGTGCAGGCATCGCCGGTTGTCAGAGTATTTCGGCCAGTCGTACGCCGGCAATTCCTGCGGCGCCTGCGACGTCTGCCTCGGCGAAATCAACGGCGTCGAAGGCAGCCAGACTATTGCTCGAAAGATTCTGTCGTGCATCGCCCGTGTGGACCAGCGATTCGGCGCCTCACATATCGCAGACATCCTTGTGGGGGCGCGGACGCAGAACATTCGGTCATGGGGGCACGAAGGCTTGAGCACCTATGGAATTCTGAAGGGAGCAGGGAAGCGAGCGGTCACGAATTTCATTCACCAGCTTGTTGATGCTGGGGCAGCGCGTGCAGCGCCGCCGGCGCGACCGGTTCTTCATCTCACTGAACTCGGACGCGAGATCATGCACGATCGCCGACAGATCTCACTCGCCGCACCGGCCGCCGTTCAGGCGGATGCAAAAGTCGACGAGTGGGAAGGAGTGGATCGCGACCTGTTTGAGACCCTTTGCAAATGGCGTCGGGAAGTGGCGGAAGCACGCGGGCTGCCGCCGTTTGTCATCTTCCATGATTCAACATTGCGCGAACTTGCCCGCGCGCGGCCGGCATCGGTCGATCTGATGCGAAGCATC
Organism: uncultured Isosphaeraceae bacterium; assembly: GCA_964407695.1. Classification (GTDB taxonomy): domain Bacteria; phylum Planctomycetota; class Phycisphaerae; order Phycisphaerales; family SM1A02; genus CAYOWQ01. The sequence goes on along the minus strand of CAYOWQ010000002.1, from coordinate 340,570 downwards.
GCAGGCATGAGCGCAAGGAAGCTCGAAGACTGGGGAGCTGAAATCTGCAAACTCATCGAGATGCACTGCCGCTCAACAGGGCTTGCAATGAATCAGCCATTGTCAGCTCCGTCGACGACGACTTCCTCGAAACCCGTCGCCATGTCGCGGGCATGTACCCATTTCAGAGAAGGGATGTCGATCGCTGAAGTTGCAAAGCGACTTGGCCGTGCAACATCAACGGTCGCCGGCTATCTGACCGACTACATCCGCGAGGAACGGCCTGCATCAATCGAAGCATGGGTGTCTGAAAGTGTTCGTCAGCGAGTGCTCATCGCTGCCCATGCTTCGCCGGACGGTAGGCTCAAACCCATCTTTGATGCGCTTGGAGGCGAGGTCTCCTACGACGAGATCCGGTTTGTTCTTGTTCACGCCGAGGGAGCGGATGCTTCTGAGTCGAACTGACCATCTTGCATTTCCGTCACCCAATTCTTCAGGTCCTGTGGCGATCTCAATCGGACGAGCTGCAGTCCCCGTTCCTCAATCTCCTCCGGAAGCGTTGCCAGCCGCTTGCCGTCGGTCTTGATCGCCCACCAAAGGATCGAATCAGGGCTGAAAAAGGTCTGCCAAATCGTCTCGTAGTTCCCGTTGCAGCACGCGCGGCGAAACACGATGCGGCCGAGCGATCGCCGCAGCAGCCGGGGCAGGGTGGTGCGAAGTGGAAGGTCGATCCAGATCAACAGGTCGGCCTTGTGCATGTGCAGCCGGCGCAGGGCCCCGTAGTTCCCATCAATGATCCAGCGGGGGCGCGCGGTGATCTCGTCAACGCGGCGATTGAACTCCTCTGGCCCAAGCGTGGTCCATCCCGGCTGGTGATAGATATCGTCGAGGTGGGTGGGTTCGACGCCGACAACCCCACCGATTCGTTCAGCGAGCGTCGATTTGCCCGAACCGGTCGGGCCGACAATCCAGATTCGATCGGGAATCCGCAGGGACGTCACGGCCGCGACGTGGCTCGAGCCGCCGCCGGCGCAACTTCGATTACCGCCGTTTGCGACTCCGGACGCGGCCGATCGAGCACCTCGCGGATCATGCGGGCAATCGCCGGTGAATCCAGGCCTGCCTCGGCAAGCTGCTCGTTTCTCTCTCCCTGATAGATCCAGCTGTCGGGCAAGGCCATGCAGGTGACCAGCCGGGTATCGAGGCCAAGTCGATTGCAGGCGTCAGTGACGCATGAACCGAAGCCGCCGCGAATCGAGTGATCTTCGACGGTGATGATCGGAATATTGCGAGACAGGAGCGACGACAGCAGTTCCACGTCGACCGGCTTGGCGAATCGGGCATCGTACACATCGACCTTGTATTCACTGTGGCCGTTGAGTTCCTTCAAGGCATTGGCCGCCTCAATAGCCATGACGCCGAAACCGAGGACAGCAATATCCGGATTGTCATGGGTGATCAGTGGGCGGGCACGGCCGATTTCAAACGGCGGGCACTCTTCATCGGTGAACATGTCGCTGACGGAGTCGCGCGGATAGCGAACGCTGGAAAGTCCGTCGTTGTACTCAGCCATGAACCGCAGGGCCGCCTTCAGCGACGGCTCATCCATCGCCGCCAGGATGCAAGCCTTGGGAAGCACATTGAGGATTGAAATGTCGCAGAAGCCGTGATGCACGGCGCCGTCGCCACCCACGAGCCCAGCGCGATCGAGGCAGAGCCGAACCGCGAGGCCCTGCAGGGCCACTTCCTGGAACGCCTGGTCGAATGCCCGCTGCAGGAATGTGGAATAGACCGCGAAAAACGGCTTCCAGCCGGTCTTGGCGAGGCCGGCCATCATGTCCAGCGCATGGCTCTCGCAGATGCCTGTATCCCAGGTGCGCTCAGGAAACTTGGGAAGCACCTTGCTGATGCCGGTTCCGTCGGGCATGGCCGCGGTGCAGGCGACCACCTTGGGATCCTGGGTCATCAACTCGACCATGGCTTCGCCATACGCACTGGTGAAGGAACGCGCGGACTTCTTGAGCTCGACCCGGCAGCCCTCGTCGTCGAAATTCATCTTGAACGCGGCGGGGGAGTGGAACGTGCAGGCATCGCCTTCCGCGGGCGCGAACCCCTTCCCCTTGATGGTCTTGACGTGCAGCACCATGGGCCGATCGAAGTGCTTGGCCTCGTTGAGATAGTCGATCAGCGTGGGCAGGTCGTGGCCATCGACGGGGCCCACGGTCACGAGCCCGAAGTTCTCGAACCAGGCGTTTTCGGTGATCATCGCCTTCGACATTTCACCCATGCGGTGATACATCTCACGCATGATCGAGCCGCCGGGAATGTGCTCGAGCATCTCCCTGGCAGCCTTCTTGAAGCCGGTGTAGGAATGGCTGAGCCGAAGGCGGTCAAAATAGGATGCCACCGCGCCCTGCGGCTTGGCGATCGACATGCCGTTGTCGTTCAGCACGACGAGGAACTGGCGATTCAGCGTCCCGGCGTTGTTAAGACCTTCCATCGCCACGCCGTTCACGATCGAGGCGTCGCCGATAAGCGTGACGACTCGGCGGCCGTCCGGCTTGGATTCACATCGTCCTTCGCCGTTAAGAAGGTCACCCCGGGCCATGCCGACGGCCGTGGAGATTCCCGTTCCGGCATGGCCGACCGAGAAGAGGTCAAACGCTGATTCACGCGGCTCCGGGAAACCGGCCATCCCGTTGCGTTTGCGGAGGTTGGACAGCAGGTGGAAGCGGCCGGTCAGCAGCTTGTGGGGATAGCACTGGTGGCCGACGTCGAAGAGCAGCCGGTCAAAGCCGAAATCGAAGACGTAGTGCAAGGCGATGGTGAGCTCAACCACGCCCAGATTGGGAGCGAGGTGGCCCCCCGTGCGCGAGACCTGATCGCAGATGGCCCAGCGGATTTCACTGGCCAGCTCGGGGAGCTGATCCATCTGAAGTCGGCGGACATCGGCGGGCGACGAAATGGTGGGCAGAATCTTCAGGTCCATGCGGCTCAGTTCGGTTGGGAATCGTTATCCCGAGTTCAAGGGTTCGCGTCACGAATCGGAACCGTCGGTCAAGCTGGTGTCCTTGCAGGCGTGTCGCCCGAAGGGTGCATTCGGAGATAGTACGCAGCAAAGTTCATCGTGTGCGGGTCGAAAGGTATTCGCAGAGGTCCCGCAGGTGACGAGCCGAGGTCCCCAGGCCCTGGATGGAACTCAGGGCCGAAGTCCGAAGTTCACGGACCTTGGCTTGAGAGGCCTCTATCCCGAAGACTCCAGGGAATGTCGTCTTGCCGGCATCCTGGTCCTTCCCCGTTGCCTTGCCGGTGTGCTCGGCACTCTGGGTCACGTCAAGCAGGTCATCCACAATCTGGAACATGAGACCGATATCGTCGCCGTATTGCGTGATCGACCGAAGCGACGATGGCGATGTGCCCCCGGCCAGCGCCCCCGTTCGACAGGCGGCCGTCAATAGGGCACCGGTCTTGTTGCGATGAATCTGGTTCAACCGTTGTCTCGGGTCGGTCAGGTCCTTCGGAAACCCGCCAAGCGTGTCGTAGACCTGACCATTGATCATGAGCGTCGTGGCCCGGGCAATCTCCTTGACGATCTGAATCCCGGATCGAGCCGATTCGGCGGCCGTCTCAAACGCGAGAGAGATCAGCACATCCCCGGTCAGTACCGCCATCGCTTCACCAAACTTCACATGCACCGTGGGGAGGCCCCGGCGCAACTGGTCGTTGTCAAGCGCGGGAAGATCGTCGTGAACCAGGCTGAAGGCATGGATCAGCTCGATGGCGATCGCCGCAGGGAGCGCATCATCGGCCCCGCCTCCCACCGCTTCGCAACAGAGAATCGCCAGGACCGGACGAAGCCGCTTGCCGCCGCCGAGGACCGCGTGGCTGGCGGCTTCATGCAGATTTACAGGCAGTCCGGCCTTCTCAAGAGCGGTCTGAAGCTGATCATCAATCCGCTGGATAAGTGGGGCGACGTCGTCAAGAAAGGTCGGCGTCATGATCTGGCTCATCGAACGCAGATTGTAACCTCTTTCGGGCAAAACCCCTACCAGCGTGTGGAGGCAACCACACATGCGGGCCAGGTGATCTATCATGGATGCACGAATCGCCATGATTGATCAACTTCTTTCCATCATGCATCGCGGCGGCCCGGTGATGTGGCCTCTGCTGGGCCTGAGCGTCCTCGGCCTGGCGCTGGTGCTTGATCGGCTGATTTTCTGGGTTTCGCTGCACCGACCGGGACGGATCGCGCGGTATTCAAAGGTCTGCGATGCGCTCCGACGAGGCGAGTGGGAACGGGTTCGAGCGCTGGTCGAGGATGATGGATCTCCCTATTCGCGAGTCGCCTTGCGGATCCTGGAATTCGGCGCTACCGATGCCGTGGCGGTTGAGGCGGTGGAGCGCGAGCGGCCGCGGCTCGATCGATTCATGCTGGCGCTTTCGACAATCATCACGGCCGCCCCGTTGCTGGGAATTCTGGGCACGGTGACCGGCATTATTCAGGCATTTCGGTTGCTGGGAGACGAGTCGATGTTGACCGACCCGCGGCTGCTTTCGGGGGGTATCGCTGAAGCGCTGCTGACCACGGCGGCGGGCCTGGTGGTGGCCATCTGCACGCTGTTCCCATACATGGGGTTCAAGGGACAAATCGAGCGGGCGATCGGAAGGCTGGAGGCGCTCGTGGCCGCGGCCAAGCAAGGGGCGGAACCGCCCGCGGCCGCTCGGCAGGCAGCGCCCGCGGCAGCGCGGCCGCGCTCCGAATCAAGACCGGCTGCGGTCGCTCCGTGAAAGGTTTCGCGAGTCTTCGCGAATAGGTGAAGTATGCGTCAACTCCAGTGTGCCGTTGTGCTGGCCTGTCTCATGCCCTGCTGGTTGGCAGGAGCGGAGCCCCCGGCCACGGCCCCCGTGGCAACGCAGAAGGCCGACACCGAGCGGTCGGGGGAGTCTCCGGAATTCATGCGGGTGTCGGAATCGGCTGGAAAGTCGATTGCGCTCGAGGTGGCAAGCGTCTGGTACGAACGACCCGATTCGCCCTCGCTGACGCTGGTGGGGGTGGCCCACATCGGCGATCCCTCGCTCTATTCGGATCTTCAAGGCATTCTGGATGGGCACGATGTCGTGCTGTACGAATCGGTGATGCCACCGGGTGCTGCAGGCCCGACGGGCGAAACGGATGCCGATCGAGAGGCGAGCACGCGCGAGGCCATGGAATTTGTTGGATCCCTTGCGGCGATGTTCATGCGGAAGGCCGGCACTCCGGCCCCATCCCGGGAGGCATTGATTGAATTTGCCTCGGATCGAGACTCTCGGCTCCGCGCGTGGGTGACCAATGCGCTGGTCGATGCGTGGGGTCATCCGATCGAATACTCGCTTGTTGACGGTGGCACGTCGTTCGACCTGTTGAGTCTCGGGGCCGATGGCGCACCCGGCGGCGAGGGCTTGAACGCAGACCTGAAGCTCTCGGATTTTCACCCGACCGATGAGATGTTCGGGGCCGAGGGTGATTCGTTGCAAGAGGATCTTGCCAGGGCGTTGGGATTGAAGTTTCAGTTGAGCGCCATGGATTACGATCGGCCCAACTGGCACTGTGCGGACATGACGACGGACCAGCTTCAGTCGGCTTTTCGAAAGAAGGGGCTTGATTTCGGACCACTGCAGACCACGCTGGCGGGGTCTTCGTTTTCGGCGGTCGTGACCAAAGCCATCTTGGGCATTGTGCGAATGGCCGACGCGCTCACGGGCGGTGCGATGACCGACGCCTTCAAGGTGGCGATGGTGGAGATGCTTGGTCATGCCGACGCGATCGACATGAGCCTCGATCAGCTTGGCGAGGGACTTGGTGAGGTATTGATCGGTCAACGCAACGACGTCGTGCTGAAGGCTCTGGAGAAGGTTCTGGATGCTCCCGACGTGGGGTCAGTGGGCATCTTCTATGGCGCGGGGCACATGGGTGATTTTGACCGCAAGCTCCGAGAGATGGGGTTCCACCCCGTCTCCACAAAATGGACGCCGGCCATCACGGTTGATCTGGCGAAATCGAAGCTGGATTCTCGGGAGATCAAGGAAATACAGCGGATGATGCGTCAGGCCATCAATCAGGCCGCCCGGCAGGCGCAGCGACAAAAGCGGCAAAAAAACGGTTCCTAGGCCAATCGTCGGGATCTCAAGTTAGAATCCGGGCCGGTCGATAAGGAGGGTACCGACCATTGTGGACGTGAACCCTATGTCGACCATGAACTCACGGAATCAGAGGCAGTTTGAGCGCTTCGCGCTGGCGCCGATGTACACCGCGGTGTCGGTGGTTGCCGCAGGACAAGGGCAGGAAGGGTCGGAACCCGTTGCCGGACATGCGTATGACATCTCCATCGCCGGGGCCCGAATCGAACTGGATCAAGGATTTCAGCCGGGGGACGTCGTCCATGCGACGTTTGAGCTGCCCGGTGGGGTGGAGCGGATCGAAGTCGACGGGCCGGTCGTGTGGGTGAACGACGACGAGGATGATCCGGCGGCCCGGCGCATGGCCATTCGATTCACGTCTTTTCGGTCCGAATCGGATTTTCAACGGCTCTGCCGATACCTGGGCAGCGGCGTCCTGTATCGGGCCGCCTGAGCCACGACCTCTCAAAGATCGTTGATGGCTCGGTGGAGACCTTCCAAGGCGTCTTTGACGCTGAGGCCGGTCGTGTCCACGGTGGCCTGGGCGAGTGATTGATACAAGGGCAGTCTTTGGCGCAGCACCGCTTCCACCTCCTCCGCGATCGGCCGACCGGTCAGGCTTGGACGATCTCCTGGATCACAGCGCAAACGTTCGGCCAACGCTGGGCCCTCGCATCGAAGCAGCACGACCCTGCGTGAGCCGTCATTCGTGTGCCATTTCAGGAGCTCACAGACGTCAGGGTTTGTGACCGCGCCGCCTCCGAGGGCAATGATCGCATCGCCGCTGCGGCGAAGCAGAGGAACCAGCGCTTTGAATTCGCTCTCGCGCCAACCAGACTCCCCAACGTCATGCCAGATCTCTGAAACGGACCGTCCATGGAACAAACTGCGCACCGCATCGTCGAGATCGAAGAATGGCCATCCGAGACGGTCAGCCAGCGCAGCGCCGAGCGTGGTTTTGCCCGATGCGCGAGCCCCGATCAGGACGACTTTCATGGAAGGAGTTCGACCCGCACCTACGTGGTCGACTGACGAGATCAACTCGTCGTGACGACCCGGCGGCCGAGACGGCGGCGACGGTTAATGATCTTTCGGCCCTTGCGAGTTCGCATACGGGCGCGGAAGCCGACTTTCCGGACTTTCTTGATGCGGCTGACCTTGTGCGGGTAATGCATGGCGGCGGGCTCTTTCTAGGCTCGTAAGGGTCGATAGTGTACTCGGGACCCGCCCCGAAGTCGAGAGGCTGAGAATTCGCTTCGATTTCGCGAATTTCGACCTATACTGGGCATTGAGATCGACTCGCTGGATGAGTTTTCGCGACGGCACCGAATTTGGCGTCGAGAAAACCCACTCAGAAGCCGATTCATCCGGGGGGCTTGGCCGCGGGCCCCGGAAGCCCGGGCGCAGGTTTTTCACGGCATTCAGCCGTGCGGATTTCTGGCTTATGGATCGCAAGATCATTCTGAAGGCTGAACGGCGGCTGAAGCACCGCTTCAAGGACAAGAAGCTCCTCGCTCTTGCCCTGACCCATGCTTCAACCGCGTCCAATCGCCTGGCCAGCAACGAACGGCTGGAGTTCCTGGGCGACGCCGTCTTGGGCATGGTGGTCTGCGATTTTCTCTATGGAAGTTATCCGGACCTTCTGGAGGGGGACCTGACCAAGATCAAGTCAAGCGTGGTCAGCCGGGCGACGTGCGCTTCGGTTGCGGAGGAGATCGGCCTGAGCGACCTTCTGGCGCTCGGGAAGGGAATGGACCATCACACGCAGCTGCCGATGTCGCTGGCCGCGGCGGTGTTTGAATCCTTGATCGGGGCCTTGTTTCTCGACGGCGGGCTGGAGCCGGCCCGAGAGTTCATTATGGCGCACATGGGTCCGAAGATTCGTCAGGCGGTGAAACTTGGACACCAGTGCAATTTCAAGTCCGTGTTGCAGCAGACCGCCCAGCAGCGGGGGTGGTCGCCGCCGGCCTATGTTGTCCTGGATGAGAAGGGACCCGACCACGCCAAGTGCTTTGAGGTGTGCGTGGAGATCGGGGCGAAGCGATACCCGCCGTGCTGGGGCCCGTCGAAGAAACAGGCGGAACAGGGCGCAGCGCTTTCGGCGCTTCGGGAAGTGGGAATGATCGAAACTGACGAGGAAGGCGAAGTCAGGCTCGTGGAAGAAGTGCGGGTGGCGTAGGGCTTCACCGTCACATTCCGGTCGATCCGTCAATACGGCTGAATGCGGGCTTTACACCCCGCCGACGGTGACCCGATCCACGAGGCCCGCGGTGATCTTCGCATGCCCGGAGCCCAGTTCGCCGATCGGGTCGGGCGGAATGATCTCGACAACCTTCTCGCCAAGCTTGGCTTCACCGCGACGGACTTTGCCTTCGAATTCACGGCATTCGTGCAGGAGGCGATCGAGAATCTCCTCCTCGGGCACGTTGGCGACGCGCTCGCCCTGAACATAGATGATGCCGCGGCGATCGCCCGCAAACACGGCGACATCCGCGCCTTCCGCCTCGCCCGGACCGTTGACGACGCAGCCCATGACCGCCACCTTGATCGGCAGTGTGATCTCGTTCTCGAGCTTGCGGTTGACCTCCTGCACAAGGGTGAACAGGTCGACCTGAATGCGGCCGCAGGTGGGGCAGGCGATGAGTTCAGCGCCGCGGCGGGTTCGCAGGCCAAGGCAGTAGAGAATTTCGAGGGCGTCCTTCACTTCGTCGATGTGATCGGAGGCGTACGAAATGCGCACGGTGTCGCCGATGCCGTTGGCCAGAAGCGTGCCGAGGGCGACGACGCTGCGAATGGCGCCGGTGGTCTTGGGTCCGGCGTGGGTCACGCCGAGATGGAGCGGATAGTCGAAGCGCTGGGAAATTTCGGTGTAGACGTCGATGCACAGGGCGGGGTCCATCGACTTGGCGCTGATGACGACGTCATGGAAGTCACGGGCTTCGAAGATGTCCATGTACTCTTCGAGCTTGGCGATCATGATGGCCATGAGGTGGCCGGAGCGATGGCCGGCGAAATACTTGCCGAGCTCCTCAAGGCGCTTCTGCTTGTCTTTGCGCTCGATGATGGAGCCTTCATTGACGCCGACACGGATCGGTATGCCGCGCTCCTTGCAGGCGTCGATGACGGCATTGACCTGGTCGCGATCGGAGATGTTGCCGGGGTTGAGGCGGATCTTGTGGACGCCGGCTTCGACCGCTTCAAGAGCACGCTTGTAGTGGAAGTGCACATCGGCCACGATCGGCACCGACGTCTGCTTGAGGATTTCGACCAGGGCCTCGGTGTCCTTGCGTTCCGGCACCGCCACCCGAACGATGTCGGCCCCGGCCTTGGCGTAGCGGTTGATCTCGGCGACGCAGTTGTCGATGTCGTAGGTATAGCCGGCGGTCATGGTCTGCACGGCCACCGGGCCATCGCCGCCGATGGTCAAATAACCAACACGAGAATCGCCGACTCGAACGGCACGGGTAGGTCGCCTGGAATGCATGGACCGACATTGTAAGCCGCACCACCGTTGGTTTCGAATCGGCCTCGGCGGCTTCTCGAACTCGGCTTCCCGGACTCAGGCAGTGCCCAATTCATGACGATAGGAGGAAACAGGCTGGAGTCGTTCGATGCCCAATAACCACTTCGTCAACAATCTTCGTCTCAACGACGGTCAGCGCAAGAACCTTCTCGATCACATGGACCGTGGATCGAAGAACGTTGAAGGGGGACAGGACGACAACAAAAGATCCGAACGGCGCGTGGAGTTTCGTGACGCCCAGATGCTCATTTCCATCGAGCACCCGGCCGGGGGGATCTCCAACCTGCAGGTGATTACCCGCAATATCTCATCGGGAGGAATGTCGTTCCTTCACGGCGGCTACATTCATACCCGGTCACGGTGCAAGATTCGGCTTGCCCGGCGACAGGGATCGGAGTTGACCATTCAGGGTACGGTTCGTTCCTGTCGACACGTTCGCGACCACATTCACGAGATCGGCGTCCAGTTCGATCGCAAGCTCGACGTGCAGGAGTTTCTTCACGAGCCCGGCGGCGACTCCGGGTCTGAGGGGGAATTCCAGAGACCAACAGATCTTCGAGGCACGGTGCTGCTCGTCGATGCCTCAGATGCAGACAGCCAGCTCTTTGCGCACTTCACCAGGGAGACCGGCATCACCCTGGTGATCGCCAAGTCGCTTGACGATGTCGTGAAGAAGGTGAAGGCACATCGCGTCGACATGGCATTCGTCGAACTGCGGGTCGGAAAGTATCCGTGCGAGGACGTCATCCGCAAGCTCCGCGAGATGAAGTTCAACGGGCCGATGGTCATTGTCACCGCCGAGAGCGGCGGCGATCCCGTTGGGCGCGCCAAGAAGGAGGGGGCAAGCTACGTACTCGGAAAGCCGTATTCTCAGGTCGATCTGATGAATCTGCTGGGTCGGCTCCATCGCGAAACGGGCGCCATCGCCTCCGGTGACTGCCTCTTCAGCACGGTCGAGGACCAACCCGGAATGCTCGAACTCATTCGGGGCTACATCAGCCAGGTACGGACCATCGCGGGCCACCTCGACTCCGCCATCATGAAGGAGGACGTTCCCGCCGTCAGGGAGCTCTGCCTTCAGGTCAAGGGTTCGGCCGGCGGATATGGATTCACTTCGCTTGGTGCGGCGGCATCGGACTCTCTGCGCATGCTCGATGCCAGCATGTCGATCCAGGAATCGGCATCCGCCTTGCGGAGGCTGGGAATCCTTTGCCGACAGGTCTCAACACGCTCGGGAACGGGTTCGGAAAAAGAGCCCGGCGTCGGCCGCAAGATCATCACCTGACCTCAGGCCGGTCGCATGGCCCGAAAGAGGCACCGGCTGGAGCGAAGCGAGAACGCACCGCCCCCCTCGTCGAACAACTCGACGTTGCGGAAACCGGCTTCGTTAAGCAGACGGATGATCTGATCGGGCAGCATCATTCGAGTGGCAACGTGCCGCGAGTCGCGCCGGCCATCCGGATACATCCATGTCCAAACGCTGCGCATCATGCCGTTCACGAAATCGGGCTGCGTTTCGATGAGCACGATGATTCCGTCGGCCTCCGTGGCCGAAGGTCGCTCGATCATGCTCGCTTGAAAGCGAGCGATGGCGGAGGTCACGCTGTAAAGCTCGAGAAGGAAACAGCCACCCGGCCGCAGCGATTCATACGCTCGCTCAAGCATCTTGAGATTCACACGATCATCATCGTGATAGCCCCATGATGAGAACCAGTTGATGGCTGCATCGCAGGAATCCGGGGTGACGAAGGAATAGGCATCGGCCTGATGAAAGCTGCATGGGAGAGACTCAGCGCGAGCGGCGGCGTCTGCGTCGTCAACGTAGTCCTTCGAGAGTTCGACCCCGATGATGCGTAGGCCCCGACGAGCCAACGGAATGCTGAGCCGGCCAACACCGCAACACTGGTCGAAGAGTACTGAGCCCGGGCCGAGATCCGCCATCCGGAGGATCACATCGAGAATGGAGTCCAGCCGAGCTTCATCACGCGGCCGCAGCAGATGATCCGCATAGGCGCGGTCGAAAAACGACTCCCACCATCGTGCGCTGTGCGACATTGACGAGATCGTACTCGAACCGGCGGTCAGGCGGACCGGCGGACCTTCTGTGCAGCCTCGGGGTGAATCGCAAGCTCCATTGCCCCCCCGGGAACAGTGAGATCGGCGATCGGGGTTCCGTCGGGAATCACCTTTCCGTCGAGGGTGCGGATGACGACCTTCGGGTTCTTCTTCTCGTGGGATTCCAACTCGGCCACCAGGACCTTCTGCCTGGCCTCATCGATCTTGTTCCACGATTCGCGGCCACGGCATTTCGGAAACTTCGAACAGCCGAGCCATGGGCCGCGTTTACCGGATCGAAGGTTCATGGGCGAAGCGCACTTGGGACAGGAAAGGTCCGTCAGCAGCGCGGGTGGCGACGGATACTTCAATCGTCCCTTGCGATCGACATTGATGATGTACTTGGTCTTGGGGTAGTTGACACTGGCCAGGAAGGGACCGAACCGCCCCGTCCGAAGGACCATCTGCGAGCCATCTTCGGGGCAGGCGACATTCACCCGTTCTTCAAGTCGCGGCGTGCCTTCCTTGTCGATCGGTGCGGCGAATTCGCAGGCGGGGTAGGCGCCACAGGAGAGGAATCGGCCGTTGCGACCGAATCGATACACCGTTCTGCTTCCGCACTTGGGGCAGGCGTAAGGCGCGGGCCGGGCCTCTGCCTTGGCATGGGTCATGTTCTCGGCAGCGTGGGAAAGGGCTTCCGAGAAATCGGCGTAGAAGGCCTTCAGCATGTCAACCCAGTCGGTGTGCTGGTCCTCGATCTTGTCGAGATCGGTTTCCATCTGCCGCGTGTAGCTGGGATCCATCAGGTGCGGGAAGCCTTCGATCAGCTTGTCGGTCACGACCTCACCCAGATCGGTGGCGTGGAATCGCCGGTCCAACTGCTCGACGTATTGGCGATCCTGAATCACGCGGATGATTGAGGCGTAGGTGGACGGTCGGCCAATGCCCTCCGATTCGAGGGTCTTCACGAGCGATGCTTCCGAGTACCGCGGCGGCGGGCTGGAGAATCGCTGCTCGGGGTCGATCGAGAAGGGCCACAGCGGTGTCTTTTCGGCAACGTCCGGCAATGTCAATTCATCCGAGCCGGTGGGAACGCCGGTGACCTTGTAGAAGCCGTCGAAAACGAGCACACGGCCATTGGCCTTGAAGACAGCACCGGTCTTTTGGTCGTCGCGCGTCAGCAGCACCGAGGTGGAATCCCACTCAGCGGAGGTCATCTGGCAGGCCACGAATCGGTTCCAGATCAGGCGGTAGAGCTTGTACTGGTCTTCGGTCAACGCGGAGCGGACGCTGTCGGGCGTGCGCAGCACATCGGTCGGTCGAATCGCCTCGTGTGCTTCCTGCGCGGACTTGTTTGACGAACCGAAGAAGTTCGGCGAGTCGGGCAGATAGTCCTTACCGAGATGGTCGCCGATGTAGGACCGAACCATGTTCAACGCATCGCCGGAGAGGTGCGTTGAATCGGTTCGCATGTAGGTGATCAGGCCGATTTGCCCTTCCCCGGGAAGGTCGACGCCTTCGTACAGGTCCTGGGCGACGCGCATCGTGCGGTCAGCACTGAATGAGAGATACGTGGACGCCGCAACCTGAAGCGAGGATGTGATGAAGGGGCCCGGTGGGCGGGTCGTTGTGCGCCGGGTTTCAATTGACGTCACGGCGTAGCGAACACCCGGACTCGGGCGACCGGTCACGGTTCGAATCACCGACTCCTGGCCCTTGCCATCCTCGTTCGGGGTTGACGTTGTCTTGATGTCGACGAGCCCGCAGGCTTCGGCCACGCTCACCACTCGCGGCGTCAGATCCACGGATGGGGCGTCGGCCTTGCCGGCCTTCTGCTCGAGTTCGAACTTATTGCCCTGAATTTCGACGAGCTCAGCCTTGACGCAACGATGCTCTTCCAGCCACGCGTTTTGCGCCTTCAGTGTCGGAGCGTTCCCCTTCTCATCCCGGGTCTGCATCAGTTGCGACCATCGCGCATGAAGCGAGGCCACGATGGATTCGTCCAGCGTGAATCGAGCCTGCACGCGCCAGGTCTCATCCGGTACAAACGCGCGGATCTCGCGCTCCCGTTCCACAATCAGCCGAACGGCAACGGACTGAACGCGGCCGGCGCTCAAACCGCTTTGAACTTTCTTCCACAGCAGGGGAGAGACCTGGTAGCCCACGATGCGGTCAAGTATCCGGCGAGCCTGCTGAGCGTTGACCTTGTACTCATCGATTGGGATTGGATGGGAGAAGGCCTTCTGAATCTCGGTTTTGGTGATGGCGTTAAAGATGACGCGCTTCGCCGAGGACGGCTCGATTCCCAGTTCTTGCGATAAGTGCCACGCGATCGCTTCGCCCTCGCGGTCAAGATCGGTGGCAAACCAGATCTCGGCCGCATCCTTTGCCGCCTTCTTCAGTTCACTGACGGTTTTCTTCTTGCCTGAGAGAACCTCATAGGTCGGCTGGAAGTCGTGTTCGATGTCGACGCCGGGAACGGGCTGCTTGACGCCTTTGGGAGCCCGCTCAGGAAGATCGCGGACGTGCCCGACCGACGCTTTCACGACGAAATCAGGCCCGAGATATTTATTGATGGTCTTCGCCTTGGCGGGCGACTCGACGATCACAAGTTGCTTCCCGCTGCCGGATTTCCTTTTCTCAGCAGCCGGGGGCGATTTTTTGGGTTTTGTTTGAGTTTTGGCGCTCTTTGAAGCCATTTGGTTCTTGTTTGGAATCGATCAGTTCTTCCGCGGAAATACAACCCACACAGCGTTTGATGTCAAGCAGAGCCAAAGGAATCCTGGCCGGGAACAATCGGTTTATCTGCAAAAGCCGTCACGTGCTTGAGTGCCCGATCGGCGATTTCGTCGGGATTGAGGTCATCACAAGGCAGCCAGCAGCTTTGCGGCCATAAGCGGAATCGGCGCAACCACGTCCGTTGTTGTTTGGCATAACGTCGAGATTGAATCTTGACCTGTTCGACGGCCTCCTCAAACGTGCAGCGGCCTTCGATCCATTCGATCAACTGCCTGTAACCCAGGGCTTCGCGAGATTGTCTGCCAAATCCACGGACATGAAGCCGCCGCACCTCGTCGGCGAGGCCGGCATCGATCATAGCCCGAACCCGGTTGTTGATTCGACGGTTGATGACCTCGGCGGAATATTCCAAGCCAAATAACACTAGATCGGGTCGTGTTCGCCCCCTGTCCCACTGCTGCTGAAGGTCGCTGATCGGGCGTCCGGAGATTCGGAAGACTTCGAGTGCTCGAATGGATCGCCGGCGGTCGTTGGGATGGATGCGGGCCGACGCCTGGGGATCGACGCGGGCCAACTCCGCTCGAACGGCCTCGATCGGCATGGAAGCGAGGTCGCGGCGAAGGTTCGGATCGGGCTCCGGTCCGTCAAAGAGGCCCTCCACCAGCGCCTTGACATAGAGATTGGTTCCCCCCACGACGATCGGCCATCGGCCTGACCGGCGGATCGCGGCAACAGCCTGTTCCGCGTGCTCAAGCCATGTGTCGACAGTGAAGCCATCCTCTGAGGGCTCAACCATGTTGACGAGATGGTGCGGAACCCTTGCAAGATCCGTCGCTACGGGCTTTGCCGTTCCGATGTCCATGCCTCTATAGATCTGCATGGAATCCGCCGAGACGATCTCGCCCCGGCCGGGAAGCCGCTCTGCGAGCTCGATGGCGAGAGCCGATTTTCCGCCGGCTGTCGGACCCAAGATGACCACTGTCGGGAGAACCACGCAGGATCAGTAGCAGGTTCGGTCGGTTTGTTCGACCATGTGCGGGGTCTCTGCCCACGGTCCGCAATGAACCTTATACTCCGCCCCGTATGGCAAAAAAGACCATCGAGCAGATTCCCGTGACCGGCAAACGCGTCTTGATGCGCGTGGATTTCAACGTCCCGCAGGATGAACATGGGCGAATTACGGATGACCGGCGCATCCGGATGGCGCTTCCCTCGATCCGCTCTGTCGTCGATCGAGGCGGGCGGCTGATCCTGGTGAGTCACCTTGGCCGACCGGAAGGCACCGGATTCGAACCTGAATACTCTCTCAAGCCCGCTGCGGACAAGTTGTCCGAGCTTCTGCCCGGCATCAAGGTTGGTTTTCCAAGCCGGGATTGCACCGACGCGGCGGCAAAGGGCGCTGTGGATTCATTGAAGAACGGCGAAATCGTCGTGCTTGAAAATCTGCGATTTCACAAAGGGGAGAAGAAGGGCGATCCCGGATTTGCCGCGTCGTTGGCGGCGTATGGCGATATCTACTGCAACGATGCATTCGGCACCGCCCACCGCAATGATGCCTCGATGTATGCCGTTCCCAAGGAGATGGAGGGCAAGCCTCGTGTGGCGGGACTCTTGCTTCAGACCGAACTCAAGTACCTCTCGGAGGCGATCACAGGCGCCATCAAGCCGTTTGTGGCAGTGCTCGGCGGCGCCAAGGTTTCCGACAAGCTAAAGGCCATTGAGAATCTGATTGGCCGCGTCGACACGATCATCATCGGCGGGGCCATGGCCTACACCTTTCTGAAGGCCAAGGGTCGGAGCGTTGGAGCCAGCCTCGTTCAGCCGGACATGTTGGATACGGCGGCCCGGTTCATCTCCAAGGCCGCGAGCGGCTCAACATCGCTCCTCCTGCCCGTGGATCATGTTTGCGGGCGGGAACTGAAGGAGGGAACGTCGCGGGAGGTCTTCTTGGAGGAGATTCCCGAAGGGTGGATGGGGTTGGATATCGGACCGAAATCAGCCGACCAATTCAGCCTTGCCATTCGAGGGGCCAAGACGATCGTGTGGAACGGGCCGGTCGGCGCCTTCGAGATCAAGCCGTTCGATGCGGGAAGCCGGACGATCGCCCGGGCCGCAGCCGAAGCGACGTCGCACGGGGCTGTCTCAATTGTGGGCGGCGGCGACACGGCCGCGGCGGTGGAGGAATTTGGTCTTGCAGACCGATTCAGCCACGTGTCGACGGGTGGCGGGGCGAGTCTTGAGATGCTCGAAGGCCGCAGTTTTGACTCTGTCGGGCTCCTGGACGAGGTCTGAAGTTGCCTCAATTCACCGGAACAATACGGTCGTTCGCGGGTCTACAATAGTGACGACCCAAGACTCCAGATGATGGGAAACACGCCATGAAAAATTGTCTCAGGACCGGATTGATTGCATGCGTTGGGGCGATGGCACTCGCCGCCGGCTCGTTTGGCCAGACCGTGTTTGGCGGGGGAACCACAACGACCTCAACCGGCGGCGGCGGCGGCACGTTCGGTGAGCTCAAGATCGGCGATCCTGCTCCGGGATTGGATGTGTCGTATTGGTACCCCGATGAGCCGCAGAAGATCGAGCAGGGCGTCGTCTACATCATCGACTTCTTCTCTGTCGCAGACGACAAGTGCATGTTCTCGATTCCCTTTCTTTCGAGAATGCAGGAACTGCATCGCCATCGGGGGCTCAAGGTCATCAGCATCTCCAAGGATGAGGATGAAGCGGTTCAGGCCTTCCGGCAGTCGAATATCAATTTCCCGCTTCACGCGATGGGAGTGGACAACAAGCAGAAGACGACGAAGGCCTGGATGAACGCCGCCAACGTCAAGACGATTCCGATGTCGTTCGTCGTGGATCGTACGGGCAAGGTCGTGTATTTCGGTGATCCGCTCGGCGAACACTTTTACGACATCGTTGCAGCAACCATCTATGACCGATACGACTTCGCGCTTCTGTCGCGGGTGTTTCCCTTCATTCGCGAAGGGCGTCGAGCGGCGAGCATCATGAACTTCAACGAGGCGTATCGAATTTTCGACATGGCGATCAAGGAAGAACCTCGAATCATGGCCCCGTATGCCGTTGAGAAGCTTGAGATCATGCTGACGAAGGAGAAGAACTACGAGCGCGGATACGAATACGCTCGCCAGCTCTTCAACAACTATCAGAACGATCCGTTGATTCTGTCGCAGCTCGCGGAACTGATCGCCACCGACCCCAGTGTCGAGAACCGGGATTTTGAGCTGGCGACCCAGTTGGCGCAGAAGGCCGTCGACTTCACTCGATCCCAGGATCCTGACTATCTGTCGTCACTCGCCACGGTTCTGACGGCCAAGGGCGATTATGCCAAGGCGGCAGAGTACGAGCGAAATGCCTGGCGATTCTCTGTCCCTCTTCAGAAGGCGTATCACAAGCAGCGGCTCGAAGAAATCCAGACGGCCATTGACGGCGGCGCCAAGCCCGCGCTGACCACCCGGGCCGAGATCAAGGACGAGCAGACCAAGCCGATTTCCCGGTAGCGACCGACCGGGATCGGTATTCGGACTTTGCCAGATCTGAGCGCAAACTTTACCCTTCGTGCGGGTTTTGGCTCGGGTTGAACGCGATAATCCTCCTGTCGCGGAAGGAGTCCCGAACTTGGCCAAGGTGAAGGTGCTGATTGTCGAAGATGAGGCCTCAATCGCAGAGCTCATCAAATTCCATGCGGATCGCGAAGGATTTCTGGCCCGCGTGGTGAGTTCGGGACGTGTGGCACTCGAACAGATCCGAGAGGATCCGCCGGACCTCGTGGTGCTCGATCTCATGCTTCCTGACCTGGATGGGTTGGAAGTCTGCCGTCGCCTCAAGCACCGCACTGAAACACGATCCATTCCCATTCTGATGGTGTCCGCCAAGGGCGAGGAATCCGACATCGTGGCGGGAATCGAACTCGGGGCAGAGGATTACGTCACCAAGCCGTTCAGCCCCAAGGTGCTGATGGCCCGATTGAAGAACATCGTCCGTCGACGGATCGAGGAAGCGGATGTTGAGAGTACGGCGGACGGACGCCTGGCCCTCGCCGGCGGTTCGCTGGTCATCGATGCAGAGCGGCACACCGTCACCATCGAGGGCAAGCCGGTTGACCTCACCCTCACCGAATTCGGGCTGCTTCACTACCTCGCCATGCGGCCAGGTTTTGTCCGCACCCGGGACCAGATCATTTCCGCGGTTCACGGGAAGTCCACCGTGCTGTCCAGCCGCACCGTGGATGTCCACGTGACCGCGCTTCGCCGGAAGCTGGGAGACTTCTCGCACGTCATCGAAACCGTTCGCGGCGTCGGCTATCGTGTCACCGACGTTTCGGACGCTGATTGATGCCTTCAAAGCTCGCCTCCCTCCATATCTGGCCGCCGTTTGTCTTCCTGCTGATGATCCTGGTCGGCATCGGCGTGGTGACCGGGATGCACGCTCTACCGCTGATTCTTCTGGCGGGGGCGGCGGTTGGCCTCTGGGCGTGGATCTCATTCAGCTGGCGGAGGTCGATGCGCCGGCTCGGTGCCGAGATTCGGCTCTTGGATGAAGGCGGCGTCAAACACCCCCTCGAAGATCATGGACGTGGCGCCTACCACGCCATCGTCGACTCGGTCAACGCGCTCACGCGCGATCTCAATGATCAACTGGCCTTCGTGCAGACTCAACTCAATGAACAGCAGGCCATCCTTCGCTCCATGAGCAACGGCCTGATCGCGCTCGATCGCGACCAGCGCATCCTCAGCCTCAATCGCGCTGCCGAGCGGCTGCTGGGCATTGATCGGATCGACGTTCGCGGCCGTCTGCTTCAGGAGGCGCTGCGTCAACCCGGCCTGAATCAATTCGTGTCGGAAGCGATCGCGTCTCGAGTCCAGACCACAGGGGAATTCACCCTTGTCGGAGAGTCGGAACTCGTGCTGCAGGCCGCCAGCGAGCCGCTGCACGACGCCGATGACAATCCCGTCGGCCTCCTGATTCTTCTGACCGACGTGACCACCATGCGCCGGCTCGAGACCCTGCGAAGCGATTTCGCCGCGAATGTCTCGCACGAGCTGCGCACGCCAATCACCAACATCAAGGGCTACATCGAAACGCTCCAGGAAGTTGGTGTGAATGACGAAGGTCAGACCGAGCGATTCCTCGACATCATTCACGTTAATGCGAATCGACTCGCCTCGATCATCGAGGACCTGTTGGCCCTCTCGCGGCTCGAACAGCCGGGATCTCGCGAGACGCTCAATCCGATCGACCTTCCCGTCCAGCGGGTACTTGCCGCGGTCAATGATCAGATCTCATTTGCCGCCGCCGCGAAGCGCATCGAACTCCGCTTTCAGACCGATGACGACCACGTGCTTCGCGCCAATCCCCAACTGGTGGAGCAGGCCGTGGCCAATCTGGTCTCGAATGCCGTGAAGTACAGCAACGCCGGAACATCCGTCACCATCAGCGCGAGGAAACTGGCCAAGCCCGACCGCGGAATGATCGAGATCTCCGTCACCGATGAGGGGCCGGGCATCGCGCCGCAGCATCTCTCCCGAATCTTCGAGCGGTTCTACCGAATAGACAAGGCCAGGAGCCGCGAGCAGGGGGGCACGGGCCTGGGCCTCGCCATCGTCAAGCACATCGCTCTGGTGCACGGGGGACGGGTCGAGGTTGACAGCCGAATCGGACGCGGAAGCACCTTCCGGCTCATTCTTCCCGCAGCCGATGGCGGAGCGGTCAGCGAGCCACGCCAGGGCCCGGCTTCAGGCGAGAACGCTGCGTAGGAACCGCAGCCAATTCTCCGTGGCGAAGCCTTCGATCTCCGATTCCGACCATCCTCGAAGGTCAAGCTCATCCACCAGCTTCTCGACGTCCTGCGGCGAGCCGATTCCAATCGGGAGGCGGTCGCGGCCGAATCCACCGTCCATGTCCGACCCCAGGGCGACTCGATTCCGTCCGATGATGCGGCTCACGTGTTCAAGATGCTCCATGCAGTCATTGATGGTGGCCCTCGCGCCGGCGGTGGCCGTGAGAAACGGCCCGAAGAGATTCAAGCCCACGATGGCATCGCGCACCAGGAGCTTGGCGAGGTGCGCATCGCTCAGGTGACGAATGCCGCCGCCAAGGAGGCTTCGTGCGTTGGAGTGGCTCGCCATCACGCGACCCTTGGCCGTCTCCAGCAGGTCCTCGAACGATTCATCCGAGAGGTGCGAGACATCGTGAGCCATGCCGTGTTCATCCAGCGCGGCCACCAACTCTCGACCCGCTGAGGTCAATCCGCCCGGCTTGGCATTTCCACCGGAGTATCTCGAACCATACGACCACGACAAGCCCACCAGGCGGACGCCGCGGGAGTGCCACCAACTCACTCGGTCCGGATTGCGAATCGGGTCAGCCCCTTCCATCAATATGACGACCTTCGGACTCGATCCCTCGACCTCGAGATCAGTGCTGCGCCGGACGATGGACAGTTCACCGGCTTCCTCCATTTGCTCATACCACTCGAGCTGCAGCCTTCCGGCACGCTCCGCGGCGTCGAGGTCGTTCGAATCAAGGTATCCATATGGCTCGCCCGCGTGCTCCGGGCCGGCCTCGGTAAAGATCGTCGCGAAGACCAGGTCTATGCCGGCCTCTCGAAGGTCGGGCAGACTTACCGCGCCCGGATCGGCAGGCCGGGTTCGGACCGTCATGTCCCTTCCCGTCGCCGCGAGGTAGGCCAGATCGAGATGTCCATCCACCCAATTCATCCGACGTGCAGTGTACGGGGTTCCTCATCACCGGCCAGATTGGGCCGTGACGGCAGAATTGCCTGCTCTGTGCCGGACATCGCGGAACTCCCCCGGAATCTGGTACACTCCTTGTCGCTCGTCAGGGTGACATACCGGCTGGACGGCCTTCGCCCGCGTCGTCCGAACCATCGATACGATCTCGGGTTCCTGATGCAACTTGATACTGCAACCTCGTTGGCTGTTCCATCGCCACGCGATTCGGTGTCGCCGCGGATCGTGGCGTCGGTGGTTGCGTTGGCTGGTGCGGCCATCCTGATGTTTGCCGCGTGGCTGGAGCCTTCGCCCAAGGGGTATGGAACGCACACTTCGGTGGGTATGCCGTCCTGCCTCTGGGTGGCGACGATGAACATGCCCTGTCCCACGTGTGGAATGACGACGTCATTCGCCCATGCAGCCGATGGGCACCTCGGTCTTGCCTTCAAGGCTCAGCCCGCAGGGGCAGTTCTGGCGATCGCCGCCGCGATGACGACGATCGCTGCAGCCTATGTGGCAATCACGGGTCGGCGCCTTGATCGGCTTGTGGCCCTGATCTTTAACAGTCGGCTCCTCTGGCTGACGGGTGGTCTGGTTGTTTTCGCGTGGATCTACAAGATTGGGGTGATGAGAGGATGGTTCGCCGTATGACTCGAATTCGAAAGATCCTGATGTTGGGCGCTGTGGCTGCATGTCTGATGCAGCAGGGATGCTTTGTTGCCGGAATCGTTTCGGCAGCCGGGGCCAACATTGAGCGAGACAAGAAGATCAAGGTTCCCGCCAGATACACCGGCCTGAATGACAAAACGGTGGCGGTGCTGGTGAATGCGGACATGGCGACGCTCTACGAGAATCCGACGCTGGTTTCGAACCTCGTCACGAATCTGACAACTCGAATTGGAAGGGAGATGAAGCCGTTCAACGTTCGAGTCATGCGCCCGATCGATGTCCTCAATTGGCAATACACCACGCCGGCGTGGTCGACCATTCCGTATGGCGAGATTGCCGCCCAACTCGGGGTCGACCGAGTGATCCTCGTCGATGTGTTTGAGTATCGCCTGAATCCGCCGGGCAATCGCTGGATCTGGGAGGGCGTATGTGGCGGCACGGTCTCGATCATCGAGCGCGACGGCATTGAGCCCGATGCCCCGGCCGATGAGTTTCAGGTCTCGGCAACCTTTCCGGTTGAGAAGAACCTGACGGCCGACAACGCCTCGTCTGCGCAGGTGGCGACGGGCCTGCAAATTCGATTCATTGAGAAAGTCGCATGGTTGTTCTATGACCACGAGGAATTCAAGTATCCAGAGGAGTTGAGATAAATGATCGACCGAGGTCGACGGATTCTTTTTGCCGGGCTTCTGGCGATGTTCTGTGGATGGCTCATCGGGTGCAACATTGGCGTGCCGCTGCTCTACCTGGTCGATGGACCGCCCAAGACCGACGCAGCATTCAAGCCGGCCGATGTGCCAACCGTTGTATTTGTGGATGATCGAGGCAACGTGATGTCGCGGGTGGCGCTGCGGTCCGTCATCGGCGATGCGGTCGCCTCAGAGCTCATGGCCAACAAGGTGTTGAAGAAGACCATCTCCACGAAAGATGCGGTGGGATATGCTCGATCCCGCGAGAGCAAGAGCGAGTTGCTTCCGATTGATGCGATCGGCAAGGCTGTCAGTGCTGATCAGGTGATCTATGTCGAAATGACGTCGTTCACGATCGGTGATCCGAATTCTGATTCAACCCCAAGGGCGGCCTGTCAGGTCCGCGTTGTGGATGTCGTCAATCGGCAGCGAACGTTTCCACCGGGCGACGACGAGGATGCCAAGAGCTATCCGGTGTCCGTCCAGCTCAGGCCGATCGATCCGGAGATGTACAGGTCTTCAACTTCGTTTCGCGGGTTGGAAGAGCAGCTCGCGGCAGAGCTCTCGGATGCGATTGCCAAGCTCTTCTATAAGCATGAAACGCGCGAGACCGGCAAGAATCTCGGCGTTCGCTGATATCCTTCGCCGATGCGGATTCTTCACCTGATCGACGCGACGTCCCCGGCCGGCGGGCCGTGTCTGATGCGGCTCGCCGCGGAGCCAGTCACTCGAATACGTTCCATCGAGCACGTGGTGTTCATCGTCGGTCACGGCGCTGCGGCCGACGTTGCTGCGCAATGCGGCCTGTCCTGCCAGGGTCGTCTCAATCCGGTGGCCCGGACGCCGGTGCTGTCTCGTCATCAACTCGTCTCCGCCATTCGCGATTTTCATGCCGCGGGCCGTCCAATCGACCTGATTCACGCATGGACGCCGGAATCAGCCCTGTTGGCGCTGAGCATCGGGGCATCGATCCGCGTGTTGGTCACGCTGCCGCTTGGCCCGATCAGCGGGCTTTCGACTCAGGCCTTGGTCATGGCGCTCGAGCAGCAACCGTCGGCCGTGACGGCGTTGTCTTCAGCAATCGCGTCGGAATGGGCGTTGGTTGGGATTGATCCCGCGACGGTTCACGTGCTCCCGCCGGCCGTCAATCCATCATTGCTCGAATCTGACGAGGCCGGGCGCATCTCGAGGCGTCGCCGATGGGAGGCGGGCAGTCGCACCCTTGTGGTCGGCGTTCTGGGTGAGCCTGCGCCGTGGACCGATAGTCGTGCGGCGGCGAGCGCTGGCGTGATTGCGGCCCTGGCCGGTCACGACGTTCGGCTGGTGATGCATTCAGAAACATCGCGTCGGCGTGAGACGCAAGCGTGGCTCGGTGAAATCGGCGAGCCCCAGGTGGTGGTGATTGACGATGATGTGGCGTTTCCATGGCGATTGGCCCACGCCCTTGACGCCGGGCTCATGCTCTCCCCGCCCCAGCCCGATGACGAGATTCGGTCACTTGCATCACCTTTCGCGGTCCTTCTGGGTGGTGGACGATCATTGAATCCGGCATCGAGCGTGCTCCCGCTGCTCTGGGCCTCAGCGTCCGCACTTCCCATCGTGGCGTCGAGCCAATCATCCCTCAGCGGGATCCTTGAAGACGGAGTCAACGCGCTTCTGGCTCAGCCCGGTGATGTCAATCGTGCCGCCGATCGCCTGATGCGGTTGTGTGAGGATCGCCAGTTGGCCGGTCGACTCGGGGCGGGAGCCCGCGACATGGTGTCGCGAAGGTTCAATGTGAGTGCATTCTGCGTCCGTTTGAAGGAAGTCTACCTTCGACTGTCGATGGATCGACCAATTGCCGTCGTAGGCGCGGAATCCGGAGACGACGCTCCCGTGTGATCCGCGCGAATGCCCTACGGAGTGCGTTGATCAGCGTATCTCGGCTCAAGGAGCTCAGCAGCCGCATCGTGATACAGTGATCGCAGAATGTCATCCGGGAGTCTGTGGCCGGTGAGCCTGGGCCCATCGAGTGGTGAGAAGCGTTCCGGATCCACCATGGCAAGGTCGGGATCGGCGATGGGGGATTCGCCGTCGTACTCCGTCTCAAACATCGTTCGATAGGCCCAATACCGGCTGGCATACAGGTCAAACGCGTCGTCAGGATTGCTGGCCTTGGCAGCCATTTCCGTCTTGTTCTCGCCCGCCTTCAGGTGATCATCAGACGTCACGATGTCTGAGCCATAAAGGATTCGCCCCTTCCAGCGACGAAGGAATCCGACCAGGTCATTTTGTGAGTGCCGGCTGAGCTCGCGGACCATCCACTTGGTGGCGCTGATATCGAGGTAGAGATTGCCATGCCGGGAAAGGAGTCCGTCCAGAAATTCGAGGTCCTCGGGCCAGCCGCCCATGTGGGCTCCGATCCACGGGATCGGCGCAAATCGACTTATCACGGTTTCGAACGGGACATAGTGATCCCGTTTCAGCCCGTATCGCGCTGCATCGCGATAGCGCGTCTTGAACCACGTGTCGGGGTCGGCCACATGTGCCATGAACATGAAACCCATCGCGGCGGCTTCCTTCATCACCTCGACCCGAAGCGGAGAGTCAATCCGCAATCGTGTCGGATCGCCGATCTCGGCCGCAAAATCGATCAGCCTCGGTGCTGACCAGAACTTGGCCATCCGGGCTCCAAGGCGATGAAAATCATTGAGCCGCTCGATGTATCCCTTTCCATGGGCATACGCCCGGTCTTTGTTCATGAAATCCGGAATGGCGATCAGCCGCAAGCGGCCCTCCATCAGATCTCTCACTGACTCGGCCTGCTCCAGCGGCGTCATCGAATACGTCAATTCCACGCCGTACAGCTTGGCCGCCCGGCGATAGATCATCGCCGCCTCCGACCCGATGATGTGGCTGTGAACGTCAATGATCGGCGCGATCGGCGGCCCGAATCGTTCGGCCTCACGAACATAGTCCAGGTCGAGTCGGTTTGAGGGGCGAACGGCGGCCGCAGTCATGACGCGGATGATAGGCCTATCGGTTGCGGCGTTTCGGCGTCGGCTGCGGCGAGGCAGGACGGTCGTGCGCCTTGCCATTTCCGTTTCGGTGGTTGTTTCCGTTGCGATGGCCGTTGCCATTCTTGAGGCTTGGATCGAGGCCTGTGTTCAGCAGGCCACCGGTCTTGACCAGCCCGATGTAGATGCCGGTCGAATTCTCCACATCGAAATGGCGCACGAGTTCGCAATCCAGATAGGCCTCAGCGCGCTCGAGAATCGGCGATCCGCTCGGCGCTTCGAAGGTTGGAAGCGTGACGAAGGGATCCTCGTGCATCCCTTCCGTGGGATCGAACTTCTTTCGTGCCAGGAGATCCCCGTCGGCGATCTGGCAGAGCGCAAATCCCCGCGCATCGCGAATGATCGGCTCGATCGGCTGACCCTTGGGCATGGCAACAAGCACCAGCGGCGGGTCGATCGAACACATCTGGACTAGGGTGACCAGCATTCCCACGCGGGTCTCATCGAACTGTGCGGTCATGACAAAGCTGCTGGCGGGTATGCGGGCCATGGCCGCACCGATAGCGCCAAACTCCATCGGCTCGGATGGCTGGGCGTTCGATGAGCCGGGCATTGCCATCTCCTGACAAATGCGGGCAAAGGCCAATAAATAATCCGCAATTTGTCCACAATTGGTTCGGGCAAAAACCGAGGAGTCTTGAGCGGAATGTCGACCAGTGGCGCAATGGCCATAAAGACCTATAAATAATAGACTTATGCCAAGGATCGGGGCGATTGGCGGACGCGTCGTGGGTCAGAATTCCCTGATTGTGTTGAAAAGTGTTGTGAAGTGGGTGAATGTGGGGTATTCTTCGACCACCCTACGAGGAACGAATGCGTGCTCTTTCTCGGCCAATACGAGTACACCATCGATGCCAAGCAGCGCCTGGCCATTCCGGCCGAGATTCGATCTGCATTGATTCCCGAGGTGCACGGCGAGGGATTCATCGTCGCGCCGGGCTCGAATGGAACACTCTGGCTCTGGCCCGAGAAGTCGTTTCAGCAGATGGCGATGGCCATGGGTCAATCGCTGCTGAACGACGAGGACGTGCTGGAGTTCGAACGGGAGATTTTTTCGCAGGCGGCCCACGTTCCGCTGGATTCAGCGGGGCGGGTTCGAATTCCGGATCGCTTGCTCAAGCAGTACGGCCTCGGAAACGAGGTTGTGATTCTCGGGGTGAGGGATCACCTCGAGCTCCTGGATCCCGCGCACTGGCAGGCCCAGCGTGCCGCACAGGGTTCGCGTCAGACCGAAATCTGGCGTCGGGCTCGGGAAGCGCTGCGTCAGCAGCAGGAACGAGGAGGGGTGTGAGATCGTTCGTCATCCCTGCCGGGCTGGCGAACAGTTGAGTTCAGCGGGCGCTTGAATCCTTCTGGATCAGGCGCACGTGCGCCCGGGCAAGGATGCTCGGGAAGGCGCCGCGACGGCTGAGAGGAGCTGCCGCGGGATCGGTCACGGTTCGACCGATGATTGCCGCAGACACGGCCGAACTCAGCGCATGACAAGGATGGCATGCGCACCAAATGGTCGGCGCTGACCCGGCATGGACTGGGACGGTCAGCGCGACATGTGGGCCTCGCAGGGACGCTGAACTGCGATGCACGAACAACGCCTCCGCGCCGCACGCGACGCGGAGGCACTTTTCCCGTGCTCAGATGGCGACCGTGCGCCGGTTGATCCGGTTGGTCTCAGCCTTCAGCGCTGGACGGCCGAATCGTGCCGACCACCGATGGCGGCGCTGATTCGTTGGCGACAATCTGCTCGGCGATTTCGCGCCGGTGGACATCGATCTCGCGCGGAAACTCGAACGCAATGCGGACGCGATCACCCCGAATCGTTGCAATGCGCACGATGCCGAGTGGTGAGGCCGGGTTTCCGATGACGACTTCTTCCCCTTCGCGACGGGTGATCACCAGCATTGTTGGACCTCCTGCCCATATTCAGCGCGTTCGTTGCGCTGACCCACAGCTATCAGGCTACCCGATCGCAAGTCTCAAGGGGATGAAAATGCATCCCGTTTGCGAAAATTTGCGCGGTTTACGCAAGATATTTGTTAGGGTACGGCCTCAACCGACGTAACCTCCGGAACCCGCTCCTTCAGGCTCCGCTCGATCCCGACCTGCAGTGTCATGGTGCTGGAGGGGCAGCCAACACAGGCCCCGTGAAATCGGACCTGTACCAGACCGTTGTCTTTGACGCCGACCAATTCCAGGTCGCCGCCATCGGCCTGAACCGCCGGGCGAATGAGATTGACGATCCGCAGCACCCGGTCATAGACCGTGCCTTCATCAGAGCCGCCATCGAGATCCAAGGATGATTTCGCCATGCCCTGAGTTCCGTGACCCCATCATAGTGCGATCGTCGTAGATTTCCCTACCGCTACACTAGGCGAATGAAGATGGTTCAACGCCATGTGGCCCTCGCTGTCGCCGGGTTCGTGCTCCTTGGTGCGGTCGCCGGATGCAACTCGCCAATCCCCGTCAGCGACCCGATCGCGACCCTGCAGAATACGGAGTCGCATTCGCGGGAGATGCTTGGCGCCATGGTCCAACTCGATGCGGAACCGGCGTCCCCCGAATACATTCAGATCCTTCGGAGGATTCAGCATCGCCCCGGATACACCCTTGAGATTCGCGAGGCGGCATTCAACCGCCTTGAGCGAGTCGATCCGGAGGCCCTCAAGGACACGCTGCGGCTGAATCTCCCCGGCCTCGAGATGCTTGAGTGGAGGCGGACATTGTGTCGGATGATCGCTGATCGAGGCTGGACCGACATGTCATCGACCCTGGTTCGAGCCTGGTCCTATCCGATACCGGGCTGGGTTCCGCGTGACGAGGACCGACCGGAACGCCAGGCGTTGGAGAGGCTCCACGGCCGCGATGCGCTTCCGGACTACCTCTTCCAGACCGTGGTGGAGGCCGATCCGGTTCGAGAGCGGAACCTCCGGGCGCGATGCTGGGAAATGCTGCATCGGCTGGGCCAGCGCGAACGGCTGGTCGCCCTCATGAAGAACGCCGAGATCAATCCAACGGATTCAACGCTCACCGAGCTCAGGGCCGCGGCGGCTCAACTCGGAGTGGTGCCGTTCAATCTGGAAGAGATCCTGTGGGTGTTGAAACTTCGGGAGCCCTCGCGGGCGGAATTCTGGTCTGAGGCGACGCAGGTTTTTCGCACCATGCCGGAGGGCCTCCGCGCCACCATGGAGATTCGAGACATCGCGGTGGCGGTCGCTGCCTCTCGACATCGGCCTGAGTTGCTCACGATGACGAAGGAGGATCTTTACACGCAGGCGGTCTCCGCACTCAAGGGTCGGAAATTTCATGCCGCCAGCTTCGAGGGCTGGGAAGGGGCCTTTCCCTCCCATCTTCAGGATTGGAGATCTCAACTGACCTGGGGAGACCTGGTTGCGGTTCACCTTGCGATTCAGGCGCTCGACGTACCGCAATTCGTCAATCATGTCTTCAGCTATGCCGACAGGGATCAGAAGGACACGACCACGGAATACGGCGGTATTGTTCGGCTCGACGACAAGGGCCGATTTGAGCTGGTGGAGTTTCAGCCGCGAAGCCGCATCAGTGATGAACGATTTGAAGCCACTCAGGAAATGCTTGACGCAGCCTACACCAGTCTCTTCCACTTCCACAATCACACGATGCGCCATGACAATGAGCGATACGCCGGGCCGCACATGGGCGATTTCGCGTATGCCGACAACACCCGTGCCAACTGCCTCGTGTTCACCTTCATCAAGCGGGACACGTTGAATGTTGACTTCTACCGTCACGGCCGCGTCGTTGTCGATCTCGGCGATATTCACCGGCCGTAACTTCATGGCATGATGCAACTCTTCCCCATCCTGCTGGTCGTCGTGCTGGGGGTCTACGACGGCGGTGTTGGTCTGCACCGAGCCGTCGAGTGGATTGGCCCGTGGCCCGCCCTGACGGTCCTGATCGGAGTGCCGACCGCGCACCTGATCGCGCTGGCGATCGCCATTCGGGCAGCCATGCGGGGTATGAATCGGGGGCGAGGATTTCGCGAGTATCTTGCGGCCGACTGGCTCGTACGATCCCTGCCCATCGTGGCGGTCTTCGCTCACGTCGTCAGCGTGCTCGGCCTGGGATGGCTCGAGGTGATCCGCGGGATGATCGGGGATCAGATCCTGATTGACGAGGTGGCAGCGATTCTTCCGGCGCTGCTCATGCCCATGGTGGGGTGGTGGCTCTTCTACCCGATTGAGCAACGGCTCCGCGAGGCCACGATGGTTCGTCGTTTCGACGAGGGATTGCCTCTCTATCCCTTGCCGACACGATTGGGATATGTCGCCAATCAGGTGCGATTGCAATACCTGCTGACTCTTCCGCCGATCCTGCTGTTGATGACCTGGACCGAGTCGGTGCAGCGCTATGGCCAGACGTGGACCACCGGCGCGCCCTGGTTGATTCAGGCTCTGGCCGTCGGCGGCTCGGTGACTATTTTCGCGTTGGCGCCGCTGCTGGCCCGGGTCACACTCAACGTCTCGCCCATACCCCCGGGTGAACTTCGAGAGGATCTGCTGAATGTCTGTCGACGGCACCGCATCGGCGTTCGCGACCTTCTCGTCTGGCACACCGCCGGATCACTGATCAATGGAGCGGTGATGGGCCTGATCGCCCCGTTGCGATATGTCATGCTGACTGAGGTGCTTGTCGATTCGCTTCCAAGGCCGCAATTGCTTGCGGTCATGGCCCACGAAGTGGGGCATGTCCGTCGGCATCATCTTTGGTGGACGATCGGGTGCCTGCTGGCGATCGTGCTCTCGGCCGATCTGGCGATGCGAATACTGGCGGCGGGCATCGAGACACTAATTCATCTTCCGGCACTCCTCTGGGCGGGGGTTGGGTGGGGGCTTTCAATGGCCAACCTCGTGCTGATGTTCGTGTTGTTTGGCTGGGTGAGCCGCCGATTCGAGCGCCAGGCGGATACGTTCGCTGCGCAGCATCTGAGCGAAGGGCAGGACGGAACGGTTCAACTGGGGGCTGCACTCGCACTCGCAGACGCCCTGGAGACAGTTTCCCGCCTCAATGGCGTCGATCCGCACCGGGCAAGCTGGCGTCATGGTTCAATCTCCTGGCGGCAGAGGTACCTTCGCTCGATCGTGGGCCAGCCGGTCAATCGCCTCGGCATCGATCGGCTGATCCGGTGGATCAAAATCGCCACCGTTGTGATCCTGCTGGCCTGCGGCGGCCTTGCCATGCTGGAAGGTTTGACATCACCACCGCAACCCGCCGCAAGCCAGCTATCCTTGGCTGATGCTCCTTGAGGCCCATGACTCCTTCGGCCTGCCCTTCATCAAGATGCAGGGCATTGGCAATGACTACGTCTACGTCAACGGGTTTGAGTACGAACTCGCCGATCCATCATCCACGGCCATCCGCATCGCGGACCGGCACTTTGGGGTCGGCGGCGACGGCCTCATCCTGATCGTTCCCCCGGACCATGGCGTCGACGCCGACGTTCGCATGCGGATGTTTAACGCCGATGGGAGTGAGAGCGAGATGTGCGGCAATGGCATCCGCTGCGTCTGTAAATTCGCTCATGACCTGGGCCTTGCCCGCAGCAACCCCATGAAGGTGCAGACCGGTGCAGGCGTCCTGACCCTCCGATACCGCACCGGCGACCATGGCCTTGTGGAGTCGGTGACGGTCGATATGGGGCCGCCTCGGCTGGAATTGAAGGACATTCCCGTTCGGTCGGATCGCCTTGCCGGCTCGGCGGGGCACCATCAGCATTTCATCGAATTGCCGGGGGACACCGGAAAGCGCTGGAGGGGATCGATGGTCTCCATGGGCAATCCGCACGTCGTCTTCTTCATGGATGACAATGCGCCGCTGCTGGGCGCACCGCTGACGCAGATTGACCTCGCCCACCTTGGACCGCTGTTTGAACACCATCCCGCCTTTCCCAATCGAATCAACGTGCACGTGGTCGAGGTGCAGTCGCGAGGGGAGTTGACCATGAGGACATGGGAGCGCGGCAGCGGCATCACCCTCGCCTGTGGAACCGGGGCTGCGGCGGTGTGCGTTGCGGCGGTGCAGACCGGCCGCACCGATCGCCGAGTGCTGGCCCATCTGCCGGGCGGCGACCTCACCCTTGAGTGGGACCAGTCAAGCGACCATGTCTACAAGACCGGACCGGCCGTCGAAGTGTTTCGAGGCATCTGGATGACCGAACCCGGCGCGGCTAGACACCGCGACGATTCGCGTCGAAATACGCCGAAACTTGCGGCCGCGACAACACGACGAACGTGAAGATCCCGAGGATGGTGCCAAGGGGAACGGAGAGCAGGCTGATCGCGGCCATCACCTGACAGAGGGTCTTGCCATAGCCCTCACGGAGGTGCTTCCCTGTCTTGTAATAGAGCCATGCCAATGCGCCCGCAAGGGCAAGAATGACTGCACCGATGACCACAAAGAAACCGCCCAACGCGGCGGGCGGCAGGTCTTGGCTCCCGCTCTGGTCCACTGGCGCCACCATGAAAACGATTCCGCCGATCATGTAGATCAGCCCGCCGCAGATTCCCAGGCAATTGAGCCCGGCAAAGACGTAATAGCAGATGCCCAGCGTGTTCAAGTGGGCACGATCGGACTCGGTGAGCCCGCCATTTTGAGACCCGGCTGCAAACGGCGGAATCGGTGGCGGAATCTGGGTCATGGGGCCTCCTCAGGCGAAACGGGTGATCATCTACCATATCAGCCAATGAGTCTTTCCGAATCTGAATCCCGCGTTTGCAACATTATCGCGTCTCGATCCGCCGAGATGCTTGAGCAATTGGCCGCCCATGTGTCCATTCCGACGGGTCTGAATTACACGCAAGGCCTCAACGAGTATCGGCGGCAGGTTGTCGCTCGACTTGAATCGATCGGGGCGACGTGTACGACGATTCCCGGCGACCCGCGTCCGGCGTGGCTGACCACGCCGGGCCAGGCCGGAAGTCGCGGCGAGGTGCCGCCGACGGTGGTGCTTGAACGGCTCGGTGTTGCCGGCGGGCCTCGAGTGATGCTTGCGGGTCACCTCGATACGGTTCATGACCCCGCGGGGCCGTTTCGCACGCTGACCCTGGAGTCTGACGGCATTGCTCGTGGTCCCGGCGCAGCGGACATGAAGGGAGGAATCCTCGTAGCCCTCATCGCCCTCGAGGCCCTCGACGAAGCCAGGGTCGGCTTGAACTGGTCGTTCCTTCTGAATTCTGATGAGGAAACGGGTTCGTTCCATTCGGCCGGGGCGATTCGCTCGACGGCTCGATCGCACGACGTCGGCCTGGCCCTCGAGCCGGCGCTTCCCGATGGATCACTCGTGGTTGAGCGCATGGGGACAGGGCAATTCAAGATCGAATGCTTCGGTCGGTCGGCCCATGTCGGGCGTGATTTCACGCGGGGCGTGAGTGCAGTCAATGCGTTGGCGGAGACGATCGTGGCGGCATCGAAGTTGGCCCGGCCGCAGGAGGGCATGATTCTCAACATTGGTCCGCTCCAGGGAAGCGCGGTTACCAACGCGGTGGCTGATCATGCCGCGGCGTGGGGCAACGTGCGCTATGTCGGACCTGATCAACAGCAGATGCTTCATGCCGGGCTGCAACAGCTCGAGGTTGAGTCCGGTCCGATCGACGGACTGCCGCGCATCGCAATTCATCGCGACTTCAACCGCGCTGCCAAACCCAGGACCCCGCAGGTCATGAAGCTCGCTGAACTGGCGCGGGTGTCTGCGGAGTCGCTCGGACAGAAGCTGCCCTTTGCTTCAACCGGCGGTGTGTGCGACGGAAACATCATGCAGGAGGCGGGCCTCCCGACAATTGATACGCTCGGTGTCCGCGGCGGAAACCTGCACCGCGCCGATGAGTACATCGAGGTCGCCAGCCTCGTGGAACGGGCGCAACTGCTCGCGGTTCTGCTCTGTCGTTTGCAGGAATCCCGGCCTTAAGCAGCACAGGCAGGCTTTCACCTGCCCATGCCGCCACTCTGCGTTCCCGAATGTATCGGCCTGCACGCATCGTGCGGCCGTCGAGGTCTCATGACTGTGATTCGTTGGTCATGCCTTCCTCGGTTGCATCATCTTCGAAGAATCTCGACCGCTCCGGAATACGCGCGGTGGGCCGCTGCGTGCCGGGCCGGTGTTCCCGCAGAAACTGAACGCGCTTCAGCGCGGTTTCGTCGAGGCCTTTCATGTCAATGTCCCTTCGCGGCCGCATTCGGCGCGGGGAGGAATCCTGCTGCATCGGATCCATCGGACCGGCTGTGGGTTCGCCTTCGCGGTTCTCCGGCATGGTTGACCGTTTTGGCTGATCCATGTCAGGCTTTTTGTCGGCTGGATTCGGCGTCCGATCTTCAATCTCGGCGAGTCGCGCCTTCATGTCGTCCTGTTGGTCAGGCGTCAGGAGATCCCAGATCTTCTCCATGTACGGTTCGGGCTTCGGTGCCTTGTCGCGAATAGCCTTGGCCTTCTGAGCAAGTTCCTTGTTGGAGGCGGATTCGGGCCCCTTTCCGGATTCCTTGGCCTTTCGAAGCGCCTCTTCAATCTCCTTCAGGGTGTCGCCGTTTTCCCGCTCGAAGCTGACGCGAAGCTGATTGAATTCCTCCGCGATCGGCCGAACCTGCGACTGCTGTTCGCTCGTCAGGTCGAGCTGCTGCAGCACCCGGAACCACGCCCGCACCTTCGGCCCTTTGCGCTGGGCAGGGCGATCATTCATCATGTCGCCCTCGCCGAAGCCCTGTCGGCCCTCGGCCGCCTCCTCCTTGACCGAGGGGCCTGAGAGAATGCCGCCGCCGGCGGCAGGCTTGGTGTCTTCAAACGACCACGACGTTGTTGCCACGGTCAGGACGGAGGCCACGATCAGCACCACGCGAGTTGTCATTGGGGATTCTCCTTCGGCAGGGGACCAGTGGGGTAACGTCGGAAGCGGGGGTGTTCTTGCATCGGCAGACGGAGGCCGGGGCGTTAGCAGCCGCCAACCTGCCGCATCCCTTCATAGACCGCGGCACAGACCGCCGTCGCGAGGTTCAGGCTTCGAGCATCCGGCAGGTCGACCATCGGCAGGCAGATCCGATGATCCGGTCCGTACCTTGTGGAAACCCACTCGTGAACGTGCGGTTCGACGCCGCTGGTCTCGCGGCCGAAGAGAATGTAGTCGCCCCGCCGGTACGACGCCTGCCAATGCGGGCGATCTGAATGTGTGGTGTAGAGCCACAGTCGCTGCGGTGCTTCGGAGGCGAGAAAGGCTTCCCACGACTCGTGCTCAACGCAGTCGACCATGTGCCAATAGTCAAGACCCGCCCGGCGGCGGGCTTTCTCGGTCATGTCGAACCCGACCGGATGCACGACGTGGAGCCGGCAACCGGTAACCATGGCCGTGCGGCCGATGTTGCCCGTGTTGTTCGGGATTTCCGGGTTGAGCAGAACGATGTGAAACAGGGGACTGGAGAGCTGCTGCATCACGAGGCGTCTGGAAGAAGGGATTCTCGTTCAATCATTTCGCGAAGAAGCGACATGAGCTTCACGGTCATGGGTCCCGGCGAGCCCGTGCCGATGTTCGATTGTTCCACCGACGAGATTGGCATGATGCCCCAGCTTGAGTTGGACAGGAACGCTTCGTCTGCGCTCAGAAGATCTTCGACGGAGACGAGCCGGCGGCGCACCTCGATGTTCTCGCCACCGGCAAGTTCGATGATGGCTTCGCGGGTGATTCCGGGCAAGGTTGCCGAAGGAAGTGCCGAGGCGGCCTCTTCGCCCTTGGCGATCGGCGTCTCGATGACTCCGTTCTTGACGGCGAACACGTTGCTGACGCTGCCGCTGACGAGGTGATTCGAGATGGAGAACCAGATGGCTTCGCCGGCGCCGGCGCTTGCAGCCTGTTGCAGGGCCATCAGCCTGCCCCAATAGTTGAGCGATTTCCGCCCCGCGAGGGGATCGAGCGGATTCAGTCGGGCATCCGTCACGATGACGCGAATGCCACGCTGAAACAGTTCGTCGGGATACGCGGTGGGGGGCTGAATGGCGATGACAATGGTGGGGTCGACCCGCTTCTTGTTGGTCGTATTGAGCAGGTTGAGGTCGCCCCCCGAAAGCGTGAGCCTGACTCGGGCTCGGCGAAGGCCGCTGCGCTCCACGGTTTGAAGGACGGCCTCTGCCAGCGGACCGGTGCGCAGCGACTCCATGAGCCTTAACTCGATCGCGGACCGCTCGAGTCGGGCCAGGTGCCGGTCCAGCCGGAACACGCGTCCATTGCGCACGGCCATCGTTTCAAAAAGACCCACCCCATGCTGAAATCCCGCGTCAAAAACGGAGATTGAGGCCTGATCCTGCGAAACGAAGCGCCCATTGACCCATACGTCCATGCGGGTCTTGTAGCACGTTCCTGGATATCCGGTCTAGATGGTCCACTCGGCCAGCAGGATTCCCAGGTCAGCTCCATCGACCGTGCCGTCCAGGTTGAAATCAGCAGGGCTCTTCCCTTCACCCCACGCCGAAAGCAGAAGGCCAAGATCGGCTCCGTTCACCACGCCGTCATCGTTCAGATCGGTGTCTGGAACCGTGCCGACCATCGTGACTTGCAGACCATTCAGCGTGCCCTTGAAGAAGCCGAAGGTGAAAATGTTGAGGGCCTCGCCCTCGCGGATCACCGCATCGTGCGTGGCGAATGTGATCCCCGGCACCAGGCCGCCCGGCCAGGCGCCGCCGATGATTTGCGGATCATTGTCATTCACCATGACCGTGGTCTTGGCGGTGGGAAGGTCGGGCGCCCAGGCATAGGTCGTAATGTGATAGAGCCCGGCGGCCAGGCCCTCGATTACAAAGGTATGGGGCGTGGAATGGAGATCGAGGTAATCGTCCAGCAATCCGCCGACATCGCCCCGCGTACCCGGGTGATTGAAACACGCCTGCCCGAAGGGGAGCGATTGATTGATGGTGACCGCGGTGCCGCGGCCGGCCAGATCGAGGAGGGGGATCGATGGCTCCTCGGCATCCGGAAACTCATTCCAGAATCCGGGCTGCGATGCCGCTCCGCCGTAGGTCGCGGAGACCGTACCGCAGACGGTGCCGAAATCGACATTGAATGATTGCCCTGCGCAACGTGTGGCGATCACGATCGCACAAACCGCCCCGATTCGCGTTATCCCAGACATGACAGATCTCCCTTCGCGGCTAAGGCGTGCCTGAGGTTGTATCGGGCAAGGCTTTCTGGGTTGCGGTCAGGAGCCGTTCGGCCGCAGAGGTCACGTCCGAAACCTGGATTCGATCGATCCGGCAGGTGTCGGCGTGGTGGTCGGCGACCATCGATTCCGGGAGAAACGGCTCGGCCAGCAGGATGGCCTCGTGGGGGCAGCCGAGGGTTGTCCAGCGATGGTCGGTCGGGCCGAAAAGGGTCACGACCGGTACTCCAAGGGCTGCCGCGAGGTGCCTCGGCCCGGTGTCGTTGGTCACCATCAGCCGGGCTCTCGACACGATCGCTTTGAGTACCCCGAGCGATCCCTCGCCGCTCAAGGTCACGACCGGGCAGGTTGCCTTTGAGGCAATGGCTGAGAGCAGATCCCGCTCGGATCGAGATCCGCTAAGGATCACCGCCAGTCCATGCCTGTTCGCCAGGTATTCAGCCACCCGGGCGAATCGTTCGGCGGGCCAGCGCTTGGATTCACGGTTGCCCCCCGGAACGAGAATGGCATAGGGGCGACGGCCACAGTCAAGTTCACGCTCGGCCGCACGAAGCTGTTCTTGAGAAACCGCGAGCGACGGTCGACGATCCGTGACCTCGACGTTGGCAGCGCTTTGTGCGAGGTCGGCGTAATAGTCCCGTGCCGCAACGATCGACTTGGCGGGACAGGGTATCGGCATGGTCAGCAAGGCCGTTCGTCCATCACGGGCATAGCCCACACGCACCCTCGTTCGACTGAGGAATGCCGTCAATCCCCATCGAAGGCTGTTCGGAAGCAGGATCACCGCGTCCGCTCTGGACGAGTGCAGTTCCCGGGCGCATCGAAACACACCGCCAATTCCAGTGTTGTTGACGGTGAGTACCTCGTTGAACCACCCGCTCCCATCGACGATCTCATCAAACCCCGGCTTCATGACTCCGATGAAGTGCGCTTCAGACAGCGCGGCTCGCAAGGCCTTGACGCAGGGACCCGCCATGATCGTGTCGCCCAGCCACGTGGGCATGACGACCGCCACGCGGCGACAGTCCAGAAGCGGTGACCCGCTAGCCATCAAGCCAGTCGGGTTCGTCGTCATCGTGTTCCTCCGGCGGTTCACCCCAGAGTGTGCTTACCCCGAATTTGCGCGTGTACCAGCGGGTCGTCAGGCGGCGAAGTTCGGCCGCGAAGCCGATGGCGACAAGCCGTGCGGCGGCAAGTGTGACCGCGATGTGATCGGGTTCGGTCGAGATATCGAGCACCTGAACACCGTTTCGTTCGGCAAGGGATTCAGCGGTAGCAACCACCATGTCGCGGATGCGCGGATCCTTGAGAGGCAAGCCCTCCAATGCGCGAAGTGTGACCGACGTCACGTGCGGAGGTTGAGGCTCGCTCATCGTTCGCGATCCAGAAGTATCAGCGTCACCGTCATGAGCTGCAGAAGGATGGCTCCACCGAGCCACCGCTGGAACGATTCAACGTCCTGAAGTTGGACCAGTCCCAGCAATGCACAGAGCAGCGCCATGAGCTGTGCCAGTCCGGCGAGCACCTTGAACGTCGTCAAGTCGCCCCGGCTTACGCGCCACGACCGTATTTCGTCGGTCAGGTCAAGGACTGCTCGCCGCAGGTCATGGGGCGCTGCGTCTGCTCGCCCCATCGGTGCAGCCACGCCGTTTCGATTTGGCGGCTCGCGGCGCTGCGAGGTCTCATTCAGAATGGTCTGGACCGCGCTCATGAATGACTCCGCGTGGGCGGTCGCATGAACGGCGGCGGCGTCCGCGTCCGATCCATGGATCATGATGGTGCGGCAACCGGCGGCCTTGCCGGCCGCAATATCCCGCGGCTGGTCGCCGATGAGCCAGCTTGACGCGAGATCGAGGTGCATGTCGCGGGCGGCCTGAAGCATCATGCCGGGGCTGGGCTTGCGCCACGGATGTTCGCGTCGATACTCCGGATCGGTGCCTTCGGGGTGATAGGGACAGTAATAGAACCGATCAATCAAGTGGGGGAATTGCGCTGCCTCGTCAACCAGGTGAGCGATGCGCATGTGGACCGAGTCAACATCAGCTTCGCTGAACAGTCCCCGGGCGACGCCGCCCTGATTGGTCACCACAATGAGCCGGAAGCCGGCGTCGCGAAGGGCGCGCAACCCGGCGGCCACGCCGTCGATCAGCCGGACCGATCCAGGATCGCCAAGGTCGCCGTCGTTGTGGATCAGCGTGTTGTCGCGGTCCAGAAAGACGGCGGGTTGGAGCTGCAGAATGGCGGAGGTGGCCGTTTGCACAGGGCCACAAGGATATCCGCAATGGGATCGATCATTCGAGCTATCAGGGATGACGCCGGGCAATAACCACCAGATCCCGGTAGATGCCGCCGATACGGCCGGTTTGGGCCACTGAGAGCGGGGCGGCCGCCTCGACCAGTCGAATCAGTTCCGGAAGCGTGAATTCCCAGCCGTGGTGTACGGGGTCAGACGACGCACCGTGTTGCCATTCGGGTGTGGAGACTAGGAGCGCCCCACCCGGCCTGAGGATGCGCGAGGCTTCATGCAGGACCGACGCCGGGTTGGCGAGGTGCTCGACAACGTCGAGCATGGTGACAACATCAACCGAATGGTTCGGCAGAGGAAGGGCCCGCGCGTCGGCGACCTCGAAGGATGGGCACGGACCCCCGGCGCTGGTCGCCTGCACTCCGGCAAGCTCGATGGCAGTCGGCTCGGCATCGAAGCCAATCACGCCGGCGCCATCCCGAGCGAAGAGCCAACTGAACAAGCCGTCGCCACAGCCGACGTCAACGATGCGGCCGGTTCCCGCGAGGGATCGAACCAGCCCCGCAAGCTGATCCGCGCGAGTGCGATACGGTTCGACGTCCTGATAGCTCTTCCAATGCATAGGACCGCGAAGGTCGTACTTGTCGAATGGAAGCTGGGGACTGTGGATTCGGATATTCCAGAGCAGGCCGGTGCCGCTGTGCGCTGATCGAACCCGGTCCATGTCGGGTGCGAGCGGATCGAACCCCCATGACGCGTTGACGGCGGTGCGAAATCCGGCGGCGGTCGGAAGGGCTGAGTTGTCAGTCGTCCGCACGCCGGGGCTCACCGCGACCCGCCCGCCGCGTCGGCGAACATGCAGGCACATCTCGATCATGTCGGCGGCACACCGAATCAAGGTGGGGTCGAATCCGTTGAGCGCTTGTGTTCGGATGGCGATCGCGCCTCCGATTACCGCATCGACTTCCTCGTTGAATCTGAAGCGATTCGGCTCCAGACCCTTTCCGACACTATGCAACCCCTTGGGATGGACCACGTGCTCGCCCATCGAGGCAACCCGACCATCATGGTCAAGTCGCATCGCGCCGACGATGTCTACCGGGAGAGTCTCAAGAGCATGCCTCAAGTGCGTTTGCCACTCGTGGGGAGCTGGATTGGAGGCGGTCGGCGCCATGACAAACACCACATCCGCTTCCGCAAGAACAGTCCAAGGTTCGGTTCGGATTGGCTCGGTCGGCGTCAGCAGGGTTGCGGGAGTCATGAAGACTCTATCGGTCATGCCGGACCGGCTGCGAGATTGGCCCTATCGGCGACGCTTGGATCGAGGTTTGTTTCGATCCTTGGGTTTCCTGGCCGCAGGTTTGCCGCCGCGCGAAGGTTTCGGCTTGTGGCCTGATCCGTGGCGGGGGGATGCTCCGTCGTGAGCGGCGGCCATGACCGAGAGCGTCGGTGTGGGTGCGAGCTGGGTGACGAGGAGGTCCATTTTGCGTGCGGCGAGGTCGATGGCGGCAATGCGCACTTTCACAAGGTCGCCCATGCCGATGCTGGCGCCGGACCGCTGTGAGACAAGGCGGCCGGTGGCGGCATGGACCACCCAGCGATCGGCACGAGAACCGGAGCCGGAGAGGTCCTGCATCTTGACAAGGCCGTCAACGAGGAATCGCTGAATCGAGACGAAGACTCCGCTGTTGGTGACGCCGGTGACCACGCCCTCAAGTTCGTCTCCAAGGTGATTCTCCTGCAGGAACTGCAGGACGAGGAAGGTGCGGAGTTCGCGTTCGGCATCCTCGGCGTTGATTTCGGTCTGGCTGCAGTGGTTGCCGAGTTCGACGAGTTGCTCCTCGCTGAGGATTCGCTCGTCCTCCATGAGGTCGGTGGCAATGGAAGCGCGCTTTCGGCCGCCGGGAACGGATGCACCGTTGTTCGTGCGTTCGAGATAGGCATGCATGGCGCGATGCACCGACAGGTCGGGGTAGCGGCGGATCGGGCTGGTGAAATGGGTGTAGTGCTCGCTGGCAAGCGCGAAGTGGCCAATGAGCGCCGGTGAGTAGGAGGCCTTGGCAAGGGTGCGAAGCACGGCGAAGTGAATGGCGCGGGTGGCGGGGCCTTCGCGAGTGGCCTCGAGCAGGCGCTGGAGGTCCTTTCGGGTCGGCTCGTCGGGCAGGTTGAACTTGACGAGACGGGCATAGAGGCGAAGCTCTTCGATCGCGCCGTAGGTGGGGTCAGGGTGGATGCGGCGGATCAGCGGCACATCAAGATCGGCGAAGATGCGTGCCACCGCCTCGTTGGCCTCGACCATGAACATTTCGATGAGCGTGTGAGTGAAGGCGTCGTCTTCGGGCACGGCGTCGATGACATGGCCTTCCTCATCAAACACGAGATCGACTTCCGGCAGGTTGAGCACGATCATGCCGTCCTCGCGGCGGCGAGCCCGGAGAATTTTGGCCAGTTGGTCCGAAAGGCGCAACGCGTCGAGCAGTTTCTGGGGGTAGTTCGGTTCGGTCTTGGCGTGTTTGCGAGCTTCCTTCTGGTCCCCATCGATCAGGGCCTGCGCTTCGAGATAGGTGAGCCGCTTGGAGGACCGGATGACCGATTGACACACCCGTTGTGATCGAACTCGGCCCTTGCCGTCGTAGGTCATGAATGCGGAGAGGGTGAAGCGGGGTACTCCCTCCTGAAGTGAACAAACGCCGTTGGAGAGCGTCTCCGGAAGCATGGGAATCACCAGCCTCGGAAGGTAGACACTGTTTCCCCGTTGAAATGCTTCGGCGTCGAGGGCCGAGCCCTGTTCGACGAACGATCCGACGTCGGCGATGTGGACGCCGAGCGTCCACTCGTTGCCTTCCGGATTGTGGCTGATGGAGATGGCGTCGTCGTAATCCTTGGCGTCGGGTGGATCGATGGTGAAGATGAGACTGGACGTGAGGTCTTCACGATCGGGCCACGGGCCGCGAGACCTGGGTTCGAAGGTTCGGGTGGCCTCGCTGGCCTGCGAAACAGCTTCGGAGGGAAATTCCGTGCGAAGCTCGTGAGCGGCGATGACGGCACGGGTCTCCACATCAGGTTTCCCAGACTCGCCCAGTGTTTCGACAATCACTCCCTCGGCGGCCATGTTGTCTTCGGGGTAGCGGGTGACCTCGAAAATCACCTTGTCGCCCGCCTTGGAGTTCTTGACGAAGGGGTCGCGGATCATGACCGCCATATGCAGCGTGTCGCCATCGGGCTCGACGACCCAGGTTTTACCACGCTGGACGAGCGTTCCGGCAAAGCGGGACTGGCCTCGAGTGAGGACCTCGACGATGCGGCCGATGAATGGAGAGCGTTCGGCGTCGGCCGACCAGCGTTCCTTTCGCTGCGTCACCTTGGCCCGGACGCGATCGCCGGAGACGGCATCGGCGGTGTTGCCCTGTGGGATGAAGAGATCGCCGAAGCGAGTCGGCTTGTCGGGAATGACGAATCCGAAGCCGCGCGGGTTGAGCCGCAGGCGGCCGGAGATTTCGTCGTCGAAACTGGGAAGTCGTACGCGGCCATCGCGGCCGATTTCGAGCTGCTTCTGCTCGGCGAGCTGATTGAGGGCCGACTGAAACTCCTCGCGTTCATCTTCGGAGATGCGAAGATCGCGAGCGAGATCGTCAACGGTGGAAGCGCGATACGCATCGTGTCCCAAGTGGGCGATGATGCGGGCGTTATAGCGGAGTGACATGGGTGGATGGTAGCGGGGCGGCGAGAAAGGAATCGTCGCGTTCCGAACGCCCCGGGTGATTGAAATCTGGGTTGAGGGTTATTTCTTCTTTGAGGCCTTCGATCGCGACGAGCTGGATGTCGAGGGCTTCTTCGTGGAGCCTGACGGCTTGGCCGCCGGCTCAGTCTTGGTTTCTGAGGATGATTTGGAGGTGGAAGCCGCGTCAGCGGGCGCGTCATTCTTCGCCGTGTCGCCCTTGGGCTTTTCATCTCCGGTTGACCCCGACTTGGAGTCAGCCTCGGCGGCCTTCTTGTATGAGTCGCTGCGGTAGTCGGTCTCGTAGAAGCCGCTGCCTTTGAAGATGATGCCGGCGCCGGTGCCGATCAGTCGTTCGAGCTTCGCCTTGCCGCACTTCGGGCACTTCTTCAGCACGGGGGCGCTCATGGATTGAAACGCTTCGAATTCATGGCCGCAGGCGGTGCAGCGATAGTCGTACGTGGGCATGGGTTGCAGAGGATCGACGTGGGGGCGGTCGGACGATTACTGAGCGATGGAGACCTTGGCCGGGCGGATGACGAGGTCGTTCATGGCGTAACCGGGTTGGAACATGGTGACGACATGGTCGGTCTCGACGCCATCGGCGGCCTGCTTCATCACGGCTTCGTGACGGCCGGGATCGAACTCGTCGCCCGTCTTCGGTGAGATGACGGAGACGCCGTTGGATTCGAGGAGTTTGGCCATTTCGTCGCGAATGAGTTTCATTCCCGCCAGGATCTGGTCGGTCGTGGCCTTGGCAGGTTCGTGGGCGAGGGCAAGGTCGAAGTGGTCAAGCACCGTGACCAGGCTGCGGGCGACCTTGAAGATTCCCATCGTGCGGGCGCGGGATTCATTCTCTTCCGCACGGCGCTGAAAGTTGCGGAAGTCGGCCAAGGCGCGCTGGCGGGCGGCGACCGCCTCGTCGCGCTCGAGGGTGAGCCGGGCGATGGGATCGTCGTCGGCGTGAGCCTGATCGAGATCGGGAGAGTTTTGGTCAGCGTCCGGATGCATGTCTTGAGGGAGGGTAGCGCCGTTGATTGGATCAGAATTCATGACAGAACGTGGATGAGAGATTTCAAATCAGCCGTCAGCCGCGGAACTGGTCCTTGATCTTGTCCCAGATTGAAGGCTTTTCGGGGGCAATATCAAGTTTTTCGGTCTTGGCATACTCCTGAAGCAGTTTCTTCTGGGAATCGGAGAGTCGCTGGGGAACGACAAGCTGCAGCACCACGACGAGATCGCCACGCTGTCGCGTGCGGAGATTGGGAAGCCCCTTTTCGCGAATCCTGAACAGGGTGCCGTGCTGCGACCCTGCGGGGATCTCGAAGGTCGCCGGGCCGTCGAGCGTGGGTACCTCGACATTGGCGCCAAGCGCCGCCTGCGCAAATGCGACGGGGACGGCAAGGAGCAGATCATCGTTGGATCGCTCGAAGCGATCATGATCCTGCACGCGCACCACAACGTGAAGATCGCCACGAACGCCTTCGCCGGACTGGCTCAACTCCGGAGCCGGTGGTTCGCCCTCGCCGGTCACGCGAATGACCTGGCCATCCATGATCCCTTGCGGGACCTTGACGGAGATTTTTCGCTTCAGGCTCACGCGACCGGCGCCGCGGCAGTCGGCACATTTGTCGACCACGATGGTGCGACGGCCTCGACAGTTCGGGCAGGTCGTGACCATGCGGAACATGCCGCCGAGACCGGCCTGCTGGACCTGGCCGTGACCCTGGCAGGTGGGGCACTTGACGG
Organism: uncultured Isosphaeraceae bacterium; assembly: GCA_964407695.1. Lineage (GTDB taxonomy): Bacteria > Planctomycetota > Phycisphaerae > Phycisphaerales > SM1A02 > CAYOWQ01. Next base: position 296,071 of record CAYOWQ010000002.1, on the reverse strand, counting down.
GTTCGGTGCCGGGCTTGGCGCCGGAGCCCTTGCAGGTCTGACACACGTCGAGACGTTTGAATTCAACCTCGCGCTCGCACCCGGTGAGAACTTCTTCGAGGGTGATTTCGACCTCGGTCTCAAGGTCATAGCCACGAGCGACGCCCCGGCGCTGACCCTGGGCACGGCCGCCGAATCCACCGCCGCCGCCGAAGATGTCATTGAACATCGAGAAGATGTCCTCGACATGCATATTGCGGAAATCGTGGCCGGGGGTAGAGCGCAGGCCGGCATGGCCGTACTGGTCGTAGCGGGCGCGCTTCTCGGGGTCGGCGAGGACTTCGTATGCCTCAGCGCACTCCTTGAACTTGGCTTCGGCTTCTGCATCGCCCGGGTTGCGATCAGGGTGATACTTCATCGCCAGACGGCGATAGGATCGCTTGATCTCATCGCCACTGGCGGTCTTTTCCACCGAGAGCACTTCGTAATAGTCGCGAGTCGTAGGCATTCGTTCTAAGAGAACGGACTTGGTCTCCCAAGTCCGCTCGATTCTGTCTTCGTTCTTCTGTCTTCGGACTTCGTTACGCCACCGCATCCTCAATCGGTTCAGCGTCATCCTTCAGCTCGGTGATCACGACGTCAGTGGTGAGCATCAGGCCGGCAACGCTGGCCGCGTTCTGGAGGGCGGTCTTGGCGACAAGGGCGGGGTCGATGATTCCAGCCTTGATGAGGTCTTCGTATTCGCCGGTTGACGCGTTGAAGCCGAATCCAGGAGTCTTGCCGCCTTCCTTGACCTTCTCGACGACGAGGTCGCCGTCGGCTCCGGAGTTTTCGGCGATCTGCTTGCAGCACGACTCGAGAGCTTCGGCAACGATTTCATAGCCGACCTTCTCGTCGCCCTTGCCCTTCTTCTTGGCGTTTTCAACTGCTTCGATGGCGCGGATGAAGGCCACGCCGCCGCCGGGAACAAATCCTTCCTTCGCGGCCGCCCGGGTGGCGTGGAGCGCGTCGTCGACGCGATCCTTGCGCTCCTTCATGGCGGTTTCGGTCGGGGCGCCGACAGAGATGATGGCGACGCCGCCGGTCAGCTTGGCGAGTCGCTCCATCAGCTTTTCGCGGTCGTAATCCGACGTGGACTTCTCGTGCTGGTTCTTGATCTGGGCAGCGCGGGCTTCGATGTCCTTCTTCTTGCCGGCGCCCTGAATAATGGTGGTCTCGTCCTTGTTGATGACGACCTTCTTGGCGGTGCCGAGCTCGTTGAGCTGGACGTCCTCAAGCGTGCGGCCGAGATCTTCGGCAAAGAAGGTGCCGCCGGTGAGCGTGGCGATATCGCCGAGCATGGCCTTTCGGCGGTCGCCGAAGCCGGGCGCCTTCACGGCACAGACCTGCAGCACGCCGCGGAGTCGGTTGACGACGAGAGCGGCCAGCGCTTCGTTTTCAACCTCCTCGGCGATGATGAGCAGCGGCTTGCCGCCGGTGGCGATCTTGTTCAGCAGAGGAAGGAGGTCGGCGAGATTTGAAATCTTCTTCTCGTGAATCAGGATGAGCGGATTTTCGAGCACGCACTCAGCCTTTTTCGGGTCGGTCATGAAGTAGGGTGAGAGGAAGCCCTTATCGAAGGCCATGCCCTCGACATAGTCGAGCGTGGTTTCGGCGGCCTTGCCTTCCTCGACTTCAACAACGCCTTCCGCACCAACCTTGTCGATCGCCTCGGCGATCAACTCACCGATCTGGACATCGTGGTTGGCGGAAACTGTGGCGACCTTCTGGAGGTCGTTCTTGCCCTTGCACTTCTGGGCCATTTCCGTGATGGCATCGCAGGCGGCGGCGGCCGCGTCGTTGATGCCTCGCTGCACGGCCACGGCGTTGGCGCCGGAGGTGATGTGCTTAAGGCCCGAAGAGAAAATGGCATTGGCGAGCACGGTGGCCGCGGTCGTCCCGTCGCCGGCGACATCGGCGGTCTTCTTGGCGACCTGATGCACCATTTTCGCGCCCATGTTTTCAAAGGCTTGGGGGAGTTCCACTTCCTTGGCCACGGAGACGCCGTCCTTTGTGACTGTGGGACCGCCAAAGGACTTCTGGATGACGACATTGCGTCCGGTGGGGCCCATGGTGACGGCGACGGCCTGGGCAATCTTCTCAACGCCGCGCTTGAACTCGATGCGGGCGGCGGAGTCGAACTTCATTTGTTTGCTGGTCATGGTTCTCTTTGTTGCCTGAGTGACTCGATGCCTTCGGAAATTACTTCTCGATCACGCCGAGCAGTTCGCTCTCGCGCATGATCACGTGGGACACGTTCTTGATCTCGATTTCAGTTCCGGCGTACTTGCCGAAGACGACAGTGTCGCCGACCTTGACCGAGACGCTGACGCGTTCGCCGTTGTCGAGCATCTTGCCGGGGCCGCAGGCGACCACCTTGCCCTGCATGGGCTTCTCCTTGGCCGATTCGGGCAGGAAGATGCCTGAAGAGGTCTTGGTTTCGGGGTCGAGGGGCTTGATGAGAATGCGATCTTCGAGGGGCTTGACGGCCATTGAGAGTTGTCTCCGAGAGAGTGTGCTGTATGTCGAACCGCACCCGCACGCATGGGTGCGGGGTGCAACTTATTGATTGATCAGAATCCCATCCCGCCCATGCCACCCATTCCGCCCATGCCCGGCATGCCGCCGCCGTGGCCATGGCCGTGGTCGTGTCCGGCGTGATCATCCTTTTCCTTCGGGGCTTCGGTGACGATGCAATCGCAGGTGAGGAGGAGCCCGGCGACGGACGCGGCATTCTGCAGCGCGGTGCGATCGACCTTGGCGGGCGTGATGACGCCGGCCTTGAGCAGGTCGGTGTATTCACGGGTGAGGGCGTTGAAACCGTTGGCGCCGGTGAGTTCGCTCACCTTGGCGACGACGACGGTGCCCTTTTCGCCGGCGTTGTCGGCGATGGTGCGCAGCGGCACGGTGAGTGCCTCTTTCACGACGTCGACGCCGAACGCTTCGTCACCCTTGCACGCCTTGCGGGCCTTATCGAGAGAAGAGATAGCCCGAACGAACGACACCGCACCTCCCGGCACGATGCCTTCCTCAACCGCAGCGCGGGTGGCGTGAAGGGCGTCCTCAACGCGGGCCTTCTTTTCCTTGAGTTCGCTCTCGGAAGCAGCACCGACGTTGATCTGGGCCACGCCGCCGGCAAGCTTGGCGAGACGCTCCTGAAGCTTCTCGCGGTCGTAGTCGGAATCTGTGAGTTCAATCTCGCGGCGGATCTGCTCGATGCGGGACTTGATGTCCTTGGTGGAGCCGGCGCCTTCGATGATGGTGGTGTTGTCACCGTCGATCTCGACCTTCTTGGCCTGGCCCAGCTGCTGCAGGGTGACCTTGTCGAGCTCGATGCCAAGGTCCTTCATGATGGCGGTAGCGCCGGTAAGCACCGCGAGGTCCTGAAGCATGGCCTTGCGGCGATCTCCATAACCGGGCGCCTTCACAGCACAGACATTGAGCACGCCGCGAAGCTTGTTGATCACGAGCGTGGAGAGGGCTTCGCCGGAAACCTCTTCGGCGATGATCACGAGGGGCTTCTTGGCGTCCATCACCTTCTCCAGGAAGGGGATGAGCTTCTGAATCGAATCGATCTTGTCTTCGTGAATGAGGATCAGCGGCTTGTCGAACTCGACGGTCATGTCGTCGGCGTTGGTGACGAAATTCGGGCTGAGATAGCCGCGATCGAATTGCATGCCTTCAACCACATCGACATAGGTCTCGAGGCTCTTGCCTTCTTCAACGGTGATCACGCCGTCCTTGCCAACCTTCTCGAAGGCGTCGGCCATGATCTTCCCGATCTCGGTATCGTTGTTGGCGGAAATGGTTGCCACCGCAGCGATTTCATCTTTGCGCTTGAGGTCGATGGGCTTGGCCATCGACTGAATCTGCTCAACGACGGCCTCGACACCTTTTCGCATGCCGCGAACGAGGGCATTGGCATCGACACCGGCGGTGATCTGCTTCAGGCCGGCCTTGAAGAGGGCTTCGGCGAGCACCGTGGCGGTGGTCGTGCCGTCGCCGGCGTCTTCGCTGGTCTTGGAGGCCGCCTGCTTCACAAGCTGGACGCCCATGTTCTCAACCTTGTCGCGAAGTTCGATCTCCTCGGCAACGGTGACGCCGTCCTTGGTGACGGTGGGGCCTCCCCAAGACTTGTCGATCACGGCACTGCGGCCGCGAGGGCCGAGAGTGCTCTTGACGGCGGCGGCGAGCTTCTCGACGCCGGCAAGCAGCTTGCGTCGGGCGTCAACGTCGAAGGCGAGTTCCTTTACGGCCATGAGCCGAATCTCCTATAGAGGGATCAAAGTCGAAGTAGGACGGGGTGCAAAGTCTTGCAAAATTGCAGCGTCGTCTGGTGGGCTACAAATATCGCGCCAGCCGTGTTGTCATGGGAAGATGTCTATAAACACATATTTTGCAGATGGTTGCGACATGGACCATGGTGACTTTGGTGCCGCCGCTTTGACAACGGATGGGCGATAAAGCGGCCCGGCCTGCCAAACTGACAGTCGGCGGTGCCAATCAGCGATCGCACGCGATACGATGGATTGAATCAGCGACGGATCGTCGTTGTTCGTGAGGGAGTAGAGATGAGCCGAATGCAGTGTCGATGGGCCGTGGCCGGGTTGTGCACGATCGCGACGGCAGCCTCGGCGGCCGTGGGCGGTTCACCTTGCATTCCCGCCGACCTGAACGGCGACGACCTGGTGGATGGCGCTGACCTTGGGTTGCTGTTGAGTTCTTGGGGCCGCGATGGGTTGGCCGATCTGAACGGGGATGGGGGCGTCGATGGGGCGGACCTTGGCCTTCTATTGAGCGACTGGGGGCCGGTTGACCTCAATCTGTGTCTTGGCGTGAACGAGGTTTTCCCCAAGGAAGGCGGGTCGGGCACGACGGTTACCGTCGGCGGGTCGTTTCCAAGTGCGGATCCGGCGGACTACTGCGTTGTTGGCATGGTGGAAGGAAGCCCCTACGCACTGGCATTTCGGGTGTTGAGCGTGACCGAAGGCGGGCTGGTGACGCAGGTGGGGCCCGTTCCTGCAGGAACGGGAACGGTTCACGTGATGGCGGGCGTCGGTGAGGGGCAATACCCGTTGATCAATGTCGCCAACGCAGCCATCGGTGGGGGACCTTGGGTGTGGCAGACCGACAAGCCCGGCATCATGACCGACACGGTGTTCACGCCGACATCGGGCGGTGCCGCGGGTTTGAATGATGGCCTCTTTGTCGGCACGCTGGTGAATGGAAAATTCGTCATGACCATCTCCGGCGACTGCCCGGCGGGCACGAAGATGACGATCTGGCCGCGGGCGCACCACGAATCCTCAGGTCCGAATGATCCATACGTGGGCTTCGATGCGATCATTCCGTGCTTCGAGATCACGAGAAGCCAGTCAATCCTTCAATGCGCTCAAACCATTTGCCTGGGGATTGAAGCGATCTATGCAGCACACAACCCGCCAATTGTGGTGGAATGCAACGCGAGTCCGGCGAGCCGAGACGCAGCGACCATCGTGTTCGGCCTGCCCGGACTGGACATTACGTGGGGGCAACTGCAGGTTTCGATCACCGGTGCACCGGCGGACTGCCATTGCGACGATCCGGATTCGGATGGGGACGGGCACCCCGACTGCTACGACGGTTGCCCGAGTGACGAAGAGAAGACGATTCCGGGATTATGCGGCTGCGGCGAGAAGGACATCGACGGCGACGATGACGGTGTCGGGGATTGCATGGACAATTGTCCGGAAATTCCGAACCCGGATCAGCGAGATACCGACGGTGACGGCGTGGCGGATGCATGCGACAACTGCCCGGACAATGCCAATCGCGACCAGTTGGACCAGGACGGAGACGACGTCGGAGATGCCTGCGACAATTGTCCCTTGGTCGTGAATCCGAAACAGGTCGATACCGATCGGGACGGCATCGGTGATGAATGCGACAACTGTGCGAACGTTGTCAATCCGGATCAGGAGGATGGAGATGGCGATGGCATCGGCGATGTGTGCGAGCGCGACACCGATGATGACGGCGTCGTGAACCGCAACGACAACTGCGTCGAGGTTGCCAATCCGGATCAGTCGGATACCGACATGGACGGTGTCGGTGACGCCTGCGACAACTGCGTTGCGGTATTCAATCCAAATCAGAATGACACCGACGACGACGGCATCGGCGATACCTGTGATGATTCAGATGGGGATGGCGCTTTTGACGATGTCGACAACTGTCCAGGGGTGTTCAATCCGAATCAACAGGATGTTGATGAGGATGGTGTGGGCGACGCGTGTGACAACTGTCCTGCCATTGCCAACGCGGATCAGGCGGATGATGATCGCGATGGAGTCGGCAATGCCTGTGAGGGAAGCGGTGACCCATGCAACTGTGATCCCACCGCCGACGCCGACGATGACGGCGTCAATGATTGCGACGACGATTGCGATCTGGATCCAACGAAGACGGGGCCCGGAGTGTGCGGGTGCGGTGTACCCGACGATCCCACGGATTCTGACAACGACGGCGTTCCCGATTGCCAGGAAGTGTGCGTTGAGTTGCCTCCCTGTCCGGCGGATATCGACGGTTCCGGCAATGTGAACGGCGTCGATCTGGCAATTCTCCTCGGTTTCTGGGGGATCGCCGGCCCACCCGGATTCCCAGGCGATCTCGACTGCAACGGGGTCATTGGCCACGGCGATTTGGCGCTGCTCTTGCTTTCGTTCGGAACCGATGGGTGCAGCGCGTATCTGCTGATCTATGACTGTTGTGAGACCCACGACAATCCCGGATGCGCTAATCCGGAGTGCATGGCGGCGGTCTGTGCCGTCGATCCGACGTGTTGCAATGATTCGTGGGATCAGTGCTGTGCCGCGCTGGCCGCGGAGTTCTGCACCGGACTGTGCAGCGCGCCGGAGGCCTGCGGCGAAGCATCGGGCTCGTGCAGCGTGGCGCACCCACATGCGGCATGCAATGATTCGGCATGTTGCGCCATCGTTTGCGCTCAGGATGAGTATTGCTGCACGACCCAGTGGGATCTCTACTGCGCTCAGGAGGCGGCAGCCTGCAACTGAATCACTCGACAGGTCGGGTTACCGCAAGGCCGTCGGCCTCGAGACGATCTCATTCAACCCCGCTGGCGGTCGGACCAGGCTCTGCCGAATGAGCCAGACATTCCCAACGAGGTAGATCAGGCCGATGATCATCAAGAGTGCCGTGGCGACCATGATAACCCTGCCAAAGTCCCTCAAGTCTGGTTGGGGAACACCCAATTCGGCATACAGAATGAGCAAGATGGAGGAGACGCGGGCGACCTGCGCTGCCATCAGGACATCGATGCTCTGCCGACCACCCTTGAGCCTCCGGTAGCTGCGACTGCGTTGGCCGATCGCCTTGAGAAGGCCCCGAAGTCCAAGCAAACCGATAATGGCGAACGGCGCCGCCATGAGTCTTCCGAAGAGCGGAAGCAGCTCCTGCGAATCGGCACTCGGTACCAGCGGCACCAGGCTCGAGAGCAGCGCCCAACCCAGCAGCCCGATCCAGAGCCGCCGCACGTCGGCCCGAACTCCCTGAGACGGTTCTTCGGGTGGTGGAGTGGCGATGACGGCGATGGCAATGAGCCCCCCGATTGCGGGAATCAATGAAGCCAAACCAATCCAATTGGGAATCGATCGCGCAATGTTGGAGGCGATCCCATGGAGATCTTCCACACGGTCGCCCGCCGCCCCAGCCACCTGCAGCATGGCGGCGAGAAGGATGCACAACATCAATGCAAGCAGGCCGTTTCCGACGCGTACGGGATTTCGAAGTCTCGGGAATCGCTCGGCGGATGGATCGACAATGTGGGTAACGGTCTCCCAGACATCCAGGCCACATTCCGGGCAGTGAGATCGGTGATTCAGACCGATGAGGTCATATCCACAGCGCCGGCACGAGACATGCTTCGAAATGATCAGTTCGCCAAGGCCCTCGGAGGAGGATCTCGGGGTGGGCGCAGAATCGGACACAACTGTAAGGGTATCGACGAAACGACCGGGCTGCCGCTTCAGCCGGAAATTCTCCGAAGCCGGGGAGTTGCATCGCCGCCGCGATATACTCCGCCCGTGCTCGACCTGATTCAGAAGCTTCGTGCCAACATCACCAGTGTGTATATGGGTAATGCGTCCGCGGTGGACCGGGTGATGACCTGTCTGCTTGCTCGCGGCCATGTCCTGATCGAGGATGTGCCCGGAGTCGGCAAGACGGTTCTGGCTCAGGCCCTTTCGCGAAGCCTGCATTGCACGTTTTCGAGAATTCAGTGCACACCCGACCTGCTGCCATCGGACATCACCGGGGTGAGTGTGTATCAGCGTGAATCCGGACAGTTTGAGTTCAAGAGGGGCCCCATTTTCGCGAACTTCGTGCTGGCCGACGAAGTGAACCGGACGACGCCGCGAACTCAATCCGCGCTGCTTGAAGCCATGGCCGAGGCGACGGTGAGCGCGGAGGGGACGGTGCACCCGCTTCCGCAGCCGTTCATGGTGGTGGCAACGCAGAATCCTTATGAGTTCGAGGGGACGTATTTCCTGCCCGAGAATCAACTTGATCGTTTCCTGATGCGGGTGAGTCTGGGCTATCCATCACCCGACGACGAATCGAGGATTCTGCTGAAGCAGCCGGCGCGAACGTCGTTGCGCACCCTTGAGCCGGTGATGTCGGGCGACGAATTGATGGCCTTGCAGGAACGGGTTGACCAGGTACGGATGGATCAATCGCTGGTCGATTACGTGATCGCCCTGGCGTCCGCGACGCGGGATGCCGAGGATCTTCAGGTAGGCGTGAGTCCTCGTGGGAGCCTGGCCTTGGCATCGGCCGCCCGCGCGACGGCGGTGATGCACGGGCGCGATCACTGCATACCGGAGGACGTCGTTTCGAATGTTCTGCCGGTGTGTGCCCATCGCGTGGTGAGCAAGACGTACATGCACTCCGGTGACTCAGCGACGACGAGGCGAATCATTCAGCAGGTGATGGAGTCAATAGCCAGCCCTGCGTGATCGAGCTTTCCTGGGCGCGTGGACGGAGCTCCGGGTCGATCCCGGCTGAGACGTTTGCAGGACCGGAGGGTTTGCTCCTCGAGCGATTCAAGCCTATGGATCGAGTCTCAATACCCATGAGCGATGCGATTCAGGATGATCCTCTCGACTGGCTTTCGGAGCACGGCGATGCGCTCATGTCGTTTGCCATGGTGCATCTGCGACAACGGGAGGTCGCAGAGGATCTGGTGCAGGACACGCTTCTGGCCGCCATGATGCAGCGAGCGTCGTTCGACGGTCGGTCGTCACGGAGGACGTGGCTCATCGGCATCCTTCGGCACAAGATCGTCGACCATTTTCGCCGGCGTGCCGTGGCCGAGCGGGCTTCGGATGTGCTCGCCGAGGTCGTGGAAAGAGCCTTCAAGAGTTCCGGGAAGTGGCAGAACTCGCCCCAAACCTGGGGGCTTACAGATTCCGACCTCGAACGTCGAGAGGTTGCAGATGCCTTGCGAACCTGTCTGGCGAGCCTCCCTCCGCGGATTGCCGAAGCATTCTTGCTTCGCGAACACGCCCAGATTGAGGTTGAACAGCTTTGTCAGGTCCTTGACACAACCCCGACAAACATCTGGACGATGCTTTACAGGGCTCGTACCGCGCTGCGAGAATGTCTGGAGCGGTCACTCGCCGGCCGGAAACCGGCGAAGCCTTGAATGAGTCCATAATTCCATGTCTTGCCGCCGCATCACTGAACTCATATCCGAAGCCGAAGATCGCCGCCTCGCGTTCAGGCACCGGGTTCTCATCTTTATGCACACGCTGTTCTGTTCCCCATGTCGGCGATATCGGGACCAGATTCGCACGTTGCGCCAGGCGGCGGCACGAATCGGAACATCCGTGAAGGAAACGCTCTCGCCCCAGGCGCGAGATCGGATCGCCCGGCAGATCCGTGAAGCCGGGTCGAGATAACCGTCCAGCGATCGAGTGGATTGGAATGAAAAAGCGCGGCCTTGTGAGCCGCGCCTTGATCTGCACCAGGGGATCTGAGTATTACTGAGTGGCCACGGAGATTTCGACGCGCCGACTGGCCGCCTTCGTCGCCTTCGGCTGGTCAGCGCCTGCGCTGGACACGCTGATCTGGCTTGACGAAACGCCATGCTGGCTCAGGTAATCCGCCACGGCGTTGGCTCGTGCCAAGCCCAACTCGTAGTTTGATTTGAACTTGCTCTTCTTGATCGGGTCGGTATCAGTGTGACCCTCGATCATGACGGGCTGATTTCGATATTGAGAAGTAAGTACCTTGGCGACCTGATCAAGCGTCTTCTTGGCGGCGGACTTGAGCGTGGCCCTTCCGCTGTCGAAGAGGACGTCTCCGGACACCGTCACTTCAACCATGCCCGCTCCGCGGTGAACCTCGACCCCGCCGATGGAGTCAAAGCCATCGCCCGACATTCCACCCGAACCCGATGACGAGCTTCCCCCCTTGGCGGCCATCTCCTGTGCTTTGCGCTCGGCCTCGGCCTGCGCTGCGGCGGCATCGCGTGCCCGCTGCTCAGCGGCGTCTGTGGCTCGGCGCTGGTCCTCGAGCTGAAGGCGAAGGGTGTTGTTCTCCTCCTGCAGCATCGCGTTTTCGTTCTTCTTCTTGTTGTCGCAGCCGGTCATAAGCAGCACTGCGGCCACCAGTCCCATTCCAACATTTCGCCATGTGAGCGCCATTTCGAAGCATCCTTTCTTCTTGCCAGTCATGCGGAGAGGTGTATCACGACATGGAGAGGCCCGCATACAGGCCCTCCAGTGGAATCAGTATTTCAACCCCATCTAGATCGGTTGTCCAGTCCGCCCGGCTGCACAGAGAGGGTGCGAATCGGCATTCTGAGTGGCTGTGGACAACGAATCACGTGGAGCCGCCGGGAATGATCGTCGAGTCGTTCGCTGCTGGACCGATGGCGGCGGAGATACCCCCGGCAAGAGCACGTGTCGCAGGTCATTGAATGCCGGCCTGGCGAACATCAAGAGTAGCGTGGCCAGGGCTAGATGAGGTCCGAAGGGCAGTTCGCGGCGCAGCCCGCCGACCATCCTGATCGCCAGTGAACTGACCAGCATCCAGCCAAAGGCCACAAAGGCCGCGAGGAAGAAGATCCAGAGCACATCCTCCCAGCCAAGGACTGCACCAATGGCAGCCAGCATGTGAATATCGCCCTGGCCCATGGCTTCACGGCCGAAGGCCAGTGTCCCCAGGATCCGAATTCCCCAAACCAACCCCCCTCCGACAAGGTAGCCCATCATGGAGCCGCCCAAGCCGTGGACCCAAGGCGGTGCGGCTTCATGTGGCAGGGCTGGTCCCAGGAACCATCCCAGCGCCAAGCCGAGGATGCAGGGTGCCAGATACAGAAGCTCAACCAGCATCTCGCGGCGTGCATGCGGATAATCCGGAGCCAGGACTCCGGTTGGATCCGCCTCATCGCGAATCGAGCCGGGTCTGAATCGCCGGCTGAGGATCACCAGGCTGAGGACCGATGCGGCAAACACCGCTACCGCCCAAACCCAGCCAAAGAAACCGAGTGTGAGCAATCCGGCAATGACCGGAATGGCATAGAAGAGTTCAAAGGCCGACGCGGTGTCTGTATTGAGTGGGGGGGGCACAGCACTCGTCGACGCAAATTGGGCGTAATCACTGAACGAATAACGAAGCCTTCCGGTGCGAAGCAATGCATAGCTGATCGCGATTCCCAGCACGCCCCCGCAGGCTGTTGCGAACCCGCGCCATTCCACCGTTTGAATCGGCCAATGCTCCAGAGCGCGATAGCTGGGCGGGATGAAGCCCTGAATCGTCCATCCTGCAACTGCACAGATCGTGACCCAAAGCGGTACTGGAAGCGGGATCGTGAACGTTCGGGCGTCGATCGCGGTCATTGCCACCAGCCCGGCGATCATGAATAGTGTGAGGATCAGCGCCGGAGAGGCCCGCCCCGGACCCATCAGCGACCACCACGGTCCGCCGATCTCGTTCCACCACGGCATATCCCGGGTAGGCAGGAAATACGCCAGGTAGATCGCCGCGAAAAGCACGGCCGTGAGCACCTCCACGATCATGTATTGCGGTGATATTCCGACTCTGCACCACCTGCATTTCCCGCGCAGAACCAGCCAGCCGAGAATCGGGAAGTTCTCGCGCCAGGTCAGCCGGGCTCCACACGTGGGGCAGCGGCTGGGGGGCGAGATGATGCTGATTCCCGCGGGAAGCCGGAAGATGACCACGTTCATAAAGCTGCCGACGCAGGCACCAAAGGCGAAGATGAATGCCGCCGTGACAACGTGAGGCGCCCAGTTCCAGACGATGTACGAGGACGTCGCGAGCAGCATGGGCGGGGGGTTCTGATCTAGAACGGAGCGGGATCGTCCGAGGTGATATCGGCATCGGGTTCATCATCTTCGATGCCTGCGGTGCCGGTCGGACTCGAATCCCTTTCAACCTCGCGAACCTGCTGTTCGGCGACCTCAAGGATGCTGCGACAGCGCTTCAGGAGGGCTTCACCCCGGCGAAATTGGGTCAGGCTCTCTTCGAGGCCCACCTCGCCCTGCTCGATCCGGTCGATGATGGCTTCCAGCTCGGTCACCGCCTGCTCATATGAAAGCTTCTCCGGAGCTGGCTGAACATCGCCTCGGCGCTTCGACATGGTCCGCGAATCTACCCGCCCTTCTCGAAGAGGTCCATTTGATCCGCCGCGGGCAGGCCTTTCTGCGCCCTTCGCCGTGTGGCTGTACCGCCCACCACGGAGTGAATCACGCCGTCAGCAACCCGGGTCTCCAGCCCCTCGCCGGGTCCGACATCCGCGATCGACCGCACCAGTCCGCCGCCGGATTTCATCGTGTATGAGAACCCGCGGGAAAGAATGGATTCGGGCCCCAGTGCTGCCAGATGCCGCTCGAGCGCGCGAAGGTGGACCTCGGCACCGCCGATCCGACTTTGCATCGCCCGATCGAGCCGCGCTGCGAGAGCATCAAGTCGTCCCTGCTGCAACACGGCGGTGGTATCCGGCCGCAGCCGCACTGCCAGCCGCTCGATACGGTGCGATTCGTTCGCCAGGCGCAGGCGAATCGATTGCCGCAGCGCTGCAGCCATGGACCGCAACCGCTCGGCGTGTCGATCGATCAGCGCCTTCGGCCGGCGCAGAATCTCGCTTCTCGCCAGTCCATCAACCCTCCGCCGCTCCAATTCCACGCGCCGGCCCATCACCCCGCGAAGCCGCGACGAGAGAAACTCCACCTGTCGCAACAGCTCCGCGCCATCCGGGCAGAGCCGCATCGCCGCCTGCGTTGGTGTGGCAGCGCGCACATCCGCGACCAACTCAATAATTGTAATGTCCGACTCGTGGCCGATCGCCGCCACCACCGGGAGCGAAGCGCCGAACACGGCATCCGCCACAATCCGTTCGTTGAACGCCCACAGGTCCTCGATCGAGCCGCCGCCGCGGGTGACGATCATCGCGTCAACGCCCAGCTTCACCCTGTTCGAATCCACCCAGCGAATCGCGCCCGCCACCTGGGCTGCGCTGCCCTCGCCCTGCACACGAACATCCACGATCAACAACTCCACCGCCTTGCAGCGATGATTCATGGTGGCGATCACATCGCGCACCGCAGCGCTGGTCTTCGAGGTAATCACCGCCACCCGCCGTGGAAAGACCGGCAGCGGCTTCTTTCGCGCCTCATCGAAATAGCCCAGCCGACGCAGGTCCTCGCACAGCGCTCGAAACTTCTGCTCCAGCAGCCCCGCGCCGACCCGTTCGATCGCCGTCACATACAACTGCGTCTTCCCCTGCGGCGGATAGTGGCTGATCGTGCCTCGCGCGATGATCTGCTCGCCGTCGGCGGGGGCGGGGCCGAGCTTCGCGGCCGTCGACGCCCACGCCACGCACTGAATCACCGCGTTCTCATCCTTCAACGAGAAATACCAGTGGTTGCGGGCGTTGAGATTGCTGACCTCGCCGATCACGCGGATCGGCCCGGGAATCCCCATCTCCAACACCGATCGCACCAGCTCGCCCACCTGCGACACCATCAACGGCCGATCAGCCGACGGCGAATCCGGGGGTTCCGGGCTCTTCCCGCCAAGGGCCAGCGTGGGATCGAATCGTTTTCGCGCCACGTGTTCCGCCTCAGCCGTTCATTGCTCATCGGCGGGCGAGACGCCCGCCCCACCCTCGGCAGGGTCGAACCCTGCCCTACGCCACCGCCTTGCACACCTTCTGCGCTGCATCGGTCAGGTCGGCCGCGGTCTGCATGGTGGGAATGTCCTTGCGCGACTCGTTGAGAATCTTGCGTGCTTCATCCACGTTGGTTCCCTCCAGCCGCACCACCAGGGGCACCTTGAATCCCACCTGCTTGGCTGCGGCGGTAATCGCCCGGGCGATGCGGTCGCACTGCATGATGCCGCCGAAGATGTTGACCAGCACGCCCTTCACCCGTCCATCGCTCAGAATAATCCGAAACGCCTCGGTCACCGCCTCCTCGGTGGCGCTGCCGCCCACATCGAGGAAGTTCGCGGGTTCGCCGCCGTGGTGCTTGATGATGTCCATCGTGCTCATCGCCAGCCCCGCGCCGTTCACCAGGCAGCCGATGTTGCCATCCAGCGCCACATACGACAGCCCGAAGGTGTTGGCGCGAATCTCCGCGGGGTTTTCCTCGGCGGGGTCGAACATGCCCGCGATGTCCTTGTGGCGAAACATGGCGTTGTCGTCAAAGTTGAACTTGGCGTCGATCGCCAGCACCTGCCCATCCGGATGGGCTGCCGTCGGCGGCGTCACGATCAGGGGGTTGATCTCCGCGAGGCTGGCATCGGTCTCCTTGAACACCTTGGCCAGCTTGATCATGAGATCCGCCGCCTGGTTCACCTGTTTGCCCTTGAAGCCGAGGCGAAACGCCATGTCGCGGGCCTGCCAGCTCTGCAACCCCATCAACGGATGCAGCCGCTGTTTCAGAATCGCATCGGGGTTCTTCGCCGCCACCGCTTCGATCTCCACGCCGCCCTCGGCCGAGGCGATCAGCGTGTTGGTGTTGCTCGAGCGGTCCACCGTAATCGCGAGGTAATACTCCTTGGCGATATCCACCGCGCTCGCCACCAGCAGCCGCTTCACCTCCAGTCCCTCCGGCGGGGTCTGGGGCGAGATCATTCGGTTGCTCAACATGAACTTGGCGGCGTCGCGGGCCTCCGCGGCCGATTTCACCAGCTTCACAAACCCCGCCTTGCCCCGGCCGCCGGCGTGCACCTGGGCCTTCACCACCGCCTGCGAAGCCCCGGCATCAAACAACTTCTTCGCCTCCGCCTGGGCATCGTCGACCGTCTGCACCATCGCCCCCGGCGGCACCGCCACCCCGGCATCGGCAAGCAACTGTCGGGCCTGATATTCGTGGATCTTCATGGGGGCGATGATAGGGGAGAAAGAAAGAGACTGAGAGACTGAGAGACGAAGAGACTGAGTGGGGGGGCAAAAAAATCGCCGCAGCCCAAGGGGCTGCGGCGGCTCGATTGCTCGAAGGTTGATCAGATCAGATGACGGTGACGTTCGACGCCTTGGGGCCCTTGGCCTCTCGGGTCAGGTCGAACTTCACGCGCTGGCCCGCCTGGAGCGACTTGTAGCCGTCCATCTGAATGTCGGAATGATGCACGAAGACATCCTTGCCGCCATCATCGGGAGAGATGAATCCGAAGCCCTTTTCGTCGGTGAATTTTGAAACGGTGCCTGTCGCCATACGTGTGTCCTTTCGGGACCGTCAGTGGGGGTTCCGATTGGGCAGACGTGCCGGACCGGGCAGAGCCGTTGACGTGCAAACTCTGGCTTGAAGAAGCGGCATGATAGCCGGCCCGATTCCGTCCTGTCGCCGGCAGCCCCGGCGACCTATACTGTGGCGTCGACGAGCGCCTCAGCGCTGCCCCGCCCCGGCGGGCGCCGGCGTTCGAATCCCCGCAGCGCCCGTGCCCCTCGACGAATGACCCAACCATCCAGCCCCACTGCCGCCCGCCGTCGCTGGCGGCTGCGCGATCTCGACTGGCCCGTCACCATCGCCATCGCCGTCTTCCACCTCTGCGCCCTGGCAGCGCCGTTTTATTTCTCGTGGAGCGCGTTCATCGTCTTCCTCGGGCTCAGCTTTCTGACCGGCACCGTGGGCATCACCCTCTGCTACCACCGCCTGCTCACCCATCGCTCGTTCCAGACGCCCAAGTGGTTCGAATACACGCTCACCGCCATCGGCTGCATGGCGTCGCAGGGCACCCCCGTGCAATGGGTGGGCACGCACCGGCTGCACCACAAGCACTCCGACCACGACGCCGACCCCCACACCCCCAATCACGGCTTCGCCTGGTCGCACGTCTTCTGGTGCCTCATGAAAAACCAGGGCGCCATGACCAGCTACAACGCCGCCGACGCCGCCCGCGATCTCTGCCGCGATCCCGGCATCCGCCTCATCTCCCGCTTCTACCTCCTGCCCCAGATCATCGCCGCAGTGCTGTGCCTGCTCGGGGGCTGGTGGTTCGCCCGCATGGGCTTTGAGACCAGCGCCCTCTCGTGGTTTCTCTGGGGCATGGGCGTGCGCACCGTGGCGGTCTATCACACCACCTGGTTCGTCAACTCCGCCGCCCACACCTGGGGCTATCGCAACTACGACACTCGGGATCGCTCCACCAACCTCTGGTGGGTGGCGCTTCTCTCCTTCGGCGAAGGCTGGCACAACAACCACCACGGCGACCAGCGCGCCGCCGCCCACGGCCGGCGCTGGTTCGAAATCGACATGACCTACTGGATGATTCGCGGCCTCGCCCTCATCGGCCTCGCCCGCGAGATCGTGCCCGTGCGCGCTCTGGTCCGCACTGCCGAGGGCGCCCCTGGGATCGACTCTGGAAGCGCCCCCGAAGGTGCGATCGAGTCGTAGGGTCTGCTGTGCGGACCAAAGGCGTGCCCCCGGGGAAAGGTGTCGAGGTGTCAAGGGTGCGCTGTCATTCCCGCGCAGGCGGG
This sequence comes from uncultured Isosphaeraceae bacterium, assembly GCA_964407695.1. GTDB lineage: Bacteria > Planctomycetota > Phycisphaerae > Phycisphaerales > SM1A02 > CAYOWQ01. Next base: position 279,051 of record CAYOWQ010000002.1, on the reverse strand, counting down.
AACCCAGGGGGCAAACATTTGAACCACAGAGGCACAGAGAACACAGAGGAAAGCATGTGAACCGCCGGGAACGCGGAGGTGGGGGAGGAAGCCACCATCGGGGATTGACAGCATGGGCCGCAGCGCAGACGCTACAACTTCAGGAGTCTTCCGATGAACCGATGGGTCGTGATTTCTCTCGTCGCCCTAGGGGTTATTTGCTTCTGGTGCGCAAATGGATTCCTACTCCAGTATTTGCCCGGGATTGATGTCGCCGCCAACAGACTCAAACCCGGCGAATTCGGCGACCAATTCGGAGCCATCAACGCGCTCTTCTCGGGGCTTGCCTTTGCGGGTGTGTTCGCTGCCATCTGGTTTCAGCGAGAAGAGTTGGCCCTCCAGCGACAGGCCAACAAGGACGCCCAGCGCGAACTTGAATCGCAACGAATGGTGGGCGCGAGGAGAGAATTCCAGACGGTGTTTTTCGACATGCTCAGAACCTTGCAGGACACCGTCGAACTCGTCGCGATTCAGAGGACAATCAAATACGAGCATTTCAACGCGCCGGCGTTTCCGCAACCCGAGCGATGGCGCCATGGCCGAGCAGCGCTGCGCGACCTTAGCAATAATCTCAAATCAACGATAGAGGATGGATTGGCTCTCACCGAGCACAATCGGGACGACGATGAGAGCCTCCTCAACGCCATCGACGAGAACTACGCCGTTTTCTACATGCATCACGGCGACGTCGTAGGGCATTACTTCCGAATGATGTACCAGATTGCGAGATTCATCGACAACGCACCGGCGGCTGCCGGGATCGACAAACAGACTTATGTAAGGATTTTGCGGGCACAATTATCCCAGCCGGAGATGGTGCTTCTTCTCTACAACTGCCTCTCGCGGTACGGCTACGAAAAGTTTCACCCTTTGGTTGAGAAGTACGACCTCCTCCAGAACCTCGAAGTGGACGCGGTACCCGCCCGACATTGGGACCTCTACCCAATGACTCGAGACAGGCGCACCCGGGTTCCATCGCGCCTTCAAGTCCATGCAGCGCCCGCCCCTTGACAGCTTCAGCATAGCATTTGGCACGTCATAGACGGCAAGCCAGAAAGTGAACTTCGTGAGCGTGGATAGAGAGACACTTCAAAAGTTTTCAGAGCTGGTCAACGCGGTTGAGCGGACATATCAATTCGGAAATCTCGCAACGATGGTCAAGGCGAAAATACGAGGAGAAAGCTGTGCGCTGAACGCCATTCTTATTCAAGACAGGATTTCGGATGGTCTACTTATCGTGTGGCGCGTGTTTCGGGCCGAGCCGCTGCTGAATTATGTGGGCCTGACATGGGAATCATTCGTTGAACAGCGTGAGTACCTCCAAGCACACTCGCTGCCCCATACCGTAATTGTCCTCTCGGAGCGCCTACGGACCATTGCGCTCGGGGAGAGGCTGCACATCCCGTCGCACGCACGAGCGATGGCTAGTGCCCAAATCGCAACGGCTCGCAAGGCACTTGGCCAGCCTGATGACTCGCCCGGCGTATGCATCAGTTTCGACAGTCTTCGAGAGCTTGTAGGGATGGCGCGGGACTTGGGGATCGACTGTGAAGGCCCGTTAGAAGCTTTTTTTCGCACAATTGGCGACATCGAGCAACGGGCTAAGATTGGTCCGTTGAATCTAATGGTCGACACGCCGGATATCTATGATCTGCCGATCGAGTGGCAAGGCGATTCCCTCTGACCCCCGGAAGCGCTGGGCGTGTGGCTTGCCACCGCCCGGCGTTTTTTTCTGCCGCGATCGGTGGACGGCGAAGGCTTCCCGGACCTCCCTCACCCCTCCGGTTGACGTTTTCGCCGTTGCGGTGAACGCCGGAAGCGTTCTGTTGAACACCGGAACCATTCTGTTGAACGTTTTAAGCGTTCCGGTGAACACCAGAACGTTTCTGTTGAACGTTTTAAGCGTTCTGTTGAACACCGGAAGCATTCTGTTGAACGTTTTAAGCGTTCTGTTGAACACCAGAACGTTTCTGTTGAACGTTTTAAGCGTTCTGTTGAACGTTTTAAGCGTTCCGGTGAACGCCGGAAAGACTCAGTTGCACCACTTGAGCGATCTCACGAACGCGAGAATCTGTGAAGTTCGCATATTTGTACGAGTTTTGCTCGGGTAAATTTCGGCACCAACGGTCGATTGCCTGCGGTGCCATGCTCCAAATTTGCTAACAGAATGCGTGTGAGACCATAGGCGACGCCCTTGCGAACCAGAACCTCACTGGCCGCAGAAAGGACGTAACTGCTTGGTTCATCAATGGTTGTGAATCCAAGGCGGTGCCTGGGTTGCGTCATAACGATTCGTTATAACTGCAACAACGTAACATTTATACGATTTTGAGTTGCATCAAATTGAAATATGTGTTATTGTGAGTCGATATGAAGAAGTCGAATGAACCATTGGGATCCAAAGCATGATTGAACCGCACAAGGAAGCCGTCGTGCGGGCGATGATGGGTTTTGCAAAGAAGATACGCCTGAGCTGGGCCAATCGGCTGAGCTCGATACCCGGCTGTGAGAGGTTAACCGATCGAGATTGGGCTTTGTTAGAGCACCTTGGCGAGCGTGGCACAATGTCGTTCAAGGAGGCTCTGAAAGTTGGGACTGAAGGTGCTTTGGAAGCGGGCGGGTCACAGGCAGCGGTGACGGCAGCCATTGGCCGCATGAGCAAGCAGAGCGGCCTGCTCGCGACCGAACGAATGGAAGACGACGATCGACAGAAGACCGTTTCGTTGACGGAAAAAGGAAGAGAAGTGCTGGAACAGCGGATCGCAGTTCGGGCAGAGATGTATCAGAAGATCATTCGGTGTCTAGCCCCCTTTCAGGATGAACGGGCGGAGTGCGAGGTGCTTGCCAGGCTCTTCCAGAACGGAATTCGCAACGCGGACGAGGTGTTCGGCAACGACGCCTAGCCCATTGACAGTCACGAACCGCGCGGTCGTTCTGTTGTTTTCTTCTTCACCCGTTTCTTTCAGGAGCACAGACATGTACGAATCACATCTCAGTCATCCGTATAACAGCTTTCGCGGTCAGTACGACGCATTCATGAATGGGAATACCTCCCAGGGAAGCTACAACGCGCTCTCCGGTAGCGCGTACAACCTCAAGAGCAGCTACGAACTGCCGGACAACATGTATCGAGCGGTGAACTCCATGATGTACAACGCTCGGCAGCAGCTTGGCGGTCTTGAGTCCCGCCTGTACTGAGCATCGAACTCATCTCAAGTCCAGCCCCCACTTCGGTGGGGGCTTTTTTTTGGCCACCTGTCAAGACATTGGCTGTCTCCCCCACGGCGGAAACAACCCTCCAGCGCTCGCGCACACAATGCAATCGGCGCAGCCGGATCGTCGCGTCTCGTTCCACGACAATTCTCTCGTACACGACTTCAGTCCGACGGCGCACATGCCGATGCGAACCATTCATCCCGTCGGCACTGTCGCCGACGGTCATCTTCGGGGCTGGTGTCGCGATGTTTGGCGCTGGCCTTGCTCCTTGCCGTTGGGTCTTCCTCAACCGCAGAAAGGCTGGTGCACTGTGGCAGACAGTTATCTCCCATCCCGTGAATCCGAGTTCGATGTCTGGGCCCGCAACCTGGCCACCAAGGTGGCGGCCACGCCGACGGCGTTCGGACTTAATGCAGCCCAGGCCACAGCGCTGACCGCGCTGAATACCGCCTGGCACGCGGCGTACCTGGTCACCACCGACAACGACACCCGCACACCCGCGGCGATCGCCGCCAAGAACACCGCCAAGGCGGAACTCATCGACGGCCCCGGCGGCATTCGCGAGCTGGTCAAGATCATCCAGGCGTATCCGCCGCTGACCAATGAGCAGCGGGTGTCGCTGGGCATCACCGTGCCCGACCTTGAGCCCACACCCGTGCCGCCGCCGGCCGATCCGCCGGTCCTGGCGATTCTGTCCACGCTGGGCAGAACCACCAAGCTGGCCCTGCGCGACATCACCGACAGCGAGAAGCGCGGCAAGCCGGTGGGTGTGTCGGGGGCCACCGTCCTGATGTTCGTCGGCGAGGAGGCCCCGATTGATCCCCTGGCGTGGACGTTTCTGACCAACACCACCAAGACCGTGATCGACATCGAGTTTCAGCCCGCGATTCCCGCGGGAGCGAAGGTGTGGCTGACGGCGTTCTGGAAGAATCGCCGAGAAGAAGCGGGCCCGGCGGCTGTGCCGGTGAGCACGTTCATCGGCGACACGCTGGCCCAGGCTGCTTGAGAAACGTCCAAAGGTTGAGTTTGAGCCCGGCGCTTGCCGGGCTTTTTCTTTTTTTGAACCGCGGAGAACGCGGAGGGCTTTGGGGATTGATCCTGTAAGATTCTTCCATGCGGCGGGCGGTGAAGCACATTCTCATCTTCGGGTTGCTGGCGTGCGGGGGCGTGGTGATGAGTTATCTGGTGGCGTGGGGGCTGACGCTGAAGAACCATCGGACGTCGGAGCAGGTGGGTGTTCGTCCGTGGGATGATCCACCCGGATACTGGACGGTGCAGGTGCACCGCTGTGCAGCATTTGAATGTGTCTTCTCGTCGTGGACCTCGCCCGACATCCTGAGCCGAGGGATGGGCGAAAAGCCTGAGGACCTGCTGCCCGCATGGTCCGGCTGGAGCACCATCCCCGAGCGGGCACAGCAATTTCGTGGGGAGACCGCTCGGCGACAGTGCTATGCAGCCGCAACGATGTGCGCGTTCGGCTGGCCATTCCGATCAACGTGCTGGCGGCGATTCGATGAGCTGGGCAGCGCTGGAAGCACGCACGAGGTCTCTGAATTCGCCGGCGCTGTCACCATTCCGATCGCCACGGCGGGTCTTCAGCCAAACTTTGTGGAGAAGGGAATACGGCTTCCCTTGGCGCTGATCTGGCCCGGCCTTGCCTTCAACACCGCGTTCTATGGCGGCATCCTCTGGATTCTCTGCTTCGGCCCCGGCATCGTCCGCCGCGGATGTCGGCGCAGGCGCGGGCAATGCGTGAAGTGCGGCTATGACCTGCGGGGCAGTTCTTCCGGGGGCGGGGGCGGGGGCGGTTCGGCCGGGGCCGGCGGCGGGGGCGGGGCAGTTCCGGAATGCGGCGGCGGGGGGTGTGGTGAGGATTGCGCGGTTCCCCGCGCGGGAGGCAACCGATTCCTTGGTGCCTCCCCGGATCGCCTGTGGTACGCTGTGCCTCCGGAGGAGAACGAATCATGAACCGAAACGGATCGTGGGCGCGGGCGGCGGCAGCAACCTTGTGGCTGGCCGGGGTGGCCTGTTTCACGGGGGTGGCGGGGGTTGCGGGGGTTGCGGGGGTTGCGGGGGTTGCGGAGGCGGGGACCATTCATGTGCCGGCGGATCAGCCGACGTTGAAGGCCGCGATCATGGCGGCCATTAGTGGTGATGAGATCATCGTGGCCAATGGCACGTATTCCGGGGCCGACAATCGCAACCTGAGCTTCGGCGGAAAGAACCTGTACCTGCATTCGGAGGGCGGGGCGGGCGGGGCAGCGGCGTGCATCATCGACTGCGAGCTCCTGGGCAGGGCGTTCACGTTTGATTCCGGCGAGACCGAGTCGGCGATCGTGGAGGGATTCACGATCCGAAACGGCAAGCCGGTGTCGCTCAACGGCGGGGGGATCCTCGTGAACGGCGTGGCGATCAGCACGCGGCCGACGGTGCGCGCGTGCATCTTCAACCTCTGCGAAGCGCCCAACGGCGGGGCCATCTCCATCAACGGCATGTCCGATCCGGACATCATCGATTGCGAGTTCATGGCGAACAAGGCGATTGTCGGCGGCGGCAACGGATTCGGCGGGGCGATTGCGCTCAATGGCGCTTCGGTCGCGGTGACGATCTCGGGCTGCACGTTTGATTCGAACACCTCGGCCGGCGGCAGCGCGATTCACAAGCAGGGGATGAGTCAGGCGACGATCGACCGCTGCACGTTCACCACGAACAACAGCAGCGCAGCCGGAGGCGCTTTGACACTGGGATCCGCGACCGCCCTCGTCTCCAACTGCGCGTTCCACGGCAACATCGCCAACGGCGGCGGCGGCGGGGCCATCGTCTTCACCAGCAGCGGGTCGAACTCGACCGTGGTGAACTGCCTGTTTTCCGGCAACCAGGCGAACAACTTCGGGCTGGGCGGGGCGGTGTATTGCACATCGCAATCGACGTCCACGCTTCTCAATTGCACGATCGCGGGCAACGTCGTCGGCGCGCTCAATCTTGGCGGGGCGCTCGCGAAGCTCAACGGCTCGACCTGCAACGTGAAGAACTGCATCCTGTGGGGCAATTTCGGCCAGCAGATTCAATCGCCCGGCGATCCGGTGATCGTGGTGGAGCATTCGATCGTTCAGGGCGGCTTTGGCGGCGTTGGCAACCTCTCGGCCGATCCCCTGTTCCTCGATCTCGACGGGGCCGACAACATCGTCGGCACGCCGGATGATGACCTTCGCACCTTGGCGTTCAGCCCGGCCACGGATTCCGGCAGCAACTCCGCGTGGACGGTGGCGCTCACGGAAGACTTCGCGGGTCTGCCCCGCTTCTATGACGAACCCACCGTGATCAACACCGGCGAAGGCCGATCGCCGATCATCGATCGCGGAGCCTATGAGTTTCAGCCGGAGCCGTCTGGATGCACCCTCGGCGACCTTAACTGCGATGGCAGCGTGAACGGAGCGGATCTCGGGTTGCTCTTGGCCGCGTGGGGAAGCTCGGACCCGGATGCCGATCTCAACGACGACGGCAACGTGGACGGTGCGGATCTGGGATTGCTGCTGGGCGCGTGGACGGGGTGAGCGGTGCTCTCCGGCCGCTGACCGCTTGCAGTTCGATGAGGTATGCTGCATCAAAATGATGCCGTTGCTGGCGTGTGGGCCGTTCTTTCATGAAGACAGCGTTGCCGCGTCGGCGGTGATGCTGCTGGTGGTCACACCGGTCGCATACTTTGCGTTCATTCAAGCGTTTCGATACCGCGTGGCCCGGGGCGAGCCGATGGCGTATCGCAAGGCGGTGGGGCTGGCGGCGATCCGATCCGCCCTGGCGATCGCGTTCATCGTTCCCGCAGCGATGGTGTTGACGGCGGCGGCCCGGGATGAACTCTGGAAAATGTCATGGGTGTATCTGCTTGGTGAGCACGTCTTCTCGTGGTGGCTGATTGGGCGAAACTGGCCTTTCGCGAAAGGCAGCTTCAGCGCTGGGCTCCAAGGCCGGCGGCTGGCAGGCTGGGTCATCTCGGGAACGCTTCTCAATGTCACCATTGAGCTGAGCATGCTCTTCAGCCTCGGCTTCGGCTGGTGGAGCGTGGTGATCGCCGCGGGGGCGATGGCGGTGTTCATCGCAGCGCTGCATGTCGTCGGCCGAAGACCATCGCTGCGATGGCGATTTGCCGGAGCGGGCGTGTGCGCCCACTGTGGCTACAGCCTGGCGGGAAACACTACCGGCGTCTGCCCCGAGTGCGGGGCTGCCGCGGAGGCGCAACCTGCCGAGCCCGCCCGCTAGTCAACATCCCGGTCTCGACGTGTCGACGTCTACCCCACCACCGCATCCACATTCACCACCACACCCGGCACTCGCGGCCGGTCGACGAACTGCTTCTCGCGCAGCGTGCGAATCAGTCCCGCCATGTCGGCGGGCATCGGTGCGACAAACTTAACCGCCTCATTTGAAATCGGATGGCGAAAGCCCAGCAGCGTGGCGTGCAGCGCCTGCCGATGCAGCAGCGGCGTTTCATCGGCGTGATTCCCCGAAAGATCGCCCGCACTGAGAAATCGCCCGCCATAGAGATCGTCGCCCGCGATCGGATAACCCGTGTGCGAAAGGTGCACGCGGATCTGGTGCGTCCTGCCGGTCTTCAACTCCAACTCCAGGAGCGTGAAGTCCTTGTATCGCTCCAGCACACGGGCGATCGTCGTCGACGGTTTACCCGTGTCATCCCAGCGCACGGCGTACTTCTCCTTGATCGTCGGGTGTTTGCCCAGCGGCAGGTCGATCACCTCGGCCAGCGCATCCACCCGTCCATGCACCACCGCGAGATACCGCTTTTCCGTCCGCCGGTGCTCGAACTGTTTGCCGAGTCGCCAGTGGGCGGTATCCGTCTTGGCCGCAACCATCACGCCCGTGGTGTGGCGATCGAGCCGGTGCACCACGCCCGGTCGGGCCAGATCCTCGCCGACGGTCGAGAGATTCCCCGATGAACGATGGCGGAAGTGCCAGACAAGACCGTTGATGATCGTGCCGGTCTTGTTGCCCCGCGCGGGGTGCACGATGATGTCGTCGGCCTTGTTGATCACGATCAGGTCGTCATCCTCATAGAGCACATCCAGCGGAATGTCTTCGGCGGGAATCTCCGTCGACGGCGGCGGCGGCAAGACCACCGTCACCACGTCGTTGCGATGCAGATGGGTCGACGCCTTCGGCACTCTGCCGTTCACCGTCACCGATTCCTCGCGGATCAGCCGCTGCAGCGCGGTGCGCGAAAGAAACGGCACGCGATCGACGAGATACTTGTCCAACCGCTTGTCGAGATCCTTCATCAGCGTAAACGTGACGGTGACCGGCGCTTCGTCATCGGTCTGCGCTTCGTAAAGCCGAAACAGCGCTTCGCGATCCACCTTGCCCCCGGCATTCAGAATCGCCTCGTCCCCCGCCCCCGGTGGATCCCCCGGCACATCCCCCGGCACATCCCCCGGCACATCCCCCGGCACATACTCAGGCTCTCGATTGAATGAATCCGCCTCAGACACGATCGATCCCGCGGCGACATCCCCGGGCGACACGATTCCCCACCGCTGCGGGAGTTCCTTGATGGCGCTTATTCATCGAGGTCTTCTTCGGGGTCATCGCTGCCCGGCGCAAGGATCGGCTGCATCGGCGTTTCGGCCGGGGCCGCCTGGCTCGGATCAATCAGGTCGTCGAGCAGCGCCGGTGGTGCGGACTGGGGATTGGGGTCAGGGGCCACTTCGGCCTGCGCCGGCAGGGGCGGTGTCTTCGCCAGCCACGCCAGCGACTCGATCCGCTTCTCCGCGGTTTCCTTCAGACCGGTGTATTCCGGTCGGGCGGCGGCGGCGGCATCCTCAAGGAAGCGCTTGGCTTCGTCGTACTTCGCTTCGCTCTCGGCCACGGCCGCCCGGCCGAAGAGCGCGTTGATCGTAAAGATCTTCATCGCGAAGTTTTCCGGGTTGGTGCCAACGGACTCGGCCACTTCGCGATAGAGCCGGTCCGCTTCGGTCAGATACTCCAATCGCTTGTCGGGCGATAGCGAGGCATCCGGGCTGTTCGGCTCCACATCAAATCTGCGGTTCGATTGAATCGCCTGCAGATACATGTCCGCCAGCTCCAGCCGGGCCAGCACCGACACCGAATCCACTTCCGCGTGCTTCGACGCCACCTCGGAAAGGGCCGCCGGAGTTCCCGCATTCTGCAACTCGAGCCACGCATCATCCCGCGCGGTGTCCACCTTCTGCCGCCAGTTCACCCACAACACCCACGCGCAGCAGCCGATCACCACGAGGAGCAGGTAATTGATGCCCTTCTCCTTCAACCAGATCAGGAAATCCTGGTTGATCCTCGACTCGGTCAGGTCGGTCTGCTGGACTGTCTTCAGGCGATCGCGTTCCATAGACCCCAAGGATAGCAGCCGAGCTTCAGGGGGGGAACCGGGGGGAGACGACCCCGGAGAAGGAGTCCCCCCCGGAGCCTGAACAGGTGTCAAGGTGTCAAGGGGAAGCTCGTGGGGTCCGCTGTTCGGACCGCCTGTCCTCTGCCAGACGCCGAAACATCGTCATTCCTGCGCATGCGGGAATCCAATGTGTAGGGTCCCGCGCTGTGGACCGTGCTTTCCTCACCTCACCTCGCGACGCCGCATTCCGGACACGGCTGCCGCCCGACGGGGTTTGGCGGTATGGGAGATAGTCTCTCCGCGGACGTCATGCTGATCTTCCTGTCTAATGATCGCGTGGGCGCTGACCGTCCCGAAATCCTTGTGCTGCATTCGCTCCTCGGATCGCCGCCGGGCGAGTTCGAGTTCACACCGGTCGAGATGTCGGAGGTGATTCACGGCCATGCCCAGCGCGAAGGGGGCCTCTCCGCCAACCCGACCGATCCCTCAACACGTCTGCTCCAAGCTGCGCGACTCGGCCTGTTTCGATACATCGACATCGACATGCCGAGAATATTCAGTCCGTGGAGCACCGTGCCGCTGGGCAAGGCTCTGGTCGTGCGGGAGGAACTCGCCGAGCTGATCGCAGATGTTGAGGGTGTTCGCCTTCGCGAGGTTGAGGTCTGGAAGACGCTGGTGTTCAAGGAACTCCTTCGACGCATCAAGCCCGCCAAGCGGAATTGCCTCATCGATCAGGGAACGTGGATGAAACACTTCGACGACTGGGGGGTTCCGCCGCCAGAGGGCTATCCAACACGGGCATGGGAGATCGAGTTTCCCCACGTCGCCGGGATCATGGATGATCCGTCGCGGGCCATCGCCTTAACGGTGCCCGAGGATTTTCTTCGGTTGACCGGCCGACTCTGGCGAGCTGCTCAGGCCCCGCGCGATCTGTGGCGACACTCAGCGGTGATCGAGTGCAAGATCGGCTTCCTGCTGTCGCCGGTGCTTTCGGAGCGCCTCCGGCCGTTGCTTCCGTTCCCCGGCTTCGCGTGCATGCCGGTGACGCAGCTAGATTAGCTGTCCGGCGCGGCAAGCCGCCGGAGGAGCGCTGATCCTGCCTCCTCCGACGGGCCGAATATCTGACGATCGCTTGCCCGCAGTGTGCCCCAGGCGCACCCAACAAGCAACACTCAGTCTCCTAATCTCTTAATCCTTCTGTCTCCTCCTCACGGCGACTCCACATCCACAAATCCTTCATCGATCGGCAACAGCGGCTCGCCGTTCATGCCCTGGGTGACCACCTTGAACTGGTCGATCAGGAAGAGAGGCTTCGCCGCCTCGGGGGCGAGGGCTTCGATGCGATGCTTGAGCCGAGCCACGATCTCGGGGTGATCGGCCGCGACGTTCTTCGATTCACCGGGGTCGGTGGCGATGTTGTAGAGCTCCACCGATGAGGGCAAGAGCGTCTTCCACACCAGCTTCCATTCGCCCGCGCGGATGGCAGCGCGAAACGGCTCAATGTTGTAGACAATGTCGCTGCGCTTTGATTGGCTGCCTTGCGCGATGGTCTCCCACGCATTGACGCCGTCGAGCGGCTTGCACTTGGCGGTCGAAGCGCCGGTGAGAGTCGCCAGCGTCGGGTAGAGATCGACGGCGTGGATCAATCCATCCACAGCGCCGGCCTTGATGTGGCCGGGCCAGTTGGCAAGGGCGCAGACCCGCACCGCCCCTTCATAGAGCGTGCCCTTGCCCTCGCGATAGGGGCCATTGTCGCAGGGGATCTTCACCTTCGACATATCCGCCATCACGCCCGCGAACATGGCGTTGCGGGTGCCGCCGTTGTCGCTGTGGAAGAGGATGAGCGTGTTTTCGCGCAGGCCCGCGGTCTCGAGCGCTTTGACCACGCGCCCGATCTCATCGTCGAGGCAGCTGATCATGCCCGCGTAGGTGCGCCGGGTGGGGTCTTCGATGGACTTGTATCGATCGATATATTCCTGCGGAGCCTGGTAAGGAGTGTGCGGGGCGTTGAACGCGAGGTAGAGGTAGAACGGCTTTGATTTATTCTGTTTCGCGATGAATCGCTCGGCGTCCTGGCCGAGCAGCGTGGTGGTGTAGCCTTCCTCCTCCACGCGCTGGTTGTCGCGATACCAGTCGGTAACGCCGTGCTCCTTGTGAGTGAAATAATCGAGCTCGCCGATCAGGGCGCCGTACTGATAGTCAAAGCCGCGCTGGCGGGGCCAGAACTTCTTATCAGCGTGACCGAGATGCCACTTGCCGATGATGGCGGTGGTGTAGCCCGCATCCTTCAGAGCCTGGGAAAGGAGGTATTCATCCTCGGCGAGTCCATACGCCGAGACGGAGGGAATCACCGCGGTCTGCAGGCCATACCGGAATGGATAGCGCCCGGTCATGATCGCCGCTCGCGTCGGCGTGCACATGGGTTGCACATAGAACTGGGTGAACTTCGCGCCCCCGTTGGCAAGGGCGTCGATGTTGGGCGTCTTGATGTCCGCGCAGCCGTTGAAGCCCACATCCTTCCAGCCGAGGTCATCGGCCACGATGTGGACGATGTTGGGCCGGATTGCTTCGACGGCCGCGACGGTTTCAGCCCCAGCCTGGCCGGCGGAGCTCAACGCCGCCAGCAGCGCAAGTCGCAAGGCGAGACGTCCCGCGCGGACCGAAGCCCGACACACAACGGCGATCGAGATCATGGTGGTGTTCCTTGTACCTGGTGGCGCGCGGGCACTCGCCCGCGCCCACGGACCAATGTACCACGGCGGTACGGCAGGGAGAACGGGGGCAAAGAACAAACCAAGACCAATGAATCACCCGACGAGCTGCGGCAGCGCGGGAGCTGGGAAGCGGAGGATTTCAACGACCGATCGTTACTGGCCGCAGGGCCCCCAGTCGCTCAGCAACAGGCCGAGATCGGCCCCGTTCACCGTCCCGTCGTTGTTCAGGTCGGCGGCGTCCTCCGACGTGTTCCATGCGGCCAGCAACAGGCCGAGATCGGCCCCGTTCACCGTGCCGTCGTTGTTCAAGTCGGCCGGGCATGGCGGCGTCTCGACAAAGTTCGTTTCCTCGAACTGCAGGATCTCAATCGAAGTGTTTCCATTGAGCGGCCACGAGTGATGAGCTTCGACCACGACCGTTTCGCCCGGCACGTTGGGCAATTCGATCACGTGCTCCTCGTCCGGCTGAAGGGTGACCGCGCCCAGCGGTTCCGCCGGGGCCAGGAGGTCGAGCATCGGCAGCGTCAGCATGTCGAGGTCCACCGCGGCGGGCAGCGTGCGAAGATACAGATCGGTCGTCACCTCGGAATCCGTTCCATCCTCGTCCGATGACCGGCAGATGGTGCGGATGATTCGAGTCGACAGATCCGATGAAAGGTGGGTGCTGGTCTCCGACATCGGCGCCACGTCGCCATCGCGAACCCCGTCGCCGGCAGCGCCGCCGGCGGGGGGCGTCCACCACTGCTTCACGGGCTTCAGGCCCTTCCTGGCATAGCCGAAATGGATGTATTGGCCGGGCAGCACGGGATCCCTCGGATCGGCCCACGAGACGGTGGTGCGATCCGTCGCCTCGTCGTAGCTGACGCTTTCGCCGTTGGGGGCCCAGCGGGCGCCGATGACGTCGTTGGCCGTGGAGCGCCAGGCATGTTTGCCGCCATCGATCACCTTGCCCTTGAAGCGAATATGGAAATCGGTCTTCGGAGCCCCGGTGTTATTGCAGACCAGCACGTTGATGCCGGAAGCGCTGACGCCGACCACTGTTTTGGTTGGGTTGGCGCGGGTGCCGTTGTACTGCATTCCGTTGCCGTGCCAGGTCCAGCTGGGATTCTGCGTTTTCACCCACTCGTGCGCTTCGCATTCATCGATGAAGTCGTCGTCGTTCTTGTCGGCCGTGGGGTTGGCGTTGGGATCGCTGTTCAGGCACTGGCTGAAGGCGATCTGGTAGAGCGAGCCGGTGATGGTGTTTCCGCCGGCATCACGCCAGGTATCGCTCCATGACGAACCGGCGGAGTCCGCGCTGGTGATCACGCTGCTCCCGGCGGGAAAATCCCAGGTGTGGGCATCGAGCAGGCTGCCCGAGTGGCACGTCTCCATCTTCAGGCAAATCGGAATTCCCAGCTTGCCGAGCTCCTTCATCACGTCGCCGAATTCCGCCTTGGTGCACGCGCCGTCGGCGAAGTGGATCTTGCCGTCTTCGCCGTGGGCCATGATGCGCACGAAGATCTTCTCGCACGGCTGACCCGAGGCTTCGATCTTCATCTTCAGGGACTTCACCATGTCCTTGAACTGCTGCTTCGTCGCTCGCGGATCGCCCGGCTTGCCGATTCGCACGATGTTGTCGTCGGGCACCTTGTGATGGTCCTTGAGGTCCTTCTCGTCGCGCTTGAAGTCCTCGTCGTATCGCGCTTCATTGGCGCCCTTGATCATGATCGCCCACAGGCCCGGGGTCGTCACGCCCGTGGTGGATGGGTTCGACACCACGAAGTCCACCTTGTTCGAGGCCGGTCCCGCGCACAAACCGTCCGGGTTGCCGGCAAATGCCGGAAAGTCCGTCGCCCGGAGCAGATCCTGGTTGAACCACGGCGTCGCCACGCCGTCATTCGTGAGAATGATCGGCCACCACTCCTGCAGGGTCAGTTTCACCGGCGATCCGTCGGCGGGCACCAGCACGAAGCGCGTCGGGTGCGAAAACCCCTGCGGCCCCGCATCATTAATAAAGAACACGTACGAATCAGACAGCAGCACCATCTCCGGACCGTGATCGTCAGGGTCGGTGAACGCATCGCCGGGCATCACGATGGTGCCCGCCGGCGCCAATCCTTCAAAGTTCGGGCCGAACCCGTAGTCAACGAACGGGCAATACACGCCCGCGATCGACAGATCGATGTCCACGCCGCTCTGCAGCGGATCAAGCAGCCGTTCCACCGCTTGCGGCCGCGTCAGCGGAAACTGGCCGATCGAGCACGGCAGTGAAGCGCTGTCGCAATCCTGCCCGGGGTGAAAGGACACGCCCGGAATGAACGTCGGGCAGCCGAACTCCTCGATCAGGCCGATGCAGGTGCCGTCGGGGAAGCAGCACGCGCCGAGCACGTCTCCGCACAGACCTCCGCACAGTTCCGAGGCGATGTTCGCACAGTTGCTGTCCCAGATCACTTGACAGCAGAATGGCTGCACCCCGCAGACGAGTCCGCAACATCCGGGATCATCACATCCGGGATTCGGATGCGGCGCACAGCACGAGCCCGGGGCGGGGCACTGGCCGAACGCGGCGGAACTCGTTGCCGCAGCCAACGCCAGCGCTGCGTGATTCCTCATCACGGCTCTGAGAACCCTCACCACACGCCATTCGTTCAAACGAAACATGCGTTTCTCCTTTTTCGAGCGCAGACTCTTCGGGCCGCCGGCCATGGCGAATCGCTCATCCTTCCCCGGACACACTCCAGCGACCCACCCCCGCACGGTCCTGGTCACGATGCACTCTGCGTCAGAACGACCCGCCCCACACCACCCGAGACGAGCGGTACACAGTCCCGACTCCGTCATTCTAGCGTTGCGATCCCCGGGTTCCATGCATCATCCAGATCTTCATGGCGATTGGGCGGGTGTCGAGAGAGAATTCAGCAGGAGCCCGGCCGGTTCTGGGTGGAACCACCCGGTTGGTGAGCGGCGTTTTGAGCCGATGAGCGCGGCTGCCGATTCGCGCAGGATCGCCGGCTGATGGATTCGGTCGAAATCCGTGCCTATCATGGTCCGTACCGTCGCCCGGCATTGAATCCGCGATAGCGACGCCTTGGCCCCGATGGCTTCTCGTTTGACGCGTTCCGCGTCCAGGCACATCAGCGTCAGGGACTTGGCACACGGCCAAGGTTCGTGGCGACCGGGAGCCTGAATCTCCGGTGGTTGAAGGCAGTTTTTCCAGATGACATTTTCCGATCTCGGGCTCTTTGAGCCCATTCTTCGCGCGGTTGCCGCCGAAGGGTATTCCACTCCCACGGCGATCCAGCGCGACGCCATCCCTCATATCCTCGCCGGGCGAGACCTCCTCGGCACCGCGCAAACCGGAACCGGCAAGACCGCTGCGTTCACGCTGCCGTTGCTCGATCGGCTGCGTCGACCTTCGTCCGCCCCGCAGGGGAACGCGAAGCGGCCGGCGATTCGATCGCTCATTCTCTGCCCCACGCGCGAGCTGGCAGCGCAGATCTCCGAGAGCGTGGCCGCCTACGGCCGATTCCTCGGCCTGCGTCAGCACGCGATCTTCGGCGGCGTGAATCAGTTCCACCAGGTGCGTGCCCTTCGCCGCGGGCTCGACACCCTCATCGCCACACCCGGACGGTTGCTCGACCTGGTGAACCAGGGTCACATCGACCTCAGCGGCATCGAGATCCTCGTGCTCGACGAAGCCGATCGCATGCTCGACATGGGTTTTCTTCCCGACCTCAAGCGAATCCTGAAGCTCCTGCCCGCCAAGCGGCAGAATCTTCTCTTCTCGGCCACCATGCCCGAGGAGATTCGCTCGCTCGCCGACGGCCTGCTTCGCGATCCGGTGCGCATCAACGCCACGCCGAAATCAATGGCAGCGCCGAAGATCGACCAGTCGGTGTGCTTCGTCAAGAAGAACGACAAGCCGGCGATGCTGAAGGAAGTGCTCAACCTGGATGCCGTCAGCCGGGCGCTGGTCTTCGCCCGAACCAAGCACGGCGCTGACCGCGTCGTCAAGGACCTTGAGCGCAGCGGCATTCGCGCGGTGGCGATTCACGGCAACAAGAGCCAGGCTGCGCGAACCAAGGCGCTGGCCAGCTTCCGCTCGGCCGAGCCGCCGGTGCTGGTGGCCACCGATCTCGCCTCCCGCGGCATCGATGTCGACGGCATCTCGCACGTGATCAACTTTGATATTCCCGACCTGCCCGAGACGTATCTGCATCGCATCGGCCGGACGGCCCGCGCCGGCGCCACCGGCATCGCCATCAGCCTGTGCGATCGTTCGCAGGAACGGGGCAGCTGGCGGGCGATCGAGAAATCCGTGGGCGCCCCCATCCGCGTGCTGCCAGCGCTTGATGCCGACGGCGTGGTCCAGGACGCCGACACCGCGATGACCGGGGTCGACCAAGCGCTGAGCAGCGCTGATCGACCGTCGCGGGCCGAGCGCCAACCTTCGCAACGGCAGCAGACGCCCTCCGGCACCAAGCGCAAGCCCGCGTGGCAGAAGCGAAAACCCGCCGGGAAACCGCGCAAGCCCTCCACCGGCTGGAACGCTGCCGAAGCACGCGGCGAAGGTCGGGGCCAGCCCGCCC
The DNA here is from genome assembly GCA_964407695.1 of uncultured Isosphaeraceae bacterium. Lineage (GTDB taxonomy): Bacteria > Planctomycetota > Phycisphaerae > Phycisphaerales > SM1A02 > CAYOWQ01. Next base: position 262,135 of record CAYOWQ010000002.1, on the reverse strand, counting down.
ACCGCAGCGCTGCCCCCACGAATCACCCCCCGCAGGGCAGCCACGGGCCGAACCACCAGGGAAAGCGTCGACATCCGGGCGATGGCGCACCGGCAGCGTCGGGCCAGCGCAAGTTCGGCAAGAAGCGTTTCAAGCACGCCCGCCGGGGATCCACCGCGGCGTAGCGCACCTCCTGCGCGGAATCCCGCGAACCGTTTCGTCGGCACCCTCGATATCTCGCTGAAAACGCGGGTTCGTCGCTGTCCCACAGCCCGGGAGATCCTCCCCGGTCCGGGGAGCCATTCCCAGGACCGGGGCGTTGTTCCGCAGACCAGGGGTTCTCTCCCTGAACCGGGGCGTTGTTCCGCAGACCAGGGATTTTCTCCCGGAACCGGGGCGTTGTTCCGCAGACCAGGGGTTCTCTCCCGGGACCGGGGGTTGTATTCCTGGACCCGGAATGCTCTCCCCGGACCGGGGAGCCTTTCCCGGGGGTGGGGACATCCGCCCTGGACCGGGCAATTTTTCCTGAGCAACAGGAAAACTGTCAGCGCAGCGGGAGACTCTCCAGCGCCCTGCGAGACCACCCAGCGCACGGGGAGACTCTCAATCGCTGCTGGAGACCGTGCGATGCCAATTCAGGCGGCCCGCGGACCAACCCTGCGATCTCGCTGACCAGCGCATCCTGACCGCGTCGGTCACGTCAGCGCTGTGATCACGAGGCAGAAGATCCGCGAGAGAGCAACACCTCGAAGCTCAAGACCGCATCCGCAGCGCCGATCACGCCCCGGTGTCGATCCAGTCGAGGCCTTCGCGAGGGAACTCCGGCGAGAGTCGGCGGATGTGGGCGGCGAGGGCTCCGGCGTGGTGCTGGATGTGGCGGATGTTGTAGATGTGCATTTCCGCTCGGCTGAACGGTCGGCCGAAGCCGCTGTCGCCGGCGAGATCCGCCTCGGTCTCTGCCGCGAGGGCGCTGCGCACCTTGGCCAAACAGCGATCGGCGTATTCGAGGGAGCGCGCCCGGCTCAATCCCGGCGGCAGCGTGCCCTCGGGCAGGGGTGTGCCGAAGGGAATGCCCCGGCCTTCGAGGACGAGGTCGTGGGTTTGGAATGCTGCCACGCTGCGGCTGAGATAGACGTCGGTCCAGAGCAGGGTGTGAAACGCCACGACGTGGGCGGGCAGGTTGGCGACGCTGGTTTCCCAGTGTTCGGCGGGGCAGGAGGCGATGGCGTCGCGCAGCATGCCGATGGCGGCGAGGTACTGGCCACGGAGCATCTGGTGCATGAGCGTTGGCATGGTCGAAGGGTCCTGAGATGTGTTTCGTGAAGGCTCGGCGAAAGGCTCAGAACATATCACTCATCCACGGCCGGGGCCCGGCGAAGAGCGCGGTGAGGGTGTCGAGCGCTTCCGGAGGACCCTCGGCGTGTCCGAGCGCTGCGGATTCGCTGCCCGAGAGATGCCCGGTGTAGAGGGCGGCAAGCCCGTTGGCGGTGAGCCGCACCATCCGGCCGTCCGGCGCTGAGCGGATGCGCTCCGCCCTGCCCCTGCCGGCGTGCACCGAGAGCATCCAGATGCCGGTGTTGTCCTGCAGGATTGCGTCGTCGAGGCAGATCGCGATATCGCCGCTGACGCCCGGCAGGAAGCCGCGCATGGCCATGGCTTCCGCGGGCCGAACGATGCGGGTCATCCAGTTCATCTGCAGGGAGAGATCCAGCCACGCATCGCGGAGCATGGAAACCAGCGGATCGTGGGGAGCGCCGAACCACCAGGCTTCGTCGGCCATCGAGCGGTGATGGGCCATGAAGTTCAGAATGGCCGACGCCGCATCGCCCGAGAGCGCCACCATGTCGCTGACGCGAAGCACGTAGTCGAGCGGAGCCGAGTCCTGCTTCCAGACCGAGATGTATCCCTCAGCGGTGCCGCCGCGTTCGATCATGTAGCCGTCGGCGGGTCGCTTGGCATCCCGCGGCGAGCGGGCCCGCATCCAGAGAAACGCGTTGCGTTCAAGATGGCCCGCGCTGATGCGGCAGCGTTCGCGATGCAGGCGCTCCACGTCGGGAAGATCTGCGTCGGTCATGGGGCGAAGGCGGCAACTGGAGCGGACCGGCGACAGCGTCTTGAGCTTCAGCTTGACGAGGAAGCGGCTGCCCGCCTGCTCGAACCCAACGCGGCGATAGATCGGCTGGGTGGCAGGGAAGAGCGTCGAGATGGGGATTTCCCTGCGATGGGTTTCACGAATGGCCGCGTCGAGGAGGAAGCCGCCGGCATCGAAGCCGCGGCGATGGGGGCTGACCCCGACGGCGGCGATGCCCGCCATGGGCACCTTCCGGCCGCCGAAATACTGGCCGATGGGAAGGATGGCCATGCAGCCGACTGGACCCTCATCGTCGGCGACGCCGCGGATGTTCTCCCTGCCGACGCGGTCGACGTAGGTCTGCATGTTCTCCGCGGTGGCGTTGAACGTATCGGCCATGATGAGGTTCAGTCGCTGAAACTCATCATCGGTCGGCTGGTCGAGGTATCGGAGGGGCATGGGGCTAGGATCGCCGGGTGACGAAGGCTGTGTCAACTCTTCGATTGTTTGTAGGGATCTATCCACCTCCGGATGCGGCCGAGCGGCTGCTGGCGATGCTGGATGGGTTGACCCTGCCGCGATGTCGCGCAACCGCTGTGGAAGCGGTGCATCTGACGGTGCAGTTCATCGGCGCTGTGGCGGTTTCGGATCTGGAGCAGACGAGTGAGTCGGTGGATCGATCCGTGGCGGGACTACCATCCTTCTCGATGAGCCTGGAACGGATCTGCACGCTGCCGGAGCGGGGGCCGGCGAGGCTCATCGCGGCGGTCGGCGATCTGCCCGCGGAGTTGCTCGAGATGCATCGCCGACTGGTGCAGCGATTGGCGAGGAACGTGCTGCCTCGAGAGAAGCAGCGATTCCTGCCGCACATGACCTTGGGTCGGTTTTCCTCACCGGTGCGCCTGCCTCCCATCGATCAGCCGATCGAGGGAATGACGTTTCCGGTGACCGCGGTGCGGTTGATGAAGAGCACGCTTCGTCCCGAGGGGGCCGTGCATGCCGAGGTGCGGTTGTGGCCGCTGGAGGATCGCCGCGGCCGGTGAGCTACTGCTCGCGCGGGGAACCGACCGACCACTCCGGAATCGGAACTTCGGAGATCCAGGAGGAAGGGTCGCACCCCATCGACTGCCCGCGGGCGGAGAGCCGTCGCATGAATTCCTTGTCGAAGAGGACGCCCGCCTTGGGTTCTTCGACATCGTCCGGCACGGCGACAAACCGCACTTCAAACCGGTTGTGGCACTTGCCGTTCATGATGAGCGTCAGCGCTTCGAGTCGGCGCAGGGTGCTGAGGGTCGATGCCTGCAACAGGGTGGCGAGGCTGCGCTGCGCGACGGAGACCCAGCCGCTTCCGGTGGTGTCGGCGGGAATGGAAAGCTTGCCGTTCACCAGCACCCAGATGCGCACCTTGGGCATCGGTATCTCCGGCTCGGCGAGATGCAACCGTTCAATCATGTCGGCGAGGATCGTCGGATCGGCCCCGAGAAAGAGCTGGCCGGTGGTTCCGCCGTCGACGTGAAGACAGCCGTCGAGCTGCACCGGCGCAAAGACCGCAGGGATCGCGCAGGAGGCGCGGAGGATGTCGCGCAGGCGCTGGGCGGCGGCCTCCGGTTTGGCGCGTGCCGCCTCGGCGGAGAGGTGCCACACACGCATGACGCCAAGGTCGAGATTTGTGGTGGCGACCAGGAGAATGCGGTGACGGCGTGCGGATTCGGCGATGCGGCCGACGAGTTCTTCATCGATATTGGACGCGATGTACTGATTCAGCTTGCTGTTGTCATAAAACGAGTCTCGCCAGGGAAGAAAGAACAACAACCCCCGGAGGACGGCGAAGGTATCGTCAACTTCCTGGTAGAGCCGATCGACGCGTTCGTATTCGGCGTCGTCGCCAAGAAACGCAAACGGGGCGATGAGTGAGCCGGTGCTGACGCCGGTGACGTAGTCGAACCGGGGCCGGCGCATCGACGGTTCGGGGACTTCTCCCCATCCTTTGAGGAAGCCTGCCCCGAAGGCGCCGTATTGGCCTCCGCCCGACATGACCAGGATGTCGTAGGTGGGCTCCGGGCCGTGCGTTGCCTGGGATTCCTCGTATTCGAGGCGGGCTCGTTCGACAAGTGCGAGGAGTAATTCCTGTCGAGTCTGTTCAACGGCGTGCAGATGCACCCTGGCAAGGTTTTGCAGCTCTTCCTGTGAATACTTCAGTCGACCGTCAGCGCATCCGGCCAAGACAACCAGTAGCAGCACCGCGAGCATTCGCATTGTGGAAGCCTCCGGGCTGGAGTATCGCATGATTCATCCCTGATTGCAGTGTTGGTCACAGGCCCGCAGTCGGGCAGTACAATCCGGTCCGATGCCAGCACCCACGGTTTATATCACCACACCGATCTACTACGTCAACGATAAGCCCCATATCGGGCATGCCTACACCACCACAGTGTGCGACGTCTTTGCGCGATTCATGCGCTTCCAGGGTCGAGACGTCTTTTTCCTGACCGGGACCGACGAGCACGGCATCAAGGTCGAGAAGTCAGCCCAGCAGCACGGTGTATCGCCCCAGGATTGGGCCGACCGGAACGCCGCGGAGTTTCAGAATGTACTTTCGATCTTCAACCTGACCAATGACGATTTCATCCGCACGACCCAGCAGCGCCATGTGCGCCAGGTGCAGATGCTGGTGCAGAAGCTGCTCGATTCCGGCGCGGTCTACCTGGGTGAGTTTGAAGGCTGGTACGACGAGGGGCAGGAAGAGTACTACACCGACACCAAGGCGAAGGATGTAGGTTTCAAGTCACCCGTCAGCGGCAGGCCGCTGGTTCGCGCCACCGAGAAGAATTTCTTCTTCCGTCTGAGCGCCTTTCAGAATCATCTCGAGGAGTTGTTCCGACGCCATCCGAATCTGGTTCGGCCGGAGGCTCGTCGCAACGAGGTGCTCGGGCGGTTGCGAGAGGGCCTGCAGGACTTTCCGATCAGCCGCACGAACTTTTCATGGGGCATTCCGATCCCCGGACACGAGGAGCACGTGATCTGGGTCTGGATCGACGCACTCATGAACTACGTCACCGCATTGGGGGTCGGCGATGATTCACAGCCGGAGCGGCGCAAGTACTGGCCTGCCACCTATCACGTCGTGGGCAAGGAGATCCTCTGGTTCCACGCGGTGGTGTGGCCGGCGATGCTGATGGCGCTCGACATGCCGATTCCGCATTGCATCTACGCCCACAGCTTCTGGATATCGGATGGGCAGAAGATGTCGAAGTCGTTGGGGAATTTCGTTGACCTTCCCACCATTCAGCGATACCTCACGGAGTACGGGCTGGATGCGTGGCGGTACTACATGGCCACCCAGGGACCTCTGGGAGCACAGGATGCCGACTTCAGCGCCAAGCACTTCCACGATGTATACACCAATGACCTGGTGAACACCGTCGGAAACTGTGCCAGTCGGGTTACGGCAATGATCGAAAAGTATTTCGATGGCGTGGTGCCGTCCGAGATTCACGGGGGCGCGCGCCTGGAGGTGGGAGACTATGCCTGGCCCGCGATCTGTGCCCAGATGACGCAGGAGGCTGCAGAGGCCATGCAGCGGCTGGACCTTTCCAGCGCTGCCTTGACGGCCATCAGCATGATTCGGCGAGTCGACGGATTCATTAACGAAACCGAGCCGTTCAAGCTGGCGAAGGATCCCGCCAATCGCCCAAGGCTGGAGGCCGTCCTGTACCAATGTGCTGAAACGGTCCGGCTGGCGTCATTGGTTCTCTGGGCGTTCATGCCGGCGCGAATGACCGACCTCTGGGTGGCGCTGGGGCAACCGACCGAGACTGTCGGGCCGTGCCTCCAGGAGCGGTCCGTCTGGGGAGGATTGAAACCGGGAACCCGAATCTCCAAGGTGGCGCTCTTTCCCCGGGTGCAGCCTGCAACGGCTCCGGCATAGGAAGACTCAGTTTTTGGAGTTTTGTAGGGAAGTGACTCGTCGATCTCGACTTTCGCCGGCAATCTGGTACTCTATTGGGCTCGAAATTGGAGCCTGCCATGACCGTTGCCGCCAACCTTCTCGCCCCAAGCAAGTCTGTGACATTTACGATCGCCAAGGTGCCGGCCACCTTAAAGGGGCGAAAGACCATCCTGCGCCTGATGAGGCTTCAGCCCGACATTCAGCGCGGACTGACGCGACTCTCTCGTCGGCGCGCCAAATTCGACAATGACATTCATCAGCGCGGCGGCCGCATGTGGGCGAATCGGGCACGGGCAACCAAGCTTGCAGTGGTGATGCCGGGAGAAGAATTCACCCTTCGTCTCACGCCGCAGATTCTGCCCGACATCAAGAGTGTCGAGCAGTATCTGAACGCCAAGGCAGGCTGAGGACGATCGTCAGCTCCAGCTTGAAAGAAGGATTCCGAGGTCAGCGCCGTTCACGGTTCCATCGTTGTTGAGGTCGCCGGGACCTGCGGTGCCCCACGCCGCAAGGAGCAGTCCGAGGTCGGCTCCATTGACGATGTCGTCGCCATTGAGGTCGCCAAGCACGCCGCCGCACGACTCATCGGTTTCAGTGACGACCAGGGTCACGACGCCACGGTTGGTTGTCACCTCGTAGGTCATGCCGCACATGTCGGGGTGCTCGATCGACTCGAACGTGCCGTTGACGGATGATGCCGTGGCGATGGTGAAGCTGTCGCCGACAACTGGTGCGTAGTCGTTCTGATGGGCAACGACGAGCGTTCCTCCGAGGGTCAGGACTCCCGAGGCAGCGACACGGTCCGAGGCCCGGCCCGATGCTACATCGATCGTCAGGGATGAGGACGAGTTGAACGTTGCCGATCCTGTAATCGAGAGTGTTCCGATTGAGTTCACTCCGGGTAACAACTGGCCTCCGGTCGAGGCGAACGGCGCCTGCAACGAGCCGGTTCCGAGCAGTTGGCCGGCGAAAAGGTTGAAGGTGCCGGAGTTGATTTTCAGGGTGCCCTGAACCGTCGTTGAGCCGCCGGTCTGGTCGATGTTGCCGGTGCGAGTCAGCTGGCGGCCGGCATCGATGACGATGACGCCCTCGGTGGTGAATGGTCCTGCTGCGATCGACAGCCCGCCCGTGCCGGTCACGTGAATCAGTCCCTTGTTCAACGCGCCGGTCGACGATGGATCAATGGTCATGGCCGGCGAAGCATCGGCAACGATCGAGCCGAGGTTGGTCAGAGCCATAAAGTTGGCGCCGATCTGTCCCGAGCCTCGGAGAGTGTGCTCCGCGCCGTTGGTCAGTCTCTGGTTGCTTTGAATTCCGAAGATTCGATTGCCGTTGTTCGGCGAGAGCCACACCTCTCCCTGGCCGTCAAGGGTCACGTCGCCGCTGATTCTCAGATCCGTATTGGACCCTGTCGAAAGCATGGAAATGGCGCCATGGTTGACGATCGTGCCCGAGAGAATGGGATCGAAGGAGGACGCGATGTCAATGTGGCCCTGCACTTCAAGGTTCGCCAGCGTGGTGTTGCTGCTGATCCGGATAAGTCCGTCGTCGGTGGTTTCAAGAAGCCCACCGGTGACACTCGAGACGCCCGTGAAGTCCACCACGCCGTTTTCGATGGCCTCAATGACTCCGAGGGAATTGTCAATCGTGGTCCCGGTGATCTGCAGGATGCCCGCTCCGGACGCGCGAATCGCCCCGGAATTCTGATTGTCGGTTCCCGCAAGGTCCATCACCAGGGGAATGGCGTTCGGCGCTTCAATAGTGCCCACATTGGTCATCAGCATCAGGTTGTTGCCGACCAATCCCGAGCCGCGGATGGTGTGCGTGGACTCATTGGTCAACCGGAACGAGGCGTTCGTGCTGTAAAACCGGTTGGCCGGATTCGCCGAAAGCTTGAGGACGCCTGCGCCTTGAATCACCGCGTCGCCGGATAGAACGAGGTCGGTGAAGCCACCGTTGGAATTCAGAAAGATCGTGCCGTCGTTCTGTACGACTCCCCCCTCGATGAAGAGGTCGAATCCATTGGAAAACTGCAACGTGTTGCCGGCCTCGACCGTCAGGGCATCAATGGACGGCGACAGGTTGAGGTTCACGCTGACATTCGAGGAATTCACCGGTCCGATATGGACATGGAAGACCTGCTCACCGGAATTGTTGGGAATGACCGCGGGGTTCCAGTACGCGGGAACATTCCACTCGCCGGTTGATGGTCCGCTCCAGATCGCATCAATTGAGCCGGCCGAACTGATGCACGCCAGTCCGGCGACGGTGAGTCCTGCGATTCTCGCTGAAACGTTTCTGTTCATCGTGTCACTCCCGACAAAAGTCACCGCCCTCGGTCTCGCGACCGCTCAATCCGGCGACCTTTGACTTGTGTCCCCCGCAGCGTCGGCTCGCGCCACGCGCGTTGGCTCGGCGTGCGGTGGATAGCATCCCTTAGGGACTGACAACGAAAGGCTGACACCACTTCGTGGAAAGTCAAGAAGATGTTGCCACACCGTGACTTACGTCACAATGTCCGGTCTTGATTATCGGACGCGATCGTCGCTTGACGGCTCGAAATTACGCCGAATGAGCGGCAATTGCTGTCGGATTGCGAATGAACTGGGTCGCGAGGTCAAACGGAATCGGCCGGGCGATGAAGTACCCCTGGACCCGATCGCAGTCCATGTCACGAAGTTGCGCAAGTTGAAGCTCGGTCTCCACTCCCTCAGCGGTGACCCCGATACCGAGGTTGTGAGCGAGCGTGATGATTGCGGAAATGATTGAAACGTCGTCCCGGCTGCCGCTGAGGCATCCGATGAATGACCGGTCGATCTTCAGCCCGTCGACGGGGAGCCGATGCAGGCACGACAGCGAGGAATACCCGGTACCGAAATCGTCCATCCAGAACTCAACGCCGTGATCTCGAAGGCGCTGCATCACGGATCCGGCCGCATCGGGGTCATCCATCACCACACTCTCGGTGATCTCGAGAATGATCTGGCTTGGCTTGATGTTGAACGACTCGATGATTCGAATGACGCGATCCTCCAGTCCGGGTTGCGCAATCTGGCGTCGCGACACATTAACGCTCATTCGCAGGTCGCTGCGGCCAAGCGCGTCGCGCCAGTACTGCAGGGTCTCGCACGATTTCGAGAGAACGAGGTCGCCGATGACGTTGATGATGCCCAGGTCCTCCGCCAGGGGGATGAAATCGGCAGGAGGAATGTCGCGTCCATCCTCGTGGTGCCATCGGGCAAGCGCTTCGAATCCAACCACGGTCGTTCGATCGGCAGTGACAATCGGCTGAAAGGCGACGTCGATGTTGCCGCTCTCGACCGCCCGGCGGAGTTCATTCTCAATCTTGAGCCTTCGACCCGCCCGGAGTCGCATGGCTGCATTGAACGCCTCGTGGCGAGCCTTGCCGCACGCCTTGGCCTGATACATCGCGGTGTCGGCATCCCGAAGAACATCCTCGGGTTCGCGACATTCATCATCACCAAGTCGGATGCCGACACTGGCACTGGTGAACACCTCGTGATCAAGCACGTGGTACGGGGCACTCAGTTCGGTCTGAATGCGCTCGGCAATGGCGAAGGCGTCGGCTCCGGATTCGACGTGATCCAGCAGGACGGTGAATTCATCGCCGCCCATGCGGGCGATGGTGTCGCCGTGATCCGCCTCAAGGCTTCGCCGGCAACCGCGGAGCCCGCGCTCGAGCCGACGAGAAACGGCCCGAAGAAGTTCGTCGCCCGCCGCATGGCCAAGGCTGTCATTGATGACCTTGAATCGGTCGAGATCAAGGAACAGGACGGCGAAGTTGTGGTCGGCCTTCTCTCTCGCTTTCTCGAGTCGCTCAGCAAGCCGGTGGCGGAAGAAGGCGCGATTGGGCAGCCCGGTCAGGGCGTCGTGGAGCGAGTCATGACGGAGGCGCTTCTGACTCTCGCGAAGTTCGGAAGTCATGGTCTCCGCCAGGCGAACCGCGCGCCGTTGCATGACGTGAAGGGACCCAATGACGGAGGCGAGGAGACCGGTCACCACCAGGCCTGTCACGAGGACGAAGAGCGACGACGTGTCGGATCGCCAGAATTCGGGCCTGCTTGTGATCCGAAGAGTGAAGACGCTGTCGCCAAATGGCACGCTCCACGCGCGCTCGCGAGGAAACTGCTCCCTGAGATCCGGTGACGGCTTGCTCAAGGTCGATGCCTGATGACACGTGACGCCGATGTGAAGATTCGGATCAATGGACTCCGCAATGAGCCTCGACATCTGAACCGGGTCAATCCAGACGGCGACCATGGTCGTTGCGTCAGGTGAGGCTGAGACGCGCGAGTTCTCTGCGGCAAGCGTCAGAAGGTAGACCTCATGGCCGCTCGTTGCGTCCAGGCAGGTCGTGAACGTCGGAATTCGTAGCTGATACGAGCGATGAGCGGCCCCAACGAGGGCCGTCGTCTCGACCGGGGTCAGGTCCGTCGAATCAGTCGGTGGTGGGTGGGTGAAGACGGCATCAAGCCCATCGGGGCCGACGGCAACGATCTGTATCCTGGTCACCCCCGATCGAATCATGTGGCCGAAGATTCCGGAGGAGAATGCCTGCCATTCGTCATGTTCGACATCCCGCGACGCCGAAACCAGGCCGGCGCAGCTGCGTAGCGAGAGATCGATGTCATCGAGTGCATCCTGCAGAGACTCGGCGGCACGTTCTGATTCGATGATGAACTGCGATCGCAGTTCACGGTCGTGCTGCTCTCGAGATCGCGACCATCCCCAGAATGTCACCACAGTGCCCAGCAGGCAGACGATGATCAATTGCCGGCGCGCTGCCTCGTGCGTCGACTGACGGTCTTCGAGAGTCGGATTGTTCGTTGATGGCGCCATGCATCGCAAGGCCTCCCCAGCGCGCAGCCGCGGCGGCCCATTCCAAGAAGAATCGCCTCGATTCACACCCGACTTCAGTCACAATCTTCCGCCCAGGTCTCGTCGCGGCGTTGAAGGGCAAAACAGTGGTTTTCGGACCTCATCCCGCCGATACTGTCCACACCATGGACTATGCGGGCAGGAGAGTTGTCGTCATGGGCCTCGGCCGATTCGGCGGGGGGCTCGGGGTGACTCGATGGCTCGCGGGGCAGGGGGCGAACGTGTTGTTGACCGATCTGGACACCGCGGAGCGACTTGCCGATCCCCTGAAATCGCTCGGCCCGCTTATTGAGTCGGGCCAGGTTCGGCTCCGCCTCGGCGAACATTGCGAGGACGACTTCGAGGGCGCTGATCTGGTGGTCGCCAATCCGGCGGTGCCCTCGCCGTGGGACAATCGGTTTCTCCGGGCTGCATGGCATTCCAACGTTGAGGTCACAACCGAGATTCAATTGACCATTGGACAACTCAATCGACATCGGATCATCGGGGTGACCGGAAGCGCCGGCAAATCAACCACCAGCGCGATGATCCATCATGGACTGACCGGAATGGGCCATCGGGCGCGACTTGGCGGAAACCTCGGCGGGAGCCTGCTCGGCGATCTCGTCGACATCACGATGCATGAATGGATCGTGCTGGAGCTCTCCAGCGCCATGCTCTGGTGGCTGGGTCGGCAGAACCCTGATGCCGCCATGGCGAAGCCTGGCTGGTCACCTCACGTGGCGGTGGTCACGAACATCCGTGCCAATCATCTCGATTGGCACGGCAGCTTCAAGCACTACGCAGCGTCAAAAGGCGCTATCACCACAGCGCAGCGGCCGGGCGATGCCATCGTCCTTAGCGATCCGGGAATCGTGGGGATCTGGGCTGATGCCAACGTGTCCATACCGCCGCGGGTTGCTCGCCGTGTTGTGGAGCCCGTGGAAGCCGATTGGATTCGCTCGATTCAATTGAAGACTCCCGGTGCTCACAATCGGCTGAACGCCCGAACCGCGGCCACGGCCATCGCAGTCGCGATCGAGAACGATCAAGTCGTCGAGCGTGCTCTTCGCCAGATCTCAACCTTCCCTGGTCTGCCGCATCGCCTGCAATTGGTCTTCGAGCATCGTGGTATCTGCTGCTATAACGACTCCAAATCGACAACGCCGGAATCCGCGATCCTTGCCGTCGACTCCTTTCCAGAGGGATCCCGAATTCACTTGATCGTCGGTGGATACGACAAGGGTTCCGACCTGCAGCCCGTCGCCGATCTGGCCGGTCGAATTGCAGGCGTCTATGCAATTGGCGCAACCGGACCCGCAATCCATCGGCTTCACCCCGGCGTCAAGGTGTGTGGCACGCTTGAATCGGCTGTGTCCCAGGCCGCCCGACACTTGCAGGCCGGTGACATTCTGCTGCTGAGCCCAGGATGCGCGAGCTGGGATCAGTTCACCAACTACGAAGCCCGAGGTCACGAATTCTCCCGCCTTGTAGGGGAGATTCTGGCCGAGTAACGCTGGGCCCGGAATGTCCTTCATCGGTATGCCGCAGACCCGCCCAACTCCCTTCCAGCCAATCAATGCCTCATGGCCGGAACCATGCGCCTCGGCTACACTTGGGGTCCAAATTCCGCCCAGCGGCTTCAAGGCGAAGGAAACGGCCTCGCCGCGGCGAATCTGCGAGGAAACTCATGAGCACGATCACCGCGTCGCCCGTCTTGTCCTTCGGAAAAGCCATTGTTCATCGCAACCTGTCCTCCCCGGTGCTGACCGAGTTGGCAATCAAGCGCGGTGAAGGCATGCTGGCCGCCAACGGGGCGTTGAATGTGGATACCGGCGAACGACGAGGCCGCAGTCCCAACGACAAGTTCCTTGAGGATACTCCCGGCATCCACGACAACATCGCCTGGGGCAAGGTGAACATCCCGATCTCACCCGAGAACTTCGCCAAGCTGGAGAAGCTGGCGATGGACTACCTTTCAAAGAAGCAGGATCTCTTCCGTTTCGACGGCTACGCTGGCGCTGACCCTGATTACCGATTGAAGGTGTCTGTGGTCACCGAGGAAGCATGGCATTCACTTTTCGCCAAGACGCTGTTCATCAATGCTCCGGAGCATGAGCTTCCCTCCTTTGAACCGGATTGGACGATCATCAACGCCTGCAACCTGAAGATCGACAATCCCGCCGCCTACGGAGTGAAGAGCCACCTGGCCATCCTGCAATCGCTGGAGAAGCGAAAGGTCATCATCATCGGCACCCGGTACGCGGGTGAGATCAAGAAGTCGATCTTCTACGCGATGAACTATGACCTTCCGGACATGGGTGTTTTTCCGATGCACTGCTCGGCCAATGTTGATCGAAAGGACGCCAAGAACGTGGCCCTCTTCTTTGGGCTGTCCGGCACCGGAAAGACGACGCTTTCGGCGGATCCCAATCGTGATCTGATCGGTGACGATGAGCATGGATGGAGCGACAAGGGCGTCTTCAATATTGAGGGCGGCTGCTACGCCAAATGCATCAAGCTTTCGAAGGAGGGCGAGCCGGAGATCTGGAACGCGATTCGGTTCGGCAGCGTATTGGAGAACGTCGTCGTCGACGCCGATACCCGTGAGCCTGACTACGACTCGGACAAGAAGACGGAGAACACTCGCGTCACGTATCCGGTTTCGTTCATTGCCAACGCCAGAATTCCTTCCGTCGGCGGCCACCCCAAGAATGTGGTCTTCCTGACGGCCGATGCCTACGGCGTGCTGCCGCCGGTCTCGAAGCTCACGCCGGAACAGGCGATGTACTACTTCGTCAACGGCTACACCTCGAAGCTTGCCGGCACCGAAGCGGGCGTCACTGAGCCGCAACCGAATTTCTCCGCATGCTTCGGCGGCGTCTTCATGCCGCGAGAGCCCATGGTGTATGCCGAACTTCTCGCCAAGCGCATCAAGGAACACGGTTCGGATGTCTGGCTGCTCAACACCGGTTGGAGCGGCGGTCCCTATGGTGTGGGTTCTCGCTTCAAACTCTCCTACACCCGTGCCTTTGTGACGGCGATCCTGAATGGCTCGCTTCGCAGTGCCAAGTACGAGACTGACCCCTTCTTCGGTCTTTCGATTCCGACCGAGGCGCCTGGTGTGCCCAAGGAAGTGCTCAATCCGCGCAATACCTGGGCCGACAAGAGCGCCTACGACGCCAAGGCCAAGGATCTTGCCAGGAAATTCCGCGAAAACGATGGCAAGTACAGTCTCTCCGCTGCTGTTCGTGCAGCGGGACCGAAGGCCTGAGGAGCGCTTCTCATTCGAGGCCTGAGACTCCTCATTCCGGGGCCTCTTGGTGTCAGAGTGCGCCCGGACACCTTGCAGGATTCGGCGTGTTGACAGATCAGCGTCGGCAACGATACTCGGAGCGCTCTGCGTTCGTGAGGCAGCAGGCCGGCTTTTTCTGCAGGCGCAGGATGTCGGTTGGCCTCCAACTCGGTGCACAGGTCTCCAATCAGGCGCCCGCCGCCTATGCCTTCCACAGCCACCTCCGCTCAAAAGTTCCTGCTGCGGCTCATGACAAGGCTGGGGCTTGCGCGCGACTGGTATCTGGTACTGGTGGCCGCGTTCATCGGCCTGCTGATGGCCGGTGTGGCGATGGCGTTCATCCTTCCGCTGCGATTTGTTGAGCAGAAGGCCGAGAGCTTCGCCCACGATCCCACCCTTTGGGTGATGGCGGTCATCGTGTTCGCGCCGGTGGTTGGAGGTCTGCTCGCCGGGGCTATCGTGCATGTTCTGCCCGTGCGTTCAAAGGGACTTGGCGTTTCCGCGGTCATGTACGCCATTCACCGCCAGCAGTCGCGCTTGCCATTGAAAATGGCGCTTTCGAAGTGGCTCTCCTCATCGCTGACCATCGGTTCCGGAGGTTCGGCCGGCCCCGAAGGGCCCATCGTGACCATCGGATCAGCGATCGGCGCTTCGCTGGCCGACTGGCTGCGCGCCAATCCTCAGACCCGGGCCACGCTCCTTGGATGCGCTGCGGCCGCGGGAATTTCAAGCGTCTTCAACGCACCCATCGCCGGGATCTTTTTCGTGCTCGAGGTGCTGCTGCGCGACTTCTCGCTGCGCACCTTCACACCCATCGTGATTTCTTCGGTCATATCCGCCGCCACCACGCAGACCGTGCTGCAGAACAGCCGTCCGCTCTTCGGTATCGGTCCAGGTTTCTTCCATAATGTCGGCGACCGGTTCACCGTCATTCAGACGCCCAACTACGTCATGCTGGGTGTCGTGTGCGGCCTCGCCAGCGTGGCCTTCATCCGGGTCCTCGTCGCGTTTGAAGAACGATTCTCCAGGCTCAAGATTCACCCCATCATCAAGCCGGGGATCGGCGGGGCGGTACTCGGCCTACTCGGACTCCTGTACCTGGTTACAGGGAGTTTTTCAGAGATCCTTCCCCCGTTCTACGGCACCGGGTATCCGGTGATTGAACGACTGCTTTCGCCCGGCACCTACACGATGGCCGATGGCAGTTTTCGCCCAGTCTGGGCACTTGCCGGAGTCCTGGCGCTACTGGCCGTGGTTAAAGTGCTGGCGACCAGCATCACGCTCGGTTCGGGCGGTTCGGGCGGTCTCTTCGCGCCTGCTCTGGTTCTGGGGGCGGCGGTCGGGGCTGCTTTTGGTCACCTTGTCGCAGGCCTCGGCTGGTTTCCCAGCGCCTC
This sequence comes from uncultured Isosphaeraceae bacterium, assembly GCA_964407695.1. Taxonomy (GTDB): domain Bacteria; phylum Planctomycetota; class Phycisphaerae; order Phycisphaerales; family SM1A02; genus CAYOWQ01. The sequence continues at coordinate 246,569 of CAYOWQ010000002.1, read as the reverse complement.
CCCGGCCCATTATGCCCTCGTGGGCATGGCGGCGATGGTCGCGGCCACCACGCATGCGCCGATGACCGGAATCCTCATCGTGTATGAGGTCACTCGGATCTACGACATCATTCTGCCGATCATGCTGGCGGCGGTGATCTCGACGGTGGTGGGGCGGCTGCTCTTCAAGGACAGTATCTACACCGTCAAACTCTCATCGCTGGGCGTCCGCCTGGGTTCGATGGGCGATCTCACCGTGCTTCGGCGCATGACCGTTCGCGATGTCTCCCTGCTTCAACCGATCACCGTCAAGCGTGGCGACCCGGCCACGCGGCTGCTCGAACTGACCGAGCAGACCGGGGCCGGCGATTTCGTCGTTGTCGACGACGTCGGCGACTACCTCGGCATGGTGACCGGGGTTGATCTGCGTTCGGCCTTGGTCTATCGCGAGGCGTTGCCCCTCCTGCAAGTGGCCGACCTCGTGCGTCGAGACCTGCCCACCGTGGCGATGGACGAGCCGCTTGATCTGGTGCTCGATCGATTCAGCGAGCACGATGTGCATTGCCTGGTGGTGACCGACGGCAGGAAGCCCGCGGGCATTGTCGCTCGATCCCGACTTATGCGCCGATACCAGACCGAATTGGAACGCGACTGATCGGTTCCTGTCGGTGCCTTGGCGCTCGCGGGAGGAGCGCGAATCTGCGACGATGCGCCTTCCGTGGCCGAATCTGCCCGCCGATTGACGTTTCCCGCCTCGATGCGACTCTCCGGTCGCCGGGCCTTTGGCGCGGTGTACGCCGCTCAGATTCGCCGCTCCAGCGGGCCGCTCCTGGTGTATGGCAAGGCCAACGGTCTGGCCCATTCGCGCCTGGGACTCTCCGTCTCGCGGCGGGTCGGCACCGCGGTGGCACGCAACCGCATCAAGCGGCTGCTGCGGGAGGCGTTTCGGCTGAGCCAGCACTCTCTTCCACCGGGAATAGACCTCGTCGTGGTCGTTCGTCCCCATCGCACGCTCGAGCTCGTCGACTATGTTGAAGCCCTGTCGGCGTCGGCGGCAGCGCTGGCGGTCTCAGCGAAAAAGGGACTCTGAGCGGGCAGCACGACGCCGCATTCGGGGCAGATTGTTCCCGAGGCCTTTGACACGTCGTACCCGCACTCGGGGCAATAGGGACGATTGGAAGGGATCGCCATGTTGACGATCCAATTGGGTTTGAAGAAAAGGAGGAGCCCGCAAAGAGTGAGGAGCAGAGGCTTCGAAACATAAATCCCAAACCAACCCAACGGCGCCATGAATCGGTTGGGATCAAGGATCTGAATAATCGAATACGCTGACATGGCCAGGAATTCAGGGATGCCCCATGCGAGGCACGCCACCCCAATCGCCTTGATCACCAGCCGAAACCAGGTCTTGTGCTTCATCGCCTGCTCCTAGACAGCGCTGGGATGCCAGATCGTCTTGATCTCTGTGAATCGCTCGATGACGTTCGGCGATCCGCTCGCCTCGGCATCCATCCATGCCACAGCATCCCAATCGAAGATATTGATCCGCTTCAGATTCTCGGCAGCGCCCAACCGCAGCGTCGTCGCCTCCGTGGCCGAAACTTCCACCGCGGCCACGCCAGTGATCTCTCGATGCGAGGAAATGTGGTCGATGAGTTCCGCCCGCTCACCGGTCAGGATGTTCACCACGCCGGCGGGTACATCAGATGTGGCGCAGACTTCGCCCAGGAGGCACGCGGGAATCGGATTGTGCTCCGAGGCCAAGGCCACCGCCGCATTGCCTGAAACGATGACCGCGCCCAGCAGGTTGACGAGTCCCAGCAGGGCCGGCGCATCGGGCGCTACGACCGCCACCACCCCCATCGGCTCGGGTGTTGAGAAGTTGTAGTAGGGACCCGCCACCGGATTGCGGCAGCCCAGCACCTGCGCGAACTTGTCGGCCCAGCCCGCATACCACACCAGCCGGTCGATGGCCTCAGAGACCTCTTCCGCCGGGCCGACACCACGCTTGGCCTTCATCGCACGGGACTTCGCGGTGCGCGGCTTCGGGCCGGCCGCGAGTGCAAGCGATTCGACGAACTCCGCCCGCCGGCCCTCCACCATCTCCGCCATGCGATAGAGCACCTGCCCGCGGTTGTAGGCGGTGGCCAGGGCCCATTTCGGCTGTGCTGTCCGCGCAGCCTCGACTGCCTCCCGGAGATCCTTCCGCGACGCCTTGCACAAGTGAGCCACCGGGGCGCCGGCAGACTTGAACAACGTCGATCGCCCGCTCTCGGTGCGCGGAAACAACCCGTTGATGAAGAGCTTGTAGGTCTTGAGCACGTTGAGTGAGTTCATCACGACATCCTCTTGATAGGCACCATCAAACCAGCCATTGGAATTTCACCTCGCCCGCAACCACGCCAGAACCACCTCGGCGTTGTGGTCGGGCGGAAACACGGGATACCACACCTTTCGAATGACATTGGTTCCCGCGACATCGGGGGTCACGTACCACGCCATGCGCTTGAAGAGCTGATTCGGCCCGCCCGACTCCACGGGAAAATCAAACGTCGGCAGCCTCATCGCCGTCGCCAAGGCCAGACGCGCATCCGACAGCATCCGATAGCCGCAGCCGGTTCGGGCCACGAACTCGCGCTGATGCGTGCTGGTGCTGGTGGAGACGCCGAAGACTTCCACACCCATGCCGCGGAACTCGCCATACGCATCGCGGAAGCCGCACGATTGCGGTGTGCACCCCCGCGCCCCCGGAATCGTCTCCCACTCCTCGCCGTTGAAACCCGTGTTGGGCGGCTCGCCCGGCACACCCGTGCGGGGAAAGAAGAACAGCACCGACTCGCCCAGCGTGCGCAGGTTCACCATCGAGCCGTCGGTGGCCTCGAGCGCCAGGTTGGGCAGCGCAGCGCCCGTCAGATGATCGGCAGCGCCATCATCCATCGGCACCGGCAGCCCTTCAGGCAGCACATACGGCGACGGGTCAGTCATGGCAGGATCCGCTCCAGACGGCAGTTGGAGGTCCGTGGCGACCGCCGGTCTTGTCCAGCATGGCTGTCTCTGTGCCCTCTGTGCCTTTGTGGTTCAATCCGAATTCCCCAGATACGTCCGCAACCCGTGCACACCACCCTCGCGGCCGAAGCCGCTTTCCTTGAAGCCGCCGAAGGGGCTGGCAGGGTCGAAGCGGTTGAACGTGTTGCACCAGACCACGCCGGCCTTCAACTGTTGGGCGATCTCCAGAGCCTTCGACCCTCGCGCGCTCCAGACACCCGCCGACAGGCCATACGGTGTGTTGTTGGCCCGCTCCACCGCTTCAGAGGGCGTGCGGAAGCTCATCACCGCCAGCACCGGGCCGAAGATCTCCTCGCGGGCGATCCGGTCGGACGGCTGCACGTTGGTGAAGAAGCATGGCCGACACCAGTAGCCCTTCGCGGGCAGTGCTGAGCCGTTGACTTCATGGCGCTTCGCCCCTTCGCGCTCGCCCAACGCGAGGTACTCGTTGATCTTCTCCAGTTGGGCCTTGGAGTTGATCGCCCCCACATCGGTGTTCTTGTCGAGCGGGTCGCCGACTCGGAGGCTCTTCAGGCGATGGGCCAGTTTCTCCGCCACTTCGTCGAGAATGGACTCTTCCACCAGCAGCCTCGACCCCGCGCAGCACACGTGGCCCTGGTTGAAATAAATTGCCTGCACAATCCCTTCCACCGCCTGATCGATGGCGGCGTCGGCGAAGATGATGTTGGCGCTCTTGCCGCCCAGTTCCAGCGTGAGCCGCTTGGTCCTTCCCGGTCCAGCGCCAGCGCTGGCCTTGCGGGGGTCCTCCGCCACCGACTTCGCGATCCACTTGCCCACCTCGGTTGAGCCGGTGAAGGCGATCTTGTCGATATCCGGGTGCTCCACCACCGCTTTGCCGGTCTCGCCCGCACCCGTCACGATGTTCACCACCCCCGGCGGCAGCTCCACCTCCTGAAAAATCTCCGCCAGCCGCAGCGCGGTGAGCGATGTTGTCTCCGCCGGTTTCAAGACACAGGTGTTCCCGCACGCCAGCGCTGGCGCCAGCTTCCACGCGGCCATCAACAGCGGGAAGTTCCAGGGAATGATCTGTCCGCACACCCCGACCGGCGCAGGGGTCGCCACCCCCGGCAGCGCATATTTCAACTTGTCGCACCAGCCCGCGTGATAGAAGAAGTGCTGGGCGACCAGGGGCAGGTCCACATCGCGCGACTCCTTGATCGGCTTGCCCCCATCCATCGTCTCCAGCACCGCCAGCTCCCGCGCCCGCTCCTGAATCCGCCGGGCGATTCGGAAGAGATACTTGGCCCGTTCGGTTGCTTTCAACTTTCGCCATGCGGGCAGCGCCTTTCGCGCTGACTTCACCGCAGCATCCACATCGGCCTTGCCGGCAGCGGCGATCTCGCTCAGCACCCCCTCGGTCGCCGGGTTGATCGTCTCGAAGTGCTTCTTCGATTTCGGGGCCACGAACCTGCCCTCGATGAACAGCTCGTAGCGATCGGCGATGGCAACCTTGGTGGTCTCGGGCGCGGGGCTGTAGTCCCAGACAATGGCCGCGGGCGCTGATTCAGCGCGGGCGGCAGGGGCATCGGTGTCAGCGCTTGGATGGTGGGGCATGCAACCATTATCCCCCGACTTGGCCAATCCCGCGCGATCGCCATCCAACAGTGCTGCAGCGGCGGCGATCCGTTCTTCGCCGTGGGCCATCGGTGACACCACCAGCGCTGATCAGCCCCAGTCGCCCAGCAACAGGCCGAGGTCCGCCCCATCCGTGGTGCCATCGCCGTTGACATCGCCATCCGGGGTGCCCCACGCGCTGAGCAGCAAACCCAGGTCCGCACCATCAACCACGCCGTCGCCGTTCAGATCGGCGGGGCTGCCGGTCGGCCCCGGTTCAAACGGGTCCATCCAATTGACGCCGCTGCCGGAATCAATCGTGAACTCGCCGACCGGGGCCAGGGTGTCAAGGTACACCCCGGAGACGCCGCCCCAGGTCATGCCCGTGGGAAAGTCGGTGGTGCCGGTGCCGAAGCCATCCACGAAGCCCGACGAGCGCATGCCCGCCGTCACTTTGCCGATGAGTTCCACCGTAAAGGGTGTGCCGAAGGTGAAGGGCACGCTGAAGGTGACGGTGTCGGCGACCGTCTTCGAGTCGGATTCAAAGTGCGAATACGTCGCCACACCCCAGCGCGCGTACTGCATGGAGGTGCCCACCACGTCGGATGCGCCCGCATCAAAGAACGAATTCTTCAGCAGGTTGGCGGCATCCTTGAACACCGTGACCTCAAACAAGGACGATCCGGTGGCGCCGGTGGCCGCGAGCGAACCCGCGATGTCCACCGTGAACACGAAGTAGCCGCTCTCACCCGCGTGGCCCGGGCTGGTGATGGTGAACTGCTCGGCCCAACCGCCGGTGGTAGCGCCGGAAGAAAACAGCGCCTCGTTGGGCGACATGTTGAACGCCGACCCGCCGAACTGGCCGAGCCGAGCGGTTCCCGTGGCGTTATTGGTGGCGGTGCCGTGGCCCGCGGGCCCGGAAAACGACGCCGACGCCGAGGCGGATTGGCCCGAACCCGTCGGGTCGGTAAAGGATGCTTCTTCGGTGTCGGAGGGGGGGGCATAGCCGAGGAAGAGGTCAGCGCCCAGGGCCGGTCCGAACGAGATCGGCGCAGCCGCAGACTGCACGTACCCGCCCGGCACGGGCATGACCCCGACGGTGAAACCGGCATCGGCGGGCGCAACGCCCAGCGCAACCATCAGGCCCAGGGCTGCGCCCGCGGCCACGAAGGGCTTGAGTGTGCCCGGGAACGTGTCGGTGTGTGGCAACATCATGAATCCTTCTTTTGAGGGCGAGGGGCAGGTTCGGTCGGTCGAGGCGGCGGCTGCCCGGGCATCGGCCATGGAAGATGCGCATTCCGCATCCGCGCTGCCCGGAGAATTCTCCCATCAGCCCGTTGGCCCACTCAATCCGGAAGCCGGGGTGGGCGGGGTTACGTCAGGGTTCACCCGCCGGTTCCTCAGGGTGGGGCGATGCACCGTCGCGGGGTCCTCGTGCAGTGAAAGTCTGCCCTGCCTTGACGGCGGGGCGGAGTCTGGGGCCCGGGGAGGGCTCGGGGGTCGGCGAGCCGCCTTGATCGCTTCATCCTGGGCCACCTTGGTGGCGTCGGCCAGGATGACGGGCGAGATCAGGACCAGCCCATAAAGGAGGATGAAGGCCACTCCCGCCACGTAGATCTCGGGCTGGGGAAAGAGAACCACGCCCACGATGAGCGCCAGCACGAGGAACCCGCCCACCCACCACGCCCCGCGCCAGGCGATCCTCCGCTCCGCGCGGGGAAGGACCGAAGCGCGATCAGCCTCGATCTCCTCCGTGGCGGGGTCAAACGATGCATCCGTCATCTCGTTGGCGAGGGGGTGCGGTCGAACGACCAGGTCTGGTTCAGGCCGGTTCATGGGGAACTCCTATGTTGGGGATGAGTCTGCGGGGTGCAGAAGTACCGGCAGAGATCATCATGTACCGCAATCGTTCAGCCCCACCATGCACGCCTGGTGAACCGCCACTGAAAGCGATTTCACATTGCGGTCGTCGCCGCCGGTGTGCCTGCAACTCTCGTCGAAGCTGCTGAATTTCACGCTCAAATCCGATGAACCTGACCCGCCCTCCGCCGCACGAGGTGCCCGGCGCTATGCAGCCAGCTTCCCCAGTTTGCCATGAGCCGAGGTTCACCCCCATCTCATCCGTTCATCACCCGTGCATGAGACAATGGGGTTGTGGAAGCGCATCGTCGGCTCATGGGAATCACGCCTCTCATCCCATGGGCCGACTGGTGGGCTGATCGACGCCCGCACCCCGAAACGCGGTCCCCGAGGCCATCCCCCATGAGCCAACCCCCAGCCAAGATTCCATGCACCCCCTCCGGAAACCCGACGGATTTTCGCGGCCGCGACTCCAGCGCTGGCAATCCCAGTGGCTTCGAATCCCGCACCTCCGGGCGGGCCGCCGATGCCCTGCCCGACGATTCACCGCTTCACCAGCGTGGAGCATCCCATCGACTCGGCGATCACTCACCGATTCAGGGCGCGGGCCGATCCGCCGGGCGGCCCCCCGATTCGGATCCCCGTCGGGAGAGTGCCGGTCGCCGCGAACTGGGCGATGATCGCGATGAGGCCATTTCCAGCCGTCCAGATTCAGGCAGGAATGAATCGGGCGCAATGCCGCACCCCCGCTCCGCCTCCGCCGCCCAACAGCAGGAAGCGCCCGCATCCGGCGAACCCCGCATCAGCGCGGATGGTTGCATAAAGCAATGCCTAGAGTGCGCTGCCATGTGCACCCGCTGCGGCCACCACTGCCTCGACATGGGTGCAGCCCACGCGTCGCCCGCGCACCAGGGACTGATGCGCGATTGCGCGGAGCTCTGCAGCCTGGCCGCGGCGATGCTGGCCCGCTCATCGCCGCTGGCCCCGGACATCTGCAGCCTCTGCGCCCGCGTGTGCACCTCCTGTGCGGAAGATTGCGACGCCCTCTGCGACGGCGACGCCCTCATGAGCGCCTGTGCCGACCACTGCCGCGACTGCGCCCGACTGTGCAGCGCCATGGCCGGGCCCCACACCGACACCGACTGAGCCCCCGGCATTGCGAGCCGCCGGAAGGGTCGTCCGCTCTGCCGCCCGCCTCGATTCATGACCATGCATGAGCGCACCGGCCCGGGCGCGTTGGGCGCTGGCCGGCGCCCCAGCGCCGTCGGGTGCGGATTCGGTCATGATCCCGACCTCGCAGGCAGGGTGGGCACACCAGGATCTTGAATCCGCCCGGGCCCGCGGGCGAACCGCACTCGGAGTCTCATTGATGAACCCTCGCCCGCCCATGTCCTTCGCCCGGTCAGTGTGGTTCCACCCGGCGACACTGACCGGCCCATCGATAGTGGCCGCCCTGGCGATGACGGTCGCCCTCGGCGGCTGCGCGGGCTCGGGCAATTCCGAAGCGCCCGCCGCCATGGCTGAGGCAGAGGCATCACCCGCCCCCGCGGAGCCCGCCATGGCGAGGTCGACCCCAGCGACTCCAGCCATCGAGCGGCTCGGCGGCGATATGGATGTCCAGACCACCGGCGCCAGCGGCGACTATCGCTGCGGCGAGATGATCGTCAACACCGAGCTGCCCGCGGGCTATCCCGCGCCCACCCCGCCGGGCGCGATCGAGCTCAAGCGCTATCCCGCCGTGCGGCGGGCGGAAGTCTCCAGCACCGCCAACCCCGACATCGGCATGAACCTCGGCTTCTTCCCGCTGTTTCAGCATATCAGCTCGCGGGAGATCGCCATGACCTCGCCGGTCGAGATGGATTACACCGGGATGCTCGATCGGCCCATGCCCAGCCGCTGGACCATGTCGTTTCTCTATCGCACGCCCGACCTCGGGCCCGTCAGTGAAGCTGGCGTCGGCGATGCGGGCATCGTGGATCATGGCCCGGTTGACACCGCCTCCATCGATGCCGCTCCGGCCGACATGTCGGCCGACGCCGAATCGGTCAGCCCGACCACCGGCAGGCGCAGTGATGATGGAAAAGTGCGCGTGGTGGATACCGCGCCGGTCACGGTGATCTCGATTGGCATGCGCGGGCCCTACGGGTCGCAACTGGTGCGCAAGGGATTGAACCGGCTCGAGGTGTGGCTGGCGAATCAGAGTGAATGGCGGGCGGCGGGCGACCCGCGGGCGCTCTATTACAACGGCCCGGATGTGCCCACCGCCCGGCTCTGGTCCGAGGTGCAGATCCCGGTCGCCCCCATCGATCAGCGATAGAAATCCAGTGGCCGGGGTGGCTCAACCCGGAGCACATGTGTAAGGAATGATCTCCCCATCATTCCGCCAGAGCGACCAGACGTTATCGCCACCACCCCGAACGCTTCGCCGGGCAGAGGACCCGCCGAAGCGTGACCGGTAACCGCTCTCGCCGCGCGGGATTCTTCCGCATTCGCCGAAGCGAATGCGGCTCCCACCCTGGCGAATGCGCGCGCGGGAAGGGCGAATGCCGCTCCCACCTTGGCGAATGCGGCTCCCACCCTGGCGAATGCGCGCGCGGGAAGGGCGAATGCCGCTCCCACCTTGGCGAATGCGGCTCCCACCCTGGCGAATGCGGCTCCCACCCTGGCGAATGCGGCTCCCACCGTGGCGAATGCGCGCGCGGGAAGGGCGAATGCCGAAGAATCCCGGGCCTGCGTTCGGTTCGCTTCGGCCAAAGAGGTGTCGAGGTTGATCTCGAGTCGGTTTTATGGGGCGGGAGCCGAACGAACGGGCCGGGCTGGCCGAAGCGGGGGCATCAGCGCTGGACAAGGGACGTTCCCGGACACTTTGGGCGCGGGGAATGCAAACAATGTGACCGCGAATTCGTGGTCCTCCCTGCTCCCGATGCTCGCGGGGTTTCCGACAGCTCAGCGCTTCGCGTCGGTGACCATGAGGGGCTCACCGGGTGGCTGCGCGGGGTCCTCAGCGCATGAAGGCGGTGAATCGGCGAATCGGCGGGGATCCCGGCCCATTTTGAGCGGGCGAGCCGGGCCCGCGGGGGGCGAAGAATTGCACATCGATGGCCGACTATACTTGGGGCTGTCCGTTTCACCGCCACCCGCCACACGGGGGCGCCCGAATTATTCGGGCTCCCTCATCCCCAGAACCACCCTCTCATGACCCGTCCAGCGCAGGAAAACCTCCGCAACGTGGCGATCATCGCCCACGTCGACCACGGCAAGACCACCCTCGTCGACGCCATGCTCTCGCAATCCGGCATCGTGGAGCTCGACGCCTCCGGCAATGTCGCCGACTGCGTCATGGATTCCAATCCGCTGGAACGCGAGCGCGGCATCACCATTCTCGCCAAGAATTGCGCTGTCACCTACACCATCCGACGCGGCCCCCGCGCGGGCGAGGTGTATCGCGTGAACATCATCGACACCCCGGGCCACGCCGACTTCGGCGGCGAGGTGGAGCGCGTGCTGCGCATGGCCGACGGCTGCCTGCTCTTGGTGGATGCGATGGATGGCCCCATGCCCCAGACCCGCTTCGTGCTGCAGAAGGCGCTCGAACTGGGGTTGAAGCCGATCGTGGTGGTGAACAAGTGCGATCGCCCCGAGGCCCGGCCCGACGGCGTGGTGAACGAAGTGTTTGATCTCCTGGTCGATCTCGGCGCGCACGATGAAGCGCTCGACTTCCCGGTGATCTATGCCAGCGGCAAGAACGGCTGGGCGGGTCGGCATCATGATCCCCAGCCCACCGATGTCGATGAACTCTTCGACACCATCGTCGACCGCGTGCCGCCGCCGTCGGGCGACCCTGAAGCCCCGCTGCAGATGCTGGTGACCAGCCTCGACTATTCCGAATACACGGGGCGAATCGCCATCGGCCGCGTGTTCAACGGCAGGATCAGGGCCAGCCAGCCGATCGCCATCACCAAGGCGGACGGAAGCGTGGAGCGCTCGCGGGCGCTGGTGTTGCGGAAGTTCGAGGGACTGGGAAGGCTGGAGACGAAGGAAGTGCTGGCGGGCGATCTGTGCGCGGTGGAGGGGGTGCCGGGCGTGGATATCGGCGACACCATCTGCAGCATCGATGCGGTGAAGCCCATGGAGCGCGTGCACGTGGATGAGCCGACGCTGCACATGGTCTTCCGGGTCAACGATTCGCCCGGCGGCGGCAAGGAAGGGAGATTCGTCACCAGCCGCCAGATCGCCGAGCGACTGGACCTGGAACTGGAATCCAACGTGGCGCTGCGGGTGGAATCGGGCGCCAGCGCGGAGGAGTTCCGGGTCTCGGGCCGAGGCCTGCTGCACCTGGGCGTGTTGCTCGAAACCATGCGCCGGGAAGGGTATGAGCTGACGGTGGGCCGACCGGAGGTGATCGAGCGCGAGATCGACGGCGTCAAGATGGAGCCGATCGAGCGCCTGAGCGTCGATACCGCGGCCGAGGGCATGGGCGGTGCGATGGAACTGCTGGGTCAGCGCGGCGCGGAAGTGAAGAAGATGGAAGCTCGCGGCGGGCGCATGCACATCGAGGCGGAGATTCCCGCCCGCGGCCTGATCGGCCTTCGCGCCAAGATGCTCAATGCCACGGCCGGCGAGGCGATCATGCACCACACGTTCAAGGCCTGGGAGCCGCTGCGATCGAAGGCGGTGGCCCGCAACAACGGGGTCATGATCTCCAACGAGAACGGCACCGCCACGCAATACTCGATCGAGGGCCTCGCCGACCGCGGCGTGATGTTCATCAAGCCCGGCGACAAGGTGTATACCGGTATGATCGTGGGCGAGCACAACCGCGACAACGATCTCGGCGTCAACATCGTTCGCGCCAAGCAGATGACCAACTTCCGCGAAGCCAACAAGGAACAGACGGTGGTGCTGAAGGCGCCGAGGCTGATGTCGCTGGAGGCAGCGCTGGAATACCTGGAAGAGGATGAATACGTGGAGATCACGCCCTCCTCGATTCGCCTGCGCAAGAAGATCCTCGACGAGACGGAACGCAAGCGGCAGGCCCGACGCGAGCGCGACCGGGCGGAAGCGATGGAATCGGCCGCGGGCTGACGCCACGGCGTCGAAGGCCCGCGCTCCGGACACTCCATCGTGGCTGATCCCGCTCCCTTTGTCTCCCGCGCCGGCCTGAAGCTGGAGCATGCGCTGGCGGAATTCGGGCTTGATGTTTCGGGATTCAACTGTGCCGACTTCGGTGCGAACGTGGGCGGGTTCACGGAATGCCTGCTGCGCAGGGGGGCTGCGCGGGTCGTTGCGCTCGAGACCGGCTACGGGGTGCTGGCGTGGACGCTGCGGAATGATGCGCGGGTGGTGGTGATGGAGCGGACCAATGCGCTGCATGCCGAAATTCCCGCGGATGTTGGCGGCGGCGTCGATCTGGTGGTCATCGACATGGCGTGGACGCCGCAGCGGCTGGCCGTGCCCGCCGCGTTGCGCTGGCTGAAGCCTTCGGGGTCAATCGTAACGCTGATCAAGCCGCACTATGAAGTCTCGGCGGCACCCGGGGAAGCCTCCGCGGCACCCGGGGAAGCCTCCGCGGCACGCGGGGAAGCCTCTGCGGCACGCGGGGAACCCTCCGCGGCACGCAGCGCTTCAGGAAAAGGTCGCCCGCCTCGGCGGGGGGTGCTGGCGGCGGACGAGGCGGAGGCGGTGCTTCACCAGGTGCTGGCCGCGATGCCCTCGCTTGGCGCAGAGGTCACTCGCTGGACGACATCGCCGCTCGTGGGTGGAAAATCCGGGATGAACATCGAGTTCCTGGCGCACCTGCGGCCAACGGCGAATTCCTGATCAGGTCATCGCCTCGCCGATTCGCACCTTGCCGCCGGCGTTGATGCGGATCATGGTGTTCTCGGGGATGCGCTCCCACGAGGCGTCGGCGCTCAGCCGCTCGCTCGACACCATGACGGCCACCGGCGTGGTTCCATTGGCGGCCGATCCGACATTGGCCTCCACCATGCGACAGATGCCGCCGACACACTCGTAGCGCCCGCCCCGGTTGAGGAAGAGGCTGTCGGTGTGATGGGGGTCGGTGGAATAGCGCATCACCGCGGCAGCGCTGCCATCGGATACCGCGATATTGAAGTAGGACGCCTCGGCGACACCGTGCCGACCCGCAAGTTCGATGGTGTCGCGCACTGCCGCACGCAGCGCTTCCGCCAATCGGTCGGCGGAATCGGAGTGTGATGAGGCGATGTAGCGGTCGATGAACAGGCCGAAGAGATGTTCGGAATCGGTCGAGCCCAGCACCGCGTTGAATGCCTCGTTGGACAAGCCTTCAAGGAGGTGTCGGCGCATGGACTTGAATCCGCCGATATGCCCGTTGTGCATGAACGCCAGGCGGTCGTGGATGAAGGGATGACAGTTGGCTTCGGCCACGGGCAGGCCGGGCGTGGCGGCTCGCACATGGGCCAGCACACAGGGGCTTTGGGTGACGCGGGCGAGATCGAACAGGTTGCGGTTGTTCCAGGCGGGGGAGATGGACCGAAACGCCGCGGGCTGCGGCGAAATCTCCGACTCGTACCACGCCACGCCGAAACCGTCGCCGTTCAGTCGTTCGCGGGTTTCGATGCTGTTGAATGACTGGTGAATGAGCGAGTTCACCGGCTCGGTGATCAAGGCCTTGAGCGTGATCTTCGGGCCGAGATAGAGGATGAATCGGCACATGTCGACTTCTCTTATCGGCTCGATGAGGCCTGGGCTGGTGCCTTCGTGCTCGCAGCGTTGGATTGAAGCACCCTGCGAATGAAGCTGTTCACCGCCTCGGGATGGCTGAGCGGCAGAATGTGCGGACCCTTGGGAACTATCTCATCGGGCGGATGCCGGAGTCTGGCGGCTGGGATAATCGCATCCCACGCCCCATGGATGTGGTGAACCGGCGCATCGGGATCCGGCAAGCCGGGCCACTCGAGGATGGCTCGCGATGCCCTGCGCATGAAGGTCATGGAGCAGCGCATCCCCATGCTTGCGATCAGCCGCTTCTGGGCCATGGAGCGGGTTGGATCAAGGAGCCCCATCGGCACCACGCCGAATCGCATCAGCCACAGCACCGGCAGCGGCACGATGCGGCTCGCGCCCTCGATCAATTTCAGAACTCCACTCACCGCGCCAGGTTCGCGGGTGCTCGACATCAGAATGATTCGCTCCGTCGGCACGTGCCTGGACACCTCAAGCGCGAGCATCCCCCCGAGCGAAACACCCGCGAGCACGACCGGCCGACGCTCGCCATCCCGCCGAATACGCTCCGCCAGCCTCTTCGCGTAACCCGCGAGCGACTCGCGCTTCTCCCATGGCATCCAGTTGAGTGCTTCAGACCCCGGGAACGCCGCCGCCTGGTGCTTCAGAAACCGCTCATCCGCACCGAGCCCGGTGATCAGGATGATCCGCCTTGAGGCGGTGTCATGTCGAGGATCAACCTCGGCTTGCGGCTGGCTGCGGACACCGTCGGCAGCTGGTCTGCGATCGGTTGCCGTCATGCGTCACCCTGTTCGAGCCGCTTGCACATCACCAGACACGGGTTTCGGCCCCACTCGTTGTGAAACTCTTCCAGCCGCGAAAAACCCATCGACCGATAGAACTCTCGCGTCTTCGCGTAGTTCTCATCCGGCCGTGATGGACCCAGCGTCTTGACGAAGAACATCGTGCATCCTTGTGCGCGAGCATGTCGCTCTGCGCGCTCGACGAGCAGACGTCCAAGGCCATGACGATGATGCTTCGCCGCGATGGCGATGGCAGCAAGCTCCGCCGATTCGGGAAAGTGTTGCTTGATGCTCACAAATCCCACTGGTTCGCCCTTCACTTCAACGATCCACGTGGGAAGTGTCGCGGTCTCGCGAGCGTAGGTGACCAGCGACTCTTCAATGCCGAACCATTCGGGGACTGACCTCAGGATCTCTTCGCAGACCCGGTCATCACCGGGGCGCCACGAGCGAACAAGCGGCCGATCCTGCGGCATGCTCACACACCCAGTTTCCCCGCCAGGAACGCGCTCACCTGGCCGATCGCAAGGCGCTCCTGGCCGCCGGTGTCGCGGTCGCGCACGGTGACCGTCTGGCCGGTCATGGTCTCGCCGTCGATGGTGAAGCAGAATGGGCAGCCTGCTTCATCCATCCGCGCGTAGCGCTTGCCGATCGATTGCTTGGCATCCGTCTCGATGAACCCGTCGCGGCCGAACTTCGCCATCAGTTCATCCGTCAGCTTTTCGGCCACTTCGGGCATCCCATCCTTGTTCACCAGCGGGAACACCGCTGCCTTGATCGGGGCGAGGCGCGGATGGAATTTCATGATCTCCGGACTTGGGCGAGATTCATCCTTGGTGTACGCCTCACACAAGACGGCCAGCACACCGCGATCGAGCCCCGCGGCCGGTTCGATGCAGTGGGGGAGGTAGCGCTCGCCGCGTCGGGAGCCGTTGGGCAGCACCTCGCCGCGTTCGGTGTCGAAGTATTCCAGCTTCGTCTTGGAGTGTTCCTGATGCTGGCGCAGGTCGTAGTCGCCCCGGTGGGCGATGCCTTCAAGCTCGCCGAAATCGGGGAAGGTGAAGGGGAAGCGATATTCGACGTCGGAGGTGCCGACGGAGTAATGCGAGAGCTCATCCTTGTCGTGTTCGCGCAGGCGGAGATTGTCGCCGGCGAGACCGAGCGACTGCCACCACGCCATGCGGAAGTCGCGCCAGAAGGCGTACCACGCCTGTGATTCCGAGGGGTGGCAGAAGAACTCCAGCTCCATCTGTTCAAACTCGCGGGAACGGAACGTGAAGTTCCGCGGCGTCACCTCGTTGCGAAAGCTCTTGCCGACGTTGCCGATGCCGAAGGGGATTCTGACGCGGGTGGAGTCAACCACGTTCTTGAACTGCAAGAAGACGCCCTGGGCGGTTTCCGGGCGAAGGTAGGCCTTGTCATCCTCGCCGGCGGTGGCTCCGATATAGGTGCGGAACATCAGGTTGAACTGTTTCGGCTCGGTGAGAGAACCAACCTTCTCTGCATCCGGACCGAGCACCTTGGGAAACTGGGACACAGGGATCTGCGTCAGCATGACGGTCTTGACTGAGCCGAACGCTTTCTCCGCCTTCTTCAGCTGCTTCGCTTCACTTGGCGAATCGGTCATGTAGGCAAACAGCGGTTTGTCGCCTGGATCGCCGGATGCAGGCACATAGACGCTGACGTGGTCGTAGCGATAGCGATTCTTGGTCTCGCGGCAATCCACCATCGGATCGTTAAATCCACCCACATGCCCACTCGCCTCCCACACCTTGGGATGTTGAATGATGCACGTCTCGACGGGCACGCAGCGCACCTTGTCGCCGTCCGGACCCTTTTGGCCCCAGCAGGGGGCCATGATCATGTCCTGCCACCACGCTTCGCGGAGATTCTTCTTGAGCTGCGTGCCCAGCGGGCCGTAATCCCAGAAGCCGTTGATTCCGCCGTAGATGTCCGACGCCTGAAACACAAAGCCTCGGCGCTTGCATAGGGCCATGATGGCGTCCATCGGCTTCGCCCCATTCGTGGCGATGGGAGCTGACGGCTGGTTCTCGGACATGATCGACTCCGTGGGAAAAGCTCAGATAGTAGTCGGTTCGGGCGTCGTCCGGAGTCGGCATCGCCAAGGGTAGCGGCCAGGGCGATCGATCCTGCCGGGCTTCAACAGCCCACACTGCGGTTGCGGTCTGCGTTCGAGATGTGCTTCCATTGTGGTGGCGGATGTCTGCGTCTCTCCGGGAAGTCGGGCGGTTTTTGTTTCCATTTTGTTCAGGAGTGCCTTAGATTGAGAACGAGGAGGCAAGCCCATGAATCGATTGGTGAGCGTGGTGGGGATTGCGGGAACGGTGAGCGCTGCGGCACTTTCATTTGCAGCATCAGCCGGAGTTTCCTGCTGGAACAGCGTGGATGACATCAGCAGCGTCCAAGGGGCCAACGACTGGTGGTACGGCTATTGGGTCATGCCGGGAATGAATTTCCAGTTGCTGACTGAATACAACGTCGCCAGCCCGGGATGGTGGTCGATCGACTGGCTCCGTCCGGCTCCGGCCTATTGGACGCTTGTCGGCCCCGGCGTCATGCACCCCAATGGCGCGGTTGCCAACGGCGGCAAGACGCCGTCCGAGCACGAGGCGGTGCTGCGCTGGGTCAGCCCCATCACCGACACCGTTACCGCGGATGTATATCTCGCGTGCCTCGATGTCGGTGGAAACGGCACCAACTTCAAGATCCGCTGGAACGGCAATCTGATCGCAAGCGTCATCGTGGGTCCTTTCGATTCAGCCGGCTTCTCAATCCAGACCAACGTCCCCGTGACTCCCGGCGAGACACTTGACTTCATCCTGGCGACGCCCGACGGCAACGCGCTGTTTGACAGCACAACTGTCGAGGTGACGATCACCGCTTCGAGCTTCTTTGCCCCCGCCGACCTGAACAACGATTGCAAGGTGGACGGTGCCGATCTTGGTCTCCTACTTGGCGCGTGGGATACACCCGGTCCGTTCGCAGACCTCAATGCGGACGGCATCGTAAACGGGGCTGACCTGGGCCTCTTGTTGGGTGCGTGGACGTAATCGCTCGATCAGCATCGGTGCGAGAAGTTGAAATCGAGGGAGACTCAGATGATGACGACAGTGAGACTTGGGTTGACATGGGCAGGCGGAACGCTGCTGGCGGCGATAGTGTCGGCCAACGCCTTGGCCTCGACCGGCTGCTGGGACAACGTCTCTCAATTCAGCCTCGTGCAGGGGCAGGATGACTGGTATTACGGATACTGGCATGTGCCACAGTACGTTTTCATCCCCATGACCGAAACCAACGTCGTGGCGTTCAATACATGGTCGGTAGATTTCAATCGGCCGGCGCCGGCATACTGGACGTTCATCGCCCCCGGCATCCTTCACCCCAACGGCGGCGTCAACAACAACGATAAGACCACGGATGAACAGGAGGCGGTGTTGCGCTGGATCAGCCCCGTCAACGACGGTGTGACCTTTAACATTCACGTTGACTGCAACGATCCGGGTGGTGAAGGCGGAACCACGTTTAACATCTACCTGAACGGCGGCCTGATCAGCAGCATCCCGATTCCCTATTTCGACACGGTCGGCCAGGACATTCAGCTCATTGTTCCTGCAGTGGTCGGCACAACCGTCGACTTCGCCGTCGGCACGCTGAACGGGTTCGTCGATAGCGATTCAACGACCGTCGAAATCACCGCGTATGCCGGTTCGTTCAACCCCGTCGCCGACCTTAACGGCGATTGCCACGTGAATGGAGCAGATCTCGGCCTCCTGCTGGCCGAGTGGGGCAACCCCGGCCCCTTTGCCGACCTCAACAATGACGGCATTGTGAACGGCGCTGACCTCGGCATACTCCTGAGCGCGTGGACCGGCTGAATTCCGCGGTGTCGGGTTCGGGTACAACCTGCCACATGACCGACTCTCCCCGACGTGTCGTCGGCGTCATGACCGGCACCTCCATCGACGGCATTGACGCCGCACTTGTGGAAATCACCGGCCGCGGTCTGGCGATCACGGCCGCCCTCAAATCGTTCGTTTCAAGTCCGCTCGGTGATCTCGCCCCGAGGCTTCGCGCAGTGGCTGAGCAACGGCCGACGACCGCCGGCGATCTTGCGCGACTGTTGCACGATTTCGCCTTCAGGCATGTGGAGATTCTTCGTGCGTTGCTCGCGACCGAATCCACAGACTCTGAGCCCGCGCCACCGGGCTTGGCACTTATTGCGGTGCATGGCCAAACGGTGTTCCACGCTCCGCCATATTCATGGCAATTGATGAACCCAGCGCTGATCGCGGCTGCGTTCGAATGTCCGGTGATCCACGACCTGCGCGCAGCGGACCTCGCCCGGGGCGGGCAGGGAGCGCCGCTGACGCCGCTGGCGGACTGGGTGCTGTTTCGCGGCGAATGCACTCGTCTCGTCGTCAACCTCGGCGGCTTCTGCAATGTAACTGTTGTTCCGTCGACGCCGACCGACGGAAGTCGGCTCGATGACCACGCCGCGGCGGTTCGGGGCGCAGACCTATGTGTCTGTAACCAACTTCTCGACCGGCTCTCGACGACACGGCTCGGGCTGCCGTATGACAAGGATGGAGCTGTCGCGCTCGGCGGCCGACCGGACCCCGGGCTGGTCGATTCGATGTTTCAGATTCTTGAAGGCCAGCGCTGTGAGGGGCGATCTCTTGGCACGGGAGATGAACTCTTTGAGACAATTCAATCACAGCTTTCGTCACAGACGTCCGCCGATGCCCTCGCGACGGCCGCGGAGGCCATCGGCAGGGTCATCGGCAATTATGCCCACATGCAGGGCACAGCCGAAATTGTGCTTGCCGGCGGAGGCGCAAAGAACGGGGCAATAAGAGCGGCCGTTGAGCGATATGCCAAGCGTTCGCACCGCGACTGCTGTCGCGTTATCACCACGATGGAGCTCGGCGTGCCTGTCGATGCACGTGAAGCCGTCGCCTGGGCTGTGCTGGGGGCGATCTCCGTGGATGGGATACCAATCGCCCTTCCGTCGGTGACGGGTGCCCGATCAACCGCCGTGGCGGGCTCGGTCACGGGACAACAGAAAAATTCCGGCGCCTGGCGCGAAATCCGACCTTGACGGACGTTCTGCTGATGGAGAGCTCTTTCAACAAGGAGTGATAGGCATGCCAATTGAGTTTCGACCGGAACGCTGGATGGGAGTGCTGATGTCGCTGGTTCTCGCGGGGATGACCATGGCACAGAGTCCCGCCGCTGAGTCGGACGGACACCAGCGAAACACCTCACAAGACCGCATCACCCGAATCTCTGAGAAATCGATGGAATCATCGGAGGCTGCCGCGGCCAGACGCCATGCAGGAGCAACAGATGAATCAGCGGATTCGCGGCTGGTGAATCTCAAATTTCCTGGTGGTGCGCTGATTCAATACGTCTCGATGGTCCGGCAGAGCACCGGGGCCAACGTGCTCATTGCGCCGGGATTGGAAGCGGTCGACGTGCCGGCCATGGAACTCAAGGACGTGGCGGAATCGTCGGCCATCGCGGTCCTGGAGGGACTGGATGCGAAGCCCATGTGCCCGGATTGCAAGGTCAAGGTGAGCCGAGAAGGCGCTGACAGCGGACGAGAGCGACCCATCTATCGCATCAGTTCTGCCTCGGTCTATCGCGGACCGGCCCAATCGCGAAGTGCGGAATCCTCCCCCGTCAGCACGGTCGAGAATGTTTCAGACATCGTGGCCAGCGGTGTGGCGGCTGGCGACCTGTTGCAGGCGATTGAGACGGCCGTGACCATGGTGGAATCGGACAAGGGTCGATCACCTTCAGGCGTTCCGATCACCATCAAGTTCCACGAGGCAACCGGACTGATTATCGCCCGTGGCGAACCGGAATCGATTGCCAATCTGCAAATGGTGGTGGCCAGTCTGCGAAACTCGCAGCAAGCCGCCCGCCAGCGGCAACAGGAAATGGAGATGCAGATCGGTGCATCCGATCAGGTGCTCAAGGCGCAGTTGGAATCGATCTCGAGCGAACGCAACAAGTTTGAAGTGCAGCTCGACACCTTGAAAACCGAGAATGATCGACTTCGTTCCCGATTGACCGCCACCGAAGACGCATTGACTGCGGCCCAGCGCGTTGCCGAGACTGCCCATCGAGATCACAACGAACTGCAGGCTCAGATCATGGAATTGCAGGATCGCCTGAAGGAGAAGCAGGCAAAGCAGCCGTAGGCTTGCGCATTGGCATTGATTCCCCCACCGTGAACGCCTCAACCACGCGCCAGGCGCTGGCAGGAATAGCCTCGGGCAATCCCGAGGCGTTTACGTTGTTCTACAACGCCTGGTTCGACCGACTGCTGGCATACGTGATGCGACTGACGCGACGCGATGAGTCGTTCTGCATGGATGTCGTGCAGGACTGCATGATCAAGTTGATCGGACGGGCTCGAGTCTTCGACGACGACAAAGATCTGGAACGCTGGATGCATTCCGTCGCAACCAATGCGGCCATCGACCGCCTCCGACAGGAGAAGCGCCGGTCTCGCCGCGAGGTTGCGTCTTGCATGCAATCAGTTGCACCTGATCCTGACGCCGCGGGCGACCGGATCGAGTTGATCGATCGCCTGATGCTTGAGTTGGAATCACTGGATCCCCAGAGGTCGGCGATGCTCCGGCTTCGTGTGGCCGCCGGGTGGACCCTGGAGAGGATCGGATCATGGGCGGGATTGAGCGCTGGAGCTGTGGATGGCCGTATCACGCGGGCACTGACGGCCATTCGAAGGACATTGGAGGAGGCAGGTCATGACCGAGTACTTTGAGAAGGTTCAACTTTCTCCGCAGGGCGAAGCGCGTCGCGAGGCGATGCGGCGAATGCTCTCCGGTGCGGTGGTCGCCGCCGCCCAGAGTCGCCGCCGCCGACGCACGGCATTCGGAGTGATGGCGATGGCGGGCGCAGTGCTGATGCTTGGGGTCATCAATCAAGCTCCCAATCAGCGCGGCGCGTCGACATCCGCACGGATTGAGAGCGGCAGGGCGACGAAGTTGCCCATTCAATGGGTGAACACCCGATCCGACATCATGAAGCAGTACGTTGTCCAATGTTCGGATCCGATTGAGCGACTCAACGACGACCAGCTTCTTGAGGAAATGGCTGATCTGGGGCGCCCAAGCGGGCTGATCCGGATCGAAGGTCGGTCGATGCTGGTGGATCACTTCGCGGTCAATCTGCCCCATGGGGCGGATCACGCGTGGCCCGGTCTCATGTCACGATGAGGAGAACAACCACGGCAGCCGCGGTGGCGAGAACCGTGGCCACGATACCCGTCAGCATGGCGGGACCGCCGCTCCTGGCCAACAGTTTGAGGTCAAGCTCCAGACCAATGGCGGCCATGACCAGCGTCAGCAACAACTTGGCAACCTCCGAGGCGATCTTGGCGGTGCCGACGGAAACCTCGTGACCGCCAATTTTTCCGAAGAGAGAATCGATCGAGAACGTCATGGTCGGGAAGAGTCCCAGCGTGTTCAGAAGGGCGACGCCGGCAAATCCCCACACAAACCATGGCACCAGCTTGCCATACCGAAGTGCCAGTGACGGCGCACCCTTGGGCTGGTAGGCCGAGATATCGCCGAAGGAACCATCGTCGCCGATGACCGCCATCTTGGCGATGCTGCGCGCATGAAGAACCGCCAACAGAAAGACCAGCGGGGCCAGCATCGTCACCCGGACCAGCTTTACCAGCGTGGCAAGCGTGCCTGCATCGGGGCTGAACGCAAAACCTGCGGCCAGCGCCTGCGGCACGGAATGAACCGTCGCCCCCGCCAGAATTCCCGCCGATTGACTCGTCGCTCCTGCGGCCAGGGCCACCGCCGGCAGCACCAGCATGGAGACCAGTCCGCACAGGTTTACGGTCGCCATGGAGAGTGCTAGATCCTCATCCTTGGCTTCAACAAGAGGGGCCACCGCGACGATGGCGCTGTTGCCGCAGATGGCCGTGCCCGCACCGATGAGTGTTGACGTTCCGCGGCTCACGCCAAATCGCTTCCCAAGCCAGATCGATGAAAACGTGGCGACGCCGATCGAGGTCACGATCACCGCCAAAGCGCCGGGACCGGCATCCACGATCATCTGCAGGTTCAGGGAGGCCCCACTTAGCACAATCGATGCGGGAAGGGCGTAGCGAACCGTCCGTTTGGCGCCCGCCGCCGCCAACTTGCCAACTGGAAAGAGATTTCGGACCAGCAGACCAAGGACGATGGCGATGATGGCATCACTGATCGGTCGCCGGATGGACCCAGCCTCGCCGACGGCAAACGGAGCAAATGGGGCGTTGTGCAGGGCAAAGCTCATCGCGGCCACACCCGCCGCAAGTAGAAATCCCGGCCAAAGGCGAGAGACGGGCTTGGCCTGGGCCTTCGGCAACGAGTGGACAAAGGGGGTCTCATAGACCCCTTCCATCGACCCCAGCGACAGATAGGCGTCTGCGTTCGTCAAGGCGAGCGTCTGAGGTTGGTGCACGGCCGCGGCCATTGGGGGGATGGTACCGTGCCGTGGCGGTTGCGAGGGGACGATGTGGACCCGGCCGACGATTCGGAATAGCGTTGCTCCGTGAACCAGTCGTTTGAATCGCTTCTGACCTGGATGGATTCCCATTCGCACGAAGTGCCGCTTGAGGACCTGATGCAGCGCCTTGGCGTTGTGGATGTCGAGTTGGACGACCTGAAAGAATTCGAGCGATACGGTGATCTGCGCTACCAGCGAAACCTGATCAAGGCGGGCGAGGGCTACCACGCGCTGCTCCTGTGCTGGAAGCCCGGCCAGCGCAGCCCCATTCATGATCATCGCGGTTCAGCGTGCGCGGTCCGCGTGCTCTCGGGAATCTGCACTGAAACGCAGTTCGAGCGAACCGAACAAGGGGACGTCTATCCCACCTTTACGCGCCAGCTCTACGCCGGGCAGGTCTGTGGATCGTATGACCACGACATGCACCAGATTTCGAACCTCTCGTCCCACGACCCTCTGGTGACGATTCACATCTACACGCCGCCGCTGCTGGTGATGGGTCAGTATTCGCTTACCGAGCGCTCCATCGGCGAGTTCCTTGATCCCGTGCTGCAGTTCGCTGACGGCGCTGGAATCTAGCCGGTCGAACGGACGTCGTCAGGCCTCCAACTCGTCAATTGTTCGCGGCCAGTTGTCTTTCAACAGTCGCGAGAGGGAACGATCGGCAAGCACCTTTCCGCCCGACTGGCAGCGCGGGCAATAGTTCCACTCATTGTCGGCCCTCACAATGCGCTGAATCGCGGTGCCGCATTCCGGGCAGGGCTTGCCGAATCGGCCGTGCACGGCAAAGCCGGGGCGAAACGCCGTGACATCGCCCGGTCCGGGAAATTTCGCCCGGAATTCACTAGCAAGACGCTCAGTCCACCGGCGAAGGATGCGCTGTGATGAATCGTGCAGGCGGGCGATCTCCGCAGCAGAGAGCCTGCCGGTCAGGGCGATGGGGGAGAGCCTGGCCGCGTGCAGGATCTCGTCGCTGTAGGCGTTGCCGATGCCGCTGAATGTGGCGGGGTCGGTCAGGCAGCGCTTGAGCGTGCGGTTCTCGCGGTGGATCGCGGCGGCAAAGTCATCGAGACTCGCTTCGAGAGGCTCGATTCCACCGGGGTTGTGGGCGGCGAGCGCTTCCCGCGAGGCGACGAGGTAGATGGATGCTCGCCGCGTGGTGCCCGCCTCGGTGATCCTCAACGCTCCTGACTCAAATCGGAACCGCGCGAGCGTGTTCTTCGGCTCGGGCGGCCTGGCCGCAATTGGTCCCTCATCCCAGCGCAACCGCCCCGCGATCATGAGATGAATCACCGCGAAGAGGCGGTTCTCAAACCCCAGCACGAGACGCTTGCCCAGGCGTTCGAGCGACACAATCTCAAGCCCCTCCAGCGACTCCGGCGCCGGATCAACACTTCGCAGCACGAACGGATTGAAAAGGTCGAGTTGATCGAGCCGTCGCCCACCGATCAATGGCTGCAACGCTGCCAGATACGCTTCGATGTCCGGCAGTTCGGGCATTTACGCCCCTGGGGGAAAGAGCCGTTCGCGCGCTTCCACGTACCGCTTATAGGTCTTCGCCACGATCTCCTGCGGCAGTTCGGGTCCGGGCGGGTTTCTGTCCCACGTGCCGGTGCGTACCAGGCCAAGCAGGTATTCGCGAAGGAACTGCTTGTCGAAGCTCTCCTGTTCCCTGCCCGGGGTCCAGTTCTCCTTCGGCCAATAGCGAGTGGAATCGGGCGTCAGCACTTCATCCGCCAGCAGTAACTCGTCGGTGGGGTTGCCCTCGGCATCCAGAGCAAAACCGAACTCAAATTTGGTGTCGGCGAGGATCAGCCCATGTGCCCGGGCGTGGGCAGCGGCCACCTTGTAGATCGCCAGGGTGAGACTTCGGAGTCGTTCCGCCAGCGGACCGCCGACGCTGGCCGCCATGGCCTCGAAGCCAATGTTGATGTCATGGCCGCTGGTCTCCTTCGTGGCGGGCGTGAAAATCGGCCCGCCGGGGATCTCGTCGCCCTGCTTCAGCCCGGGCTTCACGGCCACGCCGCAGATCCTGCCGCTCTCCTGGTATTCCGTCCATCCGCTTCCCGCAAGATACCCGCGGGCGACACACTCGACGGGCACGATCTGCACCGCGCGGCAGATCATGACCCGGCCGCGAAGCATTTCGCGATCAGCCACCGAGAGCATGTCGAGCCGGTCGGCGTCGGTGGAGAGGAGGTGATCGCCGATCAGTTTCTTTGAGCGCAGGAGATCGAACCATTTCACGCTGATGTCGGTGAGCAAGGCTCCCTTGCCGGGAATGGGCGTGGGCATGATCACGTCGAAGGCGCTGATGCGATCGGTGGCCACGATCAAGAGCCGTCGGGCGCTGCTGCCTGCATGTCCGGGCAATTCATAGACATCGCGGACTTTGCCCTGTCGGCGACCGGGCAGGGGCAGGTGGGTGATGGTGACGGCGTCGGTCTCGGTCATGGGAATGGTTCAGCGGTGCGGTGCGGGGGCGAGTGTAGCCGCGGGGTTGAGTTCCCGCCGCTAGCGCTTCTTCAGCTCCCGCTGCAATTGCCCGCGGGCCTCGACGAGGGCCTCTTTCTGCTTCGCCGAGACCTTGGGCCACTTCAGGTTGAGCCCGTCGATGGCGCGGGAAATCACATTCGCCACCAGGGCCCGCGCAGCCCATTTTTCGTCGGCGGGAATGATGTGCCACGGAGCCCACTCGGTGCTGGTGGCTTCGATCGCCTTCTCGAAGGCGCGCTGATACTGCTTCCAGTACTTCCGCTCCTCGAGATCGGCGAGGCTGAATTTCCAGGTCTTGTCGGGGTTCTCCAGCCGGGCGAGCAGCCGCCTGGTCTGCTCCGCGCGCGAGAGATGCAGATAGAACTTAAGGATGAGTGTGCGATTGCGGGCGAGGTGCTCTTCGAAGTTGTTGATGTCGTCATAGCGGGTTTTCCAGAACCTGCCGTTGATTTTCTCGCCCTCGATCGGCTTGAGCAGTTCCGGGTGCACCCGCACCACCAGCACATCCTCATAGTGCGAGCGGTTGAAGATCACGATCTCGCCCTTGTTGGGTGCTGCCTTCTGGTAGCGCCAGAGAAACGTGTGGTCGAGTTCCTCGCGCGAGGGCTGCTTGAAGGAATGCACCCGGCACCCCTGGGGGTTGAGCCCGGTCATCACGTGTTTGATGGTGCCGTCCTTCCCGGCGGCGTCCATCGCCTGCAGGATGATGAGCACCGAGTGGGTGTCGGCGGCCCAGAGCCGCTCCTGGGCATCGGCCAGTTCCTGCAGATTGCGCTGGAGCGATTCATTGGCCAGCGCCCGCAGGCGATCTTCATCGGGGTCGCCGCGAATCTCCAACTGATCGACATTGGTGGCGAAATCGCCGAGGTCTACCTTGGATCCGGGCTTCACCCGGCAGCGCTTGATGAGGGAATTGGGGATGATGGAGTCGCTGGACATGGATCAATGGTATCTCAGCATCGGGGGCCGACCGATCGGCGGGATGGAGCCGGGAGCCCCGCCTCTGAGGCGCCCGGTAAGACCTCCACCGCTCCCAGTCCCGCGTCCGGGCTGGGGAGACTCGAGTTTCCCGCGGTCACTTGATCATCGGAAGTCGCCAATGTTCAAAATGGAAGCGCCACTTTGCGTCGTCCAAGCGCCCGATTCAAAAATGGAAGCGCCCGAGATGAAATTCAGAGCTCCCATTTTGAAAGTGGAAGCCCCAGTTCTGAAAATGGGAGCCCCGGTTTTGAAGATGGAAGCTCCAACAGTGAAACGGGAGATTCCCGCATGCACAAGAAGCCCCTGCCAGGTGAAAATCATGCGATCCCTTTCGCAACTGGCGCTCGCAACATTGAATCGGGCGGTTCCCTTTTGAAAGAGGGAACTCTCATTTTCAAAAGGGAGCGTTGCATTTTCACAAATGGAGCTTCCATTTGTGAAAGGGAACGGGGCACTTCTCCCGACGAAGCACCCGGCAACCTCGGTGCAGGCGGGATTTGAGCTCCAGAAGCGCACGAATGACTGATCGCCGGGTCATGAGGCGGGGTGGTCATAGAGCTTCTGGAAATCCTTCCAGAAGTCCGGATAACTCTTGGCCACGCAGGCAGGATTGCGGATCGAGAGGCCGGGGCGGACGAGGCCGAGGATGGCGAAAGCCATGGCCATGCGATGGTCGTTGTAGGTTTCGATGATGACGGGATCAAAAGCGGGCCGAGACAGCCCGCCCACCGGCTCAATCGAGATCCAGTCATCACCGGTCTCCACCGTGCAGCCGACCTTGCGCAGCTCATTGGCCAGGGCGGCAATGCGGTCGGTCTCCTTGACGCGAAGGGTGTGCAGGCCGGTGAGGCGCGAAGGCTTGTCGGCAAAGGCGCAAAGCACCGCGAGCGATTGGGCGGCGTCGGGCATCTGCGTCATGTTCTCGTCGACCGCCCTTAGCGTCCTTCCAGCCCGTACCGTCAACGAGGACCGAACATGTGAATGATCGACGTGGGCACCCATGCGATTGAGTATGTCGCGAAATGCCCAATCCCCCTGCCAATTAGTGAACATTGAACCAGAAGCACGGGGCAGCATGATTCGCGTTTGAGCTGAATGGATCAACGCCCCGGCGGCGAGCCAATAGGTAGCACTTGTTGCGTCAGGCTCCACGATGATCCTTCCACCATCCAATGCTTGGGGTGGGATGAGTATGTTGCCGCCCGGCGTCAATACTTCGATGTTGATGGCGCGCATGACGGCGACCGTCATGTTGACATAGGACTCACTGGTGATCGGTCCTGTGAATCTGATCTCAATACCTCGAGGGAGGTGCGGACCAATCATCATGACAGCCGACACGAACTGGCTTGAGCTCGTGGGCGATACCTCGATCACACCTCCCTGCAGGTTCGGGGAAGGCCGAACCCGCACCGGCAGGCGAGCGGGTTGCTCGAGGTAATCGATGCCAGCACCGATTTGCCTGAGCATGTCGATGCCTTCCGCGACCGGGCGCTCCCGCATCCGCCGAGAGCCGTCGATCACTACATCCTCCGCCGCAAGGCACGCGGCGGCGATCATGAATCGGGTCGGAGCACCACCATCACCGAGGTTGATGCTGCCTCCTCGGGGAAACTTTCCGTGTACACCGTCAACCCATACCTCATTTGGCGTTTCGCTGTGATGACTAAATGACGCTCCGAGTACCGTCAGTGCCCGGCGAAGTAGGTCGGCATCATCGCTAGAGAGCGGGTTGATTACCCAGCCGCCCTGAAGTGCCGCCAGCACATACGCCCGATTGGTGATCGACTTCGACCCCGGCGGCCTGATCGTGACATCAAACGGCTTTGCCAGCGGCACAATCGGCAGCGGATCGGGAAGCTGGTCGAGGGGGAGGGCGTAGTTCATGGGAAGAGACTGAGAGACAGAGAGACTAAGTGACTGAGTGAGACCGTTCCACTGTGTCTCTGGGTCTCTTAGTCTCTTTGTCTCTGCATCCCCTTATCCCTCTTCCTTCCGAAACACCGCCACCACATCCTCGACGGGCACTACGAAGAGGCGGTTGTCGCCCTCGAAATCGACCGGCACGGCGTGCTTGGGGTTGAAGAGCACGCGGTCGTACTGGCGGATCGGATAATCGGGGTCGTTGGTCACGTGGGCGCTGACCGCGACCACCCTGCCGGTGATGGTGGGGATCTCGATCTTGTCGGGCAGGTGGATGCCGGACTTGGTGGCTTTCTTGTCCTCGTCCTTGCGGATCAGGACCCGCTTGCCGAGCGGTTCAATGGTTTCCAGCGAGGGTTTCGGTTTGGCGTGGGCCATGTGCACACAGTAAACGTTTAAACGTCCAAACGTCAAAACGTCCAAATCGGAAGGTCTGAGGTTCGGCGTTTTGACGTTTGGACGTTCGGACGTTTGACTACGCGGATGCCTGCCCGACTTGCGCCGTTGATTCGAGATGTTCCCGACTTTCCCAAGCCGGGCATCGTGTTCAAGGACATCACGCCGCTCCTGGCCGATCCGGCAGGGTTAGCACTGGCGGTGGAATTCATGGCCAACCCGTTCCGCAAGACCGACATCGACATCGTGGTAGGGGCGGAGAGCCGGGGATTCATCTTCGGCACCGCCATCGCCCAGGCTCTCTCGTGCGGGTTCGTGCCGGTGCGCAAGCCCGGCAAGCTGCCGGCACGGCGGTTGAGCGTGACCTACGAGTTGGAGTATGGCATCGACACGCTGGAGATCCACGAAGATGCCGTGGGCCCGGGCGTGCGCGTCCTCATGGTGGACGATCTGCTGGCCACCGGCGGCACGATGGCTGCGTGCTGCGATCTTGTCTGTCGACTTGGCGCCACCATCGTGGGTGTTTCCGTCTTCATCGAGCTGGCTTCACTCAGCGGGCGTTCCAAGCTTGGCGCCTGGGATGTGCGCAGCGTGCTGAAGTATTAGTCGGGCGCGGCGACCGGCTCCACGGGGACTTGAACCTCGCCGTACCGAAGGAACCAGAGAGTAAACGGCCCGTTGTAGCCGAGACTGCGCGGTGGACCTACGACGCGCCACTCGTCCTCATGGTCTTCGAGCCAGCGCTGCAGATTGTCGAGGTTCTCCTGCATCCGTTTCGTGGTGTAGTCGCCGCGGACGCCGACCGACGCGAATGTCTGGGCCCCGATGTCGCGCACGACAACGGTTCCATCAGCGCCGAGGCGACCTTCATCCGGTGTGCGATACAGGAAAGCCATGGACGCTATTCGCGGCGAATCACCGGGCTGTGTCTGGTATCCCATCTCGACCGGGGCCGTCATCGGGATGCCGTTTGAAGAGATGTGACCAAACAGAGTCATGAACATGGGATTCATCGGTTCGCCGGACGCGGAGGTGTTCTCAACGATGGCAGCACGCACGGCGGGATAATTCTTCACATGTATCTCGCCGACCGGAGTCAATTCAGGCCACCCCTCGGGCAGTGGAGCGGAACGAAACGCCCATGTGCCGCCGGAGAAGTTGACGCATCCGGCGATAAACGCCATGGCGACGATGGGAACGCCGATCATCGCCAGTCTCACAATATTTCGTCCAGGATTGCGTGACATTGAGACTTCCTTCGCTGAACCAACTCTCGTGCTGACCGGCGATCGCCGTCGACCTCAGGTCGAGCAATACCCTCTTGGCTTCGCTCCTCGGTGGTAGTGGATTCAGGATGCCCACCTGACCCATCGGCAGGCGGCTCCTCTTCGGCGGGATCACGTCAGGAAGACGCTGTGGCGGGCACAATCATGGCGACTTCGACTCATCAATTGCGGCCGTGGCGTCGGTCTTGGGCTTGTTGCTGAGTCCCGGCAGTGCAATGATTCTGGCCTTTGGATCGCCGATGGGACCGTTCAACTGAATGGCGAACAGGTTTTCGCTGACCGTGCCCACCACATCGCTGACGAGAGCCAGCGTTCCACGCGTGAACAGTCGCAGGTCGAGATTGAAGTCGGGCAGCGTCAGGCCGCCCTCGCCGCGGAGACGAAGCGTCGGACAGCGCAACTGGAACTGATCAAACGTGACCTGATTGCCGCGCAGGTAGAACTCGATGTTGGCCTCATCGAGCGATTCCTCGATCGGCAACATCAGCTGGCTCAACTGAAGCAGCCGCAGCGTGATCGGGAATGTCGCCATCTTTCCCTGCCGCACGATGATCGATCCTCGACCGGTTCGTGCTTCAGGCTGACCGTGTACCCCTTGAAGCGAGACGCTGGCGTAGGTCTCTCCCTGTCGGGCCGACGACGGCAGTGTTGAGGGGTCGGCATCCTCGCGGCGAGAGAGCCGCCCGAGATCGGCCCCGACCATCTCAAAATCGGCCAGCCAGGATTCGGTCGACGCAAGGCCGACATGAGCCGAACCTGTCACGATGCCGTCATAGATCGAGCCCTGGATATCGGCCACATCGATTTGCTGCCCGTTCGCCGACAGGGTGATGAGGGTCGTCACGTCGGTCAACCGTCGCCCGGCGGCGAGCATCGTCGGCGATCGCACTTCAGCTCGCAGATCGTCGAGATGTCCACCTGAGGCGTTGACAGCGAGGTCGATCTCGGCATCCACCTGCGTGAAATCGAGGCCGGCCGTGAAGCGGGCGCTGCGAATCGCGAGGTTACCCGTGAATTGCATGGCGGTGCCACCCTCGCCGGTTTCGCCGAAATGCAGACGCCCGTCGGTGATCGAAATGTGTTGATCCACCGCCAACTGAAGCGATTCAAGCGCTTGCCGCACGCCATGCGGGAGAAAGGCTTTCAACTCGTCGCCGAATCGGTCGCCCTGGAGCGAAAGTTCGAGATCAGCCGAGGGTGTGGGGGTGAGGGCGAGGGATCCTCCGATGGCAACGCGGCCATCGGAGTATTCACCGGTCAGGGAATTGAGCGTCACGGAATCGGGCGTGATGATGGCTGAACCGCTGGTCCAAAGCACGCCGACCCGGGTCTGCTCAACATTGGCAGTGAGTTCGTCCGGCGTTACTTCAATCCGGTAGTCGAGCGGGCCGCCGGCAGTCCGAGCCAGCGAGAGATCGACGTTGACGATTCCCGACGGCTGAAAGAGGTTCCACGCCGTCATGACCTCCGGTGGAGCCTGCGCCGAGAGAATCTCGCGAGGGAGCGGGCTGTTTAACACGACATCGGTCAGTTGGCCCTTAATCGAAAAGCCGTCATTTTCAGTTGAAAGTTGGCCCTCCAGCGCCAGGCTCGCTTCGGGTGTCTCGCCTGACAGGAGGGCGAGTCGAAGCTGATCAAGCATGACGGTTGGTCCGGAATAGCGGATGAGCCCTCCCAGATGATGAAATGCTCGACGTTCGTGATCGAGCGTCACCTCCAGAACCTCGGGGAAGAGAGTGACATCGGTTGTCGGCGGTGTCTCGCGACCGATGACCGCGTGAACTGCGCCGCCGAATGTGCCCTGCGGGTCGAACCTCTGCCACAGCTTCACTGCCTTGGCATGCACCCGTGCAGGCAGCAGCGTCAACAGCTCGGATTCAATCGGAACTCCGGAGAATTCGACATCAATGACCGGTGCGGATTGATCCCGGAGATCGAGGTACATGGAGCCGCCGATCAGGCCATCGCCGATCCGGCCCTGCATCTGGCTGAGTTCTACGAAATTCCGGTTGACCCGCAACAACGATTCGACGTCGTCGGCCACCAGGGAGCTGGGCCAATTCAGACCCTCCCGCTGGGTCTTCCATTGCTTCTTCGGTGCGAGAGACCCAAGCCTTCCGTTCCTCAGGCGAATGGCGAAATCCCAGTTGACGCGGCCATCGGCTTCCGTCGTCACGTATCCACCGGCATCCACGGTTCCGGAGAGCGGGGCGTCATGAATCAATTGAGCGGCATCTGAGCACAGCACGCCGGGCCAATGCTCACGGTCGTCGCCGGTTGGAGGGATTGAACTCAAGAGAAGGTCGTTCACGACGTCCCCAACAACGCTGATCTGCAGGTTCGGAGCGACGCGCCGTCGACCATTGACCTTCGGTATGTCAACTCGCCCCTCGACGCGTCCGATACCGCCGGAAAGGCTTTCGACTCGAAGTCCGCCTTCGCCGATCGAGATTGAGTCGCGATCAAGGCGAAGCGTTCCGGAGGTGACACGGAACGGATAAGGGAAATGCTCGACGCACAGGCTGGCGTCGCGGACCGTAATGTTCCCGGTCGCCCATGTCGGCTGGTCAGCCCCCGGAGGACGATAGATGTCCAGATCCAGGTCGAGGTGCCCGCCGAGTTCGAACGGACTGTTGGTGGCGACCCGCTCCAGGCGCTGTAGTTCTTCAGTTCGCCAGGAGTCTTCGTTCTCGAACCTCAAGAGATCGCGCCGCTTAACTTCGGCGGCGGCAGCCGTTGCGTCCGTGGGGAGCAATCCTGCTTGATTCAAGGCCTCCGTCGAAGGCTTGTGAAAGAGCATGTCGACGGCTTTTCGCTGGTCGTTGCCGAGTGCTTCCCGAAACGCATCATCGATCGGAGCATTCTGCACTGTGACCTTCAGGACCACCTCGGAGTCGTTCAGCGGAGGAGCAATGCGACCGTGGATCGAGATCGGACAGCCGCTCGAACCCGTTCCGCGAAGGTACTCAACGGTGATCGATGCCTGATCGAATTTCAGATAGGCCTCGACATTGGTAAGCGGATACCTGAATTTCTGATACATCCCTGCGGCGTGGGTGATATACGCCTGGCCGCTCCACTCCGGCGGCGAAGGCGACAATCTTCCGTCAATCACCTGCGGGGGCGCTCGGCGGGCGGTCACTTCGGTATCGAGTTCCCAACCGCTCATGTTGAATTTCTGGAGCATCCCGGCCACCACCGTGGGAAGCTCGACCATCGGCGGATCGCCGTCACTCGACTGCGGAAGGCTGAAGTCGGACATGGACATCTTCAGCTCGAACGGCGCAATATCCAGCGCCTCTGAAAACTTCACACGGGTCGCATTGGACCAGATGAGGTCCCGCAAGCCCCAGACTCGCAGCGAGACGTTATAAGGCACGTCTACAGCGCGATGGCTTCCTGTCGATTCCAGGGTGCCGACGAGTTGGTCGAACGACACCTCATCGTCGTTGAAACGAATGGTGCCGGATCGCAGGTTCATGCGGGGCCGCCCCTCGGCCGCAACGATCGAGCCCGCACTAAAACCGCTCCATCCATTGCCGGCGTCGACTGGCAGGGTCAATGTTGTCTGAAGGACCTCAAATTCCGCCGAGATCCGCTTCTGCTCGTCGAGCGTGATCATCGAGTGGCTGAGCTTGCCTGACAGTTGCATGGACTCGAGTGAAGTTCGCAGCGACGTGGGCAGGCTGGCCACGAACCGATCATCAAGAGCGAAATCACTTGCTTCGACCGTGGATGCAAACGTGGACGCATTCCAATGTCCGCTCAGGCGGAGGCCCTCGCCGGTGGGGCGATTCAATTCGTTCAGGCGAATGATGAAGTCGTCGGAATCATGCTGCGATGGTGTCATCCACCCGCTGAACGCCCTGGAACTGTTCAGGGTGAACTGTTCCCCTTCATGTTCGCCAAACTCGACGACCGCGCTGCGGATGCGAATCTGTGGAGGGCGCAGTGGCTTGCCGGATTGCCTGCTCGACTTCGGCGTGAGTTTCATGAAGTTGAACGATCCAGGCCGCCCAGCCTGTTCGCTCAATCGCAGTCGAAGTCCCTCGACGAGGACATCCAGAAGCTGCACATCCGCCCGCGCCAGATTTTCAAGATCGAGTTGAGCCGTGATGGTTCTCGCCGACGCGATGTCGCCGGCTCGGCCAGGCAACCCCCGGGCGCGAACAGTCACCCCGTCCAACTGAACCCAGCCCTCTCCGACGTAGCTCGCACTGGCAATCGTCACTTCGCCACCCACGGCGTCTGACAACGCGCCAGCCGCCACCCACGCAATTACCGGGCCCCGGGTGATGATCAGATAAAACGCCATCGGCAACGCCAAGGCCATTCCAACACCCCAGAGGAGGACGCGTCGCCGGCGTCGCCGCCGGCGATGTCGAACTGGATCGGCGACTGCTGTGCCGGGGGGTCCTGCCATCGGAAGCAGATTCTACCCACGTCCGGCCTACGATCGGCCGAAGGAGGAAATCCGCATGCGTGTGGCTGTGACTGGTGTTTCCGGGTTTATCGGGTCGTTTCTAGTCAAGAATCTGGCAAGTCGTGGTCACACGGTGACGGGCCTTGTTCGTCCGACCAGCCGGACGGACCATATTCGCCCCTATGTTGAACGCCTCGTCACCGGTGAGCAGGACGACGACTGCTGTTGGGAGGAACTTCTCGATGGTGCGGAGGCCGTCATCCATAACAGTGTCGATTGGAAATGCCTCCAATCCAAGCAATTCGATCGACACCTCAAGACCAATCTGATGGGCTCAATCCGCCTGCTGTGGGCGTCGGCCCCGCGACAATTCATCTTTGTGTCAACCATTGCCGTACACCACGACATGCGGCCGCGATGGCACGGCTCAATCGATGAGGACCACCCGCTGCGACCGAATTCGCGCTACGGCGCCATGAAGGCGGCGATTGAAGCCCATCTTTGGGCGGCCCATTTCGGTGACGGTCGTTCGGTTTCCATGTTTCGGCCGTGCGCGGTCTATGGCATCGATCCTGAGCTTTCCCGATCGCATGGATTCGCGGTGATCGAGCAACTTCGACGACAAGAGGCATTCACCCGCACGGGCGGCGGCAAATTCGTTCACGTGGACGATGTCGCTTCGGCCATCGGTGCGGCGGTCGGCAACCCATCCGCCTCCGGCCTCGCGTGCAATCTCGTTGATTGTTATGCCCGCTGGTCAGACTGGGCGGTCATGGCCGCAGAGGTGATGGGAATTCCCCTGCGTGAGCTCTCGATCGATCAATCAAGCCCGCCGACTCCCAAGAATGAATTCACCAAGGATTCTGCGAGGTCGATCGGCGTGGAGATGAATCGAGGCCACGACGGAATCCGCCGGCATCTGAAGGAACTAGTCGAACGGATGTCATGAGTGTTCGTGGCGCGTTACGTTGCAGATGCCCGGCGGAGCCGATCACGAATTGCAGCCCAGTCGTCCGTGGACGGAACGTCTTCGATGAGGAGCCGATCTGCTCCTGATGCGTCAGCCTCACGGAGTCGGGCATACAACTGCCGGGCGTACTCCTCTGGTGTCTGTGGCATCTTGATCACTCTGACTCCTGCGGCCGAAGCGCTTGTCTCCTTCCCGAGGACCGTCACGCGACGGCCTGCAGCGGCGTGCGTGGCAATGCGATCGCGAAGGTCGTTGTTCGACACGATCTCCACGGTTGTACGCGGGGCGTAATGTCGAAGAGACGTTCCAGGACTGCCGGATTGGCTCTCCACACGAGGGATCTCAATCGGGCCGATATGTTCCTTGATCCGGTGCGCACTGACCGATCCGGGCCGAAGCAGCCTCGGGGTGGGCGTCGTCAGGTCCACCACCGTCGATTCGATTCCTACAACGCACGCACCTCCGTCCAGGATGAGCAGATCATCGATCTCGGCGAACTCCTCGGCGACGTGTGACGCAGTGGTGGGTGAGACATGGCCCGACCGGTTTGCGCTTGGGGCTGAAATCGGGCAGGCGACAGTCTCAAGGAGCTGGCGGGCCACCGGGTGCGCGGGCGAACGCATCGCAATAGTGGGTCTTCCACCAGATGCCCCCGGAGGCACGTGCGCTGCGCGGTTGAGAATGATGGTCAACGGGCCGGGCCAGAACCCATGCGATGGATCGGTGAGTATGGATGCCTTTTCATTCCAGCCAAGCGAAATGGATCGTGCGGATTCTGCATCCAGAACGTGAGCGATCAGTGGGTTGTTCGCTGGACGCCCTTTGGTCCGGTAGATCCGGTCAATGCCGGCCGGTGAAAGTGTCAATGCGCCAAGGCCGTACACGGTTTCTGTGGCGAAAGCCACAATGCCGCCGTCGCTGAGCCGTTGTGCTGCCGCGGCGATCTGGTCGTGGCTGGGTTGAACAATGATCGGCATGTCACTCAGCGTCGGCTGGATCACCCCAATCGACGGCAATGCCGCGAGTATCGAGGCTGGTCCCCATCGTTCGTTGAAGCTGGGCCACCGCGATGTTGTATTCCGCGATCGCCTGCACCTCCTGCAACTGGGCTCGCGCCAACGTCTCCTGCGTTGTGAATTTGAGGTTCAGGAATTCAGGTGTCAATGACGCCAGATTCTCCTCCTCGACACTCAGGGCCCGAAGATTCTCCGCCTGGGCAATCCGGAAGGATCTCGTGGCGCTGATCAGGTTGAAGTTGGTGACCACGTCGCGAAGCGAAGTTTTGACCTCCAGGGCGACTCGCTGGACTTCAGTTCGAAAGCCGATGATCGATCGGCTTCGTTCGAGTCTCGCCCGACGGAAATCGGCTTCCGCAGCGCGGTTACCGATGGCCTGCTCCACCCGCAGTCCAAGCAGATAATCCACAAATGAATTGTCACCCAGCTCGCCGTAGGCGTCGCCGGCGTTGTCGTCCTGCCCGAGAAAGGCAAGCTGGGCATTGACTTCGGCCGACGGAAGCCGGGCATTGTCGGCCACCATTTGCCGAATTGCAGCATCGTCGATCTGCAGTCTCGCCTTCTCGATCTCCGGGCGATGGCGAGTTGCGGCCACCATGGCATCCGACAAGTTCCATTCCACGGGCAACTCCGTCAGCCGATCGACCGTGGTCACAATCGTCTCTCCGCTCACGGGCAGGCCATCGTCGTTGATCAGGGTCTTCAGCAGGTCACTGGCCGCCTGCACGTCTCGTTGGGCGCGAATGACGTCAGCCTTGCGCTGTTCGACACGAGCGATGGCGTCAGCGAACTGAGCGGGGGTGGCATCGAATTGCTGGCGCTTCTCGAGGATATCTCTGACTTCAGTGCCGACATGGACCAGCCATTGGGCAATTCGCAGCCTGCGTTCGGCCAGCGCCAATTGCCAATAGGCCCGCTCGGTTTGATTCACCGTGTCAAGGAGTTGCTGCTCCAGGTCCAGAACATTTCGTCGCTGAAGATTGCGAGTGAGCCGGATGGTCGCGCTATTGACCGCCGTACCGAATCCCCGCAACAACGGCTGCGCCAGTCCCACTCGAACAGCGCTGTCGTAGGCCGGGTCGGGAAAGAGGGCGATTCCCGGCGACGAGTTCTGCGATCGCGTCAAGTCCGTCGACACACTCAGCGCGCCACCCCATTCGAGCGGCTTTCGCACCCCTGCCTCGAAGCGACTGCTCTCGGCCACCCGAAATGGCGTACTCAACAGGATGCCGTTCAGGGTCGGAACCGTCTGTGGCTCGTCGAGCTTCTGATAGTCAACGCTCCCGTATGCAACGGCATCAAATACCGCCTCGGCCGCGAGCGTCTCTTCGCGCCCGATCGCGGGATCGAGCCTGGCCGCCTGAACGGACAGGTTATTCCTTGCCGCCGAGAGCACCGCGGTATTCAGATCCACAGCCAGCGTCGTGGGTGCATTGCCGTCGAGGCCCGTGCCGTAATCGATGGTGGGGCTGGCAGGCCCCAGCGGTCCCAAGGCCTCGAGTTGATCCCGCCTTGGTGCCAGAGCCCGTTCCACCGGGCCGAGCAATGATTCCTGAGTCTTGGGCGTCGCCTGGACCGGTGGAATCGCATTCAGTTCGCGATCCAGGGCGGATTGGATGGCCAGAATCTGCGTCTGATAGTCATCCCGCTCCAGTGCGCTCTCGCACCCGGTCAGCGTCGTCAAACTCAGAAGGGCACAACCAGCGCTGCGGCGGGTGCTCATGGGGGATCAGCGTAGCATTCTCAACGACTTCAGGACAAATAGCGACCGTGTCGGATTCCAATGAACCCACCCGGATTCTTCCGATAAGATACGTTTGCAGTTGGGCCGCAGGTTGGCGGCCTTGAGGAATTAGAACATGATGCGGATGAACCGATGGATGGCTGCAGTGATGGCGATGACATTGGCCACCTTGGTCTGTGCCCAGGATCAGGGCCAAGGCTGGTCAGTGGTGATTCCCAACAACGCTCGCGTCTATTCCGGCCGCGGATCCGATTCGTACTACCATTTCTACGAATTGCGCAGCGGCGAATTGGTCTGGGTTGTCGGGGTCAAGGACGGTTGGGCACAGGTTCGCCCGACCGGGCCGGCCTTTGGCGAGGCGTTCGGCTATGTCAAGGTAGATGACCGTGTCGAGCTTGCAGCCGATGGCAAGAAGGGCAGGATCATCGCCAAGACCGACCTCCTCGCTCCGCACAAATCGAACAAGGCCAGCGTGGACAGCTCCTGGAAGCCGCTCGCCCGACTCGAACCGGGTGAGGAAATTACGATTTATGGCAAGGTGGATGACAACGCAGGCTCCGCTTACAAGGTGGCTTTGCCTCAGAAGGCAGAGGCCTACGTCAGCCTCGCTGTTCTGAGGCCGGCAAGCACGGAGGAAGTAGGGGCCTACGAAAGCAGAATTGCCAAGTCGTCGAGCGAGAAAGTCGATACCCCGCCTGCAACGCCCACCTCCCCAACGATCAAGACTCCGGATGCCCCGCCATCGAGTGATGCGGCCCCGAAGGAAAATACTTCCGCGGCGAAGGAGGGTGAGACGTCAGCGCCGCCGGTTTCCAACGCCGAAACTCCGCCCGCTACCGCGCCCGCCATCGTACCGGTTGACAAGAAGGCGAGCGGCGGTCCTCCCTCGACCGATGCTCCTGCGGCAGACGCACCCAAGGTCAAGAAGGTTGAAGAGGTGACTCTCAGCGATCTCGAAGGCGCGCTGAAGGCGCTTGACCGCCAGCCGCGACGAGAGCAGGAAGTCGGGCCCCTTCATGAGCGATATCTTGAGTTTGCTGATCGTCCGACGATCTCCAAGGCAGAGCGTGAGTTTGCACAGGCTCGCGCTGCCGACCTTGAAGTGCGTGCCGAAGTGCAGAAGCGGCTTGCCTCCCTCGAAGAACTTCGGGCAATGAACAACCGTGAGCGCGACAATGTCGAAGCGGCAATGCTGCGAATCCAGGCCCGGGCCGACTATGTCGTGGTGGGTCGCTTGAACGCAAGCACTATCTATGACGGCCAACGCCTTCCCCTGCTCTATCGAGTTCAGGATGACGGTACGGGGCAGACCATTGCATACATGCGCCCCGGCTCGACGTTTGACCTCACGGGCATGCTCGGGCAGTTGATCGGCATCGTCGGCGAAAAATCCTATGACGCCGCACTTCGCGTGAATATCGTGGCCCCCGACCGAATCGACGTTCTGGGACCGCGTGATGCCACCAAAGAACCGCCCGCGAACTGACCCTGTTCTTGCCTCTAGGGGCGCCGACGAACCGATCCGCCCAGGGCAATCGCTGCCGCGATGATCACCAGGTTCTTCACGATGTACTGCCCTTCCATGGTCGGTGCATAAGGGAAATGCTGGAACGTGACATCAGGCAATAGCACCAGCGGTAGAAACGTCCCGACCATCTGCAACGCCAGGAGAAGGATTGCGATTCGCGTCGTCGCTCGAAACAGAAACGTGATTCCGATCGCCACTTCCCACCAGCCGATGATGTGAACCCATTGATCAGGCTCAAAGAACGGCAGCCATCGCACCGTCGCTCTCAACAGCCCCTCAGCGGGAGACATCCCCAGCGGCTTTAGAATTCCAAACCACACGAAGGTCACCGCGAGCGCGATGCGCATGGCTGATGGACCCACCTTGGCCATCGCGCCGGCAATCGCGCGATCCATCCGACGCAGCCATGATCCAGGCAACATGGGAAGATTCTTGCCCTAGTGACCCCGGGGCGGCAACCAGTCGAGTTTCTCGATCCGCGCAACGTGCCGTCCACCCTCGAAGGGCGTGGCCAGCCACGTATCCACGATTTTGAGGGCCGTCGGCAGATCCATCATTCGCTCGCCCAATGAGATCATGTTGGCATCATTGTGAGCCCGCGACAGGCGGGAAGATTCAATGTTCCAGCAGAGCGCACAGCGAACTCCGCGAAATCGATTCGCGGCCATCGCCTCTCCATTCCCTGACCCGCCCAAAACGATGCCGCGCTCGCAAGCGCCCTCCGCAACGGCCGCGGCACACGGCATGATGAAGTCCGGATAATCCACGGAATCACCCGATTTCGTGCCGAAATCCTGGACCTGGTGGCCGCGAGCGAGCAGATGCTGGATGATGGCGGACTTGTAGTGGAATCCTGCGTGGTCTGAGGCGATGCCAATGAGCATTCGGTCAGTGTACGTCTTCGCGACTCAATTCGGACTGTCGCCATGAATCCTGATACCCTTTGTCCCCTCAGGCCCGGCCGGCGGGTCGCCTTTATCGAGAATCGCCTCAATGATCGACCTCAAGCAACTCCGCGAAAACCCCGACCGCTTCAAACAGGCCGCCCGAGACAAGAAAATCGACGTCGACGTCGAGCGCCTTGTTCAACTCGACGAGCGCCGCCGATCTCTCCTGACCGAGCAGGAATCCAAGAAGGCCGAGCAGAACCGGATCTCCAAGGAGATTGGGCCGCAGATCGGCAGGCTGAAGGGACAGTTGAAATCGGCTCAGGGGTCCGACCGCGACGCGTTGGAGGCCCAGATTCGCGAATTGGAACACCGGCCGGCACAACTCAAGAGCGAGGTTCAGGCCTTCGAGAAGCAGGTCTCCGAGATCGAGCATGAATGGCGCGACTTGTGGCTTCAAATCCCTCAGCCACCGGCCGCCAATGTTCCGAAAGGTCAATCATCCGACGACAACGTCGAAATCCGCCGCTGGAATCCCCCGGGGTTCGACACCTCCAAGTCGTTTGAAGCCAACCGCGGCTTCAAACCGAAGACCCACCTTGAGCTGGTCCGCGATCTCAAACTCGTTGATTTCGAACGGGGTGTGAAGATGGCCGGCACACGTCACTATGTGCTTACCGGTTGGGGCATGCGGCTCCACCACGCTGTCCTTCGCATGGCCCTCGACTACATGGCGAACGAGAACGGGTTCCAGGCGATGTCCGTTCCGGTCATCGTTCGAGAAGAGTGCATGGTCGGGACCGGTTTCTTTCCCGCCGGACGCGAGCAGGCCTACCACATCGAGGAATCCAAGCGAGGCGGCGGCCACGACATGTTCCTCACCGGAACAGGTGAAGTTGGCCTCATGGGTCTGCACGCCGACGAAATCATTCCTGCCGATTGCCTTCCCCTGAAGTATGTGACCGTGAGCACCTGTTTCCGTCGCGAAGCTGGCGCAGCCGGCAAAGACACCGCCGGCCTCTATCGGATCCACCAGTTCGACAAGGTCGAGCAGGTGGTTATCTGCAAGGCCGACGAGGCAGAGAGTCAATCGTGGCATGCGAAGATGATCGGGTTTGTCGAGTCGATCCTTCAGCGACTCCAACTTCCCTACCGTCTCCTTCAGTGTTGCACGGGTGACCTCGGCCCCAAGAATGAAGACATGATCGATGTCGAATCCTGGATGCCCGGCCGCGGCGAAATCGGCAAGGATGGCGTGCCGACCGGGGCCTATGGTGAGACCCATTCAGCATCGCGCCTTGGCGACTTTCAATGCCGCCGCCTGAACATGCGCTACAAGGACGATTCGGGAAAAACTGTGTTCTGCTACTCTCTTAACAACACCGTCCTTGCCAGCCCGCGGATTCTGATCCCCATTCTGGAAATGCATCAGCGGGCCGACGGCAGTGTGAAGATTCCTGACGCTCTCCGACCCTACCTTGCCGGGGCGGAGGTTATTTCCTGACGGGTGCGGATCGGGGTCCGAGTTTGAGTCTTCACATACCGCCGCACGGTGGTGCGCAGGCCTGCATTCTGGAGAGTTGAGCTGGGGTGACCGTCTCTGCCTGAAGGCAGGACCGGGTGAAGTTCGCGTTCAGGCCTCGTCTTTCAGGGACCGAACCGATTGTTCAAGACGTGAAGAGCCCCTCTGGCTCACCGATTTTGGACAAGGAACAAACGGCTTCCAAAAGCACCTCTAACCGAACGTTCACAATTGGCCGGTAGCGTTTGCAAAGCGTTGTGGGTCTCTCGTCATTGAGCAGCCCAAGGTCCACAAGGCGGCGTCCTGTCGCATTCAGGACGGCTCAGGCAAGCGTACGTTCGACACTAAATACAAGCCGTAAAAAGGAACAGAGTCAATGAGAAAGTTCATCCTTTCGAGCGCGGCAATTGTTGCCGGCTCGATCATGGCCGGAAACGCCGGCGCTGGCGTCATCCTCGTAGGGGATCCCGCCCCCGGCAGCCAGCCCGCCGACCTCATCACGGTGTCCACCACGTGGACCAACGACAACACCTACAACCTCCAGAGCCAGATCTTCGTGATGCCCGGCGCCACGCTCACCATCGAGCCTGGCACGGTCATCGCCAGCACCCCGTCTGCGGGCGGCTCCGGTTCGCTCGCCGTCGTTCGCGGCGGCAAGATCATTGCACGCGGCACACAGGCAGACCCCATCATCTTCACCTCTACGGCCGACGTCGCGACGTGGGCTGTCGATGCCTCGCACCCGACCGGAAAGAACCCCAAGACCGGTTCCTGGCGTGAAGCTGCCAACGAGTGGGGCAATCTCACCCTGATGGGCAACGCCTATATCTCCAACACGAAGACCGTCCCCACCAACTCGTCCACCTGCAGCGCCAGCAACCTGTCTCCCATGGAAGGCCTCACCGCCGATTTCCGAGGCGACACCAAGGTCCTCTACGGCGGAGCGAACGACAATGACGACAGCGGCGAACTCTCGTGGGTTTCCATTCGCTATGGCGGCCGCGTCGTTGGTCTCGGCAACGAACTCAACGGTCTGTCGATGGGTGGCATCGGTCGCGAGACCGACGTGCACCACATCGAGATCATGAACAACGTCGACGACGGCATCGAGACCTGGGGCGGCACTGTCAACTACAAGTACATCAACATCTGGAACATTGGTGACGACAGCTTCGACGTTGATCAGGGGTGGCGCGGCAAGGGCCAGTTCTTCCTGATTGTCCAGGGCTATAGCGTTCAGGCTGATCAGGGCTCGGGCGGCGGCGACAACTGCATCGAGATCGACGGCGCTGAGAAGGCTGATGCCCAACCCGTTACCACCACCACCCTCTACAACCTCACGGTCATTGGCCAGCCCGCCTCTAACGGTGGCGACCATGGCGTGGCCTATCGCGACGGTGCTCGTGTCCAGGTCCGAAATTCCATCTTCATGGATCTTGGTGACAACCTGATCAATAACGATGGCTCGGACGGCGAAGGTTCGCTGGGTTATGGCCATAACGGCACTCTGAGCTACCTTGCCACCTGGACCACCCCGTTCACTTCGACCTCGGCCGTGAACGCCTGCGCTGATCCGGGTTCGATCTACACCGCGCAGAGCGCCGGCAGCGCTGCGATCGGTCAGGGCTTCCTCAACGAGATGACTGATTCGGTCTTCTTCCGCAACCTGAACACGGCCTACAACAACGCGGACGGTTCGGATGCGGTGGGCGTGACTGTTGCCGGTGGCAGCGCTGCGGCCAAGGGCAACACCGTTGCTCCGTTCGTTCTCGCGACTCCGAATGCCAACATGCCGATTCAGACGCTGACCCGCGGAGCGCCCATCAGTTTCTTCGGTGAGACCTACGTTCGTGTCCTCACGATCGATCCGCGAGCCGCCAATGCGGCCGCATCCAGCGTGTCCACCGCACCGAATGACGGTTTCTTCTCGCAGGTCAACTATCGCGGCGCCTTCGGCCCCGACGAGAACTGGCTGTGCGGGTGGACCGCCACTGACGCCTTCGGCTTCAACATCGCCCCGCCCGGCGGCTGCGTGATCAAGACCCCCGGTTGCGTTGAGGACATCAATGGTGACGGCAATATCGATGGTGCCGACCTTGGTCTCCTGCTCGCTGCTTGGGATACCAACGACGCTGATGCCGACCTCAACGGCAGCGGCAACGTCGACGGTGCTGACCTCGGCCTCCTCCTGGCGGCCTGGGGTGAATGTGCGCTCTGATTGAGTTCGTCACTTCCAGGGGTGGTTTGAGTTTGGAGGGTAGAAACGTCTGGCGGCGAACTTCCGGCCGCCAGACGTTTTCCAGCTTCAGGTCCCCAATGAATTCTCGAAACAGATCCATCTCGGCGCTCGCTCGACACTCCGCAATTCTCGCCTGCGCGACCGCCA
Organism: uncultured Isosphaeraceae bacterium; assembly: GCA_964407695.1. Classification (GTDB taxonomy): domain Bacteria; phylum Planctomycetota; class Phycisphaerae; order Phycisphaerales; family SM1A02; genus CAYOWQ01. The sequence continues at coordinate 202,488 of CAYOWQ010000002.1, read as the reverse complement.
TCAGTTCAGCCTGCCCCGCGACATCTGGAGATCTCACGGATGTTCCATCAATTCCGGTGTCGGGATCCGACGGCGGTGGAGCAGAGGCCGATAGCCGGGTCTTGTCTCCGGTCGCGCCCGACAAATCCGACCACCCGATGACGGCGGAGGAGATCAGGGCGCGCCTCCTGCAGTTGGCATTCGAAACCGCCAGCGCGATCCCCATGGATCCGCATGTGAAGGATCGTTGCCTATCTCAGCAGCAGGTCGTCGAGGCATGCCTTGCACTCGATCTCCCCGATGTCGCACGGGAATATCAGTTCAAGATTCGCAACTGGCGTCGCGGCGTCTGCGTTGCCAAGATCGCGTTTTACAACGCTCGACACGGCCGGCTCGATCGCCTCGAAAAGGATTCGGAACTGGCGTCTTCCTTTGCAGTTGGTGAGGAAGATTGGCGGCGAGATCAGATTCGTTCAATCATCGCTGAGACGTTGATCTGCGTGGGGCGGGAACGTGATGCGCTCAGGTATGAACTGGGACTCGTGGCGCCGGATGTGGGCCGACCGAATATCGCGCGAGCGATGGTGCTCAAGGACGAAGACTACGACGCACTGATTGATCGCCTCAATGCCGAAATTCTGACGGGGAGTTTCGATCAGATTCTGAATGCCTCCCAGGCGCTCATCGAGGTCTACCGGAAGATCCACGCGGATCCCGCCCGTCGGGCCGACGTGGAGCAGCGGTGCCGAAAGGCGGTGGAGAATCTAACCCTTCAGATCCAAGTCGAAGCTCTGACCGACCTCGCTCGGGCGGCGGCTGACGTTGGTGAAGCCGATGATTGCACGCGTTTTCTGAAGGATGCTCGCCAGATCCTTGACTCAGCCACCTGGGACCCGGATCGGGAGATTGTCCTTCGCGCCAATCTCGCCAAGGTCCAAGGACTGGCCGGTGACCCTCAGGGTGCCAAGACGGCGATCGATGCCTTGATTCCTCTGTATGACGCTGCTCGAGAGCAGATCATCAATATCTATCGCGACGGAGTGCTTCGGCCGGTGGCCGAGGCCTACCAGCAGATCGGCCAGATCGATGCCGCCCGACGTGTGTACGCGCGCATCCTCGAGGAGGGCGTCGTCAATCCCAACTCGAGGCCAAGGGCCCAGGATCTTTCGGCCACATGCGCCTCGATGGCTCTTTGTGGCTTTCAACCCGATCAGGAACTCTGGGCGCGAATCGCCGCCGTTCAAGTGGGGCTCAGCGACCCGTGGTAATTGAACGGAGTGGTGGATGGATCGGCGGTGCGGCCGCGTTTGTGTTAAGCGCCTCAGCGATGGCACAGAATGCCGGCTCGGTCCGCGGCGTCGTGGTCGACAAGGATTTTGCTTCGCCGGTGGGGCAGGTTCAGATCCAGATCGTGGAGACCGGCGACAAGGCCATCACGAACGATGACGGAACCTACGTCATTCCCGATGTCCCTCCCGGGCAATACACCCTGATCTTTGCCAAGTCCGACTACACGCGGGAAGTCAAGACCGTTGCGGTTGCCGAGGGTCAGTTGGTCGATGTCGATGTCCAGCTTGCGGGTGAATTCTACGAGCTTGAGCCATTTGTCGCGCAGGATCTTCAACTCTCGGCGGGATCTGAACTGGGCCTTCTGAATATTCGCTTCAAGGTTCCCGGATTTGAGAACGCCATCAGCAGTGAGCTGATCTCAAGGTCCGGCGCCAGTGACGCCGCCAGTGCCATCAAGTTGATTTCCGGCGCGACGGTGTCCGAGGGCAAATACGCGGTCGTCCGCGGCCTTCCCGATCGCTATGTCGTCTCGCTGATGAACGGTGTTCGTCTGCCATCCGCCGATGAAGACAAGCGTGCAGTCCAGCTCGATCAGTTTCCCTCGGCGGTCATTGACGCGATTCGTGTAACCAAGACCTTCACGCCCGATCAGCAGGGCGACTCATCCGGCGGCGCCGTCAACATCGTCCTCAAGGGCATTCCCGAGAGTAACTCGTTCTCCTTCAAGGTCGAGCGCGGGTTTAACTCGCAGGTCTCTGATAGCAGCTTCCTCACCTATGACGGTGGCGGCGTGAATTTCTGGGGCCTCGACGACGGTCTGCGCGATATCCAGACCGACAACATCGGCATGAACTGGGAGGGCCCGTTTGGCGTCTCAACAGCCGGCGAGCCTCCCCAGTACAAATGGTCGGTTGCGGGCGGCGGCAAGATCGATATCGGTTCTGATCTGAAGGTCGGCGGTTTCGGAAGCCTCTTCTACGATCGCGACGCATCGTTCTACAACAACGGTATCGATGACTCATACTGGGTCACGACGCCGGGTGAGGGCCTGACCCCTCAGTTCTCCCAGGGCACACCTGGTATGGGCAATTTCAAGACGTCACTGTTCGACGTCACCCAGGGAACCCAGTCGGTGCAGTGGGGCACGCTCGGCACCTTCGGCATCGAAGGCGGTGGCCAGGCCGTCAAGGTCGTCTATCTCTACACGCGGACAACTGAGGATACAGCCACCCTTGCCCAGAACACCCGCGGTAAGGAGTACTTCTTTCCGGGATACGATCCGAACGATCCCTTTGCCGAGGCAAACAACTCCGACAACATCAACGCGTCGCCATATCTCCGCAACGAAACCCTCGACTATTCCGAGCGGACGACCCAGACCTTCCAGGTGAACGGAACTCACAAGTTTCCGATTGGGCCGGTTGGCCCCGAGGGACTGTTCCAGATCAAGGACCCCGAGCTTGACTGGACGCTCTCGATGAACAAGGCCACACAGGACCAGCCCGACAAACGCCAGTTCGGGTCGCTGTGGCTGCCCTCCACGTTCGTCCCCGGCATTCCGTTCCTCGGCATTCCCGACAAGATCGATCCGCCGCAGTTTCAGGTCTTCAAGCCGGGCGAGGTGTTCGCCCTCGGAAACGTTCAGCGGATCTGGAAGTCGATTGAAGAGAGCGGCCGACAGTTCTCCGTCAACTTCACGATCCCGTTTACGCAATGGTCCGATTCTGAAGGCTATTTCAAGTTCGGAATCTTTGACGATCGCACTCGGCGGACCTACGACCAGGAGACGTTCAGCAACTTCAACGACAACTCCACGTTTGTCGCCGATTACAGCGTCCTCTGGAGCCAGTACTTCGGCCTCTCGGACCACCCCTTCACCGATGGCGGCGGTCTCAATCCTGACGTCGACTACAACGCCCGGCAGACAATCTCCGCGGCGTACTGGATGGTCGACGTTCCGCTGACCTCGTTCTTCAATGCCATCGGCGGTGTTCGCTACGAATCGACCGAGCTCGGCGTCGACGTCTTCCCAAGCCCGGGTGCGCTCTTCTATCCGCCTCCGAACTTCGTGCCGACTTTTCCGAATCCCGATGACGTCAATGTCGACTTTCATCAAGACGACGCTCTTCCAAGTCTGGGAATCAAGTTCACGCCCTGGAAGCCGATCACCCTTCGGGCCGCCTACACCGAAACAGTCGCTCGACAGACGTTCAAGGAACTCACGCCGATTCAGCAGCAGGAATACCTTGGTGCCGACGTGTTCCTTGGCAATCCCGAGCTCCAGATGAGCGCTCTGCGCAACTACGACCTCCGCCTTGAATATGTGCCGTTCGACGGAAGTCTCTTTGCCGTCTCCTGGTTCAAGAAGGACATCACCGATCCAATTGAATACGTGCAGCGGGTCGCCACATTCAACTACACGACACCGGTCAACTACCCAAACGGCGAGCTCTCCGGTGTGGAACTCGAAGGCCGGGCCGACATGGGCTCGATCTGGGACGGCCTTCGGGGCCTCACCCTCGGCGCCAATGCCACCTTCATTGATTCCGAGGTCTTCCTTCCGGCCGACGAGGCGGCCATGTTCGAGGCATCGAACATTCAGGCCCCAATGCCAAGCCGTGATATGACCAATGCGCCGGAATACCTCTATAACCTCTTTGTGACCTACGACTTCGACCTGACGGGTACCCAGGTCGGCCTCTTCTACACCGCTCAGGGAGATTCGCTGGTCGCTGGCGCCGGCGAGTCCGATGGAAACTTCATCCCAAATGTCTACGCGTTGGGATACGGCACTCTGAATTTCACGCTGTCTCAGAAACTGGGAAAGCACTTCCGCCTTGGTTTCTCAGCAAAAAACCTGACCGACCCCATGATCGACGAGGTGTATCGATCGCCATACATCGGCGATGATGTCCTCAAGACCTCTTACACCAAGGGAATTGACTACTCCGTGAGCCTCAGCGCTCAGTTCGCTTTCTGATGCCACTCGGCAGGCGTGCGCTGCCGGACCCGTACACAAGACCACCCGCTGGAGATCAGTATGAATCACACCAACTCGTCACACCACCACCAACGACCGAGGACCCATTGGCGATCGATCGGAGTTCTAATGGCCGCGGCCGCCTCGTGCTTGGCGTGGGTTGCATCGTCGCAGGATGCACCCACGACCACGAATCCGGATATCACCCGCGACAGTATTCAGAAATGGGTTGAAACCCGCCGCACCATCGCGCAGCGGGAAAACGACTGGGCCCTTTCGCGTGAAATGCTGCAGAGTCGCATCGACATCATGGAGGATCAGGTCAAGGCTTTGAAGGAGACGATCAAGACCGCCGACACCGATCGAACCGAAGTGGACCAGCAGATCAGCGAGAAGCAGGCCAGGATCGACGAGTTGGTGGCCTCCGCCAGGCCGCTTGTCGACGCCATCGGCGAGCTTGAGCGGCAAACGCTTTCGTTGACTCGGCGACTGCCGTTGAAGCTTCAGGAAAAAGTACAGCTCCTGACACAGCGAATTCCAACGAAGGAAGAGGACATCACGGCCATGCAGGGCAAGCTCCGTGAACGATACATGAATGTCCTCGGCATCCTGAACGAAATCAACAAATTCCACCGAGAGATTTCCGAGGAACGACCGACCGTCACGCTGAGCACGGGGAGTGATGCTGAAGTCAGCGCACTCTACCTGGGGATCAGCGTGGCGTATTACGTCAGCGACGATCACCAGCACGCCGGGGTGGGCTACCCGACCCGTGAGGGTTGGACCTGGAAGGCCGACGACTCGATCGCGCCGCAGGTCGATCAGGCACTGGCCATCTATCGCAACGAAAAGGTGGCGGAATTCATTCCCCTTCCGGTTGACGTCAAGGAGTAGAGGAGAATCCCCATGAATCGATTCACCATCATGATCGTCCTCGCCGCACTCCTCACCGCATCATCCGTCCTTGCCGCCGACGAAACTCCGACGAAGTCGTTCGACGAGGCTGCGGCCACAGTTGACGCCAGGCTCAAAGCAGCGCTTGCTGAGCTCGCCGCCGTTGAAAAGAGGATCAAGGATGAAGAAATTCCTCTGATGCGCAGGCTCAATGAACTTGAGAACGAGCTCTCCACGCTGCGCCAGGAGGCCCAGAAGGTCTCTCGAACAAAGAGTGAGGCCACCTTCAATATCGCCAAGCTGCAGGAACAGCTCAAGGCGCGCGAGGCGGAGCAGGACGGCCTGTCCAACCTGCTCTCGGAGTATGTGCGAAACTTCGACTCTCGAGTGCATATCGCCGAATTGCAGCGATATACCGATGCATTGAGGACAGCGCGCGATGCGCCTGAAGCGAATCTTTCAAGGCTTGAGGTCTTCAATCGCCAGCTCGACGTGCTGGACCTCTCCATGAAGCGCCTCGACGAGGTGATGAATGGCGTGTCCTTCCCGGCTCACGCTCTCGACTCCAACGGGTTGGTCACCAAGGGAACCATGTTGCTCGTGGGCCCGGCTTCGCTGTTCCGCTCCGACGATGGAACCAAGGTCGGTTCGATCGAACAGCGACCCAATTCACTCGAGCCCACGCTGGTTCCATTCGACGACCCCGCCACCATTGAAATGGCGTCGAAGACCGTCGCCTCGTTCAGCGGACAGTTTCCATTGGATCCCACCCTCGGCAATGCCCACAAAGTGGCGAACACCCAGGAGTCCCTGATTGAGCACATCAAAAAGGGCGGACCGGTGATGTACCCGATCTTCGTGCTGGCAGGTTTGGCCCTGCTTGTCGTCCTCTACAAAGTCCTGGCTTTCCTGTTCATTCGAGGCGCTTCACCACGACGAGTCCGCGAGCTCTTCGCCGCCGTCATTCGCGGTGAAAAACCCGCCGCGATTGAGGCCGCCAGCCGAATCGCGGGTCCCACCGGACGCATGCTCCGATCCGGTGCTGAGCATCTCGGCGAGCCACCGGAGCTGGTCGAGGAAGTCATGTACGAAACGGTCCTCGTGACGCGGTTGAAACTGAATCGATTCCTCCCATTCGTTGCCGTCAGCGCTGCCGCAGCTCCGCTCCTCGGACTGCTCGGAACCGTCACGGGCATCATGAACACCTTCAAGTTGATTACCGTGTTCGGCACTGGCGATGTCAAGACCTTGTCCAGCGGTATCTCCGAAGCTCTGATCACGACGGAGTACGGCCTGATTGTGGCCATCCCCTCATTGCTGATTCATGCCCTGCTCTCCCGTCGGGCACGGGCCATAATCGACCAGATGGAAAAGAACGCCCTTGCGTTCATGAACCATGTCGGTCGTTTCAACGCCAAACAGACCGCAGAATTGGAGTTCAGGGCTGCCGCCAATGCGCCGCTCAGCGACCGCGCCCTCCAGCAGGTCCGGCAGATGCTGCTCGAGGTGCTGGGGCCCGTCGCGAAGGACCGTCACCTCTCGCATCATTCGGCATCCATTCCCGCCACCGCTCCCGCCTCGGCCGGTCCACACAGTGAAGGATGACGTCCATGAATGAGTCCCTTTCAAATCTCTCGTGGCCGGTCGTGCAGCAGCAGGCCCAATCGGTTTGGAATCAGGCCGTCGAAATATGGATCGCCGGCGGATGGGCCATGCCGGCCATTGCGATGGTTGCCCTGATCATGTTCGCCACCGGAGTGCATATCTTTTTCTCGCTCCGATCCACCGGTTTCAAGTCCGTCCCGGAGCGGAAGTGGAGACGCTGGTTTCATGAGCCGGCGCTTCGACGAGGCCCGATCGGAGAACTGATCACCGCCGCCACCGCCGCCTCCACGCTCGCCGAATCTTCCGCCGTGTTCAACGAGATTCGCTGTACCCAGCTCTCCGTCGTGGCCCGGGACTTGCGGGTCATGAAGGTGTGTATTGCGGCAGCGCCGTTGCTGGGGCTCCTCGGCACCGTCACCGGCATGCTTACGACATTTCAGGCGCTGGCCACCGGTTCCGGCGGCGAGAAGACGATGAGTCAGATCGCCAACGGCATCCGCGAAGCGCTCATCACCACCGAGACCGGTCTCGTTGTCGCCCTGCCGGGGCTTTTCTTCCAATACCAGATGGCACGGACCGCCGAGCGGTTCAAAACCTACCTCGCTCAACTTGAGACCGTGAGCCACCAATTGATCTTTCGCTCGAAGCGAGCGCAAGTGTCCGCGGCGGCATGACCCTTTTCGATTACCTCCGCTCATGTTTTGATCCAAAGTGAACGACCTATGGGACGATTTCGAGAACAATCTTCAGACGACAGCGGCGAGGCTGGCATTGATATGTCGCCCATGATCGATTGCGTCTTTATCCTGCTCATCTTCTTCATTGTCACCACCACCTTCGTCGAAGAGACGGGCGTCGAGGTCGACAAGCCGCAGGCAGCTTCGGCCGTGCAGTTGGAGAAGAACAGCATCCTCATCGCGATTACCGCCGGCGGCGAAATTGACTATGGAGGAAAGAACGTCGGAATCGCGGGCGTTCAACCCATCGTCCGTCGCCTGCTGCAGAAGGAGGACCTGCCGGTCATTGTCCAGGCGGATACAGCCGCCCAGGCGGGATTGTTGGTTCGCGTCATCGATGAATGCAAGCTCGGTGGTGCCAAGAAGGTAAGCGTCGCGAGCGCCAGACCCTCGAACTGACTGGAAGAGCCACGATGTCACGAACTCTCAGACTAGTCGGCAGGATCGTTCGAGGCCTCGTTGCAATCACCATCTCGATCGGCCTCGTCCTGGCGCTCTTCATGATTCTCCCCCTCATGCAGGCGATCGGAGACCTGCGCCGATCGGATGACTCCGCCACCGCCGTCACGACCATCAACTTCCCCACGCCGGAAGAAGTCATTGAAGAGCCTCAAAAAGAAGAAGAGAAGCCGCCCGAAGAGAAACCTCCGGAGATGACTCCAGAACCGGAGGACCTCACAATCGAAGAAATCTCTCAAGTCCTGAATCCGACCATGGGAGATGCCAACGGCTGGTTTAAGAAGGAGCTGCGCCCGCTCGTCGATTCGGCCGTGTCGAGAGCAGGCAATATGGAAGAGATCGTCAGCATCGCCGATCTCGATCAGAAACCCCGGGCCGTCTATCAACCGAGCCCGGCCATGAGCGCCCAACTCCGAAAGAAAGCCCCCGGTACCGTCTACATCATCTTCCTCGTCGACGAACGCGGCCGCGTCGAGAACCCCATCATCCAGAGTTCAAGCGATCCGATCTTCGAGAAGCCCGCCCTCAGCGCGGTGAAACAGTGGAAGTTTGAACCCGGAAAGCGCGCTGGCAAGCCCGTCAAGTTCCGAATGCGTGTCCCGGTCACCTTTCCCAAGTCCTGAACATCGTCATGAGATTTCCCATGTTGAATGTCAACCCATATCGCCGATTCATCGCTGCAACCGCCCTCGCTCTGGCCACACCAGCGTTCGTGACTGCGCAGGCCACCGAACGGGCTCCGATGAACATACGCCCGTCCGGTATCTCAGATATTGAATTGACGATCTGGAGAGATCCGTCGTTCAAGGCCCAGATGGCCGCAAGCTTCCTTTCAGAGACCGATGTCGAGCCCAAGGTGCTGCCGGATGAGATCAAGGATCTCATCAAGGTGCAGGATCTGCTCGCCGACGAGAAGACGGACGAGGCTGAAAAGCTGCTGCTCAAGATGCAGAAAAACAAGACGGCCAGCGCCACCGTCGACTACATGCTCGCCAATATCTACTTTCTTGGTCAGAAATCCTCCGAGGCGGTCGAGAATTTCAAGACTGCCATCAACAAGTTCCCGAAGTTTCGCCGTGCCTATCGACAATTGGCCATCATTCAGGTGCAGGATGGCGATTTCAAGGAAGGGCTGAAATCCCTTTCCAAGGTGATTGAACTTGGGGGCGCGGACCCCATCACGTTTGGCCTCCTCGGCTTCTGCTACAGCAGCACCGAAGACAATGTCGCCGCTGAAGCGGCCTATCGCATGGCCAGCCTGCTCGATCCCAACACCAGGGAATGGCGGCAGGGCCTTCTCATCAGCCTGTTCCGCCAGGAGCGTTTTGCCGACGTCGCCGCCATGTGCCAGGCGCGGATCGAAGCCGATCCCTCAGCCTCCGAGATGTGGCTGCTCCAGGCGAATTGCTACATCGGCCTCAACCAGCCTGAGCGCGCTGCCCAGAATTTCGAAATCATTGATCAACTCGGCAAGTCCACACCCGAGACGCTCAATCTCCTCGGCGATATCTACGTCAACCAGGAAATCTTCGACCTCGCCGTTGATCACTACATCAAGGCCATGGAATTGTCGCCCACACCCAATCCAGAGCGGGCCATCAGGGCATCTCAAGTCATGATTGCCCGCGGTGCCATCAGTGAAACTCGACGCCTCATCGGCCGAACCGAGGAACTCACCAGGGACAATCTCTCCACCAAGCTCCAGACTGATATTCTCCGCCTCCGCGCATTGACCGTGCCTGAAGGCGCCGGCGATGAAGAAGCCAGGATCCTTCAGCAGATTCTCGAGATCAATCCGCTCGACGGCAAGGCTCTGTTGCTGCTCGGCGAGTACTACGAGAAGAACAGCAGGAAAGAGGAGGCACTGAACTGCTACGAGCGGGCGGAAGTCATTCCCGACTTCGAGGCCGACGCCAAGGTCCACCACGCCCAACTGCTGGTTCGCGACAAGAAGTACGATGAAGCGATCCCGCTGCTGCAGTCAGCGCAGCAAATCAACAATCGCTCCAACGTGCAGATGTTCCTCGAGCAGGTTGAGCGTGCGGCCCGGTCTCGCTGACCGTCGGCGAGTTCAACCCGTCCAGCCCGAAAGCAGCAGCCCAAGGTCCGAGCCATCCACCGTGCCGTTGTGGTTCAGGTCGCCGACGCCCGTGCCGCCCCAGTTCGCCAGCAGCAACCCAAGGTCCGCGCCGTTCACCAGCCCATCGCCATCGAGGTCGACCCCCGAATACACGATGTGGCGAATCTTGCCGCCGTTGGAAATCGTCACGTAGTACAGGTCGTGCGTCACCGGGTGCTCGGCGAACTCAGTGATTCCTCCCAACCCGGTTCCGAAATCCGTCAGACCTGCAAAACGATCCTCTCCATCGACCTCCAGAAGCTTCACCCAGCCTTGAATATGGTCCGCCACGAACAGCTTGCCGGTGTAGCTGGTCGGATAGCTTCCACCCTCATAGAACACACCCGTAATCGAGCAATTGCCCTTGTACCCCTGGGGAAAACTCAGCGACGTCGATCCGTGGTGCCACCAGATGATCGGATCCGTCAGTGTCCCCGGGTTCTCTGCCGTCCCGATCGTGTCGCAGCCGCTCGATTTCGGCATCGTCGCCGGATACTGCGGCGCCGGCAGCGGCGACTCATAGCAAGGCCAACCGCAATTCTCCCCGCCGTGAAGTACATTCACTTCCTCATACGTGAACCAGCCGACGTCGCTCGCATAGATCACGCCCGGTGAACCGCTTCGCGGCCGAAACGTGAAGCGCACAGGGTTGCGAAATCCATAGGCCCACACCTTGCTCGCCGGCTCATCCGGGTTTCCAGTAAAGAACGGGTTATCCGCCAGCCCCTTTCCATCGCGCGGGTCCAGCCGCAGAATCTTCCCCGCCAGCGATCCAAGGTATTGCGAGCGAAACGATCCAAGATCCTGGTCCGCGCTGAACAGCGGATCGACGAAGCAATCCGGGTCGAGTCCGCCCGCATCGGCCACCTCATAATGCGACCCATCGCCGGAACTGACGTACAGGTTTCCATCCCCCCCGAATCGAATCGCCCCGACGTGATGCGATGCGTGGCACTCTGGAAATCCATCTGCCGGTTTCTCGCCCAACAGCACCAGTCGTGAATCCGGGTCTGCAACGCTCCCCTGGCTCTCTGTCGTCCCCGTGTATCGAGTCAGCCGGCCAAACGTCTTCGTCCCCGGTCCCTCATCCGGCCGCCCGTAAATCGGATCTACCGTGTACAGCAGATACACAAGGTGATTGTCCATGAAGTTTGGGTCAAGCTGAATCCCGATCATCCCACGATCCACCGCGACACCCACCTCCGGCGAGAGGTCCAGAAACAGCGACTTCACGCCGTTGTCGATCACGAAGACTTTCCCCCCAAGCTCAATCACAAACACACGTCCATCCGCGGCCACGTCCAACCCCACGGGCTTGGTGAACCCTGTGTAGACGTCCTCCACCGAGAACCCCGGCGGCACCGCCGCATACCCAACCCCACACAAAGAACAGCTTCCGACCAAAAACAGCATCACCTCACCGCGATGTCTCATCTCTTGCCTCCTCTGATCGATCAATGTCAGTTGTAACCCTGCATCGACCTCACACGGGCCGAAAAATCACCCAATTCATGAAGATTTCATAATCTTCGATCTCACGTGGCCATCAGGCCGCTGAGGCAGCCGAGCTATTTTCGCTCTCCGTTTGGATCGACCATCTCCGGCAGGCTCTGAGCAGTGTGAGGCGATCAACCGGCTTCGTCACGTAGTCGTTGCAACCGGCAGCGATGCACTTCTGCCGATCCGACTCCATGGCATGGGCCGTCAGCGCGATGAGCGGAGTGCGATCACCTTGCCGACGCAACGCAACGGCCAACCCATAACCGTCCAGGACCGGCATCTGCATGTCCGAGAGAACCAACTGATACGTCTGGCCCGTCCTCCTGCAGATCTCAATCCTTTCAAGGGCTTCCTGCCCGTTCTCGGCAAGGTCAACCGTCGCACCCGCCTTTCGAAGGAAATGCGAGATCAGTCGTCGATTGTCCTCCCCATCCTCTACCAGCAGCACGCGCACAGGAAGCGAGATCGTCTCGCCGGGGGCCGACCGCGACTCCGCTGATTTCGATTGAACCACCGCAAGTGTGCTGAGGCTTCCGGTCCCCGCCGCGGGCACCAGCGGGATCTCGATTCGAAAACAGGAGCCCTCGTTCAACTCGCTGCGGACCAGTTCGACCGTTCCGCCGAGAAGCTCCGCAAGCCGCCGGCAGATCGTCAATCCGAGACCCGTACCTCCATAGGCCCGCGTGATCGAACTGTCCGCCTGGCTGAAGGCCGTAAACAGTCGGGCCTTCTGTGCGGCCGACATTCCCGGTCCCGTATCGACAACGTCGAATTGAATCCGGCCGCCGTCGGGGCGGTCCACGGGTCGAATGCGAATCGAGACGCTTCCCGTTGCCGTAAACTTGATCGCGTTCCCAACGAGGTTGAAAAGAATCTGACGAAGGCGGGTTGGATCGCTCACGATGAAACTTGGAATCGCGGCCTCAATCGTTGTGGAGTACTGAAGCTGCTTTGACAGTGCCCGCGGCCGAAGCAGGCTCTCGATCTCCAGCAGGAGCGCTTCCAGATTGACCTGGGTCTGTTCGACCTCCATCTGGCGTGCCTCGATCTTCGAGAGGTCGAGAATGTCATTGATGATTGACAGAAGGTGCCGTCCCGCCCGGCAGATGCTCTCCACGTGTGCGGGCCACGCCTCACGACTGGATGGCTCGTGAATCTCCTGTTGGAGAACCTCCGCAAAACCGATGATCGCCGTGAGCGGCGTTCGGATCTCGTGGCTCATGTTCGCAAGGAATTCACTCTTGGCCTGATCGGCGGCGCAGGCCGCCAACGCCAGCGCCTTTGATCGAGCGCCATCGCGACGCAGCACGCGGATCACGAGAATCCATGCACTCAGGACCACCGCGCCCAACACGTAGGTCGCCAGTTGCAGCGCTTCCAGCTGGCGGGCTTCCTTCTCCGCCGTCCGTTCAATCGACTCGCCCAGCACCTTGATGGCTCTCGCGTTGCCCTCGGCATAGATGTCCTTCTGGCGCAAATACTCCTCACCTCTCAGGATCTGCATCGCCTCGCTGCCGCGACCGAGTGCGGTCAAATTGATCGCCGAGGTCTCCATCGCCACCAGGGCCTGATTGGCCTCGTCCGTTTCATCCCCCATGGCGCTGTCAAACAGGGCGGGAGACGTCGCCCGAACCCGGAGAATGGCCGCGTCGAGCGGCTCAAGGTTTTCTTCGTATCTCACACGCCACGATGAGTCCCCGGTCGCCGCGTACATCAGCGCCGACATCGTCAGCACCTCATCCAGGTGCGTGATGACGCTTGTCTGACGGTGGAACTCCAGATAGCGCGGTGACGTCTCAAACAGGCTGCGATCGGCCGTGCGCATCGCCAGGGTGCCCACGATGAGCATGGCGGCACTCGCCAGCACCGCAATCCCCATCGCAAACCATGGCCGACGCGAAGCGCGCGCATCGCGCTGAGACTCTACGGCCCCAACGGCCGAGTCTCGTTGGGGTGCGTCACTCTTGAGCGGACGGACCATGCGATGACATCATCGGCCCCGAACGTCGTCCACTGGAGCCGCGTGAAGGTCGCCCGATACCCCGTCCCATAATCTCGCCCAAGAGACGGCAATCTGACTCCAACTCGCCGTGTTGAGCGCTCCGCACGACAGCCGTCCTCGGCTGCAGAACCTATTCGCTCCAATCGCGACTCAGCCCGCAACGGCCCGTGTCCCTGATCAGCCGGCAGGGGCCTCCAATGGACCCAATCAGTCACACGGGCACACGGAATCACACAACGGTCCATCCGCGGCCGCCGCACACAGCGAGTCCCACATCACCTCGCAGCAGAAGCTGTCCTGCAGGCACACGCAGTCTTCGCACGCGGAGATCGGCGTGCAGCCGCCGCCCGAATGCGATTCACAGCAATTGGTGCACACGATGTGAAGCGTGTAGTCGCCCGTTGATCCGTTGTATCCCGCCACGCGAATCCGAATCGTCTCACCGGCAGCCAGATTGGTGAACATCAACCGCGACGGCCATTCCGATGGAACATCAATCTGGCCGTTCTCGTTCGCGTCGTAGTCGTCGTTGCAACCGATTTGGGTCAAGTCTGTGAAGAAAAGGTCGCATGTCCCGGTAAAGACCGACAACACGGTGTCCAGCACGCTGCCGAACGTATCGATCACCACCGCGCCGTCGCAAGGCACCACGTACGAATACCACTCGTCGATAATGTCGTTCAGACCGCAGCCGGCGCTGTCGTCAACCGACCCGGTGTTTGATGCCGTCGTTGATTCGATGCTCACACTCGAATTATTACTGATCAGCGTTCCCGTAAAGCAGCTGTCGCCGTTTGATTCAAAATCCAGATGAAGGGTTCCCGTCCCCACAGCGCTGCCGAATCCGCCCACTCGAATCGTGTAGCAGAAGCCCTTCTGAGCCACAAAGATCACCTTCGTCGTGTTCGATCCGCAACCCACCGTATCATCATCGCAAGTAAGCAACTCGGTAAAGAATCCTCCCGGGCACGCGCACGAATTCGGCACGATCGTTCCATACACCGCCAGCTTCGTATCAAAGTCCGCGCTGTCACACGTCGAGACCACCAGCACGCCGTCATCCACCGCCGTGTATCGAAACCACACGTCGTGATTGATCTGTCCGCTCCCGAATGCGATGCACGCATCCGGCCCCGAGCTCGTCGCGTTCACCGTACAGAACGGCGTCTCCCCCAGCCCGATCGTCACCGCGTTGCCGCAAAGGTCATTCACCGGCGGCGCATTGCACGCCCCCCATTCCGAAAGCAACAGCCCAAGGTCCGCACCGTCCACCTTCCCGCTTCCGTTCAGGTCCGCCAGCGGGCTCGCCGTGTCCCACGCGGCCAGCAACAGCCCCAGGTCCGCCCCGTCCACCTGCCCGTCAAAGTTCAGGTCCGCTTCGCATCCCCCGCAGGTCGCCGGCGCCCCGCCCGCCACGCCGCCGTCAGCTTCAACGACCACCTTCCGCCCCGTCTCGCGGCCGCCGGCAATCCCCGTCGAACGCCCCTCCAGACCCATCGCCCCCGTACCCAGCGCCATCGCGCCGGCCGCAACGACCGCGCTACGCATCACCACGTTCAGATTCATCAAATGTCTCCCTCTGCTGTTTCCTGCCCTGTTGGTCCTGCCCATCGGGTTTCGGTTGGTCCCCGACCTGCCGCGCTCCACGCTTGCGCTTGCAACCATAGCACCTGTTTGGGGCCTGTCCATTGAACGACGAGCCATTTTCATTGGCAAATCGAGGGGCAGTCTCCAAACTACGACGGGTTGAAAATCTGGGTAATCCAGGAAGTTCGTCCGTGAGCTCTGGTCGACCCCCACGCGACCCTGCACACTCATTGGTGAGGGGCCTCGGGCGCAGATTGTTTCGAAGTCTGTATTTCGGCTCGTTCGAGATTTCTGAAGGATTCGTGGAGTATGGTGTGCATATGAGGACTTCCGAAGGGCCCAAAGCATCACGTAGTCAGGCAATTGCCATGATCGTCTCGGGGTCAATACTCCTTGCCATTGGCTCCCCGTGTCTGGCCCAATGCAAGTATGAGGTGACCATTGTCAAAGCGCCGGGCTGCGGATTTCCGTTTGATGATCCATCAGCGATGCTCATCGGCAACATGAATCAGGCGGGGTGGTTCGCGGCGAGCTATGACAAGTGCAACTCGCGGGGGATCACCCCTTCCTTCGCGTTTGTGTGGAATGAGGATGCGGGGATTTCCATCCTCGATGTGCCCGAGGATTGCCCATCCGCCAAAGCCAACGACACCAACAACACGGGTGTGACGGTCGGGTACGTTGAGAAGATCGGCGGCCCTTTCTCGTCTCTCGCAGCCATCTGGTCGTCGTCCGGTCTGACCCTGCTCGAACCGGCAGACGGCGGACATTTCTGCGATGCCCGGGGGGTTAATGATGCCGGTGCGGTGGTCGGCTATCGGCAGATTGGACCGAAAGGACCAAACACACCTTATCTGTGGCAGGATGGATCATTCACCTACATCGATCCCGGCCCTTTCAACATCGGCTATGCCGAAGACATCTCCAACAGCGGCTACGTGGTCGGCCGGTTTGGCAACCCTATCCCCGGCAGCCGAGGTTTTTCCTGGCGCAATGGCCGAACCACCATTTTGGAACCCCTTCCAGATGCGGTCTATAGCCAGGCTCTGGCGGTCAATGACGCAGGATGTGCTGTCGGAAGTTCCGCCTTCATCCCGCGGGGTCTCTCATCGGCGACGTCGCATGCCACCGTGTGGGTAGACTTCGAAGCTGTAGAGCTTCCAACACTGGAAGGCTACAAGCAGAGCTTCGCCAAAGGCATCAACAACCGGCAGTGTGTCGTGGGGCGCTCACAAAAACCCATCGATCCGACGAATCTCCCCGGGGCCACCGCGGTGTTGTGGACGACCGGCAATGTCTATCGGCTTGACTTTCTTCTTGCCGAAACGGTCACGGTCAACGTGTATTTTCAGAATGCCCTGGATATCAACGATGCCGGGCAGATTCTGTGCGCAGCCAACTGGGAGATCGATGGAGATGTGGAATCGGGCGCTGTGGTGCTGACCCCGGTCGATCCTCCTGCTGAGGACATGACCGGCGATTGCCGCGTGGATGTTTCGGATCTGATTCCCATCCTTCAATCATGGGGCAGCGCTGACCCGTTTGCGGATCTGAACGACGATGGCGCCGTCAACGGTGAAGACCTGGGGTTACTTCTCGCGGGGTGGACGATCGAATAGTGGGTAGGTCAGGCGCCGGCGCGTACGCTGGGCACCGCCCACCTTGAACGCTCCTGCAACCCAATGGCGCACGGCCCCGCCTCATGTCCCCACGTCTGGAAATGGAGCCGATTTCACTGTTTCCCCTCCAGCGGCCTGTATCATATGGAATTGAGCTCAAGCGTCCCTGGCCGCACGGCCGACCCCCGCGTTGAAGGCTTCGCTCGCGAGGATCGAGGCGAATGAGATGGCGAACGGTTTCGGAGATTCGCAACGAAGAAAAATTGGGCGGTGCCCAGCCTAGGCAGGTCGGGATTGACGTGTATGACCTTCGTCACTGAGGACGGAGGGAACCCTGAGGTGGGAGTTGACCCGTCAGCGCGGGCCGTCGGTCGGGATTCCCCTGTGGACCCCTTGGAGTTGCGGCGGGAACCTGGATTTGTTTTTTGCTCTTTTCAGGTTGCATCGACCGCTTGTTAGGGTAACTTATTCTTTGGCCAAGCGACACGATTGGGCGTGTTGCCCAGCTTGGCCTCCATGAAACGTGCGGGCCATGGCCTCATTTCTTCAGGCCCGCACCCAACGATGCGCTGGTTCTGTGCGCGTGAGTGGAATCAGTTGGTGCTCGCTTGGTCAGGTCGCATTGGTGCGCCTATCGAGTGGCCGCATGCAACTTCAAACGCGTTTGAGCAGCTAGCGCCCAAGCGGCCTTGAACAGCCGCGGAAAGGAAGTCTCATGTCCCGTCACGATCGAGTGCGGCGGACCTTGGGCTTCACGATTATCGAGCTGCTGGTGGTGGTCTCGATTATCGCGTTGCTTATTGGCATTCTGCTGCCGGCAATCCAGAAGGCGAGAGACGGCGCCCGGATCACTCAGTCCCGTTCAAACCTGCGAAACATCGGCGCTGCGCACGCGGCCTACTCGGCCGACTTCAGCGACCGGCAGTGGACTGTCATTCCCGACGATATGGGTGCTTATGGAGCCACTTCACCGAACAGTTGTTGCGCGCCATACCTTGCCGCGAATGGTTGCCTCCCGTCTACGCTGATCGGCTACATGTCGGATCCGTCGGCGATGGGCGGCGGCTTCTACCTGGTGATCTTGAACTGCCCCTCACAGGGAATCACCAACCCAAACGGCCCATGCTATGGCGTTGACTACATCTCCCCAATTAACCTGTGGGATTCTGGAGCCGTACCAAATGTCTTCGCGTCGTATCGCATCTTTAATTGCGCCAGCTTCACGACCTACATGAACAACCGGTACTACGACCCGGTGTTCTGGGCTCCGAAGGATAAGGTTCTGCTCGAGCAGTGTGAGCTTGGGTTCCAGAACCCGGGCGGCATGTCTCCGATTCCCAATCCCCCTCCGCCGATTTCCTACTGCATGTCCTCGGCGGCCATGTTCAGCCCGGACTTCTTCCCCGGTGCTCAGTCGGTAATTGGCAACGGAGTCGACGGGCGATTTCGTTCGCCGCCTGCCGGTGCTGCCCAATACTCAGACCTGAAGACCCGCTGCCTCGAGCACAACTGGCTTCAGAATTCCCAAGCTGACGTGAATCCACAGATCGGCGGCGGCCAGACGCCGTATTTCTACACCGCGTCCATCACCAGCGCTCCGGCGTGCCTTTTCTTCGACGGACATGTTGATCTTGTCGGCGTGTTTGATGCGATGGATGCTGATGAGCGCGTCACTGCTCAAGGTGGCGGCGGCCTTTGGTGCAAGAAGGTTCCGAAGTTCCTGGCCGGCGGCTACTTCAGCAACGGAGCGCCCGGCAGTGCCAATCTGGCCTTTGATACCCAGGCGAAGACCGGCTTCCATGTCTTTACCGTCAAAGGCATCCTGGGTCGCGACGTTGCGACCTCCGGCGGCGGTTGATTCAACAGCCCAATTCTGCGTTTGATCTGCTTCAAGGGTCGCACCGTTCGGTGCGACCCTTTTTCGTTCGCCATTCCTGTCATCGGCCCCCTTGAACCCACACGAACCCTCGGGATCAATCCGGTAGAAAGACATTGAGCAAACCGTCAACTCGGCCAGATCTGCAGATTGGCCGGTAGCTACCGAGGTCAGCGACGAAGGTCGCGCACCAGCGCGTAGGCTCGGCACCGCCCACCGTGACCGCCGACATTGATCAGCAATCAACCGGCACTGGTCCATCGCATCCAGGTGCCGATGTTCATCCTCGTTCGGCAACCCGGCTGTACCGGTTTCTTCACGCTCGTCACCCTTTGGCGTACACCGCTTTTCGCCGCCGGCCGCACCCTTCACGGCGGCACCGTCCACCTACCGCCCCCGCGTCACCGTCAACTCCACCGGCGTTACTTCCGGCTTCGTCTCCACGTGAAGCCGCTTCGCCCGCAGCATCGACCAGTCACTCACATCAAGGTCCGGTGCCGGCGCAAACGCGTGCACCTTGATCAGGTTGTATTCATTGTCGCGCTGCGCTGGTGTGAACCCGGCATCTCGGATCAACCGGCACAGCATCGGCTCATTCAGGCAATACGTCGTGCCCGCGCTCGACACCACGTTCTCTTCCATCATCACGCTGCCCATGTCGTTGGCCCCGAAGCGCAGGCCCACTTGGCCCACGTGCGGCCCCATCGTCACCCAGCTCGAACCGATCGAATACACGTTGTCCAGATACAGCCGCGACAGCGCTTGAACCCGCAGATACGTCGTGCTGCCCGCCATCCGCACCCTGCGGCCAAACTCCGCATGCGTCTCCTTGGTGCCGATTCCATCCAGCCGCGCCACCACGTCGCCCGGGAATTCCTGGCCTGCGCTCTCGCCATCCTCACCCCATTCCCTGGCGTTGCCCAGTGGGGTGTTCTCCCGCTGAAACGGCCACGAAATGAACGCCTTGTAGCGCCCGCCCCCGGCCGCGGCGAAATCGGCGATCGATCGATCCTGCCACTGCCGCACCAGTTCCATGTGGTGAATGCGATCCGCCACACCCTCGATATGGCCGAACATCATCGTCGCCGACGTGTTCATCCCCAGTTCGTGCGCCACATGCATGGTCAGGAGCCAGCTCTCCGCATCGCATTTGCCGAGGCCGATCTTGCGGCGAACCGCCGGCGCGAAAATCTCTCCGCCCCCGCCCGGAACCGACGCCAGCCCCGCCTCCTTCAGGCGCACCATCACCCACTTCAGCTTCTCGCGCAGCGTTGAACCCGGCGGGTCGAAGAATCGAACGAACTCCACAAACTCCGGCGGGCTGAACGCGTGAATGTGCACCTGCGGATATCGCGACTTGATCAGCCGCAGAAGATCCGTGTACCACTCCAGCGGCAGCGCGGGGTTCATGCCGCCCTGCATCAGGATCTGCGTGCCCCCGATCTCCACCAGCTCGCGAATCTTGTTCAACAGCGTGTCGTAGTCCAGCGTGTACGCATCAGCCTCATCACCATCGCGGCGAAAAGCGCAGAACGTGCACTTGGCCGTACACACATTGGTGTAGTTGATGTTGCGATCAACCACGTAGGTGCGGATATGGTCGCCGTGAATCACCCGCGCCCGCCGGTCGGCCAGCTCGCCAAGTTCCTGCAGCGGCAACCGGTGATAGAGCTCCAGCGCCTGTTCCGGCGAGAGCCGTGCCTCACCGGCCACCACGGCCTCGAGCAGGCTGGGATCGAGCGCTTCGAGATGGGGAGAAGAATGTGCCTTCATGTATTTTCAGAAGTTATTGAAAACCAAGAAAGTATAGCCCACGCGGACCGGCGGGCAAGCCCCGGATTCTCTCTCCCCTCCACCCGCCCCGCAACCCGCGAGATCCTCATTAAGTCCGACCTCATCCGGGTCGATACCGACCAAGAGTCCGGGTCCCGAACCGTGGCCCGCCTGACCATGTACCAGCCCCCCGCATCATCGCCCGCGCGCGCCTTTCGCCGCATCCACGGCGCGGTGGCCGCATGTTGCTGGACCTTCGGTGTCTGTCTCGGCATACAACTCGTCGTCTGGGCTTTGATTTCCTTCACTGCGATCCGTGTGGAGCAGGTTGTTACCTCAGAGCACGAGGGTGCGGTGGTCAGCACCGATGACGTGCGGCCGCAGTCGGTCGCGGCGGTTCTGAAGCCCGGCCATGGGCTCGAGATGCCCGAGGCGCCGCCCGTCGAGACCAAACCATCGGCGTGGAACGAGCGGCTGGGTGGCTTGGCAAATTTCACCGGCGGCATCGGAACGATCGCCGGCTTGCTGCTCGCGCCGCTTGCGGCCCTGGGCGTGGTGCTGGCCATCTCGCTGTCGGTCATCGGCTGCGAGAGGGCGGCGTCAGCCATGATTGGCATGATGCTCATCTCCCTCGGATGCGCGCCGCTCGCAAGGAACCTGCCCACGGTGCAATTCGAAGGATTATTCCTGCCGTATTCGAGCCTCGCCACGGCCGCCGATGGGTTCGCCTCCGGCGAAATGGGAGCCATCGTGTTCTTTGCCCGTCACCTGCTGTTGCCGCTGGTGGCCCTGATGACCGTGGTCCTCTGTGCCATGCGGTTTCGGGATGGTGTTGAAAATGGGATGTTCAGCCGCGAAATCGCCGAGGCCGACGCTGCGCTCGAGCGAGAGGCGAGCAACGTCTCGGCCACCAGTCTTCGCGGCGCTGGTCGCGCGGCATCGGCCCTCGGGCGGGTGGCGAGAGACGATGACGATCTGCCTTCAGCCACGAAGGTCTCGCCCGGCGAAATGCCCCGCAGATTGATCTAGGACGGCCGACTGCCTGGGAATCACGGGGAATCGAGGGAGGCGAAGGTCCAATCCACGCTGCTGGCGCGGTCGATGAACCGTCGCTGGTCAACAAGGTCAAGCAGCGACAATGGCTCCGTGTGACCATCGGCGGTGATGGTGGCAACGGAGTGGTTGTATCGCGGCCGCGGAGCGCCGACATTGGGCACCTTCGCTTCGGGGAAATACTCGTCGCTTGGCGAGGGCGTCCACTGCAACCCGCTCACACCAATCGAAGGCTGCACGAAGTGGCCTCCGGGAGAGAGATTGTGATAGTCCTCAAGCAGATCCGCTGTCGGGAGGAACACCGACGCACAGAAAATGATCTGGGAATCGCTTCGACGAATTCCGGCCATGGAGGGAGCCACGACGTCAACAGATTCCCCATCCTTTGTCGCATCGCGGTAGATGTATCGCGGCGTGCCGTTATCAAGCACCCACCATCCGCCGAGGTGAAGGGCGTTGTAGCCAAACGCCGGCTCCTGCGCGATCTTCGAAATATCCTGATTCACATCTTCGGTGGCATCGCGCAGATACCCGAGAAACAGCGAGTAGTTGTTGCCGACGAAGTTGGCGAGCCGCCACGAGTACGGTGCTGCATCCGCCGCTGAAATGGCAGTGCCGTCGGGTGAGGTATACGAAAGTCCCCATGCGGTTTGCACATCCTCATCGATGTAGCCCGGAAGCAGTCGCTCTTCGTTCTGGCTTGAGTACATCTGCCAGCCCTGGAACAGCTGCCGAAGGTTGCTCATCTCTTGCGTCTTGCGCGAAGCGCCAAGAGCGCCCTGCAATGCGGGGAAGAGTAGCGCAAGCAGCAGCGTGATCATGCCGACCACGACGAGCATTTCAATGATCGTGAAGCCGCGGCTTTGGGTCGGGCGGATGTATCCAGACATGACGAGACCTCGGGATTGACAAGCGACCATCCGTTGAAGCATACCCGAATCCTGGGGTTTGCCTCCATGCAATTGACGGAAATCATTGAAAATGATGAACTTGCGCGTTGGCGGACGCCGATGGAGCCGGCCGGGCTCCGGGGGAATTCGCGGCGATAGGCTCCAAATTGTCGCGGAACATCCTGGCGCACCGCCCCCAAGACATGGATTCAGCGAAGGTCCGGCAATTCTGCCGATTCAGGCTGAGGCATTGGCGGGCTGCCTTGGCCAGATCCTCATCAAGGATGCCGGTCTCTCCCTGGCGAACTACGTCGATCGGCCCGGTGACAGGATAGGCCGCGACCGGGAGCCCGCAGGCCATCGCTTCGAGCATGACCACCCCGAATGTGTCGGTTCGACTCGGGAAGACGAAGACGTCGGCCGCGGCGAAATGGGCGGCCAATTCCGCTCCCTTGCGATATCCGCAGAATCGCACATTCGGGTGCTTTCGCTGCAGTGAGGGTAGTGTCGGCCCATCTCCGACGACCCACTTCGATCCGGGAAGGTCGGCGTTCAGAAAGGCGTCGATGTTCTTTTCCTGGGCGACGCGGCCGCAATAGAGAAAAACCGGTCGCTCATCGGGATAGAGGTTTCGATCTGAATCCGGAAGCAGCCGGAAGAGGGAGGTGTCAACACCGCGAGTCCAGACCACCACGTTGGTGAAATTCCGGGCGTCGAGTTCATGCTTGACCGACGGCGTAGGGACCAGGGTGCGTTGGGCCTTGCCGTGAAACCAGCGCATGGCGCGGTATGTCCAGCCTCGAGGGATGCCGGAGTACACGCGAAGGTAATGGGGAAACTGGGTGTGATACGACGTAGTGAACGGCCAGCGGCGCCTGAGGCAGAACGATCGCGCGGATAGGCCGAGCGGCCCCTCGGTCGCAATATGCACCGCTTCGGGTTGAAACTGGTCGAGAGCCCGTCGCACGCCGCGCCCGGGAAGAAGGCTGAGGCGAATTTCCGGATATCGCGGGCAAGGAAACGTCCTGAACAAACCGGGATTGATGACGAGCATCTTATCGCCGGCCGCTTCAAGCTCGCGTTGTACGCTCGAAAGGGTGCGCACGACGCCGTTAATCTGCGGATGCCAGGCGTCTGTCACAAGGGCAATCTTCATGGTGCTGAACCGGGGGACAGGCTACAGCATCGCGACCAAATGTGAAGAGTGCGCGAAGGGGCTGTCGCGGGCAGATGGTGTATTCTCGTTGCATGACGGTCAGCGTTGTCACTGATCCTCGACTCCTGGGCCACGATACCGGGCGAGCGCATCCGGAGCGCCCGGAGCGGCTTCAAACCCTGCTGGACCTTGCTGAAGGGCTTGACCGGGGGCGGTTTTTGATTGAGTCGATCCGTCGGCCAGCCACGATGGAGGAAGCAGGATGGGTGCATACAACGCGACACCTGGAGCACCTGAAAGCCGTTCGTGGCCGGCGCGGATTCATGGATTCCGATACGCCGTTTTGCGAGCGGAGCATCGAGCTGGCGTATCTTGCGACAGGCGGCGCGATTCAGGCAGTGGACAATGTGTGTGCCGGTGGGGCGTCGGGGGCGTTTGCCCTGCTTCGGCCTCCGGGGCATCATGCAACGGCGGATGACGCGATGGGTTTCTGTTTTCTGAACAACATCGCCATCGCGGCGGAGCATGCCATACGGGCGCATCAGATGCGACGGGTACTCATCGTGGATTGGGATGTGCACCATGGAAACGGAACACAGGCGATCTTCGACGAGCGAGACGACGTCTTTTTTTTCAGCGTGCATCAATGGCCTCAGTATCCGGGAACAGGGTCCAAGGGAGAGCGAGGGCGGGGGCGAGGAAAAGGGTTCACGATCAACGTGCCGCTCCCGGCGGGCAGCGGGGATGATGTCTACGAGCGGGCGTTTGATGAGATCCTCGCGCCGGCCGCGATGAGTTTCCGGCCGGAGATCATTCTTGTTTCAGCGGGGTTCGACGCTCATGCGGCCGACCCGCTGGGGGCAATGCGAGTCAGCACGGAGGGATTCGGGATGCTGTGCCGCAGGGTGAGAGAGATCGCGGCAGGTGTGCCGCTGGCGCTCGTTCTGGAAGGGGGTTATGACCCCGGGGCCCTTCGAGCGAGCGTGGAAGCCTGTCTGAATGAACTGGCCCTTGCGTAAGAAGACCTGTGGCCCTTGAGCGTCGGATGGAGACACTCGGCGTACACTGCAGGCTTTCCCCGAGGAGCCGGCTCTTGGCACTGACGTATTCATCGTATCTCAAGGTTGATGAGCTTCTCACGCTGCAGAAGCCGCTTTCCGACGGCCCGGAGCACGACGAAACCTTGTTCATCATCATTCACCAGGTGTATGAACTGTGGTTCAAGCAGATGATCCATGAGGGCGAGCGGCTTCGAACGGTGCTTTCGGAGAACCGGCCCTTCGAGGCAGGGGCGACGCTGACGCGGATGCTGACGATCTTGAAGACCATGGTGGCGCAAATCGACATCCTGGAGACGATGACGCCAGTTTCGTTTCTGTCGTTTCGGGCGCGCCTGGAATCGTCGAGCGGTTTTCAGTCGTACCAATTTCGCGAGTTCGAGTTTCTCCTGGGAAAGAAGAACGCCGGCGCGATCGGGAGATACGAGGAAGGGAGTGCTGCGCGGGCAAGATTGGAACGGCGGCTGGGCGAGCCGACGGTGTATGACGCGTTCCTGAAATTCCTCAAGGCCAACGGGAGGCCGGTGCCCGGGGGACTTCTGAGCCGAGATGTGAAGAGTTCGCCGGAGGCAAACAGCGACCTCCAGAGGGTCCTCATCGACCTGTACCACCATGATCCTGGCCTGCGGCAGATCTGCGAACTGCTGGTCGATCTTGATGAAGGAATCCAGGAGTGGCGATATCGCCATGTGAAGATGGTGGAGCGCACCATCGGATTCAAGCAGGGAACCGGAGGATCACCAGGCGTTGGCTACCTGCGCACGACACTCTTCACGCCGCTTTTTCCCGACCTCTGGGAAATTCGTACCTCACTCTAGAGCGGCCGATCGGCAAAGAAATTCGACGGTCTCACCCGGGCGAGATCATCCATATTTGCGCAGGACGCCGATCACGATGCCCTGAATTCGGCAATCCTTGACGATGATCGGCTCGAATGCTGGGTTTGCGGGCTGCAGGCGAATGCGCCCATCGACCTCGCGATAGAAGGTCTTCAAGGTTGTTTCCCCATTGGGAAGCAGGGCGACGACTCGTTCGCCGTTTCGCGCCGTCTCGCGGCGTTCGACGATGACATAGTCGCCATTAAGGATTCCCTCATCGCGCATCGAGTCGCCGTCGACGCGAAGGGCGAACATGCCTGCCTTCTGGCCGATCCTGGCGCCGAAGATGTCTTCCAACCTCAGTTGATCGTGGGTTTCGAATTTCTCGATCGGGTAACCCGCAGCGATCTTTCCGACGAGCGGGAAGGTGAGCGGCTGCTCCTCATCGGGAACGACGGCGCCTTCACAGATTCGCAAAGAGCGAGCCTTGTTGGGATCGCGCTCGAGCGCGCCCTTTTTGATCAGCGCCTCGACGTGCTCGAACACCGTGACCTTGCTGACGCCCAGTTGATCGGCGAGCTCCTGCATCGTCGGTGAGTAGCCGCGAGTGACGCGGGAATCGCGGATCAACTGAAGAATGCGAAGCTGTTTGGGAGTGAGATTCATGAGTAGACTCCGATGGCCGCGGGGCGAAGACCGCCCCACGCGTAATGGTGGAATGGACAGAGGAGGGAACCGCCGGCTGAGCCGACGACGACAGGGAACGCAAACGGCCGGCTGCCCGCAACGCCTGCTCTCCCACGCGGGAGAGGACGAGCCGTTGCGCTGACAGCAGAGCCTCGGCCGACGCCATCGAGCGAAGCGATCCACCTTGTGATCCGGATTGGGAGCCAAGAGGGGATCGGAATGGTGATGACGGCGCCAAGGGAACCGTCGCCACTTCAACTCTGTCGATCCCAAGGAGGCGGTCAAGCAGCGACCGCTGGGCCGGTCGGGCCGCGGCGGGCCCGTGCGACTCCAGGGCCGATGGCCCGGACTTCCGTCCGCCCAGTCCTGAAGCCGGGGTCTGTTGAGACCGGCTCTCTTTCGATAAGCCGCCCTGCCGGGAACCATCGCGACGGGAGCCGGGATGATCAGTTCCCGAACCGTCACACGCCGACAAGGCCAGCATCCGCCGGCCTGCCTGCACATAGGTGGTCACGTAGGAGCCGCCTGGACCAAGTTGAATCAATGGGTTCGACATACTTCATTCCCTCGTGCTTTGGACTGAGTCGCCTACCAGATATTGTGGCAAGATTTCGACCATCCTCTTTCGGCCTTGTAAGGACTCGGACTTCAGACGAGGCTCTGACGTCGTTTGGACAAGGTTACCCAAACATCGACCGCAAGTCAAGGGAAAGTTGAGACAATTGCATGTTTTTTCCGGGACATGTCAGGTATCAACATGTCTCACAGTACTAAGTTGTTTGCTGTTTCTACGGTATTCATCCATGTCCGATAGCGATAGGCGAAGATGTTATAGGACCATAGGTCCCTGCATGGTTTGCGCGATTTGTTCGCCAAAGCGGATCGGCGCAGAATGAGTAGGGTGTCTCCCAACATGAACGACCCAGTGTTGTCAAACATTTCCATCCCTTCTCCGTTTGGCGATGTTGCTGGGTACTGGGGACTGGATCCGGGGATTACGTTTCTCAACCACGGCTCGTTCGGAGCCACACCAACCGAGGTGCTGGAGGCCCAATCGCGGTATCGGGCGAGGATTGAGGGGCGACCGATCGAGATGCTGGGGAGGCGCGTGGCTGAGTTGCTGGAACCTGCACGGGTGGCCGTGGCGGAGCTGATCGGGGCTCCACCTGAATCCGTCGGGTTTGTAACCAATGCGACGGAAGCGATCAATGGAATTCTGAACTCGCTGCGATTCGAAGCAGGGGATGAACTGCTGACCACGAACCACGTGTATGGGGCGGTGCGGCAGGCCATGCGATTCAGTGCCCGACGATGGGGGGCGAAAGTTGTGGAGGCCGCAGTGGACGTCCCGGTGGAATCGCCGCGGGCGGTGGTGGAGGCGATTGAGCGATCGGTGACGCCGCGGACGAAACTGGCCGTCATCGATCATGTCACCAGCCCGACAGCGCTGGTGTTTCCGATCGGCGAGATCGTGCGGCGGCTGCAATCACGCGGGGTGGTGGTGCTCGTGGATGGGGCGCACGGGCCGGGGATGCGGGAGGTGGATGTTGAGGCGATCGGGGCAGAGTACTACACGGCCAACCTGCACAAATGGATCTGTGCGCCGAAGGGCTGCGGGTTCATATGGGCGAGGGAGGATGTGCGAAACGAGGTGCATCCGGCGGTAATCAGCCATCGACTCGGCGATGGATTCGAGGCGGAGTTCGGCTGGCAGGGCACACGCGACATTACGGCTTGGATGTGCGCTGCCGACGCCATCGCCTTCTGGAAGCGAATGGGTTTCGAGCGGATGATGGAACACAATCATCGGCTGGCGACATGGGCGCATGCGATGCTGTGCGATGCGTGGGGATCGAGGCCGATCTCACCCCGGGATGGGTCGATGCTGGGGTCGATGGCGACGGTGGAAGCGCCGGCACACCTGCGGCGGTTTGAGAAGTGGGAGTTGGCTCAGAAGCACCTCTACGAACAGCACCGGATCGAGGTACCGTTTGTGGATTGGGCTGGATCGTGGTGGATTCGGGTGAGCGCGCAGGTGTATAACCGGGCGGAGGAATACGAGCGGCTGGCGGAGGCCGTCGCGGGGATGTGATCTGCATTTGACGGGCTGCGATGTGACGGGGCCGACTCCGCCGGACGAGCAATATTGACGGGAGATCCGGTGTCAGGATTGCAATGTTGCGGGCTTGAGGGCGCGGGCGAATTCGGAGGCTGCGGATGCGGGGTCGGCGGTGTTTGAGAGGCGTTGAACGAGGGCGGTGCCGACGATGACGCCGTCGGCGATGGAGGCAGCGCTGCGCACATGTTCGGGGGTGGAAATTCCGAAACCGAGGGCGAGCGGAAGAGACGTATGTTCGCGGATGCGGGCGATGAGGGCGGCGTGGTCGGACGGTGGGGCGGTGGCCGAGCCGGTGATCCCCACGCGGGCGAGTACGTAGACGAAACCGCGGGCGTTGGCGCAGAGCGAGGCGATGCGGGAGGGCGACGTGGTGGGAGCGATCAGGGGAACGAATGCAAGGTCGGCCTCTACGGCGAGTTGGGACCACTCGGATGCGGCGAGATCGTCGAGATCGGGGACGATGACACCGTCGAAACCGGCATCGGCCGCGGTGCGCATGAAGTGATCAACGCCGAGGCGATGCACGATAGAAGCGCTGACCATGGCGATGAGGCCGGCTTGGGTGGTGGGGCGGGCGGAGCGGACGTCGCTGAAGATTCGCTGCGGGGTGGCACCGCGGCCGAGGGCGATGTTCATGGCCTCGGCGATGACGGGACCGTCGGCGATAGGGTCGGTGAATGGGAAGCCGATTTCGATGAGGTCAGCGCCGGCGCTGTCGAGTGCGGATATGAGCGACGCGGTGGAGGTGTCGGGCGGATAGCCGCCGGTGAGGTAAAGGATGAGGGCGGCGGAGCGCTGACTTCGGGCGCGGTTGAAGGCGTCGGTGATGCGCTGAGCGGGCATGGGCGGAGTGTAGGAGAGGGCGGCGGGCTATTTGGTGCCCTTGGGACCGCCATCCTGAAGGTATTTTCGATGCACGGCGTCGGTAAGGTTGACGCCGGTGATGTTGGCGAGGGTGGTGAGCCAGGCGAGGACGTCGGCGAATTCCTCGGCGAGATTGTCGGCGTCGAGCTTGTTGCGGTGGAGGTTGCCGAGGGCGTGGGCAAGTTCGCCGACTTCTTCAGAGAACCAGAGGAAGGTGGCGGCGGGACCTCGGGCGGAGTCGGTGGCGTAGTACTTGTCGCGGATGAGCTGCTGGAGTTCGTCGAGGGTCATGCCCGACAGACTACCGCAGACATTCGATGGAATCCGAACTTCAAGCGTTCGTGTTGGGACTTGAACCCAAAACCTTCGGCTTCGGAGGCCGACGCTCTATCCAATTGAGCTACACGAACGTGAGGGGGAATAATAGCGGGTGGAGTGACGGGTGCGAAAGAGGAGCCGGGTGCGATAGGATGGGGGAATGGACCTGACGCCGCTGCCCCAGCATGGCCTGACCGAGAGCGAAATTATGGCGCCGCTGTGTTCGGTGTTTCGGCGATTCTTGAAATCGCAGGACCTGAAGTACACGCCGGAGCGGGCGGAGATTCTGAACGCGATCATCGAACGGGACGGCGTGTTTGAGGCGGAGGAGTTGCTGCTCGAGATGCGGCAGCGGGGCGAGCAGGTGTCGAAGGCGACGGTGTATCGGACGATCAAGCTGCTGCAGGATGCGGGGATCATCACGCAGGCGCTGTTTGATTCGAAGCAGGCGCACTATCAGTTGATCTATGGAAAAGCGCCCCGAGATTTCATGGTGTGCATGAAGACGGGGCGGAGCGTGCAGTTTTCGAGTCGGGAGCTTACGGCCCTGCGAGACAAGATCTGTCGCGAGTTGGGCTGGGAGCCGGTGGGGCACCGGTTTCAGATCTATGCGCTGAGCCCCGAAGGGCGCGAAGAGCTGGATGATTCGGAATCGGACTCAACGACATGACGGTTCGAACTCAGGCGGTTGAGGCCTGAAGCTGGCGAGTGGGCTTGATGGGTTGATCGGCCGCAAGGCGGCGCTTAGCTTCCTCGGTCTCAGCAAAGTCTTCACCGAAGCGGACGAGACGGAGGCTGTTGGCGATGACGACGATATAGCCGAAGGCGTAGAGCAACGGGGCGAACCATACGGTGATGGCGCCGGTGGCGGCAAGGGCGAGGCCGATGAGCGCGAGCACGATGCTGGCGGCGATGTTCTGGCTGATGATCGAGCGGGCGCGCATGGCGAGCTCGATCAAGAACGGGATGTGTCGCAGGTCGTCGTTCATGAGAGCGACGCCGGCGGAGTTGGTGGCGATGTCGCTTCCGGAGAGACCCATGGCGACGCCGACATCAGCGCTGGCGAGAATGGGTCCGTCGTTGATGCCGTCGCCGACGACCAGCACGCGGTGACCCTTCTGAATGAGATACTTGAGTTCGGCGTGCTTCTCTTCGGGCAGGCACTCAGCTTCGATTGAATCGACACCCACAGCCTGGCCGACACGCTTGGCCACGGGAAGACGGTCACCCGTGAAAATGCACACGCGGCGGATGCCGATCTCGCGCATCTTGGAGACGACCTCAGGAGCATTGAAACGCAGCTTGTCTTCAAGGCCGACAGCGCCGAGATAGCGCCCGCCGACCATGACGTGCACGCCGGACATCCCTTCGATCTTCTGCTCGACAACCTCGACGGCGGGCCTGATGTCGGGATTGATCTCAATCAGCCATGCCGATCGGCCGACGTGAATATCGCCGGCAGGGCCGTGGGCGACAACACCGCGGCCGTGAACTTCTTCATAATGGTCGATGCGGGTCGGGGTGATTCGGGCTTTTGCGGCGGTGTCGAGGATGGATCGGGCGAGGGGGTGATTGGAGTGCTGCTCGCCGTCGGCGGCAGCCTGAAGGAGTGATGCGCCATCGATACCTTCGGCAGGGACGAGCCGGCTGACGGCGAATTTTCCGGTGGTGATGGTTCCCGTCTTGTCCATGACGACGGTGTCGATGCTGGCCGCGGATTCGAGCGTGCGGGTCTGCTTGATCATGATTCCGAGTCGTGCAGCGGCAGCAAAAGCGGCAACCATGGCGGTTGGGTGGGCGATGAGGAGGGCGCCGGGACAGGTGACGACGAGGACCGAGATGGCACGGGCGGCGGCTTCAGACTTGACGGCGTCGGAGGGGCTTCTGGACGTGAAGAACCAGACGAGCCCGGCGACCATGAGCACAACGGGAACGTAATACGAAGCGAGTTGCTCGATGAGCTCCTGTCGCTCGGATTTTGCACTTTCAGCTTCGCGGATAAGCCGTTCGACCTTGCCGATGGTGGTCTGGCCGGCGATGGCGGTCACATGGATGTCGATCTGGCCGGTGAGATTGGTGGTGCCTGCGTAGACATCGAATCCGGGCTGAACTTCGACCGGAACGGCTTCACCCGTGAGGGAGGCCTGATTGATGTTTGAAGCGCCGCGGATCACCTTGCCGTCGACAGGAAGGTTCTCACCGGGGCGGACGCGGACCACGTCTCCGACCTTGACCCGGGCGAGAGAGACCAACTCTTCCTTCTC
Source organism: uncultured Isosphaeraceae bacterium (assembly GCA_964407695.1). Classification (GTDB taxonomy): domain Bacteria; phylum Planctomycetota; class Phycisphaerae; order Phycisphaerales; family SM1A02; genus CAYOWQ01. The sequence continues at coordinate 170,841 of CAYOWQ010000002.1, read as the reverse complement.
TTCGACGACCAGGCGGGCGTCATCCGGGGTGAGTTCGATCAATTCACGAATGGCCCTCTGAGCGCCCCACGCGGTGCGGGAGAGAATGAGCTCGGCGAGCCAGAGGAAGAACGCGACGAAGCCGGCGGCAAGAAAACGGTTGTCGGCGAGGGCCGCGATGACGGCGATCGAAGCGAGGGAGTCGCTCGAGGGGCGACCGACGGCGATTTCCTTCCAAGCCCCCATGAGCAGGGGGATGACGCAAATGATGGCGCCGAGGACGGCGGGGAGGAAAACCGAGTCTTCATGAACGCCGGAAAGTCCGGCGATCCAGGCGGAAAGCAGGAGGACTCCGCCAAGAAGAGCGACGAAGAGGTGGCGCTCAAGCTTCTCGGCACCATCAGCACCGGATTGGCGAAGCTTGAGATCCTGATCGGGGGCGCCGGCAAGCGTGAGTTCAGACATCGGCTGACATGCTCCAAACAGATGGCCGCGAGATGTGAGTCAGCGTAGCAATCCTGACCGGGGCGGCAACCAAGCCCGAAATCGGGCGATATGCGGATACGGGTCTTGGAGCGGTGCGGTTCGGCGGGGATTGGGAATTCGGCGAAATCGGGCGCCGGCCCATCTTCTGTATAGTGGGGAAATCACCAAGAATTCCGGCCAACCCGAGATGGTTTCCAAAGTCGCGATCGTCGGCGACGGCCAGATGGCGCTCGTCCTGGCCGATCTGCTGGTTGACCAGGGAATGGAAGTCTCGCTCTGGGGACCGTTTCCTGAGGATCTCGAGGATTTGCGGGCTACGCGGGAAAGCCCCCGCCTTCCGGGATTCAGATTGCCGGAACCTGTGAAGGTCGAACGGGATCCACAGCGCCTTGTCGAGGGGGCGGCCATCGTCGTGAATGCCATCCCGACTCAACATGTTCGAACCGTCTGGAGCGGAATCTCCTATGCCTTCAAGCAGGCGGCGGCTGGTTGCACCATCGTGAGCGTTGCCAAGGGGATCGAAAACGACTCGCTCCTGCGGCCTTCAGAGGTCATCGCCTCGGCCCTCGGAGGCGCCGATCCGGGTCGGTTCGTGGTTCTCTCGGGCCCCACGATCGCGGCCGAACTTGCTCGGCGACTACCTGCAACGATGGTGGCGTCGGGCGAGGATTGCGGGCGGGTCGAAGCCGTTCAGCAGGCATTCTCGTCGCCTTGGCTGCGGGTGTACTCCCATGATGATCCTGTGGGCGTCGAGATTGCCGGGGCGCTTAAGAACGTGATTGCCCTGGCGGCGGGAATGGTGGATGGGCTTGGTGCAGGAAACAATGCGAAGAGCGCCCTTCTGGCGAGGGGGCTGGCGGAGATCGCCAGGCTCGGCGTCGCCATGGGGGCCAAGGCGGAGACATTCTTTGGTGTTGCCGGGGTTGGAGATCTGGCGACGACGTGCTTCAGCCCCGAGGGACGGAATCGTTCATGCGGCGAGCGACTTGGCCGCGGCGAACGCCTCGAAGAGATTCTGGGGTCGAGCACCAGTGTCGTGGAGGGTGTTCCCACGACGAGGTCGGTCGTGATGCTAGCGCAGCGATTAGGGATTGAGATGCCGATTACGGAGGCGGTGAATGCGATTCTGTATGAGGGCCTTTCGCCGCGGCAGGCGATTATTGAATTGATGGGGCGGCGTTTGAAGGCTGAGCGAGTGGGGTAGAGGTATACTGGCGGTATGGCCACAATCGCGACTGAGTCGACGCTGAAGCTTTACGACGCTGAAGGCGACAGCCTGATGGAGGCGGATCGTCGTTCGGATCGAATCGTTCTGCTCCCTGCGGGAGACCCCCGGAAGGCCACGTATGAGCGCGACCGGATCAGGATCCAATGGGGTCAGCACTTGCTGGCGGATGTGCTGGCGCGGCGTTATCGAACGGTGGTTTGCGGTGTAAACCCGGACGACAACTCGCGAGGACTCATCGCTCAATTGGCGTCACTGATCCCGACGAGCCAATGGAATGCGAAGTCGATTACGGATCACGCCGCGGGGTTCTCAAAAGCGCTGTCCCAGGACGAAGTGCTGGTGCTGAAGTATGACCTCGATGTGATCGAGGTCTTGGCGCTTCTGCGTCCGCCGGGGCGCTCAGAGTTTTTGTTGGAAGACCTGGCCAAGGGATTCCGCAAGGTGGCCCAGATGATCGAGACTCGGCGCGACCGGTTGCCATGCGCCTCGGTGAGCTTTCTCGGTGCGAAGTCGAATCGGCTGGTTGGACCGGGTCAGCGCGAGCCTTCGTTCGAGTCGGTGCTTCGAACGATGTTTGACGCGGGCTATCGGGGTGATGTCTATCCAGCGCTCGCCCTCTGGCAGGTGGCGCCGACAGGCGTCTTCGCAACGTACCCGTTTCCCAGCAGTTTGAAGGTGATGCGAGGCGGGGGTTTCTAGACTGGTTCAGGCGGGGGGCTGGTCGGCCCGAACGTAGGTGAAGAACCATGCCCGCCGGGCAAAGAAGCGGTAGCCTTCGCGACGTAATCTCGACGTCCATCGCAGCGCTTTGGAGAAGGCATTCGAACCTTCAAACGTGAGCGTGATGATTTTGGGTTTGATTCCCGAACTCAACGTGGACTCCAGAACGATGTCTTCGGCCCCTTCGATATTCATCTTGAGCACATCGATGGAATCGTGCGACAGCTCCGACATGAGAGACGTGACTGATCGACAGGGCGCATCGAATCCGCCAGGCGAGGCTGCTTCAGTCAACGAATGGGAGACGTGGTTGGGATTTTCCGGCGGGTGGAAGTGCAGCGTGACGTCGTCACGCCACAGGCCGACGGGCATGAAGTGCAATCGCGATCGATCGTGTTGGGACCGCTCCATGAAGGCGATGGACCGTGGGGTCGGATCGAAGGCCCATACCTCCGCACCAAGTGATTCGGCGAGGTGCCGTTCCAGGCGAATATCCTCACCGACGCCGGCGCAGTAGCACCGCCACCGCGGCTTGATCAGGTCGACCGGGAGCGTGGTGTCGGCCACCTCAACGGGCTTCCATCCGCACGTGTCGGGCCGCAACAGGACGCCGAGGAGATTCTTCTCAATATGCCATCGCCTGAATTCTCGCAGGCGGTGTCCGGTCATAATTCCGATCCTCCACTCCATCCATGCCGCCTCCGGTGCCCCATTGAGGCGGCGAGATTGTAGCGATGAGAGGTCCGGTGCACGAGGTAATTGCAGCCCGAGTTGCGGTCTCTGATTCAGCGCAACGAGCCCGCGGCGGATCGCCGGCGCCAGCCCCTGATTCGGGCCGGTCGGGCGACTGATCGGCCGTTGCAGGGAAGGCTCGGTTCCAGCTCGGCACACGTCTCAATTGAACATCCCGTCGTGCCGCAAACGGCACGACGGGAAGGACAACGTCCGGAAACACATTGTTACGGGCACGCTCCCCACCCGGCCAGGAGGAGGCCGAGATCGGACCCGTCCACGATGTTGTCGAGGTTCAGGTCGAAGACACTGTCGGCGCCCCAGGCGCTCAGCAGGAGGCCGAGGTCAGCACCGTCCACAACTTCATCGCCATTGAGATCGGCGTCGCAGTCGGCGACCGATGGGGCGTCGTCGCCGATGTCGGCGGGAAGGAGGTTGATCCATTCGGGGCCACTGTGGGCTTCGGTGTCATTCGAGGTGGAGCGGAGCACGGCAAAGTGCTCTCCGCCGGGCTGGTTGTGCATGGGCGACTCGAGATCCGCAACCCAATCGCCGCGGGGGCTCAGTTTGTAGACCTTGGTGGTGGAGCCGCCACCTGCGACGGAGCCGTCGCCGGTGACGTAAAGGCGACCGTCTTCCCCCATGAAGAGTCCCTGGATGGCGTTGGAGCCCGGCAATGGCATGGCGGTGGCAACAGGTCCTGCAGCACCGGTGGGCGGAGCAATGCGCCAGAACTTCGGGCTACCGTCGGTCTTGATGTATGGAGTGCCGGTTGCCGGATCCACAACGATCGTGCCGTTACCCGACATGGGCACATTTATCGGTACGTTCATGATGAGTTCGAACTCGGAGAAATCCGGCCAGGACTTATAGATCTTCCGATCGGGTACCGAGAGAATCCAGACAAAGTCGTCGGCGTCGTTGACGGCGATGTCGGTGGGGTTTGCCGCCGCGAGGGTCGAGTTGATGACCGCGCCATCGAATCCAAGACGATAGACATTGTTTCCGCCGCCGATGGCGAAGATCTGATCATGCCGGCTGACATCCATTCGCTTCAGACCTGTTGGCGCTGGGGTCAAGATGGTGAGTTCGCCGGTCAGCAGGTTCAGCGTGCGGAGCGTGGCGCCCGTGGTGGGTACCAGAGGCTTGGCGATCACGAGGGCGTCATCGTCTTCGCCGAAACTGAGATGCATGTCGACAATCTGGATGTCGCCGGGGAGGTTGATCTCCGGAAGCGCAGCACTGTTCATGCCTTCGAAAGGCACAGGGTCTACGAAGTGAACCGTGCCGCCGCCGCCGGCGACGCCACTACTGGAGATGAAGCCGCCGTAGATGGGCTTGATGCAGTAATAGGAATCGATGCATCGCACCTGGCCATCCTTCCAGAACAGGCCTGCGAGTGTGCGCACCCCTTCGGCGTTGCTGAAGTAGCCGGTGACGCCAAACGGATCGCGTCGCTTGTTCTTGAACGTGGACTGCGAGAATTTCGATTCATCGTCGACCGGATCGCGATAGCGAACAAGCCAGGTATCGCCGTCGCGATACGCGCGGACCAAAGTGACGGCATGGCCGCCCTTTCGCTTGTACCAAGTGGCGCCATTCACCGTTCCCTCAGGTTTGTATCGGCCATAGACAAAACTGACGATCCAGCCCTGACACCCCTTCTTGGCGATGCTGGAGACGCCGGGCTTGTAGTCGGGAGTAAGGTTCTTCTTCTTATATTTGAGGATATTGGTGCTTCCGAACGCCTGGATCCCGTTCAAGACGCAGCAGGTGGTGCCGTCGTCGCCATCGGTGGCCATGAGGGCCCCCATGAAGCTGATCGCGTCGGTGACGTCGTTGTAATGCGAGTTCTGGTAGTCCCAATTCCCGAGGAAACTGGTTGTGTCGTAGCCGTGGTTGGAGGCATATGCGAAGAGATTGACCGCAGCGGTCGGAACACAGAACATGTATCCATCACCGGCCAATGGATCCCGGACCTGGTCGAGGTCCGGCATGTGATTGATCTTGTAGTTGTAGAGGTTGGAGGTGGCGTAGTAGCTCTGAACGACATCAGCCTGGGCGGCGGGGGCCGATGTGAGGAGGGCAAGGGGTGAAGCGAGCAGCATTGCCGCGGTACGACGATGAATAGGCCTTTGGAACACCATGGGTCTCTTTCTGGTCAGGTGGCGGACTGACACCGGGCGACGGAGCACGAATCAGCCTGTAAGTCTGCGCAGAAGGCCGGGTTTGCGCCAAGCAAAATCCTGCGATATTTCCTTGCCAGGGTGCGTTAAGCCGGGGGACCTGGCTCGGCGACCGGTCATACCCGAGTCAGCTTGCGATATCGCGCCCGGTGCGGCCGGTCTGCCTCTTCGCCGAGCCGCTCACGTCTGGCCGCTTCGTATGAGGAATAGTCGCCAGGATGGAAGACGGCGGTCGAGTCGCCTTCGAAGGCGAGGATGTGGGTGCACAGTCGGTCAAGGAACCATCGATCGTGGGAGATGATGATGGCGCTGCCGCCGAAGTTCTGGATGGCTTCTTCGAGGGCGCGCATGGTGTTGACATCGAGGTCGTTGGTGGGCTCGTCGAGCAGGAGGACATTCGCTCCCGATTTGAGCATTCGTGCAAGGTGCACGCGGTTGCGTTCACCACCGGAGAGATTCTCGACCATCTTCTGCTGGTCGGGCCCGGTGAAGCCGAAGCGCGAGACGTAGGCGCGGGAGTTCACCTTGAGCCCGGGGGCGAGCATGAGTTCATCATCGCCATCGGAGATGGCTTCCCAGACATTCTTGCCATCGGGGAGTGAATCGCGAGTCTGCTCGGCATACCCGAGTTTCACGGTCTCGCCGACTCGAAAGGTTCCGGCGTCGGGATTCTCTGATCCGGTGATCATGCGGAAGAGCGTCGTCTTTCCAGCGCCATTCGGGCCAATGACGCCGACGATGGCGCCGGGCGGGATAGAGAAGGAGAGGTCCTCAACCAGCAGCGTATCGCCGTAACCCTTGCGGACCTCCTTGGCTTCGATCACGAGGTTGCCGAGTCGCGGCCCCGGGGGGATGAAGATTTCGACCTGCGAAGCGCGTTCGCGGGCGGCTTCGGCGTTGGCCAGTGATTCGTATGCCTTCACGCGGGCCTGAGATTTGGCCTGCCGAGCCTGAGGGGAGGATCGGACCCAATCCAATTCGCGGGAGAGCGCCTTCTGGCGGGCCGATTCCTGCTTTTCCTCAATGCGGAGACGTTCTTTCTTCTGCTCCATCCACGAGGTGTAGTTGCCCTTCCAGGGGATTCCCTCGCCCCGATCGAGTTCGAGGATCCAGCCTGCGACGTTGTCGAGAAAGTAGCGATCGTGGGTGACGGCGATGATGGTGCCTTCGTAGCGCTGAAGGTGGTGTTCAAGCCAGGCGACGGATTCGGCGTCGAGATGGTTGGTGGGTTCGTCGAGCAGCAGAATGTCGGGCTTCTTCAGCAAGAGGCGGCACAGCGCCACTCGACGTTTTTCGCCGCCGGACAGGGTGTTGACGGCTCGATCCCCGGGAGGGCAGCGCAAGGCGTCCATCGCCATCTCGAGCTGGGAATCAAGATCCCATGCGCTGAGCCGATCGAGCTCTTCCTGGAGGTTGCCCTGCTTCTCAAGAAGCTTGTTCATCTCGTCATCCGACATCGGCTCGGCGAATTTCTCGCTGATGGCGTCGAACTCCTTCAGCTTGGCCACCGTTTCGGCGACGCCCTCCTCGACGACCTCGCGGACGGTGCGGGTTTCGTTGAGCAGCGGCTCCTGCTCGAGGTAGCCGATCGTGAAACCCGGTTGGGCATGGATTGTCCCTTCATACTTCTTGTCGACTCCGGCGAGAATTCGCAGAAGGCTTGACTTTCCGGAACCGTTCAGGCCAAGGACGCCGATCTTGGCGCCGTAGTAATAGCCAAGCGTGATGTCCTTGAGGACGGTCTTCTTTTCGTAAGCCTTGGAGACCCGGATCATGGAGTAGATGATGCGGGTTGTTTCGTTTGATGTTGGGGCGGCCATGGCGTGAAGTGTAGGGTGTGCGGTTGATGACCGAGCAGGTCCGTTTCGATGGGTCGAACCTTAGAATGAACGCCGAGCCAATTCCATTGGCTTGTCCCCTTTCCTAACGCTGTTTGCGTCGTTCAGCAGTTCAGTAGTCTTGACCGCCGCGTCGGGCGGCCTGCTCTATCGGAAGCAGCGTCGTGGTTCGGCCAAGTCTGCCGAAATGACCCCAAGGGGATTCGAACCCCTGTTACCTCCGTGAAAGGGAGGTGTCCTAGACCGGGCTAGACGATGGGGCCGGTGCGGCCTCCATCGTAGCCGCCTTCGCTGCCGAGGCAAACGCCTCAAGGCGACCGCCCGCCGCACCGATAAGTCATGCATGAACCGGCGGCTGCGGCTCCTTATCCGCTTGGTCGTTGCAGGCTCCGTCGCGGGAGTGTGGCTGTTCGCGGCAATCATGTTTGTTCCCGACCGATTGGGAGCGTCGGAAGGAACTCCCAGCACACGGAGTCCATTGCTGGGCTCGCTCGAGAATGCGCAATACCGGGTCCGGATCACGGCGCATGCGGATGGGCCACGATATTCAGTGTTCACGTCGCAGGGGCGACGTCTCTATACCGAACTTACCGCCGAGGAACTTCGCCTGCACATGCCCGAACTCGATCTGGAATTGATCGATGCATCCGCAAACTTGCTCGAGGATCATGCGGATTGGTAATGGAGAGCGTCACCGATCAGTCCGCGTCTGGGGGGCCGCAGTTGATCTTGGAAACGTTCGCGGGGTCGGCCGGCGTTTCTCGATCGGCACGATGACACCGGTTGGGGTGGTCTGAACTTCGCCAACTGACGCGTGAATCGCGTGGAGAGTCTGTTTCGCTTCGTCGATTTCCTGGCGCGCCTTTTCGCCCTTCATGGCCAGCACCCATCCGCCGGGCTTGGCCAGTGGCACGGTCCAATCGAGCATGACCTCAAGCCTGCCGAGAGCGCGGGCGGTTACTGCATCGTACCGTTCGCGATGTTCCGGACTTCGCGCGAGAACCTCAGCTCGACCATTCAGGACGTGCACGTTGGCCAGTCCGAGGGTCGCGGCCGTGTCTGTCAGATACCGAGCTTTCTTACCCGTGGATTCGATCAATGAAAACGAGGTTCCGGGCATGGCGATGGCGAGGGGAATGGCGGGCAGCCCACCGCCGGAACCCACATCAGCGACAAGCTTCGGCTCTATTGACTGCAACGACGGCAGCAGCGAGAGGCTGTCGGCGATGTGTCGAATCCACATTTCGCCGTGTTCTGATACGGCCGTGAGGTTGAATTTCCGATTCGTTTCCTCCAGGAGCTCCAGAAATCTGCCCATTCGGGTGAGTTCATCGTCACTGATCTCGAGTTGAAGGACACCGAGAATCTCTTGAAAACGAGGTGGAGGCGGAATCATCGTCAGGCGATACCCACGGGTCAGGATTTTCCGCCGAAGTCGAATGACTCGCGCCACAGGTGGTGGGCGCGACGCATGCCGATGTTCAGGAGCAGTCCAACGGACACCCACGAAACGATGAGGCTTGTGCCGCCGTACGACACGAACGGCAAGGTCATTCCGGTGATGGGGAGCAGGCCGACATTCATTCCGGTATTGATCACCATCTGAGTAAAGGTAATCGCGGTGATGCCGACCGCCACGAGCCGCCCGAACGGGTCCTTACAGACCCCGGCGACCAGCAGGCCGCCGATTGCAAAGACGAGGTACATCGCCCACATGAAGGCCCCACCCAGCAATCCCCACCGGCAACAGACGACCGAGAACACCATGTCATTGTGCTCCTCGGGCAGCCGGTTGTTGATGACCAGTGTCTGGGCATGATCTCGACCCACGCCCATCAGGCCGCCGGCGCCGATGAGCGTGATGGCGCGATCGCCCTGGAACCCGATGTCCTGCGCATAGCGGTCACTTCCCATGACCTGCGCCACCATCGCCTTCACTCGCTGCTGTTGATAGGGCTTGAGCAGCGGATACATGAGCGGAATGCTCGCAGCGCCCAGGGCAATGATCAATGCGACGTGACGCAGGCGGCCTCCGGCGGCAAGCACCATCGCGAACAGCGTGGGGAGGAATAAGAGGGATGTGCCCAAATCGGGCTCGATCACGATCAGCCCCATCGGAATCAGCGTCAAAATCACCAGCAGGATCAGTCCGGGCAACTGACGATAGTGGGTTCGGAATCGCAGATAATTCGCCAGCGCCACGATGTAGGCCATCTTGGCCACTTCGGACGGCTGAATGTCGGTGACGCCGAGATTGATCCATCGGCGGGCGCCGTTGCGCGGTCGAACAATGAACTCAGGCACCCAAGGCACCAGCACGAAGATCAGGAGAACGAGCGAGATCGCGATCAATGGGTAGCTCAAGCGACGAACCAACCGAAAGTGCGGCACTGACACCGCCACGGCCGCAACGATTCCGATTCCGAGAAAAATCAATTGCCGCTTCGCGTAGTCAATGTCCTTCGGCCCAAGGACATCCGGAATGGTCGTATCGATTGCGGCGATTCCCATCAGCGACAGGACAGCCGCCGCGCCGACGCACAGCCACCCCACATTGAGGATCATGATCCGCGGCTTGTGCAAAGTGCGGGCCTCGATCTTGAGGCCACGGGGCGAGAGCGAGCGTTTTCGCTCCGCCAACGGAATCGACGGAAGCGTGCTCATGTTTGCCCGTCGTCCTCTTCGACATCGAGGACATGTTCAGGTTCGCGACCACGTGTCGGACTCGGGGGAGAGGGCAGGTATCCTTCGTCCTGCAAGGCGATGATGATCTGGTTGGCGATCGGGCCGGCGGCACGCCCGCCTGAACCGCCGTATTCAAGGATGACCGCGATGGCAATGGTTGGACGCTTCGTGCTCTTCGGACCGACAAGGCCGACGAACCAGGCGTGGTCGAGGCCACTGATCGTGGTCTGCTTTCCGGCAGAGTTGATGACGGGCATCGGAGCCGCCTGGGCGGTGCCGGTCTTGCCCCAGACCTCGACCTCCTCGGCCGTGAAGATCGGTTCGCTCACGCCGTTTCCATAGTTGAGATGATGTCCGGTGCCATACGTCTCGCCGACAGCCTCGCGCAAACCTTCAAGGGCGGTGCTCACGACCGCCGGCTTGATCGGGATTCCTCCGGATCGCCGCGGCGAAGGAGATCCCGGGCCCTGACGAATCAAGGTGGCGTCGCGAATGGTTCCGCCCCGCGCGAGTTGTGCAAAGGCATTCGCGGCATGAACCGGTGTCCAGGTCACAGGTCCCTGGCCAATGCCCATGAAGATGGTGGCCGCTTCGCTTTGTCCGTCGGCGGCGAGCTTCTCAATCGCCTGTGGTGATGGGATCGACCCGCCGTTTTCTCCCCTCCACACCATGATCGATTCGTGGTCCTGCTGCCGGACGAGTTCTTCGTGAAGCAGACCGACATTCAAGGGCTCACCGAGGCCGAAGTTGCTGTACCAATCGGTCAGGCGTCTCATGCCGAGGCGATGGGCCAGCGTATAGAAGAAGATGTTGCACGAGCGAGCAATGGCCTCCGTGGCGCTCAGCGGGCCGCCGACCTTGTCGTTGTGTGTCGAAAAACCGTAGTTGGCGCGATAGATCCAGCACCGTGCGACATCCTTGCGTTCAGGCCAGAAGTGGCCGGTGCAGGAGATGCGATCATTCAGGCCGAAGACGCCGTTGGTCACCGCTCCCGCCAGCACAATGGGCTTGATGATCGAGCCGGGAGGGTACGGCGTCTCGACGGCTCGATGAATAGCCGGCAACATCACTTTGCGCTGGTTCTCCGTCATCTGCCGCCCCATCGCGACGGTCGGCGTGGAGACCATGGCAAGGATTTCGCCGGAGTCAACATCGAGGACCACCGCTGCGGCATTCAGCGGGTACCCCTCCGGGAGTCCTTTGGGATGACCTTGCTCGTCGTGGGCAACATTCCATGGTTCGATTCTTGCCAAGCCGAACTCCGGGCTGAGCAAACCCTGTATTCTCGCCTGAAGCGCAATGTCGATCGTGAGTTGCAGCGTCTTGCCTTGTTTCGGTTCCGTGCGGATCTTTTCGCCCGTGTCGAGTCTTTCCTGAATCTGCCCACGTGAACCTCGCAGGTAGTCTTCGAAGGATTCCTCGACGCCGCTGGTGCCGACCGCGTCTCCGGGGCGATATCCCTCAAGACGAACCCCAGTCTTGCCGGATTCAGTTGTGACGAACGGGTTCCGTTCCATGTCCTCCTGATACGGGGCATCGCGCATCGAGCCGACGATGTGATCCGCCACGCCGATCACGCTCACCTTCTGGATCTTGTCGGACCGAATCGGTTTCGGCAGGGATGCGCGGGAGAGTTCAACCTCCGCCGTCGCCCAGGGATAGGAGCGCCGCATCGTGTCCTTCACTTCGATCACGTCAGAAAGTTCCTGACCGAGGCGACGAAATTCAAATGCAACCTCGTCGGCGACCCGAGGCAACACCACATGTGCCTCCTCCATCTCGCGAATGGGCCGCGGCTTGAATTCCTCGCCTTCGATGATTCCGAATTTCTCTTCCTCTCGCACGCGCTGAGCGTTCCAGACCTTCGTTGCCCGGCGTTCGACTTCGGTCCGTATTTCCGTCAGGCGCCGATCCAGTTCCTTTCGATCAATACCGCCAAGGCGGCAGATGTCCGTCCAAAGTTCTTCCACTTTGCCGTGCCACCGGGGCAATTGTGCATCGATGGCGGCGAGGCGCTCGCCCGGCCCCATCTTCTTCCAGCCCTCGAATCCCGCAGCACGTCGCGCATCCTCCTTGGCGCGCTCGTTCTCCCAGGCGCCGCTGATCACGTCGTATTCCACCGCAACGTCGTACGAAGGACGATCGACCGCCAACTCGCGGCCCTTGCGGTCGAGGATGCTCCCTCGCCACGTGGGAAGATAGGTGTTCCGGGAGAGTCGGGCCTCGGCTGTCGATGCGTGCGCCTCATGTTCGGCGATCGTGAGCCGAACCAACTGTCCTCCCATGGTGACGACCAAGAGGACGCCGACGCTGCCCAGCAACGCCAGTCGGCGATGGAATCGGTCCGTCATCGAGGTTTTTCGGATGGTCGTCACAGGGTGCCCGCGGTTCAGGCGGTCGAGTCGCTTTCGGCGTTCTGTGAAGATCGGCATGCTCACGTCGGTGTCACCACATCGTATTGCTCGACTGCCACATCGGCAGATTTCGGCTGAACAAATCACTTCCCCGCGGACTCAATCGCCGTTTTCCGTCCCTGAATGCGGCACGCCTGTTGCGACCTCTTTGGCATGTCCCAACCGGGACGTCGTTTCTCTCCTTTCTCCTTCCCGCTGGTTGGGTCGGGGCCCGAGTCAAATGGCTCGGCCCCGCCCCCGACGCGGGCTCGCAAATCCAGAGACCCACATGAATCGCATTGCTCAGTTGATCGCCGACGAGAACCACGGTTCCATTGATTCTGATTCGGTTGCATCGGCTCCGAACACGGCGCCCGATAGCATGATGCTCGATACGTACTCCAATTCCGTAGTTCGGGCGGTCAAGGCTGTCGGTCCTGCCGTTGTCAGCCTCGAAGTCGTCCGTCAGGCTCCCGGTCGGAGGGGGCGAAACGGCCGCGGCGGAGGATCAGGATTCATCTTCACCGCCGATGGATTCATTCTGACCAACAGCCATGTTGTGAGCGGGGCTTCAAAGATCACCGTCGTCCTGACGGATGGGCGTCGGTTCCCAGCCGAGTTGATCGGTGACGATCCGGCCACGGATCTCGCGGTCATTCGGATCAAGGAAGTCGGGCTGCCGATCGCCGAATTGTCCGACTCGGACGCGATTCAGGTCGGCCAGATTGCCATCGCCATCGGCAGCCCGTTCGGGTTCCAGGCCACCGTGACGGCAGGGGTTGTGAGCGGCCTGGGCAGAACCTTTCGAACCCGCTCCGGGCGACTCCTTGACGGCATCATTCAGACCGATGCGGCCCTTAATCCGGGAAACTCCGGCGGCCCATTGGTGGACTCCCGCGGCCGCGTCATCGGGGTGAACACCTCGGTCATTCTGTCGGCCCAGGGCATTTGCCTCGCCATTCCCATCAATACTGCCCGGCTGATTGCAACGCGGCTGATTGCCTGGGGCAAGGTTAAGCGATCCTGGATCGGCATCGCGGGACAAAACGTGCGTATTCCGCGCCGGCTGGCCACGCTGCATCGGCTGAATCAGGCGTCTGGTCTGCTGGTCGTAGGCCTCGAAGACGAGAGTCCTGCCGCCCAGGCCGGTATTGAGGAGGGCGATCTCATCATCGAATTCAACGGGATACCGGCTCGCGGGGTTGACGATCTGCACCGGGCGCTGACCGACGAGCGCATCGGAGTCGAAACGCCCATCACCATCCTGCGCGGAAACGAGCGACTGAGCCTCTCGGTAGTTCCCATTGAACCCGGGGAGACGGCCGGGCCGTCCTAATGGATGCAGAATCAGGCCTTGCCGGCCGCGATCATCTTGCGCATTCGCTCCGCCATCACCTTGAGCACCTGAACGGCGAAGAACGGCGTGTTTTGGACCAGAAACATGAATCGTTTCTGGTCCACCAGCACCACGCGGCATGGGGTTCGGGTCACGGCTGAAGCGCTGCGAGGAGACCGATCGATGAGGGCCATCTCGCCAACGATTCCGCCCGGTCCGATGGTGTCGAGGCAATGCCCATCAACCACGATGTCAACTTCGCCATCCACGACGCCGTACATGACGTCACCCGGATCACCCTCCCGGAAGATGACATGACCTTCGGGAAGGTCCTTGGCGTCACTGGCATTCCGAAACAGATCGATGGTCACCATGGGGTCTCTCCACTTCCTGCGTGCCAGCGTAGCAGGTCGAGGGGTCGTCAGGGTTCGAACACACCGACCTCAGGCCTCATTGTCGGCCGGCGGAGGTCGAAACTCGACCTCATCAATCACCGTTCGGCGAAAGACGGTTGAATCCTCCTGGTGTTCTTCGACTGTCTTGTTAACCACGACCCGCTTGGGACCGGGGTCGGAACGAATCCCCTTGGCAATATGGCCAACGAATTCCCCCAACGAGCGCATCAAGCTTTTCGGGCGCTCGGCCATTCGGTTAGTGACGATGTCCGTCTGATTGATTGGCGTCGTCGATGAGACGATCGATGGCGTCGATCGAAAGTTTCTCATGAAGCGTTTCATTGAAGAGCGCGACCGGGGCGGTATCGCACGAACCCAGGCACTCCATGGTGAGCAGGGTGAACTTGCCGTCGGTCGTGGTCTCGTGCGGCTCGATGCCGAGGCGCTCACGCACGTGGTCCACGAGGGCCTGGTGGCCGCAGACCTCACAGGCGATGGACTGGCAGATTCCGATCACACACTTGCCGACGGGCTCGGGCCGGAATTCCTCATAGAAGCTCACGGTATCGAGCACGTCGGCCGGCTTGATGCCGAGAAAAGTCGCGATCTCGATCATCGCCTGATAGGGGATGAATCCATAATGATGCTGCACATCGTGCAGAATGGGCATCAGGCAACCCATCCGTGTTTCGTAGCGAGGAAAGATCGTCTGCTCGTACTGCGACTTCATCGCGGCCGTGAGGTACGGCTCGGAGCGTCGATCAATCTTGGTGGTCGCCGAAGGCTTGGTAATCCAGGACATGTTTGACAGGGATCCGAGGTTTTACCCAGAGGCTTCACAGAGAGCACAGAGGAATCACAGAATCAACTGAGACGTGAAAGATTGATTACAAGAGGTCGCCCCTGTGCCCTCTGTGAGACCTCTGGGTCAACGGTCGAGCTCCGCAGCAATGATATTCAACGAACCGAGCACGGCAACTACGTCAGCCAACTGGTGGCCTTCAATCAATTTCGGGAAAATTTGGTAGTTGATGAAGCAGGGGGGGCGAGTTGCGGCTCGCCACGGTTTGCGGCCACCATCGGCAACGATATAGAAGCCAAGCTCACCATTGGGGCTTTCAATCGCTCCATAGGCCTCGCCGACGGGGGTGTCGAAGCCGCGATTGTGCATGAAGATTTCGAAGAGTTGAATGGTTCCTTCAATGGATCCATAAACATCGCCCTTTGGCGGTAAACGGACTTTGCCGTCCGGCGAGGCATCGATCGGGCCGCCGGGGATATTGTCGATCAACTGATTGATGATCTTGGCGGACTGCTTGATCTCTTCGACGCGGACGTGATAGCGACAAAGCGAGTCGCCATCCTGCGCCACCACGACACTGAACTTGACAGCCTCGGCACCTTGACCGTCCCAGTTGTCCTTGTAACAGAGGTACGGCTCGTCCTTGCGGAGATCGCGACGAACACCCGCAGCGCGGGCGATAGGGCCGGTCAGGCTCCAGGCGATGGCATCGTCTTTGGAAACCGCGCCGACCCCTTGGAGCCGATCGACGAAGATGCGGTTGGTGTTGAGCAGTGTTTCAAGGTCATTCACCGCCTTGGGCAGGCGAACATTGATGAACTCCTTGATCATGCGCTTGAAAACTTCTTCGTCGGCGAGGTCGCGGAAGGCACCGCCGACGCGGGTCCAGTCGGGATGGAACCGCTGGCCCGAGACATACTCGATGATGTCGTAGATGAACTCGCGCTCGTTGAAGCCATAGAGGAAGCCGGTGAACGCGCCGAGATCGAGCGCAGCAGCACCGACGCAGAGAAGATGGTTCTGAATACGGCCAAGTTCAGCCAGAATGGTGCGGATGACCTTGCATCGAGGGGTCAGGTCGATGCCGAAGAGGATCTCGCACGCATGGTGCCAGGCGATGTCATTGACGATCGGAGAGACATAGTCCATCCGGCTGACGGTACAGACGTATTGGTTGTAGTCGTGGTTCTCGCCGAGCTTCTCAAAGCCGGAATGCAGGTAGCCGATGTGCGGCGTCGCCCGGGCGACGCGTTCGCCGTCAAGCTCCAGCACGAGCCGCAACGTGGTATGCGTGGCGGGATGCTGGGGGCCGAAATTCAGCACCCAGCGATCGGGCGTCTGCACGTGATTCTTCAGGTAATCGGTCGACTCAATGTCGAGGTCGAATCCCTGATCTGGCTGCAATGTGTAGGGCATTGGTCGGGGTCAACTCCTGCAGTGGCGGAGTATATGCGATGCCGCCGATGCGGTGTGACCCGGGTCACCGCGGTGGGTCGACCGATTGGGTCAAGAATGCCACTGTCTTGAATACCCTCCGGTGGTGTCGGACGCCATCCAGTCAACTCCCGAAGGCCTTTTCTGCTCCAAGGGTCAATTTCACATCGATCCCTGGCGGCCGGTTCCTCTGGCTCTGGTGAGCCACGCACACAGTGACCACGCTCGGCCGGGATCGGATCGATATATCTGCGCGGAAGCTGGGGTCGGTGTCTTGAGACGAAGACTCGGTGCGACGGCGACGATCGTGGGCGTTGCATGGGGAGAGCGGCGTCGAATCGGCGAGGCGACGGTTTCGTTCCATCCGGCGGGGCATGTCTTGGGTTCTTCGCAAATCCGCATTGAAGGCCCCAATGGCGAGGTCTGGGTGTTCACCGGCGATTACAAGCGATCGCCTGATCCCTCGTGTGAGGCGTTTGAGGTTGTGCCGTGCGATGTGTTGATCTCGGAGGCTACCTTCGCACTGCCCATCTACCGCTGGCCATCAATGGACAAGGTGATGGCTGAGCTGCTTGGGTGGTGGGACACGAACCGTGCAGCGGGTCGGGCGAGCGTGCTTTTCTGTTATGCGCTGGGTAAAGCACAGCGCCTGCTTGCCGAGATCGCCGCGAGGCGTGAAGCGACGGTGTATGTCCATGGGGCGATTGAGCCGATGGTCGAGGCGTATCGTGAAGCCGGAGTCGCTCTTGCGAAGACGGTCAAGGTGGCCGATGTCGTTAACTCGGTTGGGGAGACGCGGTTGAGGCAGCGGAAGGACTTCTCCGGTGAGCTCATTTTGGCGCCGACATCGGCGTTCGGCAGCACGTGGATGAGGCGATTTGGAGATGCGTCGACCGCATTTGCCTCCGGCTGGATGCGGGTGCGCGGAGTAAAGCGATGGCGAGGTTTCGATCGGGGGTTCGTCGTCTCCGATCACGTGGATTGGGATCAACTGATTCAAACAGTCACAGACACGGGCGCGACGCGAGTTCTCCTGACGCACGGCTATACCGATGCTGTGGTGCGATATCTGCGTGAAGCCGGAATTCACGCGGCCGCACTTCAGACGGCATTCGAGGGTGAGGGCGGGATTGAGGAGGCAGGGCCGGCTCGAGTCGCCGGCAGTGACAGTGAGGCCACGGGCGAGACGCCCGTGCCACCGACAGCTCCACCCGAATCGTCAGGGGAAGAGGTGTCGTGAAGCGATTTGCCGCCCTGGTGGCCGAGCTCGATCGCACTACATCGATCCTCGACAAGGTTTCGGCCATGCGCGCCTACTTCGAGGTTGCACCACCGCCCGACGCTGCCTGGGCGCTCTACCTTCTCACTGGTCGACGACTCAAACGCCTGATTGGCCGCCACGTACTTTGGGAGGCGATTCAGCGAGCGAGCGGGCTGCCGGGGTGGCTGCTCGGCGAGTGTTACGACGCCGTCGGCGACTCAGCCGAAACGGCCGCGTTGCTTCTCGATGGTCGGGGTAAGGCCTCAGCCCCTGATCGACCACTCCATGAATGGATCGAATCGATGCTCATTCCGAGCCAGCTCCTGACCGACGCAGAGAAAGTGGTGCGAATCCTTCAGTGGTGGGATGAAGTGGGCGAAGACCAGCTCTTCGTGTTCAACAAGGTGATGACCGGCGGATTCCGCATCGGCGTCTCGCAGACGCTCGTGGAGCGGGCCATTGCCGAGTCGGCCAACCTTGAGCCGACAACGATCGCACATCGACTGATGGGTACCTGGTCACCGACAGCGGAGTGGTACGCGCGGTTGCTGAGCCGCGACACCACCAAGGATGATCTCTCAAGACCATTCCCGTTCTTCCTTGCGACCGCACTTGACGATGATCCGTCGCAGGCACTCGGGGCCGTTGATGTCTGGCAGGTTGAATGGAAGTGGGATGGAATCCGAGCCCAGCTTGTTCGACGTGGAAGCGCTGTGCACTTGTGGTCTCGCGGCGAGGAGTTGATCTCGGAGCGATTTCCGGAAATTGTCGAAGCGGCCGCACGACTGCCTTCGGGCACGGTTCTTGACGGCGAAGTTCTCGCGTTTGAGGGCGAACGGCCGCTCCCGTTTGCTGCGCTCCAGCGGCGAATCGGCCGTAAGGCGCTGACCGCGCGCATTCTTGAGAGAAGTCCCGTCATCTTCATGGCGTACGACGTGTTGGAGTGGGGCGGGGAGGACTGGCGCGAGCGGCCGTTGGATCAACGCCGAGATCGGCTGGAGAAAATAGCTTCCGCACTGCCCAGTCAGATCGTTCCCATCGTCAGTGCGGGTGAGACGGGAAGTCTGTTCGCTGCGGCAGAATCGGAGCGGCAAGTCATTTCGGGCGCCCGCATTCGCGTCTCAGAAGTGCTGCCCGCAGAATCCTGGGACGATGTGTTTCATCTCAGGCAGTCCGCACGGGAACGTGGCGTGGAGGGTGTCATGCTGAAGCGCCTCGACTCGGCCTACGGAGTGGGCCGCAGGAAAGGAGACTGGTGGAAGTGGAAGGTCGATCCATACACCGTTGATGCCGTGCTGGTGTATGCCCAGCCGGGGAGCGGGCGCCGGGCGAGCCTTCACACGGACTACACGTTCGGCGTCTGGGACGATGGGAGGCTCGTGCCGTTCGCCAAGGCCTACAGCGGCCTGACCAACGAGGAAATCATCACACTCGACGCCTGGGTGCGATCACACACAGTCGACAAGTTCGGCCCGGTTCGCGCGGTGGAGCCGGTGCACGTGTTCGAACTGGCATTTGAGGCCATCGCCCTGAGCCCGCGCCACAAATCGGGCATCGCCGTGCGATTTCCCAGGATTCTCCGCTGGCGGACCGACAAGCCGGCCTCTGAGGCGGATACCCTAGGAAATCTGAAGGAGTTGATTCGTGCCAAGGATGGTCCGCCGGGCCGCGGCCGGCGTGCGAAAGGTCGTTGAGGTTGAGTGTGCCCAGACAGGCCGCGACGGTGTTGGTGTGCTTACAGCGGCGGAACGCCAGGCGGCCACCGTAGAAGAGTGGTTCGCGTTAAAGGGCTGGTCACCATATCCATTCCAGCGTGAGGCTTGGGCCGCCTATGCAAAAGGCGAGAGTGGGTTGATCCATGTGCCGACGGGAGCGGGTAAGACATATGCCGCGTTTGGCGGACCGCTGGGAGAGTTGATCCAGCGGCCGGCTGATGGACTGGCGGTGTTGTATGTCACTCCCCTTCGAGCGGTGTCACGAGATATTGAGAAAGCGCTGGCATTGCCCGTGCGGGATTTGGGTCTGACGGCGCGAGTGGAGAGCCGGACCGGTGATACATCGGCGGGATTGCGTGCTCGACAGCGCAGGGAGCTGCCGCAGGTATTGATTACGACGCCGGAGTCGCTATCGCTCCTGTTGACGCAGGAGGATGCGGCCGCGAAGTTCGCCGCGCTGCGATGTGTGATCGTGGATGAATGGCATGAACTCCTCACCAGCAAGCGCGGTGTGCAGGTGGAATTGGCGCTGGCTCGGCTGCGAAGATTTGCGACTGGCTTGCGCACATGGGCACTCTCGGCGACGGTGCGGGATGTTGAGGCGGCAGCACGGGCGGTGGTGGGTGTGACAACCCTTGACGGGTCGAGTGAGAGCTCCGCAAGCAGTACGGGCAAGACGCCTGTGCCAACCGGCATTGATCGCGAAGCGACGCTGACGCCGCCATGCACCGTCGTCACGGCAGCGCTGAATCGACAGGTCATTGTCGAGTCGCTGATCCCGGCCGAGGTGGATGCGTTTCCATGGGCCGGGCATCTGGGACTGTCGATGCTCGAGCCGTTGCTCGACTGGCTGGACCCTGCGCATTCGACGCTCATTTTTGTGAATACACGTTCGCAGGCCGAGCTGTGGTTTCAGGCGATTCTGAATGCCAAACCGGAGTGGGCCGAGTGGCTGGCGTTGCATCACGGATCAATCGATCGCGATGTGCGCGAGAAGGTGGAAGCGGGCATGAAGGAAGGCTGGCTTCGCTTCACGGTGTGCACCTCCTCGCTGGATCTCGGCGTCGACTTCTCGCCGGTGGAGCGGGTGGTGCAGATCGGCTCGCCCAAAGGCATCGCGAGGCTGATTCAGCGAGCTGGGCGAGCAAGCCATCGTCCCGGGGCGGCCTGCCGCATCCTGTGCGTGCCGACCCATGCCATGGAACTTGTGGAGATCGCGGCGACACGGGATGCGATCTCGCAGCGCGAGATCGAGGAACGGCCCGGCCTTTCGAAGCCGCTGGACGTGCTGGTCCAGCATCTTGTCACGTGTGCAATGGGTGGGGGTTTTGACGCAAGAGACCTCTTTCGTGAAGTGCGAACGACGTCAGCGTTCGCCGACCTCTCCTGGGAGGAGTTCGAATGGTGCCTCGCGCTGGTCGAACATGGCGGCGAGACGCTGAAGGCATACAAGGATTTCCAGCGCATTCAGTTGATGAACGGACAATTCATCGGTGTGGGCGGACGAATCGCCCAGATGCATCGACTGAATGTCGGAACCATTACCAGCGACTCCGTTGTCAAGATCCGGTATCGGGGCGGAAAAACCCTGGGCACGATCGAGGAGTTCTTTGTGAGCCGGCTGCGTGAGGGCGATGTCTTCGTCTTTGGCGGAAAGACGCTGGAATTCGTGGGCTTGTACGAATTGACGGCATTCGTTCGCCCGGCACGCAAGCGTACCGGGGTCACCCCGCACTGGAACGGGGCGCGGTTTCCGCTTTCCACAGCGCTTGCTCGATCGGTCCGTCGAAATCTTGATCGCCTGTCGGCCGGCCCCGTGAGCGATAAACAGGTGCCGGAGTTGACGGCCGCGGAGCCGGCCATCGAAGCCCAGCGGAGAATCTCGGCCGTGCCCCGGCTGAATGAGATTCTGTTTGAGATCTGCAGGACGAGCATCGGTTCGCACCTTTTCATGTTCCCATTTGATGGACGATTGGTTCACGAAGGGGTCGCAGCGCTGGTGGCGTGGCGGCTGGCGTCGCGGCGGAAGGCGACGTTCGAGCTCTCGATGAACGATTACGGCATTGAGATCGTGAGTGAGCAGGATTTTCCGTTTGCCGAGCACCTTGATCGCGAGCTCTTCACCACGGACGGACTGGTAACCGACATGGTGAATGGGGTCAATGTGGGGGAGCTTTCGCGGCGGCAGTTTCGCGAAATCGCGCGGGTGGCGGGACTGGTGATGCAGCGATATCCGGGGGCCGAGAGATCAGGCAGGCAGCTTCAGGCGGGGGCCTCGCTTCTGTATGACGTCTTCGAGCAGTTTGATCCGGAGAACCTGTTGTTGCACCAGGCGCGGCGGGAGGTGCTGGAACGACAATTTGAGCAGAGCCGACTGGCGCGTACCCTGCAGCGGATGAGCACGGCGGCGTGGATCGTGAAATCGACATCGCGCCTATCTCCCCTCGCGTTCCCGCTCGTGGCGTCGCGGTTGGGAAGCACGCAGGTGTCGACCGAGACCATCATCGAGCAGTTGCGCAATCAATCAAGGATGGTGACGGTGTGACGTCGATGGCCATGGGTACATTGACTGTCGAAGTGTGCGGCGAATCGATGGTGTTGCTGCCGCATCGCGCAGTGTATTGGCCTGCACGGCGGGCCCTTATCGTTGCGGATGTGCACGTTGGAAAAAGTGAGACGTACCGGCATCTGGGAGTCCCTGTACCTGATGGCGTGATGCGCGAGAGCCTCGAACGCCTGCGCCAGGCAGCCGAACTCACGTTGGCGACGCGGCTCATCGTGCTCGGCGACCTGGTGCACCACGCCCGTGGATTGACGGAGCCGGTAATTTCCGGCGTGGCGAATTGGCGCCACACAATGAACCTCGACGTCATCCTGGTGCGGGGAAACCATGAACGAGGCGTGAAAATGCTTCCACCTGAATGGAGTATTGAAGACGCCGGCGACCGCATGGACGATGGGCCATTTGTGTTCCGGCATGAGCCGTCTGGCCATTGCGGGAATTATGTCTGGTGCGGCCACCTGCATCCCACAGTCCGCGTTCAAAGAAGCCGCGTGCCGTGTTTTCGAATCGGTCTTCAGCAGGCGATTCTGCCGGCGTTCAGCGCCTTCACCGGCGGGAGAGGCGATGTGATCGCCGAAATGGAGCAGGTCTTTGCGATTGCTGAAGGACAGGTGGTGGAACTATGAGAGAGCGGGTGCGTCCCCGGGTCCGAGCCTGGCATGGAGTCAGGCTGATCTCGATGATCTTGGCGTTTGTGTTGCTGCTCAACATCTACCTGCTGATGCCGGTCATGGCTGCGTTGTATGAGCTCGGCGATGCTCGGGGTCCGAAGATCTACCCGCGGTCGTATCACGAGCGGGTGTACACATGGGGCCGAAACTTGACCGATTCGGGGTGGAGCCCGCCGCGGGAGTATGGAAGGGACCGGCCGTGGTTCTATGGCTCGGATTGAGACTTGAGACTCAGTAGTGCGAGACGCCGTTGCCGGAGGTGAGCTGAGCGACGCTCTCCTCATGCGAGGTCGTCTGAAGCAGGACCATGTGCCTATAGCGGCCGCTGTGGGCCATCAGCTCATCATGCGAGCCCTTCTCGACGATCCGGCCCTGGTCGACGACCAGAATCTGATCGGCGTGCATGATCGTGCTGAGGCGGTGGGCGATGACGAATGAGGTGCGTCCCCGCATGAGCTCAGACAGAGATCGCTGGATCAGGCGCTCGCTTTCCGTATCGAGATTGGAAGTCGCCTCGTCGAGAATGAGTATGCGGGGGTCGGCCAATACCGCGCGGGCGATGGCCAGTCGCTGGCGCTGACCACCGGAGAGCCGTACGCCGCGCTCTCCGATCACCGTGCTGTATCCCTTTTCGAAGCTGCTGATGAATGCGTGGGCGTTGGCGACGCGGGCGGCACGCTCAATGTCATCCATCGTGGCATGGCGATCCGCGTATCCAATATTCTCGGCGATCGTTCCATCAAAGAGGAAAATGTCCTGCTCAACGACGCCGAGCAGCAGGCGATACGAATCGACCTGAATGTCCCGGAGATCCACGCCATCCAGTGTGACGCGGCCGGCAATCGGGTCGTAAAAACGCGCAACCAGGTTGCACAGCGTGGTCTTCCCTGCGCCCGATGGACCGACGAGAGCGATGAGCTGGCCGGGCTTCGCCGCAAACGAAACATCTTCAAGCACCTTCGCATCGGCACCGGGATACGAGAAACTGACGTTCTCAAAGGTAATCCCGCCGCGAACACGTGAGCGATCGAGCACCACGGCATCCGGCCGCGAGGGCATTTCCTGGGGCTCGTTCAGAAGGTCGAGAATGCGATCAAGCCCGGCGAGGTTGGTCTGGAACTGAGTTGCGCTGTTGGCGAGTTCCTCCAACGGCGACAGCAACATGCCGAGATAGAAGAGAAACATGATGAGGTCGCCCGTGGTCAAGGCGCCTTCGAGGACGCGCGAGCCCCCATACCAGAGCAAAGCCGCCGAGGCGACTGGAATCATGAGCGCCCAGGCAAGCTCGATGAGTCGCGACCAGCTCCAGACGAGAAGCTCTTGCCGCGCCATAAGGTTGTTGTTGCTGGTGAAGCGGCCGGATTCGCTGCGCTGGCGAGAGAAGGCTCGCACCACGCGCATGCCGCCGAAGGCTTCAGTGGCATGACTGTCGGTCTCTTGGCGCTGCTGACGAATGTCGCGATACAGTGGACGAATGCGATTGATCCACGTGCGGTGCGAAAGCCACACGCTTGGAATCAGGATGAGCGAACCGATGAGCAGCCGCCAGTCGGTCCAGGCAAGCACCACCATGCTGCCGATCAGCGTGATGATCGCCCGCCAGGGGTTATAGAGCAGGTTGAAGATGAGATCGGCGACACCGCCGCCGTCCTCGCGCAGGATGCTGGCCACACCTCCCGATTTGATCTGATAGATCCGATGCAGGGGGAGGCGCACAGCGTGGTCGAACACCGTCGTGCGGATCGAAGATTGCAATCGTTTGGTGGCGCGGGTGGCATGCCATCGGCCCCAGATGTGCATCGTGGTCTTCAGAACCGAGATGGCCACGATCGAGATCGCCAGGGCCACGAGCAACCGGCGACGATCGCCTCCAAACATCGCCCATTCAGGCCAGGTGACCGGCAGGGTGTTTCCGGAGAAGACGTAGTCAATGGCAATCTTGGTGGCCGCGGGCGGAACGAGCCCCAACACAGTGGCGACTGTCAGCGTCCCCAGCGCCAGCGCGACGGACAGCCGCTGCCCTTTCAGGAGCTTGAGAAACTCCTTGAGCAATGTGAGGAAGGATCGCGATCGCTTGTGAACCGGGCGGTCGGCCTGATGGTAGGAAAGCGTGGGATCGATCGCGCCGGACCTTCGACGCTGTCTGAAGTTCTCGCGATATCGACGGAAGCGAAGGCGGCTGCTGCGCAGGCCCGAGGGCATGGGGCGATTATAGACCGTTGGCCTGCGACTCTACGCTGCCGCGGTTCCCCGGCGCCGTCGGCGCTCCTGCTTCTGACGATACATGGCGGAATCAGCCGCTTTGAAGACAACCTCTTCTGAAATGATGTCTCCCCGGCGAAATGAAGCCACGCCGAAGCTGAATGAAGGCCGGTTGAGTTTCTTGTGCGGCCAGGGCATCTGCCGAAAGAGCGCTTCGAGGCGTTTCACCGCCGTGAGGGCATCGTGTTCGGGATGATCGGGAAGAACCACGAGGAACTCATCTCCGCCAAGTCGAACGGCAATGTCCTGTTGCCGGAGGCTGGAGGCAATGATCCGCCCAAGGAATTGAAGCACTTCATCGCCAACGTCATGGCCGAGTGTGTCATTGATCGGCTTGAAGTCATTCAGATCAATGGCGACAATCGAGCCGGAGCGAATCGCTCTACCTGCCGGATCGATCAGCCGATCCCAGAACTGCTCCAGACATCGCCGGTTTCCAAGACCTGTCAATGGGTCGGTGGTCGCTTCACGCTGAAGGTGGGCGGTGGCTCTCTGTGTTTCGCGGCGGATGCTTTCGTCCATGGTCCGCTGGATGGTCTTCACCTCGATGCGCCGGGCGATGGCTTCGGTGAGCACATCGTGAACTGCGCGAGCCACATCACCGAGTTCATCGTCCCGGTCGGTCGGCAGAATCCGTATTGACATCCGTCGGTCCGACGGTTTCAGACAACGCACTTTCTGGGTGAAGAGCGCCAGATCCGATTGCACGTGCGACAGCATGCGCATGCGCTTCCACGGCAATGTGCACATCAACATGAGCCAGCCAGCCCCGATCGCAATCAACTCCGGCGGGGCGGATAGTCCCATTGACGACCAGGGCGTCCGCATCGCCAGGACAGCCGCTCCGGTCGCCAGCATTCCAGACAACAGCACGCGCGCCATCCATGGTCGGATGATGCGTCGTTGCGCTGTTGGCGCAGGGGCTTCAGCCGGATCGGGTTCTGCGTCGGTCATGAGCGGTCGTTGTTCACTATCGGCCGCGACGAACACGTACTTTCCTTGATCGGATTATCGGGCCGGCCGAAGCAGCAGGCGGTGCAGGCAAACCACAAGGATCGCCAAGGCAATCAGCACAATGACCGGCCCGGCCGCCTTATCGTCGTGTCCCGATGCCATGGCCGAGTAGATCGCGGTGGGCAGCGTTGTGGTCCGGCCGGGAATGTTTCCGGCCACCATCAGGGTGGCTCCGAACTCTCCGAGTGCCCTCGCGAAACAGAGCAGAATCCCAGCCTGGATACCCCTGGAGGCAACCGGAAGCACCACGTGCTGGAACATTCGAATCCGACCCAGGCCGTCCGTCGCGGCCAACGCCCGCAATTCAGGTGATACGGATTGCATCGCCGCCTTGCTCGGAAGGATGACCAGCGGGAGGGCCACGACAAGGGCAGCGACAACCGCCCCGAACGGGGTAAAGATGAGCGGCACACCGAGAGCCTGCAGAAGGCCGCCCAATGGGGTCCTGCGTCCGGCGACCATGAGAAGCAGATAGCCGATAACCGTGGGGGGCAGCACCAGTGGCGCGATGAGGACCGCCTCAATCAGGGTGCTAACTGCACCTCGTCGCCGGGCGAGGTAGTAGGCGCACGGAATACCGA
This sequence comes from uncultured Isosphaeraceae bacterium, assembly GCA_964407695.1. Classification (GTDB taxonomy): domain Bacteria; phylum Planctomycetota; class Phycisphaerae; order Phycisphaerales; family SM1A02; genus CAYOWQ01. Next base: position 144,560 of record CAYOWQ010000002.1, on the reverse strand, counting down.
TGCAAGCCGCCATCGCGGTGGCCGTCATTGCCACGCGAATCGACATCACCAACGGGCTGTTCCATTCAATCCACAACGAATCCGGCATCCTTGAGCGCCGACTGGAATTGGTCGCTCCCAAGATACTCGACGAACGCTCGAGCCTCATCGGGATGACCGGACGCCTTCAGAACGACTGCCTCGTAGTTTCGCTGGGGAAGGTCCCACCCCTCGACCACGGTCACCATCCGGTTCCCGCGGGCATCCGTGGCAAAGACCATGCCCGCGTCGACTTCACCTCGTTCCACGTAGTTCAACACCTGTCGAACATCCTCGCCGAAAATGAGTTTTCCCCTGACGGCTTCCCAGAGATGAAGGTCCTGCAGAATGGCCCTCGCGAATGATCCCGCGGGAACGATATCCGGATTGCCGATGGCGACTCGATGTATGTCCGCATTCGCGAGGACGGATGTTGATTTCGGCAGACCGCGATCCGCCGGCCGAATCAGCACGAGCCGGTTCCCGGCAAGAGAGAGCCTCGTGGAGATATCAGCGGCCTGGGCCGACGCAAGTGACTCGATCCACTTCGGGTCAGCGCTGATCAGCACATCCACCGGCGCGCCCTGAAGGATCTGATTTGCAAGCTGCCCCGTACCGCCGATGTTGAGGTCGATGCTCACCCGGGAATCAACCTCGTGGAAATCGACAGCCGCCTTCCGAACCACATCGGTCATGCTCGCTGCGACCGAGACCACGAGAGTCACCGACCTCGGCTGAGAATCGGTCTCCTGGCCACAGCCGCCCAAGATGAGCGCAGCGAGAATCGCCGCAGGCCACCGGCATCGATTACGACGTCTCATGAAGGGTAAGAACGTGTCTTCGGCGGCGGATGTGTTCGTTTCCGAGTTGGCCACACGCCGCCATCGCCGAGCGCCCCTTCGTCTGCCGTCGCTTGACGAACTGGCCGTTGGCGATTGCTCGCTCCAGAAATCGCTTGACCGAATTCTCGTCCGGCGCCGGCCACGGTGAATCTCGACGAGGGTTGTACGGAATGATGTTCAACGAGCACCGAAGGGGCTTGAGGTAGCTGCACAACTCATCACAGTGCGAATCGGCGTCGTTGACACCGGGGATCAGCACATATTCAACGCAGATGGCGGCCGATCGGCGCATCGGCCACTCAAGCAAAGCACCCATGAGTTCCGCCATCGGCGCTGAGCGATTGATCGGCATGATCGACGACCGAATCTCATCGTTGGGCGCATTGATGGAGACGGCAAGATTGAGTCGGCGAAAGCCTGGTTGGCGCACAAACTCGGCGAGTCGGCGGATGCCATCGATTCGGCCGACTGTTGAAACGGCGATGTTGGACGCTGGAATACCCGCTCCGTTGTGATCGGTCAGCACCTGGATGGCGTGAATGATCTGATCGAGATTGTCCATGGGTTCACCCATTCCCATGAAAACGATGTTCTTGACCCTCTGGCCGCACTGGTGCACCGCCGCATGCCATTGGCCCACGATCTCGGCGGCCGAGAGATTCCGCATCAGCCCCATCTGGGCGGTCTCGCAGAATCGGCACCCCATCGCGCAGCCCACCTGCGATGAGACACAGAGCGTGAAGGTGGTGCCTCCGGTTTTCTGGAGCATCGGAATCAGCACTGATTCAGTCTCAAGACCATCCTCGTGCCGCTGAATGAATTTGGTCGTCAGCCCGTCCTCCGAGCGAAGCACGATCGGCGTGACCCAATCCGATCTGCCTTCAGTAACAACACCATCTCGAAAGAAACGGCGGTACGCCAGCGTTGCGTCGCGCCGTGGAACGCCGAAACCATGGGATGTACTCACGAATTCATCGTGCCGTAGGCCAAGTGGAGATGGAGGGATTCGGAACACCTCAGTTTGCCGCCGCCGCCGCCACGGCCGCGGAAGCTTCGTCGCGTGGATTGGCTGGTTCCGCCTGGCGCCCGTAGATCAGCACGAGGTTTCGAATGTAGACCGTGTATCCAAAGGCCTGCCCACCGATGCCCACCAGGTCCCAGCGCCAGATGAAATAGACCAGAAGCATGAGGCTGCCGCCCAGGCTCATCCACCAGAACAACGGCGGCACAACAGACCTGCCGACCGATTCGCTGGCCAGCCACTGCACAAGCAATCGACCCGTAAACAGCACCTGTCCCAATATGCCGATGCAAACCCAGATGAATCCCGCGGGGCCGGACACGTTCATGATCGACCAGACTCCGCCATTTCCCTGCACGAAGAGACGATGGGCCAGATCATCCGGACTGACCCTCTCGGTCGAACCGTCGGCTCGATGGATGATGTATTCAAGGTCACCGGTAGCGTTGCGAACCAGCTCAGCCTTGTCATTCGCATCGCGAAGCTGAATCTTGACTGGCACGCCCCCGCTTGACGGCGTTGACGTCAATTGCACTGCCCGAATGACGAGCACGGTCAACAGCGCGACCATGCCCAAGGATGCTGCTATCGTCGCAAATCGGCGCTTCATACCCCAACCCGCTCCGAGTCGGTCGCATCAGCTCCGGCGACGCTGTGCTCAAGAGCCCGACCAGCCCCAGCATCGTGTTCATGCGCGTGCACCGGACGGCGGCGATTACGCATCCATCGAACCGCAAGGCAGTCGATCAGGCCCGGCAGCGCCCGGTTCCAGATGCCGTACTTCGCAGTCCCGGCGACACGGGGCCGATGGTTCACCCGCACCTCAACGACTTGATAGCCAAGGTCTCTCGCGGTCACGGGAATGAATCGATGCATTCCGCGGAATTCGAGCGGAATCGCCAAGGCGACCTCCCGCCGCATGACGCGGAGGGAACATCCCGTATCCACGATTGTGTCGCCAAGAAGCAGGCGGCGAAACGTCCGGCCGACGATGGAGCTCACCCGACGAACCAGGGTATCTCGTCGGGCATGGCTTCGATCACCCTGGACTAGGTCGGCGTTGGTGTCGCGAAGCGCCTTCAGCATCGCTGGAAGGTCGGCGGGATCGTTTTGCAGATCCGCGTCCATCACCGCGATGATTTCGCCTCGAGCAGCGCGGAATCCGGCATGGAACGCAGCCGACTGGCCATGGCCGCGGCCCGGCGGAGTGTGTGCCATTCGAATGGAACGCAGGCGCGGGTGCATTGCCTTGAGGCGGCGCAGCAGGGCAGGGGTTTCCTCGGTCGACCCGTCGTCGACAATGATGATCTCGTAGTCGATGTCGAGCGGATCGATCGCAGCGCCGATTTCCTCCACGAGAGCGGAAAGGTTCTCGTGCTCGTTGTGGGCGGGGGCGACAACTGAAAATTCCGGCTGAAAACAGCGCATACGATGGATTAGCGTAGGCGATTGCGGCCTTGCAAGGCAGCTTCGCGGCTGTGGCCGGAGTATCATCCGGTTTGCCTCAAATTCGGACGCAAATGACATGCATATGAAGCATTCCGACAAGCCCCATGGCCCGCCGATTGTCCCGGTGAAGTTTCTGCTGGAAGACCCTGAGGGTCTGACCGCGACGCCGAACAAGGAGTGGGACCTGATGGGCGGCGAAGGGGAAAGCCTGCTGGAGATTGCTCTCGAGCACGGTATCAACATCGAGCATGCCTGCGGGGGGGTTTGTGCCTGCTCAACCTGCCACGTCTACATTGAGAAAGGCATGGAGCATCTGACCGAATCCACCGAGTCCGAGGATGACCGGGTCGAGGAGGCGCCGGCCATTCAACGCAACAGCCGACTGAGCTGTCAGTGTGAGATTGTCGGCAAGGGTCCGATTGTTGTGCGAGTTCCAGCTTGGAACCGGAACGCCGTCAAGGAAGTGCCTCATTAATCTGGTTAATCTGTGAAGTCATTTCATTGGCTGGACGTCGATCGAATCGCGGAAGAGCTGGTGGATCGCCATGCCGAGGTAGATCCCAGCACGATTTCGTTTCCGAAGCTGAGGGAGCTTGTCGCATCCCTTCCCGGATTTCAGGAGCAACAGGGCCACCCGGTGAATGAGCGAATCCTCGAGGCAATTCAGCAGCGGTGGATTGACGAGAAGGCCGATGCGGCCACCGACGACGATTGATCGGCATCACCCATCGCATGGCGTCCACGCCGCAAGCAGGATCCCAAGATCAGATCCGTCCACAGCTCCATCTCCCGTGAGGTCGCCTTGAGGATCCCTGCCCCACGCGGAAAGCAGGAGACCGAGATCAGTCTCATCAACACATCCATCTCCATTCAGGTCGCCGCGTGTTCGCCGGGATGCGACCGGTTGCAACCGAATTCTCCGATATGGTTCGGGGTCGATGCGAACGCCCTTGCCGGAAGCGCTGAGAACCAGACCTCCGGAGAGACCAAGCACCGGCGGCGTCAGCGGGTCCCCGTCAATTTCGCCGATGTTCATGTGCACGAATTCAGCGTCCTCGATCCCGGTGATGGCGCAGCCGTCGGTCTCGCTCGCTTCCCAGTCCCAGACACCGAAGAAGAATGTGCCGCTGGGGATATTGAAGTAACTATCGCCTTGGTCTGAGTCGGGATCATCCTGCACCGACATCTCTCCTCCGGTGGCATCTCCAAAGAGGTGAATGTTGGCCTCGGCATGACCGGGGCGAGCGCCTGTTGCGGCATACACCAGGACCAACGTGCTGCCTTCCGGTCCGTCCACTATTGCAACGTTCATCGTGCCGGCCGAGATGGGAAGGTCCCCATTGAAGGCGGCCGCGGCCGGCTTCCCATACGAGTAATAGTCGGCGATAGAGACTGATGTCGGAAATGCCTCAATTTCGCCGAGTACCTGCTGCTCAAAGTCGCCGGCCCCTGGAGCACTTTCCTGCATCACTCGCCAGCCGCCGGCCCTGCCGGGGCATGCCAGACTCATGGTGAACACCCCCGTGCAGCAGAGTCCAAAACTCGACAGTGCTCTCATCCCGCCCATCGTACAATGGCGGACCCTGTCAACACAGCCATGACCTCACTGACCACAATGACCGCACCATCGTCAACCACCTCAGGCGGAGCCCAGCGGACCAGCGCCATCCTCATCACCGGTGCCGGCGGCGAAATGGGCCACGGCCTGATTCACGCGTTTCATTCTTCCAGCCGCGACAACGTCGTCGCTATCGACATCCGCGAACTCGACCCCGCCCAGCGCGAACGTTGCCGGGATACCTTCGTCGGTGACATCTGCGATACGACGCTCCTCGAGCGCCTGTTGGCGATGTATGAGATCACCGAGATCTATCATCTCGCCGCCCTGCTCTCCACCCGCGGCGAATTCAGCCCCGAGACCGCCCATCAGGTGAATGTCACCGGGACCCTCAACCTCCTTCGGCTCGCGGCCGAACAGGCGCGGACTCACGGCCGAGCGGTGAAGTTCTTTTTTCCGTCATCGATTGCGGCCTACGGAATGCCTGATCTGGCGACAAAGAAATCAGCCGGCGCCATTCGTGAAGACCAATTCTGCGAGCCGGCCACGATGTATGGGTGCAACAAACTTTATGGAGAGCACCTCGGCCGCTATTACTCAAAGCACTATCGACGACTTGCCAAGGACCGAATGGAGCGGCCGATCGACTTTCGCTGCATCCGGTTCCCCGGGATCATCTCGGCCGAAACGGTACCTTCCGGCGGCACCAGCGACTACGCACCGGAAATGATCCACGCTGCGGCCGCCGGGAAGCCCTATCGCTGCTTTGTCCGGCCCGACACGCGCATCCCGTTCATGACGATGCCCGACGCCATCGACGCGATCCTCAAGTTGACCACCGCGCCGGAGCGGAGCTTGACGCGGTGTGTCTACAACATCACGGCGTTTAGTCCCTCGGCCGAGGAGATTGGTCACCTCGTCAAGAAGGCGTTTCCCAAGGCGGAGTTCACATTTGAACCCGATGAAGCCCGGCAGGGCATCGTCGATTCCTGGCCCGAAGACGTTGACGACTCAGCCGCACGGGATGATTGGGGCTATTCGCCGAGGCACGGCCTCAACACGGCATTCTCAGAGTATCTGCTCCCACGGATTCGCAGTCGTTATCAGACCTCGGGCTGAGGTCTAATTGGCGACGTCCTCAAGGAAGATCTGCTGACCGCTGACCGGCGCCTGCCTGAGCAGCCGCACCGGTCCCGGTCGCTCCCAGATTGAGATCGATTCATCGCGGGGCCTGATCGCCAGATAGAGTTCCCACAGGTCGAATCCGTTCCCCGGAACCATGTAGGCACTCCCGGTCATCTCGAAATCGGCGGTTTCACCGGCCGGCAGGAACGTGAGATTCCACTCCGACCCTGCCTCCGAGAGCAGATCGGCGAGCCGCTCGGTCATGCGGCGCCGCTCGCTTGAACCGCACTTGCTGAAGTTCCTGATGGGTTCAAGGGAGATCGATGTCGCCGAGCGCGTGGCGATGGCCGGCGCGGATCGAATGGAGTCCACAAGTCCGACAGCACCCGGGTCGAGCGTGCGAACCTCGATGGGGGGCACGTTGTTGACGCCATCTGCCGTTTGGGCCCCCAGCTCGCTCTGTGCCGCCGACTTCACATTCTCAGTCCGACTCAGGTTCGGCCAATTTCCCGGGGCAGACGCTCGATCCGTTGAGGGCGCAGGCGCTGCGCATCCCCACGCCTGGGCCAGAATCACTCCTGCCAGGACAATGCGAAGCACAATTGTTGCGCGTCGATGCCAACCCCCTATTGAAAGTCGCTCCATTCGACCGATACAAACCGGTCCGCCGGAAACGGGCAACCTGTCGGAGTGTCTCTGATGGTCGACAAGGGCCTGCTCATCGATGAAATCCAACGAATCAATCCCAGCGCCGGCCGAGATTGGCTGGCCTTCTTTGATGCGACCGCATTGAGGATGTATCTGGATCATCTGCAACTGACGCTTGAGCCGCGAGGACGCCACAGCATCTGGCGACGGCAGGCTGAAACCTCCGCCATTGTCACCCGGCGTCCCAGCGATTGAAGGCTCAGGCCTCATCATTCCCAAGACACCTCGACCGGGCCCCGCATTCCGCATCCGCCTGCCAAACAGGTTCAGGTGGATGGCTCAGCCCCAAACGGTCGATCGGCCAGCCCGGCCCGCTCCTTCAGCATTGAGTAGAGCTTCTTGAGCTGTCGGACCTGGAGCAGCGACTTCACCCGGGTGATCAGTTCCAGCTTGTTGACCGGTTTGGTCAGGAAATCGTCCGTTCCGCATTCCACCGCACGCTCGAAATCCCCGATTTCGTGCAGCGCCGTCACCATGATCACCACGGTGTCGCGGGTCTGCGGATTGGCCTTGATCTTCTGGCACACCTCAAATCCCGACATCCGCGGCATCATCACGTCCAACAGGATCAGGTCCGGTGATTCGGTTTCCACCGCTCGCACGGCCTCCACACCATCCGTGGCAGTGATGATTCGGCAGGGGAGGCTCTCAAGATAGGCCTCCATGAGTTCCAGATTCTGGCCGTTGTCGTCCACCAAGAGAATGGATGCGTCTTTCAGGTCCGGCAGTTCAAGGCCGTCCAACGCCAGGGGCGGTTCGCTGGTAGTGAATTGGTCACTCATGGTGTCTCGGCGTTCGGCCGGTTGCCCTTCAACGCACAGGCAACATCATAATCGCCGTTCTGCTCAGGGTCGATGGGTTCAGCCCGTGTTCGGTATCACCCGCCCATCCCGGGAAGCCAGCGCTTCAACCAGCTCACAAGGGACGCCAATGTCAGCCACGACCACCGTTCCGACGAACCGGTCAGCCCCGGCTGCAAGCAAACCCGACTTCAGGCCGGCAAACGTGATCGTGAGATCAGCCTCCACGGCTGTGCCCAAGGGAACCCCACGATCAGAATGCAGCCCGCTCGGAATGTCGAGCGAGACGACTGTGGCGCCCCCGCGCCGACACTCATTGATCCATCCGATCACTTCAGCGGCTGCGCCCTCCACGGTCCGGTCCAGCCCTGTTCCAAAGAGTCCATCAACGATTAGTTCGACGGGCTGCGTCGGCCGTTCAGGCCACTCGACGATCTGAATTCCCATCGCATGGGCGATATCACGCTGCACAAGGGCATCGCTTCGAGTCCGGGGTGCACCCATGGCCACCACCTTCACCGCTACTCCGGCATTGCTCAAATGCCGTGCCATCGCGTACCCATCCCCTCCGTTGTTACCCGGCCCGCACGCAATCACCGCCCGGCGCAGGTCAGATCGTCGTTCGATGAGGATTCGAGCCGCGTTGGCCGCGGCGTTCTCCATCAGAAGTATGGACGGCATTCGATACCGCGTGACCGCAAGCCGGTCGATCTCTCGGGCCGACTCCGAGGTGAGTACCCGACGCTCCACTTCCGGGGCCTGCATCGACGAATTCTATCAGTAGAATCCGGGCAATGCAGTCCGCGGCCGCAACCGCTCCATCGAAGCCTGTGTTCGCCATGATCCTGGTCGGCGGCGCCCTGTCGGGCGCCCTGATCCGAGACATCCGCCTGGCGAACGAGTTGCATCGGCGCGGCTTCGCGGTGCACGTCTGGTGGGCGATCGCTCAGTCGCGCAGCACATCGCTGCATCCGGAGATCCCACAGCATCGTCTCTTTTCGGGGATGCGATTCCTGTTCGGACCTTCACCCATGCCTCCGCTGGGAGAGGTTCTGGATCGCACCGGGCGCGTGCTGAACCTTGCGTTCAACGACCGCGCTCGATCTCACTGGCTGCAGCAACGTCCGCACGTCCTGAACCGGACGATGGAACCACTCATGCTGGCTCTCTGTGAGGGCATCTCCCGGCAGAGAACCATTGTGCGCCGACTGGCCCATGGATTTCATCGGGCCGGCGTGACCCACGTGCTTCCAATGCTCGAAATGCTGTGCCCGTTTGTTGACGCCGCTCGGCGAGACTATCCCGAGCTTTGCGGCGACATTCGGTACCTCGTGACGTTTCAGGGCTATGAGCTGTATTCGATGTATGCCCGGTCGATCGGGCGCGAACGGCAACTTTACGACCGCCTCGTGGAGACTGTGGAGCGATCGAATTATCGTGCCATTGCCGTGAGCGACGATTACGCCCTTCGGGTGGAGGCCGATATCGGCGTACCGCGCGAACGAATCGTGGCGATCCCGCCGGGAGTGCCCATGGTGGACCCAGGCGATCGGATCGAAATGCAGCGAGCGAAGGAACTCGTCCGCGAGCGCTTCAGCGGATTTGAACCGGAGGTGCCCCTGATCACCTACCTCGGGCGACAGGATGCTGAGAAGGGCATCGATCTCCTGCTCTATGCCGCCGCCATGCTGCGCCAACGCGACCGAAAGCTGCAAATTGCCATCGCCGGGCCGACGCTCTGGGGTGACGATTACGCGGCGGTGTGCAAGCGCATCGCTGAGGAGCTTCGTCTGCCGGTTCACTGGCGGCGATTTGTTCCCGACGAGGTCCGTTCAGCGCTGTTTACGGTGAGCCGGATGGTTGTCTATCCATCGATCCATCGTGAACCCTTCGGCATGGTGCCGGTGGAGGCCATCGCTCGCGGAGTCCCGGCGGTCGTTCCCGATTATGGCGGTGTTGCCGGCACCATCGAGGCGGATGGCAAGATTGCCGGTGTTCGATTCCGCGCGTGGGACTCAGGATCGCTGGCAGATTCCATGGATCGATTGCTGACCGACGAGGGGCTTCACCAGCGGCTTTCCGCGGCCGGCCCCGACGTTGCTCGGTATTACTCAGTCGAAGCGTTGGGTGAACGCATCCTGAACCATCTGGGTATTACGCCGGCGAACCCAATGCGCTGATTGAAACAGGCTGTGCCGTCCGAGAAGGGTTCGGTTCGGCGAATCTATGGCATTCACATGAAGCCGGGGATAGACTGAAACCGAAGGTGGTACGGTGTAGTTGCGTTGCAGCCGCCCGAAGAGGAGAGCTCAGGTGGACAGAAAGATCATTCTTTTCGAGCTGAACGAAGTCCCGTTCAAGATTATCGATCAGTTTCGAAGATGGCGGCCCAACTCAACGTTCGCCAAGCGCTACAAAGAATTCCATCACTACGACACCTACACCGAGGAGGTGGGCCACCTCTCGCCGTGGAGGACCTGGCCGTCGCTTCATCGCGGTGTGCATGATGGAAAGCACCTCATCTATGACTTTGGCCAGGACCTCGTGGATGTGGACAAGGAGTTTCCACCCCTCTGGCATCTTCTGACCAAGGCTGGAATCTCGACCGGCATCTGCGGATCGCTGCATACCTATCCGATGCCGACGGACCTGCAGAACTACTCGTTCTACCTTCCCGACACGTTCGCGGCCGGGAGCGAGTGTTTCCCGGAGATCCTTTCGCTCTTCCAGGCGTTCAACCTCGCCATGGTGAAGGAATCGGCGAGAAATGTGTCTACCTCTGTGCCATGGAGTTCGGCGTTGAAGCTTCTCGCCAAATCGCCGGAGCTTGGGTTCAAGTGGTCCACGTTCATGGACGTCGGCTCGCAACTCGTGAACGAGCGCGTCCACAACTGGACCAAGGTTCGCCGCCGCACGTATCAGGTGGTGCTGGCCTTCGACATCTTCATGAAGCAGCTCGATAAGACCAAGCCCGCATTCACAACGTTCTTTACGAATCACGTTGCCTCCAGCATGCATCGATTCTGGGCCGCGGCGTTTCCCGAGGACTATGAAACCTTCGGATACGACGATGACTGGGTGAAGACTTATTGCCACGAGATCGATTTCACGATGGGCAAATTCGATGAGTTTCTCGCGCGGCTCCTGAAGTGGGTCGACGCCAATCAGGAATACACGCTCTGGATCGCGACCAGCATGGGTCAGGCCGCCACTCAGGCCCGGCCGCTCGAAACGCAGCTCTATGTTGACGATCTTCACAAGTTCATGCAGTTCCTTGGATTCGATCGGACGCAATGGCAGCGCCTCCCGGCAATGCTTCCGCAAGTGAATCTGACGGTGACTCCGACGCGGACCGAGGAATTTGAGCGAAAACTTCAGTCCCTCGAAATTGATGGCAAGCCAGTCGGATTCCGAAAGGCAGCCAACGGATTCTTCTCGATCGACCTTGGTCACCCGAATCTCTACGACAAGCCGCAGAAGGGCATGTTTGAAGGCCGCGAGGTGACCTTTGAAGAGATGAGCCTCAAGAACGTGGAGATCGAGGACAAGTCAGGCGCCAGCGCATATCACATTCCCGACGGCGCGTTGCTTGTCTACGACCCGCGAGACCGCTCCGATAAGACCGGAATCGCCCGGACGCAGATTTCCACGCTCGACATCGCTCCGACCCTGCTCTCGAACTATTCCGTTCAGATTCCTGAGTACATGCGCCGACCCGTCGCGGTTGCCGGGCGCGAGCCACGAAATCGGACGCCATCCGCGGTACGAAGCTAGGCCAGAAGAGCCGTTCGATGCGTCATACCGTGGCGGTGAGCATCTGTTCGTGCTCCAAGGCGTTGATGATCTGTTGCGCGGTGTCGCCGAATGGATCGATCTGCACCGCCCTCCATCCGCATCGTCGTGCTGCATCGACGTTCTCCGAGAGGTCATCGAAGAAGAGAATCTCGGCCGGTGTCGCCCCGACCCGCTCGCCCAGCGCCCGATAGATCGCGGGGTCCGGCTTGTGCAGACCCAGCAGGTGTGAAGCATGCCGTTGCCGCACCGATTTGAATGCAGGGAATCGACCCGGTTCCTCCATCTGCATCCAATGGGAGTGGTTGGTGTTTGAGAGCATCGCCGTCTCCAGCCCAGATTCGTGAATTCGCCCCACAACTTCCTTGACGCCTTCATATTCCCCGAGAATCCAGGCACGATGCACCTGCATGATCTCCTTCGGCGAATAGGTCCCGTCGAGAATATCGCTGATTCGCTGGGCGAACTCATCGCACCCGATGCGGCCGGTTTGATACGCCTCGATCACTTCCCGACGGGCGGCAGCCGTGGAACCGCGCTTGCCGTCATCGCGCACCGGCAGTCCGGCCGCAGCACATCCTTCCTCCCAACTGCGGCAGATGCGAACCACAACGCCTCCGGCATCAAAAACCACACAGCGAATCCGAGAGCGTGTCATGGCTTCATCGTAGCCGTGCAATGCTCTCGGCCGGTGTCAGTGCGGGCGATTCAGAATGACCAGTTGCCGAGAAGCAGGCCGAGGTCGGCACCATCGACCTTCTCATCCTGATTCAGGTCGCCCAGACAGCACACATCCTCACATTCGCCCCAGGAGCCAAGCAGCAAGCCGAGGTCAGCGCCGTCCACGAGCCCGTCACCATTGACGTCGCCGAGTACGTTGCTGACGAAGCCATAGACTACTTTGACGCTCGTGTCGGTGTAGACGACATTGATCGGATCACATGAGAAAACCGAATCGAACGTGCCGATGCGCGAGCTGGCCGTGAGGATCGTGAACTCCTGCCCCACGTTCGGAATGAAGCCGTTGATTCTCGCCACGGTCAGGTTGCCGGCCAGTGTCGCCGTTGATGAGACGGCAAGCCGATCATGCCCGGCGCCGGGGTCTGAGCCTCCGACCTCAGCCGTGAATTGGCCCATTGCCCCTTGCGAGTAGGTCCCATTGACCGTCAGTATCCCTGCGGAGGAGCCGGGGTTCACGTTGCCGGAAGAATTAGACACGTTTCCATTGACGACTCCGTTTCCGCCCAGTGTGCCTCCGGTCACATTGACCGATGCGCTGCTCAGGGCCAGGGTGCCGTTGACCTCCAGCAAACCGCCCGTCTGGCTGATCGGCCAGGACGCGGCCCGCGTCAGCGTGCGGCCGGAGTCAATCACCAGGGTGCCGCTGTTGATGAACGGTCCCGGGTTGACGGTGACATTTCCGGCCGAGAGGTGGAAGAGCCCCTCATTGGTAAAGTCGCCGGCGTCGTTGACATCGATGGTCATGCCGTTGGATGTATTGGTCAGCAATGTTCCCTGGTTCGTGAAGCGGGATTGATTGATGCCGATCTGCACCGATCCCGCGATTGTGTGATCGGGACCGTTGTAGATCCGGAAGGCCGAGTTCGTGCTGTACAGTCGGTTCACCTGCGTGTTTGAGAAACTCATCATTCCGGAGCCGGCGAGTGTGGCGCCGTCAGCCACGGCGCGAACATCCGTGGTGTTGCCGGTGGAGTTGATCGAGATCACATTGTCATTGGTCACGACACCAAGTAGATCCAATGTAGTGCCGTTGTTGCTGATGAAGGAGCCGGTGTTGGTGAGGTTGGCGAGCTGTGTATTGCTTGAGTTCCGAATGACTCCCGTTCCGTCGGTCATGATCGTCCCACCGATGATCGTGGTGGTCCCGTTAAGGCGAACCTCGCTGCCCGCGAGAGCCTGAATGAGCCCGCCGGTGTTGTCGATCGTGGTGCCTCCAACAGTCTGAAGCACCGAGCCGTTGCTGGCCCGGAGAATTCCGTCGTTGAACAGCGTCTGGGCGTCGGTCACGTCAACATTGATGCCGGCAGATGAGTCCGAGTCGATCAGTCCATGATTGGTCAGGGCCATCTGGTTGATGCCCAGCTGCATGCCGCCGTGAATCGTGGCCGCAGAAGGAACGATCAGCCGGTGCCCGTTGGTGAGGCCGTAGAGGCGATTCGTCTGGGTATTGGTGCAGTTGATCAGGGCGTTGTCGGTCAACGTGTAGGGCGTGGTGTCGAAACGAAGATCGGTGGAGTTGCCGCCGGAGTTGACGTTGAGCGGGCCGATCAGGACGTTGTCGTTCTTGAGAATGGTCAGGGTGCCGTTGTTGATGGTGAGCGCATCGTCCAGTGTCACCGCGTCGAGGGTGAGCGTGCTTGAGTTCCGAAGGATGCCGTCGCCCTCGGTACCCAGAGTGCCGCCGATGATCGTGGTGGTCCCGTTAAGGCGAACCTCGCTGCCCGCGAGAGCCTGAATGAGCCCGCCGGTGTTGTCGATCGTGGTGCCTCCAACAGTCTGAAGCACCGAGCCGTTGCTGGCCTGCAGGATGCCGTCGTTGATCAGCGTCTGGGCGTCGGTCACGTCAACGTTGATGCCGGCAGATGAGTCCGAGTCGATCAGGCCGTGATTGGTCAGGGCCATCTGATTGATGCCCAGCTGCATGCCGCCGTGAATCGTGGCCGACTCCGAAACGACCAGCCGATGCGTATTGGTGAGGCCGTAGAGTCGATTCGCCTGGGTATTGGTGCAGTTGATCAGGGCGTTGTCGGTCAGCGTGTAGGGAGTGGTGTCGAAGCGAAGATCGGTGGAGTTGCCTCCGGAGTTGACGTTGAGCGGGCCGATCAGGACGTTGTCGTTCTTCAGAATCGTCAGGGTGCCGTTGTTGATGGTGAGCGCATCGTCCAGTGTCACCGCGTCGAGGGTGAGCGTGCTTGAGTTCCGAATGACTCCCGTTCCGTCGGTCATGATCGTCCCACCGATGATCGTGGTGGTCCCGTTAAGGCGAACCTCGCTGCCCGCGAGAGCCTGAATGAGCCCGCCGGTGTTGTCGATCGTGGTGCCTCCAACAGTCTGAAGCACCGAGCCGTTGCTGGCCCGGAGAATTCCGTCGTTGAACAGCGTCTGGGCGTCGGTCACGTCAACATTGATGCCGGCAGATGAGTCCGAGTCGATCAGTCCATGATTGGTCAGGGCCATCTGGTTGATGCCCAGCTGCATGCCGCCGTGAATCGTGGCCGCAGAAGGAACGATCAGCCGGTGCCCGTTGGTGAGGCCGTAGAGGCGATTCGTCTGGGTATTGGTGCAGTTGATCAGGGCGTTGTCGGTCAACGTGTAGGGCGTGGTGTCGAAACGAAGATCGGTGGAGTTGCCGCCGGAGTTGACGTTGAGCGGGCCGATCAGGACGTTGTCGTTCTTGAGAATGGTCAGGGTGCCGTTGTTGATGGTGAGCGCATCGTCCAGTGTCACCGCGTCGAGGGTGAGCGTGCTTGAGTTCCGAAGGATGCCGTCGCCCTCGGTACCCAGAGTGCCGCCGATGATCGTGGTGGTCCCGTTAAGGCGAACCTCGCTGCCCGCGAGAGCCCGAATAAGTCCGCCGGTGTTGGCAATGGTGGTGCCCCCAACGACCTGCAGCTGCGAGCCGCTGCTGGCCTGCAGGATGCCGTCGTTGATCAGCGTCTGGGCGTCGGTCACGTCGAGGTTGATGCCATTGGATAGTGTGGCCTCGATGAGACCGTGGTTGGTGAGGGCCAGCGAGTTGATGCCCAATTGCAGGCTCCCGATGATCGAGTGACCGAGTTCATTGGTCAGCCGAATACCGTTGTTCAGGCCATACAGGCGATTCGCCTGCGTGTTGGAAAACGAAACCTGGCCCGAGCCAGACCATCCCGTCGAGAACTGCACCCGCAGGTCAGTAGTGTTCCCCAGGGAATTGATGAACAGCACGCCGTCATTGCTGATCGGTCCCACGCCGAGCAGCAGATTGTTGTTCAGCGTCACCAGGTCATCGTCGCCGATGGTCAAGCCGTCAATCACCGGTGAGACGTTGATGATCACCGACGCTGCGCCATCAGTCACTCCCACGAGATACGTGTCCGCCCCGTTGTTGGGCACCACGCGCGGATTCCAGTTTGTCGAGGTGCCCCACACACCGCCGGATCGACCGATCCAATTCACACTGACCTGGGAAGCCATTGACGAGCCCGCGGCCCATATCGCCAGGGCAATTCCGATAACCTGCCGCTGTTTCATCTGGTCCCTCTCCTGTGCGAATTGAAAGATCACGGTCCGGCCGCGACCGACTTCCCAGTGTGGGCGCACCGATGCCCAGAGTCAATTACTTTTTGCAGGCTTTCGGCGTTCAATCGTCAGCGACGCTCGCCGAGACGCTTCAACCCCCTTCGAAGGGCAGCCTCGACAGCCATCCTGTGTTCGTTTCGCAGGCCGAAATACGCGATACAGGATCGCCAGGGCCACAACGGCCGCAAGCGAAACCACCCAGAACTGCCAATCGTTCCAGGGCAGGCTCATCAGGGCACTCCCAGCATCAATAGCCCTTGGTGGGTGATCAACGCCATGATCCAGGCCAATACCGACATGTATCCCAGTTGCAGTCCCGCCCATTTCCAGGTTCCGGTCTCTCGACGCGTCACCGCCAATGTCGGGAGGCACTGCATCGCCAGGACGTAGAACACAAGCAGGCTCGCAGCGCTCGACGTCGTCAGCAGCGGTGAACCGTCGTCACGCTTCGCGTTGCGGATCGCCTCGATCACCGTCGGATCGGCGACGTCGTCGCCCGTCCGCAGCAGCACCGCAAGCGACGAATTGAAAACCTCTCTCGCTGCAAAACTGGTCAGCACGGCGATCGACATCCTCCAATCGCACCCGATCGGCGCGAACACCGGCTCCACGGCCCGCCCGATCATCCCGGCAAAGCTGTGATCCAGTTGGCGCTGCGCCTGTTCCGCATCATCAGCCGCGGCCAATGACTCAGTGTCTGCATCATGGTCGACGATCGCCGCAGGTGACTCGGCCGGGCCCGCGTCCGCTCGGGGATAGGCGCTGAGCCACCACATGATGACGCAGATCGCCATGATCACCGTGCCGGCGTTCTTGAGAAAGACAAGTGAGCGATCCATCGCGGCCAGCGCCGCGGTTCTCAATGATGGCCACTTGTATGTCGGCAACTCAAGAAACATTGGCCGCGATGCTCCCTTCAGGATCGTGCGCCTGGCGATCAGGGCTGTCAGCATCGCCGCAGTGGCTCCAAGCAGGTAGCACCCCGCAAAGGCCGCTCCCGCAAGGAGTGGAGACTTCGGAAACAGAAGGGTGGTCAGAAGCACATAGACGGGAACTCGAGCCGAACAACTCATGAAGGGCGCCACGAGAATCGTGGCCAGCCGGTCGCGCCGGTCCGGAATCAGCCGTGTTGCCATGATGCCCGGCAAGGCGCACGCATGACTCGACAGCAGAGGAACAAACGCCTGTCCCGGCAGGCCGAAACGCCGCATGATCCGATCCATGACAAACGAAGCTCGCGCGAGATACCCCGTATCCTCAAGGAGGCTCAACAGGAAAAAGAGCAGACAGATTTGTGGGAGGAACACCAGCGTGCCCGCCAACCCGCCCACCACGCCGTCGGCCAGCAGGTCGGCGACAGCGCCCTCTGGAAGCCATGCATGCACGACGCCGCCCAGACGATCGAACACCAACTCAATTAATTGCATCGGCAACGCGGCCAATAAGAAGAGCGTCGCAAACAGCCCGGCCATCACCAGCACAAAGGTCAGCAACCCGAGCACTGGATGCGTGAATGTTGCATCAAGCCGATCGATGATTCGGTCGCTCTCGCCACCGACGGCGTCGGTCCCGCCGACGCTCCCATTGACCAACTCCTCTGCCCACGCGGAGCAGGCAGCGCTGTCGCCGACGGGCGGCAGCGCTGCCGTTGTCATTTCGGGAAGTTGCAGAGCGTCCAGCAGTTGGTCGATCCCTTCGCCCCGTCGGCCCGAGACAGCGACCACGCGGCACCCCATCGCCTGCCCCAGCGAGTCGCAGTTGATTGTCAAGCCCTTTCGGGCCGCCAGGTCCTTCATGTTCAACGCCACAACCGTCGGAAGCCCACACCGAAGCGCCTGGGCTGCGAACAGAAGATTGCGATGCAGGTTCGTGGCGTCGGCGACAACAAGGATCGCATCCGGCCGACACCCAGCGATCTTTCCATCAAGACAATCACGGCACAGTGCCGACTCCGGCACGTTCAGGTTCAAGCCATACACTCCCGGAAGATCAACGATCTCAAGTCGCTTGCCTCGGTAGTTCACGTGACCGATGCGCGACTCTACCGTGCTTCCCGGGAAGTTTGCCGTCTTGGCCCGTACGCCACAGAGTCGATTGAAGAGGGTCGTCTTGCCGGTGTTCGGATTCCCCAGCATCGCAATGCGTCGAGCCTCGACCACGGCGGTCGCGATCCCTTGGGAGCCGTCAGGCCGAGTCATGGAATTGAAGCGGAAGGCGGAACGGGACGCACAAGGATTTTCTTGGCCAATTCTCCCGAGAGTCCCAGTCGGGTGTGATTCACTTGCACGATGCAGGGTTCCCCGATCTTGCACACCCGCAGGCGGCATTGATCGGTCAATCCCATCGCATTCAACAGTTCACATTCGTCGCAGCGCAGATCCGCGATGGACACGGTCGCCCATTCACCAACCTTCAGTTGCGACAACGGCACCGCAACGAACGCACGCTGCCGAATGAAAATCCTGGGTGAACCGTCCATGAATGAGAATCAGTCTCAATTACAGGATATCCAGGATTGGGCCAACTGCCTAGTTTGACCCTCGGCGTTCCCGACAATCCGATCGTTGGAGACGGAGTCAGCGAGACGGTCGGACTGTGTCAATCCATTGATTCAGCCGAATCGGCCTCGACGACTGGCTCGGTGGCAGCTGGCGCTGATGCCGGTGCGGCCGCACCAGCTGGCTGGCTAGCTGCATCATTGGGCTCCGGTTCCACAGATCGGACGGTGGCATCGGCCAGTTCAAACTTCGACGAGCCATCCGCGGAACGCACTTTCAGGCTGCCCTGGCCGCCCGAGGTTCCATTGAGGCGAATGACTTTGTCTCCCGCGTGAATCGTAATGGTGCTTCCCTTTTCGTCGGCGAGGAGTTCGATGGTCCGCGACCCGATCTTGATCTCCATCCTGCCGCCATTTCCCAGCTTGGTCTTGTTGACCTGAATGTAGTTGGAAAACAGCTGATCGAGGCTCGTCAACGTGATGTCGTCCTCTGATCCAAGCCGATGATCCGGCCCTCGGCTGATCACGTCGAATCCACACCGTGAATCGTTCTTGAGCACATACTCATAGGGCGAATCCCACGGATCCTTCAACGCATCGGGGTCCAGCCCGAGTGTGGTTAGAGATGGAGGGGGAACGTGGTTGTCCGACCTGTACGACTCGGCGGCCGTAACGATCTCGGTCATGTCCGCGGCTAGCTCGAATTGCTCCGGATCATTCAGCGCCATGTAGAGTGCCGAACCAGAGAAGACCGCGGCGGTCACTGCCACGGTAAGAACGAGGCCGATGATCACAAAAACGATGCTGCCGACGAGGCCGAGGATCACGCCCGCGGTTGCGAAACCGCGGGGACGTCGGAAGAGCCCGAAAAAGCTCAGAATCAGTCCGATCGGACAGAGCAATCCAAGGGTGAACCACCCCACGAGGCTGACAATGAATCCGGCCTGGCCAAGGCCGTTGGAAGGGGCCGGAGCCATCACATAGACGGGTTGGTTGGCTTCTGGCGGCATCGGTCTCTCCTGTTTCGAACCCGAACAATCTATCACAACTCAATTGGGAATTGACGCCCTCGGATTGATAGAGCGCCATAGAGAAGCATTTTGTTACCCAAAAAATAATCGAAAATATGTCGAATTGCACTTGACGTATACCAAACAGTAGATAACATATGGCGAACAGAGGGATACTTCAAATGCTGAGTATCAACACCATCGAGCGCGGGCTAAGGGAAGGCTGCTTCCAAGTCGTTATCGAGCGAATTCTGCGAAACGGAAGGCAGGACCTTTCGCGTCCTGCAGCCCAGTGGACAGAGCCCCGGTTGCGCCGGGTCGCCGCGATGAGCCTTGCCCTGCAGAGAGTGCTTGAGCTCTCCTATGGCGTGCCCGAGGTCGCCATGGAGCTGGTGCAGTCGCTGGTGGTGGAGTGGTCGAGGTGGGGATCACTGCTGAGCAGGTCACATCGGTCTCGACGCGGCGAGATCGGTGCGACGGCCCTCTGGGTCCGAGCTCTCCGGGATTTTGCAGCGGCAGGGAAATCGGAGGGGGTTTCCATCGCTGCACTGTCGGCGCAGGCCGTGTCGTGTGCTGACGCGTTGGAGGAGGAACTGGTCCAGGCTTGCGAACATGCCGACGGCATCGGCGAGCTCGATGCTCAGGTTGTGAACAGCCAATTAGGACGAATTCCCACATGCATGCGGGCGCTTTCCATCCAGCGCCCGCGAGAGGTTCTGCGCGGTTCGCCGGTTCTCCCTGAGGCCGGCGAATCGCAAGACCTTGCGCTGGCCCCGGCCGCGTGAATTTCCGGATTGTCCTGTCAAATTGGCAGGGCGAGTGCTCATGATTGGCCGATGCTGCCACGGATGGTCGTGAATTCAGCCTGTTTTCAAATGGGCAAATTGGCACCGGTGTTGCGACATGTCCGGTGGCCGGGCATCCCCCGGCGA
Organism: uncultured Isosphaeraceae bacterium; assembly: GCA_964407695.1. Classification (GTDB taxonomy): domain Bacteria; phylum Planctomycetota; class Phycisphaerae; order Phycisphaerales; family SM1A02; genus CAYOWQ01. Next base: position 124,509 of record CAYOWQ010000002.1, on the reverse strand, counting down.
GAAAGGAACTAACCCAACCATGTCAAAAATCATCGGAATCGATCTGGGAACCACCAACTCCGTGGTCGCCGTGATGGAAGGCGCCCAGCCCAAGGTTCTCATTAACTCTTCCGGCAACCGCACGACCCCCTCGGTCGTCGGCTTTACCGACAAGGGCGAGCGCCTCGTCGGCCAGACCGCCCGCCATCAGCAGGTCACCAACCCCAAGAACACCGTGTTCTCCATCAAGCGGTTTATGGGTCGGCGTCACCGCGAGGTTGAGGCCGAAGAGAAGCTGGTGCCCTACGAAGTCGTCGGCGGCGCGGATGATCTGGTGAAAGTGCGAATTCGCGGCAAGGACTACACCCCGCCCGAGGTCTCCGCAATGATCCTTCAGGATCTCAAGAAGACTGCCGAAGACTACCTCGGTGAGAAGGTTGACCGAGCTGTTATCACCGTCCCAGCCTACTTCAACGATGCCCAGCGCCAGGCCACCAAGGATGCCGGCGAAATTGCCGGCCTCAAGGTTGAGCGCATCATCAACGAACCGACCGCGGCAGCGCTCGCCTACGGCCTCGAAAAGAAGAAGAACGCCAAGATTGCGGTGTTCGACCTCGGCGGCGGTACGTTCGATATCTCCATCCTCGACATTGGCGATGGCGTCTTCGAGGTGCTCTCGACCAATGGCGACACCCATCTCGGTGGCGACGATTGGGACCAGGTGCTCATCGACCACATGGCCGAAGAGTTCCGCAAGAAGGAGGGCATCGATATCCGCAAGGACGCCATGGCCTTGCAGCGGCTCAAGGAAGCCGCCGAAAAGGCCAAGATCGAGCTCTCTACGCAGCTTGAGACCACGGTCAATCTCCCGTTCATCACCGCTGATGCATCAGGCCCCAAGCACCTGCAGCAGACCATTTCTCGCAGCAAGTTCGAAAGCCTGGCCGCGAGCCTGTTCGACCGCCTCAAGGAGCCCTGTCGCAAGGCACTCGCCGACGCCAAGCTTTCAGCCAAGGAAATTCAGGAAATCGTGATGGTCGGTGGTTCGATCCGCATGCCCAAGGCGCAGCAGATCGCCAAGGAAGTCTTCGCGACCGACAAGCTCGATCTTTCGATCAATCCCGATGAAGTCGTCGCCGTCGGCGCTGCCATTCAGGGCGGCGTGCTGGTAGGCGACGTCAAGGATGTGCTCCTGCTCGACGTCACGCCGCTTTCCCTGGGCGTGGAAACATACGGCAGCGTGATGACTACCTTGATTCCGCGCAATACCACCATTCCTACGTCGAAGAAGGAAGTATTCTCCACCGCGGCCGACAACCAGTCGAGCGTCACCATTCACGTGCTGCAGGGTGAACGACCCATGGCGGGCGACAACCGAACGCTCGGCAAGTTCGATCTCACCGGCATTGCTCCGGCTCCCCGCGGCACGCCGCAGATCGAAGTGGAGTTTGCTCTCGACGCCAACGGAATCCTCAACGTCTCCGCCACCGACAAGGCCACCGGCAAGAGCCAGAAAATCGAGATCAAGGGCTCATCCGGTCTGTCGAAGGAGGAAATCGAGCGGATGAAGACCGAGGCCGAGGCTCACGCCTCGGAGGACAAGTCGCGACGCGAGCTCGTGGACCTCAAGAATTCCGCCGAACAGAAGCTCTACGCCACCCGCAAGGCGCTGGAAGAGCACGGCGACAAGGTCTCGCCGTCCGCCCGCGGCAATATCGAAAGCGCCCTGTCGAACCTCGAGACCAAGCTCAAGGAGGACAACAAGGCCGCGATCGAGTCCGCCCTGAAGCAGCTCGATGACGCTTCGATGGAGCTTGGTAAGGCTGTTTACGAGGCGACCGCCTCGGGAGCCGGCGCCGAGCCGAAGTCCAGTGAGAAGAAGGATAATGGCGACGTCATCGACGCTGAATACGAAGTCAAAGAGTAACCAACCCCCTGCGATCTGCCACAAACGAGCCCCGTGTAGAAACGCGGGGCTCGTTCTTTGCGCGCCTGATCGACGAAACGAGTGCCGGGTCGCAATCGCGGTGGACGCAATCCCCGAGATGCGATGACCCGCCGATCAGTCCGGGAGGAATCTCACTGCATAGATCGGCGGCAGGTGCATTGCAGCGCATGTCCAGGAATCGCCCTGATTCTCACTGATCCAGAATCCGCCTGTCGTTGATCCGAAGGCCAGGCGATCACCCGTCGCGTCGATATCAAGGCAGTGCCGAAAGACAAGGTGATACGCATGAGTCTGCGGGAGTCCATCCTTCAGCGTTTCAAACGTCTTTCCGCCATCTGTGGTGCGGGTTACCACCACCCGCCCTTCAGCGGGCACGCGTTTTTCGTCCTTGATCGCTGGTACAAACCATGCCCTGTTGCCATCGGTGGGGTGGGTCACCACGCCGAATCCGAATGTGCTCGGTTTCACATCCTTGATTTCATCCCAGGTCTTGCCGCCGTCGATGGTCCGGAAGATCCCATTGTGATGCTGAACCCACATGGATTCCGGCGCTGAGCGGCACTGCGCCACGCGATGCGGGTCCTGGATAACCTCGTCGTAAGCCCGTTCCGGCGGCATGTACTCCGCCCGCATGCCTTTGGCGCGACTTTGCCAGGTTGCACCGCCGTCCATTGTTCGCCAGACGCCGCCGCACGACACCCCAATGGTCACGTCGCTCGAGTTTGTCGGATGTACACACACCGAATGAATCCCCGGGTACTCAGCGCCGCCTCCGAACCATTCCTCGCGTTGCGGCATGAACCACAACGCCTCGTTGATCCGCCACGATGCGCCCGCATCCGTTGATTCAAACAGGCCGCCCGGAAGGGTGCCGCACCACAGTCGATCAGGCTGATCCTTTCCACCCGTTTCCAGGGCCCAGATCAGCCGCAGCGACCATTCAAAGGGCTTGCCCATGTTGGCGTCGGGTCGCGACGTATAGCCCTCCGGCTTCTCCGGATACTTCGGAGCCTGAACCTCTGTCCATGATCCACCTTCATCATCAGATCGGTGCAGCTTCGCACCGAAATGACCATGGTCCATCGCGGCGAACCACCGCCGCCGACCGCCCCGATGGTCGGCCAGCACCATCGAGCAGTTGTCCCCAACGAAGAATGCATCGGAGATGGCCCAGCCATTCCGACCGCGCGTGGCTGCAAAGAGGCCCTTCCGTGTCGCCAGCAGAATTCGATTGCTCATGCCTCACCCACCCGCGGCCGCCTAGCCGCCTGAAAGCGCTTGCATCACATCGACCGTTCCAGAGTGCGACACCGCGTCGCTCAGCCCACTGCGGTCGATGACCGGCCGCCCATCCACAAACACTGCAATGTGCCGTCTTAACGAGCCTTGATCGTCCAGAATGTACCCACGAGCACGAGGGTTGGTTGCGAAGTAGGCGCTCAGGACAGCGCCAACGCTCTCACCCTCGCTGTCGGCGTCCAGGCACTCCACATGGCGCTGGATGTTCCGGGTGAATCGAACACGCGGCATCATGTCAGTGAATCAAATGGCGCGTGCCACGTCAACCCGATAAGCACTATCAGAGTCGAACCGCGCCTCCACTCGATGCGTAGGCAGGTCGATTAGAGTTCCCACGTGCCATGGCGCCAAGGCCGCTTCGAATCCTCCAGTATCTCTGCCGATTTCGCACCCAGGATGGCGGTGTTCCGCGGGCCGTGATCGACCTATCCGAGGCGCTGGCCGCCCGGGGTCATGACGTCACGGTTCTTTCCCGGCAGGGCGACTCGCTGCCGCCGGAGTGGTTTCGGGATGTGCCGGGCTTGCCGAAGGTCATCGATTACGGTCGCGGCGATTCACGGCGCGATCGGGTGGGCTTGAGCGGCAGCCTGAATGATCACCTGAAAAGCGCCGATGTCGTACACCTGCACGGAGTCTGGGATCAATTTGAAGTCTCGATGGCCAAAGAGTGCAGGCGGATTGGCAAGCCATACATCGTGACGCCGCACGGCATGCTCGACCAATGGACAATCCGACATCGCGGATTCAAGAAGCGAGTATTCCTGGCACTTGTCGGGCGCCGAATGCTAGAAGGGGCTGCGGGCGTTCACTGCACCTCCCAAGAAGAGGCGCGGCAATCGGAGCGATGGTATCCGGCGGGCAAGTCGGTCGTGCTGCCGCTGCTCGTCAACCTTTCGGCATTTCAAACACTCCCAGGGCCCGAAAGTGCAGAGCAGACGATCGCCATGCCGGCGGGGCCGACCATCGTCTTCCTCGGCCGCGTGCATCCGATCAAACGGATCGAGCACCTGATCGACGCTGCAGGACAGCTCGCGCGGAGCCTTCCGTCGTTGCGGCTGGTCATTGCAGGTTCCGGCGACCAGTCTTACACCGCGAAGCTCAGTTCTCGAGCTGAGCGTTCGGGCCTCACCGGACGGGTCCGATGGCTGGGCCATGTCGATGGGACTCTCAAAGTCTCGCTGCTTCAGGCTGCGGATGTTTTCGTCCTGCCGAGCAGTCACGAGAACTGGGGAATTGCCCTCTTCGAGGCCATGGCTGCCGGAGCCCCGGTGATTACCACGCGCGGCGTGAACGTCTGGCAGGAAGTTGAGGGATCCGGGGGGGCCCGCATTGTCAATGCTCGTTGCGACGGCCTGGCCGCAGCGGTGGAGGAACTCATCCGGGCGCCCGACCTTTCTCAAGGGATGGGCGCCAAGGGCCGGGCATGGGTCATGCGAAATCTTCGCGCTGAGCAGGTCGTCCGGGAGTACGAAAAAGCGTATATGTCGGCCCTTGAGGGGTAAGGCCCGTCGCCTGCACCCGCTGTTTTGCCGATATAGGAACCGAATGCGCGTTGCTCACGTTGTTCAAGACCTCGACCCCGCCATGGGCGGCCTGGCCACGGTGCCGATCAACATGGCCCGATCCCTGGCGCAGGCCGGTGTGGATATCGAGATCTGGACGAGTGCATGGCATGGTGAGCCGTTACCCGAGCCGGGCTCGATTTCAGGATCGATGACTCCCGTTGAACGCAAGGTTGCCTCCGGCTTTCTCGATGCGGGATTCTTCAATGCATTCCGGGAGGACCTGAGCCGGGTGGACCTCGTTCACACGCATTCATTCTGGCGCCCGTACTGCGCTCGATTTGCGGCGGCCTGCCGTCGTCTTGGGAAGCCCATTGTTCACACGATGCATGGCATGCTGATGCGGCACCCCATGGAGTTCAAGACCGCCAAGAAGAAGCTCTGGCTCACGCTCATCGGTCGGCGACATCTGCGGCGGTTGAGCGCTGTGCAGATGCTTAACCGCGAGGAGTCCGCCCACTCCGCTGAAGTTGGATGTGATTTCCGCTACTTCGAACTTCCCAACGGGGTCGACACGACTGAATTTGCGTCGCTTCCAGCGCGGGGGCGGTGGAGAGCCAGGCACGCTGAAGCGCGAGACCGTTCCATCATTCTTTCGATGGGCCGACTACACGAGATCAAGGGGCCGGACCTCCTGCTTGGCGCTTTTCTCGACGTGGCTGCAGATTTCCCAAACGCTCTGCTGGTCATGGCCGGCCCTGAAGAGGGGATGACCCGCACTCTTCAAGGGATGCTCAAGGGTCACGCCGCTGCGGACCGCGTCATGTTGCCCGGCCTCGTTCGCGGAGACGAGCGACTCGAACTTTTCGCGGATGCCGATATCTTCGCTCAGGCCAGCCGCCATGAGACCATGTCGATGTCGATCATCGAAGCGGCCTACGCGGGCAAGCCGCTCCTCCTGACGCAGAGCTGCCATTTTCCCGAGATCAGCGATGTCGGTGCCGGCCTGATCACGGAGACGTCTCAGGAGGCACTGGCCAAAGGGATGCGGACTCTTCTGAACGCGAGCGAGCATTGGAGGCAATATGGCGACGCGGGTCGCAAACTCATCGAGGAGCGATTCACGTTGTCAAGAGTCACGGCTCACCTGATCCAGCACTACGAACGGCTTCTCCGGGGGGAGACTTACCCATGGATTCTCGGACGAGCGAAGACATGACCGCGTCCAGCGCGTGAACCGATACCATGCCCGCCCGTACGAGTGACATTCGTGCCCGAGACCCGCGTCATCATCGTCGTCCCCTGCTACAACGAGGCAGCACGGCTGGACCGCGCGACCTTCGAGGCATTCGCGACGTCGCATGACGACATCCTCTTCCTCTTCGCCAATGACGGAAGCAAGGATGGTACCCGCGACATTCTGGAAAGCCTGGCCGCGGCCAATCCCGAAAAAATCGAGACCTTCCATCTGGAGGAGAACCGGGGCAAGGGCGAGGTGGTGCGTCTGGCAATGCTTGCGTCGATGGACCGGCATCCCGAGTGCTTCGCCGTGGGATTCCTCGATGCCGATCTGGCGACTCCGCTCGAAGAGATCGCCGGGTTCATCGCCATCCTTCGACAGCGACCGAGTATTGAAATGGTCTTCGGTTCAAGGGTCAACCTGCTCGGCCGAATGGTGCGGCGCAACCTGACGAGGCACTATGTCGGCCGCGTCTTTGCCACACTGGCATCATGGATGCTGAGCCTTGGAGTTTATGACACCCAGTGCGGGGCGAAGCTGTTTCGCGCCGGCGACTCATTGCGATCGTTGCTGAGCGATCCATTCCTCTCACGGTGGGTCTTCGATGTGGAGATCCTCGCCCGGCTGGTCAAGGATCGGCGCGGGACTGACCGGCCGCAGCCTGAGGATGTGATCGTCGAACAGCCACTTCAGACGTGGACTGATGTGAAGGGTTCGAAAATTCGGGCGAAGGATTTCTTTACTGTTGCAGGAGACCTGTGGCGCATCCGCTCCCGCTACCTGCGGGGTGTGCCGAGGCGGAGACTTTCTCCGTGATCGTGATCGCCCGGCTGCTGAAAGGCTGGATCCGCGTCCTCGTGTCGGATCGGCAGCGGGTGGCTCCGTGGGAAAGATTCCTGAGATTTCTGTTGCTCTCGCCGCCGATGATGCTCTGGCTGGTGGTGCGATGGATATGGATTCTCTTTCACCTCGGTGTCGAGGATGTGGCAACGACCCGCGATGGAGTCCGCATGCGATGCAGCCTTCGCGACATGATCCAGATGTTTGTGTATCTCTTCGGATCGTGGGAGCCCGACCTTGCGGCGTATCTCAGGCGCCGACTCATGGAAGGCGACGTCTACGTCGATGTCGGCGCCAACGTCGGCACCTTCGCACTCCTTGCGGCCAAGAGTGTCGGGCCCAATGGCCGGGTGTGCGCCATCGAGGCATCGCCACGAATTGCAGACCGGCTGCGCCGGAATCTGGGCATGAATGGCGGGCTGGCGGCGAGCGTGGAGGTGATCGAGGCGGCTGCGGGGAGTGAGGAAGGTGTCGTCACACTCTTCAAGGGACCGACCAAGAATGAAGGAATGACAACGTCCCTTCCTGAACGCGGCCTGGCGGAGGAGGGTTCGGTTCGGAGTGCGCCGGTCGGCGAGTTGATCGATCGGGCCACCCTGGGGCGGGCTCGCGTGATCAAGATTGATGTTGAGGGAGCGGAGCGCGAGGTTCTTGCCGGACTTGCGAGATCGATCAGCGACCTCAACAGGACCGCTGAAGTGATTGTCGAGTTCTCGCCGCACTGGTGGAGGGCCTCGCAGCCGGGCGTTGCGGAAGTGCTGGAGCCTTATCAGCGCGCCGGGTTCAACGTGTACATCATTGAGAACAACTACTGGCCGTGGCGGTATCTGTGGCCCAATGATGTCGCGCCACCGCGGCGATTCCGGGGTGATCTGCAAAGCATCACATCGAGAGTGGATATGGTGTTGTCGAGAGTGGATGCGGAGAGCCTGTGAGCGACACGATCCTCAAATCTCGGCAGCATGAGTGGCTCTGGGGTGTGGTGGCGGTTGGGCTCGTCGCCGCGGTCCTGTTCCTGCTTCGCTGGGGCCTGCACCTTTCCGACCTTGCATTGACGTTTGACGAAGGATGGATTCGCCGTCCGATCCAGGCGTTGATTGCCGAAGGATGGTCGGTCAGGACCGCGATCGATTTTGAAGAGACCAAGGGGCCGGGAATGATCTGGCCTTATGCATTGCTGGGGGTACTGCTCGGTGGAGATATCGGGCAACTCCGACTGATTTCGGTTGTGTTGGCCGTCGCGTGCGTGGGGCCGCTGGTGTGGGTCGCGCGACGATGCGGCGTGTCGGGGTTCGGGCTCGTCGCGGTCTCGGTTCTCTGGCTGCTGCTGCCGCAGCAACTGGTACTCAGTGAATTGCTGATGAGTGAACCGCTCTTCGTGCTGACCAGTTTGGCGCTGCTGGCAGTCTTCCTGCGTGGTCTTGAACGACAGGAGGATGGAAGAACAACGTGGTGGATGATCGTGGTGTATGCCCTGCTGCTCTCGTTCATGCTGCATTCACGGGTGCATGCCGTCGCCTTCGCCGGCGCGGCATGCCTCATCGCAAGCTGGCGGTTGGGGGCGCGATCATGGCCGTGGTGGGTGGCGTCAATCGCGGCCGGGCTGAGCCGGATTCCGTTGTGGATCCGGTGGGGCGGACTTGTGAGCCCGGCCTATCAGGACATGCATCAACTGGGCTCCGGCCTGCAGCTCGATCACACGATGTACATGATTGCGGCCATGGCGCCCCTCGCCGCGCTTCTGGTGTGGCCGGCCCTTGTGTTGCCCATGACGAAGGGAAACCGTTGGATGGTGTGGGCAGGTGGCGCGGTGGGGGCGGTGGCGGCCGTGTTCTGGCTACCGTCATTGTCGTCGATCGTGCCAGTGCCGGAATTCGTTTCGCGCGGCGGTCCGGATCATGCGCCGACGTTTCTTGGGCTGACCGCTTCGATGGTGCATGTCGCGGTTCGCCGTGGGCTGCATGAGCCGGTGGTGATGGGAGCCGCGGTGGTGGTCGGGTCGATGTCGATGGGAGCAATGGCGGCGCTGGCGCGTTCGTCAAAGGGGTCGACGGCCATTGTCGGCTGGTGGACGTGGTGGGCGGTTGTGCTGGGGGCGCTGATGTATGCCCTCAATGCCGGGTTCGTCTTTGATCGATACCTCCTGCCGTGGTGTGCAGCACTGCCGGTCCTGTATGTCCGGTGGTTGCCCCGATGGCTCCTGCTAGCTCAGGCGCTTGCCCTCTTTGGAGCCTGCGCCGCGTCCATATCATCCTGGCTCACTTCGCGATGAAGGGTCACGGCTCCAGGATGATTCTGGATTTCGGCGACTCGCCGGCTTTAGGTTCCACGCCAGCGGCCGCCACAGCGTCGGGCGCCTGCTGGGCGACGAGTTGAGCAATCTGCACGAATCGAGCGCGAAGCTCGACCAGCACCTGGGTGAGTTCCTTGGACTCATCGTCCGTGAGGTTTCCCTTGGTCTTGGTTTCAATAATCTGGAGCAGATCAATGTAGTAGCGAGAACCAATAAGGTCGACCACTACGCGGCCGCTCCGCTGATCGGCCATGATTCCCAAGCCCGACATGGCCTGATAGGCGAGCATGCCGATCAGGCCCTTGAAATCAGCCGGTGGCAGATCATCGGGTCCGCCCTTGCGGCCGTCTTTCTCGCGCTGAGCTTCCTTCTGAGCAAGGCGCTCCTTTTCGGCCTGAGCCTGGGCCTTCCAGTCGGAATCGATGTGCAGTTGAGGATTGGGTTGTGGATCGTTCATGGTCTCCGCCAGTCTAGGCGCTGGGACTGTAAGATGCCCGCATGCCGAAGTCACATGGGGCGCAGCGAAGCGCGTGGATCATCCTGGGATTGACGATTCTGGCCGCGGGGTGTTCATCTTCTGAGAAAGTTCGGGTCAGTCACCGCACACTGGAGACGACCGATTTTTCAGATCCGAATGAGACTTCACATGCGGTTGCGCACCAGGAACCCTTGAATGCCGCGGGCACCAATAACCTTGCCGGCGGTACCGAACCTTTGAGTGTCACCGACCCCGACCCCGGCGTTGGCGACGACGCCGGGCCGGCCGCCGTGACGACGCCGGAACCAAGCCTGATTTCACCCAACGAAGCATGGCTGGTGGATGGATACATCGGCCAGGTCAACGGGCGGCCGATGTTTGCCGACGAGTTGCTGCTGGAGATTCGAGATCGATTGCTGCAGACGTCGAAGCTGGCGAGGAGCGCTCAGTCTGCGGAGAGACTTCAGGCGGTCAAGAACGAATTCGCGAAGATTGTTCGGGACCGATTTGATTCGTGGGTGAACAGTTCGCTGATCGTGGCGGAGGCAGAATCGCTGCTCTCTGAAGAGGAGCAGCAGGGACTTTTTGCCTTCATGCGGGATTTTCAGGAGCGCGAGATGGCGACTCGGGGCGGCACACGCACTGCCGCGGAGCAGGCGCTGTGGGAGAAAGAGAACATCTCGCTCGAGGATTTCCTTCGGCGAAGCCGGAATGAGCTTCTGGCGAATGACATCATTCGCAAGCGGGTGGGTCCGCGGGTCATCGTGTCATGGCGTGACGTCGAGCGAGAGTACAACCGCCGGTACAACGAATTCAACCCGCCAAGCAAGGCGTTGATTCGTCACATCGTCCTGGACCCAGCGAAGGACCAGGAGAAGATCGACGAGGTCAAGACCCGCCTGGCGAACGGCGACCCGTTTCAAGACGTCGCGACGTCGGCGGGTATGGAGGAAGGTGGGAAGTGGATCGAGGTCTCCCTGAATCCCGACGGGACGTTTGACGCCGGTGAATTGAGGGAATCGCTCAAAGAACAGATCGCCAAGCTCACTCCGGGGGAGACCAGCCCGGCCTTCACCTTGGGAACGACGCTTCAGTGGGTCCACTTTGGCGAAGTGACGTCGGCTCCCGGACGAAGCATCTACGACCCGGAGGTGCAGACGGCCATCATCGAGGAACTCAAGGAGCGCCGGTTCTCAGTCGAAATCCAGAACTACATTCAGTCGCTCAAGCGTCGTTGGGTGGCGGATGACCTGGACCAAATGTGGACCCGGCTGCTGACGGTTGCCTTTCAGCGATACTGGAGGTAATCGAGGGGTGCTCGCCTGGATCCGAGGCATCTTCAGAAGGGGAGCAAAGGAAGGATCCGGCCGCGTTGCGGAACGCATAGCTGCGCGACTCCTTCGGGCCAAGGGATACCGGATTCTTCACCGCAATCTGGTGATTGGGGATGACGAAGCGGACCTCGTGGCGATCGATCCGTCGGGTGAGTCGCTGGTCATCGTGGAGGTGAAATCCCGGCAGGCCGGACCCACCGCGCCGGAGGAATCAGTTGGTTCGTGGAAGCGGCACCGATTGTCTCGATTGGCGTCGCGCCTGCTGGCCCGGTCGGAGCACCAGGGGAAGCGAATCCGATTCGATGTCGTCGGGGTGGAGTTCGACGAGAAGGACCGGTCGACCATTCGCCATCACGTAGCCGCCTTCGAGTGCGGCTGGTAACGACGTGTAGGATCATCAGTCCTGATCGCTTGATGGGGGCACGCCGGCGATTCGTCGCTCATGTTCAGAAATCAGTTCCGGCCCGAAGACGTCCTCATTGGAGGTCTCCGGGGGCGGTGGGGCAACCGCGCGATAAGACCGGCGTCCCCCGAGCCGCATGGCGAAGATGCCCCGCATGAACGCGGCGACGAATGAATCGGTTCGGCTGGCGACAAACTCATCCTGAGGCGGAGCCGCCGATGAAACGATGGGGTCGGGGCGAGGCACGGCGGTACCGGCGATGAGGGCCGGTCGCCAGATTTCGTGGGTGTCCTGCCCGTCAGCGCTGGAACGAAGCAGAAGGTACGTGCGGGTGAACGCATCGAAGATGTACGACAGCACATACGCAGCGACGAGCCCGACGACGAGCGTCTGCCAGGCCGCGATGATGGCGGCTGACCATTCCGTGTGGAAGGATTCTCCAAAGTGTTGCGGCGTGTTCTGGGAGAGATCGAAGAGCTCGAAGTTGCCGGCCGCGGCGACGGCGGCGTTGTTGGAAAAAATGGTCATGCCGAAGAGCCATGCCGTGGCGTTGAGGGCGAGCACCGCAACCCCGGCGACAACGACATATCCAATTGCCGCACCAATCAGGATGACCGTGACATAGCCGACGAGATGAAGCGGGCGGGCGAGGACGTAGGCGTAGGCACGGGTAAAGGCGTCGGAGGAGTCGCAGCCTTCGACGGCGACCGCTGGAAGCAGGAGGGGGAAACCGACGGCATAGCCAAGAACAAGGAAGGCGAGAAAAAGGCCGAGCAGCAGGGCAACTCCGTAAAGCAGGCTGAGCACGATGTCGAGGATGGGAAGGTTGGCGAAGACACCCATGATCAGAATGAGGCCACCCAACACGGTCGCGAGGATCAGTGGCAGCGCGACCGCTCCGATCAGCGATGCCGCCCGGGCCATGGCGAAATCGATGGCCTCACGGGCGCGGAGTTTTTCGCCGGCGGCGAATTCGCAGGCGGCCATGCGACTCAGCGCTCCGCCTCCAATCGAAATGACGACCAGGAAAACCACCCCGAAGATGATGGCGAAGAGCCGGCTGTGGCGCCAGAGACCGGATGGAAGATCGATGAAGAGGTCGGCGAACCCGGAGAAGACTTCCCGGGCGTCAAGCACGCTTACGCCGGCGATGATGGTTCGTACTCCCTTGGTGACCTGCTTCGTTGAAGCCTCAAACATGCCCATGGGCCGGTTGCGCTCGATAACCGCGAGTTCCTTCTGAAATGCGTCATCCTGAATCTTGAGGTTGACGCTTTCGTTTTTCGCGCTTTCCGCTCGAGACTTTCGATAGCCGGACGTGCCCAAGGCGATGACCCGGGAGGCGGAGAGGTTTGCGGTTTCCCAATTGGCCGGAAGGTCATCCTTGGCCACAAATCGGTTCAGGAAATTGCGGTAGAGCGAGTTGGTGTTGGCGACGTCGGCGGCGTTCTGTTCGGCGACCTCCAGGCCTCCGGGGGGGACCGGGGCACCCAGAAGGCCGTCCCAGAGGTTTCCGAGGCAGATCAGCAGGACGATCATGAACAGGCCTATCAGAAGCCGGGGAGGCTGCATGGCGGCCGTAATGGAACCCAGCAATCTGGGGAACCTGAAGATGCCTCGAAAATCAACGGTGTCGACGAGCACCCGCCTTGGCGTCTGCATGCTCAGAACTCCTTGTCGGACGGGTGCCAGATTAGCCGGATTGAGGGGTATCGACCAGCCGCGTCGAGGCCGGAGGCGGGTTTGGGAAACCGTCCGATCAAAATTTTCGAAAGAGGAATGGAACCACTTGGAATGCGCTGAGGCGGTGATAGTCTTAGGTCTGGCATGGTCATGCGGGCTCCCATCTTCGAGCGAAGGATTCACGCCCGCCGGTGCGTGTGCTGTGGGTATGACGGAGACCTCCTGCAGAATGGCGAGGCGGAGCGATGTGCCCGGTGCGGGGTCGACCTTCGGGATCGTCCGGCCCGGAGTTACGCTGAGATGGAGGGGTTCACCGCCGACCTTGGTCACGATGAAGAGGTGGTGATTGAGGGCGTTCGGCCGATGCTCGAGCGATGGCTGGCGTTTTCAATTCTCGTCGGCGCATGCCTGCTTGCCATCGTGTACCTGCTTTCAGCCATCTGAAGACAGACGAAAGCGGCCGACGATGTGTGGAGGGTGGCTTAGAATTCGATCGTCAGGCCTTCGGCCTTGATCTTCTCGACCAGAGACTCGACGAGCGAAAGGGTGCGTTGCAGGCGCCCGGCCGCGTCGTTGAGGGAGTTATAGAGATCCGGATTGTTGAGGAGGAGGCCGACGGTTCCATCGCCCTCGGCGGCCTGCCGGGCGAGGACGCGAACCTGTTCGAGCGTTCGGCTCATTTCGTCCATGAGGGGTGTGAGCCGGGTGACGACCTGGTGGGAGTCCTCCCGGAACTGGTCGGCGAGCTTGGCGTAGCGATCAACGGTTTGTGACGCCTGGTCGAGAAGGGCGGACGCCTTATGGACAGCGCTGGAGGCATCGAGGCGGATCTGTTCATCTCCGAGCCAGCCCGACGCGAGCCTGATGGCTTCGTTGGCGTGGTCGAGTGTCTCATTCAATTTGATGACGGCGGTCCGTATGGTGGGAGTCTCATCGCCGGGATCGCCGGGACGAACGAGCTCATTCAGGTTCTGGCCAAGGTCGGTCCAGGCGGCACTGAGCCTGTTGAAGGACTCCAGGGAGTCGATGAGGGGCTGGGTGCGGCGATCAAGTTCAGCCGAGATCTGCTCAGCCAGAGAAAGGTGGACCCCCTTGATGGCGGCGGAGCCGTCCTTGGGAAGGTCGGCGAGCGACGTGGCGCCTTGAGATTGAAGCTCGAGCGTTGCCCCGCCCCCAATCAGCGAAGCCTGGATGACGGGCGAGACGTTTCCCGGCAGGCTGTATTCAGTTCCCACAAGGGCATGCACGCGGACAGGGTGATCGATATCGCCCTTCAACGTCAGGCTATCGACCTGGCCAATGGGAACGCCGTTGTAGGTGACGAGACTGCCGGCGCGAATGCCGCCGCCATTGTTGAGATCGATGGTCACGGTATATCGCTGTTTGAAGACCCGATCGAGCTCGCCGAACATCATCAGCAGGGCGCTGACGCCCACCAGCGCGCCGATCGAGAACACACCGACGAGGAAGTTTCGAACGCTGTCGCGCATCAGAGATTTCCGGATGATTCCACGGGCGAGGCGATGGCGGCCAGTTCATCCGCGGTCGCCTCGCCGCGAAGGAACCTCTGCACAACTTCGTTGGGTGAATGTCTGAAATCGTCAGGCGAACCCTGCATGACAACATGCCCGTCATGGAGCATGATCATGTCATCGGCGACCTTGAAGGCGCTGGTCAGGTCGTGGGTGACGACGATTCCGGTCATCTTGAGTTCTCGCTGGAGCTTGAGGATGAGTTCATTGATGACATCAGCGCGGATGGGATCGAGGCCTGTGGTGGGCTCATCGTAGAGCATCAGTCGCGGTTCGAGCACGATGGCCCGGGCCAAAGCGATTCGCTTGCGCTGCCCACCGGAGAGGTCGGCCGGCATCTTGTCGATGGAGTCGAGGAGGCCGACCATGCGCAACACCCGCTTGACGGCGAGGTCGAGGCCCTCGGCATCGAGTTCGGTGTGCTCCCGCAGTGGAAACGCGATGTTCTCCCGAACCGACATGGAATCAAAGAGGGCACCTTGCTGGAAAAGAAAGCCGACCTGACGGCGAACCGGAACGAGTGCTGCCTCTCGAAGCGTATCGACTCGGGTACGGTCGAACCAGATCTCGCCCCTGTCCGGGCGGAGCAGGCCGACGATGTGCTTCAGCATGACCGACTTGCCGCAACCAGATGGACCCAGGACCACAAGTGTCCGCCCCCGCCTGACCGAAAGATTGATGCCCTTGAGGACGGGCTGCCGTCCGAAGGACTTGTATACGTCCACCAATCGAACCAAGGGCTCGTCGGTGTCGATGGGAGCGTTTGGGGGAGGGGTCGACGGCATAAGCGACTACCTATGATCCTGCCAATGCTCACACTTCGCCAGCGAACGACTCTTCACCGAGGTCATGTGTTCAACGTCGAGCGTCTCTCGCTGACCGATCCTTCGGGAATCGATCTTGAGCGGGACATTGTCCGTCATCCGGGTGCGGTGACGATCGTAGCGATCGATGGCCAGCGCCGTTTGGCCATGGTGCGTAATTTTCGCGTCGCCGTCGCCGATTGGCTGCTGGAGCTTCCCGCGGGAAAACTCGAAGGCGGTGAGGAACCGCTGGCGGCCGCGTTGAGAGAACTCGAAGAAGAGACGGGCTACACCGCGGCGACAATCCGTCCGCTCGGCACGTTTTACACCTCGCCCGGATTCGCCGATGAATTGATGCATGCGTTCGAGGCAAGGTCACTGCGGCATGTCGGACAGCGCCTGGAGGTGGGTGAGACGCTGGAGCCCGTCCTGGTGGACATTGACGAGGTCTGGAAGATGATACGAGACGGTCGAATACGTGATGGGAAGACCATCGCGGCCATGCAGCTCTGGCGACTGTCGGAGGAGCGGCTGCCGTGAGTTGGCATGACGACGATTTCGAGGACCGAAGTGCCCGCAGCGGCCGGGTCGGGGGCGACTGGAGCCAGGTGCGTCCGACGCTGGACAATCCGATGAGCTGGTCTGTGCCCATGGGGCGGGTGTGGGGGATCGACGTTCGCGTGCATTTCTTCCTGATCTTGTTTTTCCTGATTCAGCTGGGGAAGGTCGTCTTTGAGTCGACCTCGAAGGAATCCCAAAGTGTTTCGCTTGGGTTTCTTCCATCCGTGATTCAGATGACGGGACTGTTCTGGCTGATCCTGGCCCACGAGTTTGGTCACTGTTTTGCGTGTCGGCGCGTCGGCGGCGAAGCGGATGAGATTCTGATGTGGCCGTTGGGTGGTTTGGCGCAATGCCGACCTCCACAGACCTGGAGGGCCAATCTGGTCACGGTCCTCGGCGGTCCGATGGTGAACGTCGTGGTCTTTGCGGTGACAGCGCCGCTGGTCGGGCTTGCCAGCGGGGAGTGGTTCGGCACCGCGATTCCAAATCCATTCACGCTCAACGGCCTGCTGCTGATGCAGGATTCGTGGTGGACGATGGCGCTCTATCTCGTCCATTGGACGAACCTGGCGCTGATCCTGTTCAACCTGCTGCCGATGTATCCCATGGATGGCGGGCGAATGATGCAGGCATTGCTGTGGTCTCGAATCGGCTACTCGCGATCCGTGCGGCTTTCGGTGTATGTGGGCTATTTCTTCGCGTTCGGAATGGGTGTCGTCGGCGTTGTCCTGGCCAACATGCTCCTCGTGACGATCGCGGTCTTTGGAGGGATTGTGTGCTATACCACGCTGCGGCAGTTGAAGTTTACCGACGAATTCATGGGTTTTGCCGTCGAAGACCAGGCGTATGAAGCGGCGATTGTCGCCGACGATCCGGAACGCCGGGAGATGGCGGACAGTGCCGAGGTGGATCGAGTCCTTCAGAAGATCGCCGAATCGGGTATGAAGAGCCTCACCCGCGCTGAACGAAGGCTCCTGAAACAGGAAACGGATCGAAAACGTCGAGCAGCATCCGGCGGGTGAAATCTGCGGCGGACGACTCCGAACGTCCGAAGAGAGCAGCGATTCATGGGCCTATACGATCGAGACTATTACCGCCGTGCGTCACAGGGATCGTTTTCGCAACGAGCCGGCGGCCGACTGCGCCTCATCTCGGTGAACACGTGGCTGATCATCCTGTGCGTGGGCGTTTTCTTCGTTGACAACGTTTTTCTGGCGAAGGTGCATCGCTGGGTGCGGACGGGGCAGGTCTACATGGTGTCCAATCCGACCACCGAGTCGTTGGACCTGAGCCGCCAGAGCTATGGTCCGGTGGTGGGGCCGAATCGAATCGATCCGAATGTGCTGAGGTACTATGCGGAACGGCACGGGTCGGTGATGCCGAACCTGCGCATGGCCTTGATCCTCGATCGTCCACCCGAAGAGCGGGGGGCACAGGTCGTCGGTTACGCGGAGGTGCGGGAGGCTCGATTCATCGAGAGCTACCTTTCGTTCTCCACGGGGGACATGATCTACCGGCTTGAGTATTGGCGGCTGATCGGCTTTCAATTCCTTCACGCGAACATCGGGCACCTGTTTTTCAACATGCTCGGCCTGTTCTTCTTCGGCCCCATGGTGGAACAGTACCTGGGCTCAAAGCGCTATCTGGCGTTCTACCTGCTGTGCGGGATTGCCGGGGCGGTGCTGTATCTGATCCTCAATGTGGCGGGCATCGTGGCGACGGATGTGCTCGGTGTGACGGTGCAGGTGCCGCTGCTGCTGTTCAATGACGTGTCCACGCCGCTGGTGGGGGCATCTGCGGGGATCTTCGGCGTGCTGATGGCAGGGGCATATCTCGAGCCCAACGCCATCGCATACCTGATGTTTTTCCCGATGCGCCTGGCGACGCTTGCATGGGTGCTCATTGGAATCGCACTTCTTACGGTGTTCATGAACGGCGAGAACGCCGGGGGCCAGGCAGCGCATCTGGGCGGAGCCCTTGCCGGGTGGTTCTTTATCCGGCGATCACACATGCTCCATGGATTCTTCGATATTCTCGGCAGGGCCGACCCGACATCGCGGCACTACCGAGCCAAACGGGCTTCACGACGTCAGGCCATGATGTCTCCCGCGCGGCAAAGCGAAATTGACAAGGTGCTCGACAAGATCTCGACCAGCGGGATCCACAGCCTCACCGAGGAGGAAAAGCGGTTGCTGGCCGACGATACCGAGCGGCGGCGCGGACCCTGATGGCCCGGACGACTCAACTTGAGATCCTGGCGCGTTCCAGGGAATGCCAGGCGCGACTCGGCCGCGTGACGACGCCGCACGGCCTGTTCGACACGCCGGCGTTCATGCCCGTGGGTACCGCATCGGCGATGAAGGGTCTCACGGTGGCCCAGACCCGCAGCACCGGCGCGCAGATCATCCTGAACAACGCGTATCACCTGATGCTTCGCCCGGGCTCGGCGGTGGTGCGCGGCTTCGGCGGGGTGCACGAGTTCATGCGTTGGGACAGCCCAATCCTGACGGATTCAGGCGGTTACCAGGCATTTTCGATGTCGGGCATCAATGACCTTTCCGAGGACGGTGTCACGTTTCGGTCTTTTGTTGATGGAAGCCGGGTGCACTTGACGCCGGAACGAAGCATCGAAGTGCAGAACGATCTTGGAGCCGACATCATCATGGCGTTTGATGACTGCGCTCCGGCGTCTTCATCCCGGGACATTGCAGATGATCGGTACCACGCGCGGCTTCGCGAGGCCCATGATCGAACGATTCGATGGCTTCATCGATCGATCGCGGCCCATCGCCGAACCGGTGAGCAATCACTTTTCGGCATCGTTCAGGGCGGCACCAACCTGGAACTTCGACGAGCATCCGTGGAGGCAGTGTGTTCAACCGATCTCGACGGGTATGCCATCGGCGGCGTTGCCGTGGGTGAGGGGACGCAGGCGATCCGGGAGGTGGTTGAGTACACAGCCCCGTTGATGCCTGCGGATCGGCCCCGGTATCTCATGGGGGTTGGCTACGAGATCGACATCCTGATGGCGGTACGGGCGGGTGTGGACATGTTCGACTGTGTTCTGCCGACCCGCAATGGTCGAAATGCATTTGCGTTTACGCGGAATGGGCGAGTGCGGCTGCGGAACGCGGTCCATCGGGAATCGAAAGACCCGATCGAGGAGGGATGTGACTGCGAAACGTGCCTGGGCGGGTTTAGCCGGGGATATCTTCGTCACTTGTTCATGGCTGAGGAAATGCTGGGCCCCACGCTGGTCAGTTTGCACAATGTTCGGTATTTTCAGCGGCTCATGCTGGACATTCGGCGGGCAATCCGGGATGATTCCTGGTCTGCGCTGTACCGGGCCTGGCCGGTGCTCTCCGACACGACCTCCGCAATGGATGAGGAATCGTCTCCGGGAACGTCCGACCCGGCCCGGGTTGACCTTTTTGAACGCCATTGAATTTGCGAGCCTGTATGTCCACGTCTCCCGAGACCCCGCTGTCTGAGTTTCCGATTCTTTTTCTGGGCCAAGAGGATGCGCTGCCGCTGCCGGGAAAGTCGACGCTTGAGTCCTCAGGCAGCAGTGGCGGTGGGGGCGGTGGTCTGGGGCCAGGGACGGGCGGAGGCGCTTCGTCTTCGCAGATCTGGATGCTGCCCCTGATTGCGATCGTGGTGATGGTCCTGCTGATGAGTATGACCGGGCGTCGAGACAAGAAGAAGCGAGAGGCGCTGCTGAACGGACTGAAAAAGCACGACCGGGTGCAGACGATCGGGGGCGTGATCGGGTCGGTGGTGGAGATCAAGCCCGATACGGTTGTCTTGAAGGTGGATGAATCGTCGAACACGCGGATGACCTTTGCGCGAAGTGCGATTCAGGCGATCCTGAAGGAATCGTCGGCGCCTGCGACGTAAGTGGTTCTGTGACTGAGTTTTTGAAACGCGTGTTTGTGGATGCAATTCAATGAAGGATCTTCTGGTTCGTGTCTCTGTGGTTCTGTTTGTGCTCCTGATCTGCGGGCTCTCCATGTGGCCACCCAAGGATCGAATCCGCCTTGGTCGTGACCTGCGCGGCGGCGTCAGTCTGATTTACTCGGTGAAGGTTCCCGACGATGCGGATCGTCAGGAAACGATGACGCAGGTCATTGACGGACTGAAGCGTCGAGTGAATCCCGATGGCACCATCGATATCTCGATTCAGCAGATTGGCCGCGATCGGCTGGAGATCGTCATGCCGCTGCCGAACAAGGAAGTGCTTGAACTGCAGAAGGCGTATCAAACGAGCCTGGAGGAAGTGCTGTCGCGTGCGGAGATCGACACCGAGGCCGTTCGCGAGGCCTTGGAGTCGGGGAATCTGCCATCGATGTTTCCGAATGCCGGAGAGTTGTCGGCGAAGGCCGAAGCGCTTCAGGCGGCGTTTGAATCGGTGAAGGCCGAGCGGAGTGAGCTGGTCAGGCTTCGCACCGAGGGTGGCGACGCCGGGGCGATACAGTCCCAAGAGTTCAAAGTGGCGACGGCGGAGCTGACCGAGGAGAAGCTGCGCGAGAACCTGCTGAGTTATTCGCTCGACAAGAATCGATTCATCCGCATGCTCTCCCTGCCGGATGAGCCCATCAGTGTTGTTGACAAGGACAACAAGAACGTTCTCGACGAGAACGGGAAGCCGATGGTGGGTCCATCATCGCGGCAGGTCGAACTTGGCGACCTGAAGAAGTCGTTTCCGCACCTCGCATCGACCATGGACGATGTGGTGGTGGCCTTTGACAAGTACAACTCCAAGCGAAACACGCTCGATGACCCGGAGGATCTGAAGCGCCTGCTGCGCGGAGCCGGTGTGCTCGAATTTCACATCGCCGTGACGCCAAGCAACGAGCAGGGCGTCAATATCGAGGACATGCGAAGGCAGCTTCGCGAACGCGGCCCTGGCAACACCGATTCCGTGGTGGCCGGGTGGTATGAAATCAATGATCTCAAGCAGTGGTACGAGAAGCCGGAACAACTCGAGGCCCTTCGCGCCAATCCGGTGGCGTACTTCACACAGCGCAATCTCGTCGCGGATGAATCGTCGGGGCGTTACTTCCTGCTTCTCTACACCGATCCGGCAAGAAGCATGACCCATGAGGGGGCCCAGCAATGGTCGATCCGCAACGCCCGTCGAGAGGCGGATCAATTGGGGCGTCCTGCGGTCGGTTTCACGCTGGACAACGTGGGTGGACAGCTGATGGGACGGATGACTGCGGCCCACATCAATGAGCCGATGGCCATCGTGCTCGACAACCAGGTGTATTCAGCGCCGAACCTGCTGGGGCAGATCAACGGCCGCGGCATCATTCAGGGCACGTTCAGTGACGATGAGTTGAAGTATCTCACGCGCGTTCTGGTGGCGGGAACGCTGTCAGCGCGGCTGAGTTCGGAGCCGATCTCGACCAACATTCTCGGTTCGAGTCTCGGTGAAGAGAACTTGTGGGCCGGGTTGAACGCCTGCGTCATCAGCGTTGTGGGTATCGCCGTATTCATGGCGTGCTATTACTTCATGGCGGGTATTTTTGCGATCATTGCGATCGCCTTTCTGACAGTGATGATTTTCGGCGTGTGCGCCATGATTGAGACGTCATTCACCCTTCCGGGCCTGGCGGGCATGGCGTTGACGGCGGGCATGGCGGTTGACTCAAACGTGCTCATCTACGAGCGCATTCGCGAAGAAATGGTGAACAACAAGGAGAACCTGCGGACCGCCATCCGTGTTGGATTCAGCCGGGCGTTCAACGCGATTCTTGACGGCAACCTGACGAACCTCGTGGTGTGCCTCTGGCTGGTGCTGCTGGCCACGACGGAAGTGAAGGGATTCGCGGTGGTGATGATCGTCGGCACCGTGGCGACGCTCTTCAGTGCCCTCTTTCTGACCCGCACGCTGCTGGTGTTCTACAACCAGGTTCTCGGCGCCAAGACGCTTCCGATGCTGCCCACGGCGGTGCCGGCGATCAGCCGTATCCTGGAGCCGAATATCGACTGGATTTCGAAGCGGTACGCATTCTTCACACTGAGCATCGTGACCAGCATCATCGGCATTGTGTCGTTGCTGTCGCTCGGGCCGAACATGCTCGATACCGAGTTCCGCGGCGGCGTGGCGGCGACAATGACGACGCGTCTGGCGCGGCCCGGTGAATCGGCCGGGCAGGACGGGCGCCTATTGCTGCGGCGGGAAGATGTTGAGACCGAGCTTCACGACATTGGCACCCAGGCAGGGCCGCAGAATCCGGTGCTTCATGAGCTTCGCAACGCCACGGTTCTGACGGTGGGGCAGACGGTTGGCGATTTCGAGGCATCGTCATTCCAGATCAAGGTCGCCAATCCGAACAGCGAGAGCGAGAACGACCCCAGCGATGAGATCGTGGCCGCGATCGTGCAGAAGTTCGGCGACCGGCTCAACATCGCGCCATCGCTCACGTTCGACGGCTCGGACGGTTCGAGTGACCCATCGCAGTACTATTTCCTGTTGAACAAGTCTCGCGTTGGCGATGCCATCGGTCGGCCGGACGTTGTGCAGCCGACCGGCGTCTTTACGGGTGGTGTGGGCATTGTGCTTGAACACATCTCGCCGCCGGTTTCCCTGGATGACGTGCGGACCCGCATCGATCGGATGCGCCGCCAGCCCGACTTCAACAATGCCGCGGGCCGGCGGTCGCGAATCATCGGCCTCGATCCGGCTGATCCGAACGACCGGTCCAAGGGCTATTCGTCGGTGGCGATCCTGGTGGCAGACAATGACCTGAACGGAACTTCTGTTGATCTGGGCCTTTGGGATCAGAAGCTGGCGCGTGATGAATGGCGGCTGGTGACGTCTGCGCTCAAGCAGTCGCAATCGCTCGATCAGGTCAGCAGCTTTTCATCAGCGGTTGCGGCGACGCTGTCGTCGCAAGCCGTCGTAGCCATCGTGCTTTCGCTTCTGTGCATCGTGGCCTACGTCTGGTTCCGCTTCAATTCACTCAGGTACTCGATCGCGGCGATCGTCGCCACGATTCACGACGTCTGCATCGCCGTGGGTATGGTGGCTCTCTCGCACTACGTTGCGAGAACCGCATTTGGTCGGGCGCTGTTGATCGAAGAATTCAGAATTGACCTCAACGTCATCGCCGCCTTGCTGACCCTGATCGGATATTCGCTGAACGACACCGTCGTGATCATGGATCGCATTCGTGAAAATCGAGGAAAGTTGCCGCTGGCTACCGCGGCCACGATCAACCTGTCGATCAACCAGACCATGAGCCGAACGCTGATCACGGGTGGAACAACGATGATTTCACTGGTGGTGCTCTACGTTCTTGGCGGCCCGTCCATTCGGCCGTTCTCGTTCGTGCTCTTCATCGGCCTGATCACGGGAACCTACAGTTCCGTGGCGATCGCTGCGCCGCTGGTGTACTCTCGCAAGCTCTCGTCCGGTCCAGCGCCACAGGGCGAGGGCAGTCTTTCGACGTTGCCTGCGACCTGACCTGCCTCTTTGAACGGGAGCTGCCCGTGAATTCAAGCACCAAGATCGGCCTCGTCACTCTCCTGCTCATCTTTGGCATTGCCGGCGCGTACTACGCGTTTGTCGGCGGTGGGCCCAATCCGGCGGACGGTGGATCGACCGAGTCGAAGGCGCCGTCGGTGCCAAACGTTGAACGATCGAATCCATCTGCGAATGAACGAAATCGCCCGAACCACAATCCGTCGATGCGCCCGGAACCGGGTCCGAAGACAGAGAGTGACCGGGAGTCTCAGCCGACCTTTACGATGGACCCGCTCCAGAAGCCTGCGGGGCCTCAGCCGATTGAACCATCTCCGGACCTGACGAACCCAGGGTACACGCTTCCCGCGGTTGATCCGGGGACAGAGCCGGAGGACTCGGGGGGGAAGGGCGATGGAATTCCCGCTTCGGCTCCAGCCGAATCGACGAATTCTTCGAATGAGTCTCCGGCGACCGGAACCGCCCCCGGCGAGAAGCCGACGGAGACGAAGCCGTCATCCAGACCATCCACTGATTCAGATTCGAACGGGAAGCCTGAATCGGATCCGACTGACCGGCCCATCAAACCGAACGTTTCGCCGGCGACCGACAACCCTCGAAACAGCCCGACCCGGCCGCCGGAGTACACCGAGTATGCGGTGAAATCTGGCGACACGATGTCGTCGATTGCGGAGGACTGGTTTGGCGACGTGAACAAGTGGGATCTGATTTCCAAGGCGAATCCCATGGTGGATCCGCAGCATCTCAAGATCGGGCAGGTGCTTCGTCTTCCACCAAAGACCGCCCAACGGGAGCCCGTGACGCCGCGACCCGCGAGCGGTGATGTGGTGTACACCGTTCGTCCGGGCGACAATCTGTCGCGAATCGCCGAGGCCTATTACGGTGACATCTCGAAGTGGTCGCTGATCTACGAGGCCAATCGTGCAGTAATCGGTGATGACGCCGCGGCGTTGAAGGTCGGCATGAAGCTCACGATTCCTCCAGCGCCAGGATCCACCAAGAAGTGATCATTGCGGCGGGGAGCGTTGGGACGGAATCGCGAATACCATCTGGTAATCCGCGGCAGCCCACCGCGAGTTGATCGATCGTTCTATGACCGACCTCGCCCGGCCAACGACTGGAACCGGATCGACCTCGCCAAAGGTACTGGTTGTGCGTCGACCGGTCCGTTCGGTTCGAGGAACTGACAGACCAAACCCATCGGGATTTCGATTGACGCTTGCGTCGCTGATCGTGCTGGCCGCGGTGGGGCTGACGTGGATGCTGGGATACGTCGGATTTCGGCTGGGATTCGCACCGGCCATGCTGACGCCGGAGCTGCTTGCCGATCCAAGCGAGGGCTTGGCGACAGGAGCACTCCTGATCATCGAAGCACCAATCAATGTTTTCCGGGCGGGCCTTTCGGAGTGGCCATGGCTGATGGTGTGGTTTGCGATGGTGGCCATTCCGGCGGGGGCATTGGTGACGATCCGCCAATACGCGCCGGGTGGTCCGCGTCCGTCGTCAACGTCAACCGTGTTCAACACCATTGGCGCGGTGGCAACATCACTTGTCGCCTGCCTGGTGTTTGGGTGGGTCACCTCGCCGTGGCGCCGAGAATGGGTCGGCCCGATGCCGATGCTGTTGTCGGACCTGGAGAGCTGGCAGCAAACGGCCGCGGCTGCTGCGGGCTTGGACGTTATGGCGGCCATCACGACGTTGGTCTGGACCGTCCTTGCGGTCCGGCTTCACCTGCCGAGATGGCATCGGGTGCTGTGCGTTTCAGCCATCGGTTTCGCCTTGGGTTGCGTGGTGCTGGCCGCGTGCATCTCAGGGGCCATCGCAACGCAGGCATCCTCACCGAGGTCAGTTTGTTTTGTGAGCGGGTCCGGAGAACCGCAATTGCTGCTTGGTTATACGCGCGGTCACGCTGCGCTGCTTATGAAGAACGGGCCTGCGGCCCAGCTGCGACTGGTGGCTGAATCAGAGGAAATGACGGTGATTGGTCGGGCGTCACTGGTGGAGTGGGCGGTCGAGGAATCGGCTGGTGACCAGGACCGGACTCCATAAATTGTTTGGCGTCCGGCTCCGACGATGCCATAATCCACCGGCAACCCCGAGTTGAACCAAGGAGACGACGATGCGTATTGCGGCGGTAATTCTGACGGCGACGATGGCGGGGGCTGGCACTGCGAGTTGCCTGCCGGGCGATTTCGACAACAGCGGTACGGTGGACGGCGCCGACCTTGGACTTCTGCTGAGCCAGTGGAACCGCGGCGAATCGCCGGCCGATCTCAACGGCGATGGCACGGTGGACGGAGCCGACCTGGGGATTCTCCTTTCCAATTGGGGAGGGACGGAAGTTCAGGAGGCTGTGTGGCTTCCCGCGGGCGGAGGACCCAATGGCTGGATCTCGGGCGGATTGAGCTGCCCGGCGGAGATCAAGATGCAGGTGCACTGGGTGAATGATGACTATGCGGTCATCCGCCAATCGCTCTGCACCAACTTCGAAGCTCCCTTCATGCATCTGTTGTTCGGACAGGACAAGGTGCTGATGCAGGACACGGGCGCAGGCGGAGGCATCCAGATCTACAACAAAGTGCAGGAGGTCATCGGGGTCTGGCTTCAAAAGAATCGGAAGACCTCCATCCAGCTCATCGTGAGCCATACTCACGGTCACGGAGATCACATCTCGGGGGACAGCCAATTCAACGGCAAGCCGAATACGACGCTGATCGGGACGTCTCAGACTGCGGTCAAGAATTTCTTCGGAATCACGAACTGGCCGACCCAGACCGTGGAGTATGACCTCGGTGGCCGCGTGATCGACATCATTCCCATCCCCGGCCACCAGACCGCACATATTGCGTATTACGACCGCCAGACCGGGATTCTGTTCACCGGAGACACGCTGTATCCCGGTCGGCTGTACATCAGCAATTTCAACGATTACGTGGCAAGCATCGACCGAATGGTGGAGTTCGTGGCCGACAAGCCAGTGTGCTGGGTCATCGGCACCCACATCGAGATGAGCACCACACCGCAGGTTGATTTCCCGATCGGAAGCACGTCACATCCCAATGAGCACGAGCTTGAGTTGACGCGTGATCATCTGCTCGAGCTTCAGGCGGCTCTCCACGCGATGAATGGCGTTCCCAAATACGAGAAGCACGACGATTTCATCATCTTTCCCCTTGGCGGTGCTGCAAACGCAACGCCTCTGGGGGGTAGCGAGGCCTTCGCGTGTTGTGACCGTCCGAAGTCGGTCTTCGATCTCAAACGATGGGATCAGCAGGCTCAGGATCGGCCGGGGAATGATCCGAAGTAGGTTGACTTGCGCTGCTTCTTGCTGAAGAGGTCATAGTCATGGCGGGTGCGCTGCCAGTCGGTGCGAGGCCGGTTCTTTGGTCGGCCGAAAATCCTGTCCAGATCCTGGTGCATGCTCGACTTGGCCGTGTGCTTTGATTGCTTGGACGGATTGGCCTTCAGAGCGTGAGTATGTGCCTTGGCAACGGGTGCCTTTGAGCCGGCCGGCTTCGATGGCGGGGTGGAGGGGCTGAACCAGGCATCAAACAGTCTCGGCCCAGCTTCCATCACCCAGCCCTTTGGGGTTCCGGAAACGATCACTGGATGGACGTTGTCGGGAAGCGCGAACACCTGGGAACATTCGTCGGTGGGAAGCTCGCCTTGCGTCGAGGGGTGAATCGATGCCACGACTCCTGTTGCTGCAGCGGCGGTAAGGACAAGTCCGTATCCGATCTTCATCAGCATCATGTCTTGGTTTCCAGTTGAAGGTCGAGCAGCAAGGATCCCGAATGGATCCGCCACGCCTAGATTGCCACAGGGGCGACCGCAGGCAACGAATTCGCCGAATCATTCGAGGGCGGACATTCGACTGTATGAATCGCACCGCCTGCCCGAGATCCGGTTTATGGGACGAGCATGCCCGCACCGTCATTCCATGAGGAATTGGTGAATCTTGGCGCAACCATTGTCCAAACCTTGGTCTGGCAGCTAGCATCGATGCAATCTCGGCTCCCGCTTGGGCCGATCTTGGAGATGTTTCATGACAGCAGTCGCTACTGCTCTTGACGCCAAGGTGCTGGTTCTGAACCGGCTCTATACGGCCGTGCGTGTTGTTGACGCGCGCCGAGCCTTCACACTTCTTGTCAAGCAGGTCGCCGAGGTGATTGCGGTCGAGGAAGGCCGATACGTCAACTACGACTTTGATACCTGGGCCGAAGTGGCGGCACTGCAGGCCCAGTTCGAGCAAGACAAACACGACTGGGTAAAGACAGCGAGACTCACGATCGCGGTGCCGAAGATCATCAGACTGCTCGGCTACGACCGGCTTCCAAAAGAGCACGTCAAGCTGAACCGCCGCAACATCTATGCGCGCGACGGGAGCCGGTGCCAGTATTGCGGCGGCCGATTTTCGACAAAGGAATTGACGCTGGACCACGTCACTCCGCGGGTCCAGGGCGGCGACAACTCATGGGCCAACCTGGTGTGCGCCTGTGTCAAATGCAATGCGCGGAAGGGCGGGCGAACGCCCAACGAAGCTGGGATGAAGCTGATTCGCAAGCCCTACCGCCCGCG
Organism: uncultured Isosphaeraceae bacterium; assembly: GCA_964407695.1. Classification (GTDB taxonomy): domain Bacteria; phylum Planctomycetota; class Phycisphaerae; order Phycisphaerales; family SM1A02; genus CAYOWQ01. The sequence continues at coordinate 96,547 of CAYOWQ010000002.1, read as the reverse complement.
ACGAAATCCGGCGATCACCCTGCGGCTTGGCAGCCCGAAGTATCAGTCGTGGAAGGCGTTCCTCGACGAAGCGTACTGGAACGTTGAGTTGCGCGACTGATCGCGGTGGTGAATGCGATCAGCCGGTGGCGGCCGACCATTCAGAATCCCACTCGGAATCCCATTCAGCTTCTTCCGCGGTCTGGTCGGCCCAATCCTCGGGCGCGGGCTCAGCGGCGACGGCCTGTGGTTGGGACTGCTCGAAGAAAGCGATTCGGCAGGCGATAACCCAATAGAGAAATGCAAAGGGCGAGCCGACGAAGCTGCCTTGCTTCTGGGCCAGCAGAAAGGCATAGAAGCTCAGGGCGCCGACGATGGCGGCCGTGGCACGGCGATCGGGTTCCTCTCGGGCGTCCTGCCAGAGGCCGCGGCAACTTCTGTACGTCGCCCAGAGTAACGCGATCAGGATGCAGAATCCAAGGATTCCAAATTCGCCAAGGGCTTCGGCCATCATGTTGTGGACGTAATTCGAATCCGTTCGGATTGATGAATAGGCGTTGGTTCCGAGCCCGAAGACCCAGGCCAGCGGATTGGAGATCCACGCGGTCAGCAACTCGCTGATGCGTGCAAATCGTTCGGACAGATTGTCGACAAGCAGTGTCGGGTCCCAGCGGGCCTGATTCTGCTCACCGACGAAATAGCGGAAGACTGCCACGACGCCGATACCGATGACGCCAAGGCCCAGTGCAGTGGTCAGGAACTGCTGTGGATTGGCAACCTTTCGGGCCACCGGAAAGAACACCACGCCGATGGCGAGCGCCGCCAGAACCTGCCCACGAGAGCCCGACCCGATGGCCAGCGCCATACCAAGAGTGAATGCGGCAAGCCGAAGCACCGTGAGCCAGACCCGGCTTCGGTCGCTCCGGATCAGCATGGCGACCAGCGCCATGGTGCCGCCCATCTCGGCGAGGGCGAGCGGATTTCCGCGGCCACCCCGCTGGCCGGCATACTGGGATACGTCAAGCGTCAGTCGACCGGCGTAGTAGGAGGCCTCGGGATTGATCAGGATGAGGAGGGCAATGATTCCGCCGACAAACATGATGCCCGTGAGAACGGGTCGAAAATCATCAAGTCGCGGTACAAGGAGCGGCGCGATGACGACCATGAGTCCGTAGTACGGGAAGCTGAACTTGAGCATCTCCAGCGCGGCATCCCGGCTGGGAGACCAGAGCAGCCCGATCCAGCAGAGGGCATAGAGTCCGAAGAGAGCATACGTGCCACGATTGATGTAGCCCGTCGTGACTGGCTCGCGGCGGAAAAAGCGGCTGAGCAACGCAAACAGGGCCAGGAAGCCGACGGCGTAGTTGATCAGTGATTGGTAGTTGCGCAGCAGCGGGATATAGACCTGCAGCAACTGCTCGAGCGGGAACATGAGCACAATCGGCAGGATGGCCCATTGCGGCTTCCACAGGATGTACGCGAACCCGAGAAGAACGGCGGCGCTGACCAGCAGTTGGAGGCCAAAGATCACGCGAGATGCTCAAGGGGCTGGAAAGGGATCATTTGCGGCAATTCTGAGATGTCACACGATTCGTTCGTCGATCGTATTCTATCGGCCCGATTCAAGGTTCCCTTGCATGAACAACCCCCAAGCCAACGCGGCGACGAATTCTCGGCGAGTCTGCATTGTTCAGCAGGTTTTGCCGCATTATCGAGTGCCCGTGTTCGATCTTCTGGGTCGCCAACCGGGTATTTCTCTCACCGTCAGCTGTGCAGCGGAGGGCATGGGAAGCCTGGAAACGGTCGCGGGGACCGATCACTTCGAGGTCAGGCATCGACCGATCCGCAGAATCGGTCCCTTTCTGTACCAGTCGTCGATGCGAGAGATGGCGACGAGCGGTGAATTTGACGTGGTGATCTTTACGTGGAATCGGCGCATTCTTGGACTTGGAGCCACGCTTCGAGCGGCTCGGAGGCGCGGGGTTCGCACGGTTCTTTGGGGGCATGGTTACAGCAAGAACGAATCGTGGTGGCGCAGCACTGCGAGGAACATGTTGGCCCGACATGCGGATGCCTTGCTCCTCTACAACCACTCTGCCGCCGCGAATCTGATCCGAAAGGGATTCGATCCAAAGCGAGTGTTTGTCGGTCTCAATGCGATCGATCAGCAACCGATTCAGGCTGCCCGGACGCATTGGTCCGAAGCGCCCGAGGCCCTCAGGGCCTTTCAGCGTGAGCATGGTCTGGATGGCTCCGTCGCGGTCTTCATTTCACGAATGGAAGCGGATAAGCATGTCCCGCTCCTGCTTGAATCGTGGACTCACGTGATCACGCGGCGGCCTTCCGCGCGACTGGTCCTGGTTGGCAAGGGGGCTGAGCTTGAACGATTGAAGGCCATGGCGAACTCGTTGGGGCTGGGAAATCATGTGGTGTTTACAGGTCCCATCTATGACGACAAGGACCTCGCGCCATGGTGCATGTCCGCATCGTGCTTTGTCTATCCACGCGCCATCGGACTCTCGATCTTCCACGCATTCGGCTATGGGCTCCCCGTGGTGACTTCTGACGATCTACCGTCGCACAATCCAGAGATCGAGGCGTTCCGTGAAGGCGAGAACGGCCTGATGTATCGAGACGGGAACGCCGGCGACTTCGCGGCCAAAATCCTGCGCTGCTTCGAGGATGATTCGCTACGCAAGAAGCTGGCCGAAGGGGCTCTCGAGACTGTGCTCGGGCCTGACGGGTTTAACATCGAACGAATGGTCCGCGGCTTTGTAAACGCGATCCGCGGAAACAGCTAAATCCCTACGCATACATACTTTACGTTCAAGTACTCCCCGATGCCTTCGAGACCTCCCTCGCGGCCGTACCCAGACTGTTTGATTCCACCGAACGGTGCCTGGGCATGGGAGATCAGGCCGGTGTTGAGGCCGACCATTCCGGACTCGATCGATTCGGAGAGTTGAATCGCGCGGGAAATGGATGATGTGTAGAGGTACGCCGCCAGACCGAACGGTGTGGAATTCGCGAGCGCGACTGCCTCGTTCTCGTCGCGAAATGACTGTATGGCGCATACCGGTCCGAAGATCTCCTCGTTGGCGATGGACATCGAGGACGTTACTCGGTCGAGCACCAGTGGTTGAACAAAGAGCGTGTTTGATTTGAGGCGGGAACCTCCAATGATTCTCGCACCCTTCGACACGGCGTCATCGACGAGACGGGTGACCTTGCTGACGGCGTCGGCATCAATCAGCGGGCCGATCTGAATGCCATCGTCGAGCCCATTTCCAACCTTGAGTTGTGCGGAGGCGGCCGCGACCCGTGTCGCGAAGAGTTCAGCGATGGACTCGTGAACAAGGAAGCGATTCGCGCAGACACAGGTCTGGCCGGCATTTCGATACCTGCTTTGCATGGCTCCCTGGACGGCAGCGTCCAAGTCAGCATCGTCGAGAACAATGAACGGCGCGTTTCCGCCCAGTTCGAGCGTCAGGCGCTTGAGAGTGTCGGCGGACTGTCGAACGAGGAGCTTGCCGATCTCGGTTGAGCCGGTAAACGAAACCTTGCGCACCCGCGAATCCGCCATGAGGGACTTGCCGATCGGAGCAGGCCGACCGGTAATGACATTCATGACGCCGGGTTCCGTGCAGGAGTTGATGATGTCGCCCAGGCACAGGCCGCAGAACGGCGTGTGCTCGTCCGGCTTGGCGACCATGGTGCAGCCCGCCGCGAGGGCCGCCGCAGCCTTTCTCGCAAGCATCGCCAAAGGGAAGTTCCACGGGGTGATCGCCGCGCAGACGCCGACCGGCTGGGCGATCGTCAGGATGCGTTTGTCAGTGACAGATGAGGGAATGGTGCGGCCACCGATGCGAACCGCCTCTCCGGCAAACCAATCGAAAAAGGACGCAGCGTACGCCACCTCTCCCTTGGATTCGGCAAGCGGTTTGCCTTGCTCCAGCGTCATGAGGCGGGCTAAGTCGTCGGCATGGTTGTTCAATCGCCGGGCAATCCGGATCAGCGCTTCGGCCCGGTGATGGGCGGGACGGCTGCTCCAGCGTGGAAAGGCGGAGGCCGCAGCGTCGATCGCCTGCTCTGTCAGCTCTTTCCCCGCATCGGGAACCTGGCCGAGCGTGTCGCCGGTTGCTGGATTGACGACGTCGATCACGGTGCCGGCAGCGGAGGGGACCCATTGGCCGGCAATGATACAGGCACGTCGTGTGAGCACTTCAACGATCGTCTCGCTCGGCATGGGCGATGATAGTGACAGCGGCCTACTTGAGCCGCGGAAGGCCGATCGCCTCACGGCCTTCGTTGACGTAAGCGAACGCGTGTTTTTCATGCCGAATCAGCCGCGCCAACTGAGACATGGTGATGCCCAGCACACCGGCCGCACCGGCCACATCGAAGCGCCGGGCGGTAACCACATCGAGGGCTTCGGCGAGCAGGGCCGGGTAATGCTCATGGGATGGATTGACCGGCAATTTTTCGCCCTGGCGGCGTTCGAGCCAAAGCGGGCTCGGCTGGTAATGATCGCGGCTGACCCAGGTTCTGACCTTGACGGCGAGCTTTTCGCGGAGGCGGAAGATGGCGACATGTCGATTCTGACCCTGTGATCGTCGCTCGGTTGCATGCGTCTCGACACCGGTCGGCTCGTGCCGAATGAATACGGCGGTTTCGACCTTGTTGCGGTTCTGGCCTCCCGGACCCGCGACTCGACCGGTTTCAATCTGGCACTGAGTGAGCAGGACCTCGCGATCAAGCGTTGAAGGGTGTGGGCCGTCAATGTTGATACATCTGGGGTCCTGATAGGTCGGTCGGTGGGTCATTGCGGCTGAGTGTCGTGAACGGGTATCAAGGATTGTGAAAAAGTGAACAGGCGAGATTCTTGTTGATATTCTGGTGTCATGGGGGACAATGACAATTGGAGGGGTGCTCTGCTGCACGTTCGAGGAGGCTGAGCATGCCGACCGTATCAATCATCATTGATGGAAAGGGTTCTGACGTTGTCGCGCTGCCGCCGCATGCCACGGTGCTCGAAGCGGCCCAACTGATGAATGATGAGCACGTGGGGAGCATTGTGGTGCTGCAGGAGGGTAGGATCGTCGGCATCTTTACGGAACGCGACGTGATGCGCCGGGTGGTGGCCGCACAACGGAACCCGGCCCGTACATTGCTTCGGGAGGTGATGACCACTCCGGTGGCTTGCTGTCGGGATACAACAACGCTGGACGAGATTCGAGCCGTTATGCAGGACCGCCGGATTCGTCATTTGCCGGTGATCCACGGGGAGGATGAACTTGCAGGAATTGTTTCGATTGGCGATGTCAATCGGGCCGAACATGATGTGCAGGTCAGGACGATTCAGTACCTGGAGCAGTTTGTTTCGACGACCTGATCGCCAGTTTCACCCATCGGCGTGGTACGCCTTTCGGAGGAGCCGCTATGGAAGGTAGTTCAGCCCGGCCCATTCGATCCGAGTTCCTGTTCATGGCAGTTTCGGCAGCGCTCAGCGGCTACTTCGGTTTTCTGGTGAAGTATTCGACGACGGATGAGCAGGGAAACCTATTGTTCTTCGTCGCACTACTCGTGTGGACTTTGCGAATCGGGACGATTCTGTTCGGTACGGCGGCAATTCTTACGCTCGCGGGGCAGCGCCTCGGGCTCTGGCTTTATGCCATGACGGGTATCGCGGCCGGTCTTGGGCTCCTGAGTGTCGGGATTCTTGACTGGCTCGACACCCACCATCAGGTGTATCACCCCTTTCTGACCATCCTGCTTGGCATCCTGTGCCTCTACGGGGGGATCGGAGAAATGCGGGAAATCCTTGGAAGGGCCGTACCGGCTGGGTCGACGGGGTAGCAGCGGTTTCGAGGGCTACCATGGGCCCATGCGTATCCAGGTTTCTGAGTCGACCATTCGAACAGCCTTTGACGCGGTGAAGGACAGCCCGGGCTTCGACGAGAGTCGGAGCCTCTTCGAGGCGGGGCACCTTCCCGTGGAGATGATTCAGGCGATGGCCATGCGGCCGGCACTCCTGAAAGCACTTTCCGCGTTCGGCGAGGGGATCTATCCCGGTGGTCTGGTTGAGCGCGAAGTCAAAGAACTGATCATTCTTGAGGCCAGCCGACGCAACCAATGCCAGTTCTGCAGGGATTCACACGTGGTGATTGCACGAATGTTGGGGATGGCTGACGAGCCGTTGAGTCTGCTGGACGACCCGGGCCGGATGACCCAGCGCCAGCGCCTGGCGGTTGAATATACCCGTGCGGCGATGATCGACTCCAACCGGATCCCTGAGCCGCTGTTTGCAGCCCTGCGCGGAAGCTTTCGGGATGAGGAAATTGTCGAACTGACCGCGACGATCGGCATGATCAACATGCTCAATCTGTTCAACAACTGCCTTCGGGTTGAATATCGCGGCGAGTATGAAGCCGCCAAGGCTTAGCTCGCCGGGGCTGGTTCGTCCAGGAGCGTACGGGCGATCTCGTCAAGCGAATCGAAGTTAGCATCGGCCACGCGAAGCCGACCGGCACGATCGATGAAGTAGAAATCCGGATAACCGTCGACGTTGTAGCTTTGAAATGTCGCGCCTGTCATGTCGACACAGATGGGATAGCTCACCACCCGCTTTTGCATGACATCCTCGAGTTCATCGAGTTTCGAATTCTGGGTGACCCCAATGACGACGAGCCCTTCGTCGCCGTATTTCGAGCGGAGTTGGTTGAGCTTGGCGATCGCGGTCTTGCAGTGGGGGCACCAGACCGCCCAGAAATTGAGCAACACAACCTTGCCTTTCAGACCCTCGAGGGCAAGCGGTTCACTCTGGCGCCAATCCTCCACCTTGAGCGCCGGTGGTGTGGGGTTTTTCTCCAGTGCGGCCAATCGAAGCCGCTTGTCTGCAGTGCCCTCAAGCCATTTAGGATCATTGGCAGCGACGGCTGATGGTTCGGAAGTGGAACCGCTCTCAGCATTCTCCGGAGCAGTCTTGTCGGGGCTCTCCGTCTCCGTCTCGGGCTCATATGGCTCGTCAATGATCTTCTTGATTGCGGACTCGACGTAGTTTGGATTCAGCCCAACAGCCCGGACCAGGCCCTTTCGATCGATCAAGGCATAGGTCGGCCAGAATCCGACTCGCCAGGCTCGGGCACTCTTCGTGCCGGCGTCGACGCCGAGGGGGTACTCGATTCCCAGCTTTGAGACGACATCCGGGGCGCTTTCAGATCCCTTCGTGCCATCATGAATTGCGATGATCTCGAGACCTTTCTCGCCAAACTCCTTGAGCAGGTCGTTGTTATGGGGCAGGGCCTTCATGCAGGGGCCGCACCACGTCGCCCAGAAATCAATCAGGACGACTTTTCCCTTGAGATCTTCGAGTTTGGCAGACTTGGTGAGCCACTTGCCGATCGAAAGGCTCGGCGCCTTCTTCCCGACCATCTGTTGATGACGAATCCGGTCAATCTTCTGCCCGAGGAACCACGAATCCGGGAAGTTTTCGGCCCAAGTCACCGATGCGGCCAGGACGAGTGCCGCGAGGACGCCCAAACACGAGGCGATACGGGAGCGGTTGCATTTCATGGGACGAATTCCTGAAGGAAGGCGACAGAGCAAATTTTGTAGCACACGCGAATGCGCCGGGGAAGTCTCTATGTCGGCAATTTTCGGCCAACCCTGCGGAATCAAGGGGTCTGTGCGGCCGTTGTGGTCGTTTTTTGCATGCCGTCTGCGGTATAGACCGAAACTTCACCCGCTCCATCAGCGCTTGCTCCGGCTCGGAATACAGCGACGTCATCGGAATTCTTGACGGTCAGCGACCCACCGTGGCCGTCAACCGCATTCCCGGCAGCGACGACAGCGTGGCCCTGAGGATCGAACAGATTCAGAAGGCCACCACCTTCGGTCGAGGCCAGAGCAAGTTGGAGCCATGACGCCTTTCGAATTAACAACATGCCACCTCCGGTCGGCTTCGACTCGAGCTGTGCGGCCACTCCACCCTGCTGGTCGGCCAGGAAGAATCGCGACGAACCATCGGATTGCGCCTGCAGGCTCACTCGGGGGGTGCCGTCGGATGTTGAAAGGCGAAGCGAAGCTGCATCAATGGCGAGCTGTGCATCCTGCGAGTTACTCTTCAACGTCAGGCTGGCTCCCGCGGAGTCGGCTTGAATCCGACAGGTTGGCGCCGTCGAGTCGCTCCCCGGCGAGACGACCGAGAGGATGCCCGCATCTCCTTCCGAGGCGACGCGAAAGAAATCCGCACCATTCATGGTGTAGACGGCGAGTTCCGCGCCCTGAGGCGTTGAGAATGCGCCGAGCACATTGCGTCCTGTTGCATTCCAGATGGCCAGATCACCGCCGTGTTCGTTTGATGAAGCGCGGAAGGTGTTTGCACCGCGAGCATTCCAAAGATCGATCCGCCCGCCGGTCTCAGTTTCTGCCAGGACCGCAACGACCTTGTTCTCGTCGTTGACGACTTCGAATCGGTGCGCTCGCACCGTCTGCGGCACGGCGGCATTGGCTGCAGCAAGGAGGCCAAGAATCGCACCGGCCCCGAGGAGAGACCACGCCAACCTCGCAGAACGCCGCGTGCGAATCATCTCGCGTTCGAGAGCGGCAAGACGGTGTTCAATTGACGACATGATACGACTCCTTGGGTACTGGAAACGCCCGATGTTACCTGCGCCGGTGAACTCGCGCCTGATCTGTCACGGAGCAACCTTGGAAAGCTCGTCAAACACGGCTCCGAGGCACAGAGGACGGATGTTCTCAAGCGAATATCCCTGAAACGCATCAGGTTTGAGTGCTGTCACTTCCTCGCGCGATCGGCCGGCGGCAATAGAGTCCTGAACGATCGCCCGCACCTTGTCGAAAAACTCGATCTGCGCCTCGATCATGTCCTTTCTGCCGACGTCGCCGTGCCCCGGAATGACCGCGGTCGAGTCATCGCAGAGTTGGAGCGTCTTTCGAAGGGCATCCTGCCACAACCGAGTATCAGCCCCAGCGTCTCGGTCAATAAACGGGTAACCCCGGTTGAAAACGAGATCGCCGGTCTGGATGACGTTGACCTCGGGGAAATGAATTACCGTGTCGTTGTCCGTATGGCCGGGCCCGAAGTGGCGAAGGATGAGCTTGCGCCCGCCGTGATCGAGCTCCTGCTGATCCCTGAAGTCTCTCGTCGGCATGAATGATGCGGCATCGAGCTTCTCGGCGATGCGATGCAACTCGGCGGCATCGGCATCGTGGCCGCTTCGGGCGAGTTCATTCGCCTTGGCGGTGATGGATCCCTTCACCTTTCCTTCGACTGTGGACCGGACCCTGGGTTTGAGGTTCGCCTGCGCAATGCGATCCGGTGTTGAGGCAAAGGCCCAGTTGCCGCCAATGTGATCGCCGTGATGGTGAGTGTTGATGAGGAGCGAGGGCCCGGTGGTCGCAATCTTACGAACCTGGTCGAGAAGGGCACCTCCGACGTAGCCGAGTTTGGTGTCGATGAGGATGGGACCAGCGTCGGTGAGGGCGACGAGGGAATTGCCACCCTCGCCGATGAGGGCCGTCATGGTCGGGGAGATGGTCAATCGCTGAAGCGAGGTGAGTCCACCTTGCGGCCGCGACCAGGCGACGGTGGGGCGCAGGGCGGACCCGGCGGCCACCACCCCTGTCCACTGAAGAAAACGGCGACGATTCAGCATGGGGTCCTCCAAGAGTCTTGCGGGATGGTAGGGCGGGTATGACGCGAATCCCGGTTTGAGCTTGACCGGCTGACGGGCAAGCGGACACGCCTCAAGTTCATAGAATGCCCGCCCTTCAGGCGAACAATCCATGGATTCATTTCAATACCTCAACGGCCAGCTTCATTGCGAGCGAGTCCCCATGTCGTCGGTTGCTCGCGACGTGGGAACGCCGACGTATGTTTATTCATCGCAGACGATTCGGGATCACTATGACCGGCTATCTGCCGCGTTCTCGCCGTTGCGCCCGCTGATGTGTTATTCCATCAAGAGCTGCCCGAATCTGTCGGTGTGCAGGCTTCTGGGCTCCCTTGGTGCGGGAATGGATGTCGTGAGCGGCGGCGAACTCTTTCGGGCGCTCAAGGCAGGGGTGCCGGCATCAAAATGTGTGTATGCCGGCGTGGGCAAGACCGACGAGGAGATCAAGTTCGCGATCACCTCCGGAATCGGACTGTTCAATGTTGAATCAGAGCCTGAATTCGAAAGAATCGCGTCCATCGCGGCGTCGTTGAAGGCGACATGCAATGCGGCCCTGCGAGTCAATCCGGACGTCGACCCGAAGACGCACCGATACACGACCACCGGAAAGAAGGAAACAAAATTCGGCGTCGATATTGAACGGGCAAGGGCGTTCTTTCATCGATATGGCCGCGACAGCTCGTGCCGACTGACCGGCATCCACCTGCATATCGGTTCCCCGGTGTACTCCACACAGCCCTATGTCGAGTCCGTTGAGAAAACGGTGGCGTTGATTGACGAGTTGTCTGCGGAAGGGTACTCGGTGGAGACGATCGATCTCGGCGGCGGCTTCGGGGCAGACTATGAGACGGATCAATCACCGGTGGCCGCGGACTACGCCAATGCAATCGTGCCGCTATTGAAGCAGAGGGTTGCGAACGGCCTGAGAATCATTCTCGAGCCGGGGCGCACCATCATTGCCAATGCCGGAGTGCTGATTCTGAAGGTGCTCTATGTGAAGCGATCAGGAGAGAAGTCGTTTCTCATTGCCGACGGTGGAATGAATGTGTTGCTCAGGCCCAGCCACTACGGATCGTTTCACTTCATCTGGCCGACAGAGGTGGACGCGGGCTACGTTCCACAGCGGCGACTGAAGGACATGTCAATGCCGGGCCTTCAAACAATGGATGTGGTCGGCCCGATCTGTGAATCCGGCGATTTTCTGGCCTTGGATCGGGCGCTTCCTCCGGTGAACAGCGGTGACCTGGTCGCCGTGTTTACCGCGGGTGCCTACGGCATGGCCATGGCCAGCCGATACAATTCCATGCCGCTGCCGGCCGAGGTGCTGGTGGATGGTTCCGGGTACTCGGTCGTTCGTCGCCGCGAGACGTGGGATGACCTGATTGCCCACGAGCTCGGGTGAGCGTGGCTTTCAGTTGCTTCGAAGCACCAATTCGACCACGATGGCGCCGGCGGTGAGGAGTCCGCAGATGACCACCGCGCCGACGAGCCACCACTGCATACGTCGAACCATCATGAGGAGGTCCTGGTCGCGGGCCTGGTTGGCCTTTGTGAGATGCGAGAGGGCGCCGACAGTCCGGGAGTTCGACTCAGCGAGGTCCGTGAGCGCCAGTCGCAGGGCGTGAATGTTTTCTCCCAAGGCCACGGATGCCTGCTGGCTGGTCTCCAGCTGCTGACCAACCTGACCCAACACATCGCCGTGCTCCTTGGCGGTGTCGTTGATTCGGCTCAATGCGGCAAGCAGCGTTTCTTCTCGACGGCGAGACGATTCCACCTGGTCGCTGACGACCTCGAGCAAACGAGACGTCTGCCGGTTTACCTCAGGGAGACCGTCGAGTGACCCCGGGATCTTCTCCAGCAGGCCTACCAGCCGGGAGGCCTGTTCCGAGGAACGACCGAGCAACTCGCTGATTCGCTGGACCGCGCGTGCAACGTCGCCCGACGCCGGTGCTGAATTTCCGTCGATTTCATCAAGTGGATCGAGGTTGTGCCGAGCGACGCCGATTGCCGGGCCTGTCTGCACGCTGAGGGATCGATCCGAATGCTCGGGTCCGGCGTCGCGACCTGAGGGCGCGAGGTTGATCACCGCCGGTGACCTTCGAGTAAAGAATCGACGAATATCGCGAAGCAGTGTCATAGGTAGAATCCGTTCCCAGCGATGGATACTTCCCAACCGATCTTGGAAAGAGCCAACGGCGAGCGAGATCCTGGAACGCTCGGAATGAGCATAGCGTTGTGACGATGACGGGTCGACGATCATGGTGGACGGGATTCCTGGCCGTGGGCCTTGCGTTTATCGTCCTTTGGGGTTGTCGCGATGAAAAACACTCCATCTCACTTGCCGCCGGCGGTCCTCGCATCGTCTCCTTCAGTCCGGCGATCACCAAGGCGCTGGAGGATCTGGGCCTGGGATCGTCGATCGTCGGTTGCACACGATTTTGCGACTTGGAGGGTGTGCTGGTCGTTGGCGATCTCTACGACGTCGATCATGAGCGCTTGGTGCAGATTCACCCCACCCATGTCTTGATCCAGCCGCCATCGACCGGAGCCGATCCCGGTCTCCTGGCGCTGGCCAAGGAACACGGATGGATCGTTGGCCAATGGCGCCTCGACACTGTCGAAGACGTGCTGGCCATGATCAGCGGCATTCAGGAGCTGATGCCCGATCCGGATGGCTCCATCAAGAGGACGGCGGGCGAACTTGGACTCCGAATTCAGGAGTCGCTCAAGCCGATCTCGGCGTTCAACGGGTGCGGACGGATCTTGCTGGTTGAGAATGTCGATCCGGTCTTGGTCTTTGGACGGAATACCTATCTCTCCGAGGTGCTCGAAACCCTTGGGGGGACCAATGCCGTGAACATCGATGGTTACCCGGAGTTGAATCTCGAAGACATCGTTCGGATCAATCCCGATGCCGTTGTGTTTGTCTCCGCCCGGGCAACCGGGCGACCGATTCGAGACCTCTTGGGCCCCATTGGGACGCTGGAGATCTCGGCCGTGCAGCGCCAGCGGCTGGCGTTGCTTGCATGCCCGGATGCGCTCATGCCGTCGAGCGGGATTCCGGAGGTCGTGGCAGCCTTTCGCGAGGTCGCCACCAAGTTGGAATCGCCCCATTAGGTCCCGCATGGTACAACGGGACGCCTGATGAGTCGTGTTGCGATCAAGCTCGCGGACGTTGATCTCACCAATCCCGTTGTGGCCGCCGCGGGCACGTGTGGATACGTCAACGAGTTGGCCGACGCCTTTGACCTTCGCGAGATCGGCGCGATTGTGAGTAAGTCGATTACCCGGCACCCACGGGAAGGGAACGCTCCGTGGAGGATCATCCCGTTGCCCGGCGCTGTCGGGATGTTGAACGCCATTGGTCTGGCGAACGTTGGGCTCGATCGATTCGTCTCCGAGAAGCTCCCGGCGGCCGACCTCCTTGGCACCACGCTGATCGGCTCGATCGCCGGAAATTCCGTGGAGGACTATGTCGCCATTGCCGCCGCGTTTGATGCCCAGCCCAGCCTTCCGATCGTGGAATTGAACGTCTCATGTCCCAACACGGTCGACGGGCTGATGTTCGGTGAAGACCCGGCATCGCTGCGGGGGCTGCTGGCTGAAATCAGGCCCATTCTCAAGCGGACCAAGATGCTGGTGAAACTGTCGCCGAATGTCAGCGAGATCACGACGATGGCCTCGGCGGCGATCGATGGTGGCGCGGATGGCCTCACCTTGATCAATACCATGACTGGCATGGCGATCGACGTGATGACGCGCGAGACGCGACTCTCGAACGGCACCGGTGGATTGAGCGGTCCCGCCATCCATCCGATCGCGGTGCGCATGGTGCATGAGGTCTATCGCGACGTTGCCAAGGCGGCCAAGGTGCCGATCGTCGGGTTGGGCGGTGTCATGAATTGGCAGGATGCGGCGGAGATGATCCTTGCGGGCGCCACAGCCGTGGGGGTGGGGACCGCCATCTTCGTGGATCCACGTGCACCGGTTCGAATCGCTCGCGGCCTCGACCGATGGGTCGAGCAATTGGGATGTTCCAACATCAGCGAGTTGGTTGGGACAGCGCGGCGACCGACGGAGCTGAGATGAACGGAAGGGACCGGGATCGATTCGACGCGATATTGGAGCAGGTCCTCGCGGAGCTTCCGAAGAACATTCACCAGTTGCTGGAGCAAACGCCACTGATCGTTGATGACCGGCCTTCGCCGGAACTTCTTGCCGAACTCGGTCTCGACTCGGACGAGGAAACACTTTGCGGGCTGCATTCAGGGATTCCCTTGACTGAACGGACAGTCCTGGATGGAGTATCCCTGCCCGAGACGATTCATCTCTTTCGCGAAGGCATTATCGACGAGGCGGGTGGATGGACCGAATGGGTCGACGAGGAGGGGACCCCACTGGGTGGACTGAACGAAGTCAGGCGACAGATTCGCATCACCCTCCTTCACGAAATCGGGCACCATTTCGGCCTCGACGAAGCCGACCTGCAGCGCCTGGGGTATGAGTGACGGCCGGGAAGGGATCATTCAACGTGGATAGTGATGAGATCATTCGACACTGCAAGGACCTCGGCTTTGTCGAGGCGGGCATCGCCCCAGCACGAGGCAGCTCGCATGCCGCTGAACTTCGGGCTTGGCTCGAGTCGGCCAAGCATGGCAGCATGGCCTATCTGGAGCGATACCTGGAGCAACGGCTCGATCCGCGAGCCATGGTTCCCGGTGCGAAGTCGATCATCTGCGTCGCTGACAAGTACGCCGACGGCCGGCCGGATCGCCGTGAAGTCTCGCCAGACAGTCACGCTCGCGGCCGGATTGCGCGTTATGCGCGCGGCAGGGACTATCACGTGGTGGTGCGCAGGAGGCTCGAGCAACTGACTGGTCGGTTGGCGGAAACAGAGCCCGGTCATGTTTTTCGGGTCTGTGTGGATACAGCGCCGGTCCTTGAACGAGAACATGCCGCACGAGCGGGTGTCGGGCGGATCGGCAAGAACACGCTGCTGATCTCAAGGCATTCCGGCAGTTGGCTGCTTCTGGGAGAAATCATCACGACTCTCGATCTTCGGCCGACGGCTGCCTCGGAGGACCAAAGCGATCCCTGCGGTACGTGTACCCGGTGTCTCGACGCATGTCCCACGAAGGCCATTTCACCATGGAGTGTTGATGCGTCACGTTGCATCAGTACGTTGACGATCGAGCATCGAAGCGCCATTGAGCCGGCCTTCTTTGACGCGATCGACGACTGGCTCTTCGGGTGCGATATCTGCCAGGAGGTGTGCCCGCACAACCAGCCGACGCGCCGCCGCCGTCGAACCGGAGTTCACTCGGCGTATGCCTCGCGCAGGGATTCGCTTCCGCTCCTCGAGATTCTCAATTGGTCAGAGGATGATCGTCGTGAGGCCTTTGCATCGTCGGCGTTGAAACGAGCCAAGCTGGGCATGATGAAGCGAAACGCGTGCATCGTCGCCGGAAACTATCTTCGCCGGGCTTGGCGGGCCGATCTTGCGGGTCGAATCGCTGAGATTGCCCGCGATCCTCGAGAAGAGGAGATGGTGCAGGAGACCGCCCGGATCATCTGCAGGAGGCTGAAAATCCAGGATCAATCCTCCGGGGTCGCCGAGGGGCCACGGCCTTCGGAATCGGCTGATTGAGGCGACACGGGGGGCGATGCGGCGGGGGTGTCCTGCCGGCGAACAGCGCGCCAAACTACCCATCCCACCAACATCATGCTGAGCGTCGCGAAGAAGGTGCCAAAAAAGGTGGTCATGAATCTTCAGTGTAGTCCGGGTGGGTTCCGTCAGAGAACGCGCGTCCGTACACTAGGAGTCAATTGAGGCGGTGAAGTTGGAGGAGAGGGCGATGTTGAAACCACGCGATCGTTGCACAGGTGATCTTGGCATCCTGATGGCACTGCTTGTGCCAGCAACTCTTGGAGTGTCAGCCGACAAATCATGGCTGGGCACATCGGGACCCGGCGATGGTTTCTCGTTCCTGGATCGATTGAATTGGTCGCCCCTCGGGGTGCCCGGACCTGCCGACCGGGCCATTTTCAGCATCGAGGGGGGCCCGGTGCTCTTCGCGGCTCCTTTGGTAGTCAATCAGGCGCTGGTACTTCGCAACGTAACTCCCGAAGTAACCTTTGACCTCGGCGGCGGTGTGTATCGCCTGGTCGCGCCCGGCAATGCTCGGTCCGCTCGGAGTCTAATTGTGTCGGAGAATGCTTCCGATGACACGCAATTGATTCTGGACAATGGGACGTTGCAGATCGCGCACGGAGTGATCGCCCAGTCCTCGACCTCACTTGGATTACTGGCCGTGCACGAAGGCAGCCTGCTCAACGGGTCAGGCGACCTGACGATTGGTGAGGGAGGCAATGGCACACTTGTCGTTGAGGGGGTTGCCGTGGGTGCGGCGGCCGACCTCGGCAAGGCTCCTGGTTCCTCGGGAGTTGCCACGATCTCGGGACCGGGAGCGGTTTGGATTGTCGTCGGCGACATTCTCGTCGGCGATTCAGGCGTTGGCACGCTGGAGTTGAGTGCCGGGGCGCTGACAATCGGCGCTGAAAGCATGCATGTCGGTGTCCAGCCCGGCTCAGCCGGCGCAGTTTCGCTCCTGGACGTCGGAACCTCTGTCGCCGTTGCGGGTGATCTTGGAGTAGCCGGAGATGCACTCATCGCGGGTGGGGCTGGGACCGTCTCAGTAGATTCCGGTGCATCCCTGGATGTCGGTCAATCCACCGTGATTTGGAGCGACGGCTCGGTTGAGGTTTCGAATGGGGGCACTTTGACGACAACCGCGCTGGTCCTTCGCGGCGGGGCATTGGTGACTGACAGCAGCGCAGCAGTGGCGGTTGGAGAATCGGCCGCGGCGGTGAATGCAGGCTTCGTCATTGGAACGCCAAGTGGACCGGGGGATGTCCTGGTTTCAGACGGTGGCCAAATGAATACGGAGGGCACGATCATCGGCGGTGGTGGCGCCGGGTCTATTCTGGTTCGGGACTCAGGTACCGGCTGGACCAACGCGGCATTGATGCTGGTTGGAGATGGCGCAGATGCCTCACTTGCCATTGAGACGGGCTCCGCGGTCTCAACGGGTGAGTTGAAGGTTGGTCTGGATGGCTCAGGCCAAGCCTCGGTGACAGTTACTGGATTGGGGTCTGAACTCAATTCGCAGTCGGACCTGACGATCGGAGTTTCCCTCGATCCTGAAGCGGCGCGATCGATCCATGCCTTCGCGCGAATTGAGGATGCCGGTGCAGTGGCCGTTGGGGGAAAGCTGCGGGTCGAGCAGGGGGGCCTCCTGGACCTTGATGGAGGAGCCGCAACAGCCGATGTGACCACGATCCTTGATGTCGGACAGCTCCGCGTGGAGATGATCGATCCAACAGCGCCGGTGATGATTCAGGCGACGTCACTTGCCGAGATTGGCGGCCTGCTCACCCTGCGCCGCGATGATCCCAGCGGACTTGGAGTTGGTGACACGTTTCGCCTGGTCGAATCGGCAACGGTTACCGGCGAGTTTGCGGTCGCGTCAGTCCCACTCCTTGACCAGTTCAGGTTCGTCAATGTGATCACCCAAGCAGGCGATGCGGTGGACTCATTGAATGCAGTAGTCGCCCCGCTCCCGATCAAGCTGGAAGTTGACGAACCGACGCAGGATGACATTCCCGCTCCACCCAACCGACTGGTCGTTGCCCACCTGGGCCCCCGCGGCCTGCTGGATGCCGCCGTTACGCTGCCGGGCCGAGGAAAGGATTCGAACGGAACCGCCGTTGTGCTACTCAACAATCTTCCTGCCCCGGGCCAATTGCCTGGATTCGACATCGCCGCGGAGATCCCGGTCGGCGTTGATCCAAGCGGAATTGTTGCGGGGGATTATGACGGCGACGGTTTCACTGATCTTGCGGTCTCGAATCGCGGAAGTTCGTCGGTCACTCTCATCCGCAACGCCACTGGTTCGGCCCTTGGACCGCCATTCATGGAGGACCAAACGCTTGACTTGAATGGTATTCCAACCGGGGTTGCTTTCGCGGACCTCAACGGCGATCGAATTCTTGATGTGGCAGCCTCCCTTGTTGAACTCAATGAGGTGCAGGTGATTTTCGGTGTCGGTGGCGGCGGATTCTCCGGTGCCCAAGCACTGGTGACCGGATCGGGACCACAGGGTGTTTGCCCCCTGGATGTCGACAATGACAAGGACACCGATATTGTGACCATCAACAGCGGTGGAGTGGGGCAGAATGCCAGCGTTTCGGTGCTGCTCAGCAATATCACCGGCGGCGGTGAGGGATTCTTGCCGGCGGTGAACTATGCCATCGGAACAGGTCCGGTCGGATTGACCGAGGCTGATCTCAACGGCGATGAGCTTCCGGAAATCATCACCGCCAATGCAGGCGATCAGACCATCTCCATCCTCGTGAATCTGGGGCGCGACGGCTTCAAGGCGGCGGTTGATCTCCCCTGCGGTGGCGTTCCCACGGCAATCACGGCCGCCGACCTTGATAATGACCTGAATCAGGACGCCGACGTTGCGGTGCTGGTGACCAACGACAAGGGCGAGCCGGCTCTCACGGTCTTCCGGAACGATACGGTTGGTGGGTCGATCATCCTGACGACGATCGAGGATGCGCAGTCCATCTTTGGTCTACCCACCGCCTTGGCCGCCGGCGACGCAGATTCGGATGGACCTGCCGATCTCGTAACTGCCGGTGAAGCAGAGTCCGGAGTCGCCGGGTCGGGGGGAGCCATCTCCGTCTTGGTGGCAAGCCCCGTTCAGTGCGTTGGGAGTGTCAATGGCGATGACGTTGTTGACGGTTCCGATCTCGGGTTGCTTCTTGGAGAATGGGGGCCGAATCCCGGATCGCCATATGATCTCGATGGCGACGGAGAGGTAGGCTCGTCCGACCTTGGCCTGCTGCTGGCGTCCTGGGGGCCATGTCAGTAGCGTTTTGTTAGCGTAACTTCGCAAACTTTGTGCGATTGCTTAGCGCAATCTTATTCTTTTTCAATGACCATACCGGCAGGTGGTCCTGCGGCCGAGTGGCCAGGGCTTGAGCACAAAGGAGATTTGGATTGTTCAGTCGAGTGACATTCGTGGTCGCCCACGCCATTGTGGCGACCGTTTCCTCTGTCTGTCTTGCTTCTACCGGCACAGACGGCGCGTCGCCGAATGGGTCTCGACCGGAATCGGCTGAAGCGGCAACTGCGTCGTCGGAGGACGAAGCACAGAAGAACCACTCCGACACTTCCGCTCCAAAGAGTGCGAATTCGGCCAAGTCCCACCTCGATCAGGAGTTGCCCGACTATGTCGCGGTCTCCGGTGTATCGGGAACCCTGAACTCGGTCGGCTCTGACACGCTCAGCAACCTGATGACCTATTGGTGCGAGGGCTTCAAGAAGATCTACCCCAATGTTCAGACCCAAGTCGAAACCAAGGGTTCCGGCACCGCGCCGCCGGCATTGATCCAGGGAACAGCTCAACTCGGACCGATGAGTCGGCCCATGAAGCCGGAGGAGATCGATAAGTTTGAGAAGGCATTCGGGTACAAGCCCACGGAGATCAAGGTCGCGATCGATGCACTGGCTGTCTTTGTTCACAAGGATAACCCTGTTGAACATCTCTCCATCCAACAGCTCGATTCGATCTTCTCCGTCACCATGAAGCACGGAGGGTCGCCGATTGAACGTTGGGGACAGGTGGGCCTCAGTGGGGCTTGGGCAGGCCGACCCATTTCCATGTACGGCCGCAACTCTGCTTCTGGAACCTATGGCTATTTCAAGGAACACGCGCTGCGAAATGGCGATTTTCGGCCGACCGTCAAGGAGCAGCCCGGATCGTCGGCGGTCGTCCAGAGCATCGCTGGAGATCTTGGCGGAATCGGCTATTCCGGCATTGGTTACTTAACGTCGAGCGTCAAAGCGTTGCCCCTGGCCGGGTCTGATGGTGTGCCATTTGAGCCGACCTACGAAAACAGCCTCAGCGGCGAGTATCCCTTGGCTCGGTTCCTCTTTATCTACGTCAACAAGAAGCCCGGTCAGCCCCTCGACCTCCTGACCCGTGAATTCATCAAGTTTGTAGAATCGAAGCAGGGGCAGGCCTTGGTCGAAAAAGACGATTACTTTCCGTTGCCCGCTTCGGTTTGTTCGGAGGCAGTCCACTCGATTGAGTGAGTTGAACCAGTTCGGATCCTAAGCCGTCGGGCGTTCCGGCACAGCGAATGGTGCAGCGCCCTTCAGGCCAGTTTGCGGGATTGTGGTTGCGCCATGGCGGCCGATGAGACGCAGGATCATTCTCAGGCCGGTCGAGGCCGCAAGGTCGATACGTCTCCCCTGACGCTCATCGTCGATCGCGCGATGGGGTATGTCATTACCGGCGGGGGTGTTGCGATCATTGCGGCCGTTCTGGCAATCTTCGTCTTTATCGTCTGGCAAGTCATTCCGTTGTTTCGAAGCGCGCACGTTGAGGAGGTCGCAACGCGAACACTTCCAACGGGGGATTACCGGATTCTGGGAGTCGACGACGCCGGGTCGATGCCGTTCCTGGTTGATGGCGAGGGACGGATATCCGTCATCGATCTCTCGGGCGAATCTCCTCCAAGGGCGGTCGATCCCGGCCTGGAGGTTGCCGGCCGCATCACCGCGACACACTACAGCGTTGCGGACCGTCGCCTTGCACTTGGCAACGACCACGGACAGATCGCCATCGTTGAGATGAACTACTCCGCGGCATTCGTCGATGGCAAGTCCGTCGTCTCTCCGGACTTTCGTGCTCAACCTTGGCTCCGGGTTGGAGTTGAGGGTGCTTCGTGTATCGACGTTGGGTATGCGGAAAGTGATCGAGGCATCCTGGCTGCATGCATTCAGCAGCGAGGAGAGGATTTTGAGATACACGCCGTGCGGTTTGTCCGGAAACGATCATTGCTTGGAGCGGGGAAAACCGAACTCGATCAGACCTATGACCTGACCTCGCTTGTTCAGGGCAAACCGGTGCGGCTCCTGATTGCATCCGACGGCGAGACGATCCTGGTGGCGACGGCGGAGTCCTCAATCTACTACCTGCATCGTGACGCCTCGGGGTTCCGCCTGCGGCAGAGCTTCAAGCCATTTGAAGACAAGCCCGATGAGCACATTCAGGCGATGGAATTCTCCCTCGGCGATGTCTCATTGATCGTCGCGGATCGCGCCGGCGACAACAGGGTCTTCAGCCTCTTTGTCCCGGAGGGTGGCAGCCAGCGGCTGTTTGGACGCACCAAGGACCTTGAACCCATTTCGGGTACTACGGCATTCGTGGTTCCGAGCAGGTTGAACAAGACGTTCCTCCTGGCGAGTGATCAGGTTCTGAGCGTTCGTTACCTGACGACAGAGTCCGTTCGATGGGAGGAAGAGGTCGACTACAAACCTTGGCTTGGGTGCTTCTCCGAAAAGGGGGACCAATTTGTTGTGCTCGACCAACAGAGCACGCTCCGCCGTTACGCGCTTGATGATCCGTATCCTGAGGCCGGTCTGTCGACGTACTTCGGCAAGCTCTGGTACGAGGGGTACACGGAGCCGGCCTATGTCTGGCAGTCGTCCAGCGGTTCCAATGAGTCAGAGCCAAAGCTGTCGATGATTCCCCTCATCTTCGGCACGCTGAAGGGCACGTTGTATGCCATGTTGTTCGCGGTACCGATTGCCCTTGCCGCCGCCCTCTATGCCTCTCAGTTCGCGCACCCGAAGGTGCGCGCTGTGGTGAAGCCGACCATGGAAATCATGGCGTCGCTGCCATCGGTCGTCCTTGGGTTTCTGGGTGCACTCGTCATCGCACCTCTGCTCGAAACCAGGATTCCTTCAATTCTGTGCATGGTCATACTCGTACCTGTCACGGCGATGCTCGCAGGTGTCGTTGCGCCGCGCTTGCCGGCCGCGGTTCGAGCGCGCATGCACATGGGTGGAGACATCCTCTTCATGGCAGCGCTCTTGATCGGGGCCGTCTTCCTGAGTCTGTTCCTTGGGCCACTGGTGGAACGGGTGCTGTTCGTCGCCACCGATCCGTCCACAGGCCATGCCATTGCTGATTTTCGATATTGGTGGCCGCAATTTGCGGCGAAGCATCCGCTTCTGTTCTCCGGAACGGATTTCCAGCAGAAGAGCTCGCTGGTCGTGGGATTCATGATGGGGTTCGCGGTTATCCCGATTGTCTTTACGATCTCGGAGGATTCCCTCTCCAACGTGCCCGGGAATCTTCGTTCCGGTTCTTTGGCGCTGGGAGCTTCTCGTTGGCAGACGGCGGTCCGTGTGGTTCTGCCGACCGCATCGGCCGGCATCTTCTCCGCCCTGATGGTGGGGCTGGGCCGGGCGGTGGGCGAGACCATGATCGTGCTGATGGCCACGGGGAACACACCCATCATGGATTTCAACATCTTCAGCGGCTTCCGCTCACTCTCGGCGAATCTGGCCACGGAGCTTCCGGAAGCCAGTCAGGGGGGAACGCTCTTTCGCTCGCTGTTCCTTGGGGCCATGCTGCTCTTCCTGATGACGTTCGTTGTGAATACAACCGCTGAGGTGCTTCGCCAGCATCTGCGGCGACGGTATCGAACGGCATAATTCATGAGCGCCACGAGGACATCTCGATCCCGCACTGGGCAAGGCGAACCCATGGTTTGGCTGACCGGCATGGGGCTTGCACTGGGGCTCCTGATGATCATGGCGCTGCTCGGCGTCATCGTGATCAAGGGTCTCGAAACCTTCTGGCCCAAACGTCTCGTCGAGATTCGCCTGGCTGAAGGCAGTTCCGCTCGGATCGGGTCGTCGGATGTCCTGGTCGGGGAGATTGTCCAGCAGCGGCCGTCGACGATTCGAGATCCCGAGACCGACGAAGAGATCCTCGAATGGCAGATTTTCATTGCCAATAAGGACGCCTACGGTCAGCCGTTCCGGTATGTCCCCGTGCCGGCCATGACATCGGTGGGGCGACCGGATGGATTCCTGCGAGTCGAGCGGGCGGAGCATGGTCCATTGATTGGCCGGGCGGTACGAGTCGTGGGGAGCGATGGCGCCGTCATTGAAGGATCAACCCCGGAATTCGATACCGAGCTGCGCCGATTTGTCGACGAGGCTGAATCGATTCGCGACCAGATTGATGACATCAATCGCGGCGAGATCGGGCGCCTCAATGCAGTTCTCAGGTCGATTCGGATTGATCGAATCTACGCCGCGCGCGACGGAGATGTTGCAAGTGTGCAGGCCCTTGACGCTCGCAGTCAAGAGTTGGAGAAGAGATACGAAGTCCTGGCAACCAAGGTGGCCGACCTTCGAGGCCGGCTCGCCGCTCAATCGCTGGTCTGCCGGTTGGCGACCGGCGAGGAGCATTTGGTATCGGTCGGAGAGATTCTTGACTTCGTCCGGCCCAACGACATGAACTTCGTGCAGAGAGTCGGGCGATTCTTCGTCAACCTCTGGAGGTTCGTACGCGAGAATCCCCGGAACGCCAATACTGAGGGCGGCATCTTTCCGGCCATCTTCGGAACCTTTGTCATGACCGTCATGCTGTCGGCCGTCGTGACGCCATTTGGAGTGATTGCGGCCATCTACCTTCGCGAATATTCCAAGGATGGTCCTGTCGTTCGAATCGTCCGGGTTGCGATCAACAATCTCGCCGGCGTTCCCAGCATTGTATTCGGTGCGTTTGGCCTGGGTTTCTTTGTGTACGTCGTGGGATCCTGGATCGATCGCGCCTTCTTTCCACAGGAAATCTACGATCAGCCGACGTTTGGAACAGGCGGCATCTTCTGGGCTTCGTTGACCTTGGCGCTCCTGACTCTGCCGGTGGTGATCATCGCGTCGGAAGAGGCGATGGCCGCCGTTTCCCGCGGAATGCGGGAGGGCTCGCTGGCCTGCGGGGCCAGCAAGTGGCAGACCATCTGGCGGGTGGTGCTGCCGGCCTCAGCACCCGGAATCATGACCGGCATGATTCTCGCCATGGCTCGCGGGGCTGGTGAGGTCGCGCCGCTCATGCTGGTAGGAATGATGAAGGAAGCCTCGTCGCTCCCAATCGACGGCCAGTTTCCCTTCCTGCACCTGGATCGAAAATTCATGCATCTCGGGTTTCACATCTACGATGTGGGGTTCCAGTCGCCGGATTCGGAGGCTGCTCGACCGATTGTCTTCGCCACGACGCTTCTGCTTATTACGCTTGTTGTCTCCATGAACCTCGGCGCCATCTTCATTCGTGAACGACTTCGACGGCGCTTTTCCACTGGAGCCTTTTGATGGCCGTTCCCACCGACTCCAGAGCAGGTTCAATGACCGAACACAAGCCCATGACCGAAGGACCGACTCCGCGCCCGGGTTCTGTTCGAAATCCAGAATCGATGTTGGCGGAACGAGCGCAGCAGTTCGTCTCTGCGGATGAGCAGGGGGCCTCGGTCCTCAAGGCCATCGAAAAGAACATCGATTTCAAGACCCACATTCATCCGGAATTGCTCTCCGATACGCCGCACGTCCTCAGGATCGCCAAACTCAATCTTTACTACGGCGCCAGCCGCGCCCTCTACGACGTCTCCATGAACATTCCCAAGGGGAAGATCGTGGCGATGATCGGCCCGTCCGGCTGCGGAAAGTCGACCCTTCTCCGAAGCGTGAATCGACTCAACGACCTCATCGACAATGTCCGGGTCGAAGGCCAGATGTTTCTCGGCCATGAGGAGATCTATGGCCGCCACGTCGATGTGATCGGGTTGCGAAAGCGCATCGGCATGGTCTTTCAGAAGTCGAATCCGTTCCCGAAATCAATCTTTGAGAACGTGATCTACGGTCTTCGGATCGCCGGCGAGCGTCGGCGCTCTGTTCTGAATGAAGTCTGCGAGCGCTCGCTCCGGGAGGCAGCGCTGTGGGACGAGGTCAAGGATCGGCTGAATTCGAGCGCGCTGGCCTTGTCCGGCGGACAGCAGCAGCGATTGTGCATCGCTCGGGCGGTTGCCACCCGGCCGGAGATACTTCTGATGGACGAGCCATGCTCAGCGCTCGATCCGATCGCGACCAACAAGGTGGAAGACCTGATGACCTCGTTGCGGGGCCACTACACCGTCATGGTGGTGACCCACAACATGCAGCAGGCCTCACGGGTCAGCGACTACACCGCCTTCATGTATCTCGGTCGGCTTGTGGAATATGGACCGACTGAAAGAATATTCCAGAATCCCCGCTGCAAGGATACGGAGGATTACGTAACAGGTCGCTTCGGGTAACGTGAGCCCTGGCGACATTGCGATGTCGCGCCCACTGCGCACCATTGGAGATTGCATTGGCTATTGACCTTCACAAGGAATTATTGAATCTTCGCCGCGAGATTCTCAACATGGGCGCTGTGGTCGAGCAGCGGCTCCGCCGTGTGATCGAAGCCCTTGAGCACTTTGATAGCGCGGTCGCACGGGATGTGAGGGCCGCTGATGTCGAGATCGACAACATTGAGATTCAGATCGATTCGGAGTGTCTCCGCGTTCTCGCGCTGGGCCAGCCGGTCGCCGGCGACCTGCGGTTCGTTCTCACGGTCATGCGAATCAACTCCGAGTTGGAGCGAATTGGCGACTATTGCCGGGGCATCGCCAAGCGCATCGTGAATATTTCCATGATGCCCGCGATCGACCTCCCCGACACGCTGTTCGAACTTGCGGCCGGCGCCCAGCAGATGCTCGCGGATGCCCTGGCGGCTCTGTCAAACGAAGACGCCTCACTTTGCCGTCAGGTTCGCCGGTCCGACGATCGAATTGACGACCTCAATCGCGAGGTGTTCGCGTGGTGTCGATCAGAAATTCCGCGAGACGTCGAGAACATGGACGCGGCCATCGAGGTTCTCTCGATCGCCCAGCGCTTCGAGCGGATTGCCGACGTCTCCGCCGCCATTGCCGGAGAAGTTATCTTCCTGGTGGAGGGCAACGTCGTGCGGCACACTCGAAGTTGATGGTGCCCCTACTGCTTGCGCCAGCCTGAGGCATCCTTGACGTAATCACCCGCCGGTGCCCGTCTGACGAGTTCCTCGCCGCGCTTGCTGGCCGCCTTTTCGGCCGTGGTCCTGTCGACCTTGGCCTGAGATTCATATTGTTCCTTGCGGAATCGGTTTTCGTCGGTGATCACACGCTTGATCGACTCAACCTCGAGGTATTCGGCGCGAACCGCCTCCAGATACCCGGACGCTGTTTCGCCGACCTTTCCATCGCGCTTCAGTTTTTCGACGGCTCGATATCGATTCTCATCCTTCTTCTGAATCCAGGTTTCCGGCGCCATGAGCAGCCAATCGGTGGGCTTGGCATTGCGGACATTCCGGGCGGCGTTGACCGCACCGACCATCTCGGGTGTGACGGAGTTCTTGCCGCCACCGGCTTCGGTCTGTTCCCGGGCGAGCAATCCATACAGGGCTCGACGATCAGAGTTCTCCGCTTCGATAAATGCCCGCACGTCCGCCTGTGATTCAAATTCGTGTCTCACCGCCACGAACCCGTCATAAGACTCGCCGATCTTTCCCTCCGACCTCAATCTGATCAGAGTGGAATCGCGGGTTTTGAACCGGGCCTGCAACTCGTCCTTCGTTTGGGCCGAGAGCGGCATGGTGATTCCCAGCACCATGGTCAACGAGATGACAACACGCACGATGGTCGATTTCATGAGTTGTTCTCCGGCTGCGTTGCGGACGAAGGAGCGGTCTCGCCCTGATAATCGAAGAAGTCATCGAGCTCATCTTCAAGCCGCACTCGAACGTCGACCGTAATGAAGATCGGTTTGACCTCGATCGGTTCGACCTTGATCGTGTGAGTGCATCCAAGGATCGCCGGCGTGAGCAGCGCTGTTGCGAGAAAAAGGCCCGCTTTCATGGGCGGTCTCCAAGAATTTTTCGAAGTGAATCGTTCAGTGAGCGGTTCGTCGACATCTTCAATCTGAATAGATCGTACATCATCTGATCGTATTCCCTCAGAAGGAACGTAATGCCGCCAATCGGCACTGCCGGCGTCTGATTTCGGCCCTTGCCGCGAGAGAACACTTCCAGAGTCATCCCGTCTGATCCCGGCACGAGGTCTCCGCGCAGCACGTCAAATGAGAAGTCGCTCACGGCGTCTGTCACGCGGCGGCGAAGGTCGGCAACGGCATCCGGAGACGGCCCGGTCAAGGCGATTCCCGCCACCGCTTGCTCGGCGATCGTGCGATCCCGGATCTGAATCCAGCCGCCGTCGGGAGTGGCATAGAGATACCCACCGGTCAGCACCAGCGGCTGCACCGCCTTGGGATCGAAACTTCCGCTGACGTGTCCATAAAAGCGACCCTCACCTGCAAGTGTCTCCGGCGCGACAAACGCGAACCAGGTCTTGAGGTCTGCCTGCTCCACGTCCAGATCGGTTTCAATTCTCGGGTCCGACGGATCGAGCCGAAATGTCGACGCCCGGAATCGACCCAATGGTCCCATTGACCATCGCATCGATTCAACGCGAATCAGTTCACCCTCGAGTCCAAAGTTGATTTCGGCGTCGTTGATCGGGGTGGTACCCACCATGGCGCTGGCGATCCGAAGTCGTGCGGGCCCGGCGGTCCTTGGCGGCCACGCTTCCACGAGGCGGGCGCTCAACGAAACACCTTCAAGTCGGGCCGCCAATTCGTCATTGTTCCATGTGCCGCGGTCAATCTGAAGTTCAAGATCCGGCAGGAGGCGTCCTTCAACAATGTGGACACCCCCCTCGAGCCGCACGTTGGCCTGGCCCAATCCGCCGATCAACGATCGAATTCCTTCAGGCAATGACGACACCGCGAGCGTCGATGGTGCCAGGTGCACGTCGAGAAACCCTTCCGGCCACCCGTCAACAAGCTTCAGCGTGCCCGACACGGACAACGGATTCGATGTCCACGGCGTCCAGTCCAGGGCAAGGGACGCCTCCTGGTCGTGCACTTCAACTCGGCCGACGATCCCCGGAAGGTCGACTCCGCCGATGGACAACCCTTCGATCGTCAATGGGCCGTCTGCTGACACGGCATCATCAGCCGATCCGAAACGGAAGGGAATGTTCGCGGAGACCTCTCGCAGGGCGATGGATTCGCCGATGTCGGCATCGACAGAAGCGCCGGCAAATTCCAGCAGACCGTTCGCAGCAAACCGACCCTCTTCGACCCGGCCATCCATCATGAATCCAGCCGAAGGCGCCTTGATCTCCCACGTCGTTCCGGTGGCGTCAATGCCGGTAGTGTTGACACGCGCCTCGATCTCACGGCCGTCGGAGGTCGGTCGAATCGTTGCGGTGATCGTGGCCTGCGTTTCCATCCTTGGCGAAAGGGAGTGAACCGCCGCGATCATCGATCCATGCCACTCCCCGCCGTCCATGAGAGGCATAAACGGGCCGATCCACACATCACGCAACTCAACGGTGCCGATCTCGTTCTCGACCGAGGCAGTCCCAGCGATGAAGGTCTGCGTGGCCGACCCACCCGCATCGTCAACCAGGCGAAGGTCCATGGTGGTATGGCCGAGCGCGCGACCGTCTATGTCGAGCTCATTGACCTCGGCACGCAGGCCCCCCTCGACGCGAGACCACAGATTCTCATTGCCGTCGTTCAGCGTGAAATTGGCGGAAATGGATTCAACCGTTGCTGAGAATGGTGTCGCGCCGGCAACGGTGACCCGAGCGGGCTGAATCGTTCCCTCAAGGCTCCAGCCGTCGCCAGTTCGTGTGGCAAGGGCCTGAACGAGCGGCCGGGCACCGATCCCCTCATCCTCAAACGCTTCGATCGCGATTCCTTGCTCGTGAAGCTTTGCCGCCGATAGAGCAATGTCGATCAACATCTCAGGCTCACGAGAGATCCGGGCGTCAAACAGCACCGGATAGCCATGGACCGCCGCAGACCCCCGCAGGGCGAAACTCTTGTCAGCACCCTGGCTCACGGAGGCATCGAACGGGATGACGAATCTTGATCCCTCCAGATCAACCGTGACCGTGGAATGCTCGACCACGATCAGTCCGACGGGAAGGTTCTCCGCGTCACTCCCCGCACCGCGCGTGGCCATTGTTGGCCATTGACCGAGGTCCCACTCACCCTTGCGCTGGGCTATCTCAGCCTCAACCCCGATCAGCTTGATCTCGTCGATTTTCCCACGCCAGAGCCCGGAGGGGGTGAATAGCGCCTCAACCCGACCGGCTCGCACTGGTATTGCCGGATCCAGCAAAGCCTCGCGCAGCGTCGCATGGCCGATTCCCACCGACTCAACCACGAACTGGGCCCGCCCGAACCCCGAAGATTCAAGCGATCGCCGAAGGAGATACGAAACCGCAACCACCGACCACCAAGGAGACAGGGCCGCGACGGCGAGGACCAGGATCCCAAGGAATCCGAGGAAACGGCGAAATCGCCCGGTTCTGCGTCGAGGCGGCAATGCCGCCCCGGGCGCCCCGGCAATGGATGGCCCGGGGAGATCGGGAGTGGGGGATGGGTCGAGTCGGGCGCCCGACTGTTGCACAAGCACGCGCGGAGGGATTCGAACCCCCAACCCTCGGTTCCGAAGACCGATGCTCTATCCGTTGAGCTACGCGCGCGAGGGGGCGTCATGGTAGCACGATCCGCGAGAGTCGCCCACGGTCAGGCGTTCCCGGAACGACGGGATGGTGGAGCAAAGGTTCATGCGGAATTTCACAGAATCGCCACATTCTGTTCGGGTCGTGTGGGTCTGGCGAGCGCTACCCTTCGCCATGACTACTTCAACCACCACAGCTCCCTCCAAGGCCGACCACGGCTATTGCATGCCCGCCCCTTCCGTCGAGCACCAGGCCACCCAGAAGGTCGCTGATCGCTTCGTCGAACTTTGCCGTGCCGGCAAGAACATTGACGCGATCAAGGAACTCTACGCCGACAATTCCCGCCATGTCGAAGCCATGGAGATGCCCGGCTGCCCTCGAATCAGCGAAGGCAAGACGAATCTTCTCGAGAAGGCTGAGAAGTTCGGCAAGACCACGACCATCCATGGCGCCACCTATAACAAGCCGCTCGTGAATGGCGATCAGTTCACCTGCGACATGACCCTCGACTGCACCTGCAGCGAAGGCCCCATGGCAGGTCAGCGCATGCAGATGTCGGAGACCGCCCTCTATACCGTGAAGAACGGCAAGATTACTGAGGGCAAGTTCTTCTATTCCTGTGGCGGCTGACGCCGGTCCCCGGGCGGCCGAACATCGACCACCGGTCAGGACTCTTCTGCAGGCACCCGCTCGAACATCATGGCGTTGTAATCAAGATCCTCGAGCGGTTGCCCCGGTGGTCTGCCAAGCTGCTTGAGCATGACCATGATCTGCGCCCGGTGATGCACTTCATGCAACGCCAACTGGGTGAACAGATCATTCGGCGTCACCTTGATGTGAAAGCGCTTGCCTTGGTCGTTCGGGAAACTCAGCCAGGTGATCGGTCGCGACCAGTCCCGCTCCGCCGCGATCACGCTGCGTCCCTCCACCGCCTGCCTGGCCCACGTCGACTGCACTTCCGCAAACGCCGGCGGACTCTCGTACTTGATCGGCCATTGGTCATACGTCGGCACATCCCGCTCCTGCAATCGCTCCAGGTAGTACCACTCTGAGATCATGATGTGGGTCAGGGTTGATCCGATCGTGCCGAGGCCAAATTCAAATCGATGGTCCCACGCCGGCGCCCCCGCGCTGCCCACCGCGCTGATGACTTTCTCCCGGGCCTTGCAGAGATACTCGTAGGTCTTCAGCGGGTTCATGGCCGCAGTGTAGGGAAGGACTGCGGGCCTTCAAGGGATCCGGCCCAACCCGGTGCCGGTCTTTTCTCATGAGGATTCAGGAGCCGCGACGATAACGACGATGGGTCCGGGCATTGTGGGTCGGGCCGTTTCAATCTTCCATGTTCCGAGGAGAACACAAATGCTGAGCAAAATGTGGGGAAGTCTGGCGATCATTGGTTCGACGTTCGTGGTGAGTGCGGTTCCGGTGCACGGGCAAACATGCGGCGAGCCTGCCGAGTCGTCGTACATCTGCAGCTTCGCGCCGCCGTTGTTGTGCCCGGAGGGGCTCATGCTGACGACGTGGTACAGCGAAAGCTGCAGCCATTGCTGCATGGCGTGTACACCCAACGGGATTGAAGGCGGCGTGACCTGCAACGTAGGCGGCGGCGGGGGATGCGACCTTCCGGAAGGCTCCTGCCTCATTGCGCAGGGTGAATGTTATCCTCAGATTCCCGCGTGCTGGGTCTTTGTCGACATTGACGGATCGGCTGTGACGTTTCCGGTCGGTTCCACGTTAACCTTGAACGCCGCCATCATCGAATGCATCGGCCAGGAAGATGATGTCGAGTGGACCATCTGTGCCGGTGAGGAGTTGGTCGACCTGACCACCGATCTTGAAGGAGAGAGCATCTCGATGGAGATTCTCGACTTCGGCATGCTCGTCGTCTCAGCCCATCTTCCCGGTGAGGATGCGTTGAACGGCCCGTATCACCTCGAGCGCCACATCCTCGTCGGCAGTTGCGCGGGTGATCTCGATGGCGACGGTGATATCGACGGGGCTGACCTCGGCATCGTCATGGGCGCCTGGGGGCCATGTGTACCCAGTGACTGCGCTGCCGACATCAATCGCGACGGCGTCGTTGATGGCACTGACCTCGGAATCGTCATGGGCTCGTGGGGCAGCTGCCCCTGAGTGGCTCCCAAGACCCTGAACGCGTCGTCTTTCGCAACACTCGATCTGAGCGGATGAGAGTCTGCTCAGGTCATTTCGGCCATCTCTGATCGACTGTCGTCGCTCCGGAGCGAGCCCGGAATGATTCCGATCAGCGAATCGTCCCACGCCGGATCATCAGGGCGGGGCTTGGTCCGACGCGCCTCGTTGATCCTCAGCACCGGCTTCAGCGTGCCGCTTCGCCTGATTCCCATCAGCACTCGGCAACACCGCGGCAGAATGCCTCTCCGCGGCCTTCCTCAACATCAGGCCGATCACCCGCAGCAGCGGCCTCACCAGGGTTCGCCTGGGGTAGAGCTCGAATCGACGAATCACGGTGTGCCGACCATCATTCGCGAGGTCGCCCTCGGTCGTCCATGTTTCGACAAAACACTTCGCCAGCCAATTGAGCGGTCGGGCGAATCCGTCCATCCGAATCACAAGCCGATGCTCAGGTTCCCAATGCGTAATGGTTTCGACATAACTGTCACCGCGGGCGGTCACCACTCGAACCCTTGTCCCGGCGACCTCCGGCGTCTGATGCTCGAACGTTGCGCTGCGAATCCCGGGCAGGGGCCCCCAGCCGGTGAACGTCGTCCAGTTTTCGGGGATCAAGATGTCGCGGACAATGTCTGCCAGCGACGCCGAGGTCCGGCGCCTGAATTCAATGGAGATCGGTGGGGGATGTTTCGCGGCCGTCGATGCCGAGTTCGGTGAGGATCCACATTCGAAGTCACCCGCCTGATTCGAGTTCGTCGTGGTGTTGCTCACGGGATGCTTCACCGTACCAGCTTCGGGACCGTGGAGCCCGCCCAGGTGGCCCGTCCGAGATTGGCTGCTATCGCGTAGTCCGGTGGCGGACGACGATAGACTGTACCTCGATGGCGCATTTCACGGTCAATTCGCCGAATCTGCTCTGCAGAGGCTGCGGCTACGACCTTGCGGGCACACCCGTCGGCAGCGCCTGCCCCGAGTGCAGCCTGCCCGTCGCCACGGCGATTCAGGCCTTGCGCGGAAAGCCGGCCACAGCCAACTCAGCGATCGGCAGTCTTGTCGTCGCCATCGCCTCGGTCTTCCCCTGCTGCGGCCTGGTGCTGGCTCCGGTGGCGTTCATCTTCGGTGTCCGCGGATACAACAGGGCCCGCGCAGACGACCGCTCCGGAACTGCCGCCCTCGCGGCCGTGATCATCGCCGGCCTGTCTTTCCTCCTCCATTTCTGGGCCCTCGTGTACTTCCTCCAGAGTCAGTGATGCCGGGGAGTTTCTTCGCCCGGCTCCCGCCGACTAAGGCGCCGATGCGGGCTCGGGAATGGGCGGCAGCCATTGGCTGCGAATCGCCGCGGCATGGGCATGCCACTTCACGCGCTGCGCTTCGTCGAGCACCTCCGCAATTTCGTTTTCGAGAATGGTCAGTTCAGATTCAAGTCGCGGTTGAATCTCGCGACGAATGTCAATCAGCGCGTTGTGTCGGCGAAGAATGATCTCGTGGATCTGGTCCGCCTGCTCATCGGTCAGACCGAGCATGTCTTTCAATTGCGAGGCGATGTGGAAGGAGACCGATCCGGGGTGATCCATCGCGTGCCGAATCGACTCGTGGAAATGAAATGTGGCTGCGGCCGCGCCGCACGCAGCACCCCCGAAAAAGATCAACATGGCAAGAACCGCTTGCCGAACTCGGCGCCGCCGCGGTGGTCGTGCTCCTGGCGGCGTCAGGTGATGCGAGGAGTCATGGGTCATCGCAGCACCAGGTTGATCGCTTCTCCGAATTCGGCAAACGAGTAGGAGGTCGAAAACCACGTGGGCGCTGCGCTCGTGGCGGCGAAGACTCCAGCTGCCGCCGCGATCACCGCGGCGATTGGAAACACGCGATCATCGTCGCGCTGCGATGAAACCTGTCGAATTGATCGCATCACGCCCGCGGTCACATCAATCTCAAGCGCCGGCGGAGCCTGCGCACCAAGCGATTTGAGCCTCGAGATGTCGTCCATGCGTTTCATTCCGGCAGCACCGACTCCATGATCCTTCGCAGTCTGCGCCTGGCACGGTAGGCCTGCACCTTTACCATCGTCTGACTCCACCCCAGCAGCGCTGCAGTCTGGCGAACGTTTCGATCCTCCAGATAGAGCAGGGTCAGGACGATTCGATCACGCGCTGACAGCTGCTCCAGCACACGTTCAAGCTCCGCCGGTCCATCTCGTCGATCGTGTGCGGCAACCTCATCGAGTCCAGCCGCGGCGGGCCCAGACCGGCTCGACCGCCAGTGCCGATACCCCGCGCGAACACCGATGGCGTGCAGCCACGCCAGCAGGGGTCCCTCAAAGCGGTACTTCGACAAGCTCATGTAACCCTGCACAAACGTCTCCTGCACCAGTTCCTCCAGCACCAACCGGTCGCGCGAGAACCGCCGCAGCCGAGCCGCAAGTTCCTGCTGATATCGTTGAACCACGCGGGCATACGCATCAGGGTCGCCGTTCAGCGTGTCGCGCACATCAGCGCGATCTCGTTCATCGACACCGTGATCTGAATGGTCCCGGCTCAGTGCAGCCTGCAGCAGCCGATCCAACGCGTCAGCGTTGTCGACCACGAACCGGCTCAGGGCCCTGAGCCGGTTCGTCATCTCCGTCGAACTCGCGATCGCCGGGGCGATCATCATGGGTGCGATGGTGCCTCCTCTGCTTCGAGCACGTGCTGATGGTGGGCCTCGATGATCGCATGAATCACCGGACCCGGCGTGATACCGGCAAGCTTACGCTGCTGATCGGGGCTCAGCGCAGCCTTCTTCACGATCTCCGCCTTCACCTCGGCCAGCAGAACCGCGGCATCGCCCAGTGCAGTTCCGACATCGGCCGCAGCGACACGAATCGCATTCGCATCGGTCATCTCGGCCAGCATCAGGTGATGCAACTCCGCGTGGGCATCCTCCAGCGGCTCGAACGCGGCGACGATCTCCGCCTTTCGCGAGGTGAGAGTTTTGTGAATGGACTGCAACTGCTCCCTGGTCAATTCCATCTCCGCAAGTGCTTCATGCATCTGGGCATGCACATCGGCCATCGGCCCCCCGGGCCCGCCGGGCCCGCCGGGCCCCCCGGGCCCCCCGGGGCACCCCGGTCCGCCCGGCCGATCACAGTCCCGCTCAGCGCCAACATGCTCCATCGCATGAACGATCAGGGCCGGCCTCTCGTGGTTGAACCCGGCCGCCCCTGGGTCACTCTGATGGCCATGCATCAGCGCTACGCCCGCAACCAATCCCGATCCTACAACAAACCGACACATCATCCCATGCATAAGTCGTCTCCCAAGGTGTCCGGGCCGCGGAGTGCAGCCGCTCACAGCACCAGTGTTGAAAACTCCCCACCGGGTTACAGGGGTCTGCAAAGATTCCTGAACACGTCACGATTCACGATCTGCGCTCACCCTGACCTGTCCAACCAACCCGGCGATGCGACACGTGCGATCCCCGCGCTTCGTTAGACTCATTCCTGTGCCAGTGTTCCTGTGCCAGTGTTCCTGTGCCAGAGTGGAAGATTGGAGATGCATTCTGATGCGTCGAAAGGGATTGATGGCGGCGGTGCTCATCGCCGGGGGTGTCGGGGCCATCGGTTATGGCCTCTTTGATGCGATCCAGGCGATCCGAAGCGCCTCCTGGCCCACGGTTTCGGGCACGGTGATCTCGTCCGAGGTGGCCACGGGCTCCTCCGGCACCGGCATGCGGCGGGGCAGAACCTTCACCCCCACGGTGCGCTATGACTACGCCGTCGATAACCAGCACCACACCGGCACCCGCATCTCGTTTCGGGATGGCATCGGCCTCACCCGCGCGGATGCCGAGGCGGTTGTCGCCCGGTATGTGCCGGGCGCTTCGGTCCGGGTCGCCCACGACCCCGCCGATCCCGCGCGCTCGGTGCTCGAAGTCAGCGCAGGCCCCGAGACCTTCGCCACCCCCGGCTTCGGCCTCTTGCTCGCCGGCGCGGGAGCATTTGTGCTGCTCAGGCGATCGAAACCCAACCCGGTCGGCTGACGCCGTGACGACAGACATCCGCGGCCGCCCATGGTTCCTGGGGGCTGCCCGAGTGAGTGCCGGCGCCGACATCTTCCATCTGGTCTCGCGGTGACGTTCCGGCTATTCTCGCGATGACGTTCCGGAGAGTGCGCCCGCCCGATGCAGCCTACGCCGCCCATTCAGACCGCCCAACTGCTGTGTACGGGCTGCGGCTACGACCTCGCGGGCACGCCGGTGGGGGGTATCTGCCCCGAGTGCGGCCTGTCGGTCGGCGAGACCATCCGCGCCCTGCGGGTGCCGCCGGCTCGCCATGAAGGGTCCGACGGCCTTCTGATCGCCATCGTTTCCATTTTCTGCGCTGGATTCATCCTGGCGCCGATCGCCCTGATCATGGGCATCAACGCCCGCTCCCGCGCCCGAACCGCCGGCCGACCCGCGGGCACTGCCCTCGCCGCCATCATCATCGCCTCGATTGTCATCGCCATGCACCTGGTGTCCCTCGTGTACCTCAGTTTCTAGATTGAATGTTCGCGGGTCCACATGGTGCATTCCGATGCACCGCTCTCCCGCAAGCCCGCCATGATCCTCCGACGCTTCATCACCCTCCGATACACCCTGCTGCTCCTGTCTGCGGTGGTGATCCTGCTGATGTGGTGGAGTCGGGATCACAACGTGGTCGCGAGGATCGGCTCCTACGCAGCGCGGGCGTTCTCCGCTCGGCTGGATGTGATCGCGGTCATGGAACCCGACATCGGCGGCGGTCCCATTTCGTTGACCAGCGAGGAGGCTCCTCCGGGTCGATTCAATGTGCTCATCATCCCGACGGGCGACATTCTGCTGAGCGTCAACCTCGTCTACCCCGCGTTCTTCCTCGCCATCACCACAGCCTACCTCTTCGGCCGCGCCACACGAAAACCCAAGGGCTGCTGCCGCCGCTGCGGCTACCCGCTTCACACCTTGCCTGCCTCGCCTGAGAAGACCCGCCGCTGCCCGGAGTGTGGCGCGGTCAATGCCGCGGTTCAGCCCCCCGTGAAACCCGACACGAAGCCGCAGTAGCCCGCAGGTCCCGCGGTGCGGCCCGCTGCTTGTCTTCTCACCATCACGCATTTCCACACTCCGGGCAGGGCGCGCCAGGAGCGCTGCCCCGCAGGTCATAGCCGCACCTCACGCACGCCCCGCGTCGGAGGCGTCTTGCGCGCTTGATCACGCCTGGCACCACCGAAACGGACCACAGGATCACGCCGTAGAAGCATGCATTCGCAACAAGCCCGAGCCAGACAGGATGGAGAGGAAGCCAACCGCCGCTGCGACCCAGGAGCGATCCAGCCTCGAACGCATGGCGTCTGCGAACTCCCGGGCCGCCGGTGAGGGCGCCCTCGAGAATCCAACACTCCGCCGATGGAAACGGGAGCCCAACTCGAAACCGATTGATTCCGACGCGTGTCTCAGGATTCATGGTGATGATCGACCGGGGTGTTCCCGCCGCGATGTTCCCAGCGCGGTCATCCTGGTTCGGAGCCGGGCCGCCATGCGAAGGAACTGCCCCCATGGAGAGTCGCTCATATCCGAAGTAGCTCTGCGAATATCCGCTCAGTGAGCTGGCATTCGCCCATTCCGGTGGACAGCTGCTCTCCCAGATTGGCTGCAGTTCTTCCGTGGAGAGCTGCCGACTGGCAGCCTTGTGAATGTTCATTCCAGAAGTCTGGAACCGGACCCACGCCACGAGATAGCTCACCACCACCCCCAACAGCCCGAAGATGAAGATGTGCTTCACCGCCCGCCGCATGGGGTGAATCGTACCCCGCCCGGGAACACCCGCCGCCGGCCGGACTCCGGCGCGGGCAATGCCACTGTAAAGTCGGCGGACGGAAGTACAGCGATGGGGAGGGAGGCGTGACAGAATATCGTTGCGGGCTCAAAAAAGGGGCGCGCGCATTGTCGTCGCCAAGCCCGACCACTACGATG
Source organism: uncultured Isosphaeraceae bacterium (assembly GCA_964407695.1). Classification (GTDB taxonomy): domain Bacteria; phylum Planctomycetota; class Phycisphaerae; order Phycisphaerales; family SM1A02; genus CAYOWQ01. The sequence continues at coordinate 59,240 of CAYOWQ010000002.1, read as the reverse complement.
CCTGCATGGGAGGGAATTGACATGAATCAATCCGTGCGGCGGACGAGGTTGATCGCGGCCGGAGTCGCAGTGGCGTCGATGCTGGGCTCGGGGGCCAACGGTGAGGTTCCCGAGTATTGTCATCTCAGCTTCGAAGCTCTGCCCGACGGCGCCATGCTGCCGGAGGGGTCGGTGCTCACCGACGAATATCAGGACGCCTTCGGCGTCACGTTTTCCAATGGCGCCGGCGGCGGACCCATGGTGGTGGTCAAGGGAGCGCCACAATCGGCGTTCGGCTCCGGCCAGGGCGCTGATTCCCCGCTGGTTGACGGGGTCCGCGCGATCGCAGGCTCACCGACCTACTTCGATTTCGATCCGCCGATCCTCGCCGCCAGGCTCTATGTCGTCGATATCGAGAATGCCGAATCGGTCACCATGACCGCGCTCGGCCAGGGCAGGGTTGTGCAGACCATCACCAAGGCGGGCGGCAGCGCCGGAACCGGCGATGGGGTCATCACCCCGTTCACCTTCACACCGGGCATGCTCTTCGACCGCATCGAGTTCACCATTGCCAACGGTCCCGTCGGCTTTCCCGGCTACGCCATCGATGGCATCTCGTTCATTCATCCGTTTGTGTGCGGCACCGGCACGTTCGTTGAAGTGGCCCAGGAATCAGCCCCCAACGCCGGAGATTTCGATGACCACATCCTCGGCATGGTCCGCGCCTGGGATGCCTCCGCCAACACGGCGGCCGAATTCTATTTCTACTTCACCTCGTATACCGGCTTCGCGGTGCCCACGGTCAACGAGCGCTCGCATCTCTTCTTCGCGCACGCCAAGGAAGGTCTGTCGCTGGTCATGACCCACGATCGCCAGAACAGCGGCACCGGCGGCAACGCGGAAACGAGGCTCGAAATCTTCGGCGATCCGGACGGCGCGATGCGCACGATGCAGGATGAGCTGCAGAGCCTGACCACCGACCCCGATGTCTACACCGGCAACCCCGGCGACAGCGTGTTTACCGAGAAGCACGGCTGGGCCACCTTCGACGGCGACGGCCAGATGATCTCCGGACTCGACGGCGACTGGTCGGCGACCGTCGCGTTCACCGACGTCGACTCCAATCCCGCCACGCCCACCATCAACGGGTTGAATTCGTGGGGCGCCTATTCCAGCGACGGTGTCGTGCTTTTCCCGGCCCTGAACGTCGATCGACGCCTGCGCCTGCGGCCCATCCCGCCGCCCGAGCCGCTCTTCGCCGACCTCAACTGTGATTACATCGTCAACGGGGCCGACCTCGGTCGACTGCTCGCCGCGTGGGGCAGTGCTGATCCCGCCGCCGACCTCACCAACGACGGCACGGTGGACGGTGCTGATCTCGGGTTGCTGCTGGGGGCGTGGACGCCATAACCCCGTCGGGCGGGGGGGAACCCAGACGCACGACCCATAAACGAGCTTGCGGTCGAGCTTAAGGAGCGGCCGGTCGCACGCCACGTACGATGGGTGTCATGCGGCGGCTGGCGCTGAACTTCGCGGTGTTCGCAGCGCTTGGCGCGATCGTCAGCGTGATGGTGGCGTGGTCGTGCGCCATCTGGGCGCCGATCGTGAGCGTGGGAGCCCTGAGCGCTGAAGAGTCCCATTCGTTGTTCGACGAATTGGGGCTCTCCGGCGAAGAATCGCAGCGCGAGCACTCCACGTTTGTACGCGCCCGGGGTCGCTACGAGCGTCTTGTTGATCGTGACCTTTATCTGGATGTTGGGGACTACCGAAGCTTCCATGGTGGCGACGCGGCCCGGATGGTCGAAGCCGGCTGGCCATTCCGTTGTGTGAAGGGATACAAGGTGGACCGCCCTGCCATATCAATCCCCCAGGCCATCACCAGGCTGATGGAGAACGGCGGAACGTATGATTCGCTCCCGTATGATCGCAACAGTGTCGGATTGCTGGAGCTTCCGAACACAGTCCGCGATTCAACGTCCCCGGCAGGATTCTCTTGTGCGAGCAGAAATCTGATGGGTCCGGTGGTTATGGTTGAGCCCGCCCTGCCGTGGATTCCGATGTGGACCGGCCTGACCCTCGACGCCGCGATCTACGGCCTGATTCTCCGGCTGCTCTGTCTGGTGCCGAGCGCCATCAAACGAACGCTGCGAAGGCGGCGGGGGGCGTGCGTGAAGTGCGGCTACGACCGTCGCGCCACCGCCAATTCGCTGTGCCCCGAATGCGGGTCATACTGAGCGGAGGGAGCGAGTGGCAGCGCTGGGCGGTCCGAACACCAGGATGTGTTTCACCGCCCGCCACATCAGGCTTCATTCGATTGGCCGATCCCCCTTGCATCCCCGCACGCGAGCACCCAAGCACGCGAGCACACGTAGCACTGGGAGCACTGGGAGCACAGCAATCGACGAATTGATCGAAAAAATATGGGCCATGGGCGCGAAAAATCGCACGTTGACAGCTTGATTGTGCGACATGGCGCGCTTATCCTGGGTCGAATATGTTCCCGTCGCGGCCATTCCAGTGCACTTTACTTCAACCGTTTCTGGTCAATCGGCGGGCTGCCGCAACAATCTTGACATCGAGCTTCACTGCCAATGAAGGTCTCGACAAGAGGCTGTGCCAGCCCCAACGAGACGGAGCGCCCAAGCCCAATGGGATGGCTTCGGCAGGGGCTGGCACAGTCCAGCGTTCTTATCCTATTCCCCATTCCAGGTAACCCTCATGGCAAACACCGCCCCTAAACCATTGCGTCAGTCAGTTGGCCGCCGTCCTCCCGTGTCCAAGCGGTCTGTTTCGCCAAAGTCGCCTGCCACCGCGCCGGAATCCCTAGGCACTGACCCATTCTCGGACGCAACTCCGGGAAAATCACGTCGAAGGGTGCGAAAGGACGCCGCAACCCGGCGTCTCGAGCTGCGGGAAACACTTTGGCCCGCGGCAGAAAAGGAACTATGGCATCGGAAGATCGATGACGGCTACACAACGGTTCCTCGCGTCGTCTCACTCGTCGGTGCCTTGATCAAGAAGCTCTCCAAGACCGGCGACGCCTCGTCGGTTTACTTCGACCTCTGGTGTCGCAGCTTTGACGAAGCGTTGATACAGATCACCGATGAGGCCGCGTGCGCCTATAGCGCCGGATATGAGGGCATTCGAGCCGAGCGCACATGGGGCGAACGGATGATGATCCTGGAAGAACTTGGGTTCATTCGCATCAAACCACTCGGTAACCGAAAGTTTGCCTGCGTCCTTCTCAGGAACCCTCTGCTGGTTGTTGCGGAGATTCGCAAGCGGACTCCAAGACTGATTTCCGAAGAATGGTGGAACGCATTCACAGCGCGCGTAGATGAAGTAGCGGCCGTCATTCCGGACCCCGAATAGCCGCTGGCGCAATCCCCTCTTTCAGTAAGGCCTGATGACCAATGCTCCCGTCGAACGCCCTTGAGTTGACTCGGTCGGCTTTGCTCAACTCCTTTTGGAGGAAGGATGCTCTGAGGCGCTTCCTGCGCAGGATGAAAATCGCCGACACGGCGCTCGCGAATCTCAATGGAATAGGCACGAAGCGAGAGTTTATTGATTGGCTGTTCCCCAAGCTGGAATCAACGACGCGTGGACACTCGCTCCTTAGGGAGATCGCGCACGAGCTGGCCTCTCAGACACGGTTCCCCGACCTTGAAGGATGGGAGGACTCCGAACTCAAAATCACGAGCGCCGTGGCATCCGTCAATGCGCTTCGAGACTGGCTGGACGTCGAAGCCAAGGGACGGCAGGTGGAGGAATCAAAGCGTCGAATTCGTGAGACCGCCGAGAGGCGCCGAGTGGACAGGCTATCGCATCAAGCGTCGTTGTCGAAGCTCCGAGAAGAATTGGACGCCCTATCTCAACAAATCGGAACTCAGGCTGGGGGCTACGGATTTCAAGGTTGGTTTGGTCGGCTCGCCGCCCTCTTCGAGGTGGAATACAAGAAGGCGTATCGATCGGGCGGACGCGAAACGGATGGCAGTCTGACAGTGGGCGACATGACGTATCTTTTGTCGCTCAAGTTCGAGGCCCATCAGACGGCGCCGGCGGATATCGACGAACTCAAGGGGCGCCTGCACAAGGTGGCCGACTTCACGATGGGACTTCTGATTTCCATGTCTGGGTTCACGGATATCGCTGTTGATGCTGCGTCCGGCGCGCAATCAAGCATCCTGCTCATAGACCACCGGCATCTCTACTACATCCTGTCTGGCGGTGCATCATTGGCGGATCTCGTCGCAAGGGTCCGCCGACACGCCTCGCGAACTGGCGCAGCGTATTTGCCAATAGACGAATTCGGCCGATGACCCGAATCCGGAGAGCAGGCCCGGAGGATTGTTTTCTCGGCCCACGGAAACCCGCATCCGCCGCTGCGGATGCTTCGTCCGCCGATGCGGATGCTCCGTCCGCCGCTGCGGATGCTCCGTCCGCCGCTGCGGATGCTCCGTCCGCCGCTGCGGATGCTCCG
>CAYOWQ010000002.1:0-54681 GCA_964407695.1 uncultured Isosphaeraceae bacterium | reverse complement strand
TCCGCCGCCTGAATAATCGGAATCGCCGGAGCAGACCGCCGCGTTCACGCCGGTTTCGCCCGCGCAGTCCGCAGAACCGGCGAAGAGCGACGTTAGGAGGAGACGTCGCTGAGGAGGGTAGGCTATCGCCAGTAGCAACCAATTGCCGTCCGTCGTCGTGACGCACTATGTCCAAGCAAAACTTCAGTTGCACAGCCGGCCCTCGGCACCCAATCCGACCTCAACGCATTTGGCACCGTTTGATCTCCGCCTCAAAGGCGTCTCGTTGCTCTCGCAGATCTCTCATGAAGCGATCGGACGCGGTTCTCCAGCGCTCTGCGAAAGTGACGGAGAATTCGGCGTTCTGCCAGACATCTAGACTGGGATAGACCGCGTCCGGTTGCAGAATTGGCTTTCTGCTCGCAAGGTAGAGTCCGCTGGCTGTACAGGAAACATCGAACCTGTTGTCGATGACACGATCGACGAGCTGCTCAACCGCAGCGCCTATGAGGGAGTCATAACCAAGCTTGACTAGACAGCGTGGGATTTCAGTGCATTGATGAATCGAGCATGCAGTGTCAAACGCCGAATAGACTGTGAAGCCGTGCGCGATCATCTTGAGCCCGGCCAAACTGGCGGCCTTCTTGAGGACAGCACTCAGAACGGTCGTGACAATTGGTGTCAACATGGAGTTACTTCATCCACCAATGGACCGTGAATCGGCACATACAGTCTGCACAGGCGCTTTTGCTACACGCATCGCGACCGCTCCAATAGTCATCGGTATCCGCCTTGACCTGTCTTGGAATGCGATGGAGTACGGGGCAAGCCACTTCATTCAGGCTGCCGCAGTGCGGACAGTTGACGGTCACGATGACGTTATCGTTAGGCACCCATGAAGCTCCATACTCGGACCCAGCTTAGCGTGAGATTGAGTGTACGCGGTCGTCAGTGGCCCAGACTGCTCCGCCGCCATTGGTGAGGGTGGCCAACCTTTCATGCGGAATACATGGTGGTGGCCTCAACAACGCCCATTGCCCCTTCGGTCTAAGATTTCAGCGATGGGGATGAGGATTCTCGTCGGCGCGCTGGCTGCGGACCAAATGATGCGTAAGGAGCACCTTTCGGGGCGCGCTCCCTAACCTCGCGGGAGGGAGGCTGTCGGCCTCTTCCAAGGAAAATTTTCAAATTCTTTGACTCCCTGTGTGAAGTCGCTGCCCTGAAGGTCCGAGATTTAGTGTGTCAGCGTCGGCGACTTCCTCTCCCGGCAAGTGTCCGGGGGCCTCTCGTGTGGGGGCTGAAGTGTTGGGGCGTCGCCGAGGCGGATGAGCTTCTTCCTACTCAAGGAGTCTTTGACATGCCCGTCTATCCCGAAACCGATGCCCAGCGATTGATCTTCTGCCAGGCCCATGCGCCCTTGTGGGTGACCAATGCCGCAGCGATCGGCGTGGTGCCCGCCACCGCCACAGCGCTGCAGACGGCGACCACCACCGCGCAGACCGCCTATGACGACATGATCACCGCGCGCAACGCCGCCAAGAGCGCCACCCTCAACTTCAGGAACAAGGCGGCCATCATGAACGATCAGGCCCGCGGCATCATCGGCACGGTCAAGGCCTATGCGGAGTCGCGCAACGATCCGAATGTCTACGTGCTGGCCGACATTCCCGCGCCGGCAGCGCCCACGCCCGTCCCGCCGCCCTCGATGCCGACCGATTTCAACGCGGCGATCGACGGCTCGGGCCAGCTTACGCTCACCTGGAAGGCCGAGCGCCGAGGCCCGACCACCGGCGTCTTCTTCGAAGTGTCGCGCAAGAGCGGCACCCAGCTCGAGTTCACCGTGATCAACGCCACCGCAGAAACGAGCTATATCGATCCCGGCTTCGCATCGTTCCTCGCCTCGGGGCCGGGCAATGTGTCGTATCGCATCCGCGCCATTCGCGGCAGCAACGCCAGCCCCTATGTCACGCCGATTCTGATCAACCTCACCGGCGAGAATCCGGTCGTGGCCTCCATCGGCGGCGGCGGCAGCACTGCCATGGCTGCGTAAGCATCACCGTCCCGATACTCTCTTTGAATTGAACACGGGCGCAACCCGATCGGTTGCGCCCGTGTTGTGTTCATGGGAGACGGACAAGGCGTGCGTCAACCGGTCCAGGCGCCCAGCAGCAGGCCGAGGTCAGCACCGTCGACGATGCCGTCGAGGTTGAGGTCGGCGGGGCAGCCCGCGCATCGGCCCCACGATGAGAGCAGCAGGCCGAGGTCTGCGCCGGTGACGTGGCCGTCGCCGTTGAGGTCGGCGAAGGGGATGCAGATGAGGGTGAGTGTGCCGCCGCCCTTGGAAGGAGTGCCCGAGGGTGGGACGTAGCCGCCGATGCGCAGGCGATACTCGATGCCCTGCTCAACCTCGACAGTGAGGAAGCTGGAGAAGCCGCTGCAGCCGTTGGCGTCGTCGTTGCAGCCGACCAGTTCGCCGCCGATCAGCGGGAACATCTCGTTGGGACAGAATGGAACGCCGAAGCCGTTGACGCCGTAGACGGCGATTTTGGAGTCGTAGTCGACCTGGTTGCAGGTGCTCGCGATGAGGGTGCCGGTGCAGGGGGCGACCCAGGTGAACCAGATGTCCGCGCCGATGAGGGTGTTGTTGCCGCAGCTGGTGACGGGCGGACCGCTGGAGGTGGCCCCGCCGGTGCAGAACTCGGTGTCGCCGGTGAAGATCTCGATGGCGCTGGAGCATTGGTCGTTGGCGGGCGGGGTCTGCAGGTCAGCGCAGCTGGCTTCGGCGAAGGCCATGTTGACGTTGTATTCGGAGATGGAGGACTGGGGTGTGTCGCCGCCGGAGGCGGTGGCCACGGCGTCGACGAGCAGGGTGTATTGACCCGCAGGGAGCACACCCGAGGTGTTGAGGGCGACGACGCCGTCGCCGAAGGGCGGCTGGGGGGTGGCCTGATCGCCGAAGATGATGACGTCGCCGGGGCCGGTGAGCGTGATGGCGGAGACGGTATTGCCGAAGTCGGACTGGCTGACCGCGAGCGTGCCGGTGATGACGTAGCTGGTGGGGCTGTCGACGGTGAAGGTCACCTTCATTTTTGAGTGGCCGTTGCCGAAGCCGCTGGCGTTGCTGGCGCAGGAATCGCCGATGCAGAACACCGCGAGGCCCGAAGCGCTGGCGGAGCCGATGGCGGCGATCTGGTTGGTGAAGATCTGCGAGACCTGGTTGGCGGTGGCGGTGGCGTTGGAGAACGATCCGCCGACTGCGCTGGCTGAAACTGAATCGTTAAAGAGATTGAAGTTGGCGGCGTTGGCGGAATCGCTTTCGGAATCGCTCCCCCCCGAGCCGCAGCCCGAGCAGGCGACTTGCGATGCCGAAGCGCTGGCGCTGATGCTGCGATCCTGGCTGACCGGGACGATGACATCCCCGTAGGCGTGCGGTCCGGGAAGCGTCAGCGCAGCCCACAGCAGCAGGCCGCCTCCAGCTATCAATTTGTTCTTCATGGTCGTCTCTCCTCCGCCGGACCGATCGGCCGGCTGTTGGGTTGGGCCCCGCCGATCGGACACGATCGGATTCCCGGGGCGGCGGAATTGTAATCGCCGCGATGGTGATGCGCGGGCCTGAATTCAGGCCTCTGCAGCATCCCGCCAGGGTGCGACCGCCGGGTTCGAGGCCCGACCCCGGCGCGAATCGATCGGCGGCGCGTAGGAAGCGGGGCCGCGGCGAGCGTGCATCCCGGTGACCAGCGCTTGTTTTCCCCGGAATCCCGACCATCTGCGAGGACCCGCTCGATACCATGGTCGCGGAGGAGGAGGTCGACTTTGGGTCTTGGACAGCGGGCAATTGACATCGGTGCGAAGCTGGCCCGCGCTGGCATGACCATCGTCGCCATCGCGATGATCATGGCGGGCGCTTCGGCAGCATGGTCGGCCGAGGGTTTCTCCGGGGGTGGGGCAGGGGGTTTCTCCGGGGGTGGGGCAGGGAGTGTGGCCGGGGGTGTGGCCGGGGGTGTGGCCGGGGGTGGGGCAGGGGGTGTGGCCGGGGGTGGGGCTGGGGGTGGGTCCGATGTGTGTTGTCTCTGTGAAGGTGACTGCAACGGCGACAACACCGTGGACGGCACCGACCTCGGATTGCTTCTGGCCGCGTGGGGCGGGCCGGGCACCGGACCATGGAAGTGCGAGGATGTGAATCATGACGGCGCGGTGAATGGACCGGATCTCGGGCTCCTGCTGGCCAATTGGGGCAGCTGTGTCTCGGTGATGGCCGGCGGATGCAGCGGCCGACCCGAGCTGGAACCGTGCGGAATGAACACCAACGGCGGCTGCGAGAAGCCGCAGGGCATCAGCACCTGCTGTTTCGATTACGGACCGCCGGTGTGCGACAATGCGAGTTGCGTGGAGGCGGTGTGTGCGGTCGATCCGTTCTGCTGCACGGTGTCATGGGACAGCATCTGCGGCGACAAGGCGGCGACGCTCTGCGCCCCGTTGTGTGATGTTCTGATCGCGGAATCCAAGGACTGCTGTGTGCCGCACCTGGAGGTTGGGTGTTCTGATACGAAATGCTCCTCGGCGGTGTGCGTGGTCGACCCATCGTGCTGCGAGCACTTCTGGGATTGGGAATGCGCGGTGCTGGCCACCGAACTGTGCGGGCAGTGCGCGGAGACGTATGTCTTCGAGCCGATCGCCTGCGGCGAGCTGGTGTCGGGAACGCTGCCGGTCGTGGCCAGCGGCGGGAGCAACCCGAAGGTGCTCTGGGACGAGGACTGGTACGAGTTGGACCTGACCCACCGGAAGGGACCGATCACCCTGAGCGTTGCGCTGGAGACGGAAATCAAGTGCCTGGTCACCCTGCTGACCGCGCCATGTCCGGGCGGATCGCCGCCGCTGGCAATTGCCGTTGGTTCGCCATGCAACCCGGCGACGCTCGAATTCCCGGTGGTGCCGGGGGTGTACTACATCCGGGTGTACGGGACGGACACGGCGATCGCCCCGGTGCCTTGCGGAGGCTTGAACCGGTATTGCCTGTCGGTGGATTGCGTGGCCATCGAGCGGGTACCGAAGAAGCGATGAACGTGGGCACGCCGACAACCCGGCGTACCCACACCCTGCCCGGATGGCTTGCCGCTTCGCGGCCGACCAGCGCTTAGCCCGTCCAGGCGCTCATCAGCATGCCGAGGTCGGCCGAGTCGACGATGCCGTCGTGATTGAAGTCGCCGAGGGTGGAGGTCTTGCCCCAGAGTCCGAGGAAGAGGCCGAGGTCGGCCGAATTGACGAGGCCGTCGCTGTTGAGGTCGCCGGTGAACTCGTTGCATTCCTCGAGCGCTGCGGTGGTCGGGGTCAGTGTCAAGAAGTTGGTGAATCGCGCCTTCTCACCGGGAGTGATGGAGTAGCTCTGGCGGATGCCGAAGCTGTCGCCGACATTGACGTCGACCACCTTGGGCAGCGGAAGGCCGAAGGCGCTGGAGGTGGTGGCAGCGCCCTTGCCGGTGCCGGAGAGCGTGAAGTAGCCCGGATAGAGGTCCTGGGCGGATTCGGCGTGGGTGCGGGCCGACCACAGGGCGTCTCCCGCGAGGCATTCGAGCGTGCCGCCGTCGTCATTCATGGTGAGCTTGACCGTCACCGAGCCGCTGAGCGCGGATTCACCCATGACCTGCGGGCACAGCGGGAGATCGAACGTGAACTCGACATCCTGGGTGGTGCCGGAGGTGTTCACGTATTGCACGATGCCGGTGACCGAGGCGAAGCGAGTCGGGTCGGCGTCGCCGACAAGATCAATCAGCAGCGTCCACGCGCCCGATGGGTCAACATGGTTGGCGTCGAAGTTGAATCCGCCCTGCGGATTGGCTGTCGTTTCGACTGCAATGGGGACCGACACGCCGTCAACGGTGAGCATGGCATCGGGCTGAACGGATCCCGCCGCGTGAACAACTGCAGCGATGGCGAACGCGGTCAACGTGGGCAGCGACGCCGGATGAAAGGGGGCAACCATCTTCAGGAACTCCGTATTCAAGATTTCACTCGGGCGTTTTGCGGGGCCGCGCGGGCGTCTGCGGCTCTACCCGAATCCAAACGTCGGATAACACGGCCGACGTAATCGCGAGGAATATACAACGCGCTACGTCTAAGTCCAGATTTAACATGAATTAATGATGAATCTGCGGTCATCTCGATTTCATTTTCGCGGGTTGGCGGTGAGTCACCGGCGGCAGGAGATTCAGAGACACCGTTTCAGCTCAACCGTGGAGAACCAGTGCATCGGTTGGTCGATTTGTCGATGCCAATGGGCCGTGCGGCCTGAGCCGGCAATGTTGGCAACCTCTCGCTGAAGACTGTCGGCAGGGCGTTCAATCCGAATCGGAGGTCAGCAGGGCGGTCGCGGATCGGATGAGCGTCAACGTGAAATTCGATTCATCATTTCATGTTGTCGGTTATGGTGTTGGACTTGCCGCTCAGACCCGATGCGGCTACACAGAATCCCGTGAAGCCAGTTCCCAACGATGCTCCTTCCGGTGAAGAGTCGATTCAAAACGCGATTCGCGACATGATCCGCGCCGGCGGCGGTGATCCGGAAGCACCGGGCTCGCGGTACGTCTATGAGATGATGCGCACCGCCATGAAGCTCATCTCGGACGGCGCAGATTCCGGCCAGATGAAGCTGTTGAGCGCCAGCCTCAAGGAGATGCGGCACGCCTATCGGGTCTTCGGCAAATATCGCGGCCGGCGCAAGGTGGCGATCTTCGGCTCAGCGCGCACCCCGCCGGATCACCCGGACTATGCGGCAGCGCGGACGTTTGGCGAATTGATGGCCGCGAAGCAGTGGATGGCCATTACCGGAGCCGGCGACGGCATCATGAAGGCCGGGCACGAAGGGCCCAAGCGCGAGGCAAGCTTCGGGCTCTCGATTCGGTTGCCATTTGAAACCAACGCCAACACGGTGATCGAGGGCGACCCCAAGCTCATCAACTTTCGCTACTTCTTCACGCGCAAACTGATGTTTCTGTCCCATGCGGACGCGGTCGCGGTGTTCCCAGGGGGCTTCGGCACGATGGACGAGTTGTTTGAAGCGCTGACGCTGGTGCAGACGGGGAAATCGAATCCTGCGCCGATCGTGCTCGTGGAAGGCGCTGGAGGAACATACTGGCAGCAATGGGATCGAAACATTCGCGAAAGCCTTCTGGCCAGCGGATGGATCTCGCCGGAAGATCCCGGCCTGTATTCGATTGCGCCCGACCCGGCATCGGCCGTGGAGCACATTGAGCGGTTCTATCGTCGGTATCACTCAAGCCGATTTGTCGGCGATGTCCTCGTGATTCGCATGTTGACGCCGCTTCCACCCGGGGCGCTGGCCGAGATCAACCATGAATTCAGGGGTATCGTGCGCGAAGGGACAATCGAGCCAACGCCGCCGCTGGACGGCGAGGAAGATCATCTCGAACTCCCGCGGATTGCGTTCAACTTCACGCGGCGGCACTATGGCTGGCTCCGGCGCCTGATTGATCGCGTCAATCTCAGCTGAAAACCGCTGTTGCCGTTTCACCCTGTTCCGGGGTTCCGCGGGCAGTTCTATCGGGCCGATGAAGCCACTAGAATCCATGCGTGAAGGCTGCGGGCAACATTCTCTCGGCGATGCTGACGATTCTGGCTGGTTGCACATCGGGCCAGGGAAACCCGGATTCGAAGGGCGGAGCCCGAATGACTCTGGCCGACCAGCTCAATGCCAATCGGTCCGGTCTTGAAGTGAGGGAACTGCTCTTGGATCCTCGCGGTCTCGGCCGTCTCCGAACGGCTGGTGGGGGTGAATCGGATGTCGCGCCGGGAATTGATCTCGACGCCGGAACTCGGCGCCGCGATGAGCCCAACGCTGCAGATCGACTTCAACTCAATGGCCTGTTCATCGCAGTGATGTCGGAAGTCGAAGCAGCGACCATCCTTTCGTCGGTCGACGCTCCCATGCTCGACCAAACAACGTTCTATGGCCAGGCGACCGAGTGGCGAGAGCTGGTCGTTCGGCAGATCGGACGACCCGTGGCCGCGATCATCGATGGTGCTGCAGCACCGTTGTATGCAAGCCGAATCAAGCTCATGGGACGTGGATGGAGCATGGATCGCGAAGATGGTCCAGCTCTCGAATTGGAGCTTCAGGCGATCCAGCAGATTCCGACCGAGGGAAGGGGAAGGTTGTCCACCATCAAAGAGGCACCAGTCACGCCGGACCGGACGTTCGACTCAACCCGGTGGGAGGGGCTCTTGAGACCCGGAGAAGTGGCCGTGATCACCACCGACGCGCCGGCAGCCGGTGGGATCGGTCCGCAAACCGTGGCCCCGCCCACGCTTGGCCGATTGCTCCTGGGGGCTGACCCGGTGGATCCGACTCGACAGGCGCAGCGAATTCTGGTGTTCCGCCCTGTGTTTTCCGCAGCCTCCCTGGCTTTTGTTCCAACGGAGGCCCCGAGGCCGGCCGATGTTCCAGCGCCGACAGAACCCCAGATCGCCTCGCCGACACTACCGAGGAACCCCGCTCCTTGAATCCTTCAACGTCCCCACCCAAACCTCCCGGCGTCATCGCCAACATGCTGCATCGCCGTCGGCGCACGCGCCGGCGGCTGCCAGCCGTCTCAGTCCTGCCCACGCTGTTTACCCTGGGCAACCTCGTGGCGGGATTTGCCGCGATTCATTACGCGTCGAAACCAATCGAGGAATCGAGTCTCTTCGGATGGTCGACTCTGACAGTGGCGGGCGCGCTGATCTTCATTGGGATGTTCTTTGACGGCGTCGACGGGTCAATTGCGAGGTTGACGCGGTCTACCTCGGACCTCGGAGCGCAACTCGATTCGCTTTCCGATGTGGTGACCTTCGGCGTGGCCCCGGCCTACATGATGCTGCGACTGATGAGCCATTACGTCGGCCCGCTTTCAGACAAGGCGATCCTTGGCCCGGATGCCGACAGTGCGTGGGCGAAGGTGATCTGGGGAATCGCTGCAGCGTACGTCTGCTGTGCTGCGCTGCGCCTGGCACGCTTCAATGTGGAGACGCCGTCGGCCGCGGCCGAGGATCATCGGTTCTTCAAGGGTCTTCCCAGTCCCGGCGCTGGTGGGGCGGTGGCGAGCCTGATCATTCTGCATCAACACCTGCTCTACACTCGACTTCATGGCGAAGCACCACCGGCATTTGAGCGTTGGACTGCGTTTGGAATTCCGTTGGTGACGCTGCTTTGCGCTATGGCGATGGTCAGTTCAGTTCGGTATGTGCACATGGTCAACCGCTATTTCCGAGGGAAGCGAGACTTCAGCTACATCGTCAAGCTCGCCATACCGCTCGTCATCGGTGTGTGGTGGTTTCAGATCTCGCTGGCGACGGTCTTCACGGCCTACGCCATCAGTGGACCGTTGCGCAACCTGTGGCTCCGATCACGTCGAGCGCGGTCCCTGCCGGTCGCGGAGCGAACCTCATGACACAGGCGGCAGCCTTCGGACGGTTCGGCGTGTTCGGCGGGCGCTATGTGCCGGAAACGCTCATTTCAGCCCTTGATGAGCTAGAGGCCGGGTATCTGCAGGCACGAGCCGATTCCGACTTCACACGCGAACTCGACCGATTGTTGCGAGAATTCGTCGGACGGCCCACGCCGCTGACCCGAGCCGATCGACTGACGGAGCACTGCGGCGGCGCCACGATCTATCTGAAACGAGAGGACCTCGCACATACCGGGGCACACAAGATCAATAACACGATCGGGCAAGGCCTTCTGACCCTGCGCATGGGCAAGAAGCGCGTCATCGCCGAGACCGGCGCGGGCCAACACGGGGTTGCCACGGCCACCGCGTGCGCCAGACTCGGCCTTCAGTGCGAGGTGTATATGGGCGCTGAGGACGTTCGGCGGCAGGCGCTCAATGTGTTTCGAATGAAGCTGCTCGGAGCCAAGGTTCATGAAGTGACCACGGGTTCGCGCACGCTCAAGGATGCCACCAACGAAGCCATGCGGGATTGGATGGGTTCGGTACAGGGAACGCACTACATCCTCGGATCAGTCGTTGGGCCTCATCCGTTTCCAACCATCGTGCGAGACCTCCAGAGCGTCATCGGGCGAGAGTGCAGAGCGCAGTGTCTGGATCTGGCCGGTGCACTTCCCGATCTCGTGGTGGCGTGTGTTGGCGGCGGGTCGAATGCGGCCGGAATCTTCTCTCCATTCGTGGGTGACTCATCGGTCCGCATGGTCGGCGTGGAAGCGGGTGGACGCTCGCCGACAGCGGGCCAGCACGCCGCACCGCTGTCATATGGATCGCCTGGCATTCTGCACGGCTCATTCAGCTACGTGATGCAGAATGAGCACGGCCAGACCGCCGACGTCCATTCATGTTCCGCAGGATTGGACTACCCCGGCGTTGGTCCGGAGCATTCGTTCTGGAAGGACTCCGGCAGAGTGCAGTACTCGGCGGCCACGGATGCCGAAGCGCTCGAGGCGTTTAGCCTGATTGCCAGGTTGGAGGGCATCATCCCGGCATTGGAAACCGCCCATGCCGTGGCGGAGGCGGTCAAGCAGGCGCCGCGGATGCCCAAGGGTTCAATCCTTGTGATCAACATTTCAGGGCGGGGCGACAAGGACGTACAGGAGGTCATGCGGCTTTTGGCTAGTACGGACGGCAGGAATCGTGCGCCGCATTGACGTACGATGGCCAATCCCGCCATCCCTCCCGTCCATCCATGACCACGACCGCCCCGACCCGAACCACTGATCAAGTATCCGTATTCCGAATCGAAGTGCGACCGCGCAAGGGAATGGCGGATGTCCGCGGCCGTGCGGCGTTGGCGCAAGCAAAGTCCCTGATAGATTCCGTCGCCCTCGATTCGGTTGATGCGACCTCCGTCTTCCTGGTCGAGGGTTCACTTTCGAGTGACGAGGTCCAGTCTCTGGCCGATCATCTGCTCGCGGATCCCGTCACCCAGCAAGCGACGATCGGGGCTTCGCCGACACCGAAAGGTGTCGTGACGATCGAGGTGCACCCGTTGCCGGGTGTAACCGATCCCGCGGCCGATTCCGTTCAGGAGGCCGTTCATGCCATGCTGGGGAAACGGGTTCGTGTGCAGACCGGGAATCGGTACGACCTTCACGGTGTTGACCAGGATCGGGCAAAATCAATTGCGAGCCGCTGTTGGGCCAACACGGTCATCCATGCCGTTCATGTGGGAGCATTTCTGCCAACGACCTTTCCTGCCGCACGTGCACACGCCGCGGCGATGGCTGAGGTGCCGCTTCGGGCGCTCTCGGATACCGCGCTTGAAAAGTTGTCGAGGGATGCGCACCTCTTTCTGTCGCTGGAAGAGATGCAGGCTATTCGCGCTGAGTATCACCGCCTCGGTCGAGAGCCGCGCGAGATCGAACTGGAAACGCTCGCCCAGACATGGAGCGAGCATTGTGTTCACAAGACCTTGAAGGCCACGGTGAGCTATGTCGAGCGTGGGGTCGCATCGGGGGTGTCCATCCGGGAATTGACGGCGCAAGGTCGACCCGGGCATCGGATGGAATCGGATGGATCGGTGACGATCACCAATCTCCTGAAGAGCACGGTGGCCGCAGCGACGCATGAACTGATCGCCGATGGTGTGGACTGGTGCCTCTCCGTTTTTGTTGACAACGCCGGCATCATTCGCTTCGACGATGAGACGGCTGTCTGCGTGAAGGTGGAGACACATAATCACCCCAGCGCCATTGAACCGTATGGCGGAGCGGCCACCGGAATCGGCGGCTGCATTCGAGACATCATCGGAACAGGTCTGGCCGCAAAGCCGATCGCCGCGACCGATGTTTTCTGTGTTGCTCCGTTGGATACGTCGACGGTTCCCACGGGCTGCCTGCCTCCCCGAAGGATTCTCTCGCAGGTGGTGGCGGGTGTTCGCGACTATGGCAATCGCATGGGTATACCCACCGTGAATGGCGCAGTGTGGTTTGATCCGGGATACATCGGGAACCCGCTCGTGTATTGCGGCTGCATCGGGTCGATGCCGGTGGATCGGATCCGGGGTGCTGCGAGACCCGGGGACCTGATCATCGCCGTCGGTGGTCCCACGGGACGAGACGGCATCCATGGAGCAACGTTCTCGTCGGCGGAGCTCACCGACACCCATGCCGATGAGTTTGCGCACGCGGTTCAGATCGGCAACGCGATTACCGAGAAGAAGCTTCTCGATGCGATCCTCGAAGCACGTGAAGATGCGGATGGGCCGCTGTTTTCGGCGATTACCGACTGCGGCGCCGGCGGCTTTTCCAGCGCGGTCGGCGAGATGGGCAAGGATATCGGCGCTGAGGTGCACCTCGATCGGGCCCCGCTGAAGTATGCAGGCCTCTCATCCACTGAGATCTGGATCAGCGAAGCGCAGGAGCGAATGGTGCTGGCTGTTCCGAAGGAGCATCGGAAGGCCATTGCGGAAATCTTCGACCGCCATGATGTTGAGTGGAGCGAATTGGGCACCTTCGGAACCGGCGAAACGCGCCCAACATTGATCCTGTGTTCTCACGGCAAGGAGGTCGGTCGCCTCGACATGCATTTCCTGCACGACGGCGTCCCCATGCCCACGCGCCTCGCCGCCTGGACACCGACGCCTCGATCGAACACCTCCGCCATCAGGTCATCCGCATCGATCGACGAGACGCTGAAGTCATTGCTGCGGCATCCCAACATCGCTTCCAAGCGATGGATCATTCGACAATACGATCACGAGGTTCAGGGTGGTTCCGCGGTCAAGCCACTGGTCGGCCCACATCAGATCGGTCCAAGCGACGCCGCCGTGGTCATGCCCAAGCCGGGAGATCGGGGCCTGGCCATTGCCAACGGTCTGGCGACGGGATGGAAGGACGATCCTTATCTCATGGCGCTTGCGGCCATCGATGAGTGCGTGCGCAACCTGACCTGTGTGGGTGCGGATCCGGCAACAATTGCCATCCTCGACAACTTCTGCTGGCCCTCGTGCAAGGATGCGGCCAATATGGGCGGGCTGGTTCGAGCTGCCGAAGGATGCTACGACGGAGCCAAGGCGTATCGAACGCCGTTTATTTCCGGCAAGGATTCATTGAACAACCAGTTCACCACGGAGGATGGCCGCACGATTCAGATTCCTCCGACCCTGTTGATCTCCGGTGTGGGAATCGTTTCGCACGTCGACCGTTGCGTCACGATGGACGCCAAGCGGGCCGGAAATCTGCTGGTGATACTTGGCAAAACGACCGAGCATCTTGGCGGCTCGCATCTGGAGATGCTCGGGGCGGTTTCGGGCGGCATCCTTCCCAAGGTCGATCTGATCGCCGGGCCTCGGCACGCCCGGCTGGTGCATCAACTTGCCAGGCAAGGCCTCATCCGCGCCGCCCACGATTGCAGCGAGGGCGGTCTGCTCGTCGCGGCCGCGGAAATGTGCTTCAGCGGCGACCTTGGTGTGGCGTTGAATTTGTCCTTCCTGCCCCGGACGAGCGGCGTCGAGAACCTGCATGCCTGCTTCTCGGAGACGCCGAGTCGATACCTGCTCGAAGTTGAGCCGGAGAAGCTCTCGACTGTTGCCACGATCCTGAATGGGGCAGACTATGCCGTCATCGGTGAGTTCACCGCCGAGAGAACGCTTCGTCTGGCCGATGAGAACGTGCAAGTTCCGGTCGAGGCCTTGCGACAGATCTTTGAGACAGGGGCGGAGCTGCGCTGAACCGAGGAAACCGTCTCAGCCGACCTCGCGACGCTGGAACATGATGATCCCAAGAGCCAATGCGGCCAGGGTAAAGAGCGTTCCGTAGCTCAGCGTCATCCCCACGTAGCTGAGAGGGATGGGCTGCTTCTGAGTAATGGCGTCTGAGAGCCAAAGGACCTGGTAGTTCGGGATGATCGCGTAGGCGACCTTGCTCAAGAGGTACCCGGGAGTTGAAGTGAGTCCGATCGAAACCGGGTGCCCGGCCTCCGCCATTCGCGCGAACTGGTCCTCGAATCCTCGGATCGGCCGCCCGAACATCCAGTCCGAGAGCAGTCCAAGCAGAAAGACGCCAAACGTTGCCATCAGCGTCAGGGTCTGGTTCAGTCGTGTCGATGCTGCCACCGCCACGGCGGTAAGCATGAGAATTGCCATGAGGAGGCTTGCCGACGCAAGCCACAGCTCGGGCCGGAAGCTGACGGTCATCGACTGCGGCTCGAAGCTCTTGTTAAACAGGAGACAAAGAAAGTACGCTACGCCAAGCAGGGGGGTCGTGACACAAATCACCGTGCTGCCGAAAACCCGATTGTAAAAATAGTTGCACCAGACACCGACCGTCACCCCAATCAGCGCTGCCGAGACACCAAAGATGATCACCGGAAGGTGGTACTTCGTCGCCAGGGTCGGCATGGTGCCGTGCACCTCGATGATCATGAACACCAGGGCCATATAGAGCGTGCCCAGCGCCAGGGCGAGGGCGACACCGACGAACTTCCCAAGAAAGAAAACCGGTCGGGTCACCGGTTTCGAGACGACGGTCAACACGGTCTTGTTGTCGATTTCCCGGGTCAGGACGTTGGTCGCAATCAGGGCCGACAAAAGCACGCCACACAAGAAGATGGTCGCCAGCCCCATGTCAATGTACATCCGCTGGTCGTCCTCCATCGTGTACGCCGAAAGCGGAATGCACAGGAAGATGAACAGCGTGGCCGCGGCCAGGATCACCAACATCACCGGCTGCCGGATGCTCTCAAAGAAGGTGTTTCGAACAATCGCGAAGAACTGGCCGAACATTCGGTGTTGCCTCGACTTCCCTCCCTGAGAGGCCCCGCTCCCGCCGGGGGCGGCCCCGGCAACACGCCGGCTCAGGATTCAATAAAGTAACGTCGTTTCACGAACCGCGCAAGCGGTAGTACGTAGCAGTGGGCATCAAGGTTCGTCCCGGTCAGCCGATCGGCGCGGCATTGAGGCTCCATCCAACCCCTGTGGAGCCTGTCGCAGCGTCCATTTCTCCGGCCTGACCAGGTTCAATCGATCGACTGAGGTACTCGGATCTCTCCATGAGAATCGACCATTACGCATACCAGCAGGCCACCCGTGTTGCAGGCTTTGGGCTGCTCCTGCAGATCATGATCGGCCTGACGCTGCTCATTTTTGGGCGGATTTCGCACGACACCACGTTTCAATACGCGGCGTACTACGTTCTGACCGGAATTCTCGTCTGGGTGGCCCTGATCGTGATCTTCCAGCAGCACAAGCTGGAGCGGCTCGAAGCGCTCGAGGCGGACGAACTGGCAGCGCTCCGGGGTAGCGGAACCAGCGTGTTTGAAAGCGAAGGCGAGGACCTCAAGGTGGCGTCGCGCCGGCTGCGGCTGATGCACAAGTGGTTGATGCCGATCGTCAGTGTGCTCGTTGCCGGCCTTTTGGTGCTTTTTGGGTCGCTGGTCCTCAGGGATTTTCGCCTTGCGGGCGATGTGACCACCGACATACCCCTTTTCTCCATCACCTCTGTGCCCGGCTGGGGGGTGGCTCTGTGTTTGTTCCTGGCGGCCATCGGCTTCATCTTTTCGCGGTTTGTCGCGGGAATGGCCAAGCAGGCGGCCTGGCAGAATTTGCGCGGCGGCGCCGGCTACATGGTGGGCAATGCCCTCGTGATGTTCGGCATCGCGGTCGGGATCATCTTCGTGTTCTTCGATCGGGCGTGGGTGATGGAGTACGTTGCCCGGGGAATCGCCTTCTTCATGTTCGTGGTCGCGTTTGAGATTGGCCTCAACCTCGTTCTCAATCTGTATCGGCCGCGCCGACCGGGCGAAACACCACGACCGGCCTTTGACTCAAGGCTCCTCAGCCTGTTTGCAGCCCCGGATTCCATCGTTCGAACCATCAACGAAGCGGTGAACTACCAATTCGGTTTCGATATCACGAGCTCATGGGGCTATCAGCTGCTCATGCGGTCGTTTGCATGGCTGGCGTTTTTCGCCGCCGTCATTCTGATCGGACTGAACATGATCGTGATTGTGGAGCCGGGGCAGGAAGCGGTGCGAATTCGAGGTGGATCGATTGTCGATCAAACCCCCCTCACCTCGGGCCTTCACTTCAAGCTGCCCTGGCCGTTTGAGTCGGCCACCATCGAATCCGTAGACCGTATTCGCGAACTCCCGCTCGGAGCCCAATCACTGAATCGCGATGCGAGGGTCAATCTCTGGGACGATCCGCTGAAAACGGACATAGAGATGAAGCCGTTCATGGTCCTGTCCAGTCGCCGCACGGATGGCACCAAGCCGGACGCTGGCGCGGACTATTCCCTGGTGCTTGCTGAACTGATCATGTACTGGCGAATCAGACCGGGCCAGTTGATCGAGTTCATGAGCTTCTCTGACGATCATCCGGTTCGACGCAGCAAGCTCAATATGCGCGAGCAACTGCTCCAGTCTGTGGCGGTGCGCGAGACCGGCAACTATTTCAAGAGCGCGGTCCTTGACGAGGTGTTGGCGCAGAGCGGGGCCTCGTTGGGCGTGGAGCTGCAGGCTCGAATTCAATCCGCCTTTGACGCCATGAATGCAGGGGTTGACGTCGTTGCGGTCGCCGTGCCGATGCTCAAGCCGCCGCAGGAGAAGATCAAAGCGTTTGACGATTTCCCTGTTGAAGTGCAGGGCCGACGCCAGAAAATCGTGGTGGCCACGTCTCAGGCGGATCAGACCCTGGTAAGCGTGGCGGGCAGCGTGGATCAGGCACAGGTGATCGTCAAGGAGATTACCGAGTATCGCGGCCTCGTCGAGCAGAAGGCCGACGAGTCAGTCCTTGCCGAGAAGATCGTGAAGATCGAGCAGCTCATCATCGACGGCAAGGCTGAGGCGGCATCCATCATTGCTCAGGCTCGATCCGAGCGATGGCAGCGAAACATGGCGGCTCTGGAGCGGTCCCGGCAGGTGCTGGGTGATCTCGAGGCGTATCAAATCGCGCCGGCACTCTATCGCGAGCGCAAAATCATGGGTGTCCTCAAGCGAGTCCTCGTCAGAGTCCATGCCAAATTCCTTCTGGGTATCGACCCCCGAAAAGTGAACTTCGATTTCGACGTGCAGCAACCTGATACGGGTCTCAACATTACCGAGAACCTCATCGAGCAGAATGCTGACAAGGATTCCTCGCAATGAACAAGAGTGTCGCCATTCTCATTGGATTAGTGCTGATCGCCGTGCTGGTGGCGTTCAACACGACCTATACCATCTCGTTTCACGAAGTCGGCGTGAAGACACGCTTTGGAGAAATCCTGGGCGTCGATCGCGAGCCCGGATTGCACGTGAAGGCGCCGTTCTTCATCGATCGCGTCGCCAAGCTTGATACCCGCCTCCAACTGCTGGAATCCTCGCTCGACACGGTCGCCACCAGCGACACCCAGCAGGTCGTCGTGCAGGCCTTCCTGCTCTGGAGAGTGAATCGCGACGACGACGCCGGGATTCAGAGCTTCTTCAAGCAATACGGCAATGCCGCTGCAGCCTCGCGGTACCTCCAGCAGCAACTGCAGAGCGCGCTTCGCAGCGGTATCGGAAAATTCCGATTCGATGACCTCATCGGAGAAAGCGGAAATCTGCAGCGAGCCGAGGAGTCCATCCTTGCCGAACTGAAAAAGTCGCAGCCGCCCGGGGTCGAGATCGCCAGCGTCGGTGTCGCCAAGGTCGTGCTGCCCGCCAAGATCTCCGTGGCCGTGCTCGAACGTATGCAGGCGGAGCAGCAGGGGCGAGCCCAGAAGGCCCAGGCTGAAGGTGCCGCCATCGCCTCGTCCATTCGCTCCAGGGCCGCCAATGAAGCCGAAATGATCAAGGCATTCGCCCGCGAACGTGCCACACAGATCCGCACCCAGGGAGATGCCGAAGCAGCCCAATATTACCAGACACTCAAGCAGGGAGAGGAACTTGCCAAGTTCCTCGCATGGCTGAGCGCTTTCGAGGATTCGTTCAATAGCAATACGACCGTGATCTTCGATTCGTCAAAGGCGCCCTTCCACCTGATCAACGCCGATTCCAAGACCAGCTCCGGCGGGATCCCCCAGCCGGCGGCATCGTGGAGCGAGGGTTCCCCCTCGCCGGCATCCGATGAGACGGCGAAGACGGCCGCACCTCAGGCGACACCGAAGGATGGGGCTTCGAATGGCTGAGTCTCTCCCTCCCAACCCCGAGATTGATGGTTCTCAGGATTCCGGCGATTCAACGCCGCGACGTGAGGCGTCAGCACGATTCGTGATCGACAGTCGTCCGGGAGAGGCGGCCTCGCTTCGCGAGGCCATGGACCCTGCGAACCAATCGCTCGCCGAGGCAATGCGGCTGACGTTTCGCGTTCTTCAGATCGTCATCGTGGTGCTGGTGTTTCTCTTCGTGTTCTCGGGGTTCCGCTCGGTGCAGGAAGGATCCTCCGGGGTCAAGACACTTTTCGGCATGATCCACGGCGCCCACGGAGACGAGTCGCTGGCCCCCGGGCCGGTCCTGTACTGGCCCTATCCTGCGGGCGAAGTTATCACCTTTCCCGTCAAGCGGTCTGTGGACCTCGGGAATGAATACTGGCCGCACATCAAGGATCCTTCAAAACGCCTCGATGAAATCGCCGCCACGCCCGATGACGGAGTGATTCCGGGCCAGGACGGCTCGCTGCTCACGAAGGATGGCGATATCTACCACATGAAGGTCTCGGCGGAATACACCATCGCCGATCCGAGGCAGTTTGTAGAGTCGTTCGAGCCTGCCTACGCCGACAGATTGGTCATGGAGGCGGTGCGCCGAGGCGTGGTGCAAACTGCGGGTTCTCTCACGCTGAATGAGTTGACGGACATCAAGCTGGAGCCGATTGAGAGCATCAAATCCATTGCGCAATCCACACTCAATGCCCTGAGTTGCGGAATCACCATCGACGCCATCAACATCGTGGATGCCACAGCACCACTGGCCACGCGCGCTGCCTACAGCGATGTGGCCCGGGCCATGGTCGCCTCCGGAACCGCCGAAACCAACGCCAATCAGGAGAAGGAAAACACGCTCAATAGAATCGCAGGGCCCGACTACAAGGACGTCATGGCCATGATCGACGCCTACGACAATGCGATCACCCTCGACGACGATGCCGCGGCGAAACAGATTCTCGATGAGATCGGCTCCTGGTTCGAATCCGAAGCGGCCGCCGGCGAGGTCTCCATGATCATCGCCGACGCTCGGGCGTATCGTTCTTCAATCCGCGCTGACCTTGGAGCCGACACCAGGCGATTCCTCGAGGTCTTCAAGGCCTGGAAGGAAAACCCAGATGTGCTCGTCTCCAGCCTCTGGTTTGACGCGGTCGACAAGGTCTTGACCCGGCACGACGTCGAAATTGTTTCATTGCCGGGCTGGTTGGGTCAATTCAACTTCACAGCCCAAAGCTCGCGCGAGGTCTGGGATCGCCGGCGCAAGGCAGATCTCGCCTTGCGGAAGGTGGCGGCCGGCCTCAGCGGCCCGAACGAATTCAACACCCGTCGCGCTCAGGACATCACCATCGGGGGGCGGGGCGAGCGTCGCGCTGGTCGCCAACTCGATGAGAACGCCGAAAGCACGCGCAAGCCTCAGGAATGACATGAGAGCATCCCATTCATCCGTTCCCATCGTTGAAGCGGTCGGGCTCACCAAGATCTTCAGGGACTTCTGGTACCGCCCCAAGGCCCGGGCTGTGGACAACGTCGACTTCAAGATCGACGCTCATGAGATCTTCGGCCTGCTCGGCCCCAACGGTGCGGGCAAGAGCACGATCATCAAGATGATCCTTGGCCTGCTTCACAAGACGTCGGGTCGTCTCTCGGTCTTCAACAAGCTGCCATCGTCGGTCATGACCAAGCGCCGGATCGGCTATCTCCCGGAGGAGTCGTACATGTATCGATTCCTCAACGCCCGCGAGACCCTGGATTTCTATGGAAAGGTCTTCGGGCTCGACGGACGCACGCGTCGACGTCGGATCGACGAGCTTCTTGACATGGTCGGTCTGGGACAGGTGGCTCATCGCGCGGTTGGCGAATACTCCAAGGGCATGACGCGTCGCCTCGGGCTCGCCCAGGCCCTGATCAACGACCCCGACCTCCTGATTCTCGACGAACCAACCTCCGGTCTCGATCCGATCGGCACGCGGCAGGTCAAGGATCTGATCCTCGAACTCGGCCGCCGGGGAAAGACCATTCTGCTCTCCTCGCACCTCCTCGCCGATGTGGAAGATGTCTGCCATCGCGTGGTGGTGCTCTACGGCGGCAAGATCCGGGCCCAGGGAACCGTCGATGAACTCCTCGCCGATACACAGCACACGATGATTCAGGCCGCCCGGCTGAATCCTGCCACCATTTCACGGATCGAGCAGATCATCCTTGAAATGGAAGGCAAGGCAATCGATCGGGTCATCGCGCCTCGCCAGAAACTCGAAGACCTCTTCATGCAGATTGTTGAACGCGCCCGCGCGGAACAGATCACCACCTCCGGCGCTCTGCATGGCGGGCAGACCGCCTCCTTCCTCAAGGGCGACGCTGCGGCCGGCGAAGACCTGATCGCCTCGCTCAGTCGCGAGGCGACTGAACGCCCCCGGGTGCGCGAAGCGGTCGCGAAGGCCCCTGCGCCCGACACCCGGCGCGACGATGTCCTGTCGGAACTCATGGGTGACAAGCCGGAACCGCGTGCGGCGAAACCGGTCGCCCCGCTGCCCGAAGCGCCCAAGGACGTCGATGCTTCGGTGATTGATTCTTTGATCAACGACGATCCAAATAAAGGCGCCCGCTGAGACCCGATGCAAGAAATGCCTCAGATCCTCGCTCAATCCGAACCGGGTGCATTGGCGAACCTGCTGCTGTTCGTGGTCGGTCCGGGCCTGGTCCTCTTCGGGTTGATCCTTCTCTTCCTGTTTCGTCAGAAGCTGAGGGAATTGTCCCTGTATGGCGCTTGGAGACGTGCGGCCGTTCATGTCAGATTCAAATCGGTCATGAGTCTGGTGGCCGTCGCGATAGCCTGCGTCATCTTCGTTCCCGTGTTGCGAGCAAGTTTTTCACTCGAGTCAACCGCGAACGGACTTGCCCGAGCCGTCGCGGAAATACAGATTGATTCCAATCAGAGCGCTGCTCAGGAACTTCGCGACAAGGGAACGGTCACCCTCAACGGCCGGAGTTTCGGTGGTCCGTGGGTTCAGCGCCAGCTGCCCCGCTACTTTCAGGATGGCAAGCTTGTGGACCAGATCGGGCTCGTCGCCGTGTTGATTCGCGATGACATCCCGGCATGGGCGCCCAGCTTCATGATCGAGCGTCGGTCCACGACCTGGCTGCTCCTCGGCGTGGCTGCGGCGTGGCTCGTGCTGATCGTCTGGCTCGAATTGATCGACGCCTTCCTCATCACATTGCTCGGCACCATCTCACTGGCGCTACCGACGCTGTGGTGGGGCAGCGAACAGTGGATGATCATCATCCTCGGCATTGGGCTGCTGACATTCGCCTTCGCCGTGCTGATGAAGGCCATGCTCTTCATTCTGGGTTGGCCGAGTCAGGCTTTCTCCGTTGCCCACACCGTGGTGAAGGAATCGATGCGCCTGCGGATATCCGTGGTGTGCATCTGCCTCCTGTTGCTGGCGTTGCCCTTGGTGCCTCTGACCGTGGACGCCGGAGCACCGTTGCGCTACCAGCTGCAGACCTTCATCTCGCGAAGCATGGGGCTGACCTATGCCGTCGCCGCCTGCATGACGGTGCTCCTGGCCACCGCCAGTGTGGCCTTCGAGATCCGCGATCGACAGATTTGGCAGTTGGTGTCCAAGCCGATGAGCCGGTTCAGCTACCTGCTGGGCAAGTGGATGGGCGTCTGTGCAGTCAACCTCGTGCTCTTTATCGTCTGCGGCATTTCGATCTTCACCTACATTCAGTTCATGCGCGCCCGACCCGCCACCGACGATGTTGACGCCGCGGCCGTGGCCGAAGAAGTGCTCACCTCGCGAGCCGGCGCATTTGCCATCCCGCAGATTGAGCCATTGAGTCGTGATCAGCTTCTCGCTCGAGTCGACGACTACATTCGCAGCGACTCGATGATTCAGCAGGAGATTACCGATCATCCCGAGAAGGAAAACGATATCAAGAAGGAGATAGCGGTCAGATTCCAGACCGAACACAAGCGCAGGCTCCGAACCATCGACCCTGGCGAGATGAAGACCTACGTCTTTGAAGGTCTGGGGCCGGCGAAGAATCTCCGTGGACCCCTGATGCTGCGCCATGTGTTCCACATTGGTGCTGAAGACCAGCATGAGACGTTTCCGGTAATCTTCGAGTTTCCTCTCACCGGCGAACACATTCCTCGCGACTACGTTCCCGTTGTGGCCCAGGTTATCTACATCAGTCCAAACGTCATTGACGAAGACGGGCGGGTCACGCTCAATATCTACAACGCGGGATTCGACGGCCGAACCGTGACGCCCGGCACCCTGCCGATGAACTTTGACGACGACGAGCTGGAGATTCTGTACCGGGTTTCCACCTTCGAAGCGAACTTCGTTCGTGCCATCACGGAGAATTGGCTCAAACTCTCGTTTTTGGCCATGGTCGGGGTCGTTTCCGCGACCTTCCTTTCCTTCTCGGTGTCCATCCTCTGTTCATTCACGGTGCTCATGTGCGCCACGATGGTCTCGTTTCTCGACAAGGCACTCGACTACTACGACCTCGAGAAGATGCAGAACGTTCCGAACTCCGTCATTGCCATGGTCGGCAAGACGATCGTCTTCGTCTTTGGCAAATTCGGGCAGCTGGATCCAAACGGCCTCCTCGTCGAGGGTCGACATATTCCAAACGCCGAGTTGGCGACGGCTGCATTCCTGATCGGGGGCCTCTGGAGCGGAGCGGTTCTCCTCATCGGTTACATGATTTTCCGCCGGCGCGAGCTGGCCATCTATTCCGGACAGGGATGATCGACGAACGACATGGCAATTGATCGACTCATCCAGATTCTTGCTGCCGTTCTTCTGACGGTCTGCGTCTCGACTGCCGGGTTCCTGCTCCCCGGCATCCTTCGCTCCGCAGAGGATGCCAAGCTTCGCTACACCGACGTCGCGGTCGACGGTGCGCCGCCAATCGTCGCTCTCGCCACCGCCGTCGGGGCGATCCGCGGCATCGTGGTTGACTACCTCTGGATTCGCGTTCAGATGATGAAGGAAAAGGGTCTCTATTACGAGATCAAGGCCGACGCCGACCTCATCACCAAGCTGCAGCCGCGATTCGCGCAGGTCTGGGCCTTCCATGGCCACAACATGGCCTACAACATCTCGGTCTGCACCAACACGCCCGAGGAGCGGTGGGCCTGGGTCCGGCAGGGAATCGACCTGGTTCGCAATCAGGGCCTCCGATACAACCCCAATGATCTTGAACTCAGCAAGGAACTGGCCTTCTGGTTCGCCCACAAGATTGAAGGCACTTCGGACGACGCCCACTTGTATTACAAGCGGGAGTTCGGCCGCGAATGGCACCTGCTCCTGGGCGCGCCGCCGTATGACTGGGATGAACGAATCGCGTGGATCAAGAAGGTCGCCGATGCGCCGGAGACCCTCGAAGAGGCTGAGGCCAGAACCCCCGGCGTGAAGGCGTTGGTCGAGCGCCTGCAGTCGGAACTCACCGGCATCCAGCGTCGGCTCAACTTCTCGATGAATGGCCGACTTCTGCAGGCCTATGGCCTCGCGGAATCCGTGTCGACCTCCCCCTACGCCGGCATCCTCGGGCTCCACGAGAAATTCAAGGCCTCGAGTGCGGATTACAACGTCTTTTACAACGTCATCCATGACCCCTCGCTCAACGAGGCTCGCGACACCTTTCTCGCCTTTCTCCGCAAAAAAGTGCTGAAGGAAGAATACAACATGGACCCGCAGTTCATGTATGAACTGACCCGAGACGTCGGACCGATCGACTGGCGCCATGGCCAGGCACATGCCCTGTACTGGGCGGCGTGGGGTGGGAAGCACGGCGAATCCCGTTTCAAGTACGACGATGGAACGTTCATTCAGGACGACATCTACAAGGTGGTCAACAACGACCGTTATTTCATCCAGGCAATGCAGGCGCTGGCCAATAACGGAAACGTCATGATCGACCCGTTCTCGGATTCGTACTCGCCCACCCGCCTTCCCGAGAACCGGTGGATCAAGGTCATCAACAAGTACTTCCGCCAGCTCTACATCAAGCATCATCCGACCCGAGGAGCCGGCGGCGATGGTTTCATCGATTTCTATGAAAACTTCATGTCCGGCGCAATTCGCAAGCTCTACCGTGCCGGTGATCTCGACGGTGCTCAGGAAATCCTGACCGAACTGGATGGTCTCTTCGGACGAGGCGGCGTCGTCCCCAACACCAAGTACGTCGGCCCGCTCGACGTCTTCGTTCGCGAAACCACCTACGGCGAATATGACAACGTGCCCGAAGTTGCCATCACCGATCTTCAGCAGGCCCTTCGCCGCGGCTATCTCGAAGGAATTCTTTACGGCGACGGCAAGGTCCTGCGTGAGGCGCT
The DNA here is from genome assembly GCA_964407695.1 of uncultured Isosphaeraceae bacterium. Classification (GTDB taxonomy): domain Bacteria; phylum Planctomycetota; class Phycisphaerae; order Phycisphaerales; family SM1A02; genus CAYOWQ01. Next base: position 30,250 of record CAYOWQ010000002.1, on the reverse strand, counting down.
TCAGTTCGCCAGCGATGTCCGCGTCTACTTCCAGGGTGCGAAGTTCTGGAATTTCAAGACCAAGTTTGGAACCGGCCGCGTTCGAGATCTGATCAGCAACCTGCAACTCGTGGTCGAGTCCACGTTTGTCGGCACGATGCTTGACACCAGCATCCCGCTTCCCGACCGGTTGACGCTGTACCGGAAGGCCTCCGAAGATTTTCAGCGCATGGCGTACGATGCCGTCAAGGGTCCACTTCGCGCTGAACTTGAGTCGAGCGTGCTGTCGGAGAAGCTCAGATTTGAGCAGGTATTCCCGGAGCCCCCCGGCATGGCCGGCTATCGCGAGGCGTTTGCAATGCGACGCGAAAAAGAATCAAGAGACCTCGAGAATCTCCTCAATACCGAGATGGAGCAGAAGTAGACCGCAGTGCCGCTCGATTTCGATCATCCGCCCGCAGATCCCGTTCCGCTGTTCAATGAATGGCTCCAGGACGCAGCGCGAACCTTTCTCCCGAATCCCAACGCCATGACGCTGGCCACGGTCAATGCCCAGGGGCAGCCCTCGGCCCGCATCGTCCTGTTGCGCGGCTTCGATGAACGCGGGGCTGTGTTCTTCACCAACCGCCGAAGCCGCAAGGGTGAGGACCTTTCCCACAACGGCCGGGCAGCCTTACTCTTCCATTGGGACCCGCTCGACCGGCAGATCCGCATCGAAGGCACCGTGTCTCTCACTTCTGATGAGGAGTCTGATTCATACTTCGCCGGCCGCCACCGCCAGAGCCAGATCAATGCATGGGCCAGCGCACAATCGCACCCGGTGGCGTCTCGGGCGGAAATGCTTTCAGCGCAAGCCGCACAGGAACGCCGGTTTGAAGGTCAGGTTGTTCCTCGCCCTCCAGTATGGGGAGGCTATCGAGTAGGCCTCGAGCGAATCGAATTCTGGCAGGGCGACCCGTATCGCTTTCACGACCGTGTCGTATACCAGCGAGTCGGCTCGGACTGGAAGACCCAGAGGCTCAATCCCTGATTCGCCTACTGAATCGGGACGCCATACCGGTTCCGCAGTTCGTCAACCGTGTACCCGCCTTCGCGCTGGCCTGAAAGATGCGTTGCCGCCGGCCCGTCGAGGGTGTGAACCCAGTCAAGAATTTCGTCAGAGTCGAAGCTCACCAGGTCGCCGGGCTTCCGATCAAATTCCTGGAGCGGCAGACTCGCCAGAACACCTTCAACTCGATACTCGGTCCACGTCACCGGAATGACCCAGAGGTGTTCGATGGTCAAACGATCCGGTCCGGTTCGAGTCTCCCACTTGAGGGCCCAGCTGTCTCTGTCCTCAGCGCTCGCCCAGGCCAGCCGCGCACGGTTGAGGCTCTTCCGGGCGGCCTCAATCGCCGCACGCAGGGAATCAGTCAACTCCCCGTGGGCCAGTCTTTCGCCTTCGCGGTTTGTCCATGTCGGGCGGGTTGCAGGGGGCGCCGTGGTTGGCGGCGGCGGGGTAATCGGATCGTCCTGCTCGCAGCCGGCGATCAGCAAGACACCGGCAAGAATCATGCGCTTCACGACAGCCATTCTCCCATATCAAATCGCTCAAGTTCCTCCGGGTCCACATCCTCAAGCCGCATCACACCCTCGAGGGCTCGCCGCCTCGGTATTGCCGGCGCTGATTCAATCGCCTTCGTCGGTCGATCATGTTTCCTGATCGTCGGCGATCCCACCTTCGACGACTGAATCGCAAGGAGTTCGGCTTCAAGACCAAAGAGTCGTACCCAGCGATTCACTTGGTCTGGCTCCAACGGAGTCTCGGGCTTTGCCCCGAACGTGCCAGGTCGCCTCGATCGTGCATCGTGAACCAGTTTGGCCAGGAACACATCGGACTCTTCAACCCGGCAGCGACGCCGCTTCGCCATCCGCTGCACACGATGATCCGAACTCACAATCGTCAATCGTCTGGGGCTTGAAGAGCGCTCCACGAGCTGGCGGATCACCTCGTCGGCCTCCATGCCCGCCCCGGCATACTGAATGACAATGTGGTTTCCGTGTCCCGATCGAGCGGGCCGCCTGCTGCTCGTGCCGTCACACACCAGCCATGCGTCCGTTCGTCCAAACCGGCTGCTGGCAAGCAGTTCCGCCAATTCATCCACATCGATCCCCGCGAGCTCCGGGGGAAGGATCCCGGTCACGTGCAGGAGGTTGTAGGTATCGATCAGCAAGGGCATGAGAAGTCGGATATTTGGGTACTGAACGGTGCCGGCCGCACGCCCACATGGACATGCAAGACTTGCAAAAATACCATCTCCTTGGTTCAATACCGGGTTCCCCAGACAATAGGAAGGTGTTCGTGCATGGCGATCCGTTTGAAGGCCCGGACGGGCGAATCAATTGAGCAGATGATGCGACGCTTCAAGAAGCTTTGTGAGAAGGAAGGTCTCACGAAGGAAGTCAAAAAGCGCCAATACTACGAAAAGCCGTCGGAGCGGCGACGTCGCGACATGCGCCGGACCCAGACTCGCACCGTTCGCGGCGAACCGCGGACTCCCATGCTCTGATTCTGACGACGATTCGATTGGGTCCGGGCGGCTTGCCTTCGAACCTGGTCATGAAGGGTGCGCGATGATTCATTCGCTGGCATCAGGTGATCTCTCTTCCATACCGCCGGCATGGGTCCTCGGACCTGTCGGTGGGGTCCTTGCGCTCGTCACGGCGTGGTGGTTCAGTCGTTCCGTGATGGCGCGGCCCGAGGGCACGCCTCGCATGATCGAAATCGCCGAGGCCGTTCGCGCCGGCGCTCGGGCCTACCTGGGGCGACAATATCGCGTCGTCGCCATGGTCTTCGTTGGTCTTCTCGCACTGCTTGGTCTGTTGGCGGCCGGCGGCATCCAGAATCCCTGGACCATCGCCGGCGTCCCGATTGCCGGCTTCCTCTCCGGACTTTGCGGCTGGCTCGGAATGAAGATGGCGACCAATGCCGGCGCCCGCACGGCCAACGCTGCACGCGAATCGCTCAACGACGCACTCATCGTTGCATTCCGGTCCGGTGCTGTCATGGGCCTCATTGTCGTCGGCTTTGCCCTGCTGGACGTTTCCGTCTGGTTTTTCCTCTGGAACACATTCCTGCCGGAACGTGCCATCACCGACGTCACCACGATCATGCTCGGCTACGGCATGGGAGCGTCCACACAGGCGCTCTTCGCCCGTGTCGGCGGCGGAATCTTCACCAAGGCCGCCGATGTCGGTGCCGACCTCGTTGGAAAGGTCGAATCAGGAATTCCCGAAGATGATCCCCGAAATCCCGCCACCATCGCCGACAACGTCGGCGACAATGTTGGCGACGTGGCAGGCATGGGCGCGGACCTCTATGAGTCCTACTACGGCTCGATCCTCGCCGCCATGGCGCTGGGTGCCGCCGCCGCGATGAGCCTTGCAACAGGTTCGGTCGGCGAAACGCTTGGCATTCGATTGGCAACAGCCCCAATCGCCCTGGCTGGCCTGGGGATCATCGGATCGCTGATCGGAATCGCCGTCGTTCGAACCCATGAATCAGCGGATTTCGCCAGCCTTCTGCGAACCCTTCGTCGCGGTGTCTTCACAGCCTCCGCACTCATCACAATCCTTTCACTGGCTCTCTTCTACTTCTTGTTTCGGGAAACTCCGGAGGTCTCCTGGCTCGGCATTTGGGGCGCGATCGTCACCGGACTGGCAGCCGGCCTCGTCATTGCTTCCGCCACGGAATATGCCACGTCCTATGAGCACTCGCCCACTCGGCAAATCGCCGAGCAGGCGCAGACCGGTCCGGCAACGGTCATCATCGCCGGCATCGCCGTCGGCATGCGCTCGACCTGGGTCCCGCTTCTCGTCGTGGTGCTTGCGATCCTCGCGGCGTTTGGCATGGCCGGCGGAAATGAGTCGTTCTTGATGGGACTCTACGGCGTGGCCATCGCCGCCGTGGGAATGCTGTCCACGCTCGGGATCACGCTCGCCACCGACGCCTACGGCCCCATCGCAGACAATGCCGGCGGCAACGCCGAGATGGCTGGGCTCCCACCCCAGGTGCGCGAGCGAACCGACATGCTCGATTCGCTCGGCAACACCACCGCAGCCACCGGAAAGGGATTCGCGATCGGCTCGGCCGCACTCACAGCGATGGCACTCCTCGCCGCCTACGTCTCTGTGGTGCAGGGCCGGCTGGTTGGGGAATTGACTCCGTCGGCCGCCTTGATTGAGCGAGCGAGCCGCGAACTCGAGAGCGCCAACGCATCCGCGGCGACCGTGCGCGAGCACGACCACGACCACGACCACGATCATGACCACGACAGGCAGGCGGCGGTACCCGGCAGGTTGCTGGCCGAGTATCGAGGTCGAGGCCGATTCGCGGTTGCCGGTGCCGGCTCCGCCCAGGTTTCATTTGGCGGAATCATGTTCGCATCCGATGACGTCAATCATCACGTTCGACGCGGTTTGAGCCCGGGCGATGTGATCGAACTTCACGACGTCGACAACTCCGCCGATCCGGCGATGTATCGGGTCCGAGCTGAATTCAGCCACGGCGATCACAAGGATCATGTCACTTTTGACCTGCTCGATGTTCGTACCGCCTCGATCCGGCAGTTGTTGCAGGCGTTGGATGTCACATTGATGAATCCCCGCGTGCTGGGGGGCGTCTTTCTCGGGGTTATGCTCACGTTCCTCTTCTGTGCGTTGACCATGAACGCCGTCGGCCGTGCTGCATTTCGAATGATGAACGAATGCCGGCGACAGTTCGCCGTCATCCGGGACTATCTCGCCTCCACCGGAATGCCCGAGGAAGAACGAAACAATCCTGATCGCTGGCCCGCTCGAATCGAGCATCAGGGCCAGGTCCTTCCGGATTATGCGTCGTGCGTGGCGATTTCCACCGCCGGCGCCCAAAGGGAAATGGTGATTCCGTCGATGCTTGCCATCCTGGTGCCATTGGTCGTCGGACTTGTCCTGGGTGTGGGGGGTGTCATGGGGCTGCTCGTCGGCGGACTCTCCAGCGGCTTCTCGGTGGCGGTCTTCATGGCCAATGCCGGCGGCGCCTGGGACAACGCCAAGAAGTACATTGAGAAAGGTAATATGGGTGGAAAGGGTTCCTTCGCCCATAAGGCAGGTGTCGTGGGCGACACCGTCGGAGATCCGTTCAAGGATACCTCCGGCCCCTCGTTGAATATTCTGATCAAGCTCATCGCGATCGTCTCGGTCGTCTTCGCCGGAATCGTCGTGCGCTTCAACCCGATCATCTCGGATTGGATCGGACTGGGCTGAACCCATGATGGCCATGCGAAAATCATCCGCTCGATCCGAAACACTACGTGCCTTTGCCATCGAGGCAGCTCGACTTCTCCACGACCGCAAGTGCGAGGATGTGATGCTGCTCGATGTTCACGGTCATTCCCACGTCTGTGACTTCGTGCTCATCGGCACCGGGACCAGCGACCGGCAGATGAAATCCGTCGCTCAGGAACTGGAAACGCTCGGCGTCGAACATCACCACGAGGTGTTCCGATCCAGCCGCGACTCCGGTTCGACCTGGATCGTCACCGATTTCGTCGACCTCGTCGTGCATCTCTTCGAGCCCCAGCAACGCCTCTATTACGATCTCGAGTCGCTGTGGCGCGACGCGGCCAACGTGGCCTGGCGTCGACCCGATCAGACACGCGCCGGCGTGTCCTCGCCCGGATAACGCCCATGCTTCGCGAGTTGCTCTTCGCCAAGATCCACCGGGCCACGGTGACCCGCTGCAACCCGGATTACGTCGGGTCGATCACGATCGACCCGGTGCTGCTCGACGCCTGCGGAATCGTCGCCAGCGAGAAAGTGCTCGTGGCTGATTGCGCCAACGCCCAGCGCTTTGAGACATACGTGTTCCGCGGCGTCCCCGGCTCGGGCCAGATCGAGGTCAACGGCGCTGCCGCAAACCGCACCGGCATCGGCCATCAGGTGCTCATCATGTCGTTCTGCATGTTGACGCCGGATGAGCTCCGGTCGCACCGGCCAAAGGTCGTAATCTGCACCCCGGAAAACGGAATCGCACGGATGCTGGAATACGATTCCGCCTGAATTCTCACCGCATCGCCCATTCGCTGGGATTATCATGGGGGCCATGGCTTTGGAACGCACCATCTCCGATCTGGTCTTCGTCGGATTCAATCGACGCGTCGCAGCGCTCGATCGGTACACCGGTGAATTGGTCTGGAGCTGGAAATCGCCTCATTCCGGCGCCCTGAGCCTGCTGGTTGATGGTGACCGGCTCATCGTCTCCGTGAATGGCTATACCTGGTGCCTGCATCCTCTGGTCGGCGACATCGTGTGGCACAACGAATTGAGCGGCTTCGGAGTGGGGATTCCCTGTCTTGCCTCGGTGAACGGCAACTCGGCCGGCCAATCGACCGTGCAGGCGCACCATCAGGCAGGGCAGCGTGCCGCCGCGGCTACCGTGGTGGTGACCTGAACGATGTCGTACGGACTCTCACGCGGCCGATCACTTGTCGTCGATGGCGTGGGCCTGACCCAGGCCGACCTGCCGCCGTTTGACCATGGCCGGCTCGATCCCCGAGACTGGTTTGCCGAGCCCGAGTTGCCGTTTGAGCTCGAAATCGGCTCCGGCAAGGGCACCTTCCTGTGTCAGCAGGCTCAGGTCACGCCCAAGGTCAACTTCCTGGGAATCGAGTGGACGGGTGAGTTCTTCGCCTATGCCGCCGATCGCCTTCGCCGCCACCAACTCGCCAATGTCCGAATGCTTCACGCCGACGCCACCGAGTTCATCCGCTATTGGTGTGCCGACGGGGTGGCCAGGGTGATACACCTCTATTTCTCCGACCCCTGGCCGAAGTCAAGGCACCACAAGCGACGCGTCATCCAGGATCGCTCACTGCAGGAGTTCCATCGCGTGCTCCTTCCTCACGGTGAAATCCGGCTTGTTACCGACCACGACGACCTCTGGAGATGGTATGAAGATCATGCCGCCCGAAACGAGGTGCTGTTCGAGCGAATTGAATTCGAGCGCCCGGTATCCGCCTCCGAGGATGAGATCGTCGGCACCAATTTTGAACGCAAATACCGTCGCGAAGGTCGGCCGTTTCATGCCATGACCTTGAGGCGGCGAAACAACTCCTAGGGCGGGAAGAAGGTCTCCGAATGCAGATCGTCCGGTACGAATCAACACCGAATCCGAATGCCCTGAAGTGTTGGCTCGACACGCCCATCAGCACCCGTCCCCGTTCGTTTCGAAGTCGAGACGACGCCGCGACCGACCCGCTCGCCGGCGCGCTCTTTGATGAGGCGGGACTGACATGTCTTCTGCTCAATGGAGACTGGATGACAATCACCCGGTCGCCCGGTGCGGATTGGTCCGCCGTAAAGTCGCGCGTTTCCGCGATTTTGGCCTCGCACAAAAACAACGAACCTCCCTCCGAAGAGAGAGGCCCGTGAAATGAGAGTCGGTTGAGGCTCTTCATCCGAATATACCGGTCGCGCGCTCGGAAAGTGCGCTGAAAATCCCGGTTTTCTCGGTCGAAAACACACCTGTACCGGATGACTGGGTTATCAGGATTCGGGAATGATTGTGTCGCGCTCGCCCAGCCCGCCGTCGTGGGTTCGCCACCGCAGCAGCGCCGGCAGGACCGAATAACACGCCATCAGCGTGACGCCAAGACCCACCACCACGGCAAACCCAAGAGATCGAATTCCGCGGTGGTCGCTGATAAGGAGAGACCCGAAGCCAATCATCGTGGTGACCAGCGCCAATGTGATCCCTCGACCGGTCCCTCCCGAGAGACCTGCCGGCCGTCCCAACGGCTCTTGCTTCCATCGATGAACCATGTTCACACTTGCGTCCATGCCCAGTCCGAAGATCAGTGGCAGCACGATCAGGTTGGCGAAATTCAGAGGCACCGACGCGAGCCCCATCAGGCCGAACGCTCCCACGAACCCGATGAACACCGGAACGAGGCAACAGACGGCATCAAGCAGATTCCTGAAGTCAAGCAGCAGCAGGATCAAGATGGCTCCGATCGCCAGTCCCGCCGCTATGATGTACGACCGGATGATGATTCGAGTCGATTCAAGAATCTGCACAGGCGGTCCGAACACCTCCGTGTCCGCCGTCCGAAGCGATTGCACAAACGGTTCGAGCTGGTCGGCGTCGAGTATCGATGCGCCCTCCCGCGTCACTCGCGGGTACACCATGAGCAGCCATGATCCATCGAGGCCGATGAATCGTTCGCGAAGGGCCTCAGGCAGATCATCCTGATCGGGTGGTGATCCGTCGAGGGCCCGATCGGTAAACGATTGAAGTCGCGTTCTCGCCTGCTCCCAGGACCTCGCCAGTGTCTCCCAGGCCGCGGCCGATGCCTCGGCGTCAAGATCGGCCGCTTCTGAGATCGCCAGACCAATCCGATCACTGAGAGACCGAAGACGTGAATCAATTTCCGGCGGAATGCCACCCGCCAGCCGCCGCACCGAGATACCGCCACGAATCGCATTGAGCTGAGAAACGGTCGCCTGAAGGCCCGTCGAAGCGCTGGGAACGCCCGGCTCTCGCGAGTCGATCTCCATTATTTTCGCCAGCCGGTCGTCGAGGTCGGCCGGGTACAGAATGCCCATGCCGCCAACTTCCGCAACTGACTTCAGCAATCGAAATGACCTGACCTTCTCTCTGGATCCTTCCGGGCTGGTTCTGGACAACGCAGCCCACATCGTCTTGGCCTCGGCGTGAGCGAATCGCTCCTCCCATGCCACGCTCTCCACGCCCGGCGCCTGCAGATTCAATACGTTGGGGTCGTATTCGATCCGTGTCCCCATCCAGCCCAGCACGGCCACCACAACCAGTCCCACCGCCAGCGTGGCCTTCGGCCGGCGGTCGAAGAGATCAAGCCTGCCATGCCCGAAGTGCGCTTCCTCGCCGCCTCGACGAGATCGAACCGCAACCTCCCACGTGCGGCCGATCCCCAGCAGCGCCGGCAATGTGAAGATCACCGCAACAACGCACAGAATGATTCCTCCTCCGGCGATCAGCCCCATTTCGGCCATTCCCGTGAAGTCAGTCAGCGCCGTCGATGCAAACGCGGCCGCCGTCGTCACCGCGCCGGTGATCATCCCCGGACCCACTCGCCGCAGCACATTGACCACGGCATCGGAGAGATTCGGCTGGTCCGGCCGCACCAATTCCAGTCGAGAAATGAACAGGAGTGCGTAGTCAATGCCCAGTCCCATCAGGATGGAGCAGAACGTCACCGACAGTACCTGAAGATGCCCGACCGAGATGACGATCCAGCCGAATGACAACGACAGTCCCACGAACAGGGACGCCATCGCCATCAAGGGAACACGGATTCCGCGAAAAACACCGACCATGAGCCCGGTGATCAGCACGGCCGCGAGGATCGACGCCAGGGTGGAATCCCGCACGGATTGGGCGGTTTCATCTGCTTCGATCGCGGGAATGCCCGTCACGCCCCATTCAATCGGGGTCGCCGGCGGGTGGTCACTCAGGTAGGCCGCGATGGCGCTTCGCAGCGCTTGGATGCCCGCCGCGAGACCTTCGAGCGATTCCTGGTCACTCTTCAGATGGACATTGACAAAACGAAATGCCTTGCCATCCGGCATCGTGCCGGTTCGAAACGACTGCCAATCCGTGCGCGCTGGACTCAAGAACCCAAAGTCCGGCGCAGCCCCTGTGATCGATTCAAGAAACGGTCCGAGGAATTCCTCCAACCGGTCCAATTGCGATACATCCCCCGAATCCCGGCTGAGCTGCCCGACAAGCTTCGCCAACGCTCCATTGGGATTCGAAATCGCGGCCAGATCGCGCGCCTCCGCCAGATCTTGAAGCGTCTTGTCAAACGTCGGTCGGTCAGACGAAATGAAGAGTCGAGGCCCTGCTTCGTCGATCTGAAATCCCGCATCGGCATGCGCGACGCCGGGCATCGACGCAAGCCGCCGGCTCAAGTCGCGGGCGAACGCGTCAACGCTTGAATCAGACGCGTCGCCAACGATCATCACGACAACATCGTTCCATCGCGGAAACTGTTCCTTGAATTGCGCGTACCTCTGATTCCAGTCCAGGCGAATATTGACCAGCTCTGAACGCTCGGTCCGGATCTTCAGCCCGAACACCGCCAGGAGGATGCATCCCGCGGCAAGCACGCCCGCAATCCCGAGCGTCGTGCGAGGATGGGCCGTTACCACGCGGCCAACAGACTCAAGCGCTCGGTCACGCAGCTTCTCATGCATAGGCCGGGAGGGTACTCCGAATTCCGATCACGTGAGGCAGAATCGTGACGAACCCATGTGCAGATGTCGATGGAATTTTGGCGCTCACCAACCCTTCCCGACTATTGTGTCGGCATGAATCGAGTTTGCATCCTGGCATGGACGGTTCTGGCGACGTTGATGGGAGCATGGGGTGCGGAAGGGCACCGCGCCGCCGGTCTGATTGCAGAGAAGCACCTCACCGAAAAATCGCGGGCCGCCATGGCCGATCTCCTGGGCGATCGCACGCTGGCAACCGCCGGAACCTGGGCTGACGAGATCAGATCGGACCGATCCTACGACTGGGCAAAGCCCTTGCACTACATCAACGTGCCGCTTGACGCCGACCATGTTGATCGGAGTCGCGATTGCCCCAGCGGCGAGTGCGTGCTCGGAGCCATTCAACGTTTCAGTGAGGTGCTGAAGGACCCGACGGCGCCGGTCGAGAAGCGCCGCGAGGCTCTGTTCTTCCTCATCCACTTCATTGAAGATATTCACCAGCCTCTGCATGTGTCGTATGCCAGGGATCGTGGCGGCAACATGATTACGGTCTCGTTCATGGGCCGGCCGGGCTCGAACCTTCACCGGGTTTGGGATTCCGATCTCATCGACCAGCGTCTCAAGGATCGAAGGCTTGACGATTGGATGGCGTGGGCTATCGAGCTTCGCGACGGCATCTCGCCGGCCGAAGTCGAGCGGTATCACGCGGCGTCCACGGCTGAGGCGTGGGCCAACGAATCGCTGGCCATTACCCGGGAACTCTACAAGTGCCTTCCGGCCTCCGGCGACATAGATGCCGCCTACGTGAATCGCTGGATCCCGACGGTCGAGGATCGAATCAAGGCGGCAGGGCTTCACCTCGCCATGCACCTGAACGAAATCTTCGACCCTCCGTGTTCGACCGCTCCCGCTGAAACTCTGGCCCCCGCAACATCGCTGCCGGCGTCGCGCGAAGCTCCATCGTCGACACCCTGAGACCACCAAGCTGGCTCTGGTCATCCGCCCGGGCCGACTGAATACACTAGGACCATGTCAAGAGGCCGATCCGCAACAGTTCCCGATCGCTGCAACGTCCTCCTTTTTGGAAACGGCGGCCGCGAGCACGCCTTGGTTTGGAAACTCAAACAGTCGAAGCGGATGGGCTCTCTCTGGGTCCATGACTCTGGAAACGCCGCCATTGATACACAGGGCCGGCCGTGCCCCGTGAAGTTCTCCGCAACGGCTCCGTTTCGGCTTCAGCGATGGTGCGAGGAGAATGAGATTCGGCTCGTGGTCGTCGGTCCCGATGCCTACGTGGCTGATGGAGTTGCCGATCATTTGACGTCGGATCTCACCGCTGTCTTTGCTCCAACTCGCGATGCCTCGCGAATCGAGTGGGACAAGGCCTATGCCAAGCAGTTGATGCGCGCCGTCGCGATTCCCACCGCCGATGCTCGGGTGTTCGTTGACCCTGCGGCCGCCAGAGACTATCTGGCCAATCGGCGCGACGCCGTGGTGGTAAAGGCGACGGGGCTTGCGGCTGGAAAAGGCGTGGTGGTGTGCGACGACCCCGCGGAGGCCGTCGATGTGGTGGATCGCATCATGGTCCGAAAGGAGTTCGGCGAAGCAGGCTCATCGATCCTGATTGAAGAAAAACTGGACGGGCAGGAGGTCAGCGTGCTCGCCTTGGTCGATGGCCGCACGATCTGGGTCCTGGATCCATGCCAGGACCATAAGCAAGTGGGGGAGGGGGATGTCGGTCCCAATACCGGCGGCATGGGAGCCTATTGCCCAACACCGGCGATGAGTGCCGCCACCCTCGATATCGTTCAACGCGACATCCTTGTCCCCATCGTCGACGCGCTCCGGCGTGAAGGTGTTGTCTTTCGCGGCTGCCTGTATGCGGGCCTGATGCTGACGCCCGGTGGTCCGAAGGTGCTTGAGTTCAACGCCCGTTTCGGCGACCCGGAAACGCAGCCGCTCATGACGAGGCTGCAGGGAGACCTTGTTGAGATTCTCTGGTCAACGGCCACCGGCAATCTTGATCGATGTGAAATCTCCTTCGATCCACGGCCCGCATGCTGCGTGGTTGTGTGCTCCAACGGATATCCCGGACCCTTTGCAAAGGGATTGCCCATCACCGGTCTTGACCATCTGGATGACTTGGCGGGCCCCAATGAGCAGGTCGTTCCGTTCTATGCAGGTGTCGCAAAGGCTCCATCCGGCGAATTGGTGACGAGTGGTGGCCGCGTGGTTGGGATGACGGCACTTGCCTCGGGTCTTGAATCGGCCCGAAATCTGGCGAATTCAGCGGCATCGAGAGTGCTTTTCGACGGTGCCTTCTTCCGTTCGGACATCGGAAATCGCGTCCTGACACGCCAGAACAGCCCGTCCGGTCGCGGCCTGTCCCCGGTCTGATTGACCCATACAGAATAGGATCAAACCACCTCCGGGGAGGGTGCCTGCGAGGTCAGCCATTCATGCCACGTCTCTCGCCAAACACTTGTCAGTACACAATTTCGAAGAACAACACGAAACGACTTGTGACGGTACCGGTAGTTGCTACCATGGGAATGTTCGGTGAACTTCCTTCCTTTGTGGCGGATGAACAGCCCACGCCGACATTGGAAGGGTACGACCGAAGGTCCTGACGAACGCCCGAGACCGCGCCATCGGTGTACCCCGCCGAAGACATGGAGAGCCACAAGATGCGAACCTGCCTGATCCTTACGCTTGGAATGCTGCTCGGAACAGGTTTGACTGCCGGTGCTGAGAACCAGCCGGTGTATACCCCCAGAAACCCGCTTCCCAAGAAGCCGGAAAGTTCACTCGTCATTCCGCGAAACAAGGAAGGGAAGTCCACCTGGAACGGTCGACTGGTCGTGAAGTTCACCGATCAGGTCAAGGGCCGTGCGCGGGCTGATGGCCGCGGCTTCAAGTCACTGGCCAATTCCAATCTTGCGTCGGCGGATGCAATCCTCGCCAAGTACGGCCTTCGCGTGAAGCAAGTGCTCAATCGAACTGAAGACGAGATCGAGACCGTCCGGGTCAGGGCTCGCGATAACAGCTTCCGCGAACAGCCCGACCTTGCAGGCATGGTCTTTGTCACCGGCAAGAATGAAGCCGACCTGGTCAAGGCCGCCCGGGAACTGAATGCTCTGGACACGGTGGAATTCGTTCAGTTCGAGCAGGAGTACATCTACCACCAGTGCGGCATGGGCGGGGCGTGCAATGTCGAGGCCATGACCCCCGGCTGCGCGGACGATAACTGTTGCGGCCTGATCGGAGCCATCAACCCGCTGTGCGTCGATCCCAACGTCGGTATGTGGGATTCGTTCTGCGTCGAGCTGGCGAACATCTTCTGCCAAGGCGATGACTACGACCGGTGCAAGGCGCCGACGATCAACGGCGGTTGCTTCGATGTTCACCCGACTCCTGGGTGCCGCGATGAAACCTGCTGCAACGACATCTGTGATGCCATCCCGCTGTGCTGCGTGGTGTCGTGGGACCAGAACTGCGTCACCGCGGCATGCTCGCTCTGCGGCGTTGCCGGTGGCGCTGCCCCGGACTTCACGGAAGACAATCCCGCGAACTTCCTCCAGAAATATCGCACCCCGGAGCCGGTTGGAGCGGGTTCCGCGTTCTTCGACCTGACGGGCTTCAATGGTCGCGGGCTCGACCTTCCGATTATGCATGCCTTTGCCCAGCAGTTGATCGATGACTACGGCGTCGGCACGGAAGACCTCACCTTCGGCAAGGGCGCCAACATCGGCATCGTCGAGCACACGGCCTACCTGAATCACGAGGATCTGGTCAACAAGGTGATCAAGGAGCCGGGCCAGACCGTCGTCGAAATCGAGCAGGGTGTCTTGAGCCCCAATCACGGCACCGCCACCCTGGGTGAGTGTGTTGCCGAAAATAACGGCTTCGGCGTGACCGGAATCGCATGGCAAGCTCAGGGCTACTTCTTCCCGATCGTCAGCATTGAGGAAGGTGGTCGAACTCTGAACGCCATGTTCAGCGCCATCTCGACGTTCCAGCCTGGCGATGTGCTCAACTACTCCATCGGTCCGGGTGGCGGCGGTACCCTCGTCTCGCAGGAGGCTGAATGGGTCTTGGTGCGCACCGGGAGCGACCTCGGCATCACCTCGTGCATCTCCGCCGGCAACTCCTGTGTCAACCTCGACGACGCCGGCCAGTTCGGTGATCAGGATTCCGGAGCCATCATCGTCGGCGCAGGATGGTCGGGCGGTCCGTTTGACCCCGCCACCGACCCGCCGCCGCCCTTCGGAAGCGCCTTCTGCCGCCTCGGCTTCTCCAACTATTGCCAGACCTGTGATCCGGAAGTCGGACTGGTTCACATTCAGGCCTGGGGCCACAACGTCTGCACCACCGGCTATGGCGACCTCGTCGGTGCCTGTGAGGGCGATCCCAACAAGACCTACTCCGCCGAGTTCTCGGGCACCAGTTCTGCAGCGCCGATCATCTCCGGCACCGTGGCCTGTCTTCAGGGACTTGCCAAGCAGATCTACGGCATTCCTCTGCAGCCGGAGCAGATTCGCACCGCGTTGACCAGCGGTGCTATTCCGCAGTGCGAACTGCAGACGCCGCCGGGCAGCCAGACGCCCTGCGCAGGCGATTTTGACTTCGCATCGGCACCGAACCTGATCGGTGGGTTCCCCGATCTGGCCGAAGCCAGTGCCACCGTGCTTTCCGGGACGTGGTTCGACGGCTCGGCGGCGTCGGCTGTCACCATCCACACCGGCACCTACCTGGGCGGAAGCTATCTTTCGCTGCGGAGCGACGACGCGAACTATTTCAAGGTGACTTCCAAGAAGGCCCGCATCGGCGATAAGGTGTCCGGCCTGGTGTATCTCGCCACCGGCGCCACCACCGACATTGAAGTCGAGTTCAAGGTGGTCATCGCGCCTGAGGATGCAGTTGATATGTCAGTCATCACGAACCTGAGCACCACGGCTCCCGTGGCGATTCAGGTGGTGTACGCGTTCAACTACACCAAGTCGCGGTGGACCCTTCTGGGCGTTGGCGTGGTTCAATCCGGAGCTGACCCCAATAATCCGGATGAGTTCCTGATCGACTCCGACGGAAATTTCGCCGTCGCCACCCCGCCCGATTTCATCAAGAACAACTCGATTCGCGTTCGGGTCTACTGTGCAGGACTGGGCGCTTCGTCCGTCGGAATGGTGACCAACTACGACCTTGTCGACGTCGATGTTGCCAATCAGGACGGCGTGATTGTCGCCCCCTGATCATTGAAATCTGATCCCCCTTCGAACAGGCCCGATTCCGGGCCTGTTTTTTTTATGGCGATTCACTCATGGCCCCGCCCTCAACGGGTGCGGGTTCTTCCTCGTCGCCGAAATGCAGCCCGCAGGATTCGCACTGGTCAATCGTGCCGGCACGCTGAATCGTTCCACGGCATGCAGGGCACCGGCCTTCCCGAAGCGCCCCGGCCCCCAGCGCCCTCTCCAGTCGGTCAAGACCCTTTCCGATCGCCACGACAAACACCAGGCTGTACAGGCTCAGAAGCAGCAGCGCAATCGTCACCACCGGAATGAACATCAGGGCGAACGCCACCACAAAAGCCAGAACATACACCCCGAACATCACGTAGAAATAGGAGCGGCTGATGCTTCGTACCACTCGATAGAGCATCACCAACTCTAGGGCACCGAAACCCACCGAGGACTCTCTCCAAGAAATGAGGAGCCCATGCACCGATTTGAGTTTTCCCAATCGAGCCTCTCGAACCGCCTGGGCCGCCTCCGCGCCTTTGCCAAGTTGCTGGACGAGGCCGTCGAAATCCCCGGGCTCGGCATCAAATTCGGCCTCGATCCCCTGATCAGCTTGATTCCATGGGTTGGCGATGCGGCCGCGGCCCTTCTCTCCGGCTGGATCATCCTCGAAGCCCGCCGTATGGGTGTCCCAAGGTGGCTCCTCACCCGAATGTTTGCCAATGTCTCGATCGACCTGCTGATCGGCGCGGTTCCGGTCTTGGGCGACATCTTCGATGTGGCTTGGAAGGCCAATACCCGGAATCTTCGCCTCCTCGAGCAGTGGCTGGCCGGGCTCAACCTCGCCGCTACGTCGATAGCACCACCCAGACAACTCCGGTCGCGATGATGGCCGCGATCACCACGAACATGATGATGCGGCGCCGCTGTCGTCGATACGCGTCGACATTGACATAAAGGCGTCCTTCTCCCGCGTCGACCAACACGCCCCGGCGAATCAACCCCTCCAGGTGAGACCGTCGCGTCACCTTCACGCTCACGGGATTTCGCGCTGTCTCCGGTGAAATCGCCCCCGCCTTCAGAAACTTCGCGGCAGGACCGGGATCTTTGATCAGGGTGGCGATGATCATCGCCGGTCCGGTCAGATAGAACAGGTTCATTCAGGATCGCCTCAGGCCGATATGCAAGCAGCTTCGCCCCGAAAGTCAAGTCGCCTCCGAACCAACCCCGGAACCCGTCAACCTGCCATCCAAGGCCATGGTCCCGTGATCGCCAAGGTCACCCCCAGGCCCTGAACATTCACGAAGAATGTCGATCCGTCCGGGCTGAAGCACGCTCCGCAGAACTCGTCGTCGTTCATCCGGTTGGCCGCAAACGGAATCGTTTCGCCCTTCGGCGTCACGCGAACGACTCGATCCCGACCTTCGCTGTCTTCGCACACAAAAAGGTCGCCGTTCGGACCCACCGTCAGATTGTCTGCGTTGGCGATCAGCCGTCCATGTGTCGGCTCAATGAAGAGCTCCAGCCTGCCCGTCTCATCGAGGCCTGAAGCTCCCGGCTCAGGTCGATACATCCAAATCTGTCCCAGCGTCGCGCTGCCTCCGGTGGTGCAGGCAAAGTAGATGGTGCCGTGATCGTGCCAGATTCCCTCGGCCCGTGCGAACCGCGCTGCACCCGAGGCGAATCCGCGATATCGAAGATCATCGGCCGGGGTGTCCACCTCGCTCAGTTCAATCCAGTGCGCGCTTAATTTCGTCCCGACGGCGATCGTTTCGCCCGCCTCCGGAACTCCCCCTCTCGTCCAATTTCGAAGGTCGCATGACGGTTTGTCCATCACGGCCAGCGCCTGCAATCGGCCCCCGCCCGAGAGGTTGCCCGGAACATTCGGGATGAATCGATAGAACAACCCGTCCTCGATATCCTCCGTCAGGTAGAGAATCCCCGAGCGTGCGTCCACCGCCACCGCCTCATGGCGGAACCGTCCGAGTGCCGGCAGCGGCTTGGCGCTGTGCAGGACAGGCAGAGCCGACGCCGGCACCTCGAAGACATACCCGTGCAGTTTCTCGCACCGCTCGCTCAGGTTGCCGTGCCACTCCTCGCATGTGAGCCACGTGTTCCATGGCGTCGGGCCGCCCGCGCAGTTGTATGCCGTCCCTCCAAGAGCCAGATAGTGCCGAACCAGCCGCTGATTCTTCGTGTCATACACGACACCCGTCACCCCGCCGTTCAACGGCCTCCCATGACCGCCGTCATACAGCCGCGCTGCGTCAATTCTCGAAAGCCGGGCGTATCCCTCGTCAAACGCCCCACGTCGCTCGGGGTATTCCGCCAGCACCTCGTGATTGCGCATGAGGATCGTCAATCCCTCCGGACCGGGAAATGCCGCCATGCCGTCATGCAGCCCCGGAACCAGGAGCCCGTCATCCATCTCGTCCCGCCAGCGCGAAATCATCCGATACCTGAATCCCGGCGGAAGGTCGATGAAACCGGATGCGTCCGCCTCCAGCTCGAGCGGAATCGTTCGTCCCTCACCCCCGTGCACCAGTCGGTGCAGACCCAGGAACCCAAGCCCGATCGCCGATGTCCGAAGAAACCGTCGCCGCGTGATCACAACGAAGCCTATCCGACTTCCACCCCGCGAAGATGAGGATTTCGTGCAATTCCGGTTGAGGAATTATGAGCCGCGAATCGCCCGCGCATCCGCCGCCGTCGCCAGGAAATTCGTCTCCGACGTTCGATCGTAGTTGTATCGATGGGCATGCCGGTACAGATCGCCGAATTGTCCCTTGGAATAGGGCCCTTTGCCGTTCAGGCTGAACATCTGCAATCCAAACTCCCCGCAGAGCAGGTCGTGCACCATCTCCGGCGTGGTGCCGTACGACTCGTTGTGCACCTGGGCGTGCTCGAAGATGATGTGCGGCCGATCCTTGCGGATGATCCGTTCCGCCCCCTTGAACACCGAAAGCTCCGCCCCCTCCACGTCGATCTTGATCAGGTCAACGGGCGTATCCGCCGGGATCACATCATCAAGTCGAACCAGGCGTACGGGAATCTTCTCGACCTTGACGTGCGACGGGTACGCCTGCTCCTTCAACCCGCTCCAGTCGGCAAGCCCGATGGCATGGTGAAAGGTGGCCTCACCTTGCGTGTCTGAAACGGCACATTGCTCGATCGAAATCCGTTGATTCCCCGCATATCGCTCCCTCAGGGCCTTTGCCAGATGAGGAATCGGCTCAAATCCGTAGTGCCGCCCCTGCGGGCAAACCCCGATGAAACGGTCAAGAAACTCGCCGTCGTTGGCTCCGATGTCCACGCACGTCGAATCCGCCCTCAGCAGCCGCGGCAGCAGAACATCCAGGTCGGCGTCGTCGCGCTGCCGCCGAAGTCCCCAGTCGGCTGTGGAGCGGCGACCCGCCGACGAAGGGTTCAAACGGGCCATCAGCCGCCGAAGCGGAAGCTCCAGCGGCGTCCCGACGACCAGCTTCTTGAGTGCATTCGAGGCAGACATGGGCCCAGTGTATATCGGCTGTCCGTTTCGGCGAGTCGAGTCCCCCTCCGGCCAAGTACGGTATCGTCACGACCATGACATTGCCCGATCGAATCCGAATCACCGAAGTCGGCCCGCGCGACGGCCTCCAGAACGAAAAGGAAACCATCGCCACCGCCGACAAGGCGGCGATGATCTCTCTTCTTCTCGCGGCCGGATTTCCCGAGATAGAAGTCACCAGCTTCGTCAGTCCCAAATGGGTCCCGCAGCTTGCCGACGGCGATGTGCTGCTCCCCATGTTGCCGCACTCCGCCTCCACCATCTACTCCGCTCTTGTCCCCAACGAGCAGGGGTTGGCTCGCGCCCTCGCAGTCGGCATCAGGAAGGTCGCGGTCTTCACGTCGGCGAGCGAAGGCTTCAGCCGCCGGAATACCAACGGGTCCATCGCCGAAGTCATGCAGCGCCTCAAACCTGTGGTCGCCACCGCCCGGAATGCGAAGCTGCCCGTCCGCGGCTACATCAGTTGCGTCATCGCCTGCCCCTTTGACGGCGAGACGCCGCCGCAGATGGTTCGCGAGGTCGCCATGCGGCTCTTCGATCTCGGGGTCGACGAAATCGACCTCGGAGACACGATCGGCGTAGCGGCACCACCCGACATCGATCGACTGTATGAAGGACTTGATGGTGTCATTCCACCGTCGGCGTCCACGCTCCACCTCCACGACACACGCGGCACAGCGCTCGCCTGCGCGCTCCGCGCCATGCAGCTTGGCGTCGTGTCCTTTGATTCCTCCTGCGGCGGTCTCGGTGGTTGCCCCTATGCACCCGGAGCGGCGGGCAACCTCGCCACCGAAGACCTCGTCTATCTCTGTCGACGAAGCGGCATTCAGACCGGAATAGATCTCGCTGCCCTCTTTGCCGCCGGCCGACACATTCAAGGCGTGCTTGGCAGGGCGCTTCGCGGGCGGGTATTTGCGGCCGATGGCAATGCCTCCAGCGCTTCTCGGAGCACCGGCGCGGGATTGACCTCGTAACCCTTGCGACTCCGGTTGATGCGATGGACCGCGATCATTCCTTCCGCAAGCCGAACCACCCAGGGATGCCCGGGAAACCCGAAACTCCCCGTATTGATGAGGGTCTTGGTCCCGATTCGCCAGATCCCCTCTCGATGGCTGTGGCCGATAACCATGTAGCGGGCGTCCGGCGAGTGTCTTTCCAGGAACTCAATCGCCAACGATGGAAGTCGTCGCCAGTAGGAGAAAACCTCGAACCACGCCCAGGGGCGCACAAGCATTCCTCGCAATCGTGATCGCCCCGCCTCGCGGGCCAGGTCCTCCCATTCGGCATGCGATGCCAGCTGCGAAGCGCTCAACCGCGACTCCAGGCTGTCGCGCGTCGCAGGGTCCAATGCAGAGAGCGCTGCCTCATGCGCTTCGCGCATGCGAGCTGATGATGGGCTCCATGGCGCCACCGCCGGATGCAGCACATCGCCGTGTGTGACAAACACCGCCCCATCGGCAAGGCTCAGGTGTCGCAGGTCCGTGATGTACGGGTCGTGATTCCCCGAAAGCAGCGTCAAACGAACGCCGTCCGCCTCGCAGAGATCGAACAGTTGAATCACCTCTCGGACCGCCTTCGACCAGTGGTTGGGGTGGTGAACCTCCGCAAGATCGCCGTTGATCACGAGATGGGATGCGCCCTGCCAGATCGGGCGAAGTGATTCCGCGGATCGGGCGGCCCACCGCGGGCGGCCGAGGTGGGTGTCCGAAAGGATGATGGTGGGTCCGTCCACGGGAGGTTTCGACATCAGGTGATCCGATCAGCCGGAGGGATCAGGGGCCGACCGATCGCATGCGTTGAACCCAGCGCGCGTAGTCCAGGATCGCTCGCCGCCTCTGGGCCGCACTGGGCATCCTGGCGCTGTTCGAGCCAAAGGCTGTTTCGTCGCGCCACGACCAATAGGCTCCATGGCGGCGAAAGCCGGTGGAAGCGAGGAGCCGAATCAACTGAAACAGGCCGCCGATCGTTTCGAAGAGCGATTTCACGCCCTCATCATATCAGTGTCGATCAACCCGGCGGTCGCTCGCGGTGCCTGACTGCGGTACGATCGACCCCATGCCGCCGACCGCAATCGACGAGGCCCAACGACTGCTCCGAAGAAGCCTGAAGGGAGTCCTAGCGTTCGATGAGCACGTGCGCCCAATCTCCATCGTCATCGCCCCGGACGGCTCCATCGTGGCCCCGGTCATGGTTGGAATGATCGAGGCCGCAGATACCGTCCTCTTCCTGCCCGAGGAATCCGACGATGCCCTTCAGATTCAGGTTACCGTCGAGCCGTTTGAGGAGCGGGGGACCGCAGGCGCCTTGGCCGACCGCTGGCGGATTTATCACGGCGAACCGCCGGACGTTCGCTGGGCCGTTCTGACCATGGATGCCGCCCGGCTGGGACAGCATGTCTTCGACGGTGATGCCCTCAAGGTGCCCAATGCAATGGCCGCCGTGGAGGCCGGTGTCTGCAAGCGGCTGAACGACACGCACATCGACGTCCTCCGGATGGCCTGTCGGCGAACCGCCGGGAAGAATGTGGAGGCGCCGCGAGCCGTCGGCGTTGATCAGCACGGGGTTGATATTCGCGGCCTGCTCGACATCTTTCGAATCGAAGCGGCCGACGAAATGGCGACCATGGCGGACGTACTTGATCTTTTGACGACCGATACCTGAGCGGCCAATCGGGGTATGGTGAGGAATAGGGCATGACTCAATATCGCGTGGTTCTGTCAAGACTGCTTCCGTCAGATCCGTCGGCCATGCTTCGCAACAGTGGCCTCGATCTGGTGATCGATGCCAATACGGAGGATCGAAGACTTGCTCCGGACGAACTGTTGCGGATGATTCGTGGCGCCCATGCCGTGCTCACCACGCCTCGCGATCGGGTCACCGCCGACGTGCTGGATGCGGCAGGCCCGCAATTGAAAATTGTCAGCAACTACGCCGTCGGCGTCGACAACATCGATCTTGATGCGGCAAAGGCTCGCGGTGTCATCGTCGGCCATACGCCCCATGCCGTCACCGAGCCAACCGCCGATATCGCCTGGTTGCTCCTTCTCGCTGCCGCCCGGCGGGCCTATGAGGGCGAAAAGGTTGTTCGCAGTGGAACCTGGGCTGGTGTCTCGCCCGGCGATCTGTTGGGCGTCAGCCTGATCGAGAAAACGCTTCTGATCGTCGGTGCGGGGCGTATCGGGTTGGCCACCGCCCGACGATCCATCGGATGGAACATGAAGGTTCTGTACGTGGCTCGATCGAGACACGAGGACTTCGAGCGGCCACCCATCAACGCCACGCGCGTGACCCTCGAAGACGGCCTCCGGCGTGCCGATTTCGTCAGCGTGCATACGCCCTTGACCCCGGAAACGAAGCACCTGATCAATGCCCAGCGACTGAACCTGATGAAGCAGTCGGCCATCCTTGTCAACACAGCCCGCGGGGCGGTGGTTGACGAATCGGCATTGGTGGAAGCTCTCCGCCAGGGAAGAATTCTCGGCGCAGGGCTTGATGTCTTTGAGAATGAGCCTCAACTTCATCCGGGGCTTGCCGAGCTTTCCAACGTCTTTCTGCAGCCCCATCTGGGAAGTGCCACACGCGAGGACCGTCTCGGGATGACCCGACTGGCCGTCGGGAATATTGTGTGCGCCCTCAAGGGCGAGCCCGTACCGCATCGAGCGGCGTAGGGTTCCGATTGGCAGCTATGATGGGGGGAAAGGGAGTAATGCGATGAATCAGAGTCTCAATCATGGCATGATCGATGACGTTGAGTCCCGCGCAGCGCAGCACTACGCCGACCATTTCGGCGAGCCCGGTTACAACGATCCATCAAAGCTGTATATCTCTCAGCGATACAGCGGATACACCGCCGATGATCAGGAGGCATGGCGTCAGTTGTTCGATCGGCAGATGACCTACTTGCAGGAACACGCCTCGAAAACGTATCTCGATGGGTCGAAAGTCATCAATCTCCGGCGCGACCGCATCCCGCCGCTGGACGATATCAACTCGCGGCTCAAGCCCATGACCGGGTGGCAGTCCCGCGCTGTCCCCGGATATCTTCCGGCGAAGTCATTTTTCGCCTGCCTCTCTCGCCGCGAGTTTCCGACCACCATCGTCATTCGCCCCAAGACATCACTCGACTACCTCCCGGAACCGGACATCTTCCACGACATCTTCGGCCATGTTCCGCTGCACGCCGATCCCATCTTTGCGGATTTCCTGCAGACCTACGGCCGCGCGGCTCTCGCCTGCAACGACGATCACCACACGGAGCGGCTGGCTCGCCTGTTCTGGTTCACCGTCGAATTCGGGCTGATCCGCGAGGATGATCAGTTGAAGGTCTACGGTTCGGGATTGATCTCTTCTCCCGGCGAGAGTCGCCACTCGCTCACTTCGTCCGAGGTCGATCGCCGACCCTTCGACCTCGAACGCGTCTGCGACACGACGTTCGAGATCGACCACTATCAGCCGATTCTCTATGTGCTTGAGTCGTTTGAGCAGCTCCGCGACGCGATGAATACCTATGCGAACCGGATTCTCAATAGTCGTCCGCAGCGGGCGGCCGTCTGATCGCGATGCGTGACGTCGATCCGCCTGCCGATTCATGATGTCGAAGAAGCGCTGAAGGCAGCGCTGCGGGACCACCGCCGCGCCATTCTGACCGCGCCGACCGGGTCGGGAAAAACCACGCAGGCTCCGCAGATGGTCCATGCGGTGTCGCGGTCGTGGATGCCGGATGGAGAGGTGGTCGTTCTGCAGCCGCGCCGACTCGCCACCCGACTGGTGGCGTCGCGGGTCGCTCATCTCATGAACTCTCCTTTGGGAGGACGTGTTGGATTTCAGACCCGTCGCGAAAGCGCGGTCTCGAAGGACACTCGAATCCGGTTCATGACCGATGGTCTCTTCCTGCGACTCCTGCAGGATGGATCGCAGACCTCGCGCTTCGCGGCCGTCATCCTCGACGAATTCCACGAACGCTCGCTGGCCATCGACCTTTCTCTCGGCCTGTTGCTTGCGGAGCAGAAGCGCCGGGCGGAACTTCGCGTTCTCGTGATGTCGGCCACGCTGGATGTGGAGTCGCTGCAGCCGAGGCTGGACTGTCCTGTGATTCGCGCGGGCGGCAGAACCTATCCGGTTGAGATTGAGTACCTCGACCGGCCTTCGGTCGAGCCGGCCTGGGACCTGGCGGCGCAGTCAGTGGCGGAGCTGCTGCGACGCGGCGTCGAGGGGCACGGGCTGGTATTCATGCCGGGCGCTGCTGAGATCAACCGCACGATCGAGCGCCTGCAGACCGTCACCGGCCCCGGGGTCATGGTGACTCCCTTGCACGGATCGCTCTCGCCCAGGGAGCAGGATGCGGCCGTCTCGCCCGATCCGCAGGGCCGACGCAGAATCATCGTCTCCACCAATGTGGCCGAGACTTCGATCACCATCGACGGCATCGGATTCGTCGTTGACTCCGGCACGGCCCGGATTCACCGCTTCGATCCGAGACGGGGCCTGAACGCCCTGCACATTGAGCCAATCTCGCAGGCCTCCGCCGATCAGAGGGCCGGCCGGGCCGGACGAACGGGCCCCGGCCGATGCGTGCGGCTCTGGACCGCCAAGGACCACGCCCAGCGGGAAGCGCAAACCCCTCCAGAGGTCCTGCGGCTCGACCTTTCCGAAGCACTGCTCACCCTCAAGTCCATGAATTTCGAGGCCGCGAGCTTCGCCTGGCCCACTGCGCCGCCCGAGGAACGACTTCGCGCTGCCCTCGATCTGCTCAAGGGTCTTGGTGCGTTTCATGAGTCGACCGGGCTGACAAATCTGGGCAGGTGGATGGCCGCGGTACCCGCCCATCCGCGACTGGCGCGGATGCTGAGCGAGGCATCGAGCCGAGGCGATGGCGACCGCGCTGCGGTGTGGGCGGCGATCATCGCCGAGCGCGACCTGCTGACCCGTGACGATGCCGCGGCCAAACACCTCGACCCACGTCGCCTCCCCTCCGACCTCGCGGTTCGAGAGCAGCTTCTTGAGGAGGGTCGGCGGGCGAACTTCGATGCGCACCGCTGCGAGCGACTGGGGATCAACGCCGCCGCCGCTCGTGATATCGACCACGCGGCACGACAATTCCAACGCGTGCTGCAGCGGCATCCGGCGACATCGCCGTTGAACAATGCGGCGCCCTCGGTCGATGGCGATGCGCTGCACCTTGCGCTTCTGGCCGCATTCCCGGATCACGTCGCCCAGAAGCCCGACACCGGCAAGCCGACGTGCCTGATGCCCGGCCGCCGGCGGGTGGTGCTGGATCGTGCCAGCGTGGTGGGGAATTCGGGGTTTCTGGTGGCCCTCGATGTGCAGGAGCGGCACCGCGCCGTCGGCGTGAACTATCGCGGCCCGCGGCGGGGGGGCGAGCGGGAATCGACCGAAATCGTTCTGGGCATGGCGGCCAGAATCGATCCGGCGTGGATCAAAGCGCTCTTCCCGGCCTGCTGCGAATCGTTCCGCAACCTTCGGTATGACGCCGAGACGGGCGCTGTGGTGGAATCTGAAGAAGTCCGCTATCGCCCGCCGCTCTTGCCGGAAGATTCCGACGGTGCGGATTTTCTCGTGCTCGAAGCCACGCATCGGCCCTGTCCGCCGAACCGGGCCGACGAAGCGGCAGCCATCCTGCTTGAGCGGATCGAATCCGGTGACCTTCGGCTCGAACAATGGAACGATGCGGTGGAGGAGTGGATCTCCCGAACGCGCTGCGTGGCGATGTGGTATCCCGAGCGCGGGCTCGTGACCTATACCGACGACGACCGCCATATTCTCATCCTCGAAATTATCGCCGGGTGCACCCGGGCGAGCCAACTTCGTGATCGGCCCTGCCTCGATACCGTGCGCGGAGCGCTCTCGTGGGACGACCAGCAGTTCGTCGAAAAAATGGCCCCGACCCGCCTTCCATTGCCCGAGTCCACGCGGCCGCTTCGCCTGCACTACACCGCTCCGATCGACACTGCGGGGGATTCCACCGGACCGGTGGTGAAGGGTTCCGCGCGCATTCAGGATCTCTATGGTCTTGCCAGAACGCCGACCGTCGGGGGCGGGCGGATTCCCATCACCATCGAGATTCTGGCGCCGAATCATCGTCCCGTTCAGGTCACGCAGGACCTCGCCGGATTCTGGTCGACCCTGTATCCGGAAGTGCGGAAGGAACTCAAGCGGCGCTATCCCAAACACGAGTGGCGCGAGTCGCCGTAGAAGACTCGCCCCGAGCGGTCGGATTCCATCGTGAAAGTCAACCGGATGAAAGTCGCATGCCGACGCTTGTACGTGCGCTTCCACGTGCGTACAGTGTTGGCAATCCAGTTGTCACACCGAAGCGCTGATCGACCCTCCGACACGATCAGCGCTTTCTTGTTGCGCCTATCGGCCGCGTCGAAGGCTCTCGCCACCGGGCGCATCGGCCAGGGCCAGCGGGTCTCTGGGCGCTGCGTATCCCTCGTGGTCTTCCACGGGGAAGAAGCGGCTGCCGATCATGCGGACCTTGTGATTCGGATTGACCTGGCGGGGCATGAGCGGATGCACGAGATAGATGATCACCATGCAGGCGATCGAGGCGATCCACATCCAGTCGATCCATCCCTTGTACACCATGAATGAGGTGGCCATCACCACGAGGAGGCCGGTGGGAATCATGCCTTCCCAGGCCAGCCGCATCAGCTGGTCATAGCGGAAGCGCGGGAGCGTCCAGCGGATGGCCATGTGCAGCGAGATCAGGAGGAAGATCTTTCCCGCCATCACGCCGCACTGCATCAGCACCAGGAGCAGGCCGCCCTTTTCGGCCAGGTCGGGTCCCCACGGCAGGGGATTCACGCTCCAGCCGCCGAGGAAGAGCACCGCGAAGAAGGCAGCGCCGGTCACCATGTGGGCGTATTCGGCGAGGAAGAACAGGGCGAACTTCATCGAGGAATATTCGGTGTGGTAGCCACCGATGAGTTCGCTTTCCGCCTCGGCCAGGTCGAAGGGGGCGCGATTGGCCTCGGCCAGCATGCAGATATAGAAGAGCAGGGCCGCGATCGGGCTCTGCAGGAGATACCAGCCGCCATCGATCTGGTGCTGCACGATGGTGTTGGGGTTGAGCGTGCCCGAAAGCAGAATGATCGCCAGGAGCGACAGGCCCATCGGAATCTCGTAGGAGATCATCTGGGCGCTGGCGCGAAGCCCGCCCAGGAACGAATACTTGGAGTTCGACGCCCAGCCGCCGAGGGCCACCCCATAGACCCCGAGCGACGCCACGGCGATCAGGTACACCACGCCGATATTCACATCCGCACCCTGCACGTGCACCGTGGAGCCGGAGGAATGCAGCCACGTCATGAAGGATGCCGGCAACAGCCCGGCCACCTTGATGGCTTCCAACTGATTGGCGACGATTGAAAAGTCGAGCACGCCGCCCCAGGGAATGACGGCGAAGCCGACGAGCGCCGTCAGCGTGATCACGCCGGGCGCCAGGATGAACAGCCACTTGTCGACGCCCTTGGGCGAGTAGTCTTCCTTCAGGAGGAATTTCAACCCGTCGGCGATCGGCTGCAAGAGGCCCATCGGCCCCACGCGATTCGGCCCGATGCGGTCCTGCATCCACGCTGAAAGCTTGCGCTCCAGCATGATGAGGTAGGCGCACGCCCCCAGAATCACGTGCACCACCACCACGATGAGGATGATGGAGGTGATGTTCTGGGGGGTGAGAATGTTCGTGAGAAACTCGGGCAGGGGGGGCATGGGGGAAGTGTAGCGAGAGAAACGCAGAAACGTCCAAACGTCCAAAGGAGAGACTGAGAGACTGAGAGACTAAGAGACTGAGAGACTGAGAGACTGAGAGACTAAGAGACTGAGAGACTTAGAGACTGAGTGGGGACGGGGTTTCCCTGCCGAGGGTGCCCAGCGGCAGGATGAATCCTGCCCTACGGGATTTTGGCTAATGGGATTGGAGACCGTTCGAGAGACGAGAGGTCGGCGGGCCAGGGGGATGGGAGAGGTACGCTGAAGGGGCGGGGTGGTGGGCGCTCGGTCTTGCGTTGCGGGTTGGAGCTGCGGCTGCGCTGGGGTTGGGTGGTGTTGTGATTGGTGTGGTTGGAGTCTGGGTTGTGGTGGAGATCGATGTCGGGGTTGTGGTGAAGATCGATGTCGGCGTCGTCAGCGTCGAGCGCGTTGGGATGGGCGGAGTGGTTGGTGCGTTGTCGATTCGAGTTGTGCGGTTTGGCGAGGTGGAAGCGGGTGATGATGCGGAGGAGGTCGGTGGCGGATCTGCGGGCGGTTTCTCGGCGCTTGTGGTCTTCGGGGGAGAGCGCGGTTTCGAGAGCGGCGTCGTGGTTGGAGGGGGAGGGGTCGTCGGCCGCGAGGGGTCTGCCTTGCATGAGCCGGGTGAGGGTGTCGATGGCGATGGATTGGGCTTCGAGGAGCTCGGTCGGGATGGGGTTCATGGAAGAGTGTTCCTTTCTACCCTTTGGACGCGAATCGACATCTGCGCCACCCGGATCGGCCTAAGTTGAGCGAGGACAGGCTGGATGGGCCGGAATGCGGGGAAAGAAAAAGTTAGGAAATGCGGGAAGGGATCGAATGCGGTGCGCCCCGGATTGGCCTATGGCGCGTGCTGACGTTCGCGCTGCCTTGACAACAGGCGGAAGGAGGCCGGGGTGTTTGGTCTGCGATGGTGCGCCCGTCATCAAAGCATGGCACCCGCGCGGCAGGGTGAACCCTGCCCTACGAGGATCGATCCGGCCGCGAGGTGGCCGGCGCGACTGGAATCAGCGCGACTATTCGATACGACGCCCGTGGCTTGTATGATGTGCGATGGGGCTGCCGCTGCGATGGCCGTGCGGCCGATCCACGGCCGACCCACGTATCGAAGGCTTCGCAGGCGAGGATCGAGGCGAATGAGATGACGAACGGTTGCGGAGATTCGCGACCGCAAAAGGTGGGCGGTGCCCAGCCTACGCGGGGCGGGAGGAACGTGCTTGACCTACGTAACTGGAGATGTAGCTGTCGTCGACGCGCTCTTCAAGAAGTTGCCAGTTGGCGGAATAGACCATGACCCGTTCTTCGTCGAGGCCGGCTGTGGTGTCCGTGTCGGCCCGCTTGAGGATACGCCAGTTCAGGCCGTTGTAGCGGTACTCGGCCTTGGTGGTCGAGGCCTGGACCACCTTGACCAGGCGGTTCCACGGGTCGTGGGTGTAGGTGGTGGTGGTGCCGCTTCGCGTGGTCGTGCGGAGATTGCCAGCATGGTCATAGGTCAGATTACTATCAGGTGTGCCATCGTTGTTGAGATCGCGCGACGCGAGCTCGTTGACACCGTTGTGCACTCGGTCCTCTTCTTCAAGGGCATCGCCGTAGTCGTTGTCGCCGTTGAGATCGTCGTTGAAGGTCGCCCAGTTGCACAGGACGTCGAGCGCCCACTTCTGACTGTTTTTGGCCGGGATCAGTATGGTGGCGTCCCAGACGACGCGTTTGATTCAAGGCACGTCGATTGTTCCGCGGGCGAAGAAGGTCCAGTCGATCTCCGGCTCGAGGACTGTGAACAAGGGTGAGGTGCAGAGCAATACTAACTTCGGGCCTTCTATGTAGGGATATGCCTCGAACATAGTGTGGTTGAGATGCGCAAGCACATGCCGATCCTCTTGTTCCCGCGGATCATCGGGAGTCAAGTCAATCCGAACAGGATACAATCGGCACTTGAGTTCGGCCGCCACCTGATGGTCGAGTGCAGAGATCAGTTGATGATACCTGCCCGTATACTTATGGAACTCCGGCACGTTGCGAAGCCGCTGAAACCACTCGCTCGTGATCCCGAAACGATGCGTCTTGGACCACGTCTCCTGGAACGTCCAGTCATCCAGGCCGACGTAGAAGTCGACCAGCTTCTCGAAGATCACCTCCTTGAACATCAGGGGTGCCGCGGCCTCGAGCTTGGATTTCACCCGCTCGCTCCGCACCGTGTACAGGCTCAGGAGCACCAGCGCCTTGAGCAATCGCTCGGGCGGGATGCTCGGCCGACCCCCACGCTCCGCCGGCGCGCAGGCCGCGGCGAACGTCCGGCCCATCACCGCCAGCGCCTCGTCGGCCATCCGCTTGACGGCCCCAAGCGGATGACCCGGCGGCACCAGCTCCTCCAGGTTGATCTTCACGAACAGGTTGGTCTGACGGTTGATGCGTCCTCTCATGCCAGAGGGTTCGCAGCCCAATTACCCTCGGTTGCGCCATTCGGCGCATG
>CAYOWQ010000001.1:312807-692348 GCA_964407695.1 uncultured Isosphaeraceae bacterium | reverse complement strand
AGGCCGTGCTTCACCGGGTTGAAATGAATGTATTCAACGTGGTGGATCAGGTCGGTCGCCACCCCAACCGCTACACCTGCGCCTTCTCATGCCGCAACTGACCGCACGCGGCCGCGATATCCCTTCCCCGACTCGCCCGAATGTGCACGTTCACCCTCCGCGAGCGCAACTCTTCCTGAAACTGCCGCACATCCTCGGTTGACGGCCGCGAAAACGGCAGCCCCTTCACCTCGTTGTATCGAATCAGGTTCACGTTGGCGCGCAGGCTCTTCGCCACGCCCGCCAGTTCCCGCGCGTGCTCCACCTGGTCGTTGAACCCGCCGAGCAGGATGTACTCAAGCGTGATCTCCCGCCCCGTGGCCCGGAAATATTCATCGCACGCATCAAGCAGTTCGTCGATCGTCGCATACTCCGCCCACGGAATGATCTGCCGCCGCAGCTCATCGTTCGGCGCATGCAGCGAAAGCGCCAGCGTCACCGGAATTTCAAAACCCACCAGCTTTCGAATGGCCGCGGGCAACCCCACGGTGCTCACCGTGATGCGCCGGGCGCTGATCCCCATGCCCCACTCCGCATTCAGCGTGCGGATCGCGTCCGTCACGTTGGCGAAATTCGCCAGCGGCTCGCCCATGCCCATGAACACCACGTGGCTGATCCGCTCCACCCCCGGCATTCGCCCAAGCCGATACACCTGCTCCACGATCCGCCCCCGGCTCAGATTTCCCTCTACGCCTCCCAACCCCGACGCACAGAATCGGCACCCCACCGGGCACCCGATCTGGCTCGAAACGCACGCCGTTTTTCGCCCCGGGTTGGGAATCATCACGCATTCAACCCGCTTCGTGGAATTCCCTACCACCGGCAGCAGCCCTTCACTCTCCTTAAACCCCAGCAAGAGCTTCTGCGTCTCGTCGGTCGCCTGCTGATGAGCCACCTCAACGAGGTCGAGAAACTCCATCGCCTCCTCAACCCGTGTGCGCGCAGCCTTCGAGAGATTCGTCATCTTCTCCGGCTCGATCACCCCCTTGCGATAGACCCACTCCAGCATCTGCTCCGCGGCGAAGCCCGGCAGCCCCCGCTCCGTGCACCATGCCTTCAACCCCTCGGGATTCAGGTCGAAGAAATGCGTCACCTTCCGCCACTCACCTTCCAGCGCTCACAGTCAAATCCACCGTTCGGTGCGGAATCCCCCGGGCTTCCAGCCACTCATCGAGGTGACGAGCATTATCCATCGCAATCCGCCGTCCGCTCGGATCAATCCCGCGGCTGCGCATCAGTTCCTTCAACGTTCCCGGCAGGCCGAACTCCACCCGCTCGTGATAAATATCACGCTGCTCCACCTCGCCGCCGTATTGATCGATCAAATGCTGGATCAGGTCTTCCACCAGGTCCTCCGGCGCGCTCGCTCCCGCCGTGATCAGCACCGTGTCCACGCCCTCGAACCACTCCGGCTTGATCTCGCTCTTGTCGTCGATCAACACCGCCCGCGTGCCCAGGTTCTCCGCAATCTCCGTCAGCCGCAACGAATTCGAACTGTTCCGCGAACCCACCACGATCACCAGGTCGCAATCCGGCGCGATCGCCCGCACGGCCGTCTGACGATTCGTCGTCGCGTAGCAGATGTCCTCGCTTGGCGGTTCCTTGATCGTCGGAAACGCCTCCTTCAACGCGGAGATGATCAGGTTCGCATCATCCAGCGAAAGCGTCGTCTGCGTCAGGTAGACCAGCTTGTTGGGATCCTTGACCTTCAGGTGCTCAATATCTTCCGGGCTTTCCACCACCTGAATCGAGTCCGGCGCTTCGCCCCGCGTTCCCACAACCTCCTGGTGATCGGCATGCCCGATCAGCAGGATCTGATACCCCTTCCGCGCATACCGGATCGCTTCCGCGTGCACCTTGGTCACCAGCGGACACGTCGCATCCACCGTCGTCAGTCGCCGATCCTTCGCCACCTGACGAATCGCCGGGCTCACCCCGTGCGCGCTGAACACCACGATCGACCCCTCCGGCACTTCCTCCAGGGTGTCGACAAAAGTCACTCCCCGACCTCGAAATCGTTTCACCACGTGCTTGTTGTGCACGATCTCGTGATACACATAGATAGGCTCCCCGCCGCCGATGTCCAGCAGCTGGTCAACCACGTCAATCGCCATATACACCCCCGCACAGAATCCGCGAGGGTTCGCTAAAACTAGTTTCATTACCCCTAGGGTATCACCACTGCACCCATTGGACACTTCCTCCCACCATTGCACCGCCGGACGCCTCAGCTTGTTACATTCCCCCCGTGCACGGCGTCCTTCAACACCTTCCCCGCTTCGGCCCCGACACCTGCGAAGCCGTTTCTCTCGAGGATGCCCGCCGCTGGTGCGAGAATCTCGCCACCGGCCACTATGAGAATTTCTCCGTCCTCTCATCCCTCGTCCCCAAGGCCCACCGCGACGACTTCGCGGCCATTTACGCCTTTTGCCGCTGTGCCGACGACCTCGGCGACGAAACCGGCGACACCGACCGCTCCACTGAACTCCTCGCCTGGTGGCGCAACGAACTTCAGGAATGCTTCGACGGCAAGCCCCGCCACCCTGTCTTCGTCGCCCTGAGGCCGGTCATCACCCGTTGCGATCTCCCCATCGAGCCGTTCGATAACCTCATCCGCGCCTTCGAGCAGGACCAGACCACCCCCCGATACGACACCTGGGATCAACTCCTCGACTACTGCCGCCTCAGTGCCGACCCCGTCGGCCGCCTCGTCCTCATGGTGCTCGGCGAGCCGCGCACCGACGAGAATTTCGCCCGCTCCGACGCCATCTGCACCGCCCTCCAGCTCACCAATCACTGGCAGGACCTCAAGCGTGACCTGCTCGAGCGAAATCGCATCTATATCCCGCGGGAACTCATCAGAATCCCCGATTTTGAAGCCAGATTCCTCGCCTCTGCCAGGCAGGGCTATGGCGTCGACCGGCAATTCCTCTCCGAATCACGATCCCTGCTGAAAACCTGCGTGGAACGAACCTGGCCCCTTTACGAGAAGGGATCCCCCCTTCCGGATACACTGTCCCCCGCGTCAAGGCCGGTCGTGTGGCTCTTCGCCGCGGGCGGCATGCGGGTGCTTCGTCTGATTGAGATGTGGAACTACGAGACCGTGCTCCATCGCCCCTCTCTGTCGAAACCCGCAAAGTTCCTCCTTGTCGCCCGAGCATGGTTCATGACCCGGTCCGCACGCCCAACCGCAGCATGACGCAAGCCCTTCCCAGTCTCGATCAAGCCTATCGCCATTGCCGCGAGGTCACCCGGCTCCGCGCCCGCAATTTCTACTACGGCCTCAAGCTCACCCCCGAGCCGAAGCGGTCCTCGATGTACGCCGTCTACGCCTGGATGCGCCGGGCCGACGACCTTGCCGACGCCGCCGTCGGCAGCCTCGACCAGCGCCGGGCCGCCATCGACGCCTTCCGCTCCAGAACCCGCATGGTCCTCCGGGCAGGCTCCGCCTCCCTCATCAGCGCTGCCGCCGGTTCATTCAGCCCCTCCGACGAACTGCTCTTCCGCGCCTTGGCCGATACCGCCCAACGCCACCGCCTCTCACCCCAACCCTTCTTCGACATGCTCGCCGGGCAGGAGGCCGACCTCTCCCATCGAGAATACCAATCCTTCGACGAACTCCGCGGCTTCTGCTACGACGTCGCCTCCACCGTCGGCCTCGTCTGTATCGAGGTCTGGGGGTTCAACAACTCTGCCGCCCGCGAACTCGCCCTCGATCAGGGCGTCGCCTTCCAGCTCACCAACATCATTCGCGACTTCAAGCAGGACCTCGACCAAGGCCGCTGCTACCTCCCCATGGCCGAACTGAACCGCGCCGGCCTCACCCCCGAATCACTTCGCAACTGGAGCGACCCTACCGCCTGCACCGCATTCATTCAGGCGCAGGCCGATCGCGCGGAGCAGTACTATCAGCGCTCTCGCGACCTCCTCTCCATGATCTCGCCCGATTGTCGCCCAACCCTCTGGGCCATGACCGAGATCTATCACCGCCTGCTCCAACGCATCCGCCAGGACCCAGCCTCCATCGTCCGCCTCAAGCGCGTCCGCCTCTCCAGCTTCGCCAAGGCCGCCATCGCCTTCCGCGCCCAGCGCATGAGCCGGTCCCCCGCACTCGCCGAAGCCCAGATCGAATTCAGCCGCTCGCCCGTCATGCACGGAGCGGCCGCTCAATGATTTCGCCCTTGCGCGCTCGCTAATCCAGCTCCATGTCCCTCAATCGACGTGTCGCCATTATCGGGGGAGGGCTCGCCGGCCTCGCCGCGGCCGTTCGCCTCGCCGAAGCCGGACAAACCCCCATCGTCATCGAAACCCGCAAAAAGCTCGGTGGCCGAGCCACGTCCTTCGAAGACGGCCGCACCGGCGAAACCCTCGACAACTGCCAGCACGTCGTCATGGGATGCTGCTCTCACCTGATCGACCTGTACAACCGACTCGATGTGCTCGACGCCATCGAATGGCATCGAACCCTGTACTGGGCCAACCCGCCTGATTCTCCCGATCGCATGCGCGCTGGCCTCCTTCCCGCGCCGATTCACTTCACCTTCGCGTTTGCGCGGCTTCACTTCCTGCCCAAACCCGCCAAGCGCGCCATCGCCCGCGCCATGATGGCCATGATCCGACTCGGTCTCCGCGCCCGATCACGCTGGCGCACCAAGACCTTCGCCGAATACCTCACGCATCTCGATCAACCCAGGGAGGCGATCGACCTCTTCTGGAACGTCGTCATCATCTCCGCCTGCAATCTCGACAGCTCCCGCGTCAGCGCTGAACTCGCCATCAAGGTCTTTCAGGAAGGCTTCCTCACCCATCGCTGGGCCTACACCATGGGCCTTCCTTCCGGCCCCCTCATCGATCTCTACGACCCCGCCCTTGAGCGCATCACCGAGGCCGGCGGCGAGATCCTCCTCGGCGTCTCCGCCCGCGCCCTCGCCTACGACGGCCACCGCATCACCGGCGTCGTCACCGACGATGGCATGATCGAAGCCTCCGCCACCATCACCACCGTTCCCCCAGACCGTCTCGACAAGCTCGCCTCCGATACCCTCAAGCGGGCGGATTCTCGCCTGCAACACCTCGACGAATTCACCTTCAGCCCCATCCTCGGCGTCCATCTCTTTTTCGATTCGCCGATCATGGACACACCCCACCTCGTCCTTCCCGGCGCTACGACCCAATGGCTCTTCAACAAGGGCGCGACGGGTCGCGGCCATGAATCAAGGGAAGTCTCCCCACGTCACCACATCCACGCCGTCATCAGCGCTGCCGACGACTGGATGGACCTCGACGAACCCGCCATCGTCGCCCGTGTCATGGCCGACATCCATCGCTTCCTCCCCCGCTCCATCGGCCTCGAGCCCGTCGCAGTCCGCGCCGTCAAGGAAAAACGCGCCACCTTCGCCGCCACCCCTCAGATCGAACCCTTCCGACCAAGCGCCCTCGCCCCCGCCATCGGCGGCGTCCGCAACCTCTACCTCGCCGGTGACTGGACCGACACCGGCTGGCCCGCCACCATGGAATCCGCCGTTCGTTCGGGTTACGCCGCGGCCGGTGCCTTCCTCGACCAGGATCTCTCGGTGCCCGATCTACCGCTCGCCCCCCTTGCCCGGTTCATGGGACTGAAATAAACCTCCCGGCGGGCGTCTCAGATCCCCATCTGCAGAGACGCCAGCGACGTGCTTACGTCGTCTGTAAATTCAAAAATTTTGTCCAGACCGGTGATCAAAAGCACCCCCCACACCGAGTCTCGCACGCTGCAGATCCGCAGCCGCTTTCCCGCTCCCGTCACCTTCTTCCGCAGCCGCAACAGCTGGGCAATGTTGGACGAGTTCAGATACGTCACCCCCTGCATATTCAGCACCACGTCCGGAGCCTTCGACTCCGCCGCGTCCAGCCGCCGCATCAGCGCAGCCACATCCTCCGAAAACTGGGGCTCGTCGAACATGTCGGCGATCACGATGTCGTCAGACCATTCGTTGAGGGGCATGCGATTCTCCAAGGGCAGCGTAGCAATCCGCCGCATTCTGGCAAGCCGAATCCGCTCCCACGCCGCCTCAACCATTCCATCTGCGCCATTGGGGGACTCAACCCACGATGGAATCCATCCTTCATGACGACCATGTGACCCACGCCGACTCCGCTCCTTCCGTCGCGTGGTGATCCACTCGTCCTGCCTCCGACCACGAGCTTGAGTTGATGCATCCATGACCACAATGTCGCATCGCCATATGAAGCAGGAGTGAATTCTTCAATCAGCTTTCTTCATAGAGATTCGTGTCTCTGGATACGATTTCCCCATGAATTCAGACCTGCCGCAGCGCCCGGCCCCCAATCCGTTCAACCTGGTGATGATCAACGCGGGCCTGCTGTCCACCGCACTCACGCTCGGCCTCAATTTCGTGTTCTATTCCTACACGTCATTCAACTTCATGGGTTGGCTGATCGTCGGCCCTCTCATTCTCGGCCTCCTCTCCGGGTTGGGTTACCTCTTCATCGCTCAAACCCGAGGCATTCGTCCCACCGTTCCGACGCTCATCTTCATCGCCTGTGCGCAGACGGCCTGCTTCGTCGCTATTGCCTTGATCGAGTACGCCGTCGCCATGCCCCTCTACCCCAACGGCGCCTCCGTCGATTTCCTCACGTGGTACGACACCACCACCCGCAGCATGACCATCTCGTCGTCAGGTTCCAGCCGTCGTTTCGCTTCGCCGCTTGGCGCTTGGGGGTACGGCGTTCGCCTCCTCGATCTGATGGCATTCGTTGGAGTGACCGTCGGAATTCTCCACTCCCAGTCACGCAGCCCCTATTGCGAGTCCTGCAAAAAATACCTTGATGAGCACCTTCTGGCGCTCCTCGCCTCCGGAGTCGTTCAGCGCCGAACACTCCTCCAGTCCACCAAGCGTTCGCTCACCGAGGCGAGTCAGAACCACGCCATCGCCCAAGCCGTCTCCAACGTCCTCAACAACGCGTTCGCCGCGGCCGAGTCCGGCGATGCCGCAACCGTCCAATCCATCCTCTCCAGCCATGCCGTCAGTCAGAAAGAAAGTCAGAAGCTCACAAGCTTCGTCAACGTCACCCTGCACGCATGTCCCGAATGTCACAGCGGCTACATCCTCGCGACCGAAGTATTCAACCAGAGCAATCAGACCAAGCCCATGCCCATCGCACGGATCGACGTCAAGCCCGATGTCGCCGCAGCGCTCCGTCAGGTCGTCGCTGACTGACTACCAAACCCCGCGCAGCATCATTCCGATCGCCTCCGCCACACCATCCTCGGCGTGGCTCGCCGTCTCCCGCTTCGCCACATCCTTGATCCGCGCATCCGCGTTGCCCATCGCGATGCCCAGCCCCGCTTCGCGCACCATCTCCAGGTCATTCAATCCATCACCAATCGCGGCCACTTCCCCCGCACCAAACCCCCGCTCCGCGCACACCTGCGCCACCATCGACCACTTGCTCACCGCCGGGCTGAACACCTCCAGAAGATGCGTCCCCGAACCCGTCGGCTCGTCCGCCGTCACGGCCGACCAGTGCTGAAAGAAAATCCGCTCGCCCAGATCGCGCTCCAGGTCCGAGGCCACCCCAGCCAGCGTTCCCGCCGACGCAACAGTCCCAACCCGCACCGTCTCATGCGGATGCTCATCCTCGTGAATCGCCGCCGCATACCGCACCCTCACCGGCAGCGTGTCAAACCACCACCGCGTCGCCCGGTCCAACTCCCCGTCACCCACAACCACGTAGTCATGCGGCGATGTCGAGGGGTCCTTCAGCAGATGCGCCAGGTGCCCGTGCCGGTGAAACGACGCCACCACATCGGCCACCAGCTCATGATCCAAGACCGACCGCCGCAGCGTCTTCCCGCTGGTGACATCACACAACAAGCTCCCCCCTGCGGCCACCATCGGATCCACCAATCCCAACCCGTCGATCGCCCGGTGTGACTCAATCCATGATCGCCCCGTGGCGATCATCACCGCCATCCCCGCATCCATCGCCTCACCGATCGCCTCCCGATTCCGCGCCGACACCACCCCACGCCCATCCAGCAGCGTGCCATCCAGATCAATCACCAGCAGCTTGTATCGCGAACCCATGGCGACCAGTGTAGGTCCGCCAAGCCTCGTTCATGGATGTCATGCCTTGATGTCGGGCGCCCAACGCCGGATACCACACATCATCCCTCTCCACGAAAACGACGTGATCCTTAAGAGCGAGGACGTGCACCCGGAAGTCGGACCTGACCAACGGAAAGGTCCGTGTCAGATCAAGTATCGGGTGCCACACATCATCCCTTCAGGGTGATGTGTGCGAGCGCGGCCTGCCCCCGGAAGCCGGACCTGACCAACGGGAAGGTCCAGATCGATACTCGTAGGGAGGATTCACCCTGCCCCACCGATGCCCCCACTCAGTCTCTTAGTCTCTTAGTCTCTTAGTCTCTTAGTCTCTTAGTCTCTCAGTCTCTCAGTCTCTCAGTCTCTCAGTCTCTTCTATTGACCTGTTGATTCTCACCCAACTTCAAACCGATCCAGATCCATCACCTTGCACCACGCCCCCACAAAATCATGCACAAACTTTTCCTTCGCATCAGCGCTCCCATACACCTCCGCCAGCGCTCGCAACTGTGAGTTCGATCCAAGCACCAGGTCAACCCTCGTCGCCGTCCACTTCATCGCCCCGCTCTTTCGATCCCGCCCGTCAAACGCCTCCGCCTCTTTCGATGTCGGCGTCCACACCGTCCCCATGTCCAGCAGGTTCACGAAGAAGTCGTTGCTCAGCGTCCCCACCTGCGATGTGAACACGCCGTGCTTCGTACCTCCCGCATTGGTTCCCAGCACCCGCATCCCGCCGATCAGCACCGTCATCTCCGGCGCGGTCAAGGTCAGCAGCTGCGCTTTGTCAATCAACAGCGCCTCCGCGCTCACCGCAAAACGCCCCTTCAAGTAATTCCGAAAGCCGTCGGCAATCGGCTCCAGCACCGCGAACGAATCAACATCCGTCTGCTCCTGAGTCGCATCCATCCGCCCCGGCGTAAACGGCACGTTGACCTCCACGCCCGCGCTCCGCGCCGCCCGCTCAATCGCTGCGCACCCACCCAGCACAATCAGATCCGACAGCGACACCTTCTTGCCCTCCGTCGCACCCGCGTTGAACTGTTGCTGCACCCCCTCCAGCGCCTTCAGCACCTTGGCCAGTTGCGCAGGCTGATTCACCGCCCAGTCCTTCTGCGGCGACAGTCGAATCCTCGCCCCATTCGCCCCGCCTCGCTTGTCCGACCCGCGAAATGTCGACGCCGATGCCCACGCCGTCGACACCAGATCCGAAACCGTCAGCCCCGTCGCGAAAACATCCTTCTTCAGCTTCGCGATGTCCCGCTCATCCACCAGCGAGTGATTCACCGCCGGAATCGGATCCTGCCAGATCAGTTCCTCCTTCGGAACCTCCGGCCCCAGATACCGCGCTCGCGGCCCCATGTCGCGATGCGTCAGCTTGAACCACGCCCGCGCAAACGCATCCGCAAATTCATCCGGATGCGCCATGAACCGCCGCGAGATTTTCTCATACGCCGGGTCCACCCGCAGCGACAGATCCGTCGTCAACATCGTCGGCACAACCTTCTTCGACGGATCATGAGCATGCGGAATCGTCGCCTTCCCACCCTTCGCCACCCACTGATGCGCTCCCGCCGGGCTCTTCGAGAGTTCCCATTCATGCCCGAAGAGATTCTCGAAAAAGTTGGTGCTCCACTTCGTCGGCGTCGTCGTCCACGTCACCTCCAGCCCGCTGGTGATCGTGTCCGCCCCCTTCCCCGAACCAAAGCTGTTCGTCCACCCCAATCCCTGCTGCTCCAGTCCCATCCCCTCCGGCTCCGCCCCCACATGAGTCGTGGGCCCTGCCCCGTGCGTCTTCCCGAAGGTGTGCCCGCCTGCGATCAGCGCCACCGTCTCCTCGTCGTTCATCGCCATCCGCGCAAACGTCTCGCGAATGTCCACCGCCGCCTTCATCGGATCGGGATTCCCGTCCGGACCTTCAGGATTCACATAGATCAGACCCATCTGCACCGCGGCCAGCGGATTCTCCAGCTTCCGCCCGTGCATGTCGCCATTGGCATCATCGTCCGACACCGTCACCCCACCCGCCTTCTCCACACCCCCCGATCCGTGCGCGTAGCGAATGTCTCCACCCAGCCACGTTCGCTCCGAACCCCAATACACATCCTGATCCGGCTCCCAGACATCCTCGCGCCCGCCACCGAAGCCGAAGGTCTTGAACCCCATCGTCTCCAGCGCCACGTTTCCCGTCAGGATC
Source organism: uncultured Isosphaeraceae bacterium (assembly GCA_964407695.1). Classification (GTDB taxonomy): domain Bacteria; phylum Planctomycetota; class Phycisphaerae; order Phycisphaerales; family SM1A02; genus CAYOWQ01. Next base: position 682,007 of record CAYOWQ010000001.1, on the reverse strand, counting down.
ATCAGGTCCGCCCACGAAATCTTCCGCCCGTATTTCTGCTTGATCGGCCACAGCAGTCGACGCGCTTTGTCGAGACTCACGTTGTCGGGCCAGCTGTTCAACGGCGCAAAGCGCTGTTGCCCGCGCCCGCCTCCGCCGCGGCCGTCACCCGTTCGATACGTACCCGCACTGTGCCACGCCATCCGGATGAACAGCGGGCCGTAGTGCCCGAAGTCCGCCGGCCACCACTCCTGCGAATCCGTCATCAGTGCGGCGAGATCCTCTTTCAGCGCTGCATAATCCAGCGTCTTGAACTCCTCCGCGTAATTGAAGTCCGCTCCCATCGGGTTCGACTTCGCCGAGTGCTGATGGAGCAGCTCCACCTTCAACTGATTCGGCCACCAGTCGCGATTGGTGGGGCCGGCGCTCGGAGCGTGATGAAAAGGACACTTGGCTTCGGTGGTCATGGTTCTCTCGATGTGATCCTGGAAATGATTCTGAAAAATGCCGGAGTGCTCAGCCGGTTTCCCTCGCCGACCGCCGACTCCGCCCCGCGAGGCATGTGGAGCACGTTCCCCAATAGATAACCTCAGCCTCGTCGATCGAAAAACCCGCGGTGTCGGCCGCCGTCAGGCACGGCGCCACACCCTTGGCGCAATCAACATCAACCGTTTTCCCGCACGTGCGGCAGATCAGGTGATGATGGTTGTCGCCCACGCGCCCCTCAAACCTCGCGGCCGATCCCGCCGGCTGGATGCGCCGAAGAATCCCCTTGTCGCACAGAGTTCCCAGCGCGTCATAGACCGCCTGACGGGAAATTGCCCCGATTTCCTGTCGGACTACTTCGGTAACGTCGTCCGCGGTGCAGTGCGGCCGCGCCATCACTGCCCGCATCACCGCCAGTCGCTGCGCGGTCACTTGCACGCCATGTTCACGCAGGGTTTCGCTGGGCTCTTGTCGCAAGGCACGATACTAGTCTGATTCTTGATACTGTCAATCTTTGGTCATGATCAACGGTTGGGGCGCCACCCAGGCTCCGGCCCGCGCAATGATCGTGAAATTCAGGGTACTGACAACAGCCTCACCTGTTCGACGCTCTCGATTTGGGCACCGCCGACACGCTGAAATCCTCCCACCCTGTCGCTCGCTATGATCCTTTCAATGGCAGCGCAGACGGGCGATGATGCCGTCGATCAACCAACGCCACCCACCGATGCGCGCTCGCTGGCCCAGATGCTCGAGCCGGCCCTTGTCGAAGCCTGTTCCGGTCGCCTGAATGACATCGCCTGGTTCCGAACCGATTGGCAACGGGGCGGTGCCGCCACGGGATTCGCGGTCTATTCAGACAATCAGGGACGCCCACGCCCCGCGGTGATCAAGCTTCCGGTCAACGCCCGTGAACTCCGCTGGACCCGGCGGCTGCAGGACCAGCCCTGTGGCGATGCCGACGGCTGCGGCCCCATCGCCCCCGAGCTCTTCGCGTCTGAGTTCGATGTCGGCGGCTACGACTTTGCCTGGATCGTGATCGAGCGACTCTCCCACGGCCCGCTCGCTCTGCACTGGACCGACGACATCATTCCCCGCATGGCCCGCGCTGCGGCCCGCTTCTATCGCCTCGGCTCCGAGGTCGCCGTCGACCGGCCCGCCAAGACCGAGGACTGGCCCAGCCTTCTGGAACGCTCGCGCGAAAACATTCGCGTGAACGACCTGCCCGATCGCAAGCGCTGGCAGGAACTCCTTCGCGCTCTGGAAAAGAAGATCACGACCATCGCCGCCGAGTGGGACGCCCGCGCCCCGCTCGAATGGCTCCATGGCGACCTTCATCCCGCCAACGCCATGTGCCGCGCTGAAGGCGACAGGGCCGACGTCGTGCTCATCGACTTCGCCGAAGTGCATCCCGGCCATTGGGTCGAGGATGCGATTTACCTTGAACGACTCCTCTGGTCGCGGCCGGATCGACTCAAACCCGCCAAACCGATGAAGGCCATCACCGAAGCCCGCAAGGCGATGGGTCTTCCGGTTGATGGCGAGGCCCCGCGCCTCGCGGCCATTCGTCGCACGCTCCTCGCCTCCACCGCCCCGGCCTTCATCAAGAGCGAAGGCAATCCGCACCACCTCGCCGCATGCCTCGCCCGTTTTGATGAAGGCATGAAGCAACTCTGACAGATCTGAAGTTGACCAAAAAAAATAAATCCGGAAGTTTCGGCTTGGCACCATGCGGCCCACTTTCGCTTAGCTCTGTAGCCAATGGCTCACCGAGCATGCCGAGGCAACCCGCCTCAACCCGCATCCAATGGAAAGGGAGGATGTATGTCGATCTTAAAACCGTGTTCTCTTGTCGCATTCGGACTGGTGTTCGCCGCCCCGGCGTTTCCGGGAGCACCGTGTACCGAACCCCTTGATCTCACCGGATGGTCGCTCTTCGACCCCGACAACGATTGGACATTCTCCAACCCGACTCCGACCACCATCCGCCTCGACGAAAAGGTCGGCAGCTCGTCAGTCCATCCCGGCTGGGTGGTCAGCGACTTCGTGTTGGCCCCCACCGCCACGATCGAATTCGATCTCTCCGTGGCCGCCGGTACCGGCGATGACGACATCCTCGGCTTCGGATTCTCGTGGCTCGACGGTGCGCATTCCTACCTTCTCGACTGGAAGAAGAATTCTCAGAACTTCAACTGGAACGATGACGGCGTCATCGTCAACGACGATACCGCCGAGCAGGGCCTGAAGATCAAACGGATCAATGGCTCCTATACATGGGATGGCCTCTGGGGTGGTTCCGACGGCGCGGGCGTGTCCACGATCGCCGGTCCCGCGGGGGGCCCGTGGAACGCGGGCACCGTCTATCACTTCGTCATCAATCTCTCCCCGGGTCACATCACGGTCACCCGCGATGGAGTGGACCTCTTCGACGTCGATGATCCAACCTATCCCGGGGGCCAGGGCGCGATCTCCGCCTATGGGTTCAGCCAGGACAACATCATCGTGGATCAGGTCTGCATTACCCCGACACCCACCGTGTGCCCTGCCGACCTCAATAATGACGGACAAGTTGATGGCGCTGATCTTGGCCTGCTGCTGGCTGCATGGAACTCCAACGACGCCAACGCCGACCTCGATGGCTCCGGGCTTGTTGACGGGGCGGACCTCGGCTTGATCCTCGCCTCATGGGGCGATTGCTGAATCTCGACTTCGCGGCGGGCAGGCATATCAGCCTGCCCGCCGTTTTTTGGGTCGGCGTCAAGCCAATCGCGCAACCGCATCGACGCTGACGCCCAGGATCCGGACGACCTTTTCCGGCCGCGTGTGGCCCGATTCGATCTGAACTGATCGCACGCCGACACCCAGGACTTCGGCGATGAGCGCCATCACCGCCTCATTGGCCTTGCCTCCTTCGGGCGGCGCGTTAACACGAACCTTGAGTCGTTCACCAAGGACGCCTGCGATCTCATTGCGCGATGCTCCCGGCACCACCTTCACCAGCAGGCGCACACCACCTTCAACCGGCTCGACCCTGAGCGGCATGGAGACTCTGTTCAGGTCGTCGCAGCCGCTTCCTCGCCCGACTGAATCCGCGTGTGCAGGGCTTCGTCGATGCCGAGGAACTCGAGCATGTGCTGGTCATACACCTCGGAATCGCGCTCGCGCGAAAGATCAAGCCGAAGCTCGTTGATCACCTTCGTGCCCTGGCCGATCCACGCCTTCCAGGTTTCATCGGAGACGTTCTCGTGAATCCACTGACCAAGCTTTCCGCGGAATGGAGGGCGATCCATCTTGGTACCGGCTCGGCCGGTCGTGCGGCAGATGAAGGAGCCATCGGCCGCAGGGGCCGGCGCCTGATCAACCTTCACCTTCGGCGGCTCGCGGCCGATCGACTGAAGCAGATCGGCCATGGCGGTCATGGGCATGCGATCACCGCGGCCGGCGGCGATCTCGAACCCCTTGTTCAGGACCAGCACCGCCTTGTCTTCCCAGCCCGCCTTGAGCATGGCGTCGCCAGCCAGTTGGTAGGCCTTGCTCATGCCCGGATTCAGGGTGATGCACCGTTCGAGGCTGTTGGCGGCTTCGGCGAAGCGGCCGGCCTGCAGGTAGGCATTGCCGAGCGAAAAATGGGCCATGTCGTTTTCAGGATCGTCATGGGCCATCTTCTCAAACTGGGCGATGCGGGTATCGAGATTGGTCATAGTTGGATGGTAGTCCGTGAGGCGTCCTTGAGCGTCACGGGGTCCAGGCTGCCAGCAGCAGGCCGAGGTCCGCGCCATCGACCATGCCATCGAAGTTGAAGTCCGCATCGCAGGGCGATCCTCGGCGGCACGGTCCCCATGCAGCAAGCAGAAGGCCGAGATCATCACCACCAACCACGCCGTCGTTGTTGAGGTCGCCCAGAATCAGCTTGGGGCCGATGACTTCATCAGCGCCTATGTCGATCACAAACGTCCCATCGTTATCACCGTCGGCAATGCGCGGGTCGCCATCGATATCGACGGGAAGGGGCTCGCTCACATCGGAGTCACCATCGAGATCGGCGGTGTCGAAGGTGGATAGCCCGTTGAGCCCAGCATCAACCAAGGGGCTCGAGCCGGAGATATGCATGTCGTCATCCTCGGTTCCAACAACGCCATCCGGCCCAATCGCATTCACGAACATGGGATTTACGTTCAGGTTTCCAGATCCGGTCCACCCTCCCTTGATATCGCTGTAGTTCACGATCAGGTCATCGGCCTGCCCATGGTTGACGACCTGATTTGTGGAGTCGCCCCACAGGATCGAATTGCGGATATCGAGCATGCCCTGAATGTTGGATACAACGGCGGCGGCAGATCCCTCCGGTGCAAAGTTGTTCGACATGGAGCAATTCGCAACCACGAGTCCTCCGCCTTGGACAGCGACGGCCCCGCCCTGAATCGCCGCCGAATTACCACTGAAAGTGCAGTTGGCAATGATGCCCGAATTGGAGTCGTTGAATGTCGATTGCACTGCACCGCCATAGTCACTGCTGGAGTTGTTGAGGAACCGGCAGTTGGCGGCATACAACTCGCCGCTTTCGATAATGATTCCTCCGGCGTTGTCTGCAATCAGGCAGTTTGACATCACGAGGTCGCCGCCGCATCGGATGGCCCAATCGGAGTTGCCGCGCATCGGGCAATTGCGGACCGTCATGACGCCGTCGAGCAGGAACAAGCCTGTGCCGGAGCAGTTCTCGATGGAGCCGTCCGTGAAGGACACGAGCATGTTCTGAACACTCATTCCAGCGCCACCGTTGAAGTGGCAGCCTGTGAGGTCAATTGATCCGCAACCCTGTCCGCCGGACGACAGGCTCATGCTGCTGTCCAGGAGGATGCAATCGTCAATGGCGCCGCAACAGTCAAACAGGCCAATGTCATCGTCATCGAAGCTGCAACCGGAGACCTTGACGGTAAAAGTATTGATGCCGAGGCCGGGTCCGAAATTTTCATCGAAGGTGCAATTTTCAATGCAAAGTGTTCCGGCCAAAGGTCCTCCGAAGAGCTCGATCACACCAAGTTCGTTTCCAGAGATGTTGGAGGCAAACACACAATCAATGAACTTCGGCGAGAGGCTTCCAAGAATCGAATTCGTCGCGCCCACCGCTGAGCCCTCACCGGCGTTGTTTTCAACGAATCGGCAGGACTCGAAGTTGGCGAAGGAGCCAAAGTCGAACAGCACTGCGCCGCCGACATCCGCAATACCGTGAGTCAACGTAAGACCGACGATGTTGGTGAGCGCCCCTTCACCCGAGTGGACAATGAAGAGCCGGCCCTGGCCTAGAGCATCGATGATGCAGGTCTCGGGTCCGTTCTCTGACCGAATGGTGAGCGCTTTTCCCTTCAGATCGATGTCATGATTCCCCAGGCCGGAATACACCCCGTCCTCGATCAGAATCTCAGTACCTCCGGTTGAGGCGGCATCGACGGCGCTTTGAATCGTCGGATACTCCGATGGCACGTGAAGCGTCGTGATGGCTCCCCAGGATGCCCCACCAACAGCGAATACGGCAACGAACCCCGCGGCATCAAGCCAAGACGCTGAATCTCCTGATCCGGATCGCGTTCTGATCATGATTCTTTCTCCCTGGAGAGGTCCAAGACCACCCTAGCCCCGTTTGTCGGAGAAATCCAACAAAAAGAGCCCTGGGGCAGCGCCAGCTAGGAAGCAAGCGTTTGCTTCATCCCATCCTCGAAGCTGACGACGGGCTCATAGCCGATCAGGGCGCGGGCGGCGGCGATTGAGGCCTCGGAGTGCTGCACATCACCGGCGCGAGGCGGGGCGAACTCGGCGTCTGCCTTCACGCCGAGCGCTTCGGCCATGACCTTGAGCAGGTGCAACAGGCTGTAGCGCCGGCCGCAGGCGATATTGATGGCCTCTCCCTTGAGCGGCTTCTGCACCGAGCCGGCGAGCAGGTTGGCATGCACGACGTTGGCGACATAGGTGAAGTCGCGGGTCTGTGAACCGTCGCCGAAAATGACCGGTCGGCGACCTTCGCGGAGGGCCTTGGCGAACATCGGGATCACCGCGGCGTAGGGCGAATCGGGGCGCTGGCGCGGGCCGAAGATATTGAAGTATCGCAGCGAAAGCGTTTCAAGGCCGTAGCAGTTGGCGTAGGCGCGGAGGTGGAATTCCGCGGCCAGCTTGGTGGCGGCGTAGGGCGAGAGCGTGTCGGGCGGCATGGACTCGACCTTGGGCAGCGCGGGCTGCTCGCCATAGGCAGCACTGGAGGCGGCATAGACAACTCGCTTGACCTTGTGGCGCCGAGCCGCCTCGAGAACGCGGAGTGTGCCCGTGGAATTGACTTCCTGATAGGAGACGGGATCGTCAACGCTGCCGGGAACGGAGCCCAAGGCTGCCTCGTGGAATACGACCGCAGCACCCTTCATGGCTGCCTCGAGGGCACGATCATCGAGGATGGAGCCGATGATCAGCGTGATGCCATCGCAAACCGAGGCAAGGTTCTCCGTGCGGCCATTGGAGAGGTCATCGATGACGGAGACCTTGGCACCCGCGGCGACAAGGCCGTCGACAAGGTGCGAGCCGATGAATCCAGCGCCTCCGGTGACGCAGACGGGCAGACCTTGATAGCTGGGAAAGGCGGGCATGGGGGCGGGTGGCGCGAAATTGAGCTCAGGAGCGAATCTGAATTATCGACACGATGGCGGGAAAGAATAAGCCCAAGACAGGGTCCTGGGCTTGTCGGGCTTGGAATCCACCGTGATATCGATCAGCTTCCACCGACGACGTATCGAACAAATGCCTTGATCGAAACGCCCGCGGGCAGAAGGCTCTTCACCGACGCCTTGCCGGCGGGGTCCTTGACATAGATCTGGCCGAGCAGCGTGTTCTCCTCAAAGAACTTTCGCATCTTGCCGTCAGCGATCTTTTCAGCGATCTGCGCGGGCTTGCCGGATTCCTGCGCTTCCTTCACGGCAGACGCCTTGGTCGTGGCCACGAGGTCGGCGGGCATGCCGGCTTCGTCGACGGCCATCGGAGTCGGCTGGTGGGCGACGACGTGCATGCCGATGCCCGTGCCAAGGTCGGCGGGAACCGCGCCACTGAACTGCACCAGAGCGGATTGCTTTCCGTCGAAGTGGATGTAGGAACCGAAGGCGCCGCCATCGAAGCGATGGCCGCGAGCAAAGGAGACGTTCTCGCCGGTGGTGATGCGGATATCGTCGATTCGCTTGGTCATTTCCGCAGAAACGGTGACGGGCCCGACGGGGCTCTTGAGCGCCATCTCGGCGACATCCTGGGCCATCTTTCGGAACGACTCGTTTCGTGCGGTGAAGTCGGTTTCAGCGCGAAGCTCAACGATGGCTGCTTTCTCGCCCTGGATGGCGATGGCCACAGCGCCCTGACCGGCGACGCGATCCGTGCGCGTATCCATCTTGCCCTTCATCTTCTCGCGAAGGTGAGCTTCGGCCTTGGCCATGTCGCCGCCGGTTTCCTGCAGGGCGGCCTTGCAATCCATCATGCCGAGGCCGGTCCTCTGGCGAAGGGCCATCACGTCTTTGGGGTTGATCTCCACTGTTGATTCCTTGCTCATGGCTGGCTCGAGAGGGTCTGGGTGAGTTTGAGGCGGCAACCGCCGGGCGGAAGCAGCACTTGGATCAGGATAGAACGGGCCTTTGCGGCCCTGACGACGATCGGCCGAGGGCCGGGTTCAGGCATTGTCGCCCGCGGTGACTGCGGGAGCATTCTCGACCGAACCACGATCGACGCGCTCGGGGCTTGAATCGGCTCGGAACTGCGAGCGGCTCGAACGGCGACGCGGAGCCGGGCCGGACTCGGACGAGCCGGAGGCATCGTCGGCGGATGCCGTTCCAGCTTCGACCGCGGCGGTCTTGCCTTCCTTCACGGCGGCGCAGAGCTCGCGGATGACGACGTCAATGGAGCGCATGGAATCGTCGTTGCCGGGGATGGGGATATCCGCCATATCCGGATCGCCGTCGGTATCGATGAGGCAGATGGTGGGGATGCCGAGAATGCGAGCCTCGCGCAAGGCGTTCAGCTCGCGATTGGTATCGACGGCGACCAATGCCCCGGGGAGCTTGGTCATCGTGCGGATGCCGTTCAAGTTTCGGAAGATCTTCTTGCGCTCGCGAGTGAGCTGCGATTCCATCTTCTTTGAATAGTGGGCGATCTCGCCGGTTTCCACAAGTTTTTCGAGCTCTTCGAGTCGCTTGAGGCGATCACGAATAGTGCGGAAGTTGGTCAACGTGCCGCCGAGCCAGCGCTCCGTGACATAAGGCATCTTCACATCGGAGGCATACTGCTCGATGGCGCCTTGAGATTGGCGCTTGGTACCGACGAAGCAGACATCTTTGCCCTTGGCAACGATGCTGGAAATGAACTTCTTGGCTCGGAGCAGACCCTTAATGGTTTCCCGAATATCAATGATGTGGATCTGATTGCGCACATCGTAGATGTACGGCTGCATCTTCGGGTTCCAGTTGCTCCTGCGCTGGCCGAAGTGAATGCCGGCTTCAATAAGTTCGTTGACGAGAGAGGACGACATCGTGAGCTCCTAAGGCAGCGACACCGGCGGAACGAATGGTGGGTGCCGGCACCGTGGCTCTTCAAGCCGATGGCGGCAACTCGCCCCGCATCAAGGGCGCTTGTGGTCGAACGACCCCTGATGGCGACGTTCGAAGCGAAAGATCGAGGTTTTCCGGCGGCGGCCACCACCGGCCGACCGGTCGATCAGATGCCGGCCGCACATGCGGGATTGGCTTCTGAAGTCGAAGTCAAAAGTGTAGCGGGAGGACCCGTGAATCGCAACTTAAAGGGGTGTGGGAAAGGCTAGGAAGGAGCGAATTGAGGTCTTCGGTGACTTCCACGGGAATTTCGGGCTTCGGTCAGGCAGGACGAACGATTGAGGCGGGTATCGAGGCCCGCAACGACCTCCAGCAATTGACTGCGAGGGCCGAACTCGACCGGGAATCCTGCACAGAAACCGCTTGAATCCGGCTGCCACCGCTTGGGCGGCATTGCTGAGTCCGAACCGGAACGTACGTCTCGTGCCTGGGGGTTTTCGACATTTGCCGCGCCGGGTTTCTGATTCGTGTCATCCGCCCCTCGGGACGCCGCGGGTGCTGCCCCATCCGGGGCGGCGACGGTCGGCCGCGAAGAGGGTTTCGAATCGCCCTTCGATCCCAGGGCATTGGTCGAATGCCTGAGGATTGCAATGGCCGCGTGGCGGCGTTCAGACCACGGCGCCTGGGGGTCATGCATGATGCTGCGTAGGAAGTCGATGGCGGCGTTTCGAAGGTCTTGAGATTCAAGTACATCGCTGCTCTGTTTAGTTCGCATTCGATAATATTGGGATGCATTCACGATTTTGTCAAAAACATTTACCAAACAAAAAAGAATATTTCATGATTCTGTTGGCCAAATGAAATCAATGTGATATCATTTCGATATATAGAGGTGAACAGGAGAACATTTCGATGCATGCAGAGACGAACTTGGCAGCAAAGAGTGGATGGGTGATGCTGGCCGTGAACCTGGGGATCATCGGGCTGGCCATTGTGATGTTCGCGGCGGGGCTGGCACTGCAGAAGTCGGGATTGATCGGGGTCGTTCTGATCGTTGTTGCGATGCTGACCGCGGGCCTCGGGGCGTTGATGCTTCGCGGGCACTTCACACTGCAGCCGAATCAGGGCAAGGTGCTGATTCTCTTCGGCCATTATGTGGGAACCGTGCGAGACAGCGGCTTCTTCTGGGCGAATCCGCTGCTGACCCGGACGACGATCTCGCTGCGGCTTCGAAACCATGAAAGCGCGAAGTTGAAGGTGAATGACAAGCGGGGCAATCCGATCGAGATTGCGGCGGTGGTGGTCTGGCGAGTGAAAAACACAGCGCAAGCGACGTTTGATGTGGACAACTACGAAAACTACGTTCACATCCAGAGCGAATCATCGCTGCGGCACCTGGCGAGCGCCTATGCCTACGACCACGGTGAGGAGAACGAAGTCACCCTGCGATCGGGGATGGATGAAGTGTCGAAAGCACTGCAGGCTGAGCTTCAGGAGCGACTTGGAAAGGCGGGTGTGGTGGTTGAGGAAGCCCGCCTGACGCACCTCGCTTATGCGCCGGAGATCGCGCAGGCGATGCTGCGGCGGCAGCAGGCCGAGGCAGTCATCGCGGCCAGAAAGATGATCGTTCACGGGGCGGTGAGCATGGTGGACATGGCGCTTCGCGAGCTGGCGGAGAGAAACGTCCTGGAGATGGATCCGGAGCGTCGAGCGGCAATGGTGAGCAATCTGCTGGTGGTGCTGTGCAGCGAGACGCAGGCGCAGCCCGTGGTCAACACAGGGACTCTGTATTCATAGAGGTGCGATGTCTGAACGGAAGTCGTTTCTTGTGCGGATGGACCCGAAGTTGTTTGCCGCGCTGGAACGGCTGGCTCAGCAGGAGATGCGGAGCGTCAACGGACAGGTGGAGTACCTGATTCGAGAGGCCTTGAAACGGCGGGGATTGCTGGATCCCCGCCCGGGACAAGGCGATGCCGACCGGGGGCCTGATGGAATGGAGGGGCTGGCGGACTCAGGTGGACACGAGGGGGTCGGGTAGGTTCCGGAGCCGGAGTGGAGGCATCGGAACGTCCGCCTCGGGAAGAAGAATTTTCTGCGGGCCGGAAGGGTGCTTGACGCCAACGGGTGTTTTCACGACACTTGCAGTTCTGTGCCCGTTACGGGCGGATTGCGTGTTTTCCGTCGGCCGAGAACGCCCGACCGGCGGACCAGTTCGGAGAAATCAACCATGGCCACCCGCAGCGGAGGCGGCACCGGCGTCATCGTCGCACTCGTCGTCTTCATCATCACCACAGTGTTCCTGCTGGTCATGACGATTGTGTTCTATTCGAACTACAACAAGGCGCAAGAGAGCCTGCAGGCGGCCAAAGGCGACCTGCAGAAGTCGGTGACCCGCGAAGAGCAGGGCCGCGAAGAATACAAGCGCTATACGACCAGTCCGGGCCAGAGCGTGTTCGGCGGCGCCATCGCGCACGTGAACTCACTGTCGGATCTGCTGGTGGGCACCGCGGGGACTACTGCGGATGAAGCGCGGGCTCAACTGAAGATCGACGCCCCGATGTCGGTTCGGCAGTACCTGGGCAACCTTCGGGGCGAGGTTTCGACGAAGGCGGGCGAGATAGCCAGCCTGAATGCGACCATCGCGTCAAAGGACGAGGAGATTGCCTCACTCAAGGCGCAGATGACGGAAGCGGAGCAGGCTCATGCTCGCCAGCTGGAAGGCGTTCACAACGTGGTGAAGTCTTCGGAAGAAGCAGCGTCGACGGGCAAGGACCAGGTTCAGGAGGCAATCGCCACGCTTGAGCGCGCCAAGGACGATCTTGAAGAGGAGTTCCGCAAGAAGGAGCGGGTGCTTCGCGACCAGATCGAAAGCCTCACGCAGGAGAACACTGTTTTCAAGACCCGCGTTGACCAGCTTCAGCGCGTGGTTGAAGCGATCCGTATGAAGCCGAAGAATCCGGCGGAGCTGGTGGACGGCAACGTGATCGACGTGGCCAGCAACGACCAGGTGTTCATCGACATCGGCGAGCGAGACCGCGTGGTTCTGGGAATGACCTTCGAAGTGTATGACGACGCTGCGGCCATTCGCCCCAGCGACGTGACCGGCGAATACCCTCGCGGGAAGGCGAGCCTGCAAGTGATCAAGGTTGCGGACACCACGACGACCTGCAAGATCACCCGTGCGGTGCCGGGACGACCGGTGGTTCGCAATGACGTCATCGCCAATGCGATCTACGACCCGGAGTATCACTTCAAGTTCCTCGTTCACGGCATCTTTGATATTGACGGCGACGGGCGTTCGACCGCGAGCGAGGCGGAGTTCCTTCGCAGCCAAATCGTTCAGTGGGGCGGAACGGTCGTCGAAGGCGAATCGCTGGTGGGAGACCTGGACTTCCTGGTCCTCGGGCTGCCGCCGCGAGAGCCGACGCCGCTTCCCCCAAACCCGACGCAGGCCGACATTGACAAGTATGCTCGAGCCCGCGAGGTCTTCGAGGACTACAACACGCTGTTCCAGCAGGCCACTCAGGCGCAGATCCCGGTGTTGAACTGGGCGCGGCTGCAGGTGCTGATCGGATATGTGAATCGTTGACCAGCGGGCCGGATGGTGCAGCGGGGATCGAGCGGGATGGCAACGCGATCGCTGCTGATTGAATTGGCTCAGTATGCCGCCCTGCGTGGGCTGGGCGGATTGCTGCACTGTTTCGACCTTGAACAGAACATGCACACGGCAGGAACCGTGGGCGATGTCTATTTCGCCACGGTGAAGCGGCATCGCGAGCGGGCGATTCAGCATGTGCGACAGTCGTTTCCTGAATGGAACGATTCGAAGGTGGAATCGGTGGCCAGGGCATCGATTCGAAACATGTTTCAGCTGTTCATGGTGGAGAGCCTGGCGATGCCGAGGCTGATCACGGCGGATGGTTGGCCGCGATTTGTGGCATTGAACAATGTGGCGCCGGTGGTCGACCTGCTGGCGCGGGGAGAACCAGCGCTGTTTGTGACGGGTCACTGCGGGAACTGGGAGATTTTGGGCTTCACGCTGGCGGCGATCGGTTTTCCGATGACAGCGCTGGCTCGCCCGCTCGACAATCGCTTCATCAACCATTGGCTCCTGTCGGTTCGGGAGTCGAAGGGGTTGCGTGTGCTGACCAAGTGGGGCGCCACGCCGGTGATGAATGAGTTGATCCGGACGGGCGGCCGACTGGCATTCATCGCAGATCAGAATGCCGGCGACGATGGGTTGTTTGTGCCATTTTTCGGCCGGCTGGCATCGGCCTACAAGTCGATCGGGCTGCTGGCGATGCATCACCGGGTCCCGATCGTGGCAGGATCTGCCCGGAGGATCGGTGAACGATTTCAGTACGAAATCGAACTCGAGGACCTGATTCTGCCGCACGAGTGGGAGGCGGCGGAGGATCCGCTGTATTACATTACCGCGCGGTATACGCGGGCAATCGAAATGATGGTGCGTAAGGCCCCGGAGCAGTACCTTTGGGTACACCGGCGGTGGAAGAGCCGGCCTCGGCATGAGCGAGAACTGAAGCCGTTTCCAGCCCGCTTGAAGGCGAAGCTGGAGGGTTTGCCGTGGATGACGCGGGCGTCGCTGGAAGAGCTGACGGGATCGCCGGCGGACTGAGGGCGGGCTGGCGACGGTGGTTGCGGCGTATACTCGGGGTTCGTATGAACACCAAGCGGCTCGACGGCGTGCACGTCCTGATTGTCGATGACGATCCGGATGTCCTTTCGAGCATGGCGTTGGCGATGCGGGCGGAAGGGGCGGAGGTGGAGACGGCTTCGGACGGGAACGCCGCGGTGAGCGCGTTTCAGCAGGTCGACCCAGACCTGGTGGTCCTGGACATGATGCTTCCGAAGCGATCGGGGTTTCTGGTCCTGGAGAAGATCCAGGAGGTGGAGGACCCGCCGCCGGTCATCATGGTGACGGCCAATCAAGGGAAGCGGCACCAGGTCTATGCACAGACGCTCGGCGTTTCGGCGTATCTGAACAAACCGGTTCCGCTGTCGCGGTTGATTGCCAAGGCGATCGAGTTGACCGAGGCGCTTGACGCTGACGCCGAATCGGGGGAGAAGTAAGGATCGATGCCGCTGGCGCAACTGGTCATTCTCTCCCGCGACGACGCCCGCAACGGTGAATTACCGACCATCGGCCGCCGCGACGACATCGTGTCGCAACTTGGGGCGTTCAACACGGCGCCGGAGGTCACGGGCGGGGACATTCTGTATGGGCCGGGGATAGAGATCGAGCTTGAACCCGAGGAGCAGGAGATTCGACAGATGCTGTTGACGGTGACGGATGAAGACATCGCGTGGGCAGCGCTGATGCGGATCGCGCGAGCCATGAAATGGAAGCTATTGGACCCGGGCAGCGGACGGGAGTTGAGACCATGACGGATTCGACAGTCGTGCAGGGATTCAAGGTGGATAGGGCGGACCCCGACCTGCTGCGCCGGGCGTTGGATGAAGCTTTTCACTATCGGGGCGATGTGACCATCACGCTTCGGAATGGCGGCAAGATGATCGATGGATACCTGTTCGACCGGAAGGAAGGCGTCGACCTGGCCTCGTCATGTGTGCGAGTGATTCCAAACGATTCGAATGAGCGGCTCACGATCAGCTATGACCAGATCGATGCGGTCGAATTCTCCGGCAAGGATGCCGCGGCAGGGAAGACCTGGGAGAACTGGCTCAAGCGCTATGTGGAGAAACGGCTCAAGGGTGAGGCGGCGTCGATCGAGTCAGAATCCCTGGACTGACGTTCGGCATTGTCATGGAGTCTTCGCGGCGGGCCTTGTGGACTTCATCCGCCTGACGAATTCGGCATATTGCTCGGGGGTATCGATGCCGGCGGCAGATGAGGGCCGAACAGCGACGGCGATGGCGTGGCCATGCTCGAGGATTCGGAGTTGCTCGAGGGACTCCGCCTGCTCAAGCGGTGTGGCGTTGAGACGAGGGTATTGCATCAGGAAGTCGCGTCGATAGGCGTAGAGGCCGACGTGTCGCAACGGGACCACGGCGTGAGCTGCATCGCGATTAAACGGGATGATCGAGCGAGAGAAGTAGAGGGCGCGATGATTGGCCGCGACGGCAACCTTCACGATATTTGGATTGGCCGGGTCGTCGGTCGCAGCGAATGGCGAGGCGATTGTGGCGACGACTGCACCGGGATCGGCCATGAGGGATGCCACGGCGGCATCAATGAGTTCGGGTTCGATCTCGGGCTCATCGCCCTGAACGTTGACGATGATGGAGTCGTGAAGGTGCTGGGCGACTTCGGCAAGTCGGCTTGAGCCGTTTGGGTGATCGCTACGGGTGAGGATGGATTCCGCGCCGAAGGACGCGGCCGCGTCGAGGATTCGGTCGTCATCGGCGGCGATCAGGACCCGGTTGGCACATCGGGCGAGGCGGGCGCACTCCCACGTGTGCTGGATGAGAGGCTTGCCGGTCTCGGAGACGAGAAGCTTGCCGGGAAACCGAGTGGAGGCGAAGCGAGCAGGGATGACGATGGCGACAGCGCCTTTGGACATTCGCCCAAGTTTCGCAGAAGGCGGCCCGAGATGCGAGCCGCCGGATGCACGGGTCCAAGGCCTGATCAGAACAGAATCTGGAGCTGAGATCGGATGACGATCTGGCCATCCTCATCGGCGGAATCCGGTCGCCACCCAGCGCTGTTAACCGCCCATGACGAGTCCACTGACTCAAAGGCATATCCAACATCGCTCTGCCACTTGAGCGCGTGGCGGCTCCAGTACTTCGAGATACCGATGGTGGCGATGTTGAGATTGTCGGCGGAGGTGTCGAGGTCGCCCCATTCATACATCCCGTAGAGTTCGATGCTGTCGGTGAGGAAGATGCCGGAGCGGACCACGACGCCGTATTGGTCAAGCGAGAGTCCGAGGGCATCGGTGTCAAGGAGGCGGTAGAAGAAGGCACCGGCGATGGAGAATCCGTGCATCTTCAAGGTGGCGTCGGCGGTGAGAGACAGGTTCTCCGTTTCGGCATTGTTGAAGTCGGGATCGGGAAGATTTGATCCCGTGCCGAATTCGTCCATCTGCCAGGCGACGGCTGCACCGAAGAGCAGAGCTTCGGGGAGGTCCTTGAAGGCGACGTCGTCTTCGATCGACTCGCGGCTGCCAAGTGCAAGATATTCGGCCCGCGCCGCGAACGCCCATTCGGTGTCTTCATCACTCCATGGCTGGGAGTTGGTCTGAAGACCATTGAACATGGATGCCCCGAGGCGGAAGCGATCGACGTCATATGTCACCAGAACGCCCTGGGCTGCTCCAGCACCGAATTTCGAGTTGATCTGGGAACGCTCCACGGTCTGGAGCTTTCGGGAGCTGATGCCATCCTCGCGAGCGAACATCGGCTTGAATTTACCGAAGCGTGCCTTCAGACCATGGCCAAGATCCTTCTGGATCCAGGCGTATTCGGAGAGGTTGAGATCCCCGCCGGATCGATTTGCCTCGGACTCAATGTAATACGCCCAAGACGGATCCACGACATGACCGCCGAGAATGATCTTGACGCGTCGATTCTCAAACCCGAACCGGTTGTCGTCGACGGGGGCATTGTCCTGATGGTTGTACACGAGTCGGAACTGAAACTGGCCGCCAATCTGCAGGCGGAAGTTTCCATCGGACGACATCAAGACGAATCCCTTGTCGTAACCCGCGGTGACACCGGCCAGAGCAAGATTTACCCTTGAATCTGCATCGGCGAGGACATCCTCAACAATGGCGCGAATCTCCTGTGCTCTCTGTTCGTTGATCGCGGCGTCCGAATCCTGGGCGCGCAGCCGTGCGACGTCCTGCTCAAGTCGCTCGACGATGTCTTCGAGGCTCTCCGTCGGGTTGGAACCCGACGGCACCTGAGCGAGGGCCATGCCATTGAAGAAAAGGATGCTTCCTGCACACAGCACATTGAGATTGATCATTTCAAGATTCCAAGAACGAGGGGCGGCACGGCGTACGTTGACGGCAGATCGTCCATGTTCTTTAGCTCCTCGTCAACCGTGCGGCTGCGCCGTGCCTGACCATGACCGGAGGCGACGGTCACCGCCGGGCCACGGGGGTGCGCGATCCGCGATACTGATCGCCGGTTTCTGCGGTTGAACGGCGAGGGCAGCCCCTTGTTCAGCAGGGTCGGGGCGCCTCCCCGAGCGATGTCGGGCCAACTAGAATCACAGCAACTTGGCCTCCGGCCAAGTGTCGGTAGCGCTTCTCAGGACGCGTAACGACGCGGCCGGCGCGCCGACGGGTGAGGACCCTGAGAGGTAAGTTGACATGTTGTTCTGCGGATTCAAGCGGATTGCCGTGCTAGTTGTGAGCATCGGTGCATTGATGGGCGCTGCGGTATCGATCAGTGCGCCGGAAATAGTCGAGACTCGGCGCGTTTCGTTGCAACAGGTTGTGACCCTTTCGGACATACCCGCTGGAGCCGGTGTGGTTCGGTTGTGGGTCCCCATTCCTTCGGATTCGACGTGGCAGCGGGTTCTGGATCGACGGGTGACCGAGGCCCCAAAGGGCTGGCGGATCGTGCCGCAAGGCGAAGGGCGCGGCGACGTCATTTATGCCGAGATTCAACACCCCACGTCGTCGTCCATCTCCATTGGCGTGGAATGCGTGGTCGAAACGAGGGGAGTCCATTTTGACCTGAAGGATGGGACCGGTCGTCATGCGTTGCAGCCGGAGCTTTTCGAGGCTGACCTCGACCGTGGAGCCCCGCTGATGGAGAGCACGAGCGAAATCCAGAGCCTCGCCGACGCGGCCTGCGGCGACGAGACCGATCCGGCCCGGGAGATGATGTTGCTGCAACAGGCGGTAGCGGCATCGGCCGACCATTATTCCAAGGACAAGTCCAAGCCAACGTGCGGGCGCGGAGCGGCGGAAGATTGCCTGAACCACGGCGGAGGGTGCTGTACAGACCTGCATTCGCTGTTCATTGCGATGGCCCGGGCCCGAAACCTGCCCGCGAGGATCCAATATGGGTATCGGCTGGTGAATGAAAAGGAGGGTGGGCTATATGACCCGGGGTATCGCTGCTGGGTGGAGTGCTTTGTGCCTGGCGCAGGCTGGGTTCCCACGGATGTCGTGGCTTCTGACAACTCGAATGCGGACAATCCCTATCAGTGGAACTCTCTCAGTGCCGAGCGAATCTGGCTGTGGCGCGGACGCAGCTTTGAACTGAATCCGAAGAACGCATCGGGCCGGGTGGACACGATGTTGTGCGGCTGGGCAGAGATCGATGGAGCGCCGGTTGACGTGCTGCCCGGAGCGGACGGATCGCCATCGAAGCTGACCCGAAAGGTGCAGTTCACGATCCTTTCGTCAGAAAAATCACAAGGGAGCGCCCGACTGCCGCAGTAGTGTTCGCGACTCGAGTCCACGAAACGGATCGGACACCTGAACATTTCAATGTTGTGAAATAGTCGGCGAGGATCGACGTTGATCGTTCGGCGCCTCAATGGTGGAGGCGCCACTCTGCGATCACAATCCACCGACGGCTCGGTCGCCGCGCGTGACGGCGAGGGGTTGTCGCTCGGCTCAAGGAGAGATGCCCATGCTTCTCGATGATGTAGTGCGCGCGAAGAACGCCATGACCTGGTTCGCAGCCCTTGGAATCGGCGCTACGGTGATGGGAGCGAACGTCACGATCGATCTCGACTATTTTTCGCCTGGAAGTTCGGATCCAACGCTTGATGTCTACCTGCCCGACGACGGACTTGAAGCGGGAACACCGACGGTGCTTTTTGTGCATGGGGGTGGGTGGTCGGCGGGCGACAAGGCGAACAACGCGGCCTTCTGCACTGCGCTGGCGAACGCGGGATTCGGGGTGGTGAGTTGCAACTACACGCTGGCGGCGAATGGTGAACCGTCATTTCCGCAGGCGGTTCAGGATGTGAAGGCGGTGTTGCGCTGGACGCGACTCCCCAACGGCGGCGGACAGTTCGGCCTCGGGAAAACGGTGGTGGCGATCGGATCGTCGGCAGGCGGGCACCTGGCGATGATGCTGGCGGTGACCAATGGCGAGGCGATGTTTGAACCATTGCCGACCCCGCCGGGCGGGTACTACGTGGATGGATTTGTCAGCCTCTGGGGTTTGTCGGACGCGGTGTATGACGTGGTGCAGTATGGGCCGGATGCAGCGCTCACGAAGTTTCTCGGCGCGCCGCTGAACAAAGGGACATTCACGCTCTATCAGGATGCGTCGCCGGTTGATTTCGTCGATCCATGCGATCCTCCGGGAGCGTTCTATCACGGCACCGAGGACATGGTGGTGCCGTTTGAACATTCCACGATCATGGCTGCAGCCCTGGTGCAGAACGGGATTTCCGCGAGCATCTTTCCCGCCGACGGCGCTGGGCATGGATTCGAGGGATTCGGGGGGCAGGTGGCGCTGGGACAGGATGTGGCCGCGTTGATTCCAGTGCTGCTGAACTCGACGGTTCGGGCCGACCTGGACTGTTCGGGGCAGGTGGACGGCGCGGATCTGGGACTGCTGCTCTCGGCATGGGGCACACCGAACCCGCAGGCTGATATCGACAACGACGGGATCGTCGGCGGGCCCGACCTGGGGCTGCTGCTCTCGAGGTGGGGCGACTAGACCTCACCGATGCGATCGCTCGCCCGGCGCGGGGCCGGGCGGGTGATCGGCATTCCTCTCAGAGGCCGATGTCTTCGGCCCAGAGGTCGGGCTTTTCGGTCTGGAGTCGCCGCATGAGGGCGATGCAGCGATCGTCGTCGGCATGGCGGAGGGAGACGCCGCAGTGACGCATCCAGTCCTCAGCTCCCATGAAGGTCTGGTTTTCGCCGACCAGGACCCTGGGAATGCGGAAGAGGATTGCGGTGCCGGAGCACATGGGACACGGACTGAGGGTGGAGACGAGGGTGAGGCTTGACAAATCGCGGCGGCGGCCGGCCCGGCGAATGCAATCGACCTCGGCGTGGGCGGTGGGATCGCCGGATTGAACCCGCTGATTGTGACCCCTGGCCACGATTTCGCCCTTGGCATCGAGGAGCACACTGCCGATGGGGATGCCGCCTTCGGCCCACGACGCCTCCGCCTGCTCTATCGCGGCGATGAGGGCCGCATTGAGAGCGCTATCATCGGGCCAGTCTGAGTGGTGGTCGCGACGATCGCGATCGGAAGGGATGTTCATGATGGACCGAGCGACAGCATCGCCGACGGTCGATGCGCTGGCAAGCCGGCAGTTGGCGGAGGCTGCTCATGCCCCGGGGATGCAGGTGCTGAATCTTGGCGCGAGCAAGAAGATCCCGGTGCTGATGGAGATGGTTGGCGCCGTCAGCCGAGCCACCGATCCAATCGAGGTGCAACGGGCGTATCGGGCGGGCTTTTCCGTTCTGTTTGAGACAGACGGGTTTCTGACCATCTCCTGCCGCGGCCTTGGGGCGGGTGAATACAAGGTGACCCGGCGCCTGCTGGACGACGACAACGACTACGACCAGGAGGACACATGGACGGCCGCGAGGACGATGCCGATTCATCGCGGCGGGTTTCTTGGCGAGGTGATCCGCAGTGCGTTTCCGCAGGTGATTCACTATCTCGACATCGAGGATGATCCCGTGCTGGGCCCTTCGCTCCGGAATCAACGATCGATGATGGCCATCCCGATGTTCGACAACGGGGAACCGTTGAATTGGGTTGTCTGGTTCCGGAAATCGCCGACTGGTTTTTCGATGGAGAACGTTGAAGAGGCTGTGCTGCGCTCCAACCTGATCGGCGGGCAGGTGAAGAATGTTCTGACGGCGAAGCAGCTTCGCGAGGCCAACGAACGGATCCGGCGGGAGATGGAGCGAATCGCCTCGATCCAGCGGTCTCTTCTGCCGGAGGCGATGCCGGATATCCCGGGGGTGACGCTGGCCGCGTCGTATGCGACGTTTGATGAGGCGGGCGGGGACATGTACACGTTTCGTCGGTTCAGCGAGATCGGGGGCAAGGAAGCGCGGACGCCGGATGATCGCTTCGGGATCATGATCGCGGATGTCTCTGGGCATGGGCCAAGTGCTGCGGTGGTGATGGCGATGCTGCATGCGATCCTGTATGCGTTTCCGCATGTGCCGGACGGGACAGCGCAGTTGACATCGCACTTGAACGAGCAGCTTTGCGCCAAGCGGATTGAACAGTCGTTCACCACCGCGTTCATTGCGATCTACGATCCGGCGACGCGCCAGCTCACGTACACCCGCGCGGGACATAACCCGCCGCTGGTGAAGGCGGCGGGTGAAGGCGTCCCGACGAGGCGGCTGGACGAATCGGGTTCTCTGCCGTTAGGAGTCATGAGCGAGGCGTCGTTCGACGAGAGCACCATGACGCTCAGCCCGGGCGAGACGCTGGTGCTTTATACGGATGGAATCACCGAGGCGATGAACCCGCAGCGCACGATGTTCGGTACCGAGGGCATCGAGCGGGCTCTGTTGACGTGTTCCGGTGAGCCGGCGTGCGTGGTGAATTCAATCATTACCGCCCTGCGAGAGCATGAGGCGGGAGTTCGGCCCGCGGATGACCAGACGATTCTGGCGATGAAGGTGGTGTAGGGCGGGGTTGATCGTGAACGAAGCAGGAAGCGGAAAAGGTTCGTCCATCCTGACAAGACGTGGGAGCCTGCGCGCTGACGCCGCGTGAAGAGAGCGTCCAAGCGTTGACATGCGCAGAATCGTTGTGCTCGCTTCCATCTGCGTCATTCTGGGAGTCTTGTCGACCTATGTCGTGGCATGGGGTCTTGAACTCGTGCGGCCGATTGCATCAAAGTTGCCGCCGGATCGGTGGAGGCGAAGGTGCGATGATGCCGGTTCGTGGAGCCAATACCGCCCGGGACGAAGGGATTGGTCGCGCCTGACCCACGAGATTGGAACCGATATTGCGGTTTGGCCGCACGTACCAGCCAGTGATGGAACTCTGACCTACATTCCTCCAGCGTGGGCACTCCGTTCCAAGGCCACGTACGTTTGTGCCCAGGGCTGGCCATTTCGTTGTCTTCGATGGGAAGGTCTTGAAGTGACCTCCGAAGAGGGGTACATGTTCGTGAACCTCGGCGGCGAGCACCCTCTTGGAGTTGCGCTGTATTTGCCGGGATTCGTCAAGAACACGACTGCCATTTCAGGCTTCTGGGGATTGATCGTGTTCTGCGGACCTGTCATTCGGCGGCGGCGACGACAGCAGCGCAATCTCTGTGAATTTTGCGCCTATCCAATCGGTGGTTCACCTTGGTGCACCGAGTGCGGGGCGATGCATCGGCGGCCTCAGGTTCAAGCGCCAGGCTCAATGCACTCCCTGGATGACCTGCCTTAGAATCCGGCGACCATGTCGGCGATACCGATCAAGCCCACAGATGCGGATCTGCGCTCGCCGCAAGGAGCCCGAGTGGTGCGCTGTGGCGCGGAGCGGCTGGTCGAGGCGGCCACGATGCTGCTGGCGCAGGGTGGAACGGCGGACGCGGGTCATGTGGAGCGTTTCTTAAGGCATGCTCGCGACCACGCGGTGGCGCTGGACCGGTTCTGGGGGCTGGAGGGACGGGACGGCCGGCTGAATGCGTCGGTGTTGGCGGTGCCGAATCCGGGTCGAACCGCGATGGTTTTTGCCACTGCGCCATGGAAGAAGGCTGGAGTTGAGGAGGTCGGCTGGCTTCTTGATCAGGCGATGAAAGAGTTGGCCGGATCGGCGGTGGTGCTGGGGCAGGCACTCTTGGAGCCGCGAGACCAGGTGATGCGGAAGACGTTTGTCGAAGGCGGGTTCTGCATGCTGGCCAACCTGGCGTATCTGGAGCGGCATCTGCCTGCTGCACGGGATCGGGTGGAGGTGGCATGGCCGTCGAACGCCAGGGTTACGGCGTATGCAGAGCAGCAGCGAGCCAGCTTTGAGGAAGCACTCGAGCGAAGCTATGAAGCGACGACCGATTGCCCGGGGCTGTGTGGAATACGAGCCACGAGCGACATTCTGAACGGCCATCAAGCCACGGGTGAATTCGATCCATCCCTCTGGACGCTGCTGCTGGTCGACGACATGCCGGCGGGCGTGCTTTTGCTCAATCCATCTCCCGCAGCGAATGCCGTGGAGTTGGTGTATCTCGGCGTGGCGAAGGCGGCTCGCGGAGCGGGGCTGGGGCGCCGACTGCTGCAGCACGGGATGAATCTGGTGTGCGGCCGCACAGAGCGAGCGATTACGCTCGCAGTGGATGAGAACAATACGGCTGCCCGTACTCTCTATCAGTCGATGGGATTCCGGACAACGCTTCGGCGCCTGGCGATGATTCGTCGAGTTGCTTGTCAAGTGGATTGAGTCGGCGGATCTTTTCCACAACACATAGACAACGCGGCGCCATTACGGTTGAAAAGAAAATTCCGGGCTGATTTCCCGATGGCGCAAGGGTTTTGGATTTTTCGAAGAGATTTGGTGTTGCGCCGGGTTGAGAGGCGCCGCGTGGACGCTAATCTTCAGATCGATGCTCATGGAGGAGCGTTGAGGAATCGACGGACCGATGCCGCGAAGCGCATCAGCCGATGAGGTTTGAATGATGCGATGAGGGTGCATCGGCCTTCGGGGAAGGGACTCGGCAGCCAGCTTGAGGGGATCGTCTGAAGGTCGCGACGATTCTGAAAATCGCGCGATCAGGGTATCTCCATGCACCTCCGACCGATGAGTATCCATATGTCCAAGGTCCAACATGAACGCGGAAATGGCTCAGCCCGTCCGGGGATTGATTCGGGATCAGAGAGCCATGCGTTTTCCTCAATGCTGGCCAGTCGAATCGGACGTCGGCGCTACGACATGTGGTTTGACCAGACGGCACGGATGCATGTCGACGGCAATCGCGTGCATGTGAAGGCCAGCAGCCAGATTGTGGCGGATTGGATCGGCTCGCATTTTGCGGGGGAGCTGAGGGATGTAGCGGTGGAGATGCTTGGCGATGAAGCGAAGGTTGAGCTTATGGTCGAGCCGTCCATCTTTGTGGAGTCGGCGGCGAGTTCGGCCCGCGGTTCATCGGTTGGTCCGTCATCGGGTTCGCCGAGGGGTCAGGATCAGTTGCCCGACGCGGCGGCGCGAGAGCATCGGGGCCATCGCCAAGGGGAGGCACGTCGTTCAGCGACTGACCTCGAACCCGATCAGGCGATTGCGCACGACCGGGCCGGCGACGGCAGACAGCGCGGCGAGCGGCGGACGTGGTGGCGGCGGTTCGAGGACTTCGTGGTCGGAGACTGCAACCGGCTGGCGTATGAGGCGGCCCTTCGGATCGGCGAAGCCGACGGACAGAGCACGGCGGGAATGGCGTTTCTGCACGGGGAATGCGGCATCGGCAAGACACACCTGTTGCAGGCCGCGTGTCTGCGGTTTTCGCAGCGGCATCCGCGCAAGGCGGTTCGATACACCACCGGCGAGCAGTTCACGAATGAGTACATCGCGGCGGTGCGAACCAACACACTGGAGTCATTTCGTGCGAAGGTTCGCCGACTCGATCTGCTGGCGATTGACGACGTTCACTTTCTGGCCAACAAGACGGCGACTCAGACTGAGTTTCTGCACACGATGGACGCGATCGACCTGTCGGGTGCGAGGCTGATGATGGCGTCGGATGAGCATCCGAGGTTGATCAAGCGATTCAGCCAGGGGTTGGTGAATCGGTTTCTGTCGGGCATGGTGGTTCGGGTGGAGCCACCAGACCGACCAACGCGATTGGCCCTGATTCAGCGCCTGGCCGAGCAGAGATCGGTGCGTCTGAATCCGGCGGCCATTGAGGTTCTAGCGAGTCGCTGCCTCGGGTCGGTGCGCGAGCTCGAGGGTGCACTGACCAAGTTGTCGGCGTTGCGCATGGTCTCCGGCCGCGAGGGGCAGGCGGATGGTGGAAGCTCCGGCGAGATCGGGATGATCTTGGTAGATCAATTGGTGGCCGACCAGAGCCACCGCACGACGGGACCGATCCGCATTGAGGCGGTGATTGTGGCTGTCATTTCGCGCCTTTCGGTGGATCGTTCGGAGTTGATGGGAAGCGGGCGCCACCGGCGAGTGGTGCTGGCTCGAGGCCTGGTGGCGTATCTGGCCCGGGAGCTGACCACGATGAGTTTTCCGGAAATTGCCCGGAGCCTTGGCCGTGACAATCACTCGACCGCCCATACCGCGGACGGCCGGGTGCGGCAGATGCTGGAGGCGGACGACCTGGTGGAACTGGAAACGGGAAGCGGCTTGATCAAGCTTCGGTTTCTGGTGGATGAGATTCGGCACGCGATTGAGCGGGGCGGAGCCGGCGACTGATGCACGGTCGGGCCTGATACACTGTCGGCATGCGGGCACTGCTGACCTTGATCATGACTGTGGCGTTGGCGCTCCAGATGGGGCTGCAACGAGGGGTTGATCCATTTGATGCGTCGGTGAAGACGCTGCAACGGGCACTGAAGCCGCGCAGCGACGGTTCTGAACATGCAACGATGGTGGCTCTGCGGAATCTTCGCGACCCCGCGCTCAAGCCGCTGTTTCACAAGCTGGCGGGGGGATCGAGTTCGGCGTTGCAGATTGATGCGGTGCTGGGACTGGGAGAGTTGGAATCGTCGCCGTCGGTTGATCCCTGGCTGATCAATCGTCTTGAATCTGAAGGGGAACGAACGCTGGTGATCAAATACGCGCTGAACGCGGAAATGATCGATCCGTCCAAGATCGACGACATGTTGAAGTGGCCCGACCTGCAGCCGCTTCCGCGGATACTGCTGCTGGCGGCGAGCCAGATGCTCGGGAATCGGCTTGACCCCGATGTTGTTCGCCCGCTTACATCGGCAAGCGATGACGCGATCGCCGGACTTTCGGCATGTGTGCTGGCACAGGCGGGTGATCCCCGGCCGTTGGAGGCAATCCAGAAGCGATTTGATTCTCTGAGCGGTGTGAAGCGTGACACGACGCTCTTTGATTTATTCAGGGCCATCGAGCAATTCAAACTCAGCGCCTGTTGCGAATTCGTGGCGAGCGAGATGGGGCGGGCGGACCTTGATCCGGGCGTGATCGAAGCCGGGATCTCGGCAATTCTGGCGCTGAAGCCCGGCATGGGGCTCGAGCAGTGGAACCGCATGCTGGGAACCAAACCGGACCAGTTCAAGCTCATCCGATTCGGACTGCTTCTGCTGAACGCGGCGGACCGGATTCCTCCCGATTCGTTCAAGCGACTGCATACCGGAGAAGCGCTCAACGAGCGAATGGCGGAGGCGGGTGAAGCGTTTGCATCCGGAAAGGACGCGGGCGATGCATTGTTCAACCTTATCGAGCTGGGTCACCTCTCGACGACATCGTGGGCCCTGGCATTCGCGGAGAAACTTCAGAGTCAGTCGGCCAGCAGGCTCTATCTTCGACTGATCGACCGGGTTGAAGGACCCGAACTGGGTCGAGGAATCAGAGCGAACCTGGCGATCGACGCGGCCGCGAGGCTGATCGAGATCGATCCCGAGGCGATCAAGAAGAAGCTGTCCACGATCGAGGATGACAGTCTGACTCAGGAGGCGGTGCTGCTTGGATTGTTGAATGCGCGTACTCCGAGGGCGGGCGATGCCGCGTCGGTGGTGAAGCGCCTGGGCGCGGGTCGGGCGGATTCGATGGCCCTGATTCTGCTGGCACGATATGCGGGCACCCTTTCGCAGGCAGACATCAGCCAGTTGGGTCGAATTGCGGGTGGCGGCGGCCGTGTTGATGAATCATTGCAAGTCCAGGCGGCGTGGCTTTACCTTCGCCATGCCAACCGCACGGAGCAGGCGCTGAATGCCCTGTTGGCTGCCTCGTAACTTGCGACTTCCCATGGAACCCATCCCTTGATCAGCCTGACGCTGCCCGATTTCAACGAAGACGACGCGCAGGCTGCAGCGCGCGCGGTGCGTTCATCGACATGGAACGAGGGCCGCGCTGTTGAGCAGTTTGAGAAGTCGATTGCGGCACGGGCGTCGCGACCCTTCGGCGTGGCGGTGAATTCCGCGGGGATGGGGTTGATCCTGTGTCTCAAGGGGATGGGTGTGCGTCCGGGCGACGAGGTGATTGTTCCGGCGCTTGGATTCGTATCAGGACTCAATGCGGTCCTGGAGGTCGGGGCGAAACCGGTTTTTGTCGACTGCGATCCGCGGACATTGAACCTTCGGGCGGATGTCACCGAGCGGCGCATCACCGAACGGACGCGGGCAGTGATCGGTGCTTCGGTGTATGGAAATCCGGCGGGGCTGTATGAGTTGGCCCTTCTCTGCAACAAGCACGAGATACCGCTCATCGAGGACGCCTCGGACGGATTCGGCGGGCGACAAGGCCGGGAACCGGTGGGTCGATTCGGCCGTGCGGCGGTTTTCAGTTTCTCAGAGGGCATGCCGGTTTCGGCGGGCGAAGGGTGTGTGATCGTGACTCACGACGATTCGCTGGCGCGAATGTGCATCTCGATGCGCGATCAGGGCCGTGAACCGCTTACCAAGTCCGAATCGCTTCGGGGTGAATCGGCGATGGGTCGGCGGCTGCGATTCGAGCGGCATGGGTACAGCGCGCGAATGAGTGAAATCCACGCGGCCATCGGCCTCTCACAATTGCATCGGCTCGAAGAGCTCGCCGAGCGACGGCAGCATCTTGCCTCGGCGTATGTGCGTCGGTTGATCGGCCATCCGGACCTCATCGTGCCGACTGTTCCCAATGATTCAACACTGGTCTGGACGCGGATGGCGGTTCGTCTCAACGACCGGTATTCCGGCCTTGAACGAGACATGCTGGTGGAAGGGATGCGACGGCATGAGATCGGGGTCAGCGAGGGGTATCCAGCGTTGCCGGCGCTTCCATGGTGCCGTCGACTGCTTGGTCATGCCCTGGGCGACTTTCCGGTGGCGGAATCGGTGAGCCAGCGCACCATGTTGCTGCCATTTCATACACAGTTGTCGGAATCCGACGTTGATCTTGTGTGCCAGACCTTGATTCTGATGCTTCAGCGGCAGACGTTTTCCCGCGAACTCGGTTGACGGCCGGGCGGATCCGCAGGAAATGGGCTTGAATCCCGTGGTCGGTCCGGATACTCTCGAACGGGTCAGTCGACCCGCTGGAGGAGAGTTTACGATGCGCATTTGTCATGAAATTGGGGCGATTTTGGCGGCGGCCGCGACCGGATCGGCGGTTCTGGCAGGCGGCACGGAAACGTGGACCTTCAGCAAATCGACGACGGGGGCGGATGTGACGTGGACATCGCCGACGGCGGTTGATCCGACTGCCGACGCCTATGACTTCGTTTCAGTGATCACGAGCGTCAAGGTGGACGTGAAGCTGGGACTCTTTACGATTACCAACGTTGATGTGACCGAGGATATCGATCCGGCACTTCTGGTCACGACGGGTACGCTGGTCGGCCCCGCCCCGATCGAGATCTTCAACGGAGCCATTGCTTATCCCGAGCCGCCCGCCACGCCCGGTGTGGCCGCGATGATGACGGTCGGAGTAAATGAGGAAGGCTACGGCACGCTGAACGTGACCGATGTGACGCTGGGAAACGTGACCATTGATCTTGGGCCACCCTTCGGGATGCAGACCGTTACGATCAAGAAGATCGCGATCGCGGGCATGATCGATGTGACCCCGGTGTATCTCGCGGTGTTCGGCGACCTCACGGGCGACGGATTTGTGGACGGCGCTGATCTGGGTCTGCTGCTGGCGGCGTGGGGAACGGACGATACCGCCGCGGATCTGGATGGAAGCGGCGAGGTTGACGGCGGAGATCTTGGTCTTCTGTTGAGTGCCTGGACAGTGTGATTCCATTTCGGTGGGCGCCTCACGGCGACGGCGTTCGAGGATCCAGCTCCACCCTTGCAAGGCAGGGTCATTATCATGCGTTGAAGGAGGTTCCTGACGCATGAGCCAAGGGCAAAGCATCGAGTCGGTCCTGCAGGAGTCACGATTCTTCGAGCCGCCGAAGGGGTTTTCGAAATTGGTCGGTGGGGCCTATATCGATTCCGCGACGGCCTACAAGAAAATGCATCTGCGGTCGATCAAGGATCCCGAAGGATTCTGGGGCGAGATCGCGACGGAATTCGACTGGTTTCAGCCGTGGCGCCAGGTGCTGGAATGGAACTGCCCGGATGCGAAGTGGTTTGTCGGCGGCCGCACCAATCTTTGCCACAACTGTGTGGATCGGCAGGTGCTGAACGGGCATGGCGGCGATGTGGCGATTCTCTGGGAAGGCGAGCCGATGGCTGGGGCGCCGGAGATTCGGAGGCTGACGTATCTCGACCTGCGGCGGGAGGTTTCGAGATTCGCGAATGTGCTGAAATCTCTGGGGGTGAAACGGGGCGACATCGTGACCATCTACATGGGCATGGTTCCGGAGCTGGCGATTGCGGTGCTGGCGTGCGCCCGAATCGGGGCGCCTCATTCGGTGATTTTCGGCGGATTCAGTTCGCAGGCGATCGTGGATCGGGTGGTTGATGCGCAATCCAAGATCATCGTTACCGCGGACGGCGCGTGGCGGCGCGGCAAGGTGGTGCCGCTGAAGGAGAACGTTGATGCCGCGTGTGCGATGACCGACCTTGTTCAACACGTGGTGGTGCTGAATCGATGTGAGTGTGATGTGGCGTGGCATCGAGGGCGCGACCACTGGTGGCACGATCTGATGCTGGGAGCGAGCGAGCACTGCCCGTGCGAATGGATGGATTCGGAGGACCCGCTGTTTCTGCTCTATACCTCGGGGTCGACGGGCAAGCCCAAGGGCATTCGCCACACGACCGGCGGATACATGGTGTATGCCGCAACTACAGCGAAGTATGTGTTCAACCTGAAACCTGACCTGAAGGGTGATCACAAGCAGGTGTACTGGTGCACGGCCGATCTGGGGTGGGTGACCGGGCACAGCTACATCGTTTACGGCATACTGCCCAATCGTGTGCCAAGCCTGATGTATGAAGGCGCCCCGAATTTTCCGGGTGATGACCGATTCTGGGATATCGTGGAACGGCACCGGGTCACTCAGTTCTATACTGCCCCCACTGCCATCCGCGCGTTCATGAAATGGGGTGACGAGCATCCGCGCAAGCACGATCTCTCCTCACTCAAGGTGCTCGGTACCGTGGGCGAGCCAATCAATCCCGAAGCGTGGATGTGGTATCACCGAATGATCGGCGGCGAACGATGCCCGATTGTCGACACCTGGTGGCAGACCGAAACCGGCGGGCACATGATCACTCCCCTGCCCGGAGCCACGACGACCACACCGGGAAGCTGCACCCAGCCATTCTTTGGAATTGATGCGGCCATCGTGAATGAGCAGGGCGAGGAATTGAAGGCGAACCAGGGCGGCCTGCTGGTGATTCGCAAGCCGTGGCCGAGCATGCTGCGTGGCATTCATGGCGACCGCCAACGCTTTATCGATACGTATTTTTCAAGGGTGCCCGGCATGTACTTCACAGGGGACGGGGCCCGCCGCGATGAGCGGGGCAACTTCTGGATCATGGGCCGGGTGGACGATGTCATCAATGTTGCGGGTCATCGGCTGGGGACCATGGAAGTGGAGAGCGCGCTGGTGAGTCATCCGGCGGTGGTTGAGGCTGCGGTGGTGGGCATGCCGCACGAGATCAAGGGCACTGGAATCGCGGCGTTCTGCACGTTGGCCCCAGGGTTCAGCGTGGGCGAGACGCTGAAGAAGGATCTGATGGAGCATGTGACCCGCGAGATCGGCGCGATTGCCCGCCCGGACATGATTCGTTTCACGCAGCTTCTTCCCAAGACTCGTAGCGGCAAGATCATGCGGCGGCTGCTGAGATCGATTGCAGCGGGCGACGAGCAGATCACGCAGGATACGACAACGCTCGAAGACTTCAGCGTGCTGGCAAAGTTGAAGGAGAGCGAGGAAGGCTGACGGAACGGCGCAGTACGGATCGCTCTCTTTCGTGACGACGCCGGAATCAGGTATTCCCGAACCGATAAAGCAGCGGCCGCGAGATTCCTGCATGGAATCCCGCGGCCGCAATCCGACCGAGAGGCTCGTTGAGCGAACTCAGCTCCACGCTGCAAGCAGCAGGCCGAGGTCGATGCCATCAACCATGCCGTCATCATTGATGTCGGCAGAGGGATCGTTGGTGCCCCAGGCCGAGAGCAACAAACCGAGGTCTGCTCCGTCGATGACTCCGTCGGCATTGCAATCGCCGGTCAAACCTTCGCTGACCGGTCTGCAGGTATCCGGGTCGCAGCCGTCGAGAATTCCGTCATTGTCACAATCTCCGGAGACGGGAGGAAGGTTGAGGAAGGAGTAGGTATCCCAACTGTTCTCGGGCCGGGTCAGCAGGTCGGTGCGACCATCCTCATTCATGTCGGCGAGCGCCAGATCATGAACGTTGGAGTCGAAGAAGGGCATCACGACCTTCTTGGGGAAGTTTCCGGTACCGTCGTTGAAATAGGCGATGGCAGCGCCGTTGCGGCCGTAGAGATCGGGGTCGCCGTCGAGATCGATATCATCCACAAAGAGCTGGCTGGAGAAGGTGGCGTTGGCGCCAATGGGGCTCTGAAGCACTCCGCCGTCGTTGCGAAGAAACTGCAGGCCGTAGGCACCGATGACCACGTCGAGGTCGCCATCAAGATCGAAGTCAGCGCCGGCAATGGCATCGGGAGCGGCGGAATTGAACGGCGGCGGCGCCGGGATGGGGATTCCGATTGGGTTGAAGAGATTGCCGGCGCCATCATTGGCCACAACGGTGAGGACACCCGGGGCTGCGGAGCCACAGAGGACTTCCGAAGCGCCATCGCCATTGAGATCGACTGCGCCGACAACCTGTTGTTCTGCCGGGACTTTGACCTGGAATTCGCCGGCGGTGAAATGGCCCTGGCCGTCTCCATAGCAACGGTAGAGATTAGCGGGGTGGGCGCCGTCAACCCATGCGAAGTCGAGGTTGCCGTCGTTGTTCAGGTCGGTCAACACATTGAAGACAAGCACATTGGCAGGATTGACGATCGGCGGCTGAAACGTTCCATCGCCATTGCCAAACGAGACCTTGGCCTGGGCAACCTCAATGAGATCCTGGATGCCGTCGTGATTGATGTCTCGTACATAGACATAGCTGGTGCCGGTCGCCACGTTGGGGGTCCCGATCGGGTTGAGCTCGTCAAAGGTGCCATCGCCGCGACCGGGATACACGAAGAAGCCGAGGGACTGGGTCGTCGTCTGAT
Organism: uncultured Isosphaeraceae bacterium; assembly: GCA_964407695.1. GTDB lineage: Bacteria > Planctomycetota > Phycisphaerae > Phycisphaerales > SM1A02 > CAYOWQ01. The sequence continues at coordinate 649,806 of CAYOWQ010000001.1, read as the reverse complement.
CACTGGCGCCGAAATCGACATGACCGTCGCCATTGAAATCCGCGAGGAGAGACTGACCTGGGTATTGGGAAGGGCGATGCCGAAGGGCAGCATCAAAGAGGAGGTCACCCTTGTTCAGCAGGATGCTGAAGGTGCGGCTCACGTCGTTGGCGGTAATGAGGTCGGTCAATCCGTCGGCATCGAAGTCGGCGGCGTCAACGGTGATCGCGCCGTTATGGCCGGAGCCAAAAGCCTGGCGAAAGACATATGAACCCGATTGGTTTCCGTAGATGCTGACCGAATGCGCTTCGCTGTCGCACCAGACGAGGTCCTCCCACCCGTCAAGATCAAGATCAACGGCGGCGATGCGGGCGGCCGTGGAGCCGATGTAGTAGCCGGCGTCGATCGCCCCCTGCAGCGAGAATCCGCCGGTTCCATCATTGATCCAGAGGTCAAGCCGTTCGCTCTGTTTCGAGGAAACCACGAGATCGAGATCTCCATCATGGTCGGTGTCGGTGAGCACAACATCCTGAGGCTGGGGACGCATGGTGCCGAATGGGCCTGCATTGACCGGCATCACGAGCGTGAGGGGCGCAGCAAATCCGCCACCGGTGCTTTTCAGGATGGTTACGGTGCCATCCTGGCCGATGCCGCCTCCCGCCTCGAACGAATTGGCGACCATGAGGTCGTCAAATGAGTCACCGTTGATATCGCCGGAGGTGACGCCACGAGGCGCGAAGCCGACATTGAGAGTGGTTGGCCCGGAGAAACTGGCCGTGCCGGAGTTGTACCAGACCGTCACGGTGTTCTTGGCCCAGCTGGTGGCGGCGACGTCAGTGTCACCATCGTGATCGAAGTCGCCAAGGGCGAGACCGGAGAACCCGTTCACTGAGGATGCGCCCTGCAGGGTGATGGGTGGTCCGAACGTCTCGTTTCCATTGCCGAGCTTGACGTACACCTTGGGAAAGGAATCGTCTGCAACTGCCAGATCGGACTTGCCGTCACCGTTCATATCTGCGATTTGCAGGAAATGCGGCCGTGCGTTGTTCATCTTCGTCCGCGTCAGGTAGGTCAACCCTGGGCCGCCGTCATTGCGCCAATACGTGATGTAGCCGAAGTTCGGGTCGGGCATTGAGGTGGCAACAGCATCCATCAGCCCGTCGCCGTTCAGGTCAATGCTGCGGACATCGAGGACGTTGCTGAGGAATCCTTCGAGGGCATTCAGATGCTCGATCGAGGCGGAGAAGTGAGGCCGGTCGGCTTCCGACTCATCCGGATGGCCGTTGTGGTTGCAGTCCTGACTGGTTGCGAGTCTGAGGTCCAGCGAATCGGCCTTGTTGTTGTCATTGGTGTCCTGCCCGAAGCAGACGGCGGGAAGAAGGAGCGTCAATCCGGCGATGATGTGCTTTCCGCAGATCATGAGAATTCCTTTGTGGGAGGTAGAGTGGGGTACTCAGCCGAGGAAGCGACATGCACCGGAAATACAAGAAAGGTCTCATCGGGCCATGACGCTCCGCCCATCCCGGGTCGGCGTCCCTGGATACCAAACCCGGATGAATGCCTCGGAATCTGTGTTGACGAACACCGTACAGGCGGCTGCCATGCACCCCAAAATAGGCCGGACATTTTGTTGAGGTTGTGTAAACAAAACTGGTAGAGTAATCCCGTGGGAGCACAACGTGGTGGGAACAAGTAAATCCCGACGGACCGTGCAACACGCAGGGAGATGCACATGAAAGGCGTAGCGCTTCGTGGCGTTGGTCGGTGGTGTCAGTCTGTCAGTGCTGCCACCATTGCAGTCTTCATCGCCGGTTCAACGGCTTGGGGCCTGGGTGGACGTGGAGGTGGAAATCCCGGCGGGCCGGGACGAGGCGGGACCGGAGGCGCCCCGGGTGAGTGTTGCGGCGCGCGACCGGACTTCATGTCGACAAACGGACCGGTGTCGGCGTTTACGTTGACCGGCGACGGCCCGGGATCGTACGTCCTGAACGTCGTTGACCTAGACAATCAGGCGAGCGCTCCAGCCAACTTGAATTGGCCGACGCCATTCTTCACGGACTCCGCATCGCCCAACTGGACTCGCAATGATCTGGGAAGCGTCTTTGGCGTCACGTTTGATGATGCCGGAAGCATCTATGTTGCTCACAGCAGCGTGTACAACGGATTCCCATCAGATGCGACCGGCGCCCTTTCGGGAAACCTGCCAGGCGCGATCTACAAGATCGATTCCAATTCGGCGATTGCATCGTTTCTCGTGGCGCTGCCGCAGGCAGCCGACCCGGGTTATCCGGCGGGATCGAATTTTCCGGGTATCGGCACCATCTCGTACAACTGCACCAACGGTGTGCTGTACGCCTCGAATTTCGAGGACGGCAAGATCTACACGCTGGATCCCAACACCGGGGCGACGCTGAATACCTTTGATCATGGCGCGCCGGACAACGGCAGCCCGGGCTGGGCCAAGCTTGGTGATCGAGTCTGGGCCGTGGAGGCGCATGCCGGCCGGCTGTATTACAGCATCTGGTGGGAGGACTCGGGGCGTCCGAATCCGAACCAGGCGAATGAAGTGTGGTCGGTCGCCCTCAACGGGTCCGGCTTTCCAATTGCCGGAACCGAGCAGATCGAACCATTAACCTCAGACGGAATTCTCGACCCGCTTCAGGGCACGGGCCTGGCCGGCATGTCGAATCCGATTGCGAACATTTCATTCGGGCCCACCGGTTGCATGTTGCTTGGCGAGCGCACCATGTCGGACGACACGTCGGCAGGCGCGCACGCCGCCCGGGTATTGGAGTTCTGCTTCGATGCCGCCAGCGGCAACTGGCTCGCGGGGGCCGCATTCCCGTTCGGTGTCGGGAGCACGTCGTGTACCGGCGGGGTGGATTACGACTATGACACGAATTCGCTTGTGAATGTCTGGGCGATCGGCGATGGCGTCATTTTCGACCAGAACAACAGCTACTACGTGTATGGCCTTGGCGGAATGCCCTCGACAGGCGGGCCGCCGACCATCGCGGTTGACACGAATCAGTTCACGGCAAACCAGGACAAGTTCGAGCAAGGCGACATGGAAGTGACGTGTCCGGGTCCAAGCTGTTCGGTCGAGGTAAAGAGCATCCTGTGCGAGTTCAACCACGACGGTACGCCGGGATTGAGCGGAACCTATGACGTCGAGTATTGCATCACCAACAACTCGGGAGTGGCGGCGTCATTCATCCTGATTCCAGATGCCTCAATCTCACCAAATGTCATTCCGCTGGTTCCGCCGCTTGCTGATGGCGAGACCCGCTGCTTCCACATCTCGGTCGCCGCGCCTCCGCATGGCGAAGTCTGCATTCCGCTGACGCTTGCAGACAAGTTCATCAACGAATGCTGCTCGATGCAGATGTGCTTCCAGGTTCCGATCTGCGACTGCATGCAGTTCAAGGATGCGAAGCTGGTATTCGACCCGGTCTCAGGCACATTCCAGCTTTCGTTCGGCTTCGACAACCTGACACCGGAAACGCTCGAGCACATGTTCATTCTGCCCGAGCCGTACGATCCGAACGTGGTGATCAATCCAACCTATATCCCGCTGGTTCCGCCGGTGCCGGCCTATTCAACCTACGCGGGCACGATCAACGCGACCGTGACATTCCCCAACCTGCCGCCGCGTGGCGCTGAAGTCTGCTTCCGCGTCAGCGTTCACAACAAGGCCTTGATTGAGTGCTGCTCTGAAGTCATCTGCTTCACCGTCACCTATGAAGCGGCCGATTGCTGCGGCTGCTTCAGCGGCCCGCCCGGATGCGATAACCCAGCGTGTACGGCCGTGGTATGTGCCATCGATCCATTCTGTTGCCAAGCCGTCTGGGACGCGCTGTGTTGCGATGTTGTCGCGCAGGTCTGCGGCGCCGATTGCTCGCCCGATCCGGTCGACCCGACGCCCAGCAACTGCTGCTGCGCAGACGGAGCGCCCGGCAATCCAGCCGGAGTGGGATGCGATGACGCCGGTTGCCAGGACGCTGTGTGCTCGGTTGATCCGTTCTGCTGCCAGGTCAATTGGGATGTCACGTGCTGCGATGAGGCTGCGATGATCTGCGTCGACCTTTGCGATTCCTCGGGAACCGGCGGATCGCACCTGCGGGGCGACCTCAACGGCGACGGGGTGATTGACGGCGCTGACCTGGGAATTTTGCTGAGCGGTTGGGGCTCCAGCGGGCCCGGAGACCTGAACGGTGACGGCGTCGTTGACGGCGCTGATCTCGGAATTCTTCTCGGGAACTGGGGAACCTGACCGAGCCGGATTCACCGGACAGATTCATTCACAGACGGCAGATCTCCCGCCCCGCTCAATTGAGCGGGGCTTTTTATTCCCTGAGAACCGGCCAGCGATGGGCCATGTGGCCGGTTCGGAAAATCAGAATCCGGAGAACCATTGTCGAACGATCCATGGCCATGGATGGCGCATTGATCGTGCGGGTGTCTCCACAATGGTCTTCAAAGCGAGTCTCGACTCAGCGCGGCGAGGGCGCACCGGCAACGATTCCGCGGGCGAGGGACTGGATAGGCCAGACGCGGCGACCGGGCAGTGGCTTCGTCTTGTCGCGATGGCGGAGGGCGCTGTCGCCGCCGATGGAACGCAGCGGGGCTTTGCCAGATCCGCGCCAAAGGAGGTCGTCGGTCTCGGGATTGACGAAGTCGATGGTGACGATGCCATCTTCAAATCCCTCGATCTCGTAGTGCGAATAGTAGGGATCGTGATGCTCGGTGCGGAAGGCGGTGGCCGTGTCGACCCGGAGGAGGAAATCGGCATCGGCGGGAGCCACATGGCGGAATCCGCGCTGGACCATGGCCGCATCGATGGCAACACGAAGGGCGCTATGGGTTTCTTCATCAAGCGAGGCGGCAACAGGAGCAGCGTTGAGGTTGTCGGCCTGGGTCTGGGCAACGACTGGTTTCAGGGTGCCGATCGACGAATCTGAGGCGGACAATAGGTCGGCGGCCTCTTCAGCCGGAGACTCACCTGAATCAATTGCAGCAACGTCGTCGACAGGTTCCATCGTGGCGAGTCCCGCATCCCCTGATTCGGTTGACGCACCCGATTCCGCCTCAGCCTCCTCGGCGGCAAGTAGTTCATCGGCCCAGGCGTAGGTGGAGAGGCTGCCCACAGCCAGCATGTCGGAGTGGTCGGAGGTGACCGTGATGTCAGCACACCCGACAGAAAAGGCGAGAATCACGACGGTGGAGAGAATCAATGGTCGAAGCATGGAGACTCTGACTCGAAGGTGATTCCGGAGGGTGAACGGATACAGCGGACCCCGGTTAACAGCCCAAGGATGAGGAACTCTAGCCGGGCCATGCTGCAGGGTCGCGAGGACGAACCGGCAGACGCTGGTCGCACCCGTCAACTCGCCATCGCAAGTTGATTCCTCGCCCTGTACGATGAGCCGCATGGCGACCGGCGACAGCAAGAGCGCGTGGGCTGAGAATGGCGCTGAGCCGGGTCTTCCCGAGGTGACGCCGGCCCCATTTCAAGTCGTGCCAAGGCAGACGACGGAATCCGCCGAGGCTTCGGCTGTTGCGGCCAATTGGTCGGGCTCGGCGGGCGTTGATCCGACCGGACGGATTACATCGGCAATGACTTGCACCAGTTGCGGGTATCCGCTGTATGGCCTGTTGGTGCACAATTCGTGTCCCGAGTGCGGCACGCCCATTCGTGCAAGCATCGGGATGCGATTCCTGCGATTTGCCGATCCGGAATGGGTGCGGCGGCTGGCGCTGGGCATGAGACTCCTGATCTGGGGATCGATCATTTCGGTGGCTGTTGTTATTGGAAGCTCGACGATCGTCATTGCTATCATGGGGCCGAACGGACCGGGCATCTACCTGGTCGCGATCGGCGGGCAACTTCTTGGAATCTTGAGTCTCATCGGGTATTGGCTTCTATCAGAGAGGAATCCCGCAGAGTCAAACCTTCGGGAGGGGATTTCTGCGCGCGTGATCCTGCGATGGTTGCCGCCGGCCGTGTGGGTGGCCGGATGGCTGGCCTCACCGCTATCCGGAGCCATGATGCGAACGCCGATGCCCACCAACATTCCTGCGATACTTCTCACACTGGTGTCGACTGCCCTTGGAATAGTGGTGTTTCTTGCCTTGGGAGTTCGCCTTCGTAGTTTGGCGACCTTGATTCCCAAGGAGTCCCTGGTCCGGCAAACAACCATTGTAATGTGGGGGTATTGCAGCGCGGCCGGACTCAGTTTCCTTGCATTACTCGCGATGATGGCCCTGACGGGAGTTGGAATGATCACCCCGACGCCCGGCGCTGCAGCCGGAGCACTCCTGATGGTGGTGTTCTCCACCATGTGTGCTGTCAGTCTGGCCTCATTTGTGTTCGCGATCTGGGCTCTTGTTGTTGGATTCATGTATGTCGCCGAGCTGACCAGACAGGCAGAGGCAGCGAAACACTGCCGTCACCTCATAGGTCAATGTTCCTGAGCTGGACTTGAATCCATCGACAGGCGGTTCGGCGGATGCGATTGCGCCGATATCTTGCACGTACGGTGTAACCAATCACCCGGATGGCCCTCAAAGATTCCAGTGTCGATCCGCTTTGAAATCCTGTTGAATTGAATCGAATTATGGGGCGCCAATCCCGAGAGACCTGCGATGGCTGACATTGACCGTATTCCATCCAGTGAGATCACCCCGGAGCACGTCTTTCTGAATCGACGCCGGTTCATTCAGGCCGGCGTGGCCGCAACGTCGCTGGTGGCGACCGGTGCGGCGTACCGACTCCTGAACCGGGTGTCGGGAGGTGGAGCTGAGACCGGCGACCTCGACAATGTGGTGAAGGCGGACAGCGATCCGAACAGTGGTTTCCGGGTCGACGAACCGATGACGCCGATGGAGTCGGTCATGCACTACAACAACTTCTATGAGTTCACGACCGACAAGGAAGGGGTGGCGGCGGCTGCGGAGCATTTTGCACCGGGCGACTGGCGCATCTCGGTGGGCGGGATGGTGCACACGCCGCGGGAATTCGGCATTGACGACATTCTGAAGATCAGCCCCCCCGAGGAGCGCGTGTATCGGATGCGCTGCGTGGAGGCGTGGTCGATGGTGGTTCCATGGGCAGGCTTTTCGTTCAGCAGACTTCTGGCGAAGGTGGACCCGATGGGCTCAGCGAAATACGTGGCTTTTGAGACGCTGCATGATTCGGAGCGAATGCCGGGTCAGAAACGAGCGGTGCTCGATTGGCCCTATGTCGAAGGCCTGCGGATGGACGAAGCCATGCACCCCCTGGCGTTGCTGACCAGCGGGCTGTATGGCAAGCAGCTTCCTCCGCAGAATGGCGCTCCGTTTCGCATGATCATTCCATGGAAGTATGGCTTCAAGGGGATCAAGTCGATCGTGAAGATCACGCTGGTGGATACGCAGCCGCCGACCACGTGGAACATTCAGGCCCCGGGTGAGTACGGGTTCTATGCCAATGTCAATCCGCAGGTTGACCATCCCCGCTGGAGTCAGGCCACGGAGCAGCGACTGGGCGAAAGCGGCCGCCGACCGACGCTGATGTTTAACGGCTACGCCGAACAGGTGGCGTCGCTCTATTCCGGCATGGACCTCGCGGTGAATTTCTGACGCCATGCAACCCGACAAGAACGAAATCCGCTTTGCGAAGTTCCTCATCATCCTGAACGGGGCAGTTCCGTTGGCGATGCTGCTTTGGGACGCCATTCGCGGGCAGCTTGGCGCCAACCCGGTGAACTTCGCCATTCGCACCACCGGGATGATGACGCTCATCTTCCTGCCGCTTTCACTGCTGGTGACACCGCTGCGGAAGCTGACCGGCTGGAATTGGCTTCTCAACTTCCGGCGGGCGCTTGGCCTCTATGCGTTCTTTTACGCCCTGTGTCATTTCTCGATCTACTTCATCTTCGACCGCTCGCTGAGTGTGAGCAGCACGCTTTCGGAAATCGCAAGTCGTGTGTATCTCATGATCGGCACACTGGGGCTTGCCGTGATGGTCCCTTTGGCCGTGACATCGACGAACGGCATGGTGAAGTGGCTGGGGTCCAAGAAGTGGCATCTGCTTCATCGGCTGGCCTATGTGGCGGCCATCGCGGGTGCGATTCACTACTACCTGCTGGTCAAGGCGGACGTGCAGCTACCCATCGCCTTCGCGTCGGTCATCGGTGTGCTTCTGGGATATCGCGGCCTGTCGTTTGTCAGTCAGCGGTCAGTGCGAAAAGCGAGTCCAGGCACGATGCCAAGAGCCGTGCAACCAACGTCGCCGGGGCGCAGGAAATTCTGGTCGGGAACGCTGAAGGTGGCAAGGATCTTCCAGGAAACACCGCAGGTCAAAACGTTTCGATTCGTGAATCCGGTCGGCGGTCTCCTGCCGTTTGAGCATCAACCGGGTCAGTATCTGAATCTCGCCCTTGAGGTTGATGGGAAGACCGTGCGTCGGTCCTACACGATCGCGTCGTCGCCTTCGCGTCAGGGTTATTGCGAGATCACCGTCAAGCGTGAGGATCAGGGCGAGGCGTCGAGGTTTCTTCACGATCGAGTTCGCGAAGGTGACCTGATCACACTCTCAGCGCCGGCAGGGTCATTCACCTTCAATGGCACGCAGGCCCAGGGCATCGTGCTGCTCGGCGGCGGTGTGGGAATCACGCCGCTGATGTCGGTCATTCGATATCTCACCGACATCGGGTGGACCGGGCCGATCCGGCTGATCCACAGCGTACGCACCGACGATGACCGCATCTTTGAGGAAGAGCTGGCGTATCTCCGACGACGGCATGCGAATCTGAGCGTGGTGGCGGTGTGCTCGCAGCAGTGCGATCCCGCGCGAGGCTCGGTTGCCGGTCGCATTTCCGCAGACCTCCTCAGACAGCACGTTCCGGCACTTGAGACGCAGCTCTATCACATCTGTGGCCCCGATCCGATGATGACGGCGATGCGGGAACTTCTGAAATCGCTGGGCGTCGCCGAGGAGCGGATTCGCGTTGAGGCCTTCACCCGGCCCGCGGCCGAAACATCCGACAATGAGGCTGCGCGCCATCACGACGAGGAGATGGCTGCGGCGGATTCAGATCAGGATGCCTCGGCGGTGGCCTTATCGACCGGCGCGAATGGAGCAACGATTCACTTTGCATCGTCCGGCCGCACGGTGACAGCAAAGGACAGCCTCACGGTCCTGGAGATCGCGGAGGAATGTGATGTGGCGATCGATTTCGAATGCCGGTCGGGCATTTGCGGCACCTGCCGAAAGCGACTTCTCTCCGGCCAAGTGACGATGGAGGTCGAGGATGGCCTCACTGCGTCCGACCGGAAGAACAATGTCATTCTCACGTGCCAGGCGATTCCCCTGGGGCCCGTGTCGATTGACGCGTGAGATTCAGGGCGCTGCCACGTGTTGATCGAGAAGAATCAGATTCCCGTCCGGGTCGGCCAGCATCAGGCTTGTCGGGCCCGTCGATTGCGTGTCTGCTTCGGAGATGAGACTGAGGCCTGATGATTGCAGGCGATGTTGAATGCTGCGAATATCCTCGAATCGCGCCAAACGCTGCGCTTCGCTCGACCAGCCGGGATTGAACGTCAGAATGTTCTTCTCGAACATGCCGTGGAAGAGTCCGATGGTGGTCTGGCCGTTGCGCATGATCAGCCAGTTCTGGGCTGCGTTGCCGCCCACTTCTGCAAACCCGAGCTTTTCGTAGAACGCCTTCGACGCCTGCAGGTCGGCGACGGCAAGACTCACCGAAAACGCGCCGAGTGAAGAAGACTCAATCATTGCGGCCGGCTGATGTGCCGCGGGAATTGAGGCACACCCTCCCAGCAGCAGGCCGAGCGTTCCGCTCCATTGGACAATACCGTTGGTGGCCATGTCGTCGCTCCTTTCGTACGTTGAATGGGTGATTACCGCCCCGAGCCGAGCGCACGGCGACTCGGCGTTCATCGCTACCAGTCCAATTGAGACTCGACCCCTCGCACTTCCTCGATAAAGGCGCGTGCGGCCGGTGAAAGTGTTCGATCTCGCGGGTAGATGAATCCATAATTGAGCCTTAACCAGGGAGGATAGCAGCGAATGAGCGCAAGCCTGCGGCGGCGAATGTCCTCACGGATCATGCCCAGGGGGGCAGCGCTGATGGCATCACTCTTCCTCACCACCTCTTGAGCCCCGGCCAAGGTATCCACGCGGATGGATGGAATGAACTCCTCCCTCCGCCGATCAAATGAACCCGCCCGAAGGTTTGCCGTCGCGAGGGCGACTGCCATTCGCGAGGGCAACGTCACCAGTGCCCACGGATACGCAATGACGTCGCGCACTGCAACCTTCTTGCGCCGCGCGAGCGGGTGACCGGTGCGGCAGAAGAACTGCCCTCGATGCGTTCCAATCAACTCCGTCACCAGCCGAGGCTCGTGTTCAGCGGCACTGATCTCGGCCAGCGCCAGATCGGCACCGCCCTCCAGAACCACGGACACACACTCCTTCCATTCCCGCAGCATGATCCGGCATCGAATCGCGGGAAAGCGCTGGGAAAGGCGACCCATCGCGGCATGGCCGGAGATGTCGGCGGCAAAAGTTCCCGCAGCCACCACAAGGTCGCCCGCCTGCATTCCCTTCAGCATGTCGATCTCATGCCGCAGTTTGGCGTTGCCTTCGAGCAGGCGCTGGGCATGCAGGAGCGTGGCGCTGCCGAACGCCGTCAGGGTGACCGAACCCCTCGCACGATCAAAGAGACGAACACCCAGTTCTTGTTCAAGCTTCTTGATTCCAAGGGTCAACGCAGGCTGCGTGATGCCGAGCGAGCGGGCAGCGCGGGAAAAATGGCCGTGTTCAGTGAGGGCAACCAGATAGCGCAGGAATTGCGGATTGGCCACGATAAGAAAATCTTATCACAACCGGATGTGATCGGAGGTTGCCAAGGTGCCTTCCCAAGGTATCGTGGTGTGTCATCTTGATATCGGTTTAACCGGTTCTTTACAGACACATTCCTACGGAGTCCGGCAAGGAGATCACATCATGTGGTGGAACGCAATCAAACGAGGCATCGTTGTGGCGGCGGTCGGCGTCATTGCCGCGTCGAGCCTCACGTCAACTTCACAGGCGCAGAACGCAGACAAGAAACCCAACATTCTCGTGATCTGGGGCGATGACATCGGCACCTGGAACATCAGCCACAACAACCGCGGCATGATGGGCTACATGACGCCGAACATCGATCGCATCGCCAATGAAGGCGTGGCGTTTACCGACTACTACGGTCAGCAGTCGTGCACGGCGGGCCGGGCCGCGTTCATCGGCGGCAACGTGCCGGTGCGCACGGGCATGACCAAGGTCGGCCTGCCCGGCGCGAAGGAAGGCTGGCAGAAGACCGACGTGACGATGGCCACGGTGCTGAAGAGCCAGGGCTATCACACCGGTCAATTCGGCAAGAATCACCAAGGCGACCGCGATGAGCACCTGCCCACCATGCACGGCTTCGACGAATTCCTCGGCAATCTCTATCACCTGAACGCCGAAGAGGAACCCGAGAATCGCGACTACCCCCGCGATATGAAGATGCCCAACGGCAAGACCTTCCTCGAGACCTACGGGCCGCGCGGCGTGCTTCACTGCTGGGCCGACGGCAAGGGCGGCCAGAAGATCGAAGACACCGGCCCGCTGACCAAGAAGCGCATGGAGACGATCGATGATGAGACCGTCGCCGCGGCCAAGGACTTCATCACCCGCATGAACAAGACGGGCGAGCCGTGGTTCTGCTGGTGGAACGGCACGCGCATGCACTTCCGCACCCACGTTCGCGAGAGCCACAAGAACCTCGCCGGGCCCCGCTCCGATGAGTACGCCGACGGCATGGTTGAACACGACATGAATGTCGGTGAACTGCTGAAGCTGCTCGACGATCTGGGCGTGGCCGACAACACCATCGTGCTCTATTCCACCGATAACGGCCCCCACTACAACACGTGGCCCGACGCGGGAACCACTCCGTTCCGGTCGGAGAAGAACTCCAACTGGGAAGGCGCCTATCGCGTGCCCGCGTTCGCCCGCTGGCCCGGCCATTTCCAGAAGGGCGTCACCTTGAACGGCATCGTGGCCCATGAAGACTGGCTGCCCACTTTCGCCGCCGCCGCCGGCGCGCCGGATATCAAGGAGAAGCTCAAGAACGGCGTCGATCTGAACGGCCGCAAGTACAAGAACTACATCGACGGCTACAACCAGCTCGACTATCTCTCAGGCAAGGCCAAGGATTCGCCCCGTCACGAGTTCATGTATGTGAACGACGACGGCCAGATCGTGGCCCTGCGCTACGAGGACTGGAAGGCGGTGTTCCTCGAAAACCGCGGCGTGGCCTTTGAAGTCTGGCGCGAACCGTTCACCGAGCTGCGCGTGCCGCTGCTCTTCAACCTGCGTCGCGACCCGTTTGAGAAGGCGCAGCACAACGCCAACACCTACAACGACTGGTTCCTCGACCATCCGTTCATCATCGTGCCGATGCAGCAGTTCTGCGGCCAGTTCCTCAAGACGATGGCGGATTATCCGCCCAGCCAGACCCCCGGTTCGTTCAATCTCGAGAAGATCCAGAAATCCATCGAGAACGCCGCCAGCGGCAAGTGATCCCGTCGAACTCAAGAGCCCTCGCACGATCGCGTGCGGGGGCTCTTTTTTCATTCCGGGCGATGTATCGCAACCGCGAACATCCTAACCGTCGCGCAGGTTGGCAATCACGGTGCGGTCGATGAACTGTGCCATCAATTCGCCCCGGCTGGAGACGTTGAACCGCCGATAGAGCCGTTGCACAAAGGTGTGGACGGTATGCACACTGCGGTGCAGGCTCGATGCAATCTCCTTCTCGCTGTCGCCCGCCAGCAACATGGCCAGCACCTCGCGCTCGCGCTGACTGAGCGGCTCGTCAAGTTCGGATTCCTCGCGGCGAAAGATCTCCCGATCAAGCATCGGCGCAGCAGCCCGCAGCATGAGCGAAACAAGGGTTCTCTCGGATTCGGAAAAGGGCGGGTCCTCGATGTGCTGGTGGCAAATCAGCAAGACCGCCCGGTTTTCGGTGGCCGACCAGAGCGACAACAGGCAGTCCACGCACCTCAGCGGGGCCAGGTAGCGCTTCCGGAGCACCGATTCGAAGCATGCCGAGTCTGCAGCCTCACTCATCAGGACCGTCTGAGGGGAACGGATATTGTCGAGCGCCCGCTGGATCAGCGTCGTGGCAAGCGGAGCGGCCTCGTCGAGTGCCTGCTGCGCGATGGCGAGATCAAACGGCGCCCCATCGTCGTGGTCGGGGTCAACGACAGTTCGGCTGCGGATCAACGGAGAAGGCTTGCGTTCAAGGTCTTCCAACATCCAGATCGCGTATCTCGACGGACGTCCGAGCAGATCCTGAAGCCGTCGAAGCAGGTAGGCCACTCGCGCCTGGGCGCCCCCTTCGATCTCCACGGCGGTATTCAGCGCATCCACAATGCGCTCCGTCGCCAGCACCGATACCTTCGCCTCCAGCGCACTCATGCCGGGCCTCCCACTGCGACGGATGATACTCCGACGCATGGCCGATTCGAATGATTGAATCACCTGATCCGGTGAAAGCCATCCCGAGATCCAGATCGAAGACATGCCAGAGAACCCGCCGGTGCAACGCCTCACCCTCCTCTCCGCACCGGCGCTTCCCCGGTGAATCCCCCGGGACGATCCGCGGCCCACGGGGTCTGCTCCATGTTGAGCAACCGTGTCCGCGGTGTTCACCCCCGATTGCCCGTTGTTTCGGCAATCGGGGATTTTATTAAATGCATCCTGAGCATCTCCCCGGCGAGACACCGGGCGCTCTCCTGGATACGCTACACGTGGTTGGCAGGCTCGAAGGTGGCTGCTTCAGGCCCATCGGCCTCAGGTCGGCGACTCTTCCCTGCCTCACAGAGGTCTTCCCATGCATCGAAATCACTCCCGGATCTTCCGCCATGCAACCATCGGGCTCCTCATCCTGATCGTCACGTCAGCCTCGACGGTCTTCATGCGGCCAGCCGAAGCCCGGCCGCCCGCTGAGACCGCCGTCCTCGCATCATGGACCGACGGATCAGCCCGCCAGTCCATTATCGACTTCGTCACCAAGACCACCACCAAGGGCTCGACCGCCTTTGTCGAGCCCGCCGAGCGCATCGCCGTGTTCGACAACGACGGCACGCTCTGGTCCGAGCAGCCCGCCTACTTCCAGCTCTTCTTCGCCATCGATCGCGTCAAGGCCCTCGCGCCTGAGCACCCGGAATGGGCCGCCACCGAACCCTTCAAGAGCGTGCTTGCCGGCGACATGAAAGCCCTCGCGGCCGGCGGCGAGAAAGCCATCGTCCAGCTCGTCGCCGCCACCCACGCGGGCATGACCATCGACGAGTTCAACTTGATCGTCAAGGACTGGCTCAAGACCGCGAAGCACCCGAAGTCCGGCAAGCCCTACACCGAGATGGTCTATCAGCCCATGCTCGAGGTGCTCGACTACCTCCGCGCCAACGGCTACAAGACCTTCATCGTCTCCGGCGGCGGCGTCGAGTTCATTCGCGCCTTCGCCGAAGAGACCTACGGCATTCCGCCCGAGCAGGTGGTCGGCAGTCGCGGCGAGCTGAAACTCGAAACCCGCAACGGCGAACCGGTGCTGGTGAAGGAAGCCAAGATCAACCTCATCGACGACGGCCCCGGCAAACCCGTCGGCATCCAGCAGCAGATCGGCCGACGACCGGTGATGGCCTTCGGCAATTCCGACGGCGATCTCAACATGCTGCAATACACCACCGCCGGCGCTGGGCCCCGCTTCGCCCTCATCGTGCACCACACCGACGCCGATCGCGAATGGGCCTACGACCGCGAGTCCCACATCGGCAAGCTCGACCAGGCGCTCGACGAAGCGCAATCAAGGGGCTGGACGGTGGTGGACATGAAGACGGATTGGAAGGTGGTGTTCGGGGGCGAGAAAAAGACCAAGAGACTGCAAGACTGAGAGACAAAGTGCGGGGGAGACTGAGTGGATGTCGCCATTGCTGCGCCCACGGAGGTCAGGAATCCAGTGGGCAACCTCCTGAGCCACAAACGCAGGATCATCTTGGCGGGGCAGCGCCCGCCTTCGACGACGACCGGCGGCCATCACGGCCGCCAGTGCCCGTCCCGCGTCGGCGAAGATGATCGGAGCGGTCCGAAAACCAGCGCTGCGGCAAAGACAATTCCCTTCAGGGGTTCACCGGAGCGTCTAAAACGTTCAACAGAATGCTTCCGGTGTTCACCGGAACGCTTAAGACGTTCAACAGAACGCTTCTGGTGTTCAACAGAACGCTTAAAACGTTCAACAGAACGCTTCTGGTGTTCAACAGAACGCTTAAAACGTTCAACAGAACGCTTCTGGTGTTCAACAGAACGCTTAAAACGTTCAACAGAACGCTTCTGGTGTTCAACAGAACGCTTAAAACGTTCAACAGAATCCTTCCGGTGTTCACCGGAACGCTTAAAACGTTCAACAGAATGGTTCCGGTGTTCACCGGAACGGCGAAAACCTCAACCGGAGCGGTGAGGGAGGTCCGGGAATCCTTCGCCAGCCATCGGCCCCCCGGAAAAGCCACGTAGGCCGGGTATCGCCCGCCTTTCCTGCGATCCGAGATTGATCAAGGTGTGCGGTGCACAGCCACAGGGGGCTTGCCTGACCTACGTCACTGTGCTGTTCTTCAATTCCGATACCTTCGACACCCGCATCCGTTCCGGGAGGTCCGGTATCGCTTTCAGGCAACCCGAATTCCGTTCCGGGCAAGCCTTCCCGGCGTCCGGGCAACCCTTTTTCCGTTCCGGGTCACCCATCTTCCCGGCCGGGCATCCCTGTTTCATATCCGGGCAGCCCTTGAGAGCGTCAGGGCAACCCTTCTTCCGTTGCGGGCGATCCCCCGCCGCCGCCGGGTAGGCCCGCGAAGCGTCCGGGCTGTGCCGGGGCGCTTCAAACGTTCAACAGAAAGCTTCCGGTGTTCACCGCAACGGCGAAAACGTCAGACGCCCCTGCCACCCACTCAGTCTCTCAGTCTCTCAGTCTCTCAGTCTCTCAGTCTCTTCATCCCCCTTCCCTCTTCCTTTCGCACCGGCCGATCCGTACAATTGCTTCCTGACCGGGGCGAGGAGAGAGAGGACGATCATGACATCGATTCGAACCGTTCTCGCAATCAGCACTGCGCTGGCGCTTTCACCCATTGGGCTCGCCGGGTTTCAGGCCGACGGCATCACCGTGGCGGGGTCGCAGGTGACCGGCGGGCCGCTGGCCCCGATCGCCTCGTGGAATGCGGGCTACAGCTCGTTCGGCGATCACGGCTCCGGCGGGCTTTCGTTCATTCGCGACGCGGGTGTGGCCACCGCGTATTCTCACGCCTGCTCGGGGCCGCAGACCTTGACCGACCCCGCGGGCGGGGCCAAGGGCGACGGCCTGCACGACTCCATCATCTATTCGTACATCATCACCTCCGACACCCTGCCCATGGGCACGCCGGTGACGGTGAAGGTGTGCGTGGCGGGGTCGGCCACGGGTGCTGCGAAGTATTCCTATCCCGAAGGCGGCGGAGCGCTCTTCGACTTCGCCGACGCCGCTGCCAACGTGCTGGTGAACATGGATGGCCACCTGTTCGGCGGCAACTTCTATGTGGTGGACTTCAAGGACAATCCCGGCGGCCAGAACTTCAGCACCGGCATCTTCGGCGAGATGGAGGTCGCCTTGTCGGAGACGTTCACCATTCCCGTGGGCGATGAGTTCACGTTCGTGTTGAACTTCGGCTGCACCTCGCGCTCCAAAGCCGCCTATCAGACCCTTGCGGATGGGCACGCGAGTTCCAGCGTGGTCTGGGGTGCGGCGGTGATCGACGCCGACGCCCAGATTCGCGCCGCTGACGACAACGCCCTCTTTCCCACGCTCAACGACTGCACGCCCGCCTATGCCGCCACGCAGCTGCCGCCGCCGCCATCGCTGGGGCCCTGCTTCAACGGCGTCTGCCCGGAAAACTATTACTGCGCCACCCAGCCCGGCGACTGCGGCGGCGAGTTCTTTTCCACCGAGTGCCTGATCATTCCCGCAGCGTGCGAGGATGTGATCGACCCGGTCTGCGGCTGCGACGACTTCACCTACGACAACGCCTGTCGCGCTGCGAAGGAAGGCGTGAGCATCAAATATCTCGGCCCCTGCCGCAAGGATCCGGGCAACCCGCCGGAAGACCTGAACGGCGACGGCCTGATCAACGGCGCTGATCTTGGCCTCCTGCTCAGTCAATGGGGCGACTGTCCGCCGCCCCCGGAAGCCCCGAAAGCCCCGGAAGCCCCGGCGGCTGCTGGAAATTCAAGACGTGGCGGAGCGGCGAACGCGGGCGGCGGTGTCGCCGGATTGCCCGTGCCGCCCTGCCCGGGCGATCTGAACGGTGACGGCTCAGTCAACGGCGCTGACCTGGGCCTGTTGCTCAGCGCGTGGACGGGATGAGGCGCCATAGGGAGGGAGACCACTGATGCTCGTTCGAATCCAAGCCGTGTTGAGCGTCGCCCTGCTGTCGACGTCGCTGCCCGCCACACCCATCGCAGCCGCCAACCTGCTTGCCAATCCGGGATTTGAAACCGTGCCCGGCCCCGGCGCGGGGCAAGGCCTGCTTCCGTCCGACTATGTGAACTGCAGCAATATTTCGCCTGGCGCCGACACCTACAGCGATGACGGTTCCTATGGCATCGGGCTTGGCGGTTTCGGCCACTTTCCGAATCTCGGCGCGCAGGAAGGAATTCGATTCGTCGCCGGTGCAGATTTCGGCGGAGCGCCGGAGGCGTTTGGTCAGGCCCTGCAGGAACCGCTCACGCCCGGTGAAACGTATGAATTCTCGGCCTACATCCGCCGCAGTACGGCGGCCACGCCGAGCGGCGGATATCAGTTGATCCTTTCGCCCACCGCCAACTACGCCGACGCGAACGCGGTGATTCTTGGCGCCCTTGATCCCACGGCCGATCCCACACAGTGGGTGTTTCGCTCCATCAGCTTTACCGCGCCTCGAAACGCGCGGAGCCTGGATTACTTCATCCTCCGGCCGCTCGTGGCCGGGTCCGGCACCGCCTACATCGGAATCGACAACATGATGTTGCTTCCGACCGACGAAATCCTTTTCGGCGACCTGAACAAGGACGGTGCGGTGAACGGAGCCGACCTCGGCTTGCTTCTTGCGGCGTGGGGAACCAACGACCCCATCGCCGATCTGAACGGCGACGGCACCGTGAATGGTGCTGACCTGGGTCTTCTGCTTGGCGCGTGGACGGGGTGATTCCCGCGAGGCCGGTGCGCTCCACTCCGAGGGACTGCCGACCGTCGAACCGTTGGGTCAGGACTTCCTGTTCACCGTGCGGCGCTGGGTCGTTCCAGCCCCCTTCCCGGCCGCCTTCCCGGCCCCCTTCCCGGACACCTTCTTGATCGCCTTCCTGGCCACCTTCTTTGCAGTCTTTTTCCTGGTCTTCCCCGACGAGGCTGCCGCGGTTGCGGTCGCTGCCTTTTTCGTGGCCTTGGCCAGGCGCTCCGGCCCCAGCAGCTTCTCGTAGATCGCGATGTACTTCTTCGCGGGCATTCGCCGGATCGCCTCCCCCACCACCTCCAGCGGCACATCCTCGATCTTTTTGAAGCGCACGCAGCACTTGCCCATGTCGAGCTTCTTGCCGGTCTTCAGCCAGGCAGCGCGAAACCACGCATCCTCCGCGTCATTGAAATAGTGGCACATCATGCCGATCGAGATGTGGTTCTTCTGCGACCCCAGCCCCACGCAGGGCAGCGGCTGCTTCGGATCGCAGTGATACCCGTTGGGATAGATCCGATGCGGCACGGAATAGCAGATCCCGCCGTACTGCATCCCTTCCTCGTAGTCCTTGTCGAGATTCTTCAGGATCACCGCGCGCAGCGCCTGGATCGCCTTCCGCCGATCCTCGGGCAGCGACGCCAGGTATTCCTTCACGGTTTTCGCTTTGCTCTGCATGATGGGAGTGTATCGCGCGGATTTCGAAACCGCGGGCTCGCCGAGCCTTCGCCTCGGGCGGTTGCCGCTCAGGGTTCCTCGCGCTTGAACTCGAATCGCTGCGGTTTGCCGCCCCTGGCGTAGCCGATGGAGGCGCTGAGCGCTCCGTCGGCGGAGAGTTCATAGACGATGCGCTGAGGAAAATCGTGCCGCGGGTTCTCGAAAACAGCGCGTTTCTGATCCCCGTCGATTTTCAATTCGGTCAGCACGAACTCGGTCTTGGCTGCGCCGTTGGGCTGAGCGATATACACCAGACCGCCGCTGCGCTCGACGATTCGCAGGTACTCAAACGCCGACATCCGGTTCCGCGACACCGTGCGCGAAACAGCGAGCATGGCCCCGCCCAGCGGCGGGCTCCAGCGTTCCTCGATCGAAATCTGGTTCGATGAACCCCGCGTGCCGATCCAATCGCCGGCGATCCACGCCACATCGGCGATGCCTCCGGCCGTCTTGGCCGGTTCGGGCAGGGCGATCAGCTCGGGATGCTGATAGAGCGCCACCGAGCGAAACCCCGTGGGCGGATCAACGACGACGCCGGCCACCATGCCCTCATCCGTGAGGCGAAGCTCCCAGCGGATCAGCCCGGTCGACGTCAGGTCGGTGAGCCGAACGGATTCGCTTTCATAGGTGAAGACGTTGTCCTTCCAGTGGCCGCGATAGCGCGAGATCGAGTTGCCGCCTTCCCCGGTGACCTCGGTGGCCGAGCCGTCGAGGTTGATGCGGATCTCGCCGCTCGTGCGGATCAGAACCACCGCTGGAACGGGCGCATCCTGCTCCACGCGCAGGTTCACCCGCGCGCTCATGCTGGGTTGCTGGTCTTCCACCGCTCTGCCCTCGGTGCGATCCTCGACGAAGACCCACTCGCCGTCGAGCGCCCGCACCCCATCGGCAGCCTTCGTGGTTTCGGCGGGCGCTTCGGTCGCCTGGGCTGAGGAGAGATCGCCGACCGCGGCGAGCGCAACCGGCCAGGCGAGCACGACCATCCAGGCGAGCGAAGAGACCGGCGGGAGACGAAGGCGCATGGGGGTAACCCTTTCCAACGGCACGAGTGGAGCACGATAGGGCTGGCGGCGACATGTTCAGGCCCACATCGCCGAAGCAGGCGTCTCCAATTCGTGTGTTGTACCGGTAACCTTTGAAGGCGTTGAGGTTGACCCATCGGCGACCGGCGTTGGTCGTCGGCCGATCGCCCGCGATGCTGACGGAAATCGCCGCCGGGAAGGCCCCCGAGACGATCCGGCAGTGTTGCCATCACCCGCATTCCTTCACCGATAACGCGGTTGGGACTCTCTCTGGCGCAGCGGGAGACTCTCGGGCGCTGAGTAAGACCGTGGGAGTGCGCCCCGAACCGCGGGAGTGCGCCCCGAACCGTGGGAGTGCGCCCCGAACCGTGGGAGTGCGCCCCAGACCGTGGGAGTGCGCCCCAGACCGCGGGAGTGCGCCCCGAACCGCGGGAGTGCGCCCCAGACCGCGGGAGTGCGCCCCACACCGTGGGAGTGCGCCCCACACCGCGGGAGTGCGCCCCGCGGCGACAATTGCTTAATAAGGATGCGGCGGTGCAACCCGGGATATCGGACGCTCACCAATATCGCACGACACCCGGAATTCGGGGGCCAGCGCCTCGCAGAGCGGGTGCATCCGTGCGACCTGAGGCCGACGGTCTTGAAGGTCGCGGATCGGCCGTACCATTCCCGATCATGTTCGAGTCACGCCACCCCGGCCGATGGCACAAGCTTCGGAGCTTCGCATCGCGGTTCTGGCGAGGGTCAACGCCGACGCGGCGATATCCACCCGCGTCGATCGTGAGTCGCGATGTGTCCGCCGCGGTGGCGGGTGGTGACTGGCGAGCCATCCCGTGGATCCTCTCTTACACGGTTGCGCTGGATGAGCAGCGACGCGGGGAGGCGATTGACGCGGTGGATCAACTTGCTCAACGCATCCCGATGCTCGAACTGCCTGCGTTCGAGATCCGGCTGAGACAATCCACGCTGCAGACCTGCGGCTGGCACACCCTCCGGCCGGAACTCGCAGCGCGCCAGACCTTGCCCGTGATGGCGTGGGGCGTACTGTCCCTTCATCCCAACGGCCACATTCGCGAGCAGGCCATCGAGCGCCTTTGCGGTGGACAGGCTTCAGCGCTGCGGTTTCTGCTGCTTCGGCTGAACGATTGGGTGCCGCAGGTCCGATCGGCCGCGGATCGGGCGGTGCGGGCGCGACTGACCGCGGAACATCTTTCCGAGTGGTTGGAGGTTGTGGGGCTGCTGGACGCCTTGCAGTCGCGGTCGCGACACGATCACCGATGGCTCAATGAGGCCGTTGCGAAGCTGATGTGTTCGTCCGGATCAACCCAGACCCTCGAACGCGCGCTCGGTTCAGGCGAGCGGCGGGTGGCCCGATGGGCCATGAACGCGGCGATGACATTGCCCGACACCAAGCGCCGGCGATTCATCGATCTCGGGCTCGCAAATGTCGACCCCGTGTGCAGGAACATCGCTGCATCCGAGGTGCGGCGGTGGACCGCGTGCCCGGGCAGGGCAGCGCTCCTGCAGTGCATGCGCGAGAATCGTCTCATGCATATTCGCCGGGAGGCGCTCTACGCCATGGTGGACGCTCCGACCGCTGCTCGAATTGCGTGGCTGCAGGAATCGCTTCTCGACGCACACCGCTCGATCCGCGAGGCTGCACGGCACTTTCTGCGAAGCGATGTCCCGGAATTCGATGCTCGCGCGCCCTACACTCGAGAACTCGCTTGCGACTCCGCTGCGAACCTGCGTGCAGCCATCGCCGGACTCGGCGAGACAGGCGGTCCGGACGATTGTGAATGGCTCACGCCCTTCATCGAGCATGCCGATGCGACGATCGCCTCCGCAGCCGTTCGCGCCATCGCCCAGCTTGACGGCGAGCACCACATCGACTTGTTGATCGGGCTGTTGTCTGATGCGCGCGCGCTGATCGCCCGCGAAGCGATGCGCGGATTGATCAAATTCGGCGACAGCGTGCCCAGAGAGGGCCTGTTGAATGTCGTCCGGGCGTCTCCGCACGCGCACAGTGCGCGCTACGCTCTGAAGGTGTTGTTGCAGCGTCCGTGGTACGAAGCCCTGGCGGATGGATTGGCCGCCGCAGGTCACCACGATTCTGTCGTGGCACAGGAGGCCATCGACCTGCTCGAATCATTCATTCGACGCCCGTACCGATACGCTCCGACCGAGACGCAACGGGAGGACGTCGAGAGATCGTTGCGATTGAATGAGAAGAGAATTCCAACGGAGCTCTGCGAGCGCATTCGAGGGGTGATGGCCTAGAGCCACCAGGCTCCCCCGCTTCCACCCGGTCACAGGCGGCTACGTCTCCACGCTCGATTCCCACCCGTCGTATTCCCCGTGGTATCGCGCTGCCAGTTCAACCATGCCATTGACCGTCTGAATCAACCAAGACTCTTCGGGCACCGCCCGGATCTCTGCAATGCAGGAGTAGCTTCTCGGCCCGAAGAGCCTCTCCAGGATGTTTTTGGTAGGCGCACGGCGGACGTTTATCTTGAATCCTTTCTCCCGAAGTTCCTCGGCGGCCAGTTCCGCGCTCCGCCGCTTCGGCAGATACATGAAGAACATGAGTTCGGCCGGCTTCGAGAGATCGGCTCCGTGCTGCTTGAGATTGTCGAGCACCTCTTGGGGATCGAACATCCTGGGTCGTAGCTTCGACAACAACGCGTTGGATGTCAACAGCGTCCAGTGCGGTTCAATTCCTGCTCAATGGGTGTTTCACAGGCAAGCTGCCTGTGTCACCCAACATCCCCACCCTCGATGTACGCACAGCACAGCTCCAACCTCACATCCGCGCCAGCGCCCGCGCTGCCAGCGCTTCTCTGCCGAAGACATTCGGCGAGCCCGCACGGCGATGCGCTGCCGCCGGCCGCTCGAGTAGTCTGGCGGCGTACTTCAACTCGGCGGAAGCGCTGGGCACATCGGCCTCAGCCAGGGCGAGAACGGTGTACCAGAAGGGAAATCGCCGCCACCGACCTTCGCCATCGCGCGCGATGCGCAGCGAGGCGATGCCCTTGGTGAGCCGCTCCTCCTGCCGGTCGAGCCCGCCCGCCAGAAGATGTCGCCACACGCCGACGGAACATTGGCCGCAGCAGAATCGGCCCGGATTGGCGTTGCGCGGATCCTCTTCCGCGCGCTTCAGGCAGGCGCGCAGGCCGATGTCGGCTGCGCGGAGTGCGGAGGCCACGGCGGCCGAGCGCACGTTGAGCAGGCGCAGGGCGCGGCAGGCTTCTTCGCCCAGAATGTGGCGGGCGGAGGCGGAGGTGATTCGCTCGCCGGTAGGCAGCCGGATGCCGAGCGTCTGTTCATCGGGAAAGCCCGCGAAGGTGTCGGCGTAGGCGCGCGGTCGGCCGTGGCGGTCGGCGATCCAGAGTGCGATTTCCTTTCTCGCGGCAGCGCTGAGTTTCCGGCCGGTGAAGAAGGCGGCATTCACCGCAGACACGGTTTCAGAGACGCTGTCGGGCTGGATGAGCGTGTGCATGCCTTTGCTCCGGCGGCCATGGTATCTCGGTCGATGTGGACGCAAGAACAACCGAAGCGCCCCGAGGGAGGCGCTTCGGTGTTTACACGTGAACGGTGGATGATTCGTGCCCGGCGGGCGGGTGGTGTGCCCGGCGGTGAGAGAGAGTTACTGGCAGCGGCCCCAGTCGGCCAGCAGCAGGCCGAGGTCAGCGCCGTCGACCGTGCCGTCGCCGTTGATATCCGACGGACAGGGCGGCACGAAGGTGGGCGTGAGCACGTAAAGCGAGGGATTTTCGCCGACGACATAGATCGTCCCGTCGGGACCGATGGTGATGCCTTCGGCGTTGGTGGCGATGCCGGCGAAGCTGAAGCTGCTGAGGATGTTGCCGCTGCGATCAACCTCGAGGATGACCTGTGACTCCTGGCTCAGGATGAGCAGGCTGTCCTGATCCCTGGTGCCGATGAGGCTGGGAACGGTGGACGCTGCCTGGAGATCGGAAAGGTCGGCAACGCCGAGATCGGGCACAAAGAGTTCGCCCGCCGAACCGGCCGGTAGACGCCAGTCAAGCACGGCATCCAGCACCTGCTGCGGGGTCTTCTCCTTGACAAGGACGTAGTGGCCGGTGGAGGGATCGAAGGTGATGCCTTCGAGGCCGACGTTGCCGACCGTCTCTCCCAGGGAGAGACCGGGGAGTTCGCTGCGATCAACCGTGCCCCCGGGAACATAGGTGAGCAGGAAGACGTCCTGAAGGCGCTCTTCCACGATGACGAACTGACTGTTGCCGATGTAGGTGAGCCCTTCGGTGTCCTCGAAGCTGGTGAGCGACATCTCGCTGACGGGCTGACCGCTGGTGGTCACTTCAACAAGCGCATCCCCCTCATCGCCGAGCACGAAGAGCGTGCCCGTATCCCAGTTGTAGGTCACGGCCGACGCTTCGGAGGCGCTGGGGGATGGGAGGGCATAGGTGGCCGCAAGTTCATAATGATTGAGGTTCAGGTCCTTGATGCCGCTCGGCGAACCCGCCTTGCCGGTCATGGAGAGATCGTCGATGGCGAGGCCATTATCCTGCCCCGACATGTCGAACTCTTCCCAGCGCAGCACGATGGTCTGTCCGGGACCCCAGTTGATCCCGGTGATGGTGGCGCTGAGCGCGGTCTGGTTGGCGGGATCGTTGCCGTTGAGCGCCACCTCGCCGCCGGTGAGGATCGGCGTATTGAAAGTCAATTCGGGAACAGGCGTGGTGGCGTCGGCGAGGTTGGCGCCGATGCCGTAGCTGAACGCCAACACGTTGGGGATGCCCGCGCCGCCCGCACGCCACTGCTCGCCAGTGAACGCGATATCCAGCGAGACGTAGGTCTGGCTGGTGGCATTGGTCAGCACGAGGCCGAAGGTGGGCCCTTGGTTTCCGGTTGGAACGCCGCCCAGGGCGCGCTCGGTCGAGCTCGTGGTGCCGAAGGAGATCACGCCGCGGCCGCCGCTGGATCCCTGGCTCCCGTCCTGGGCTTTGAATTCAGTGTCCGCGCTGGAACCGGCGAAGTTGGCCCCAAACCAGCCGTCCACGCCGGTGGAACTGAAAATGCCGCTGAGGGCATGGGGGCCTTTGCCGGTCATGGTGACATTTCCGGAATTCCAAAGACCGTCGAAATCCTGGGAATAGCGGCCGGTGAATTCAACCTGGGCCATGCCCGCCGCAGCCAGAATCATGGCCAGGCCGGCGCTCGGTGCGTATCGAACAACCATCACGTTCTCCTTCTCTATGATCGAGTTGAACAATCGCCCCCGACGGGGTGCGGGCAGGTGCGCGCTGCACTCGGATGAACACCGCACCACCGAAGGATTGGAGCGATGCACTGTCAAACTCGCGCATAGAGGAAGCAAGGATTCCGCAAAGGCGGCGAATGGGTTTGAAATTGTGCGAGAGCGGGATTTGGCGCTCGCCTTGCTGTTTACACAGACCCAGATGGCCTCGACATTTCGGTGAGCGAGGAAACGGCGTCACGTTGATCGCGAGAGTCGAGGCGGGCGACCACGGCATGGTCGCATCCAACTGATTGACTCAATTGCGCTGGCACGAGATGGACAGCAGCGACAGCCCTGCTTCATTCCTCGACCGCTGTCGGGCAGCTCAGGCTCTTGTCGTACATCCCCGAACGATCAAAACAACACGGCCGCCGCTTTCCCTTGGCCAGCATGTCGCAGGCGGTGGCGATGCGCTTCGCCCGCGTTTCGTCCTTCTTGGCCGAGACGATCCACGCGATCCAGTCGCGCCGCGCCACCGGCGTAATGTCGTCCCACACATCGCGGGCCATCGCATCCGCGGATTTGAGGGCCTTGCGAAGATCCGCCGGCACGTTCGGCTCAGGCTCCCGGTGCGGCGGTAGCGGTGCAATTTCGAACGAGAGGCTGTCGCCGACCTTGGCGCCCGCCGCTTCGCAGAGACTCTGATCCACCCGGAGCCAGTGGCTGCCGTCACCATCCGGCTGAAGCGTGGCCTGAAACGCTGCGCCGCTGATGGTGCCCTCCACCGACACCATTCCCCGGGATGGAAGCTTGGCGCTGGTCGACTTCGGAAGCTTCACAAACCACCATGAGTCATCCGGTGAATTGCCTCGTTCGAGAGGCTGAAGCAGCCTCGCGGTGAATCGGATCCGTTCCACGGGCAAAGCGGCTGCCTTCGCTGATCGCTCAACCTTCTTCGTCGTCGCGGCGACGGGCTTGGTCGCCGGCTTCCTGGTAACCTTTTTCGCCATTGATGAGCTCGACGCTCCGCGGCCGACACGTTCAGTTCTTGGGGGCACGCATTCGCTCCTTCAGTTCGCGTTCGATCACCTCGATCTCGCTCGACCCGGTCATTGTCGACTGTTCGTATCGGTGAAAAATCGTCCGGTGCGGGAACGGAATTTCGATACCAAGCTCATCAAAGCGATTCTTGATCCGGCGCAGCAGTTCACGCTTCACATCCCATTGCTTGAGCGGTTTGGTCTTGACATAGAACTTGATCATCACCGCAGAGTCGGCTAATGCATCGACACCGAGCATCCGCGGTTTCTCAAGAATGATGTGCCGCCACGCCGGCTCGCTGCGCATCTCCTCCGCCAGTGTCATGAGCACGTCCATGACCCGATCGACATCCTCCTTGTAGGCGATGCCGATATCAAACATGGCTCTCGACCAGCCGTGTGTCATGTTGCTGACGACCTTGATCTCTCCATTGGGAATGAAGTGCACCACGCCCTCAAGATCGCGAAGCACAGTGACCCGCATCGTCACATCCTCGACGAGTCCGGCGACATCCCCCACCTTGATCACGTCCTCGATTCCATACTGATTCTCAAGCAGGATCATGAATCCCGAGAAGAAATCGCGGATCAGATTCTGTGCCCCAAACGCCACGGCCAGACCCACCACCGCCGCACCGCCCAGGAGCGGCCCGGCGTTCACTCCGAATTCGGTGAGGAGCATGAGGCAGGCCACCGCAATCACGGCGATGGTGAATGCATTTTGCAGGACCGACGTCAGCGTTCGCGCGCGATTCACGCGATCTGCGAAGCTGCCGTGTTCGGATTGCTTTGCAAAATAGAGCGCCAACCGATGCCGCAACACCTTGGTCAACCAGAGCAGGAGCACGACACCCAGGATGATCCCGATCACTCGCGGCCCGCTCTTCAACATCCAGTTCCGCAGATTCTCGAGTGAGAAGGGATTGCTGATTCGTTGCAGGTCACTCTGCGCCTGTTCCGCCTCCCCGCGCTTGTTCTGCGCCTCTCGAAGCACCCCGATCTGCTCCGACTGCACCTCCGCCATCTCGCCATAGAGCTTCTCGACTCGCGCTGCATGGTCACTCGCCTCGGCAACGGCATTGTCCTTGCGATTGCGGGCATCCCAAAGCGAATCGGCGAGGTCCCGATACGAGCTGGGGGCCTCTCCCGATTCTCGTCTGACTCTCAATTGCTCCTGAAGCGTGTTTTCCTCCTGCCGCGCCAGGTCCGCCTTCCCCTGCGCCGTCTGCAACAGCTCGCGCTCGGTCTTGATCTGTCGCTTGAGGAGATCAAGTCGCTCCTCGACGGATTTCGCAGCCTGCTCCGCCTGCTGGGCAGCCGCCTCCTTCTCTTGAGCCTTCTCCTGAGCCTTGACCACTTCCTTTGATGGCGGCTTGGCGGCCGTGGGAGATCCGGCAATGCCATTGGCGGGTTTCTCCTGAGCCACTGGCGCAGCAGGCATCGGGGTCTGGACGCCCGGTGCGGCTATCGGCGCTGCATTCTCAATCGGCGCCGTCGTTGGTTCTGTAGTTGCCTCCTTGCCGCCTTCTGTCGGAAGAGCCGGCTTGGTCACCGGCGCTGTCGGCGCCAGGAGTGCCGACAGCGCCTCCTGGTCCTGCTTCAATCGCGCTTCAACCGTCGCGGCCTGCTCCTGCAGCGACTTGTGTTCCTTCAATGCGAGGTCGAACCGGTCCTTGGCGAGTTGCCATCGCGATTGAACCTCCCCGAGCTCCTGCGAGAGCTTGTCGACCTTCTCGTTCAACCCCTCGGCCGATGCGGCATCCAGCGCTGCCTGTTTGTCGTTGCGCTCCTCATCGAGGATGCGAAATGCCTTTTCCGCCTTGCTGACCTCAGGCTCCGCAGCGCCCTCGGCCGGCGCGATCTTCGCCTTCAACTCGGCGAGCCGTGCTTGAGCTTCTTCAATCGATTGGCGCAGCCGCGAAACCTTCTCTGCGTCGGAGAGGGGCGCTGTCGTCGGTTGTACGGCCGGATTGGGTCCACCCGCCGGTCCGCCATCCCGCTTGACCGGCAGCAACGGCTGGCCAAATGTCGACTGAGGCCACAACCAGCCAAGAGCCAGGACACACGCCAGACACCAACGGATCGCGGGCTTCTTCCCTCGTACGAGCCGCGGGCTAGGGTCCTGGCTCCCGCGTTGATTGTTCGTCATGCAGAATGTTCGCACCCACACGGATAGAGTCAAGCGGATCGCTCATTTGGAGCGATCCTCCACCTGAAAGGAATAAAATGCACACGCGCATGCTTGGCAACAGCGGTCTCAAGGTCTCGGAGATCGGTTTCGGCTGCATGGGCCTCAGTTTCGGCTATGGCCCGGCCACCGAGCATGGCGCTGCAATTTCGCTCCTTCGGGAAGCCGTCGATCTCGGTGTCACCTTCTTTGATACCGCCGAGGTCTACGGAACCGGCGCCAACGAAGAGCTGCTCGGAGAAGCCCTCTCGCCCGTTCGCAACCGCGTGGTCATCGCAACCAAGTTCGGCTTCAGGAACGGCAGACCCGGCGAAGGGCTCGACAGTCGCCCCGACCGCATCCGCGAAGTGACCGACGCCTCCCTCAAGAGGCTTCGCACCGATCACATCGACCTTCTCTATCAACATCGGGTTGATCCGAATATTCCCATGGAGGATGTCGCCGGAACGGTCAAGGACCTCATCGCGCAAGGGAAGGTCCGTCACTTCGGCCTTTCCGAAGCCGGCGCCAGCGCCATCCGCAAGGCGCACGCCGTCCAGCCGGTCGCCGCCCTTCAAAGTGAATACTCCCTTTTCTGGCGCGAGCCGGAGAACAACATCATGCCGCTGCTCGAGGAATTGGGCATCGGCTTCGTTCCCTTCAGCCCGCTTGGCAAGGGCTTCCTCACCGGAGCCATCGATGAGTCGACGAAGTTTGACGCCACTGACTTCCGCAATTCCGTGCCGCGCTTCTCCGAAGAGAACCGCAAGGCCAATCGGGCCATGGTTGATCTTGTGACCGAAACCGCCCTGGGAAAAGGTGCAACGCCCGCCCAGATCGCCCTTGCCTGGTTGCTGGCTCAGAAACCATGGATCGTTCCAATTCCGGGAACGACCAAGTCAAATCGGTTGCGGGAGAATATCGCGGCCGCCGGCGTCCACCTCACACAGTCTGAAGTGACAGCACTCTCAATGGCCGCGTCCCGCATCACCGTTCACGGCGATCGATACGCCCCCAAGCAGCAGCAGATGATCAATCGCTAGGTTACCAGCCGTTCCCATCCCATCAGCCTGGTCCTTCAGTGTCCGGCGTTCCTCCGGCCGCATCGTTCCCCCCGAGCGCGGTCGCCGCGGCGTCGGCCGCACTGCCGACGGCATTCCAAATTACAATCCCCGCCGGCATTTCCAGGAACCATCGACGGAATCGATGGTCCCGGCACGCTGCCTCAGTTCCACGATCGCTTCACAACACCAAGGACACCATCATGCACGCCCTCCACGATCTCTGGCTTCCCATCCTTCTCTCCGGCGTCGCCGTCTGGGTTGCCAGCGCCCTCGCCTGGATGGCCATCGGCCATCACCGGAAGGATCGCGACCCCATTCCCGGCGGCAAGGAGCGGGAGTTCATGGACACCATCAAGCGGCTGAACATCCCGCCGGGCAACTACGGCTTTCCCGATTTCTGTCAGCACCACGACCTCCCGCCCAAGGAGCGCAAGGAAGCGATGAAGGCCCTCTACAACACGCGACCCATGGGCATGCTGCGCGTGTGGGGCGAGGTGAACATGGGCGTCAACATGTTTCTGACGTTCCTCTTCTATCTCATCACCAGCATGGTCATCGCCTTCCTCGCGGCGGGCGCCCTGCCCCACGGGGCGTCGTTCGCCACGGTCTTCCACCTCTGCAGCCTCGCCGGCATCCTCGCCTACTGCTTCGCCACGTTTCCCGGCGATCTCTGGTACCAGCTCAAACACCGGGCCATGCTCATGTGCTGGATCGACGGCATCATCTTCGGCCTCATCACCGGGCTGATCTTCGCGTGGCTCTGGCCACGATGATGGTCAAATGTCGCCTCCGCGGCGGCCATGAAATCGGGCCCGGCCATCGATCGGGCCGCGAGAACGATACTTCGATCTGAACTCCCTGCGGCGGTGGCGGGCTGGACATGGTCTACGCGGTATCCCGTGCCATGAATCCCGAAACCTCCCAAAAAATGCTTGGGTTCCCCTTGACAAATAATATTGTCAATGGTAGTCTGTGGTCATGCTCGACGTGCAAGTGATCGATGATCCTGCGGCCGCGACCGTGGCCTTGGAACCCATGCGAAGCCGACTCCTCTCGGAGCTCGGCGCACCAGTGTCTGCAGCGACGCTTGCCGCACGAGTCGGTCTTGCTCGGCAGAAGGTCAATTACCATCTGCGCGCGCTCGAAGAGAATGGTCTCGTTCGACTGGCACAAGAACGCAAATGGGGCGGGCTGACAGAACGCCTCCTTGTGGCTACCGCATCCTCTTACGTCGTCTCGCCCAGCGCCATGGGCCCTGTCGCCGTCGATCCGAACCGAGACGTCGACCGTTTGTCCGCAAGTTATCTCATCGCGCTCGGCGCACGAGTTGTCCGCGAGGTGGCAGATCTCGTTCGTCGTGCCAAGGTAACCGGCAAGCGATTGGCGACTCTGGCCGTCGACACCGAGGTCCGTTTCCGTTCGGCGGCCGAACGAGCGGCCTTCAGCAGCGAACTTGCCGAGGCGATCGCAAGACTCGTTTCAAAGTACCACGATGAAAACGCCCCAGGCGGCCGCGCGCATCGCCTGGTGGTCGTCGCTCACCCCATGCCGCAGAAACTTGATTCCAAGGAGGAGACATGAGTAGTAGGAAACAGTCGTTTGGACGCCAATCCGTCCAGGTTGAGGTTGAGGTACCCGGCACGTCGGAGAATGCCGGACAGAACATTGCCGCTGGCGACAATACGCCGGGCACTAGGGCAAGGTTTGCACCGTCTCGCATCCCACGGCGAGTTGGGATGCCGGCACTCCCCCTCCGAACTCTCTTGGCCAGCTTCGTGATTCTGATCATGCTGTCATCGGCATTCGCGCAGGAGGCTCCAACCCTGCGCAAGGAGCTCGACTATCTGAAGCAACTGGTGGGAACCTGGGAGGCAGACGTCGAGAATGGCAAGGGAACGATGACCTACAGAATGGATTTGGGCGGACTGTGGCTGATGGGAGACTTTGATGGCGAGTTCGCCGGCATGAAGTTCCAGGGCAGGAGCATGGAAACGTACGACCCGGCGATGAAGAAGTACCGAAGCGTCTGGGCGGATTCCTTCACAACCTCGCCCCGGGTCATGGAAGGTGGCTTGGACCATGGCGAAAAGGTCTTGACCATGACCGGAGAAGGCTGCGGGGCTGACGGCATGCCGACGACGTTCAGGTCCATCACCGAAATCAAGGACGCCAAGACCGTGGACTTCGTCCTGTTCATGTCGGACAAAGACGGCCACGAACAGCAGATGACAAAGATCACTTACAAGAGGACGAAGTAAGACCGCGCGGTAGTGTTGCTCGAACCGACCCCCAAGGACCTGTCATGAACATCAATAAAGAGCCATCCGGCCGCCGTTCAATCAAGATCGAAGTCGAGGTTCCGGGCACGCCCGAGGAAGTCTGGCGCGCCATTGCCACCGGACCCGGAATCTCCGCCTGGTTTGTCCCGACCGAATTTGAAGTCCGAGATGGAAAGCCGGTCGCGGCGAAGATGACCATGGGCCCCGGCATGGAAGCGACGTCGCCGGTCACTGCCTGGGATCCGCCCCACACATGGGCTGCACAAACCGATGGCTGGATTCCCGGCATGCCGCAGGTGGCGAACGAATGGAGCGTCGAGGCCCGCGCGGGCGGCAAATGCATCGTGCGAATCGTCCAGAGTCTCTTCGCCAGCACCGATGACTGGGATAACCAGCTCGAATCCGCCGCTCACGGCTGGCCCGGTTTCCTGCGTACGCTGCAGCTCTATCTCACGCACTTCCCCGGCCAGCGCTCGACAGTGATGAAGTGGATGGCACCGGCCGCCGGCACCGAGGCAGAGGCGTGGACATCGCTGACGACGACACTTGGCGTCCATGGAATGGCGGCGGGCCAGAGCTGCCACGCGCCCGCCGGCGCGCCGGCGTTCAGCGGCGTCGTGGAACACATCACTCAGGATCCCAACGACGCACTGCTGCGGCTCGAGAAACCCGGTCCGGGTATCGCTGCGATGGGCACCTTCAACATGGGCGGGCCGACCATCGTGGCGCTCAATGTCTACCTTTACGGCGATCACGCGGCCACAATCGCCGCTCGCGAAACTCCTCATTGGGATGCGTGGTTTCAAAAGCAGTTTCCGATGCCGGGTTGACGCCCGCGCCTCGGCTCCCGCCCCGCGAGCCGCAGCGTCACCGATTCCATCCCGGAGCAACTCTCCAGCGCTTCACACCACGATGTCAGCGCGATGGCTCGCATTCATCCAGCGGCGGGCCGACGAACGTGATGCCGTAGCGCTCGAAGATCGCCGCAACCTCCTGCGGGCTGGGCGGTGTCTTTCCCGATCCCGCCCTCCCCGCATCCGGCACACGCGCCTCGCGAAACGCCGCATCGAGTCCCGCGGGTGTGCAGGTGACATGCAGCACGCCGACATCCGTTCCCACGTTCCTGAACGCATGCGCTGACCCGCGCGGAGCGCAGGCAAAAGCGCTGCGCTCGCCGATGAACTCCCTGCCGTCGATCGAGAACTTGAACCGCCCCTCCAGCACGAAGAAGTACTCATCCTCGTGGGTATGCCGATGCAGCGGCGGCCCATCGCCGGGCGGAATCGGGCACTCGAACATGCAGCATCGCCCGCCGGAATGCTCCCCGTCGATCAGCACGCGCACGTGTCCGCCCACCACGGTCAGCCGCTCGCCCGCCTCCGGGAGCAGCACCACATTCTTTGCAGGGGTGTTCATACGGAGCGGCAGTGTACCGATCCGTCGAGGGTGCGAGTCGCTGCCGCGCATCGGCCTTCCATTGGACAAGGCCTCCGCCCGCTCCCATGGCGTGCATTTCTGGATCCGCTTCAGCGGGAGGAGAGACCGCCCCCAAACCCCCGGAATCGGGAAGGCGGCCGCCTTACACACGGATGTGCAACGTAAGTCACCTCGACCAGAACTTCCACCATTGATGCTTCGGTCTCGAACAGACCCACGTGCACAGGAGATCCGGCTCGACCACGACCTCGCCGGTCGACCGCAACCGATACTCGCCGGGTCGGGCAGTCTTGAATGACCGCATGTCAGGAGGGAGCGACACGCACTCCCCGCTTCGTTCTCCCCACCGGCAATGATCCGAGCCATCCGTCGTTAGCCTCAACATGACCCGCAACGACCTATCCCACCCGGCCCCGGCACGATCCCACCATGGCCTTTGTTTCACATCGGCTTCAGCCTGTCTTGTCACTGTGGTCACGATGGTCACGATGGTCACGACGGCTTCGTTCGCCGCTGCTCATGAGGGCCATGAGGGTCCCGAAGGCCCCCACGACCCATCGAGCCACAACGAAGCGCAGCCGACGGCGAAACACACAGACGACGTTCGCCCGCCCGGCGAGTCAAAGGTCACCATCGCGATGCGCCAGGGCTATCGATACATCGATGCCAACGGCCTGCCCAACCACAACACCGGCCGATTTCCCGGCCCGGGAAACCCCAACAGCATCTCGGCCCAGAATTATCACGTTCGCATTCCGGTCACGCCCAAGGTGAAGGATGAACCCATCGCCTACGAACGCCAGCCCTTCGGCATCGCCGTCAACGGCGTCCTCTTCGACCCTTTCACCGCGGGCTTCTGGCACGATGATCCGCAATCCGGCTGGCGCGAGGCAGCCGATCCGAATCATCACAGCCTCGGCATCGATGCCAGCCACGCCCATGTTCAGCCCAACGGCGCCTATCACTATCACGGCGTGCCGCCGCTGATCACCGACACCGCGCGCATGACGCTGATCGGCTGGGCCGCCGACGGCTTCCCCATCTACGGCCCCTACGCCTGCAAAGACGCCGACAGCACCACCGGCGACCTGACCCCGCTGCAATCGAGCTATCGACTCAAATCGGGCAACCGTCCGGAGGGTGCGCCCGCCGGCGCCTACGACGGCACGTATGACGAGGATTATGAATATGTCGCCGGCCTCGGCGACCTCGACCCATGCAACGGCAGAACCGGCCCCACGCCGGAATTCCCCATGGGCACCTACTACTACGTGGTGACCAACAACTATCCCTACATCCCCCGCCTCTTCCACGGCGAGCCCGACCCCAGCTTCGACATCCGCAGCCACAACGGCCCCCGGAATGGACCCCGGAATGGACCCCGCAACGGTCCCCCGAATGGCCCCCCGAATGGACCCGGCAATGGTCCGGGTGGTGCTCGGCAGCGCGATGGTCGGCCGTAGCGTCTGCGACCAGTCTGCCCCGCACCTCACCGCACATCGCGCTGCCCCCGGGCCATTGAAAAACACGCTCGGATCATGGTGAACCCGAGCGCGCTGACTACATTCCGATTGTCTCATCGACTGTTTACGCAGCGATCTTCAGCTGGGCGTTCTGCGTCCCGCCCTGGCTGGCGAAGATGATCGACACCGGCTGGGTCTGGGCCGAGGTGCCGCTCGAGCGCTGGGCATAGATGCGATACGCCGCCACGGCGGTTCCCGCGGGCACCGCTTCATCGGTGAACGTCTTCTCGACGGTGCTGCCCATGTTGATCCACGGCCCGGCCTGCGCTGCCGATTCGCCCGAGGATGCAGGCGTGACCGAGCGCTCCACCACGAACTGGGTTCCGCCGAAGAGCGACCCCTTCCACGAAAGCATGACGTTGCCGTTGGCGGCGTCGAGCTGGGCGCTCACGTCGGTGGGCACGGCGGGCGGGCCCAGCGGCGAAGGCGAGGCCGGCGCGGGGATATGCGCCAGCGAGTACACACCGTTGTTGTTGGTGGTGGCGGCAAACGCCTTGATGGTCAGGATGAGATCCCGGGCCATGGCATCCATCGAGTCGAAGGCGTTGTGCCAATCCTCGGTGGCCGACTTGGAGTCGAGCCGCGCTGCCGTGGCAGCATCCAGCTTGGCGCGTGCATTGGTTAACCGGGTGGTGAGCCCCGTGACTTGCGTCGGGGTCAGGCCGATGGCGGCGGCGTTGGCGGCCCAGTCATCAATGATTGATTCCAGAAACTCGAGCGATGATTTCATGCTGTCGGGAAGAACGGGTGCCATCGGAAATCTCCTGTTGTTAGATAAGGAAGGTCAATGCAGGAGATCGGTGTGATTGAGTTTGAGGTTGAATTGGAAATCGTTGATTCTTGGGAAATTCTTTTTTTCGTTGAACCACGGAGGCACGGAGGGCACAGAGAAGGCTTAAGGGAAGCGTTCAAACGTTCACACGTCCAAACGTCCAAACGTCGAAATCTCTTTCCTTCTTTGCCGTCATTCCCGCGAAAGCGGGAACCCAGAGAGCAATCACTTGCCGTCATTACCGCCCTGGCGTCATTCCCGCGAAAGCGGGAACCCAGAGCGGAATTCACCGGCCCCGAGACGCGAGGTGATTAGCAACCAACTCATTCCGCAGGGCGAAGCCCCCAACTCACTGCCAGCAAGGACCGAACGGTGAGCGGACCAGGCCCCACGTTTACTCAGATTTCAGGTGTCAAGAGGCGAGCGGCCCCCACTTTGCCAGTTTTCAACAAAGAGGCAAGGACTCGCCCGTGAGCGTAGGTGAAAAATGGTGGCAACGCCTCGCCGATCAAGCGTCGCACAAGGTAACGTTGGTCACATTCAATCGCAACTTTCCACGAGTACCAACGTGGGACGGTCTGAAGGTCGCCGCATTCTCGCGCGCTGAGAACACGGTTTTCCCACGGGTGAATTTTCCAGTCGCTTCCAACGTGACTCGAATTTGTTGTTATCGTCGCAGCGGGCCGATCCGAGCGCATTCGCCTATAACTAGAGAGGAATCCGGTGATGAGCCGCGGCCGTCCCTTTCCACGCACAATCGGACGATTCCAAAGTGCTTTACCGCAATTTGGACAATTCGCGCACGCGGTCTTACCCACCCTCCGATTGCAGTTCGGACACATGTCGTTGTCGTACGCACTTCTACCACTGTGTTTGGGAATGTCAGCGATCAGTCGATAGCGCTCGGCGTCATACCACGGCACGGCGTGCAATGGATCTAAACCCGCCGCCTTCGCCGCGCACGACGCGTCGAGAGGCTGATACTCGCGTGATTCGCACCACTGACGAACCGTCACCCACGGCTGCAACCCGTCTCCCCCGTTGGCGCGGTGGGTCTGGGCGGGAAGCGGGACAGCGCCCGTCTTTCGAAGCGCTGCGGCGCATTCCTCTGTCTTCCTGATGCCGACGATCGCGGCGCGCACACGCGACTGAGGTACGCCGTAGTCGGCCATGTCGACGGTCTTCGCCCAGAAGTCATAGTCCTCCAACTCCCGCTTCAGCACATCGACGACGGTGCGCTTCGCACCACTCCAGTAGACCTCGTGCGTCAGAATCTGGCGAACGTTCTCCGCGACAATGGCGCGCGGCCTCAATCGCCGGGCGACCTGAATGATGCGAAGGAGAAGCGCGTTCTTCTTCGCGTTCCTCTTCGCGTCCTCCGTGGCCCGCTTGCCCCGACTGGGGTTGGAACTGCTTAGCCCCTGACAGGGTGGCGTCGCCACGAGCAGTGACAGCGGCTGCCTCGTCTTCGCCTTGTACGCCCTGACGATTTCCCCGACCGTCTTCCGGACATCGCCAACGACCCATGTGGAGCCCGGGAAATTCGAGGCGCCGATCTCGGCTCGTTTCGGATCCAGCTCAGCTTGAACGACGATGTCGAATCCTGCCGCGAGGTACCCGGCATCGCTCAAACCTCCGCCAGTGAAGAGCGAGACTACCGTCAACCCGTTCCTAGCGCGTGGACGGCGGGAGCTCAGCACGAAGCGCGCTACCGGATCAGCAGCCTGTTTCTGGGCAACGGCGGGCATCAGGCACATCGTATCGGCTTGGCGGGATGCGCGACGTGAGTCGATCGATCGTCCGGTCAAACCGGGCCTGGGGAGAAAGGTCGTGCTCCCGAACGACAAGCACGGTCCATCCTCCCTTGCGGAGGCGCGAGCGCACACGGCGATCTCGCGCCGCGTTGGCGTCGATCTTTGCCCGCCACCAGGCGCTCAGGTCACGATCGAAGTCATGGCAACTCCGGCATCCGTGCCAGAAGCAGCCGTCAATGAAGACCACGCAGCGCCGACCAACGAAGATCAGGTCGGGACTACCTGGGAACCGTCGACCGGCACGTGCACGGTACCCCCCGGCGCTGAGGTGGCGGAATCCGCGCCGCCAGAGAGCTGCGGCCACGCGCCGCTCGGGGCCGGTGCGACCCCGGTTGGATTGCATCGCCTTGCGTCGCTGGCTTGGTGTCATCACGTCCAAAGCAGCTACCGTCGCTTCTTCTTTCGCTTCTTGCTCTTCTTCCTATTCTTCGCGAAAGCCGCGGGAGCCGTTTTGGCCGCACCGAGAACCACTGGATTGGATGACGCTTTCCTCGCCTTACGAGCCTGCGATGAATACTCTGGGGCCGTATTACGAAGGATTTTGTCCGTATGGCCAAGCTGCGCTTTGCACCTTTGGATGAGGTCGTTGAAAGTCTCGACGCGAATCCCAGCCCCGATGCGCTTGCTGATTGCCTGGCCTAGCGACGCTTGCAGCTTCCCGACTACGAGCAGCCCATGTACTGCAACCGGCGCGTCCGGCCCAGACCCACGGTAATTGTCGTTCATCCACTCCACGTATTCG
Organism: uncultured Isosphaeraceae bacterium; assembly: GCA_964407695.1. GTDB lineage: Bacteria > Planctomycetota > Phycisphaerae > Phycisphaerales > SM1A02 > CAYOWQ01. Next base: position 611,714 of record CAYOWQ010000001.1, on the reverse strand, counting down.
TCGATCTGCGTAAGGTGTTTTCGCGACAACGTAGCTTGCGGACGCTTGAACTCCACTACAGTCAGGATGCCGCCAGCACTAATGCCCATGATGTCAAGCCGCTTGTCATCGTCAGGTACGTTCGCGTCCTCGGCAAACTGCTTCCGCAAAATGTCGGTGTACCTCGTTTGCCCCGACGCTTCGGTCCAGGTCGGGTCGAGCATCCACAAGTGCTTCTCAAGCAATGGCTGAACCTCTTGTACCTCCCGGGCTCCCCGCTTTGCGTATGCCTCGAGTTGCTTGAGGGCCTCAAGTCGCCCGTCAGCGAGCCGAAGGTGCTCTCGGGCCTCGATGACGCGCCATTCCTCGAACAACTCAAGCAACGTCTTGATTGAAGAGCCGCCTTCCTCGATCTTGTCGATCAACTCGTGAAACGCCACGCTTTCGACGCTCCCCTTGACGATCTCGAGCAGCGGCACAAGGGACGCAGGATCCATCGAATCGTCGTCGACGAGTACCCTGACGATTCTCTTCGCGGTTCGTTGCTCGCCTGGGGTTCGAGTCTTGAGCCACACATCGAACTTTGCGGTCTTGATAACGTCTTCTTCCTTTTTCGTGCGCCGCAGCGTGACCCATTGGTCAAAGAGGTGCGTCAAGACCTTCTGCCCCCACTGTTGCAGTGCGATGGCCTGCGGCGTCTCCCACACCACCGAGTTACGGGCCGTGCTCACCAAGTCCTGCCCGGCGTCAAGAAAATCAGCATGTACCTCGCCCACCAAATAGGCGCGCGCAAACTGGGCGTGCGTCGTTGACAGATTGAAGTAGCTCCCCAGTTCCACGGCCTTGCCGGTGGCGAAGATGTCAACGCCGCGGTGTCGCTGCGAACTCTCTTCCAGAAACCCGATCCACCCAGTGACCGACAGGCCATCTCCGATCGCCAACTCTGGTGGGAGCCCCGTCACGTCCCAGCACTGTCCTTCGGCGCAATCGTTCTTGCTGAGCCGGTCGCCGGGGCCGATGGCCGTGCCGTTCACCTTGACCTCAAACGCCGCACTGCAGATGGTGAGCCGCTTGGCGAGACCTTTGCGAACGTCGTCAGCGTCGATGGGCGTCGTGCGACGTAGTCTTCGCAAGCGAACTTCAACCCCTGTCGGTTCCTTCGTGACACCGCTTCGCGCGGCGACGACCTCCGGCTGATACTGAGTGTTGCCATTCGCTTCCGCCCAAGCACGCATTGCCGGGAAGCTGAACTTCAAACAGATGGCTTGGCCACTCTGCACGGACCGCAGTTCCATCTCGTCGGCAACTCCGAACACGGACAACTTCCCAAGCCCCTTGCGCCCGGTGACGGACCGCGCTCCTGACTTGGATTTGGTCACCGTCGAGTCCTTGCCCCGCCTTGGCCGGCCAATGACCAAGTACTCCTCCTGCACCTCCCGGGCGTTCATGCCGTGCCCGAAATCGCGTACGATCACCTCTGAAGCGGGCGTGATTGGGCCGCTGGGTACTGTGACTTCTACTTTCGATGAGTCCGCGTCGTAGGCGTTCGATACAAGCTCGTTCAGGACTGGCGGAAGGTGACTGTATAGCCGCAAGCCGAAGTGCTCGATCGTCATCGGATCGAACTTCATCTCAAACTGAGTCGGCTTGGCGGGCGTAGTCATGAGTTGTAATCTCCCGGTTGAAGTCGCGATTATACGGGCGGGGCGTACTGCTCACACCATTCGCGTGTTAACAGCGCGGGATACCAGTTGGCAGATTCGACTCTAGCGGTCGGTACAACGTCCCGCCCCCCAGCGAAGCTGACTTCCAGCACGTCCCGTAATTTCTCCATTTCAAGCCCGCCAGCAGGGGTGGGGCTCATCGGCTCCATGGCGGCGACGACAATTCCTCGACGGTTTGCTCTCAACCCTCGACGGTCTGCTCTCAACCCTCGACGGTTTGCTCTCAACCCTCGACGGTTTGCTCTCGACCCTCGACGGTCTGCTCTCAACCCTCGACGGTTGGCTCCCGACCCTCGACGGTTGGCTCCCGACCCTCGACGGTTTGCTCTCGACCCTCGACGGTTGGCTCCCGACCCTCGACGGTTGGCTCTCGACCCGCGACGGTTGGCTCCCGACCCGCGACGGTTGGCTCCCGACCCGCGCTGGCTGGTTGGCGGCGGCGGAAGCCAAAAGAAAGGAGACAGGAGACAGGAGACAGGAGACAGCAAAGGACCACAGGCGGGACGCCTGTGCCACCCGGACGCCTGTGCCGCCCGGACGCCTGTGCCACTCGGACGCCTGTGCCACCCGGACGCCTGTGCCACCCGGACGCCTGTGCCACCCCCTCGCCTCAATGGGTTCACGCCTCGGCGACTTCCGCTTCCTCGGTGTTCTCTGCGCGTATGTGGTTCAAATCCCTTTGCACGATGCGACTTAGTCCGGGCATCGTCCCCAGCCGCCCAGCAGGAGGCCGAGGTCAGCGCCGTCGATCGCCCCATCGCCGTTGATATCGCCGTCGCACGGCGGCGGAAGGAGGCATGGGGCTGGATCGCAACCGGCGGGAACGATGCCTGCGGATCCGGGGAGCGCAGCAACCGCGGTGACGCTGCCCGAGGTCCCCGGCAGACCGGGATTGCCGCCGACATCCGCCGGCACTCCGCCCGCGCCGCCCGCGCCGCCGACGCCCGGGATGAATGAGGTGTCGATGAGCTCCACCCCGGCGGAGAAGCTGAGCGCGAGGATGCTGATCTGTTCACCACCCGACCCGCCGCCGCCGCCGCCGCTGTGGCCGCCGGTGGCCCCAGCGCCGCCCATGCCGCCCATCATTCCGCCGCTCGCAGCCGATCCGCCCGGACCGCCGGGTCCGCCCGCCTGACCGCGACCGCCCGCACCGCCGGAAGCGCCGCGGGCGCCGACCCCGCCGACGAAGATGCATTCCTGGATCAGCGCCTGGCTGGCGCCCCCGAGGGTCAGTCCGAGCGCAGCGCCTCCACCTCCGCCGCCGCCGCCGCCCGAGATCGCCCGCGCTCCGCCGGCTCCGCCGCCGCCGCCGCCGCTGCCCGCCGTGCCGGAGGGCCCATCGCACCCGCCCGCACCGCTGCCTCCACCTCCGCCCGCGCCGTGATTCCCGAGCGAACCAGCGCTGCCCGAGGTGCTCACGACATCAAGACCCATGGGAAACAAGCCCACACCGCCAGCGCCGCCGGCGCCGTGAACCGCAATTCCCGGTTGACCGGGTGCGCCGCCGAAGCACGCCGGCACTGCGGGGCCGCCGGGGCCGCCGGTTGATCCGTTGCCCTGCATGCCGGGCGAGCCGCCCGTCGGCAGCAGATTGAATGGAATTCCGCAGGAGGTGTCGGCCGAACCGCCCGCCCCGCCCAGGCCGCCGGTTGCAGCGCTGCCCACCAGCCCGTTGAATCCGCCGCCCCCGCCGCCGGGCTTGACCGTGCTGCACACCGGGGCGGCGACACCGTTTCCGCCCGCAGCGCCCGCCATCGCCCCGGTGGCCCCGATCATCGCCGCATCCATGCCGGGAGCGCCCTCCACACCTTCGCTTCCCTGACCGCCCTCGATGCGACAGCGCACCAGCGCGAGCGCTGAAGCGGAGGTGACGATGGCGTGGCTGGCTCGGCCGTTGATGCCGCTGAGTTCGCCTGGAGGAACCACGGGGCCGCGGATGGTGAGGTCGGCGAGCGTGGGCGCCTGCGGCGACGGTATCGACAGGGCAACCACGGTCGCCCAGAGGTCAACCGCGTCGTTGTACCCGCCGGTGATGACGGTGGTGAGCGCCCGGCGCCCCGCGCGAACCTGAACCCAGTCGAGGTCGAACCCGCCGAAGAGGCTCACACCCGGCTTGAGCTCGATCGATTCGTTGTAGGCGCCCACTTGAATGAACACGCACGAGAGCCGCTCAGCCACCGCGCGATCCAGACCATGTTGGATGCTCGCGCACGGGAAGTCGGGATCGAGGCCGCAGTCGGCCGTGTCGTCGCCCAGCGTGGACACAAAGATCCCGCAGGTATCAGCATGCACCACCCCCGATACCCCCGATACCCCCGACACCCCCAACACCCCCGCGACCCCCGGCACCACCCCCGGCACCACCCCCGGGACCACCCCCGGCACCACCCCCGGGACCACCCCCGGCACCACCCCCGTGATCGCGGCCGCCACCCGGGCGAACGCCCAGCGCTTGATCGCCGCGAGCGATGGGGAGCGATCAGGGCGTGCTGCGGCCAGCGCTGAAGTGAACATGCTCGACGGTCGGCCTGTCTGCGTTTTCATCGTTCTCTCCTGGTCTGGTGTGCGGCCCGCCGAGTCTGTCGCCGGTGATGCGCATCCCACGAGTCATGCGCGCAGCGAGGCTGGACCTGCGCCCCTGCGAAACCCAGTGTACGGGCAGGGCGTGCGCACACGCGACAAAATCCCGCCGATTTCGGGCACGTTCCGGGCCCCATCCGGTTCCGCCGGTTTCTCGCCCGCAGCGCTCTGCCGATGGATGGTGAAACTGAGGGTCCCCCCGCACGGCCATGGTTTCGACCCCCCGGACGATTTGGTCCCATCGATCTTCACCCGCGGTCCACCATCCCCGCCGCCCTGCGCCATTGACGCAGCTGGCCGAGATGATGCGGCGGGTGGGCCACCAGCAGCGTGATGGCGATGTGGCCGAGGGTGGGCGCGTGGGGGTGGTACTTCTTTGGCGACGGCAGCGGGAACACCTCGGCGTGCTTCGCGGCGACGATCTCCGCCAGTCGGGCGTTGCGATCCCTGAAGCGGTCGATGAGCTCGCGCTTGGTGGGATAGAGCCCGGGGTCGGCCACCGGCGTGGTGCCGTAGCCGAACTGCTGCATTTCGTGTTCTGCTTCGACGTCGGCCGCGGCGACAGCGCTGGGGTCGGCGGGGTTCGGAGGTTCAGAGAGCATGGCGAGCAACGCGGCCGCATAGGCGTTGAGATGCGACAGCGTCCACGCGGGGTGGTTGACGATGGCGTCCGGCTGCTCGGTCATGCGCGAGTCGGGAACATCGTCGACGGCGTCGATGAGAAAGCCGCTGATCATTGCGTGGAGGTCGAGAACCGCGCCAATCATGATGCCAGATTCAGATGAGTTGCGGGGGTTGCGGGGGTTGCGGGGGTTGCGGGGGTTCTTGGGGGAATCGGGGCTCATGCGAGAAATGTACGTCATGGCAGCGCTGGATGGAGAGGACTGAAGCGCCCCCACATGCGCCCGGAAATCCGGCGCGGTAGCATGGCTGGCTGACTGAATGCACGAAGGACCATCAAGGAAGCACCATGACCGCAAAGAAGAAATCGCCCAATCCGCGCACCGCCAACGGCACCCTCAAGGCGAATCCCAAGAGCATCGTCAAGACCAAGGCCAAGACTCATGGCAAGACCAATGGCAAGACCAATGGCAAACCCAACGGCACCTCCAAGGCCGCTGCACCGGGCGCGGTCCAGTCGGCGACCGAGAGGCGCCTGGCCGAGGCGGAGTCGCACCGGCTTATCGCGGCGTTTGCCCCGAGTCACGCCCGGCTGGTGGCGGGGATGCGCGAGGTGCTGCGCAAGCGGCTGCCGACCGCCCACGAACTGGTCTACGAATACCGCAGCTGGTTCGTGATCAGCTTCTCGCCCACCGAGGCGGGCCACGAGGGCGTGCTGGGCATTCGCGGCGATGCCGACGGCATCCGGCTCTACTTCACCCACGGCCAGGACCTGCCCGACCCCGGGAAGCTGCTCAAGGGGTCAGCGCAGGTGCGGTATATCGATGTGATGGATGCGGCCGAGCTCAGGCAGCCGGCGGTGATGAGCCTCATGGAAGCATCCATCGCCCGCAGCCCCGTTCCATTTGGCAGCGCCGGCCGCGGCTCGATCATCATCCGTTCAGCCAAGGCCCCCGCGAAGAAGTCCCCGGCGAGGAGCGCTTCGAAGAAGGCTGGGAAGAAGACCGCAGCGAAGACGGCCCCCACAAAGGCTTCCGCGAAAGGGCCGTCCGTAAAATTGAAGCGGTAGGGTGGCACGGCCTGCATCACTCACCATGGAGTGATTCGTTCAACGGCCCGCCCCTACAGCCGATACCCCTTCTTCTCTGATGATGTCGGACCGGCAAGTAGGAGAAGAATCACGCCGACGACCCAACCCCACACCCAGATGCGGCCGGCAAAGTAGATAACGGTCGAAATTGCAATGCGCAGCAACGCAACGCCATAACGAAGCCACGGGCTTTGATCAGACCACCAGCTGAAGAATCCCTTCGTCGGCTCTCCTGAAGAACATCCGTTCACCCCCCCAGCCGCATGCGCTCCACAGCGGAAAGGATACTTCGGCCGCGGAGTTCATTCGCAGTGATTTTCCCTTCAAGCCCGCGGCTTCGCAAGACAGGTTGGAAGCACCCGTTTCCAGGTACAGGCTCGGGCACAATGCACAGAATTCGAATGAGCTTCCATTAATGCGTTCTGATCACGGCGCTGCAGCGTGCCTTGTGTCTCGAGTCGCCTTGGGCGGCGTTCTCTGTTACGTAGAATGTCGCGAGTCGGCTTTCAATCACCATGCAATGATGTCGACCCCATGCGACTCCGCTCGGTGATGGGCTATGATCCATCGTGTCTGCCGTCGGCGATCAGCTCAATGCGAAGCATCCCAAATTCTCGGGGAGTGCCGCATTTCAGCAGGTGATGCAGCGGCACATCGATGACTACTTCAATCGCACCGGCAAGCATCGCCGCGACTGCGTGCAACTATATGTGAAGGCCGCGGTCCTGCTTGCCGTGTTCTTTGGGCTGTATGTGGCGCTGGTGTTCTTCGCTCGAACATGGTGGCAGGCCCTGCCGCTGGCGACTCTGCTGGGGTTTGCTACGGCGGGAATCGGCCTGAACGTGCAGCACGATGGCGGGCACGATGCGTTTTCGAATCGGCCGTGGGTGAACAAGCTCGCTGCAATGACCTTGGACCTCATCGGCGGGTCGTCGTACATCTGGCGCTATCGCCACACGCTGCTTCATCACACGTACGTGAATATCACCGGCCATGATTCGGATATTGATCTGGGCGCGCTTGGTCGAGTCACGCCGTATCAGAGGCGTCTGCCCATTCATCGCTGGCAACACCTTTACATGTGGCCGTTATACGGATTCATGGCGATCCGATGGCAGCTGTATGGCGATTACATTGATGTCATTCGCGCCAATGTCAGCGGTCATTCCATCCCGCGGCCACGGAGGTGGAACCTTGTGCTTTTCCTTGGCGGCAAGCTGACGTTTCTCGCTCTCGCCTTCGGCATCCCGATGATCTTCCATTCCTGGTGGGTGGTGTTGATCTTCTACGCCGTTGCCGCGACGGTGGCGGGCATTTCTCTGAGCGTCGTGTTTCAGCTTTCGCATATTGTGGAGGAAGCCGAGTTCGTCGCGCCCAGCGAAGCCAATCGCATCGAGAATGCGTGGGCGATCCACCAGGTCGAAAGTACCTGCGATTTCGTGCGCCACAGCCGACTCGCCGCCTGGCTGTTGGGTGGGTTGAATTTGCAGATCGAGCATCACTTGTTTCCGGGAATCTGCCATGTGCATTACCCCGCGATGTCGAATATCGTGGAGCGCGTCTGTCGCGAGTTTGGGGTGGCGTATCACGAACACCGTTCGTTCCTGGCTGGCATCGCTTCGCACTTCCGCTGGTTGCGAGCCATGGGTAGACATGATGCGCCGGTGACAGCGCCTCCGATCATCAACCCGGAAGAGTCTGCTTGGAAGGCGACGATGAGAGGACGCACGCGAACATCTGGCGCCGTCCGCCGATGGGAAGATGATGGCGGAGCGTGACAACCGGCGAATTCGTTCCACGGTGAGAACTGCCTGAGTTGGAAAGACATTCCAGTTGACGGGTTGCGGAAGCGGCACAAAAGACACGCGGGTCGAAGTTGAAAAGCCAAGGGAGTGAACATCTTCCGGCCGAGATCGCCGATTGGTTCACGAAGCCGCTTGCACGATTTTTCGCGATCGAAACTCCGGCTGCCGTCCTCCTGCTCGTGTCGACCATCGCGGCGCTGGTCCTGGCCAATGCCGGATGCTCCGCGTCCTTTTTGGCGTTCTGGGAAATGCCCCTTGGATTGCACTTCGGCGCCTTTCAGTTCGCTCGGTCTCTGAGGCACTGGATCAACGACGGGCTGATGACGCTGTTCTTCTTTGTGGTGGCTCTCGAACTCAAACGCGAACTGGTCCTGGGTGAATTGCGGCATATTCGCACTGCGATGCTGTCCCTTGCCGGGGCGATTGGCGGCATGATCGTCCCTGCATGCGTCTTTCTGGCGGTGATGCGCGGGCAGGCTGGGGCAAGAGGCTGGGGCACAGTCGTGGCCACGGACACCGCATTCGCGCTTGGATGCCTCGCCGTGCTCGGCTCACGGGTTCCATCCACCTTGCGCCTCTTCATCCTGTCGTTGGCCATTTTCGATGACGTCGGCGCCATCCTCGTCGTAGCCATTGGCTACAGCGATGGAGTGAATTGGCTGTCGCTCGCCGCTGCCGGAATAGGCATCATCGTGCTCACGGCGACGGCGTACATCGGGATCAGGAGCGTCATGGTGTACTTCGCCATGGGTGCGGCGATCTGGCTGTGCTTTGATGCATCCGGTATCCATCCGACAGTCGCGGGCGTCGTGCTTGGGCTTCTGACTCCCACAGGACGATGGGTGAGCAACATCCGAATGCGGGCCATTTTAGGGCGAGTGCTTGCCCGATCGAAGGGCGAGCACGCCACGGGCAGGTCGGTAGAACGAAAGGAGCTGCGCCAAGCGAGCCGAGCGACACGCGAGTCGGTTTCTCCCGTAGAACGACTGGAAATGATGTTGCATCCGTGGGTTGGATTTGCCATTCTTCCGATCTTCGCGCTCGCCAACGCGGGCGTCTCCTTTTCCGGCACAAATCTGAATCAACCGCTCATTTGGGCGATTGTAATGTCGCTTGTCGTGGGGAAGCCGATTGGAGTGCTCGCCATGAGCTGGCTGGCGGTGCGAGCGGGTTTCGCGGTACGACCGCCGAGCATGTCATGGGCGCTTATTGCCGGGGGCGCGATCTTGACTGGGATTGGCTTCACGATGTCAGTGTTTATCGCCGGGTTGGCCTTCACGCCTTCACAGTTCGATGTCGCGCGCATTGCCATCCTCCTGGCATCCGCCATGTGTGCGCTATTTGGAATTCTGACCCTCTACGGTTTGACGACAAGCAAAAAACGGAGGGCACCACTCGAAGGCTGATCCCCATCACGAATGACGATCGCGATCGCGGAGTCGAAATTCGGCGATCGAACGTCCGATTCTCCGAATACCAGGCTGCAGTGTTGCATCCAGATCCAGAACGATGACATTCCCATCCAGTCATTGTTTTTGGGTCCCATCGCACGGAGACGCCGCGGTTGCTGCATGCTCTTCACGGCCGCATTGCCGAATAGGTCCGACTGGCAACGACTCCCGTGCAAAGAGCCCCGCATTAACAAGGCTCTTTGCACGAATCGGCGTGACTGGACTCCAGTTGAACTCTTTCTGCGTTCCTGCGCTGAAGTCGACGGTATTGATTTTGAACGGTTGATCAATGCGCTGTAGTGTGGCCCGGCCACGTGAACGTGAGTCGCCGGCTCATTTCGACGTCGTGATCGTGACCTTGTTGAGCGTACCGATGAACTTCCGCGACTTGTAGTCCGTGACGGGCGTTCCGTCATCGGTGCCGACATCAGCAAGATCATCCACCGAGAAGATCCCGGGCTGTGTCTTGGCGATCCGTCCTTTTCCGGTCTTCTTGCCGTCGATCGTGATCGTGCCGACGCCGCCTTTGCCCAGGCCGCCATCGGATTTGAAGTCATACACGATGGTGTGCTTGCCGGGGCTGAGGGCCTCGGTGGATGCAACGGTGAATTTTTCCAAGCCGAGATAGTTGTAGACGAAGGTGGGTTTGCCATCGTTGAGGAAGTATGAGAAGCCGCCGAAGCGGCCGCCCTGACAGACGATCACGCCGTTGGCGCCTGCCTTCACATCGACATCAGCCGTCATCGTGTAGGACTTGCCGACTGTGGCGATGAAGATATCGACGCCCAAGCCCGTCATGCCCGGGCCGTACGTCGCGGTGTTGCGCCCTTCCATGACCGTGGGCCTGCCGACCATTTCGGCATTGGTTCGTTCCAGCAGCCGGTCGTCGATTGGAAGCACGTGATATTTCTCGGCTTCCTTCATGAACAGCGCCTGGAGCTCTTTCAGTTTGTCCGCGTTCGCCGAAGCGACGTTGTTCGACAAGCTGAAATCCTCGTTGGAGTTGTACAGGTCCCAGGAATCTTCCTGGAGGGTCTGCGACGGCTTGGCCTGCCAAGCCGGCCGGTGGATGGTTCGCGCATACCAGCCGTCGCTATAGATCGCGCGGTTGCCGAACATCTCGAAGTATTGAACGGTGTGCGTTTCCTTGGCGCCGACGTTGTCGAATGAATAGACCAGGCTCTTGCCTTCGATGGGGTCCTGCGCTATGCCGTTCACCATCTTGGGCGCGGGGATTTTCGTGGCCTCATAAATCGTCGGTGCGATATCGATCACGTGACCGAACTGCGATCGGACTTCGCCCTTGGCCTTGATGCCCTTGGGCCAACGGATCACCATGCCGTTGCGCGTGCCGCCGAAGTCGGAGGCGACCTGCTTGGTGTATGAGAAAGGCGCATCCATCGCGACTGCCCATCCCGCCGCATAGTGCGGGTAGGTGGTCGGGTCGCCCCACTGGTCATAGTGCTTCAACATGTCCGCGACGGTTTCGGGAACACCGTTGAAGTAGGTCATCTCGTTGTACATCCCATTCATCTGGCCCTCGGCGCTGGCGCCGTTGTCGCCCACGATATAGATGAACAACGTGTTGTCTGCCTGCCCAAGGTCCTCGAGAGCGCTGTAGAGCCTGCCGATCTCGTTGTCGGTGTGCTCGGCGAAGCCCGCGAAGGTCTCCATCTGACGCGTGAACAGCTTTTTCTCGTCAGCCGACAAGGCCGCCCAGTCTTTGATGTCTTTGGGTTTTGGCCCGAGTTTGGTCCCGGCGGGCACGACACCGAGTTTGATCTGGCGGGCGAGGGTCTCCTCTCTGACTTTGTCCCACCCCTGATCGAACTTGCCTTTGTACTTGTCGGCCCATTCCTTGGGGACGTGATGCGGCGCGTGGGTGGCGCCAGGCGCGAAGTACAGGTAGAACGGCTTGTCCGGGCTCAACGCCTTCTGGAGCCTCATCCACGACATGGCGTGATCCGTCATGTCCGTGGTGAAGTGATACTTCGGATCTTCGGGAAGCTCGACCTGTGCTGTCCCGTTGTAGACGATCGGTGAGTACTGGTTCGTCTCGCCGCCGATGAAGCCATAGAAGTTTTCGAATCCGGAATGTGTGGGCCAACGGTCGTACGGCCCGGCTGCGGAGATTTCCCAAGGGGGCGTTTCGTGATACTTGCCGAAGGCGGCGGTGCTGAATCCGTTCTGCCGGAGCACTTCCGCACAGGTCGTGATCGATTGCGGCCGCACGCCCGTGTTCCCCGGAAAGGAAGTGCCCGTTTCCATGATCGATCCGGCATTGTTGCTGTGATGGTTGTAGCCAGTGAGCAATGCCACCCGAGTCGGTGAGCACAATGCCGTCGTGTGGAAGCGGTTGTATTTCAGTCCCGTCTGCGCGACCTTCTCCAACGTCGGCATGTTGATCGGTCCGCCGAATGCGCTGGAGGCTCCGAAACCGATGTCGTCGATCAGCACGATGACGATGTTCGGCGCACCTTGTGGCGCATTCACTTCGAAGCGCGGCGGGGCTATCGCATTTCGAGCATCCAACTCGGTATAGGTCTGCCGTGCCGGTTCCGGGATCGGCAATACGGTTCGGTCAAGCGAGGCTGGCGATCCGTCCCCGGCTTTGCCGCTCTGTGCTTGTGCGGCGGCCGTAGCCAGAGAGCAGACGAGTGCGACGGTGATGAACGACGACGACGACGACGACGACGACCTGATGGCGGGCATCGTGATGGCTCCTTCAGCGTGGTGCGAAATCTTACCATGCCCCCTACATCCGGGCGCGTTCACCAGAAAGTCATTACCGCACAGCGAAGCAGCGGCGTGTGGCCGCGCTGAGGCGAGCGGCGCAGAAACGACTGACAGGATTTGAACTCGTGCTACCGCGATAACTGCGTGACTCACGCGATTCGTGCTTCGCGTGACATCACCGCGCAGACCATTTGAACCCACCTTTCATCACACCGCGATGTTCAGGATATTCCAGAAAAATGCCACTGGATGCACGCTTCAAGTGGCACTTTCTCGTCCTGTCAGTCGGGGTGACTGGATTTGAACCTGCGGCCTCTTGCTCCCGAAGCGAGTGCTCTACAAGCTCAGCTGCACCCCGAAGGGACCCCGGCGGGAATCGATTGTCGGCCTCGCGAGGCTGTCGGGCCCCTTAGATAGAACATTTTGCGCCGCGGTGATCCCCATACGCCCGCGAGGCCGCAAGAGAGGCTGGGAGTACTCCATTCCATGTATGCGGCGTAGAAATTGGGCGGCGCGAAGCCGATTCTGATTTACTCCACCCTGGTGAGCGGCGGCTGCTTCCATGTGCCGTCGAGCGCCTCGGGCTTGGGCCAGTAGAGTCGCATGACCGCAAAGAAGGGTCCGCTGGGCGCGGGCAGCCAGTTGGATTCCTTGTCCGCGCCCGGCGACTCGTGCTGGATGTAGAACGTCAAGCCCCCGTCCGCGTCCTTCTTGAACTTCGGCAGCATCGGCGAGTTGAGCAGGTAGCGGTTGAGCGGATTGGCCGAGAGAAGGCTGGCCGGCAGTTCGTACATCGTCACAGACCAGAACGCGTTGACGGGCGGCAGTTGCCCCGGCGCGAAGCGCAACGTGTAGGCGTACTTGGAGGCGTCCAGCGCCTGCCCCTCGGAATCCACGAGGTACAGCGGATACATCGCTTCCTGCCTGGAGTTGCCGTAGAGCCCGATGATCGCGGCGGCCATGCGATAGAGGTAGTTGTTCTTCAGCCACTCCCGCGTGCCGAAGGTGTCGCCCGAGGAGACCTTCCCCGCGTCCATCTGCTTCTTCAGTTCGCCGTACTCGACCCAGGCGTCGGCCATGCCGGCCTCGATGGCCTTCTTCATCTCGGGCGAGAGCTTGCCCGCGTCGAAGGTCTTGCCCGCGCCGATGCCGATCTTGGCGAACTTGGCCATGAGTTCCGTCTCGGACGGGTGGGTGGGGCAGAACTTCAAGGTGAAGTTCAGGATGTTGAAGAACTCAAGCGAGGTCCGCTGTCCCTCGGGCGTAAGCGGCTTGATGAACGAAATCGCCGACGCGGCGGCCGGCGCAGGCTGGCTGAGGAAGGCCGAGAGGGGCTGCACCTTGTACCCCGCCTGCACCTTCTTGACATTCTCGATGTCTTCGGGGTTGAACAGCTGCGTGCGGTAGGCGACTAGCACCAGCTCGGTCTCCGACTGGATGACCTTCTTGATACCCTCGGGCGTCTCGCCCTTCCAGCCCGGCCCGGCGACCAGGAAGCTGCCTCCGTCGCTCCCAGTCGACCGGCTGCCGATGTACGCGAAGTTGAACGTGTAAGCGTCGATGAGCTGGAGGCTGAAGTAGCGACCACCCTCGATCTTCGGCACCGTCAGCACCATGGGCTCGGTGCGCAGGTCCAAGCCGAGGAAGGAGTACGGCGTGTCGGAGTTGGGGGTCTGGACCGCCTTGTCCTCGGGAGTGAAGACGCGGGAAAAGTTGCGGATCTGGTTCCAGGGCGCCTTGTACTCGGGGTCCTTCTCATCGACGAAGTACGCGTACTGGACGCGGTAACTGTCGACCAGCGGGAAGCCGTAGATGTACGCTTCCTTGGCGATCACGCGCGCTTCGGCAGGGCTTACAGTGGTCTGAGCCTCCGCCGTTGAGAGTGCGATGCCGAACGAGAGCAATACGACGAGGAACCTCAGCAGGCGCGTTGTAGTCAAGGCTAGTCTCCGTGTGCCATTCGATTGCCGATGTATGCGGTTTCTTCCATCGAGCGAATTCATCGTACCACCGCAAAGACAGGGAGTACTGACCTGCGTGAGAATCAATCGATACGGACGTCGTTCAAGTGTGCGAGGCTCGATTGCCTGAGCCCATTGTGCTGCCGCTCACGGGCGACAGAGGTCAGAGTGCGCCTTCGCCGTGCCGGATTTCGCGCGATATGAGGGAATCCGCAGCCGAACCCTGAATGTTACCCCTCGCCGCACAACTCCAATCCCCGTCACAAGAAAGCCCTTCGACGTGCTCGCCGAAGGGCTCATATCTCTCAAGTCGGGGTGACAGGATTTGAACCTGCGGCCTCTTGCTCCCGAAGCAAGCGCTCTAGCCAAGCTGAGCTACACCCCGAATGGGGCCCCCGCGGGATTCGATTGTCGCCTCGCGAAGCTGGAGGTTTCGAGAAATCGAACCCTTCAGCGCCGCTCGGCCATGCAAGTGGGCGAGGAAGGATTCGAACCTTCGAAGGCAATGCCAACAGATTTACAGTCTGTCCCCTTTGGCCACTTGGGTACTCGCCCGCGAGGCCTGTCTGAGGTCGAGACAGAATGCGGAGTGTATCCGTACGCCGAAGCGCGATCAAACCCCCCTTTCCTTCCATCAGGCACGCCGAGCCAGGCGTCAACGTTGTTTCGTGACGCCTGAATCGACGACTTCGACCGCGCCGCTACGATTTCCTCCATGCCGGACCCGAACGTCGTCGTAGACCTCTTCACCGATGGCGCCTGTTCCGGGAATCCAGGACCCGGTGGCTGGGCCTTCATCCTGAAGCACCCCAGTTCCGGCAAGGTGATCGAACGCTCCGGAGGCGATCCCGCCACAACCAACAATCGCATGGAACTCACCTCCGTCATTGAAGGACTGCAGGTCCTTGACCGACCCTGCAGAGTCAACCTGTATTCCGACAGCCAATATGTGGTCAACGGCCTCAACGAATGGCTTGATGGCTGGATCAAGCGAGGTTGGAAGACCGCCTCCAAGAAGCCCGTGATGAACCAGGACCTTTGGAGCCGGCTCGATGCGTTGCGAATCACACACGCTCTTCAACCTCAGTGGGTTCGCGGCCATGCCGACCATCCCGAGAACACACGGTGCGACGAGATGGCTGTGGCCGCTCGTGATCGGTTTGCGTCGGCCTGACCGCGGGTTTCGGAGCCAGGCGTCCGGAATTGCCGATGAATTTGAAGAATGTGTCCCCGGAGACGATTCCCCAGATGGAGATCAACCGCTGCGCTATGCGCCTTGGTGGTGTTTACGGCGTTTGGTCCCACCACATCAGCCGTCTCCTTGCTCCACGAAAAACCGGTGTTCTGGCAGAAGGAGGCAACCGAGCCAATCCCCGGCGATAGCTGCCGTTGGCTGGATCATGGGCAAACCGTCGAAGTAAGAGTGGCTCTTCCGCCGATGCCGACCGACCCGGCTGCATTAAGAGGACTCGCACTCGAACTTTCGGCCGCCCCGGTGGCCGTTGCGGAGGGAGAACAGCGGAGAATCGCCGATCCTTGGACGCGCCTCGGGCGAGTGTTGATAGTCGGCGAGAAGGACCAAGCGTCGATTGAACTGATGCGATTCATCACGGCGTTTGGTGCTCCGTCCACGCACACGCTCGATGTAACCGCCTTTGCACCCAAGCTTCAGGGCGAGGTTACGCTTCGGTTCTCCATCGAGACATGGAAGGACCCCGGATGGACCATTTCGGCCCATCTGAAATTCCACGATGAGACCGTCGGCGCTCGGCGTCCGGTCTTGGCTGTCGGTGTGGTAGAGGGACGGCTTTCGCCGGAATCGCCGAAATTGCTGGGAACTATCTCCATACCCCGCGATCTGGCCCAGCCGAGACTTCGGCTTCTGACCACCGGCCACGGCAGCAAGGGCGGCGACGAATTCGTTACTAGAACGCATGTCATCCGGGTGGATGGCCGCGAAGTGCTTCGCATTCGTCCATGGGATGAGTCCGGCGCCCAGCGTCGGCAGGCGAACCCGGGGGCTGGCAAGAAAACCGTTGGGGGCCGGGAGATCTGGGCCAGCGACTTTGATCGCTCGGGTTGGTCGTCCAGCGCCACGATCGAACCGCTGATCATTCCGTGCCCGGAACTGACGCCCGGCTCGCACCAGGTGGAGGTTGCCATCATCGATTTTCCAAGGGCCGACCAGGACGTAAATCGATTCTGGGTGGTGAATCTGTCCTGCGTTGCCGACGGCCCCTGGCCCACAGCTGCCAATCCGCCTGAGGAACCAAAGCCGGATTGAGAGGAATTGCCATGAGACCAACCATTGCATTCATCGGCGTTGCCTCGCTGAGTATGGCCGCTTGCGAGAGCATTGCCACCCATGAATCCCGTTACGCAACACCAATCGAGGTTGTGCAGCCGTCGGTCGCTGCCCACCGATTCGAGCTGCCCCGTGCGACCGTCACGGGCCAGCCCATGACTCTACTGACCAATCGCGAAGCAGTTCGCGAAGCACGATCGCTTGCCGCTGCAAGCCCCGCGGTGGCGCAGAAATCAGCCCTTCTCGCGACATTGTTCCACGAAGTTGTCGCCGCTCGATCGCAGGCTGGCGTCAGCCGATTCGTATTTCAGAATCCAACAGGGCCGGGCTGGGACTCGAAATTGGCCGGAAGCGAGCTGCAATCTCTCCGAATTTTTGCGTTGTCGCAATTCGATCCAGATCGGTTCGATATCGTGTGGGATGACGGCACGATTGAGCCAAATCCTGACAAGTTACCCTTTGCCACGAGGGGCCGAACAGAATGGGTCGTCCTCGATTTCGATTGGATCGCCCCGGATGGAGGCACGGCCTATGTCTTTCTTCGATCCAGTGGCGACCAGCGGGCAACCATTCGGCGGGTCATCGCCACGTGGGCAGGCAGTCTCTGGGCGGTGCGAGACGCATCGCCCGGCCGGAACTGGTAATCTGGAGAGCCCTGGGAACGCCGATCATCTGCTTGCAACGAGAGGCAGAGGCTGTTATCTTCCCCGGTTCGCTTTTCAGCTAACCCAACGCACCCATGCCCACGATTAATCAGCTGGTTCGCAAGCCGCGCCGAGACCCGGCAGCCAAGTCAAAGGTCAAGGACCTCGCCGCATGTCCGCAGAAGCGCGGTGTGTGCCTGCAGGTCCGCACGGTAACCCCGAAGAAGCCGAATTCGGCTCTCCGAAAGGTCTGCCGAGTGCGCTTGAGCAACGGCAAGGAAGTGACGGCGTATATCGGCGGCGAAGGCCACAACCTGCAGGAGCACTCGATCGTGCTCGTTCGCGGCGGCCGCGTGCGTGACCTGCCCGGTGTGCGATATCACGTTGTTCGCGGGGCCTTGGACTGCCTTGGTGTTGACGGCCGCAAGCGCGGTCGATCGCTCTACGGCGTCAAACGACCGAAGTAGTTTCATCCGCGCCGCGATGTTCGCGGGGCGAAATCTTGGGCGAGTAATCGCGGCGATCTCCTTGGGAAATGCCCGGCCGCGGTGAACAGCAGGCCGCATTTCGCGGCGAACAGCCAGTCAAGGAGCCCGCATGGCCAGCGTTACGAAGTCAAAAGAGCAGCTGAAGCCCGATCCGCGTTTCAGCGACATCACGCTTTCCAAATTCATCAACTGTGTCATGCAGGACGGCAAGAAGGCCGTCGCCACCCGGGTCGTGTACGGTGCGCTGGAAGAAATCCAGCGGCGGCTTGAAAAGGAAAAGCCGGAGAACATGCCGACCACGGCGATCGAGATCTTCCACCAGGCGCTTAACCGCGTGCGTCCGGAGGTTGAAGTCCGTTCGAAGCGCGTCGGCGGCGCCAACTACCAGGTACCGATGCAGTTGAAAGCCGGCCGTGCTCAATCTCTGACGTTCCGGTGGATCATCGGCGCTGCCCGCGATGAAAAAGGCAAGCCCATGCACATCCGATTGAGCAAGGAACTGATGGATGCCGCCAAGGGTGAAGGCAAAGCCATCGCGAAGCGCGAGGAAACGCACCGAATGGCCGAGGCCAACAAGGCGTTTGCCCACTTCGCCTGGTAATCAACACGACTGATCTGACCCATCGCCCCGCATTTCGCGGGGCGATATTCATTTGGCGCTACTAGCATCTCGTACATGGCCGCGCACGATCGGTATCACCGTCAGCGCCTGCTTCCCGGAATCGGCGATGAGGGACAGCGACGACTCCGCGAATCTCACGCGCTTATCGTCGGCTGCGGGGCGCTCGGAACGGTGGCCAGCGACTTGCTGGCTCGCGCTGGTGTGGGACGCCTGACGATCATCGATCGCGATGTCGTCGAACTGACCAACCTTCAGAGACAGACCTTGTTTGAGGAGTCCGATGCACGGGACGGAGTTCCAAAGGCCGCAGCGGCGGAAGCCCGGCTGAAACGAATCAACTCAGACGTCGAGGTTCGTGGAGTTGTCGCGGATTTCAATGCGTGCAACGCGATACCGTTGAGCGAGGGAGCCGATGTCATCGTGGACGGACTCGACAACTTCGAGACGCGCTACCTTCTCAACGATCTGGCCGTGAGCCGCGGCCTTCCCTACCTCTACGGCGGGGCTGTGGCGACAACCGGACTCGCCATGGCGATCCTTCCCAAGGGATCGACGCGATGGCCCGTTGAGATGGCGACGCCCTGCCTGCGATGCATTTTTCCGGAAGCGCCCCCCGCGGGCACCACTCCAACGTGTGACACCGCCGGTGTGCTTGCATCAGCGGTGATGACCATTGCGTCCTTCGAGGTAGCGCAGACGATCAAAGCCTTGGTGGGTGCATGGGAAGCAATTGATCGATCGATGCTCTCGATCGATCTCTGGAGCAACGAGTGGCGGCGCTTCGAGATGGGTGGAGGAATTTCCCCTCAATGCCCCTGCTGCGCTTCGAGGAATTTTGAGTTCCTCAACGCCAAAGCCGGCGGCGTGGTCACGAGCCTGTGCGGCCGCGGGGCGATGCAGGTGACTCCGGCGAATGGAACCTCCGGGATTGACCTTAAGTCCATGGCCCAGCGCCTCGCGCCGCACGGATCGTTCGCGGCCAGCGCATTTTTCTTGCGCGGATCATTCGCAACGGAGAGGAACGATGAGGGCCAGGCCGTTGAAATGACGCTGTTTCGCGACGGCCGGGCAGTGTTCGCCGGAATCGACGATCCGACCGATGCCCGCCGACTCTATTCGAAGTATGTCGGCGGCTGACGGGCGGAGCCGGAACCAGCGGTCGGCCGGCGGGAATGCCGCTACACTTGCCGCCCTATGGCAATTCTGGTTCATGGCAATACGAGAGTGATCTGTCAGGGCATTACCGGTTCGGCAGGCGCCTTTCACACGAAGGGCTGCTTTGAATACGGCACCCGGATGGTCGGCGGCGTCACTCCCGGGAAGGGTGGAGAGAAGGACGAGAACGGATTACCGATCTTCAATACCGTTCGGGACGCCGTCAAGGCGACCAGCGCCGATGCAACCATGATCTTTGTGCCGCCTCCGTTCGCAGCCGATGCGATCCTCGAGGCTGCGGGCGCGGGTATCAAGGTGATCTGCGCGATTACCGAGGGCATTCCCACTCAGGACATGGTGAAGGCGCGGGCCATGTTGAGGGATTACCCGGATTCAAAATTGATTGGTCCGAATTGCCCCGGGGTGATCTCGCCGGGACAGCGCGTCAGCGGCGAGGGGGCCAGCGCCTCGTTCAAGGATGGGTGCAAAATCGGCATCATGCCCGGATACATTCACACGCATAAGGCGGACGCGAAAACCGGCAAGGCGGTCGGGATCGTGAGCCGGTCCGGGACACTGACCTATGAAGCCGTGTGGCAGTGCTCGCAGCGCGGCATCGGCCAGACCACATGCGTCGGCATCGGCGGCGACCCCGTGAAGGGTTTGAACTTCATCGAGTTGCTGGAGATGTTCAATGATGATCCGGAGACGGATGGCGTCGTGATGATCGGTGAAATTGGCGGGTCCGATGAGGTTGATGCGGGCCGCTGGGCCAAGGCCCACATGAAGAAGCCCATCGCCGCGTTCATCGCGGGCCGCACCGCGCCGAAGGGCAAGCGTATGGGGCATGCCGGCGCCATCATCGGCGGGGCGGACGACACCGCCCAGTCGAAAATTGAATCGCTGAAATCTTGCGGGATCAACGTGTCGGAGAGCCCGGCAGATCTCGGGTCAACAATGGCGAAGGCCCTTGGCATCTAAGGCGGTTGTCGGCCTAGCCTGTAGCACCATGACAGCCGGTCGAACAACAGTCCTGATTTCGTCCACGATCCTCATTGGCCTGGGGTGCAAACCAACCTCGCCCAAGGCGCCAATCGCTCCTCCCGGCAATTCAACGAGTCCCGCCAGTTCGTTTGTGCGATCTGACGAGAAGTTCACGGGACCGCCGACCGCCTTCGCCATGGAGACTCTCGGGGGCGATGAACTGATGCTTCGGGTGGCCATCGTGGCGCAGGCTCCAACCTCGGGCTGGACCCTGGTGGTTGACGGCGCGGAACGGCAGTTCAACGCCATTGACGTCTTTGCGACGTTCCGTCCGCCAAGCCCTGATGAGATGGTGGCACACGTCGTGACGCCGATACAGGCGGCCCATCTCGAAGGTTACCAAACCACCGGCCAAGTCACCGTCTATGCCCGGATGGAGGGCGAGCGGACCTATAAGCTGGTTGGAAAGAAGCCCGATCTCTGATCAGCCGCCCTTACGGATCGATTCCAGCCGTTGCCGCATGGCGGCGTCGACGGCGCCGCCAAGGATTCGATCAATGAAATGATCGACAGCCTGCTGGCCCTGTGATTGCCTCAGGATCCTGGTGATCTCCTTGGCGTCGAGGTCGATCCGCGGCCGGCGAAGATTGATCTGAAGGAGGGCCAGAAGTTCCGAATCCATGCCGGGCCCAAGTCTCGGCGCTGCGAACTGCCATAACAGATCGCGATCCGTTTCACGAATCTCGCGCAGGCGGCTCAACGCGTCGAGGAAGTCGCGGAGATTTCCACGACGAAACAGCGGTCCGATCGCGGCGGCCGCGGAGGCATCGGCGACCTCGGCCTTGACCGCATTGGCCCACAGGGCACAGGCGATCGCATCCTCGCCGAGCAATTCAGTCAACCGAATGGCCATGCGATAATCTTCGCCGGTGTGATCGTCTTCCGTCGCTCGGATCATTCTCTTGGCTTCCTCGCGCAGGTCAGTGGTGCCGGCCGGCTGCTGTTCCGGCGCCACGCGCGTCGACGGAAGCGAGGAAGGCGGCCTCGCAAGCATGAGCACATCTCCGTAGAGATTGATGCACCATGGCTTGGAATACGGCCCCTCCCACATTCGTGCCGCCACGAGAAACGGAACGAAGTTCATCCACCGGTCAGCGAGTGCCCTTGGCGTAACGAAGGCATTGAGCTGCGGCTCGCGAACCGAACCAACATAGGCATACGCTCCCTGCTCGATGAAGCGACCGCCGACGGTTGTCGGGTCGGCCGGGCGCGTCATCGACCACGAATGGATGAAATGGACCGCGGCCGGCTCATTGAACACCGGCACGTCCATGCTGGTCAGCCGCTCGCCTAGCAGATCGAAGAAATCTGCATTGCCGGATGAGTTCACGGCCAAGAGGTCCGTGTGCAGACCTCCGATACCGAGTGTCCTCCAGTCTCTCCGCCCCCCGTCAGGGCCCCGCTGGGTTGAAACCGTATACCCCTTCTCCATGAGCATTCGTACGGCGTCAGGCGTGTCGTAGTCGTCCCATCCGGGGCCGCCCTTGTAGCCGTTCACCAGCATCACACTTTCCGGAACCAGAAAGAGCGAACACATGGCGACGTACGCGCATCGGGCTTCGGAACCGAAGATGTTGCTGACGATGGCCGATCGGGAACCGTCTGCATTTCGCAGCAGGGCGTCGGTCGTTGCGATCGGTTGATTGTCGCCGGACCCGCCAAGTCCTCTGGTTTGCATGGCCATGGATCGGCAGATCGTGACGGCGTCGACGTCGTCGCCAAGAGCTTTGTAGGTGCGGCCGGTTGCATCGAGCGACTCACGAAGGGCCGTGTCCAGCTTCTCAAAGCCGGCTCGATCCAGGGCTCCGTTTGTTTCCCCGAACGAACCGTCCAGGAACGCGATTTCCTGTCCTCGTGCCGCAGCGAGGGCAACGGCTGCGGTCCACGCGGGGTCATGGGCTGATGTGACGACCAGCCCGGGCGGAACGAAGTTCATGGCTTTGAAGACACCCTGGACAGAACCCGCGTCCGCTCCTCCCCAGAACCGGGCGACAACTGCCGGAAGTGCGGATTCGAGAGTGCCTGCCTCGATCGGAACACCGGCGCCGGCACGAACCACCACTTTCGGATGGAATCTTCGGATGAACATCGGCGCGTATCGATCATCTTCGATCAGGACTGGCCACCGGCCATGGACGCGCGACCAGCGGCTCACCTCGCGCAGGTAGGCCCCTGCATCGGGCACCAGCACAACCGCATCCACGGTCTTCACCGCCTGCTCAACCTCGGCCACGCGAACCCCAAGCCTGATCGCCCAATGCTGTTCCGGCGCGCTGGGCGGTGGCTGCTGACCGGCCGCGGACGTGGTCAATAGGCACGAAGTGAGCAGAGTTGCCATTCGAAGCATTGCCATGGTGACCATCGTATCGTTTACGGATGACCGACCACGGACCTGACGGCAGGAAATCGGATGATCCCGCGGTTGCAGACCGTCAGACCGATGGAGTTGCTGCGCTCACCCATCGGGCTCAGGCATCAGAGCTGATGGATGATCCGGGTGTTGACGAGCGTGAACTCGCTCGGGCTCTTGGTTTCATTCGCGGCGTCAATCGATGGCTCGGCGGGTCGAATGTTGCCATCGCGCGCGTTGCCGAATTCTCCACACATTGGCCTGCTGGGCGCCGGCTTCGAGTGCTTGATCTTGGGACAGGCTCGGCGGACATTCCGATGGCTATCGTGCGATGGGCTCGCGTTCGGGGTATGTCAATCCACGTGACGGCAATTGATCTTCACGAAAAGACCGTTGCGATCGCACAGAAACTGACGGCCTCCTCCGCGGAGATCACGGTCGAAGTTGTCGATGCCCTGCGTTCCCTTGAGATCTTCGGCCCACGTTCATTCGAGGTGGTTCACGCCGGAATGTTTCTCCATCATCTCCCGGATCCAGATGCGGTCGAAATGCTGCGGCAGATGCGGGATCTCTGCACCATAGGCGCCGTCTGGAATGACTTGCGCCGAAGTGCGATCGCCCGGTTGGGCGTTCGCATCCTCGCCTTGCCGGCATCGCCCATGGTGCGTCACGATGCCATCCTGAGCGTGGAAAAAGGGTTCACCATAGCGGAAGCGAAACGGCTGGCGCTCGCCGCGGGGTGGACCAACCCCGTCGTTCACCGCCACATCTTCGGGCGCTTCACGCTTTCAACGGGCGCGGCCGCACCTTAGTCTGGGAATCCCCATTCGTTGGTCTTCACCTGATCCGCCTTGTCAAGACCGGGCACGAACGCGGCCTGTTCCGCGGAGAGGATCGAACGAATCCTCCGAATCGCCTTGGCCGAGGCCTCATCGCGATCAAAGCGATGCTTGGCCTGTTCCTGCTGCAGCTTCATGTAGTCCTTCCATCTTTCAGGATCGTTTCCTTCCTCCATCGGCGATTCCTGCTTCATGGAGATCTTGATCATCTCCGCTGAAATCCTGTCGTACTCCTCGGAGAATTCCTTTGTCGCAGCGTCGAGAGCCCGCACCTGCGAATCGCTCAGATCCTTCAAGGCACGCGCCTGCTCAAGGAACTTCTCGGCTGACTTTGTGTCGTTGAAAACGTCCGGATAGGCCTGGCGGTTGAACGCGCGAATCACCTTCTTCGCTTCCGCCGGGCTGAGCGCTGCATCAATCGTTTCGAAGATCTCCTTGTTCAACGACTTGCGCTTGGCAAGGGCCTCTTTGCTTCGCTCGGCCGCCTTGCGAGAAACCTCCATCCAATCAAACCCGGAGCCCATGACTGATTCCGGGTCCTCCTTCTGCATCACTTCGATCTTCGCATAGTACTTGTCCGATTCCATCTGATTGGTCAACTCGATGGCGCTCAACGTCTTCATCGAGTCCATCAGTTCGTCAGCGTTGTCGAGGAGGATCTGGTCCACGATGTATCGGGAGGTCTCGTCAAGCTGCACCGACGTCACCACCTGCAGGGGATCCACATCGCGCTCCTCGCCGGAGTCGAACGGGCCGCGCCACATTTGGAGATTCGACGATGAATACCACTGTGACGCTCGGTGCAGCTGGGCCAGCCGCAAGGGCGACTCGCCGCCGTCTTCCGTAAACACCGAAGCCACTTCACTGAAGAAATTCCGATCGAGGTCCACAATGGCCTCGCGCGCCTTCGTTCGAAGTTCGAAGGATTTCTCGATGTCAGACTCACTCAGCGGCACGTGTTCCTGGGTGCCGTCGGCCGCCTTCTTCCACTGCTTCTGCTGCACCTCCTGAAGCGGCTTGATCATCGAGTCACTCAGCGCGTTGTATCGCGAAATGTAGTCGGTGTGCATTGAGTCAAGCACCGTCCGTTGCGCTGGGCTCAGGTCAAGCTCTCGAGCAATCATGGCAACATCCTTCGGCCCCATGGCCGAGGGAACGTACTGGTCTCCGGAATACGACTGCGCTGTGGCAACAGCCGGATCGTCGGGCTTCGGCGCCGTGGACGAATCCTGTCCCACGGCCACCGCCACTTCGCCTGCGACCTCGGATCCCATGACGTCGCCGATTCCAAGAATGACATCGTTCATGCCTTCACTTGTGCCCACGCGAGCCAACCGTTCCGAACGCTCGGGGCCAAGCAGCGACTTCAGACCCTCAATCGCGGCCGTCGACGCCTCGGCCCGCTTGGTCTGCATTTCGTTGAGCTTCTCCTGCTCCTTCTGGAAGTCTTCGCCAAAGCCCCCCATCGGATTTCGACTCGCCTGACTTTCATCGATCGCTTTGACGATCTCTTCGACGCGAGCATCGTCCTGGCGCTGGAACGCTCCAAAGGTATCGTTGATGGTCTGACGCTCATCGGGCGTCAAGTCGTGAAGCTTCAACGCAGCCTGGAACATGCGCGCCGCACCGCCGTCGGCGTTGCGCAGCCGTGGGTAGGCCTTCTTGTAATATGCATCCTTGAATCGACGGGCCGTTTCGGGCTTCATCAGCGGCTCGATCCCTCGATCGGTCGTGTGGTGAAGCTTGGTGATATCAGCCGCCAATTCGTTGCTCTTCTTCATGGCGTCGGCCATGGCCGCCATCATGGCCTTCTGAAACTCCATGGCCTTGGCCTGCAGTTCCTTGATTCGTTCCGGGTCCTTCATCACTTCCGGGTCCTGGAACTCCTCCATCCAGGACGTGTCGACTCCGGATTTCTCGATCGCTTCGAACATGGTTACAAACGAATTCACCGTGGCGTCATAATGCCGCTTGGCCAGATTCGTGAGCGTGTTCTCGTAGCTCATGATCAGCGGGTCAGTGGCCTGGCGCTCCTCCGGCGACATGTCCGTGGCGAAATACACCTCTGAAAGGTCGAACGCGCTTCCACCCGGCATGTTGCGCGTCAAAGCGCCCTGATAAATGTCACGATCACGAGCCAGCCGCACGCGCGGCATCAGCGCCCGCTGTGAATCCTCCAGCGAGATTTCGATCTGGCTGAAAAGTCTGGCGTCAAGACCGCGAATGCGACCCTGAAGCAGATCCATCTTGTCAAGGAAGGCCTTCAGCTCGTCCCGCTTCGGCATTCGGCCCTGCAGCTTGCTCATCTCGTCGAGAAACTTCTGAATCTCGTTCTCGCGGAGGCGTTTGAATTCTTCCTTGTAGGACTCATGGGCCTTCTCCACGGCCATCCATTGCTCTGGATTCAGGTCGAGGTATCGGTCGAGAAATTTGTTGAGATCACCGCCGGAGACCGGGTCCGGCAATGCACCTCCGGTGCCCTGGGCCATCGCCGGGGTGGCCGCGAAGGCCGCCAAAACGATGACCGCCGCCATCCAGCACTTTGCAACGAGAAACCGCGCCGCCTTACCCAGGTTCATTTGAAACTCCCACCTTCCAGCCCCACAGGGCACGGTCGGCCGCCGGGACTCTGCGACCCGTGCAACAGCCGACCCGTCGATCAATTTATACCGATTTCGGTCGCGCCGATTCCACCGG
Organism: uncultured Isosphaeraceae bacterium; assembly: GCA_964407695.1. GTDB lineage: Bacteria > Planctomycetota > Phycisphaerae > Phycisphaerales > SM1A02 > CAYOWQ01. The sequence continues at coordinate 585,623 of CAYOWQ010000001.1, read as the reverse complement.
AATCTCAAATGATTCGCCGAATGCCGTCACATCACCGAACCCATACCCATGGCCCGCCTCCAAGCGCTGATCTGGCCAAGGTGCATCATGGGGTGGCTGGTGAGCATGAAAATGGCGACGTTTCCAACACTTGGGAGCATTTCCTTGAACCGGCCCTCGGCGGGATTTTCTCGGGTAAAGACATCGTCTCCGACGGAAGGAAGGAGCTCAATGACCGTCTTGTATCGGTCCATATAGAACTCGACGATTTCGTCCTTGGATGGATACCGCCCATCGTTCTCCACACACTCCACGCCGGCCTTGAACAGGAGGTCCCAGCCGGCCTTCTCCTTGACGTGGCGATCCAGACCCAGCATCTGCATCAGCCGGTTCGGATACAGCGACAGGTGACCCATGTTGAACGCCGGGTGGTTCATTTTCGGATGCGGCATGTGCCCAAATTTCGCGGCCGGAATGTCCTTGCACAATCCGTCTGCATAGCCCAAAGACATCTTGGCGGGTGCCATCAGGGCCTCTCCGAGTCGCACGGCGGTCATCACGGTCATGGGTACTCCTTGGTTCTGTGGTGTTGGTTGGATCGAAGCGATGATAGGCCCCGGCAGCCGAGGATCTGGACGAGCAATCCCTCCAACCATTGCGGATTGCAGTGTCCCTGATGGCGGGATGGATGCCGTCGACCCGCTCTGGTCACGGGAGATGTCGATCCGGCCTGCCAAACTGGCAGAAAATCGAGCAATTGATTGGGGCGTTGTCAGTACGGGTCACCGAGGAGGGTCGGCGAACCTGCTGTAAATCACTGCAAACAAGCAGCTTACGCACACAATCCCCATTGCTTGATCCGGCGCGCAGGTTGCATCGCCCAAAGCATGGTGATGCTGCGCCACCAATATCACGATGCACCCAACTGCTCCGCTCCAACGGCGGGTGGGTGCGATGCGCTGCCGCGGCTCAATCTGCTCCTGTCGTATGGCGGCTGGCAACAGCAATCCTTCGCTGAACAGCTTCCCCGGCTGCTCGAGCCGATGGGCATTCGCTGCGTTCAGGTTGGCTCCGGCCAGGAGGCCACCCAGGCCATCCAAAAGCTGACGGTGCACATCGCCGTCGTCGATCTCGCTATTCCGCTTCAGGCCGGCACTGCCGCTCAGCCGGCAGGCCCGCGCGTTCTTCAGTTGCTGCGCCGGCTCGACCAACCGCCCCCGACCGTCGTCGTTCGCCCGCCGCAGGCCTCGGCCCGGGAGAGTGCCCGCACCCTGGCTGATGCGCTTCGCGAAGGCGCTTTCGCCGTCCTCGATCGGCCCGTGCGGCTGGAATCGATGCTGGAGGTGCTTCGCCGCATCCTGCAGCGCCACTATGCCAACATCTGGCCCGCGTCGGGCCAGGGTAATCCCACCATTCCCCCTCCACCTTCTGGCAACAACCCGCCGACGTATCGGGCCTGACCCGCGCCGGCTTTTCTCTTTCCCCGAACCCTGAACCCCTTTTTCATTCTCTGGAGAGAACGTCATGAAGATTCGACCCCTCGGCGACAAGATTCTCGTCAAGCGCGACGAGGCCGCAACCAAGACCGACAGCGGCATCTTTCTTCCCGAATCCGCCAAGGACAAACCCAAGCAGGGCAAAGTGATCGCCACCGGCAGCGGCATCCTGAACAAGGACACTGGCAAGTACATGCCGTTCACCGTGAAGAAGGGCGATGCCGTGATCTTCACGTCGTACTCCGGCACCGAGGTCAAGATCGACAGCGAACCCTATCTCATCATGACCGAGGACGACATTCTTGCCGTCATTGAAGGCTGACCAGGTGGTCGGGCCGTCTCGGCCCGACAGGAACGGCTGGTCGAGACGACCACCCCACTGCTTGTACTGGACGATTCGACATTTTGGACGATTCAGCGTTTCCCCATGACCCCCGATCAACTCCGCCAGGCATTCGGCGAACTCAACGGACAGCGTGACGTGCGTATCGAATTCGATCACGCCGACACCTGCATCGTCAAAAGGGCGCTGCTGATTCCCGCCGAGGCGGACAAGATCGTCAAGATCACCGACGGCTCGCACGTGTACCTGGTTGACGCCGAACGCGTCGCCTGGATCGAGATCGGCTAACCGTAGGGCAGGCTTCCAGCCTGCCGTGCTCAGACAAATGACCCTCGCAGGGCGAAACCCTGCCTTGCAAGAACGAACTGGAGATACCCATGCCCGCAAAACAAATCGCATTCGATACCGACGCCCGCGAAAGAATTCTTCGCGGCATTCAAAAACTTGCCAAGGCCGTCAAGGTCACGCTCGGCCCCAGCGGCCGAGTCGTCATCCTTGAGAAGTCCTTCGGCGCCCCCACCGTTACCAAGGACGGCGTCACCGTCGCCAAGGAGATCGAGCTTGACGACCCGTATGAGAACATGGGCGCCCAGATGGTGAAGGAAGTTGCCCAGAAGGCTTCGAAGGACGCCGGCGACGGCACGACAACCGCCACCATCTATGCCGAGGCGATCTTTCAGGAAGGCCTGAAGAACATCACCGCCGGCGCCAATGCCAACGCCATCAAGCGCGGCATCGACAAGGCTGTCGGCGTGGTGGTCGACGAACTCAAGAAGATGTCCAAGCCCGTTAAGAACTCGACCGAGATCGCCCAGGTCGGCGCCTGCTCGGCCAACCAGGACATGCAGATCGGCAAGATCATCGCCGACGCCATGGACAAGGTTGGCAAGGACGGCGTCATCACGGTCGAAGAGGGGAAGAGCCTCGAAACCGAAGTTGAACTCCTCGAAGGCATGCAGTTCGACAAGGGCTACCTCTCACCGCACTTCGTCACCAATCCCGCGGCCATGGAATGCGTGCTTGAAGACGCCTACATCCTGATCCACGAGAAGAAGATCTCGTCCGCCAAGGACATGCTGCCCCTGCTCGGCAAGATCGCCGAGAGCGGCAAGACGCTGCTCATCGTCGCCGAAGATATCGACGGCGAAGCCCTCGCCACCCTCGTGGTGAACAAGCTTCGCGGCGTGCTCAAGGTCTGCGCCGTCAAGGCGCCGGGCTTCGGCGATCGCCGCAAGGAGATGTTGCAGGACCTCGGCATCCTCACCGGCGGCACCGCGATCATGGAAGAGCTGGGCATCCAGCTCGAGAACGTAACTGTCAACGACCTTGGACGGGCCAAGAAGATTACCGTCGACAAGGACAACACCACCATCGTCGAGGGTTCCGGCAAGACCAAGGACATCCAGGGCAGAATCGAGCAGATCAAGGCTCAGATCGAGACGACCTCCAGCGATTACGACCGCGAGAAGCTGCAGGAGCGGCTCGCCAAGCTCGCCGGCGGCGTGGCCCAGATCAACGTCGGCGCTGCCACCGAGGTTGAGATGAAGGAGAAGAAGGCCCGAGTCGAGGATGCGCTGCACGCCTGCCGGGCTGCGGTCGAGGAAGGCATTCTTCCCGGCGGCGGCGTGGCGGTGCTTCGCGTGTCCAAGGCGCTTGAGAAGCTCCAGAAGTCGCTCAACGATGATGAGAAGATCGGCGTCAGCATCATCGAGCGGGCCCTCTCCGCTCCGATCAAGCAGATCGCGGCCAACTGCGGCCTCGAAGGCGCGATCGTGGCCCAGAAGGTGGAGGAATCAACCGACACCAGCTACGGCTTCAACGCGATGACGCAGGAGTATGGCGACCTCGTGAAGCAGGGCGTGATCGTGCCGACCAAGGTCGAGCGCGTGGCCCTGCAGAACGCCAGCAGCATCGCGGGCCTGCTGCTCACCACCGACTGCGCGATTACTGAAATCAAGGAGAAGAAGGCCAAGGCCCCGGCCGGCGCCGGCGCGGGCATGGATGACATGGACTATTGATTGGCATCAAGGTGGGCGGGCCGTCCCGGCCCGCTCCACATGGTGGCACCGGCGTCCCGCCGGTGATGCTCGACAGCCCGTGCTCATGCTTCCGAGGTTCAGATTCTCGTAGTGTCGAAATGCAGCCGGACGGCGAAAGCCGTCCGGCTGTGTTCCTGATGAATTCAAGGCCGCAACGGCAAACCGGAATCGGAGGGACACTCGCGATGTTCGGCTACGTCCACGCCCCCAACAACAGACCGAGATCGGCACCGTCAACATTTCCATCGTCGTTCAAGTCAGCCGCAGGGTCGTTCGAATTCCATGCCGCCAGGAGCAAGCCAAGATCGGCTCCGTTCACCACGTTGTCGCCGTTGAGATCGCCGGTCACACCGGAAGATTCCGAAATGACGAACGGCACGTGGGTCTCGCCGCCGACCGCAACCAGGGGTGTCGCGTCGGGATAGCCCCTTGGCGCAAAGAACGACACACCCCAGACAATGTCGCCGGCTGTCACCTGGATCGAACTTACCTGATCCGAGCTTCCGAGTGAGTAGTAGCCAACGCCGACCAATGCCGGGCCCAATGGAAGTTCTTCGCGCGGATCCCAGGAGGTTGCCCGCGGATCGAGGAACACGGATGGACCTTCGCTGATTCCATGTCGAGTGGTGACATCAAGAAACGTGTTCACGACATACACCGGATAAGGACCGCTTGCCGGCGGTTGCCAGCTGAACACAACATCCTGCGGAACAACTTCGCCTCCGGCCATCGCCGGAACAAGCAGTGTCGGACAGGTAAAGAAATCAGAATCCACAAAATCGGTCGCGTCGAATTCAAAGGTCGAAACGCTGGGCATCTGACCATCCACCTCGATCGTCCACGTTCCGCTCGCCACCGACTTCGCCTCAGCAAGATTCGACACGTTGATTTCATCGTCGCCCTCATTGAGATTCGGCAGTCTGAACCCTCCGCCAGTCGTAACGCTGATGTTCGAGACGCCTGTAACGCCAGGCAAATCAACATTGATGAACACCCGGAAGTACTCCGCGTTCAACTCCTGATCGCACTGTCTCTGCAAGCCGATGATGATCGAGTTGGATTCCTTCGGTCCTGCAACGGAGGGTCGGGCCTGGCTCTCCGAGGAAGGCGGAGCCGATGGCCTCTGACCGTAAAGCGAATCGGTCCCCCAGACCGCAAGAAGGGCCGTCGCGATTCCAACCTGCCACGAACAAGTTCGAGTATTCATGAGAGTGCTCCTTGCTTCCGGGAGACACGACTCCAACGGTGCATGATCGATGGTACTGATCGGTGCATCGCGATACAACAAAATCGTTCGCAGGTTGCGCTGTGCCCGCCAAGACTCTGCCACTCAGACGGGAGCAGCATCATCGTTATGGGTCAATATCCGATAATGACGCCAGACATTCGCCCGAATTCACCCGAGGGTGATCCTCTTCCACACCATTGTTAGAGGGTGGAATCGAAGCGGCATTGGCTCGGCAGCCTCTATCGAGCCCCCGGCTCCCCCTTCGCATCCTTCGCCGAGATCAGGACGAGGAGTCGAAGCTTCGGCCTGGCGCCGCCATCCATGAACGGCACCACCGCAGCCATGCCGTCGGGCAGGGTCATCGTGGCGGTCACCTCGGCAGTGCGCATCAGCGGTCGGCCGGCGTCGAGGTTGAGGCCGGGCACCGGCAGCCGCGATGAGACTTCGGAAAGCGTGAGGTCGAGACTGCTGAGGACGACTCGCCCTTCCGCATCGTGGTTCGCCACGGTCTTGAACGTGAGGCCCTCGAACGACTCCTGCAGGTCGAGGGCACGGAAGAGGCCGTCGGCCGTGGGTTCGAGGTAGGTGACCGGCCGGCCCACGGTAAGTTCCGCCTGCTGGCCGGGGTTGACGAGCAGTCGCGGAGCGGTGAGCACCTTGAACGCCGGGTCAGCGGTGGGTGAACCCGCAGGGCTGGGCGAATCCGAAGCGCCCGGCTCCGGCAGGTTCATCGACGAATCGCTCACGGGGCACGTGCGTTCACCAAGCTTGATCGCGCTGCCGTTGAAGACAAACCCCATGCCCATCGCGGGAGTCTTGAGCACGGTTGATGAACCATCGGCTGACTGGGTAGTCAGCGTCAGCTCGGCGACCGCATCGGGCACGGGAGCGTGGCCCTCAGGGAGCTCGCCGCGAAAGCCCGCGGGCACGCCCGAATACGAGAGGGCCGCGATACCCTGGTCGAGGTCTTCGCCGCTCAACTGATCCTGATCGATCTGAATCACGCGGAGGCTGATCAGGATGGGTGGCTCGTCGGCAATGGGCGATGCCGCAATCGACGACAGCGAGGCAGAGCAGAGAATTGCGCAGGCAAGGATGGGATGGGCGAGGATTCGGCTCATGGCTGAGTGCTCCGAGGGTCGAGCGTGTTCTGAGGTGACTGGTGCAGGATGCGCCAGCGTTCGATGTTGATTTCACTGGTGCGGCCGCCTGCATGGAGACCGGGGGCGTTGATCGCCATCCGCACGGGCGTTTGCGTTGGGGACCCGCCGGTGGGTGGGCCGTTGCGGTGCGGGATGGACAGTCCGAGGCGAATCACGCCCGCCATGGTGATGAGCAGCGCTGCGGCGGCGATCGCCAACGGCCAGCGGAACGGTCGCGAGCCCGAGCGAATCACAGCGGAGCGCTCCGCAGCGGCGATGCCGGCAAGCAGGCGGTCGCGCGCTTCTGAACCGATTGATTGGATCGGCAGCTCACGAAGCCGCGCATCGAGATCGCCATTTGGATCGTGACTCCGGTCGGAATTCATGGCCGCACCTCCGCACGTCTCTGGTCGTCGGCCAGGATTTCCGCCAATCGCGCCATCCCGCGGCGATGCAGCGTCGCCACGGTTCCCAAGGGTTTTCCGAGCACCGAGGCGAGGTCTCGCAGCGAAAGATCGGCGATGGTGTGGAGCAATATGACTTCCGCCTCGTCATCGCTGAGTCGAGCGACGGCGTCAATCAACCGGCGCGACTCGTCGATCCTGTCCGATGGCTCGATCGCGACACCGGGAAACAGCGCTTCCGCGAAAGACACCGTTGAGGCGCTCCGGCGCCGGCGCACGCGATCATGCACCAACCGCTTCATGGTGGTCAGCACATACGCGAGCGGAACCGAAGGCAGGACCCGCTTTTCAATCAGTCGCGTCAGCGTGCTCTGGATGAGGTCGGCCGCGTCGGCAGGCTGGCGAACGAGACTGAGGGCGAAGGCGGTCATGGTGCGTTCGTGGCGAAGGAAGAAGTCGGACCAGTCTGCGGGTGAGGATGTCTCAGGGGTGGCGGTCAAAGGGCTGGTCCGAAAGTGGAGACGTCAAGATCCGCCTGGCGCATGTCGGATTCTGCCAGAATTCCGAATTGACTCCGCGTGATTGGCGTTCAAACAGCTGTCCTGCGATGCGAAGGTTGCCTGGGCCGGTGCAGCGTCCGAGAAGTCAACATTCTGCGGTCTCATGCCTGAATTCTGGTGATTGCCGGCCGTATGCCTGTAAAATCAGATGGAGCGCCTTGGTCGGGTTTATCCTTGCCCTTCCCAGGTCTGCGAGATCAATCGACGGAGAAAGACCAATGCTTCTGAGCCGCTTTGCGTGTTTTGCGCCCGCGTTTGCCGCGATGGCCCTCTTCGGCCGCTCGACCATGGCCGCCAACCAGGGGCCCGTCGCTCATTGGAAATTTGACGAGCGCCGTGGCCCGACTGCGTTCGACAGCGCGGGCTCTTCCAATGGCGTGCTCGTGGGCGGTGCCACGTTCGCTCCGTCCGCGGGGGTTGCCGGCGGAGCCATCAACGTCAGCACCTCCACCAATGGCTGCGTGAACATGGGTAACATCCTTCCCTTCACCGGAGGTGTGAATTTCTCGATCTGCAGCTGGATCAAGTTTGCAACACCCGGCGATCCGACAGGGAGCCGAGTGTTCGTCGGCCGGCATGTATCCGGAATCGTCGCCGGATACTTCAATGCAGTGAATGGCAGCGGCGGGTGCTATGGATTGCCCAAGAAGGCGTGGTTCTACACTTCAGACAGCTGTGGCGGTGAGACGATTGGCACCACCGACGTCAACGACGGCGACTGGCACTTTGTCGTCTCAACGTATGCCGCGGGCAAGATCGAGAAGATCTATGTCGATGGCGTCGAGGAGGGAACGAAGTCACCGAGCGTGATCAACGCCGTGGGGAGCGCGGCGTTCATGGTCGGCGGCATCATCGTCGGCTCGACCCCGACGGGACTTTTTGAGGGCCTGATCGATGATGTGCAGGTCTATAACCGGGCACTCTTTCCGTGCGAAATTGAATCGATGTACGCAGCGCCCGGCTCGATTGCCCCGGGTTCTCCGAGCGACCTGAACGGCGATGGAGAGGTTGACGGCGCAGATCTTGGACTGCTCCTTTCGGGCTGGTCGACCCCTGGAGCTGATCTCAACGGCGACGGCACGACGGACGGTGCCGACCTGGGGCTCCTGTTGAGTGACTGGGGTTCGTGCTGAGACGATAAAGGTTCAATTGCCATGCACGCGGCGGGACGGACCATGTGGGGCGTCCCGCCGGAAGTTGGCCGATTGAACCGGTCAGCATGGCAATTCTTCTGAGCTGCTCAGCCGGTCCATGCTGCAAGCAGAAGCCCGAGGTCGCCGCCATTCACGACGCCGTCCGAGTCGAGATCAGCACTGCAATCGCCACAGCGGCCCCATGAACCAAGGAGGAGTCCGAGGTCGGCCCCGTCTACAACGCCGTCAGCATTGAGATCGGCTGCAGGCACCGGCCTCAGCAGGAATGCCCGTATCTGCCCGTCAATGACCCCCTCACCGACGATCCAACCTGATTCGTTGACGCCGCGAGCATCGGTCAGGGTCGTTCCTGGAGGCGCACTGGCGAGCAGGGTGTTCAGGTCGTGCCCCACGCCGTCGATCCACAGCATCGCCTGGGCGCCGAGGCCGGGCTTCGCCGCGTATCCAACGATCCAGCCCGCATCATTGATCCCGGAAGCAACTGAACTGAAACCGCCAAGACCGGGCAACTCGTCGATCTCGCCATTCACCCACACCGCTGCATGGCTGCCGCCGGTTGCTTTAGGCGAGAAGCCCACGATGACCCCTGCATTGTTGATCGCCAGCGCTTCCGAAAAGAACCCGCCGAAGGTGGGCAACGGTTCCGGCGGTGCAGCAACGACGCCGCCCTGTCCATCGCCGCTCCAGATCACTGGGAGATATCTCTGCCCGTCGAACGCAGAACCGACGACATCGCCTGCGTCGTTGATGCCGTACGGAATGTCGTACGCGAAGCCGAGGGACGGAAGCGGCGAGAATTGTCCGTTTACCCACTGCGCTGCTTCATTGGGCGTACCCCCCTGGCTGATGGCGGCACGGCCGACAATGACACCCGCGTTGTTGACACCCAGACCCTCGCTGCAGCATTGGAAGGTGGTCGGCAGTTGATTCACATCGCCCGATGTCCACAGAAACGCGTTCAACCCAATGGCATCGCTGATGCCGACTACTTCTCCTGCGTCATTCGCCGCTCGCGCAACGGCCCCACTCAAACCGAGGCCTGAGATGTCAACGATCTCAACCCCGGCGTCGAGAATGTTCCACGCCACGGCGTGCGAATACACCATTGATTCGGTCCCGGTTGATTGACCCACGACGATGCCGGTGTCGGTGACGGCAAACGCAGCGCTCTGATTGCCGCCGCGGAGGATGCCAAGGTCGGTGAGACGAAATTTTGGCGGCGCCGCAGCGTCGCCCGCCTCGACTGACGCGGCCGCGAGAAGGCCGCAGATCGTTCCTGACCAAACCTTGATTGGCGTTGTTTTCACTGAATTCGCTTCCTTTCGGCGACGGGTGGCGATTCCGTTGCCCACTTGCCTGATGTCGGGGCAACGGATGAGGATTGCAGCGGTCTCTCTCGGCACGCGATTTGTTGGCCGGCGATTTTCTCGCGGCCGACAGCCATAGGACCGGTACAATCGGGTATCGAGGCCGTGAGGTCTGGCGACTCGAGCGCCATTGGAGCCGGCCATACGCCGGCTGAGGAGACAACCAGTCATGGGAACACGCAATCGTCGATCGAACGGCGTCCGATTCGTTGGAGTTTGGCCGCGTATCGCACCATCCTTCGTCGTGTCTTGTATCGCGAGCATGGCGGCAGCGCCGACGGGATGGTGCAACGTGACCTTCGATGGTGGCATCTCCGCACCCGGCGGCAATATCACCTGCCTGTCCAAGAATCTGCTGGATTCGGGCAACAACAACCATGTGTTCATCGATTGGAAGTGCGCTGAATTGATCGGGTTGGGCACCATCAATGATCACGGCACTGCCGACGACGCCGACGACACATTCGACCCGGCTGATCCTACCCAGCCTGACTCGTCGACCAATGGCGGCGCGTTGACCATGTGGGTGTATGACAACATCACCATCACCGTCCTCGACAGCGAAGGTAATGCGTGCCCGCTCACGGTCTCGGTCAATGTGGTGAAGGACAATTCCGGCAGTAACAGCGTCTTCAACGATGATGTCACGATCAGCGTCGGATGGCTGAACGGTGTCTTCGCCTGCATGAGCGGTGCGGGCCGATCGCTGGTGGCCCGCTGGAACGGTACCGCGGCATGGAAGCTTGTCGATCCCACGGTCCCATCGACCCCCGCGAAGGACCCGGCGACCGGCGATACCAAGCGGGTGTTTGGATGCCAGGCGATCAATCCGGAACATGGCCACACTGCACCGGTGCTGCTGCAGTATGCGTCTGCCAGCGACTGGACGGTTGTGCCGCAGCAAGTTGCCAACATGATCGGGGTGGTGCCGGATGAACTCGTGAATCTGTCCGGCACCGCAACGCTGCGATCATTGATAAGTGCCAACATGGTTCAAAACGGCCAAACTGCCTTTCCCGCCGCAACCATGTCAATACAGTTGCCAATCGGGGTGATTCACACCGCCAAGGTTCTGATCAACACCAATGCCAACAGCGCCTTCGGTCTGCTGGGCGGATCGTTCATGGATGGGCTTGCGATCGGTATCGAGGGCGGTCCGGGCGGGGATGAAACCCTGATTCTGGCCTCGGGTGCGGTCGAACCGCCGTTGTGTCCGGCCGATCTCAACGGGGACAATTCAGTGGATGGGGCCGATCTTGGTCTGTTGCTGAGCCAGTGGGATCGTAGCGGCCCCGCGGACATGAACGACGACGGGATCGTCAATGGCGCCGATTTGGGCCTGTTGCTGGCCGCATGGGGCGAATGCCCGGTAAAGCCGACCGGCGCGTGCTGCACGGCGGATGGCACTTGTTCCGTCACCACGCTGGAGGACTGTCCGGTTGAACTGCCCGGCGTTCGATTCATCGGCGGGATCGACTGCACCGCCATCAATTGCGCCCCTGCCGCCGATTGCTGCATTGCAAACCCAAACGGCTCCGCCGGCTGTGCCGATCCATCCTGTGAGTCGCAGGTCTGCATCCTGCTCGCCCAGTGCTGTGATCTGAAGTGGGATCAGCTTTGCGCGGATGTTGCCGTCCAGTTGTGCGGCACCTGCCCGGAGAGCCTGGCGATCCCGTACGACGGCGCTGATCACATCATCGTGTCGGGTGCGAGTGGTGTTTCGTTCGATACCTACGTCTTCACCAGCGCCATCTCCAACCCGGCTCCGTTCATGCTGCAGAAAGTCGGCGGCGCGCCGACCGAGCCTGTGGAGGTGAAGCCCGGTGGCGTCGGTGTCGTGGTGTTGGGTGAGGATGAGCGATCAACGGATATCGTGGCCACGACGCCGCGAGTTCGCGGCCGCAGCGCAGTCGTCGAGAAGGAGGAGAAGGATTCAAAACAAAAGCCGGTTGTGTCGTCCAACTCATTTGATTCATGCGAGGATGATCTCTATGAAACCGGACAGCTTCCGCCGGGAAAATACCAGATCACCGTGGATGCCAAGAACGATGACGGCAACAGCGAGTGCAAGCTGGTGTTGACCATCGCCTCCAGTATTCTCGGCCTGCAGGAATCGGTTGAAATCTATCCCGGCAAAACCAAGACTCGCGTGAAGACCGTCCCGACCGACCCGGCCGGCGCATGGGTGACATTCAGCCTGAAGTGTGATTCGTTCACTGCCGACAGTGCTTGTCGATACACGGTGACCTTTGTCACCATCGAGTAACGGAAGATTGGATTTGCGAGACTCACCTGCGCGGTTCCCTGCCCAGGGACAGACGTGCCCGGAAGGGTTGTTGACCGATGGACTACATCAGGAATGCAAGTATCAGCAGGAGAAGCACCACGCCCACAATGAGAATGAGTGCCTGCACCGGTCGGCTGCCATAGAGCCTGAAGCCCACGGTTGGCTGCGTCAGAAAACTACTGTCAAGCATCCGACCACCCGCGATGTGGTCAATCGTCTGCGCCACCGGCAGGCCACATTCGGGACAGTTGCCCGAGACCGTGGCGGCGGCGAGGTCATACCCGCATTGGACACAATGCAACCGCCCGCCTCGAAGCCGCCGACTGTCGCTTCCAATCGCGTCCGCAAACCCCTTCAGGTCGCTGGTCAGACCCATCAGTGATGCGTATCGGCGCAGCGTCGGCGAGGTGGACAGCTTCGTCTCGGTGCGAACGACCTTCACCGCCGAGTTGTTGGCCGCCATTCCATCGAATATGTCGGGCGTTCCATCGCGGTTCCTGTCCGCCAGCATGGACCGATAGGGCTCGGGCACATCGTCGAGCCGGTGATACACCGTGCCGTTGATCTCGTAGCGTTCGGTGCGGCGAATGACGTTTCCGTCGCTGGACATGGTCGCTTGGAGATCCTAGGCATCGGTCGATCCATGAATTCGTGTTCTCCATGGGCCGATCCGAGCCGCCGACACCTGAGTCCGGAAACTCGCCTGCAAGAGAATTTGCTTGATTCCGCGATTGATCCTGCCACACTGAAGACGCGGATCAGGGTCTCGGCGGCCGCCAACCGCCCTGGCCACGGCCGATTCCGGTCGTGCCCCGTTTCTCTCGTCGTCTCGGCGCATCTCGATGGGTCGTTGCGGCGCAACTCCAATCATGCAAAGGAGTGCGCGATGTCATTGAAGGTCATTGGATTCACCGTCATCGCCCTCGCCGGAGCGACCACAGCCGGCGCCCAGACATACGAATGGGGCGGCTTTGTCGCCGACAATGCATGGGGATCGGAATTCAACTGGATGCTGAATGGAAACCCGGTCGAGGATGTGCCCGGGTGCAATGGACTGACGGGCGCGAGCGCCATCATCGGGCCCGGTGTCGGACCGATCACCGTCAAGTGCGGCAACGGCGGAAATGTGCAGGTCAATTCGCTGGTGAGTGAGTCGACACTGCTGGTCGACTGCACGTTGACGCTCAACAGCGACTCAAGCTTCAAACAGATGGAGACTCTGGACCAGTTTGGCCTCGTCGCCAACGCGCTGCTGGAGATCGCCGACGACAGCTCGTGGAAAAGTGGATTCATGCGCGGAAGCGGCTTCGTGGTGGTCACGGACAACCTGTGGATCGAAGGCGCGGGGCCGCGATTGCTTCAGCTCGACCTCAACGTCCCGGGCAGTGTGCAACAGCTCACCGACATGACGCTGCAGCCGGATGCAGCGTCCGGAGGCTCGAATCCGGTGATCACCTGCACCGGCGACTGGTATGGCACGGGCACCATCAGCCGAATGAGTTCGCCGCTGAGTGCATTCAGCCTTGAGAACGGCACCGTGCACAGCCTCGGCCTTCTTCGATTCACCCTGCCCATGAACATCACAGGCGGCACGGCAAACGGTTCGATCCGATTCAGCGGAGGCGGCACGCATTCCGGCACCGGACAGTACGTGCTTCAGCGCGGTGAGGAGACGATCATCGATCTGGTCGCAGGGGCGACACCGCTTCAGATTACCGGCAATTACTCCGCCACGGGAGGCGGCTCCATCAGACTGAACAACGCGCTCACGATTGCCACTCAGGGCGTGTTCAAGCCAAATCTAACGTCGGGCAATGGCTTCTATCTCGATAACGGCGCATTGCTGATCGCCGATGGCGACTTTGAGAATCAGGGGCTCATGACCTGGAAGGCGGGAACGTACTCCAGCGCCTTCGTTCTTCTTGGCACCACCCAGAACAAGGCTGGCGGAACCGTTCGGATCATTCCCGGCGGCAACAGCATGCCGACGCTCAACGCGCTATTCCAAAACGCAGGAACATGGCGGCAGGAAGCCGATTGCACGATTGGTGGTTCGGGGACCCTTGTAACCACAAGCGGTGGAACGCTGGACATGCGAAGCGGCCGCGTTCTTGGCCCGGGCCCGTGCATTTTGCAGGACGGTGCGCTCCTGCTGCGGCCGATTGATGCCCCGCCAGGCAATACTGAAATCGTCGCACCGTGCCAGATCTCGAATGCGCAAGTCATCAGCGAGTCCGGCGAACTGCGCTTCAGCGGCGGCGGCATGCTTCAGAAGGCCACCCTGGAGGCCCAGGAGGGCGCTCAGATCACACTTCGTAGCCTGTCCTACTCAACGCCCGATGTCCGGAATGAGACAGTGACCTTCGCTGGAACAGGTGAAGTCAGCGTGCGCAATGGCGCGGTGCTGCAGTGTGGCCAGTTGACCAACAGTCAATTGGGCCAGGGGAACTCAGGCGTGTTCCGACTCGGCACCGACGGAACCGGCGGCGCCATCAGCGGCACCGCATTCCGCAATCACGGCGAATTCCGCTGGCGATCGGGAACGATCGGTCTCGTTCCCGAGGATCAACTCTGGAACCTTGGGACCTTCAGGACCGAGGCGGCGAACAACTCCGTGAGGGGGCTGCTCTTCAACACAATCGGGCCGGCCAGCGCGGGCGTGTTCCTCGACCATCACACGCAGGTCCAGGCGGGAGGAATCATCCTCAACAGCCCCGGCACGGTGACGCAGACCAATTCGACGCTCACCCTCGTCGCGGCCAACTCACTGGCCAACAACGACAGTGGTAATTGGAAGCTCGTGGGTTCTTCAAATATCAATGGAGCCGGCACACTCGCCTTGGGAAGTGATGGAACGCTGCGAAAGCAGGGTGCCGGGAGCACATCGACAATCTCGGCCGTCGTCAGCGCCAACGATTCCAACGGCGCCGGCCATGTGGCCGTGGAGAGCGGGACGCTGGTAATCTCATCGCCGATTGCCGGTGTGAAGGGCGTCTTCTGGTCGATCGCCAACGGCGCTGTGCTGAGCCTCACCGGTCAGACCTACACCATGGGTCAAGACCCCAATTCGAGCATTGTCGATGAAATCGACGGCGTGGTGAGCCTTGGAATCGTGGGAACCGATCCGCCGCGATTTGAGTTGGGAACTCTCAACGCTGGCGGCATCATCCGCCCCGGCGGGCTCGTCGACACCGGCGAACTGGTCATCGACGCCAACGTCAATCTGCTCTCAGAGGGACTGCTCTCCATCAACCTGAAGGGCGACGTTGCCGGGCTAACGCATGACCTGCTCACGGTGGAAGGCAACGTAACTCTCGGCGGCGCGATGGAGGTTCATCTGCTCGACGGATACACGCCCACGCCGGGTCAGTCGTTCACCATACTCACGGCCACCGGGACCGTCGGCGGGCAGTTCGACGAAGTCGCCGGTGATGGTGTGTGCGGCATTCAGACGGTCGGCCACGACGTCATCATCACGCTGGTATCGCTGCCGATTGTTGGCGATATCAACGGCGACGGAGATGTGAACGGCGCGGACCTCGGCCTGCTCTTGAGTGCGTGGGGGTCGTGCCGGTCGTGCAACGAAGACCTCAACGGCGACGGCGCCGTCAACGGCGCCGACCTTGGCATCCTGCTTGCCAACTGGGGCAGCTCAGCCTGAGGAAGCCATCGGCACTCGCAAGCCGGTTTCGAGGCCATCAATGCTCAGGCGATTGTTGGCCTCGCGATAGGTCCGCAGTGATTCTTCACCCTTCCTACAGGCCCACTCCGTCAGCATCTCTCGATGACCGAGAAACTCGTACGTCGGAACACCAAAGCCGCAGGACGTCTGCACCGTCTCGATGTTCAACCGGACGATCTGGCGTGTGCCGGGAAGAGATGGGAAGTGCCGAATCAACTCATTCCACTCCGTGTCTCCGGGCTGAATGGTCTCGCCGCGTCCATACAGCCGAAGAATCAGCGGCTTTCCGTCGGGTGGCGGTGCGAACGAGCAGAACATGATCGTCAGTCGGCCATTCTCCCGCGTGTGCGCTGCCGTCTCGTTTCCACTGCCGGTCAGGTCGAGATAGGCCACCTCGGAATCCGAAATGATCCGGAACGTGTCCATTCCCTTGGGTGAGACATTGACGCGGCCGCGCCCACCCGACGGCGCTGACCCCGTAAAGAACATGTGCTGATTCAGGATGAAGTCTTGAGTAGCTTCAGTCAGTTCATTGGCAAAGTGGGGCATGGCACAGATCGTAGCCCTGACCCGATCGATGATTCCGATCTTCGAACACACGATCGCTCGGTGTCGTAGTGCCCTGCATGAATGGAACGGTGGTTGCGGTCAGCGCTTCGGCGACGCATCAGGTCTCGAAGGAAATTCGACCCTCGGTCTGCCTGACGGCCGGGCTTGGTGTTGACGGCGATGCCCACGCGGGCGTCACCGTTCAACATCGGTCCCGCGTTGCCCGCGATCCTTCGCAGCCTAATCTTCGGCAGGTCCATCTGCTGCATTCGGAGTTACTGGACGAACTGAATCAGCAGGGTTTCTCAGTAGCGCCGGGCGATCTGGGGGAGAACATCCTGACACGAGGCGTTGACCTGCTCGGCTCGCCAAAGGGGCGGCGGCTCGTCTTTGGTGATGGACCCGAGGCGACTTGCGCTGTGGTTGAATTGACCGGATTGCGAAACCCCTGTCATCAGCTTGAATCGATTCAGTCGGGTCTCCAGCATGCCGTTCTCGATCGAGGAGAGAATGGCGTGCTGATCCGCAAGGCCGGTGTGATGGCGATTGTGGTCCGATCGGGTACGGTCGCTCCCGGCAGCCTGATTCGGATCGAAGATCCCGCTTCGCCATGGGAGTGTCTCGCACCTGTGTGACCCCAGCGGCCACGCGCTGGACAGGAATCGATGCGGCACCGATGCTTTGGCCACTCGCACCCTCTGCCCGAGACTACTGATGCCGCAGAAACCCTCGACCGTCGCCGAATACCTCGCCGCCCTGCCGGACGACCGACGTCAAGCCATCGAGGCCATTCGGAAGGTTGTACGAAGGAATCTTCCCAAGGGGTATGCCGAGGGCATTCAGTACGGCGTGATCGGATATTTCGTCCCCCATTCGGTATATCCGGCTGGGTATCACTGCGATCCCAAGCAACCGCTCCCGCTGTTGAGCATCGCCTCGCAAAAGAACCACATGGCGGTCTATCTCTGCAGTCTGTACATGAACCCGATGGATGACGCATGGTTTCGAAAAGCGTGGACCACCGCCGGCAAGAAACTCGATATGGGCAAGGGATGCGTTCGGTTCAAGAAACTTGAGGACGTGCCGCTCGATGTGCTCGGCGCAGTGGTGGCGCGAGTTCCCGTGAACAAGTTCATCAAGACCTATGAATCAAGACTTGGCGAACGGACGGCCACGAAGTCGAATATGCCTAAGACCTCGAAGTCAACTCCCGTCGGCGGCAGCCGCAGGAAACCGGCAGCCTCCAGGAGGAAAGCTGCTACAACTACTCGTCTCGCGGGGGTTTCGAAGAGGAAGTCGGCCGGCACGCGCCGGCGCGCTTCATAGCGGTCCGACGGCTGCACCTCTACCCCATGGCCAACCCGTTCTGCCCGGAGACAGCTTGCGCCAGCGAATCCAAGAGCGGAGCCTGCGACGGCAGAATGCGCCGGCGGGCCTCCTCCAATGTGAACCACGCAGCACGATCAATCTCGGGAAACTCAATCCATCGCCCCGATCGCGGAGGAAATTCCATGCGGGAGTCGATGCTCCGGCACTGCCCTGCATCGCAATCTCCCTTCATGGCCCACGCGTGGACCTTCTTTCCGCTCTTTTGGCGGACGGCTCCCAATGAAACAAACCCGTCACCGATTTGAATCCCATCCGGAATGGGGACGCCGGTTTCCTCCTGAAACTCGCGGATGGCTGCCTCCAGCAGCGCTTCGTTTTCATTGACCTCGCCCTTGGGAATGGACCACGAACCGAGGTCGCGATTCTTCCAATAGGGTCCGCCGGGATGGACCAGGAGAACATCATGCCCGCCCGCGGCGTTCGTTCGATACATGAGCAACCCAGCGCTGGTACGTCCCACGAATGATGGTACGGCGGTTTACCCGCCGCCGGGAATCAGCCAGAGGCCGAGCATGCAGGCGGCACCCAGCAGACAGTCGGCCCACACCGTGGAAATGAACATGGGAACAATCATGAGCACCAACCCGATGACGATGCATTTCAGCTTGGCCGCGTTCTTCCCATAGATAAAAACACCCATACCGATCGATCCGAGGATCAATCCCAGCAGCAATTGGGTCGGGTCGAAGCTCATGGGAGGCCTTCAGAGAATTATCGGCCAGATCCGGGGGACACATGACTTGACCACTCCTCCGGAATTTTGGCTATGATAGGGGCGTCTAAGTCGGATCATGCACGTCACACGCTCCGCTCGGTTCGGCTCTGTTTGGCCTAATCGGTTCCCCCTGACGATTGAAAGGCCAGAACATGGCAACCGGTACTGTCTCGAAGTTTATGGATGAGAAGGGCTTTGGCTTTATCACTCCGGATGGCGGTGGCAAGGACGTTTTCGTCCACCACTCCGACATCAAGATGGATGGCTACAAGACCCTCTCGATGGGTCAGCGCGTCGAGTTCGACATCGCCCACGAGGCCAAGGGCCCCAAGGCGTCGAACGTTCGTCCGCTCTGATCAAACTCGAGCGCGAGCGATCCACGATCGCAAACTCAAGGGCGTCTGCTTCGGCGGACGCCCTTGTCGCTTTTTGGCCACTACCTCCCCGACACGCTTTTGTTGCAATCTCGCGGGCGATAGCATGGTGCCATGCCAGAGGAGTCGCCGTATGAACCTCGCCGCTGGTGGGTCGGTCTGCTGCGAAAAGCGTCGGCCGCGGTCATCGGTCTGGCGATACTCTCCGTGCTGTACCAAGCGGCCGTCAGCACATCGATCGGTTTCGGGCGATGGATCGAGATCGCCATTGGTAACGGCCGGCTGGGATTGACGCTGACGTCGCCGCCGATCCCATCCGGCGGCTTCGATGTCCGGGCACGGTTGCAACCAGGCATTAGTGCCAGCCCCGAAGGCACCATCATTCGCCGGTCGATCCTGAGCACCAAGATTCCCTTTGTCGCCACACTTGGACCTCTCTCCTGTGTCGTGCTGCTGGCGACATCAAAGCGCACCGTGCGCCCGCAATACTGTCGTTGCGGCTATCGCACGTGCGAGGTGCCCGGAACGACGTGCCCCGAGTGCGGCCAGCCGCGCACGCAGCCCGCCTAGGAAATCGCAGGCTGCACGCGCGTGTCACCGGGAAACCGGCGATGGAAACCATTGATCTCTGGACTCGCCGCTCGGCCACGGCCGGCAGCGCAATCTCACGGTTGGCAATAGCACGACGACGTCGGCTTCACATCAGCTCGCGTCCACACCTGCGCCAGTTCGCGGCCAGACTCCTCAGCCTCCTTTACCTTTCCTTGCGCTCGCAACGATTTCTCCAGCCCCAGAATTGCCCAGCCGTTGCGAGGATTGCGATGGAGGTCGTCGCGATAGTACATCTCCGCCTCGGCTGCCCGCCCCGCCCCCATCAACAGGGCGCCCAGCGCGTGGCGAACCGGCTGCATCCAACCCGGCGGCTCGTCATACTTGAGCTTGTCTTCCAGTGACACACCTTCGCGGAGTATGGCAAACGCCTCGTCGTAATTGCCCTCGCGGTAGGCTAATTCACCTTTGAGCATCTGTCGGGCGACAGCCACGATGTCGCCCGCGGTGTTGTTTCCAACCATCCAGTCCTCGGGAATCGCGGCCGCTTCATTTTCGAAGGCCGTCAGTTCCCGAGCGGCGTCCTCGGTACGACCAAGGGCGCTCAGTGCCACGCCTCGGGCATAGTGATGCATGGTGCGGCTGAAGTGCCGATAGGCCGGCGGTTCCGGCTCGCGAAGGATGTCGTTCCACCGGCCGAAGCGGATTTTGACGTGATACGTCACCGGCATGAAGCCGTCGGCGATAAAGGTCCACTCGCGAAGAAAGTTTTCCGGGATCTCGCGCTCAAGGTCGCGGGCGGCGTCGATTGCAACCTCATACCGCCCCTCCATCATCGCGGAATAAGCAAGGAAATGCAGGTTGTGCACGAAGTAGAGGCTATAGAACCTCGGCGGAGGCGCCTTGGCGAAATAGGCCCGGTCTGCCTTGATCGCCTGGACGTTGGCGTCGCTGGCCCTGTCATAGCGACCGACGCGGGCATAGACGTGCGCCGGCATGTGAACCAGGTGGCCCGACCCGGGCACGAGATTGGGTAGCCGCTCAGCCGAAACCAGCGCGCGTTCGGGCTGATGCGATGCCTCCACGGTATGAATGTAGAAGTGATTGGCCCCTGGATGATCCGGCCGCATGGCCATGACCTGCTCCAGCACCTGCACGATTTCGAGGGCTCGCCCCTTGGGTTCGCCTTCCGGCGTCCAGAGGTCCCAGGGTTGAAGATCCATAAGCGACTCGGCATAGAGAGCGCCCACGTCGGGGTCGTTGGGAAACGCGCGCCAGGCGGCTTCCATGGCTGCGGCATAGGCCTCGTCGAGGGGCATTCGATCCTCGGGAATGGGCCAGGCATAGCGCTCGGCGACGGCGCGGATCAACGCCTGCTCGATCGGCGCAGCATGGTCGATGCGAGCGAGCGCCTCCTGCGCAGCGTCGAAGGCATCCTTCGATTGCTCGGGCGACATCGTCGGGTTGTTGATGTGCAGGCCGTTGGCATAGGCCACGCCCCACCACGCCATGGCGCACTGAGGATCGGCCGCCGCAGCGGCACGGAACGAACGAATGGCTTCGTCGTGATTGAACCCGTAGAGCAATTGGAGGCCCTGATTGAACCACTGTTGGGCCTCAGGACTGCTGGTGGTGATCGGCCGCTGATAGCCGCCGAAACCGGCGTACATTTGCGGCGCATCGGTGCGCGATCCCGACGAGCAACCGGCGGGCCCAAGCAGGCCGACTGCGGCCGACAGGGTGAGGCAGAGCAGCACATTCATTGGAAATCGCATCGCGGTTCCTCCATGGTTTGAATCACGCAGGGTAACCGGGATGGTGGGTGGTGGCGATTGACGACTCGTTCAGTTGAGATTGACTGATCGTACAGGTCAACTGGGATCAACCGCCGTCAGAGCCTGCGGCGGCTGTTGATGTGTCGTGCAGCGGCTTGAATGAGACCCTGATCTGGTCGTTGGCGTGCACCGCGATGGGTTTCGGCGAGAGACCGAAGACGTCGCTGCCGGGATAGGCAATCCAGTCGCCGCGAGAATCCGCCGCTAATCGGAGATAGACCCACGTGGGATATTCACCCTCGACCACGATGGGTTGGGCAGCGAGGATGACATCACTGAGCATGGCCTCTTGACCATTGATCCGTCGGGACCCGGGCAACTGCACATCCCCGGATACTCTCACAAAATACGTGTGCTGGTCTCGCAGCGCCTCCACATCGTCCCGGGTCCCCTCAAGCACCAGGATGTCAATTAGATCTCCCTGCTGCAGCGGCTTGTTTGCCATCCGACTTTCGTTGATCAAGCCCTCGGGTAACGCAATGAGATCAGCGGTTTGTTCCATGCCGCGATTTCGAAACAGCGACATGAATGCGACAGTACCCTCTTGGGGCAGTTGCTGTCGCGCGAAATCAGCAAATGTCAGGACAAACGTTTCGGGAAGCTCAACGGTCGCTGGATCGCGATCATTCCATCGAATATCGATGGTGCGTTTGGAGGGTAGGATCTTGAGTTTGGGGACAGCGTTAGCTTCCGACGGCTTTCCAGTAACGACAATGTGGTCCCCGTTCTGCAGCACAGGATCATCGCCAACTCCTGGCACCTTTGTCAGATCGACATTCGTCTCGATGCGACCCTCCGTTGTATCTCGAATGAGCGTGGCCTTCACGGCTTCAGGTCTGCGCCCGCCGGCCGCGGCGATAAGCCGCTGAAGAGTCAGGCGATCATTCCTCGGCAAGTTGTACACGCCGGGTCGATCAACCTCGCCGTCGATATACACGACCCCCAAAACGGACGAGTTTGCTCGTGGCTGATCGGTCGGGCCCTGCTGATCGCTCGCCAACCGCTCAGCAATCGCCCGGATCGACACCGCCGTGGCTCGCTGGGTGATGAACACCTGAACGCTCAGAATCACCACGACAGAGGTAAGCACGAGCATGAGAACAAAATTCACTTTCTGCAGCATGATTCGCTCCTTGAGGGCGATGGTGCGACATTCGGATTTCAAGCGGTTCACATCGCCGAATCGCTCAATGGCGTGGCGACGGGCGGCGGCGGGTTCATCACCGCCGGAGATCAGTTCCCGTTCGAGTTGATCAAGGTGGAAGGAAAATTCGGCGTCGAGGTCGTCGTCGATCTCGGGCTCGGGGCGGGGATCGAAACCCCGGAAGAGGTCTCGAAGCCCACCCGAAACAGGATTGAGCGCGGAGAGCACCGTCGCGATTCGCATCTCAGGCCCCCACCACCATGTTCGTTGCCGGCGCGATAGACCGATCGGCCGCGAGCACCTTGCCGATCGCTTCGACCAGCCGGTTCCACGTGGCGGTCTCGCTGCGAAGGTGGGCCCGGCCGGTATCGGTGAGCGCGTAGTAGCGGGCGCGACGGTTGGATTCGGACTGACGCCACTCGCCGCGAATGAGCCGCTTCTTGGCCAGCCGATGCAGCGCGGGGTAGAGCGAGCCTTCCTCCACCTGCAGCACTTCATCGGACACCTGGCGAATGCGGCGGGCGATGCCATAGCCGTGATTGTCGCCAAGGGCGAGGGTTCGCAGGACGAGCATGTCGAGCGTGCCTTGCAGAAGATCGGGTGAGGTGGCTGGCATGTTGGTTCCCCTAGCGCGTCTAGGGGAGAGTCTAGAGCGCTTCCATAGAATGTCAAGGGGAGCGGTCCTGGATTTTTCAAAGGCGGGGTAAGGCCGGTTACGGCCGGGCCGATGGCTCGGCGGGAGCTTCATCCGTTGCAACCGGATTGGCGACCGCATCGGCGGCTGGAGCGTCTTTCGGCCGCACCGTGAGGGAGGCGCTGCACTCCGGGCACACTTGCCACGCGCGGTCGCTCAGCAGGCCGCCGTTAAGCTTGATCGGCGCGTTGCACGCCGGGCATGGCCCCTCGATATCGAAGTAGAGTTCCCGCCGCTTCCACACCCTCATGGCGAGGATCACGGCCACCACCGGCACGCCCAGCGCCAGCACCATGTGCGGCCCCGGAATCAGGATGCACGGAGCCATCAGCAGGACCCCACCGAGGCAATACGCCGCGACCATCATGCCGCGAACGGCGTTGCTCCGCCGCACCACTTCGCCCGCGATGGCGCGTGTTGCTCCTCCGGACTGAGATTCAAGAGTGACTTCCTCCTGGGTCGGCGGCATCAGGAGGGCATCCTAGGCGATGCGTTCGAGGGCAACCGCCGCGAATCCTTGAACGAATTCAACCCGCCGACAGAGGCAGTCGTTACCGATAAATTCGGAAAGTCCGGCTCACGCGCTGAACGACGACCCGCAGCCGCAGGTCGTGGTGGCGTTGGGGTTGTTGAACACAAACCCTCTGCCCATCAGTTCATCCTTGAAGTCGATGGTGGTGCCGTTGAGGTAGAGGTAGCTCTTGGGGTCGCAGATCACCCGAATGGTGAATGATTCGCCGCCTTCGGCGACAGCGACGGCATGGCCTTCCCCGGTCTCGCCGGCTTCCTTGGCCGCCTTGGGGGCGGGAAGACTATAGGAGAATTCCCACATCTCGTCGGTATCCTTCTGGGCCTCGGTGAGGTCGAGAACGTACGAGAATCCGCTGCAGCCGCCGCCTTTCACGCCGACGCGAAGACGCACAGCGCCGGCGTCGAGCCCCTGCTGTTCGATGATCGTGGCAATTTCACGGGCGGCTGTTTCGGTGACGGTGACGGGCATGGTGGATTCTCGTGGAGGCGGACAACAATATTACGGTCGACTGGGCGAGTGGGTTCGATGCCCCTCACCCGGCCCCTCTCCCCAAAAGAGAGGGAATTGACGAATCAGTGCGTTGGGGCGGGCTCTTCCTTGAGCAGGCCGTTCTTCTTCTGGTAATCCTTGATCGCGGTGCGGATCGAGTCTTCAGCGAGCACCGAGCAGTGAATCTTCACCGGCGGAAGACTGAGCTCTTCGACGATCTGGGTGTTCTTGATCTGCAAAGCTTCGTCGATCGTCTTGCCCTTGATCCACTCGGTGGCGAGAGATGAAGAGGCGATCGCCGAACCGCAGCCGAAGCACTTGAACTTGGCGTCTTCAATCTGCCGCGTGTCGGGGTTGATCTTGAGCTGAAGCTGCATGACGTCGCCGCATTCGGGTGCGCCGACGATCCCCACGCCAATGTCTTTGCGCTGGGCGACGTCCTTGGACGCGCCGAACGAGCCAACGTTTCGCGGGTTCTGGTAGTGGTCGATGACTTTGTCGCTATAGGCCATATGGATTCCTTCCTGGCGGACCCTTTCCGACGAACTCAGTGGGTCTGCCACTGGATCTTGCTGATATCGATGCCTTCCTTGTGAAGATCGTAGAGCGGGCTCATGGTGCGGAGATGCTCCACCGCCTTCACGATGCCGTTGATCGCGTAGTCAACCTCTTCCTCGGTCGACCAGCGGCCGAGCGAGAGGCGAAGCGATGAGTGAGCCAGTTCGTCGCCCACGCCGAGGCCCTTGAGCACGTAGCTCGGCTCGAGGCTGGCGCTGGTGCACGCCGAACCGGATGAACAGGCGATGTCCTTGATGCCCATGAGCAGGCTTTCGCCTTCCACGAACCCAAACGACATGTTGGTCATGTGCGGAAGCCGCTTGTCTGCATGGCCGTTGATCTGCACGACTTCAAGGCGCTTGGAGAGCTCAGTCTCCATCTTGCGGCGGAGCTTGTAAAGCCGGTCGCGATCGTGATCCATCTCGGCAGCGCAGAGTTCGCACGCCTTGCCGAAGCCGACGATGCCGGTGGTATTCAGCGTGCCGCTGCGCATGCCGCGCTCGTGACCGCCGCCATCGATGATGGCTTCGAGCCGCACGCGCGGCTTGCGGCGGCGCACATAGAGGGCCCCGACACCCTTCGGGCCGTAGATTTTGTGGCCCGACCATGAGAGCAGATCGATATTGTCGGCCTCAACGTCGGTGGGCATCTTGCCGACCCACTGGGTGGCGTCGGTGTGGAAAATGATCTCGCTCTCGTGACACAAGGCGCCGATCTGTGGCACTTCGTTGATGGTTCCGATTTCGTTGTTGGCCCACATGATCGACACGAGAATCGTGTCGGGCCGCATCGCGGCCTTGATCATGTCCGCGGTAATGACGCCATCCTTGGGAGGATCAAGGAACGTGACATCGAACCCTTCGCGCTGAAGCCGCTTGCAGGGGTCGAGCACCGCCTTGTGTTCGATGATGGTGGTGATGATGTGGCCGCGGCCGGTCTGGCCGGGACCGGCCTTCTCGTACATTCGCGCTGCGCCCTTGATGGCAAGGTTGTTGGACTCGGTCGAACCCGATGTCCAGATGATTTCCTTGGGATTGGCGCCGATCAGCGACGCGGCCGACTCGCGGGCGTGGTCGACGGCTTCTTCCGCCTCCCAGCCGAACTTGTGGTTGCGGCTGGCGGCGTTGCCGAATTTCTCGGTGAAGTAGGGAAGCATGGCTTCCACCACCCGCGGGTCGGTTCGGGTGGTGGCCGCATTGTCCATGTAGATAGGTAGTTTTGGAGCCATAGGGTCAGACCTGTCAGAACCGTTCGATGTCGAGACTCATTCTCAACTGCTGATTTGGAATCATTCTAGGCTCAATCCCAGCAAGGCAATCTCCAAATAGGCAGCGACCACCGACTTGACAATACCGTACAAAATGCTATCATAGAGGCCCAGCCAATGCAATCTGTTTCTTCGATTTTTCTTCTCCTGATGCGGACAGCGGCAACGAGGTGCCTTTTGGTCCTCATCGTTGCGGTCGCCAGTGGCAGCCTCGGCGGATGCCAGCTTCAGGTGGCAACCCAGCGATATTCCGTCGCCGCACCAGATGGCTTCCCGCTGCAGGCGTACAAGAATTTTGAGTGGAGGTTCGGCAAACCACACTGGGAGCATCCCAGAGGAGTCCTGTACTACATCCAAGGATCGGAAGATGAGACGGTCTTGAATGCGACAGGCCGACTCGCAGGGGCAAACGCGATGGGGATGGACGTGGTGATGATGGAGCGGCGAGGGGTTGCCGCCGATGGCTCCGTCGATCCGGAGGCATCGCTGAAGGGAGCCGCAAAGGATGTTCGCGTGGCTGACCATCTCGCCGTCATTCGGGATGACCTCGATCATCGACGGCCCGAAGGTCCGGTGATTCTGATGGGAACGAGCGAGGGCGGTGATGTGGCCGCGGCGGTTGCGACGTTGGAGCCGCGCTTGACCCATCTTGTCGTGATGGGCAGCGGCGGCGGAATGTCGCAGGCGGAGGAACTGCGCACGTTGGTGCAGCGCAATCCGGCCGCCTATGGGATCGGCGGTGAAGCACAACTCGACACCGCGTTCGACGATATCCGGGCGCATCCCCAGGCTGACACGCTTTGGCTGGGCCATCCGTACCGCCGCTGGAGCAGCTTTCTGTTTGATGCACCACTTGACGATCTGTTGAGTCTTCAAATTCCCATCTTCCTTGTGCACGGCGATGCCGACACCAGCGTGCCGGTGGAGAGCGCCCGGGTGGTTCGCGACGCCTTTGTGCGAGCGGGAAAGACCAACTTGAACTACCTCGAACTACAGGATGTCGATCACCGCTTCGAGCATGTGCCGACCGGCCGCCACGCCCTGCCTCTGATCGAGATCGAACTCGTTTCATGGCTGGCCGATACGGGCGCGATGGAGCGGAGCGAGGGGGAGCAGTTCGTGGCGCGGGCAAAGAAATCTCATCCGGAATGGTTCGGCGACAAAGCGCCGCCTATGAAGGTGCGATGAGCAACCCGCGGATACTGACCAAGGCCGACGAGTTGAAGCCCTTTCTGGGGGGCTTCTTCGTGCCGACCATGGGGGCCCTGCATGAGGGGCATGCCGCGCTGATTCGCCGGGCGGCGAGCCTGCGAGATGCGTCGGGCGGCGGCGAGGTGGTCGTCAGCATTTTCGTGAACCCCACCCAGTTCGCCGAGGGTGAGGACTTCGGAAAATATCCGCGAACTTTCGAGAATGATGTGACTCTCAGCGGGACGAATGGAGCGACGGTCATTTTTGCGCCGACTCCGGAGGAGATGTATCCCCCGGGCGTCGCAGTGCCGACCCCCCCATTGCCGCCGGCGGCTCGCCAGCCACGGCTTGAGGATGCGTTTCGACCCACGCACTTCGCGGGAGTCTGCCAGGTGGTCGCCCGGCTGTTTGACATCGTGCGGCCTCGAGCGGCGGTGTTTGGCGAGAAGGACTACCAGCAGTTCAAGGTGATTTCGCAACTGGTGGCGCAGGAGTCGCCACGGTGGGGCGATCTCGCGATTGTGCCGCACCCGACCGTTCGCGAGCCTGATGGACTGGCGATGAGCAGCCGCAATCGGTACCTGCGGCCGGAACAGCGCGAGCAGGCTCTCGGGCTCTGGCGGGCGATCTGTGAAGCATCGGAAACCGATGATGCCGGGCTGGCGGAACGAAGGATGCGATCGATCCTCGATGAGCTCGGCCTTGAGACCGACTATGCCGTGGTGCGCGACGCGGAAACGCTCACGACGACAGGGGTGCACAATCGGCCGCGTCGGGCGCTCGTCGCGGCGAGGCTGGAATCGGTGAGGCTGATCGATAATGGCGCGGTCTAAGAAAAAGTCGGGGAAGCTGAAGGCGAAATCGGCGGCGGAACTGTCGCTGATCGATGAGGTCGGCCGCATGCTGAATGCGCTGCCCGATGTGTTCTCCACTGTGCAATGGGGCGGGCGGGCGTATAAGGTAGCGCTTGCCGCAAATCGTGCGAAGTTCAAGCTGCTGGCACATGTCTCAGCGCCCGAGACCGGCCGCGGCGTCAATGTTGAGTTCAAGCTGCCGCCGGCCGAGGCCCGTCAGGCGATCGACCGGTTTGCCTGGGTCAGGCCGCACGGATTTCGCACGCTCGCACCGGCGGGATGGGTTCATGCATCCATCACGCAACGACGACAGGTTTCAGCATTGAAGCGTTTGCTGGATTCGTCTCGGGCTCAGTTTCCATCGCTTTCGTCGGAGGTGGAACCTTCCACAACTGAGGCGGTCGCTCGCCAAACCGGATCCCTTGATCGCACGTTGCGCCTTCTGCGTGCTGACGGCTGGCGTCCTCGCGCAGATGATTAGGCGTTCATCCCACGGCGTCTTGAGCGATCAGCCGGGATCGATAGAGTAGGACCATGCGCTCTTTTCTTGAAGAAGTGCCGGTCGCAGCCCAGGAACCAGCAATGACCGGGGCTGCCGATCCGCCCGCCGGTATCCAATCCGCCTTCGGGCGCCTGCTTGAGTCGCTCGGACCGGTCTTTACGGAGACTTCGCTGTGGGCATGGCTCGTCCTGTTCGCACTCATCGTCCTTGGCTTGTTTGCCACTCGAATGCTGCGGAAACTCCTGGATTCCGTTTCGACCCGACTTGAGTTAAGGGGATGGCACGTTCGAGCGGTGCTGGTGAAGTCGCTTCGGGGCCCGGCGATGCTGGCGATCATGACCGGGGCGATCGCGATCGGGCTTTTCGGCTTGAAGCTAGATGCCACGTTGACCGACGTCGTGCAGCGTGCGATCGCGCTTTTCTATATCACTGCCGCGGGCTGGTGGCTGCTCAATCTGGTCGACCTCGTGGACGTCGGGTTCGAGCGCCTGGCAGCGCGGACGGGCCACCCCATCGACCAGATGGTGGTCTCGCTGTTGCGCAAGGCGCTGCGTGTTTTTCTGCTCATCGTGATTGCTTTGTTTGTCGTGCAGAACGTCTTCGGACAGAGCATCACCAGCTGGTTGGCTGGATTAGGCATTGCGGGTTTGGCCGTGTCGCTGGCAGCGCAGGATTCACTGAAGAATGTCTTCGGATCTCTGACGGTGCTGGTGGACCGACCATTTTCGATCGGAGACCGAATCGTCCTCGACAAGATCGATGGCACCGTGGAGGAAATCGGTTTTCGATCGACCAAAGTGCGCACGCTGCAGGGCCATTTGATCAACGTTCCGAACATGAAGTTCACGGACGGCGTGATCGAGAACATGACACGGCGGCTGTTCTTTCAGCGCACGATCAATGCCACGGTTACCTACGACACGACCCCCGAGAAGCTGAAGGAAGGGATCGAGATCATTCGCCGCATCCTGAACGATCCGGAGTTCTCATCGGCGATGAATCTGAAGGATCGCCCGCCTCGGGTGAACTTCAGCGAGTTCAATTCCGACAGCCTCAATATCCGGGCGATGTACTGGTTTGTCGTGGCGCCGGATCGCGATTACTGGGCCTTTCAGGCGCATGCCTCGAAGATCAATCAGCGGATTCTGGAAGAATTCAACCGAGCGGGGATCGAGTTCGCCTTCCCAACCCAGACGCTGTATCTGGCCGGAGATTCGAAACGCGAGCTTCGAATCGGTCGAGCCGGAATGCCCGCGAAGCGGCAGAGCAGCGCTGTCTCGGAACCCGTTTCGGAGCCGCCGATCGCCTCCGGGCAGCCGGCGGAACGACTGATCGACGATGGTGATTTTGCCCCCACAACATCCGACGACGATGGGGGGAAGTAGGTATCTCCGGGCGGTAGAATGCAACCTGGAGATCGACATGGCCTACTACACCAAGCTCGGACAACTACCCCCCAAGCGACACATTCAGTTCCGTCGACCCGACGGCGCTCTCTATAGCGAAGAAGTGTTCGGCACGGAAGGATTCGTCGGTCCGACATCGACGATGTATCACATCAATCCACCGACCGCGGTGACCGGATGGAAGACGCTGTATTCGACGAAGGTGCAATACGTCGAGCAGGACACCATGCGCATGCGGCACCTGAAAACAGCGCCGATGAAGCCCAAGGGTGACGCGGTCACCGGGCGCGTCGTGCTCTTCGGCAATGCCGACTGTGAACTCGGCGTCTGCCAGCCCAAGGAGCCGATGAAGTACTACTTCAAGAACGCCCAGGGCGACGAATGCATCTTCATTCACTTCGGTTCGGGAGTGGCGCACACGTCTTTTGGAACGCTGAAGTTTGGCCCAAAGGACTACATCATCATTCCCAAAGGCGTGATCTATAAGCTCGAGTTCAACAAGCCGAAGAAGGGCGAGCCGAACCCCAAGTTCCTGATCATCGAAACCACCAATGGGTCGCACATCGGCCCGCCGCCGCGATATGTGTCGAAGCAGACCGCGCAGTTCCTGGAGCATGCGCCGTATTGTGAACGCGATCTGAGGCTGCCGGAGTATCCGCTGACATTTGACGAAAAGGGCAGGTTCGAAGTGCGCATCAAGGCCCGAGATCGGGTGCACTCCTACATCTACGACTACCACCCGCTCGACATTGTCGGCTGGGATGGCTGCTATTACCCGTACATCTTCAACATCGACGACTTCAGCCCGATCGTCGGCAAGCATCACATGCCGCCGCCGATTCATCAGACGTTTGAGGCGCACAACTTCGTCATCTGCTCATTCTGCCCGCGCCTGCTCGACTTCCATCCGCAGGCCATCAAGGTGCCCTACAACCATTCAAATCTCGATTCGGATGAAGTGCTCTACTACGTGGAAGGCGACTACAAGGCCCGCAAGGGCATCGAAGTGGGGTCGATCTCGATGCATCCACAAGGCATCCCGCATGGGCCGCATCCGGGCACGGTCGAGAAATCACTCGCGGCCACCGAAACCAACGAACTGGCAGTGATGTGCGACACCTTCCGGCCGCTGCACCCGACCAAGGCAGCGCTCCTGATCGACGATCCGGCGTATCCGAAGTCCTGGGAGGGAGAGCACTTCCCGATGTCGCATCAGCAGCACGAGCACACCGGCGCCCACCGAAACGGTGTCAATGGGACGAATGGAAAGGCCGGCACGAATGGCCGTCGGCGCACCGAAGGCGGACGCAAGAAGGCCGAGACCGGCGACCGCACCGTGAACACCTGGTCGTAGTCGTTCATGGAGACCCTGCGTTGGCGGCGCTGTTCGCCTGGGCGAGGAGCTTCTCCAAACCCGCAACCCGGGGCTCACTCGGCGCCTGGGTCCGAGCAATGTCGGCCCAGACCTTTGCCTCGGGCAGGCGCTTGGCACGGATGAATGCCTCGGCCGCTTCGCATGCCGCCCGCCACCCGGATGGATTGGAGCGGTAGCACCGCTCCCAGGCCTCGGCAGCTTTGTCGGGCCGGCCGATCATCTCGTAGCTTGTCGCCAATTCAAAGGTTGGCGCTTCGGCGACGGTTTCTGCTTCGGGGAGCGCCAGGAGGAGTTCAAGGGCATCGCGCGGCTTGCCCGACCGGCGGAGCACCTTCGCTTCAGTTATGCGAAAGGCTTTCTGGTCCGGATCGATCTCGCGAGCCTTCCGGATGTGATCCAAGGCCATGGACGTGTGTTTTTCCGCGAGGTCAATCTCTGCAAGGCATGCATAGCCCCAGGCTTCCGAAGGATCAATCTTCAGCAGCCTGGCCAGCGTTGCAGTCGCCTTGGTGTATTCCTCGGCTCGCGTCATCGCCTGCGCAAGGTAGAGAAGGAATTGCGTATTCTGCGGTTCAAGATCGCTGGCTCGCTGGTAGAGCGCCAAGGCGTCTTTGGACTTTCCGGCAAGATCGAACACCACGGCGGCAGCGTGGTGCAGAGGTGCATTCTCCGGCGATCTCCTGACGGCCTGCGCATACGCAGCCGCGGCGTGATTGATCCGTTCGATGAATTCGTCAGCCCTTCCCTGATCGCGGGCCATGAGTGCCTGTGTGCTCTGCACTTCTCCAAGGAGCTGCCATCCCTGGGGTGAGTCGGGCGATTTCTTGAGCAGCGCCTCGAGCACGATCTGTGACTCCTGCCAATGTTGCGAAGAAATCATCGCCTCGGCCGTGTCGATCGCGGCGTTTTCGGTCGAGGCCGAGGGCGCTTGGGTCGCGGAGGCCGGCGGCGGTGATGGCGGCTTCCCATTGCACCCAATCAGTGAATTCAGCAGTCCGCACGCGACGACGCCTGCCGCAAGGGGCGTGCGGCAAATCAAGCTCGTATGATCGGGTCCCATGTCCTTGGCCACACCTCCAAAATCGGCACCTTTGGCGACAGAACTCGCGAAATCCTATGACCCGGCGAGCGCGGAGCCGGTTATTCGTGGCAAATGGGATGACTCGCGTTGCTTTCATGTCGACCCGAATGCCGAAGGCGAGCCCTATTGCATCTTCATTCCGCCACCGAACGTGACGGCGGCCCTTCACCTCGGGCATGCGCTGAACAATACGCTGCAGGATGTGCTGATCCGGGCGCACCGCATGGGAATCGGCAACAAGCGATTCAAGGTGCTGTGGATGCCGGGGACGGACCACGCGGGCATCGCCACTCAGGCGGTGGTGGAGAAGCGGCTGCTGCTGCAGGGCAAGCGGCGGACGGACTTCACCCGCGAGGAATTCGTGGCCAAGGTGCAGGAATGGAAGGATGAGTACGAGGCGACGATCATCGAGCAGTTGAAGGCGATGGGCTGCTCATGCGACTTCGAGCGCACGCGGTTCACGATGGATGATGTCTGTGCCACGGCCGTGCGCGAGGCGTTCTTCAGACTCTTTCGCGATGGGCTGATCTATCGCGGCAAGCGGCTGGTGAATTGGGACCCGGTGTCGCAGACAGCGCTGGCCGATGACGAGGTGGAGATGGAGGAGGTGCAGGGGGCGATGCACTACCTGCGCTATCCGCTGGTGCATCGTTCTACCAATCCCGACGACCCGAAGGATTGCCAGGAGGTGACATGGGGTGAATTGGCAGCGCGGGGGTATCCGAAGGCGAACGAACACGACGGCGATGAAGCGGCGTGGCTCACGGTGGCCACGACGCGGCCGGAAACGTATCTCGGCGATACAGCGGTGGCGGTGAACCCGAAGGATCCGCGGGCGGCCGCGTTGCGGGGCCTGAGCGTGCAATTGCCACTGGTGGGGCGAGTGATTCCGGTGATCGAGGATGACTACGTGGTGATGCCCGATGCGGAGTCGAGTGACACGAAGGCGAAGATCGCCACGGGATTCCTGAAGGTGACACCGGGGCACGATCCCAACGACTACGAGATCGGTCGGCGGCACGATCTGCCGATCATCAATGTGATGGCACCGGATGCGAGTATTTCCGACAAGCACGGCTGGGAGGATGTCGGCGATGCGCATCTGTTCGTGGAGTTGAGCCGCGAGAGTGCGAGGAAGAAGGTGCTGGATGAGTTCAAAGCGCGCGGGCTGCTGGAGGCGGTGAAGCCGTATACGCACAGCGTGGGGCACTCGTATCGCAGCCATGTGCCCATCGAGCCGTACATGAGCGACCAGTGGTATGTGAAGGTGACAGACGACCGCATGCGCGGGAGCGCGTTGCGATCGATGAGCCAACGGAGTGGTGGCACAGGCGTCCCGCCTGTGACGCTTGAGCCCGCCTCAACGGCGGGCTCAAGCGCCCGAGCTCCACTGACTGAAATACTGCAGAGATCACGCCGCAACCTACCGCACTGGGAGATGGGCGGCAGCACCTACTTTGTGACATTCAGGTTGCGCGAGGGCGAACTCTTGCACAGCGAGCGGCAAATTGCTTTGGATGCGGCCCGCCACTGGCACGGTGAACGCCTGACGCTTCACCTGGCCACCATCATGCCGGACCATGTCCATCTGCTGATCACCCCAATGCAAAAAGACGATGGAAAGACATGGTGGTCGTTGTCGGAGTTGCTCCACAGTATCAAGAGCTTCAGCGCTCATGCAATCCAGAAACAACGCGGCCACTCCGGGTCACTCTGGCTCGACGAATCCTTCGACCGCATCGTCCGCGATGAAGCTGAGTTCTGGGAGAAGTGGAACTACATGCTCAACAACCCGGTAACGGCGGGATTATGTGCGCGGCCGGAAGAGTACGCGTTCACAGCGAATTCGGACGAGCAGGGAGGCTCGCACGGCGAGCCTCGCCGCGGGCTTCGACTGGCCGTCACAGGCGAGACGCCTGTGCCACCGCAAACTGGGAATGGCGACGATGAACTCACGTTCTATCCGGAGCGCTACGCGAAGACGTTCGAGCACTGGCACGAGAATCTGCGGGACTGGTGCATCAGCCGGCAGTTGTGGTGGGGACATCGGATACCGGTGTGGCACCTTCATTTCACGGTAGCGCCGGATTCCGGTGATGGGCCGTCTCCAGGGTGGGAAGCGTTCACTTGTCGAGGTCTTGACCACGCGATCGGCGACGCCGCGTCCTATCCGAACACACTTCTCCGGATTGTGGACACTGGCACAGGAAGAGCTCTGTCGTCCGAAGACTATAAGCGACTTGAACGCGATGAAATCCCTGGAGAATACGACGCATTCATTTGCACGACCAACCCTGACGCGTCGAAGTATTTCGAGTCACAAGGATTTTCCCAAGACCCCGACGTCCTCGACACCTGGTTCTCCTCGGCGTTGTGGCCGCTTTCCACACTCGGCTGGCCGAATCCCGCCGCCTTCCGCAGCGCCATTCCCGAAGGGGGCGACCTGCTCGACGCCTTCAACCCATCATCCGTCCTCTGCACCGCGCGTGAGATCATCACGCTGTGGGTCTCGCGGATGGTGATGTTCAACCGCTTCTTCCGCGGGCAAGACCTCGGCGTTGGCGCTGGCGACGGCCCCCTGCCCTACCGCGATGTGTTCATCCACGCCATGATCCAGGACGGCTTCGGCCAGAAGATGTCGAAGTCGCTCGGCAACGGCGTCGACCCGCGCGACATCATCCACTCGCACGGCGCTGACGCCATGCGCTTCGTGCTGGTGCAGATGACCACCAATACCCAGGATGTGCGCATGCCAGTGGACACGGTGTGCCCCCACTGCGGCCACGTGTTCACGCCCAAGACCATCACCACCAGCGCGGGCTACACCGTGGCCGATGCGACACAGGCCTGCCCGGCGTGCTCGAAGGACATGGTGACGCTCTTCGGCGCTGTCACGGGAATTGCGACGCCGAGCAAGGAAACACCGCAGGCGAAGAACACATCGAGCCGCTTCGACCTTGGTCGGAATTTCGCGAACAAACTGTGGAACGCGACGCGGTTTGCGCTCTCGAGCCTCAATTCGGGTAGTGGAGACGGTCCCCCCACCGCAGTCACGCGCCCAACCGCGCTCATCGATCGCTGGATCATCTCGAGGCTTCACCGCACGCTGCATGCCGTCGAGGATGCGATCAAGGAGTATCAGTTCAACGTCTACGCCGATGCGATGTACGACTTCGTGTGGCGGGACTTCTGCGATTGGTACCTCGAGGCCATCAAGCCGACTGTGAGGAATGATCCTGCTCAGCAGCAGGTTCTTCGCACCGTGCTGAACGCCATCCTGCGGCTGCTGCATCCAATCATGCCGTTTGTAACCGAATCGCTCTTTCCGGCGGTGCAGGCAACGGGCCGCGCAGGGCTTGATGGCATTGAACTGCCCGTGGCCGAGGTTCTGGCGGCAGCGCGATGGCCCAATATCGCCTGCCGTGTGGACGACAAGGAGGCCCTGGCGCAGTTTGACCGCATTCAGTCGCTGGTGAGCACGATTCGCAATCTTCGGGGCGAGCGCAGAGTGCAGCCGAAGAAGAAGATCTCGCTGCATGCTCCACTCGGGGTGCGGGAGCTCATCCAAGACGCGGCGGGCATCGTGGAGACGCTGTGCCTTCTCGAGAAGGTCGATGATGCCGCACAGAGACCGGCCGGCGCCCTCCCGATGACCTGCGAGGGCCAGGAATGCTGGCTCTCGGGACTTGTCGATGCGGTCGATGCCGGCGCGGAGCGGGAGCGACTGACACGGGAGATTGCAGCTCTGGAGAAGCAGATTTCCGGCTTCGACGGCAAGCTCAACAACGCCGGTTATGTGGCCAAGGCGCCCCCTGCCGTCGTGGAACAGACTCGCCAGATGCGCGCCAAAGCCGATGCCGACCTCACCGCCGCCCGGCAGGCGTTGAATTCGCTGGGCTGACGAGGTGGTCGGGCCGATCTGACAGGGAAACAATCGTCCGTGGATTCTCGCCCCTTGATACGACACCTTGCGATCAGTGTTCTGTGCGTTGCCGGCGCCTGCAGTGGGCCCTCGGTTTCCACTCCGCCGGCACAGGGAGAGATTTCCGGCGAAACATCGGTTGCGTCGAAGGATCCTCCGATTCAGGGCCCGATTGCCCGATCTCAACCTCAGAAAGTCTCCATCGAGGATTGGCAGTTGGGAGAGATCCTCGGTGTCCGACTGCAGACGCCTCATTACCAGATCTACACATCGACGCAGAGCCGCGACCTCGCCGATCGGCTTCCGGAGTTCATGGAGTCAGCGCTGGACCATTACACCACCGCTCTGGTTTCACTCCCCAAGCCTTCGCAACTGATGACCAGCTATCTCTTTCGAAACAGGGACCAGTGGGGCGACTACACGCGTCAACGACTGCCCAACGAGGCCAACACGTATCTCAAACTCGGGCGGGGCGGCTACACGACGGGTGGCGAGACCGTGTACTACGACATCGGCCGCTACGACACGTTCATCATTGCCGCTCACGAAGGCTGGCATCAGTTCACCCAGAACACCTTCAAGCACATGCTTCCGATCTGGCTCGAGGAGGGCGTTGCCACCTACATGGAAGGCAACTCGATGCGTGGCGGAACCATCGAATTTCTCCCCTGGAGAAACTTCGAGCGCTACCGCGCGCTTCGGAACGCGGTCCGAGATGGCGGCCTGATTCCGCTCACACGCCTGATCAACGGTACGCCGCAGTCCTTCCTGAATGACGGCGGAAAAACTCCGTTACTCTCCTACTACGCGCAAGTCTGGGCGCTGGTGCATTTTCTCAACGAAGGCGAGGGAGGAAAGTATCGGGAAGGTCTTCGAAAGGTGATCTCGGATGCGGCCAACGGCCGGTTGGCCGGCGTTCTTGCCACCTCCACCAAGATCTCCACGACGCGGCAGCGTCATCTCGCGCTCTCCAGCCGAACCGGACCGTGGGTGCTGTTGGCCTATTTCAACCAGAATCTCGATGAGATCGAGCGAGAATTCGACGCCTTCGTCCAGGAGATCACTGACCGATCGAATGAGAATGCGATCCGTGGGGGCCAAAGCCCGCTATTGAAGGCGGAATCGACCGGTTCAAGAACTACGGCAGCGGCAGCAACGCACGATGGAAGATGATGTCGGATTCGACATCCCGCGAGATCGCCACGGCCGCAAGCTGAAACGTCGGCAGAATCTTCGGATCGGGGTGGGCGCCGCCGATCGTCAATGTCGAGATCACGGCCAGTTTGGGTTCGTCAACGGGCCCTCCAAATCGGAACGGATCCTCAAAGGTTGCCGTGAACTGCTCGACGGAGGTGATCTCGAGGAAGCTGTTCACCAGCGCCCCCGCTCCGACCAGCACAATGAATTGGTCATTGAAATCCACTGACGACGCATCGAACGGCTGGGCGAACAATCGCCGCCAGATTCGCTGCGCCTGGGCGAGACTTTCGATCACGGTATTGCCCGTTGTGAGTTCGGCGAATGACGGCTCAAAGGGCGAGAGAGAGGCCGGATCGTTGAATGAACCGACGACCACGGGGGGCAGGTTGAGTATTGAAAAGGCAACCGGAAATCCGGCATCAGCGCCAACGAAGACCGCCGATCCTCGACCGGAGTCGGCCATTGAGCCTGATTCCAACGTGGTTACCGACGCCAGCAGGATCGCGGCGACAGCTATTTTCGGCAGCGTGCTGATTCCTCGCATGGTCCCTCCTCAGATTGGGTGCTTCAAGTGGACGTTGTCTCATCGTAGCCATCGCCCGCCATCGATTCGAATGATTTCCCCGGTGAGGTATGGCGCCTCCAGAACCAGAGCTCGAAGCAGGCGGGCCGCATCCTCGGGAGTGCCGCTTCGCCCGAGAGGAATCTTCGACTCGTAGGCCAGAATCTGCGCCTCTGACGTACCCTCGGGCCACGCAACAACACCTGGAGCAACGCCGAACACCCGAATCTCGGGCGCCAATTCCACGGCAAGCGCCCCCACGAGGAACTCGACAGCTGCCTTTGACATGCCGTAGCTGACGTACCCCTTCTGCGGCCGGCCCTCAACCTGAATGTCTGAAAACCACACGACGACACCGCCTCCCGGGAGAACCGAGGACCTCAGCGCTGGTCTCACCGCCTGCGTGAGAAGGAGGGGAGAGAGCGCATTGACCCGAAAATGCCGCTCTGCGTCGTTGGCTGTCAGCGAGCCGAAATTGAGTCGGTCATACGACGACGCGTTGTGGACCAACACGTCAATGGTGGTCAGGTGAGCGGCGGCGTGTTGCGCCCACTCCTGGGCTGCATCCGCGTTCGCCAAATCAAGTCGCGAACAGGTGAGAACTGATTCAGGACTGTTTGTCCGAATGATCTCCGCCGTCTCATACAGGTCGGCCTCGCGCGTGTTCCATGTCAGGTGAAGGTCGAAGCCGGTCCTTGCCAGTTCGATCGCGATCGCCCTTCCAACGCGACGCGACGCTCCGGTGACCACCGCGAGCGGGCGGCGAGTCATGAATCGCTCCCGGCCTCCGTCGGCCCTTGTTCGGGTGACCCGATCGTTGCAGCCCTTCGACCCGCCTCCTGCCAGGGGTCGACCTGCGGGCCGGACGTGCTGCTCGGACGGCGGTTCATTCTTCTTCGCCAACGCAGCGACATCCAAGCCAGACCGACGATGACCAGAACACACCCGAACGTCAATGCGCCGAGCATGGCGAAGCCAATCCGTACCTTCTCGGCCGCCTCGCTGGCAAGGATCCATAACGTCATGGCGGGAGTATACGTGAGGGCCGAATCCGGCCCGAGAATGCGTCTGAACCCGGTAAAGGCACGAACGGTATAAAGATTGTCAAAGGTCCGGTCTGATCGGAAGAAACGGGCTCGTTCCGCGTTCTTCCCTGAAGTTTCAAACGGCGTTGAATGTCTCGCCGTTTGCGGGCCGATGCAGCCGAAAGCGTTCCGTCTGCTGGCGCTTGACCCACTCGTCCACATGCACCACGATTCCTTACCTATGCCGAATTTCCTGACGCGTCGACTCCGTGCCGCCTCCCTGGGGTTCGCGGCCATCCTGTTCACCTTGGCGCCGATGGCGGCGCATTCCGAAAACTGGTCGCAGACGCTGTGGACAGCCGCGATGAGCGGCGATTCCAAGGGCATGGCGGACTTGCTCGCCCAGGCCCCCGAGGGCAAGGGCCCATTCGCTCAGGAGCTCCACGATTCGGTGGCACGGTATCAGGAGCACGTTCAACAGTGGCGACAGGAACGAATCGACGCGCACACCAAGGCGCTCAATGAACTTCATGAGAAGCTGGAGGGCGGCAATGCGAAGCTCATTGAAGCCCTCAATGCCGCCATCAAGGTGCAGACCGTCTCGGACGACTGGGTGGCTGATATCAAGCTGCCGGATGTCCGCAACGTCATTGACCAGGCGGAACAGGCCCAGCAAAAGGCCGACGCCGACGGCCAGTGGCTCATCTCGCAGGATCTCCTCATGCGATTGCGGCTGCTGCACGAGGATCATCCGGAGTTGTTCGAACGGTGGCTGCATTATGACGACAAGTTGAAGGAAGCTTCCCGGCGCGTCAGCCTGATCGCGCAGTTTGCTCCGCACAAGATGCACGACCTGAGCCGGGAGTATGCCAACCGCTACGCCCCCGAGCGCCAGATCGGTGAGTATCAGCCATCACCTGACGATGACTGGCACGAACAGGTCAGCGGTATCAATCGAAACCTGCTCCGGGTGGTGCTTCGGAAGGCCGCCGAGGAACACATTGATGGCGGAGGCTGGACGCCCCTGATTGAGGGCGGCGTCGAAGCGGTCAAGATACTCGGCACCACGACCGCCTTGAGCGAGAGCTTTCCGTCATTGGGCGATCCCGCAAAGGTGCAGGCCTGGACAGAGGCGGTCGAAAAGGTCCAGAAGTACGTGAACGATCGTCTTGGCCCGATGGGCGAGCATGGGAGACGCCTTGGCGAGCCGTTGACGGAATCCGATTTTCAGTCCGTCCTTGCCGACCTGCTGGCGGCCGATCGGGACACCATTGATATCGAAGACTCGGTCATCCTCCACGAGTTCGGCGACGGCGCCACCAACGAACTTGAGCGGCGATATGCGGATGATTACACCGAGATCATCTGGCCGGCGCGCTATCGCCGTTTCAAGCAGCAGGTTGAAGGATCGTTCACCGGCGTCGGCATCCTCATCCGCGGCGATGAGAAGGGTGCCGGCATTCGAGTGGTCAACCCGATCGAGGGCTCGCCGGCGCATCGCGGCGGGGTCAAGCCCGGCGACCTGATCGCCACCGTCAACGGCGTTTCCACCGTTGGGTGGAGCCTGAACAAGGCCGTCGATCAGATCATGGGTAGACAGGGCACGGACGTCGTCCTTGGGCTTGAGCGCGAGGGCGTTGAAGGCTTGATCGATGTGACGTTGACGCGAGCGATCGTGCCCATCCGGTCTGTGAATGGCTGGTGGAAGACCGGGCTCACGGATGCCGGCGAACCGGAGTGGGATTGGCTGGTCGACCCCGTCAAGCGCATTGCCTACGTTCGAATGACTTCATTCAACGAGAATTCCTATTCCGACCTCCTGAAGGCGTTGAGGGAGGCGCAGGACGAAGCCGAGGGCAAGGCCCTGAACGGACTGATCCTCGACCTTCGCTATAACCCCGGTGGCCTCCTTACGTCGGCGATCCAGGTCAGCAATCTCTTCGTTGATCGCGGTGTGATCGTTTCCGGTGAAGACCGGGACGGGCAGGAGGTGTTCCGGCAGGACGCCGATCGCACCAGCGCCAAGTACAAATCACTACCCCTCGTGGTCCTCGTTAATCAGGGATCGGCCAGCGCCAGCGAGATCGTCTCAGGGTGCCTGCAGGCCCACGATCGAGCCGTAATCGTCGGCGAACGATCCTTTGGCAAGGGCAGCGTGCAGACTGTCCACAACTTCGGCGCCATGACGCAACTCAAGCTGACCGTGCAGCATTACCTCCTGCCGCCGCGGCCGGGCGACGTGAAGGGGCGCCTTGTGCACAAGAAGCCAGGATCGATCGACTGGGGCGTGAATCCCGACATTGTCGTGCCCATGACACCGGACCAAATCACGGCCGCGTTGGAGCTTCGCGAAAAGTGCGACATTGCGCCCGAAACCGTCGTAGGCGATCCGCCGAAGAATCCGGCCTCCCGGCCCGATGTTCGCGACCTGATTTCCAAGGGCCTCGACCCCCAGTTGGAAACCGGCCTGATCATTCTGCAGGGAAATGCCCTCCAATACGACAAGGAATCCGCCATCGCCGACGGCCGAGACTGAAGCGGGCCTTTGACCACTGCGGGCAACGGCGTCGGTTGCTTCCGTTCGGCACGAAACCTATAACCATGGCTCGTCGCGGCCAGTTCCCCCAAGCCCGACAGCGCATGGAATGCCGATGACTGCCGTGACCGATCCCGGAACCAGCCTGAACCTCACCCCGCCAATGGCCGAATCCAGCCTTGCGGCGAAGCTGCCTCTTGAGACGCTCAAGGCATGGCTTCGCGATATGCTGTTGATCAGAGAGTTCGAGGTGCGCTGCATGCAGGCGTACCAGGACAAGAAAATCGGCGGCTTCTGCCATGTGTACATCGGACAGGAAGCTGTCGCGGTAGGAACCATTGCTGCCGTTCAACATGACGACCCGGTCGTGACCGCCTACCGCGACCATGGCCACGCCCTGGCGCGCGGCATGGACCCCCGGTACTGCATGGCGGAGATGTTCGGCAAGATCGGCGGGTGTGCCAAGGGCAAGGGCGGGTCAATGCACATGTTCGACAAGGCCAACAACCTCTTCGGCGGGCACGGCATCGTCGGGGCTCAGACGCCGCTGGGGGCGGGCCTTGCCTTCGCCACGAAGTACGAAGACGAGGTCATGAGCGGCGGCAAGAACTCGCGTGTGACCCTCTGCTATCTCGGCGATGGAGCGCTCAATCAGGGCGCCTTTCACGAGGCGATGAATCTGGCGGGATTGTTTGATCTTCCGGTGATCTACATCTGCGAGAACAACGGCTACTCGATGGGCACGGCGATCGGCCGCGGAACAACCATGGGTGACGAAATCGCCAAGAAGGCGATCGGCTACGGCATCGAGAGCGCGGTCATCAATGGCATGGACGTGATGTCGGTGTATGACGGGATGAAGCCGCTGGCGGATCGATGCCGCGAGACGTCGCGACCGGCTTTCGTGGACATGCGGACGTATCGCTTCAAGGGCCATTCGATGTCGGACCCGCGAAAGTATCGCACTCGAGAGGAAGAGGAACAGTACGAGGCCGAGGATCCCATCAATCGGCTTGCCAGCTTCATGATGACGCAGAAGTCGTTCAGCCAGGGCGATTTCGACGCCATGAACAAGGATGTGCGAACGCAGGTTCGTGAAGCGGTGAAGTGGGCGGACGAGTCGCCCGTCCCGGACGTTTCTGAGCTCTTTACCGACGTCTTTGTGGAGCAATTCGGGCCCTACAAGGGCACGAGTCCTCCACCGATGCTGGATGGGGGCCCCGCGTGAGTGACGTGCGAGAAATCGAATTTCGAGACGCCCTGCGCGAAGCGATGTCGGAGGAGATGCGCCGAGACAAGCGCGTGTTTCTGCTCGGCGAGGAAGTGGCCCAATACAACGGAGCCTACAAGGTCTCGCGCGGCATGCTGGAAGAGTTCGGCGATCGGCGCATCATTGATACGCCCATCTCCGAATCGGGATTCGCCGGCATGGCCATCGGCGCCGCCATGATGGGCTTGCGGCCCATCGTGGAGTTCATGTCGTGGTCGTTCTCGCTTGTCGCGGCCGATCCCATACTGAACAACGCACCCAAGATGCTCTTCATGTCGGGGGGACAGTTCGGCTGCCCAATCGTTTTCCGCGGCAACGATGGGGCCGGCGGCCAGCTTGGATCGACCCACTCATGGTGCGTCGAGGGACTGTACTCCAATGTCCCGGGGCTCAAGATGGCCATTCCGTTTGATCCGTACGACGCGAAGGGGCTTCTGAAGTCCGCCATTCGAGATGACGATCCCGTGTTCTTCCTTGAGTCGGAACGGCTTCTCTCCACGAAGGGACCCGTTCCCGAAGAGGAGTACACGATTCCGTTCGGCCAGGCGAAGATCCGTCGTGAAGGCAACGACTGTACGATCATCTCCTTCGGCCGACCGATCTATTTCTGCCTCGAAGCCGCCGAGGAACTGGCCAAGGAAGGCATCGAGTGCGAGGTCATTGACGGGCGAACGATTCGCCCACTCGATATCGAAACCATGGTTCGGAGTGTCCGCAGGACCAATTCGTGCGTCGTGGTGGATCAGTCCTGGCCGTTCGCCTCGCCGGGTTCGGAAGTGGCGTCTCAGATTCACCAGCACTGCTTCGACGATCTGGACAATTTCGTTCATCGCGTCCACTCGACGGATGTGCCCACGCCCTACGCCTACAACCTTGAGCAGGAATACCTGCCCAATGCCCGCAAGATCTGCGAGGCGGTTCGGGCGTGCACCTACAATGCCTGACCTCGGCCGGGACCGGTTTGCATGAGGGGGCCGGTCGAGCCGATAATCTTGGGGGAAACTGACGGCCTCGAACGCGGAGCTACCTGCCATGTCGATCGAACTCACAATGCCTCGCCTCTCCGACACGATGGAAGCGGGCACCATCATCAAGTGGAACGTGAAGGAGGGTGACAAGGTGTCGTCCGGGCAGGTGGTGGCCGACGTTGAGACCGACAAGGCCACGATGGAGATGCAGGTGTTTGACGACGGCACCATCGCAAAGCTTCTGGTGAAGGAGGGCCAGCAGGTTCCCATCGGGTCGGTCATCGCCGTGATCGCCGAAGTGGGTGAAGACCCCAAATCCGTGAAGGCCCCTGCCTCGACCGCATCCAAGTCCTCGACAAATGCCGCGGGCGAGAAGACCCAGGCCGCGAAGACTCCCGCGACCGGCGGGGCAGGTTCCAGCAATCAGACCGGCGTGACGACCGCAGCCCCGCCAGCCGCCCCAGACGCAGGCGACGACCCCGAACTCGACGAGGCCTCGCACGAGCACGGTGGAAACGGGCGTGTGCGTGTAAGCCCAATTGCCCGCCGCATGGCAGAGGATGCCGGTCTTGATCTGACGAACATTCACGGCAGCGGCCCGGGCGGGCGCGTGATCAAGCGTGATGTACAGTCGGCCATGCAGTCCGCCCCCAAGGCTCCGGCCAGCACAGCCGCATCGAAAACCAGGATCACGATGCCGCTGGGCGCTGGTGGGCTTGAAGCGCGGACGATTCAACTTT
This sequence comes from uncultured Isosphaeraceae bacterium, assembly GCA_964407695.1. Classification (GTDB taxonomy): domain Bacteria; phylum Planctomycetota; class Phycisphaerae; order Phycisphaerales; family SM1A02; genus CAYOWQ01. The sequence continues at coordinate 541,215 of CAYOWQ010000001.1, read as the reverse complement.
CGGGCATGCGCCAGACGATCGCCAAGCGGCTGGTCGAGTCGAAATCAACGATCCCCCACTACCAGGTCACGACCCGGTTCAATCTTGACCCGCTGCTGGATCTGCGGAAGACCTTGAATGCTCAACTGGAATCCCAGGGCGTGAAATTGAGCGTGAACGACTTCCTGGTGCGTGCCTGCGCCCTGGCGATTCATCACCATCCGGAATTCAACTCCACGTTCAATGGCGACTCCATCACCATCAAGGCCGACGTCAACGTCGGTGTGGCCATTTCGCTTCCCCGTGAACGCGGCGGCGGCCTCGTTGTTGGCACCATCCGCAACGCCGATCGCAAGGGTCTGCGATTGATCTCCGAAGAAACCCGCGGACTCGCCGAGAAGGCTCGCGGCCGCGGCTTGTCGGTCGAAGACATGGCCGACTCCACGTTTACGATCTCAAATCTGGGAATGTATGGCGTTGACAACTTCACGGCCATCATCAATCCGCCGAATGTTGCGATTCTGGCGGTGGGTGCCGGCGTTGAGACACCGGTGGTCCGGAATGGTTCGATTGTGGTTGGCCACGAAATGGCCGCAACGCTGTCGCTTGATCATCGAGTCATCGATGGCGCCATGGCCGCCGAGTATCTCCAGACGCTGAAGCAATTGATTGAGAATCCGGCGACCCTGCTGGTTTGAGTTGAAATCGGATCGTCGCTTCGAGAGGAGACCTTTTCATGACGCGCTACCGCTTCGCCATGTCTTTGATTGTGCCGCTCCTGGTCGCCGCAGGCCTGGGCGTTGCCCAATCGACACCGACGGTTCGACCGAAGACGCCGGCACCAGCAGGGCCCGACCCCACCATCGGCCACAAATACGGCCTGGCAACTCCCCTGCCAAAGACCGCCGGCGCGATTCGAATTGCAACCTATAACACGCTGAATCTCTTTGACGACAAGGATGATCCCTCGCTCTCCGGCGAGTTCGACGACATCAAGAATGTGACGCCTGAGGATCGCCTCAAGGCGCTGGCCAAGGCGATCAGAGATATCGATGCGGACATCATCGCCCTTGAGGAAGTTGAGTCGAAAGAGGCGCTGGAATGGTTTCGCGATCGCTTCCTGAGCGAAATGCATTATGACTATGTCTCAAGCATCGATGTGGGTTACTACCGGGGGGTCGAGTGTTCGGTGATGAGCCGATTCCCCATCACGTCGGAAAAGGTCTGGACTCATGAGGCACTGCACTCGATGAAGAAGGTGGGACCGGGCTGGACGGATGTTCCCGCGGATGCGCCGAAGGAGTTCGGATATCAGCGGAGTCCGCTGATGGTGACCGTCAAGATCAATGACGCCTATGAGCTCTGCATTTTCGCGCTGCATCACAAGGCCGGCCCCAAGTTTGCGTGGCATCGGGAGGCGGAAGCGCTGCGAACAATGCAACTGGTGGAGACGGCGATGGCGACGAGCCCGGCTCGCAATGTCATCGTGATGGGCGACTTTAACGCCGCCCCGTGGGACAAGTCTCTCCGGGTCTATAAGGCCGGCGGGATGGTCGACATCATGGACTATCGAACGACGGAGAACAGCAACCCTGAAAGCCTTCTCTATCGAACTCACGAATCCAACAAGGTCTTTGACTACATCCTGATGAATAGCGCTGCGTATCGCGATTTCATTCCCCGAAGCGCCTTCGTCTACGGCACGCTGTATCCCGGTGACAAGTACGACTATCGCCGCGATACGCCCCCGGCGGGCTATGCCGCGGATCACTATCCGGTTGTCGCGGACCTGATTCCGGCGGATCGGCCCTGATCAATCAGCTGGTGGCGAATCTTCGTCACGCTGGTCACCTCCGAGACGCAGCGCTTCTTCTCGGACCGTGTCGTAGATGCTCGCGAGAAGCCCGACGAGCGGAAATTTTCCGCCCATCGGCGAAGGACCGAGGCGTCGGAGGATGGCATGCGGGGCGAAGCTCGCCGCATCCTCGGTAACTGCATGCTCGAGCGACGGACCGGGGCGCCAGAACTCGCCAAGGCACTCTTCGAGGGGTCGAGGCTGGCCGCGGCGCGCCGATGCCGGCAGGCTGTGCGCTGACGAAACCCCCTGGGTTCGGATGGAACGTGCCTCCTGCAGACGCATGACCACGTGCTCGGCCTGCATGCCGCGCAGGGTGAATACGAGGCGCGGATCAAGCTGGATTCGCTCCGCCACGTGGTAGAGGATCGCGGCCGCGTGTTTGCAGACCGGTGCTTCGGTACAGGTGCAGGCGATGGACACATCATCCGGACTGCTCGGAAGCATGGTCAGACCCAGCGAGGTCGCGAGTTCTTCGATCTCTCTCGGAACCTCTCCGGCAAGGAGCCGGGCCGGATACACCGCTTCGGCCGCCATTGATTCGATCAGTCGAATCCAGGAGTCATCGGTAAAGGTACGAAACTCCAGTATCGTGCGATACGGTTGGGCTGCCCGCCCCTGCACAAGACCTTCAATCCGTCCTGCGTCAATGAGGATGGAGACAACCTGTCCCGCTGTCGCGTACACGAATCCTTCCTCGCGGGCCTGTGGCGTGCATCGTTGATCTACCATGGCGATCAGCGAGGAGACCGGCCACGGCGCGCCGACAAAGTTGTCCTTGCGGCGAAGCCGCAACCCGTTGCGGACCTTTCGAGGCTGCACCCGATCTCGCGGAGCGAAGCGTTGGTGATCTGCGCGGGTCACTCGTCGTCCTCCAGCGTATCGCGGCGAAGAGACAGAACATCCTTCAGCTGGCTGGTCGACAACTCGGTCAACCACGCTTCGCCGGCACCGATGACCTGCTCGGCCAGTTCGCTCTTCTGCTCGATCATCTGATCGATTCGCTCCTCAAGCGTGCCGACGGAAATGAGCTTGTGCACATGAACCGTGCGCGTCTGGCCGATGCGGAAAGCCCGGTCGGTCGCCTGATTCTCCACCGCGGGGTTCCACCATCGGTCGAAGTGGAACACATGGTTCGCCGACGTGAGATTGAGACCCACACCACCCGCCTTCAACGAGAGCACAAAAATCGGCGTGCGCGGATCGCCCGACTGGAACCGATCAATCAGCTGCTGGCGCTTGCCCTGGGGGGTTCCGCCGTGAAGGAACAATGGCTCGATATCGAGCTCCGATCGGAGAATGGTCGTCAGCAGGTGCCCCATCTGGCGGTACTGCGTGAAGATCAGCGCCCGGTCCCCCGTGGCCAGCAGTTCCTCAAGCATTTCCACCATGCGGCGAGTCTTGCCCGAACGAACGGTCAACTGCGATCCGGTACCGATGGCAACGGCGGATGCACCGGGTTCGGGTGCTGCGTCGTGGTCTTCTGATCCGCCGGTTTCCCGCAGATACTGCTCCGGATGGTTGCAGATCTGCTTGAGTCGAACCAACGCGGAAAGCACCAGTCCCCGGCGCTGGATTCCCTCCGATTTGTCCACGCGTTGCAGCATGTCGCGAACCACGGTTTCATACAGAGCTGCCTGCTCCGCGGTGAGCGTCGCGAATTCCTTCGTCTCCACCAGCGGCGGCAGATCACTGATGACGTTGGGATCGGTTTTCAGGCGACGAAGCACCATCGGCCGCACAATCGAACGAAGCCGCTCCATCTGGCGCCGGTCCTTTCGGCGCTCGACCGGTGCTGCAAAGCGGCGGCGGAAATCGGCCTGTGTGCCGAGATACCCGGGATTGCAGAATTCCATGATTGACCAGAGTTCGCTCAGGCGATTCTCCACGGGCGTACCGGTCAACGCCACGCGATGGCTTGCGGTGAACCCGCGAATGGCCGCGGCCTGCTTCGTGGGCGGGTTCTTGATGTGTTGTGCTTCATCAAGGGCCACGCGATGCCAGTTGATTCGAGAGAGAGTTTCGCGATCTCTCGCGGCGAGTGCGTACGTGGTGATGGCGATATCGGATTCAGCAGCCTTGCGGATCAGGGCATCGCCATTGGGTCTCGTCGCTCCATGGTGGATGTGCACGCGGAGCTCCGGTGCGAAGCGCTCCAGTTCGCGCTGCCAGTTGCTGATGACCGACATCGGTGCGATAAGCAGCGTCGGCCCGGGCGATTGACCCGCCGGTTCACGTTCGAGCTGCAGCATCGCAATGAATTGAATTGTCTTGCCCAAGCCCATGTCGTCGGCGAGGCAGGCTCCGATGCCCAGGCGCTGGAGAAAAGCCAGCCAACTGAGGCCGGCGCGCTGGTATGGCCGCAACGATCCCTTGAAGGCCGCCGGCTGGTCATGGTGCGTGAAACGGAGGGCATCCCCCGATTCGTTGAAGATCTCCGCCACCCATCCCTTGGCGTCCATCCCAAGCACCGGAAGATGCGTCGGCTCGCCCTCAAGGCCATGAGCCAATCGAATGGCTTCAAGAACCGATGCCTCGCCGCCCGGATGATCCGAAAGAAACGACATCGCTTCCTTGAGGTCGTCGGGCCGGATCTCGATCCACTTGCCTCCGGCACGCACCAGCGGCGACCCCAGTCCGGCCAGCCTCTTGAATTCTTCAAGGCTCATGCGTTGATCGCCCATCGCGATCTCCCAGCGGTACTTCACCAGGCTCTGCAGATTGAGCTCGCTTCGGAGCGATGCGATCCCGCCACCGGCCGGCGCCGGAGCGAAGTCTTCGGACAGAATTTGCAGACGGACCCCGAGTCGGCTCGCGGGCTCATTCCACCACTCGGGGGCCTGAATCTCGAAGCCCGCCTCTTCCAGAACGGGGCGGTGCTCGCGAAGAAAGAGGTACGCTTCGGTCGTGGTCAATTCGATCTGGCAGGGGGATTGATCGCTCAGGATCGACTCAATCGCCGGGTAGATTCGCCCCGCTCGACCCAGTTCCGAAAGCAGCAGTTCCTGGGGACGGTCGACGCGCACGCCGGAGGGCAGTGCCATCGAGCCCGTCGCGGCCCACACCTCGGCGGCGTCCAGCCATCCCTCATGATCCGGAGTGACCAGGCCGAACCGAAGCCGCCAGACGGATCGATCAAGCGAAGGGGTTTCGTCCGCGCCGACAATCGGCTCAATGAGCCTCAATCCGAGGTGGAAAGGTCGATCCTCTCCCGTGTCATCCAATTGAATGATCCATTGGCGCGCCAGGGGCAGCATCGCGCCGTTCATCGACTCCACGCTGGGAACCATGTTGGACACGTCAAGGAGACCATGAAGCCATGCCACATGCGGGTCGGCAGAGGCATCTCGTCCATCGAGGGCGTCGGCATACGACTCCCGGACAAGCGCAGCCCGCACTACCGCGTCCGCCCACGTCGAAAGTATCTCATCCAGCACCTCGGCCGGATGAGTCAACGCCGTATCTTCCGCGCATCGAACCGCCGCCGGCATGCTCTCGACCAGCGCCTCAAACTCCGGCTGCGATCGCCGATCGTGGAGCCAGATTCGCCACATGGCTCGAAGGCCTGCCCGATCCTGCTCAAGCGTCGGGATCATGCGTTGACGCGACAGGTGATCGACGACGAATCTCGCGGCGGCTGACCAGAACTTCAACTCATGGCTGCCCTCGGCTCCGTCGTCCAATTCTCCCTCAGCCAACCGGCCCACCAGAGCCACCGGATCGCAGAAGGCGACCGGGACCTCGAAACTCGCAAGCTGAACTGCGTCGATCTCGTCCGCTGCCGGACGGCCCACAAGACCAGCCATCCGGTCACTCGGAATCGGGCGCCCCGCCGCTGCGGGAAGGTGGAGGCGGACCGATCCCGCCTCGAATGGAACACCGATGGTCTCGATGAGTTCCTGCAGCCTGTCAATGGTCGTGCAATAGGGATGCCGGCCCGATCGATCAGGCGCATCGATGCTTGAGGCGTCTTCGCCCCAGAGGCAAAACTTCTTGCCGCTCCAAACTGCATGAAGAACGACGGAGGACGAGTGCGTGGCAGGGGTCATCGAACGTTATCGGAGCCGCAAACGGACTTTGAAGTGGTGGGAGAACCCGCATGATTGCGCTGGGATTCGAACCCAGGACCTAGCGCTTAAAAGGCGCTTGCTCTACCTGCTGAGCTACGCAATCGGTAGCACCAACTCTAGGTCAGACTCCCCTGTTCAAGCCACCCGGCAAGTTTTTGCTTGTCTTCAAGGCTCAGGTCGGAGCATCGGCTCGCCGATAACAGATACCGACAGAGGTTCCACGCTGGCGAACAGACCGTACGCCCAGCGCTCAGAGAAAGCGAGCACTACTGTGAAGACCCAGATTCACCTGATTCTTGTTTCCGCCCTTCTGGTTGCTGCCGGATGCAGTTCGACCCCGGTCGCCACTGAATCCAACGCAACTCCGGAACCCGCGGTGGCGGCGGATACCAAGCCCGACCGTGTGGATTTCGGGGCTGATCCAGCCGCATCCGCCGAACCGTGGACACGAACGGTGGGCCTTTTTGGCGAATTGGATCATGTTGACACCGTCGCGACATCGGCAGACGGGGATCTCAACCTCTCACAGGTCACCTTTGCGGGCGAAGGTTCCGACGGCGACCCGGATATCGATCCAAAGGGGCAGTTCCTTGTCTACTCCTCAACGATGCACAGGGACCACGCGGACATCTATCGCAAAGAGGTCCTGGGAAAGACCGTTACCCAGCTGACCTCTGATCCCGCCGACGACATCATGCCCGCCATCAGCCCCGACGGCACCCGGATCGCCTTCGCCTCGAATCGTGCCGGCGACTGGAACATCTATGTCATGCCCGTCAACGGCGGGCAGGCCACGCAGGTCACCAGCGACCCCGAGGCGGAGCTTCACCCAAGTTGGTCTCCGGACGGCTTGTCACTCGTCTACTGCAAATCCGGCTCGCAGAGCCAGCGTTGGGAAATCTGGGTCACCCGCCTCGAACAGCCCGGCGTCCGCAACTTCGTGGATTACGGCCTGTTTCCAAAATGGTCGCCCGACCCGGCCTCCAGCAAGATTCTGTTCCAGCGGGCTCGACAGCGCGGCAGCCGCTTTCATGGCGTCTGGACCATCGACTACGTCAATGGCGAGGGCATGAACCCCACCGAAATTGTTTCCGCCAAGAATGCGGCGGTCATGCATCCCGCCTGGTCGCCCGATGGTCGCCACATTGCATTCGTGACCGTCCTCGATCCGGATCGAAATCTCGATGCCCCTGAGCAGTCCGACGTTTGGATGATCAACCTGGATGGATCGGGACGAACCGCCCTCACTTCGGGCCAGCACCTGAACATCAAGCCCATCTGGGGCGTTGATGGGCGCGTGTATTTCGCTTCGAATCGCGGAGGGATCGAGAACATCTGGGCCGTCACAGTCAATGGAATGAATCCGGCCCCAGCGCCGACCCCAACCAACGACAGCGCAAAGATTGCCGCGATGTCGGAGATGGATGAGTCCGAAAACTCTTCAGCCGATTCCCACTAATAGTCGAAAAACCTGATCAGGCGGCCCGGATCGGCCGCCCGACCGCACGGGGCGGAGACTCGTGTTCAGCGGCAGGATGCCATGACAAGTGTACAGCTGATGCTTGAACGACGCAGATGGATCGTGTTGCTCCTGTTCAGCTTCGCGGCGGCGGGTGGATGCGCTGCGAGGCTGCAGGAGCCAAACGTCCTGCTTGCTCCATATCCGCAGACTCGGATCTGGGCGGCAGCGCCGTTCCTCAACGAATCCGGCGTCTCCGCGGCCGACGGCATGCGATTCGCCGATGCGTTCCTGAGCCAGGTCGAGCAGGTCGACGGCCTTGAGGCCGCACCGCTCAATCGAACTCTTGCGGCGATGCAGGCGCTAGGTCTCACCGAGATCCGTACGGAGGCGGAGGCGAGGGCGGTGCTCAACGTCTTGAAGGTCGATGCCATCGCCGTGGGAACATTGACGTCATATGACCCCTATCCCCCTTTGCAGCTCGGAGCCTCTGTCGCCCTCATTACCAGAGAGCGAGTTGATTCCTCGGCAACTCCGCGGGAATTGACGCTCTCGGTCCGGGGCGAACCGGCTGTCGGAGACGACAGCACCCACGTTTCGACCGCCTCGGGAGTCTTCGACGCCTCGAATCACCGCACCCTTGCCTGGCTTCAGGAATTCGCCAAGGGCAGATCGGTCCCAGAGAGCGGATTTGGACCTGCCATCTACGAGGCAAGCATCACGCAGTACACGGAATTTGTCTGCTATGCCTTGATCCACGATCTGCTGGTGCGCGAGAGCGCACGAGTGGAGCCCGCGGCCGCGGTGGCGACTCGGTAGCGCCTCCTGCACCGGCCCAGGGTCGGTGCCAGAGGAAATCGCTGCTCGAATGCCAGGAAACCCAAGAATCTGCCGCACGAAGACGGACACAGCCTCCCCAGCCCACCCTGACAACAGGTTGGATCTCCGGGGATTTTGGTTCAGTCCGCACAAAATAGAGGGGATTGCGCTGCAATAAGGCGAATCTCCTTCAGTTCGGACAAAAAACGACCGAAGTTATCTCGGCCAAATGGTTCCCGGAACCAGCCGACCGACGACGCCGGATCATCTCTGAAGAAGCGACTGCCATGAGCGATCACCTCCCCATTATCGAGAACTTCCTCAGCTACCTCATCGACGAGAGGCACTTCAGCCCCTATACGTCGCGTTGCTATGGCGTAGATCTGCGCCAATACGTGGACTTTCTCTCAGCCGAATATCACATCCAGCCGAATGCGCAGGCCGAGGCTGCCGCTCTGACACAGCGTGCCGACGCACAGCGCCCGAATGCCAACGACAAGGCGAATGTGCTGGCGAAGCTGTCGCCGGTAACGGTGACCGGCGCCATCCTTCAGGCCGATGTAAACGTCATTCGCCAGTTTCTTTCATGGCTGGGTGACCAAAGCTATTCCGCCGCAACCATGGCTCGGAAGATCGCCACTCTTCGCTCATTCCATAAGTGGATGGAGAAGCGAAGCCTCGTCGCGTCGAATCCGATGACCATGATCCGGACGCCCAAGCAGGCCAAGCGCCTTCCCAAGGCCATCACCGTGGAGCAGGTCGAGCGACTCCTTTCAGCGCCCAATGACAAGGAACTGCTCGGTGCCCGCGACCGCGCCATGCTCGAAACCATCTATTCCACCGGCATTCGCGTCAGCGAGGTCGTCGCCATCAATCGCGGCGATATCGATGAATCCGGCGAGGCGATCATCATTCGGGGCAAGGGCAAGAAGGAGCGCCTTGTTCCGCTTGGCTCACATGCGTTGAATGCCCTTCGGCATTACCTCCAGATGCTCACCACGGAGGAAACCAAGGCCGGTGTTCCCGCAAAGACCGAATCGCCGCTCTTTGTGAACAAGCATGGCGGCCGGTTGAGCAGCCGCTCGGTTCGCCGCAAGGTGTCGAAATATCTCATGCAGGTCGGCCTGGATCCGGATATTTCGCCGCACACGCTTCGCCATTCGTTTGCGACTCACATGCTCGACAACGGCGCTGACTTGCGCAGCGTGCAGGAACTGCTCGGTCATCAGTCGCTCTCGACCACCCAGATCTACACCCATCTCACATCGCAGCGGTTGCGTGAAACCTATGACAAGGCTCACCCCCGCGCTGAGGCGTCCTGATCAGACGGCGACGACGCTCACTGCCGCAACTGCGTTTCGAAACATCTGAAGGCCGATCGTGTCTCCCGAAGCGAGCGAACCGAGCCGCGTCCACCATGGATGCTGGGTCCACCGCGTATAGCGCTCGGGGTGCGGCATCAGGCCAAAAACAAGACCGGTGGGATCGCAGATCCCGGCAATATGGTCGGTCGACCCGTTGGGATTGTCGTCGATCGCATAACGCAGCGCGATCTGTCCATTCGATTCGAGCGATCGGATGATCTCCGGCGGAGCCACAAACCTGCCCTCGCCATGGGCGATCGGCAGCATGACCGTCTGGGTTGAATCCTGGTGCGTTACCGTCTCAAGGCCGCGGGTCCAGATGCACCGCGTCTGCTTCGGAACCTCGACTCGCACCCATCGATCGCTGAACACGCCGGACTCGTTCTCGCACAAGGCAACGGTCTGACGCGGAGCCTCCACGGCGTCGAGGTCACCGGGCAGGAGCCCGGCCTGGACCGCGATCTGAAACCCGTTGCACGGGCACATGATTGGAACGCCGCGCTGAATGGCGGCCCGCAACGCGCCATAGAGGTGCTTCCGGATCAGCACGGCCATGATTCGCCCGGCGGCGATGTCGTCGCCGTAGCTGAACCCGCCCGGAAGACCGATGAGATCGAATCGTTCCACCAGTTCGGGCTGGGCGATCAGTTGCTTCAGGAGGATGGACTCCGGCTCGGCCCCGGCGAGGCGAAACGCATGGGCAAGCTCGAGATCGCAGTTGATTCCGGGTGCAGTGATGATGAGTGCGGCGGGCATAGGTCGGCTGAGTGTAGGAATCAATCCATCGTGGCGGTGGCCGGGACCCATTCGAGCATCTGACGCATGGTCTTGGCGATCGATGTCAGCGGCTCCGGAAGACCTGCGGGATTGACCCATCGCAACTCCTCATATTCCGGCGAGGCCACAGCCGCCGGTTCAACAACTTCGAGCCTGAATGCAATCTCCCACGTCTGAATTCCCGGGTCGAAAAAGATCGCCACTGGCAATGGAGGCCGCGAAGGAACAAGACTCGCCTCCTCGAGAAGCTCGGTGCGAATCACGTCAGCGGGATCATTCCCGGGCTCAACGCACCCGCCGGGAGCAAGCTCCCAACATCCGGGGTATCCGGCGACGCGCTGCGAACGCAGGCCGACCAGCACTCGCTCAGCGTGCCAGGTGATTCCCTTGACGCCGAGAGGGCGGCACCCAAGATCCTCCGACGCATGCTGAACCGCGAAAAACCGATACGAACACGGCTGCACGTGAATGGTGGCCCCGCCATGGCCGTTGCGGTGCACGCCTGCCACGTGCCAGAGCGGCCCATCAAAGTAGGCCGGCTGTTTGCACCGCAATGCGTCCCATCTCGCACCCACTTCATCGAGTGACATGGCTCGCGGCACAAAGGGCTCGTCGATGATCGAGAGCTGCGCGGGTCGTCGCAGGCGGATCAGCCTCTGGTTAGACATCAAATGTCACACCCTGAGCCAAGGGAAGGTCGACCCCGTAGTTGATCGTACAGGTCTGTCGGCGCATGTAGGCCTTCCAGGAATCAGAACCGCTCTCGCGGCCGCCGCCGGTGTCCTTCTCCCCGCCGAAGGCTCCGCCGATTTCCGCACCGCTGGTGCCGATGTTGACATTGGCGATTCCGCAATCAGACCCATCGTGCGAGAGGAACCGCTCGGCGGTCCGCACCGAGTCGGTGAACACCGCGCTGGAGAGCCCCTGGCTGACTCGATTGTTCAACGCGATCGCCTCGTCGATGGAATCGATCTCGAACACATAGAGGATCGGGGCGAAGGTTTCCTCGTCAGCCACTGTGCCTGCACCATTCCCGGGCATGCGAATGATGGTTGGCTCAACGAAATTTCCGGCTCTTCCTTTGAAACGATTGATTCCGGGACATCCGCCGCAAACCACCTGGCCCCCCTCGCGAATCGCCCGCTCAATGGCGTTGCGCATCGCGTCCACGGCAGTCGGACGGATCAGCGGCCCCATGAGCGATGCCGGATCTGCAGGGTCGCCGATGCGCACGCGGGAAAACAGGGAGGCGAGCCTTTCCACCAGCCGCCCGGCCACCTCTCGATGAACAAGAAGCCGCCGCGTTGTCGTACATCGCTGGCCCGCCGTGCCGACAGCGCCGAACAGGATCGCCCGTTCCGCGAGGGCCAGATCGGCATCGGCCATCACGATGATCGCGTTGTTGCCTCCCAGTTCGAGCAACGACCGACCCAACCGCCCCGCCACCACCTCGCCCACGCGCCGGCCCATGCGGCACGAGCCGGTGGCGCTGATCAGCGGAAGGCGTCGATCCGCAATCATCGGTTCACCGACTTCCTGATCCGACCCGATCACCAGAGGGAAGAGGTCGGCCGGGTCATGCCCCTTCGGCAAGAACACCTGTTGCAGATGCATCACCCGATGCACCAGCTTGCTGCACGCCACGGCCGTCACCGGGGCCAGCAGGCTTGGCTTCCAGAGGACGGCGTTGCCGCACACCGCGGCGATCATGGCGTTCCACGCCCAGACGGCCGCGGGAAAGTTGAACGCTGTAATCACTCCTACAACACCCAGGGGATGCCACTGCTCATACATGCGGTGATTCGCCCGCTCGCTGTGCATCGAGAGGCCATAGAGCTGGCGCGAGAGCCCGACGGCGAAGTCCGCGATGTCGATGCATTCCTGAATCTCCCCCACGCCTTCCGATTGAATCTTTCCCACCTCCATCGTGATCAATCGACCGAGGTCGTCGCGATGGGTGCGAAACGTCTCGCCGATGAGCCTGATGACCTCGCCCCGGCGGGGCGCCGGCAACCGCCGCCAATGCTCCTGCACGGCTTCAGCGCGAGCGATCGCGGCATCCAGTTCTGTGCGCGACTGCATCGGGATCGACGCGAATGATTCATTGGTCGAAGGATTGATGGAAACCACCGACCCCCTCGACGACGCGGCGACGGATGCATCCTGAATTCCAAGGGTCGAAAGAAGCTTTCTTGGCATTCGCGCAGCGTATCCGAGTCGATTCAGCGCGACCAATCCTGGAGATCGGTGTCAGTTGGCCGCGGGCACGCCAAACAGGCTGGCGTCCATCTCCCGGCCGGTTTCCACGCTCTCCAGCGTGCGAATGACGGTGCCCATGGCCTCGTCGTCCGACTCGACGCGAAACGGAATCAGGATTCCGTTGACGATCCGCCAATCAGAGAATCGAACCACGGTGCGTGTCGGTTGACCGAGGCCAATGAGCGAAAATTCCTGTTTCACGAGCCTGCCCGAACCTTCATCAATCCACACGAGGCATTCGCCCCCGCAGTCCCGCTTGAGACGAACCACCGTGCAGGGAGATTCGTCAACAGATTCGTGCCGGACAAGCTCAGCGCTGAACCTGCCGCTCCAGTCGGCCGCGAGGGCCACAGGCGACTCAAGCAGAGCGGTGCAACCGACGCCTTGCTGATCGATCTTGTCAACACGGTCCGCATATCGCGCCGCCAGCCACTCGTCTGTCACAACGGTCTCCACACGCCCGGCAACGCCCAGATCCTGAATGTCTCTCAGGTGCGATTCATCCAGGAGCATGATTTCCTCGCGACCCTGTACCCCCTGGTGTGGGAGCTCAATCTTTCCCTTGAGAATCATGGGATATGCCGCGGCAACATTCGCCGATCCATACACCTCTCGGTGCCGGGCCAGAATCGCTTTCAACGCTTCCTTCGAATCAGTCCCATCCTCCACTCGCGGACACGCTGAATCGACGCCGCTTTGATGCAGCGTCATGCGTTCCGCACGCCCATTCTGAATCTCAAACGACACGGCGATGGTGTCCGTCGCACGAAATACCCAGCGACCGTCGTCGCCGGGCTTGTGCAGCTCATAGATCATCTGCCCGGGCACATCGACCGCAAGTCGGCCATTCTGGCGAAGCACCGTTACCACGCCGTTGACGACATCAGCGCGATATTGGCCCAGAAAGGGTTGAGCCTGGTCCTCGGTGACTTCAACCGGCGCAACATATCCCTCGCGAGGAAGCTCAAACGTGAGCCCGTTCTGATAGAGCCGCAGTCCCGTCACGACACCCGCATCATCTCGATCAAACGCCACGGCGATCGCATCGGTAAGCGCGAACGTCCACTTGCCGGACTCGTCCGGCGGCCTCAACTCATACACCGTCTGCCCCGGCACATCCACGGCCAGCCGGCCGCTCTGGACCAGCACCTTGAAGTTGGACTTGAACGGCTCGAAGTAATACTGCCCGACGTAGGCATCAAGCGAGGTCGGATCTTCCGCGTCCTGCTTGCCGGGGCTGCTGAGCATTGACTCCTCCACCAGGCTCGCCATCTCCGACTGCAGCGCTGTGGCCGAGACATTCGTCAGCAACACAAACCCGAGATCATCGCCGGGGAAAAACCCAACCTGGGCCGCAAAGCCGTCGATGTTGCCGCCGTGCTCGACGATTCGCCGCCCGTTCAGCGTCCGTGACATCCAACCCATTCCATAGCCGGTCGCCGCATCTCCCGGCGAAAGCGGGATCACCTGCTCCCACAGCGTCTCCAGCACTTCGCCCGGCAGAATCTCCTCGCCGTCAATCGTGCCGCGGCCGAGTTGAAACCGCACCCAGCGTGCCATGTCGTCCGCATTCGAAACAATCGCGCCTGCCGGGGCCACAACCGTCAGGTCCCGTGGCGGGCGCGCTTCAAACGACTTCGAATCTTCATCCCAGTCGTAGCCTTTGGCCACGGCAGGATTCGTCCGAAACACCTCGAACGACGTCTGCGAGTGGTTCATCCCCAGCGGAACGAAGAGCCGCTCATCAGCCAGAGAGTCCCAATCGGCATGCATCGCGCGGCGCAATGCTTCGCCCACCACGACGAACATGACGTTGTTGTATTGCCACGCCTCGCGAAACGGCTTGCGCAGCTTCATCTCGCCAACCGCATTCAACAAATCCTCGCGAGAGACGTGCCCGCCATACCAGATCAGGTCCGTTCGCATCAGCCCGGTTCGGTGCGAAAGGAGGTCGCGAATTGTCGCCTGCTCGGTCACCTTGGGATCGGAGAATCGAAACTCCGGCAGATGCGCGGTCACGGGATCATCCCAGGACATGTGCCCATCTTGCATGGCGATCGCCACCAGCGTCGCCGTAAACGCCTTGGTCGCCGAGCCGATGGCAAACAGCGTTTCACCATCCACTGGCCGATGCGTTTCCAAATCCGCCTCTCCCAGCCCGGCGACAGTCACCACACGATCAGCGTGAACAATCGCAACCGCCAATCCTGGAATGTGCAGCGTCTTTCGCCGATCCTCGAGCCGATGAAGCAACCCCTGAATGCGGGTGGCCTCCTCGGTCGCGACCTCTCCTGGGGCCGCTGTCGTCGTTCCCGGCGGCGACTGAAACGCCACGGCCCGACCTGCCCACACCAACGCCAGAATCAACACCCCGACTCGAGAAGCACGGCCCTTGATTCCAACGTCGTGAGAAGACACTCTCATTCCTTTCATCGATGACGCATTTCAGTGTGCCGCCGCACACAAGGCACAAGTTGCCCCCATCGGACGCCGAGTCGGCGAGCCGAGCGACAGATACGGCTTGGCCATCTGCTGCCAGCGGTCCTCGTACAACTTCAGATTGGGATTGTTCATCTCGCTCTTGTAGGAGTCATCCAATTCCTTCTTGATCCGCTTCAGCCGGGTCTCGGGATACGGGTGCGTGGACAGGATCTCCGCGTCGCCGCCGCCCTTGCTCGCCTCCGCCAATATCTCCATCACCCGAATCATCCCGCGCGGGTCGTAGCCGGCACGCGTCATGTACCGAAGCCCCAGTGAATCGGACTCGCTCTCCTGATCGCGCCCGAACTTCAACAGATACCCCTGCCCGCCCACACCCACAATCAGGTTCGCCAGGTCGGCATAGCTCGGCCCCGATTGACCCAGCACCTCGCCCAGAATCTGCCCACCCAGGCTGATTCCCTGCGCCTGAGACACGCGCTCATCAATGTGGTGCGCTGTCACGTGGCCGACTTCGTGCCCCAGCACCGCGGCCAGTTCCGCCTCGCTGCGCATCTGCAACATCAGCGCCCTGGAAATGAACACCTTGCCGCCCGGCAGCGCAAACGCGTTGATCACATCCGAATCCAGCACCGTGAACTTCCACGGCAGATTCGGATTGTCCGCCTCGGTCTGCTTCGCCAGCTTCATGCCGACTTCAGTGACATAGTTGCGCAACTGCGGCGACGAAACCTCGCCCCCATACTCCTTCACCAGCTCGGGCATGGCCTCATCGCCGAGCTGAATCTCCTGTTCCGTCGACATCAAGTCGAACTGGCTCCGCCCGGTCGCCTCATTGGTGCTGCACCCGGCCAGGCAAACCACCATGGCAATCCCGGCGACGACGATCCAACCCTTTTGACGGAAATGTTCAAGCATCTCTCAAACTCCTTCTGGTTCGGGTCAGCTCTATCATTGCCCCCAGGAATGCCTCAGTCGCCTTCATCTTCCCCCTCTCCCGCGTGGTCGGCAACCGACCTCGAACACGACCCCCATCAGATCGCCGACAAGGCGGCCCGGGTCGAAAAGATGTTCGCGGCCATCGCCCGTCGCTACGACCTGAACAACCGCTTGCATTCGTTCGGCCGCGATCAGGCCTGGCGGCGGGAAGCCGTTCGCCTCGCCCACGTGAAATCGACCGACGACGTCCTCGATGTCGCCTGCGGCACGGGCGACCTCACCGAAGCCTTCGCCAAGGCCAGTCCCCGCTCCATCACCGGCCTCGATTTCACTCAAGAGATGCTCGACCTCGCCATCGCCAAGGCCCCCAAACGCCTCGCCGCCGATCGGCCCAAGCCCCGCTACCTCCGGGGCGACGCCATGAGCCTCCCGTTCGATGCCGGGTCGTTCGATGTCGTCTCCATCGCCTTCGGCATCCGCAATGTCGCCAACCCCGCCGCCGCCCTCGCCGAGTTCTTCCGCGTACTGCGGCCGGGAGGCCGCCTCGTGGTCCTTGAGTTCGCCGAGCCCCCAAACTTGCTCCTTCGCGGCCTGAACCGGTTCTATACCCACCACGTGATGCCTCTAACCGCCACCCTCATCGCCGGAGACCGCTCGGGCGCCTACCGATATCTCCCCCGGTCTGTCGCCAGCTTTGTCACTCCGGCAGCCCTCTCACAAATGGTTCAGGCGGCTGGATTTACAGGCGTCGCTCAAACTTCGATGACCTTCGGCGTCTGCGTCGTGACTGTGGCCCACCACCCCTGACTTGTTTGGCAGGCCGCCTCCGCTGCCCCCGCAGACCTTGCGCGTTCCGACTGGTTGGGTCCGAGAATGCGCTTTCATGAAACACCTCTTCACTCTGTCGAGTCCCAGGACATGAAGCCCCGATGAAGTTGGCCACGCTCCTGCCTTTGTATGCAGGAGCCCGACGCCCGAGGAACCGGCGTCTCCACAACTCGGCCCGTCGGCGGAGGACCGCCGGCCCCGGCCACGATGATTGGGAGTGCACGCAGTGAATCAGGAAATCCTCATCGAGCGGATCTTTCAGGGCCTCATCTCGGGCGACCGCGCCACCGTGCGATCGCTATCCACAGAAGCCCTCGAAACCGAATACACCGCTGAAGACCTGGCCAAGGAAGTCTTCTGGCCGCTCATGGACATGATCGGAACGCTCTATCGCAACGATCAGCTCACCACCCTCGCCCAGCAATACTCCACTCGCCTGCTCCGCCTCATGGTCGACCAGCTTCAGGCCCGCTACGAGCAGAAAGCCCGACGCGGCAAGAAGATTGTCATGTTCTGCGGCCGAACTGAAGGCGATGAACTTTGCGGCCAACTGGTTGCTGACCTCACCGAAGCCGATGGCTACGACGTCTATTTCGGCGGCGGCCTTGGCGATGAAGAACGCGCCGGCGTCGCCAACGACGAAGTGCTCGCCGAAGTGAACGAGCAGCGGCCCGACATCCTTCTCTTGTTCTCATCGACCGCCAAGGACGCCCCGTGCATTCGCCGGCTCATCGACACCATCCGCGGCGTCAACGCCTGGGAGCCGATGCAGATCGTCGTGGGCGGCGGCATCTTCAACCGGGCGCCCGGCCTTGCCGAGGAAATCGGCGCTGACCTCTGGGCCAACAGCCCGCAGCAACTGCTCGACAAGCTGCTCACCGACGGCAAGCGCCGCGCCAACACCGAACAGCGCAGTGTGGGCAAGGGCCGCCGCAAGTCGCGTGTCGCCTAGGCGATAGTCGCCCGACCGCGTGACCTGTTCCTGATTCTCCCAAACGGGGCGCTCTCTGGAGCGCTCCGTTTTTTCTGGTGATTGACGAAGCGACGCGCCCGAAGCGCTCTAACCGGCTTCAAACATGCGTCGGCTCGTGCCCCCGGCGCCAATGCGGGCCTCGACCTGCGCGCCACAGCGCGGGCATCGGCCCTCATACATTGTGCCCGCGGCGTTGCGATACATCCGCCCATACACGTGGCAGCACCGGAAATGCACCGAGAGAAACTTCTTCGGCACTGCAGTCTGATCCGTGGAATTGCCTGAAGTCCGGGCTTTTCGCCCGCCGAATTCGAGGCTGTCCTGTGGGTCGGCCACGGTCGATCTATCGACCGCGCCCTTATGCCGACTTCAACGCCTGCCGCGTATGCCTCTCCACCGCGCCCGCCAGGTCGGCCGCTTCGCCCAGCAGGGCCTGCATCCGGCTCTCAATCGCCGGTTGGTCTGATGCCTCGGGCAACAGCGGCAGGTTGATCCGGATGTTCCACGCCGCCGACCGCGCCCCGGCCAAGGCGAAATCGGCCGCAATCGCAAGGTCGCTCACCAGCGTGGCGCTGGTGGTGCCAAGCAGGCCCCTCACCCCCCGCAATACCGCTGCTGCGGTCTCCAGCATCCGCATCGGGGCGGCGATGGCGTCGTGCACCGCGCCCGGCCACTCCGCCTCGCGCTCGGGGTCGGTCGTGGCCAGTTTCCACAGCCGGTTCAGGCGGGCATAAGCCTTCTCATCGGCGTCCGCCGCGGCCAGCGCCTCCGCCATTGCCGTTTCCAGCGCTTCGAGCGCTGCAGCATTGGCTGATTCATGGGCGGCGAATTTCGCCTTGCCGATGGCGAAGCGCACCACCATCTGCGCCAATGACGCCGCAATGGCGGTGCCCACGCCGGCCACCGCTCCGCCGCCCGGCGTAGGAGTCTTGTCGCCAAGGCTGGCGAGGAAGTCTCCGAGCGTCTGATCTGAAAGCGCCATCAGGAACGCACCTCGGCCTGAAATTCCTGCTTCAGCGTTTCGATGGTGCGGGTCATCTGGGCGTCAACCTCGTCGTGGCGCAGGGTGCGATCATGCGAGCGGAATCGAAGCCGCAGCGTGACCGACTTTCTGCCCGCGCCAACCTGCTTGCCGCGATAGGTCGTGACGAACTCCACCGCTTCGAGGTGCTCAAGCTTGAGCGTGTTCACTGCATCGGCCACCGCCGCCCAGGCCACATCCTCAACCACCACGATGGAAAGATCGCGCTCAATCGCGGGGAATTCCGGCAAGGCGTGCGCCTGCGGCTCGGGCGGATAGCGCTTGAGCAGCTCCTGAACATTCAGTTCCGCACCCAGCAGGGCGACATCGAGGCCGAATGATTTCTGAATCGCCCCACTCACCATGCCCATCCACCCCACCACCACTCCACCCACTGAAACTCGGGCGCCCGGCGAAAGCCACGCCGGCGCTTCGGCATCGGGCTTCACTTCGACGTTCACGCTCGCGCCCCCAAGGGCCAACACGAGCCGGTCGATTGTTCCGCGCAGGGGCCGTGTGCCGAGGTCGCCCGGGGCATTATCCATGAGCAGGCCGACCATCTCGTGCTCGGCATGCGTTGATGCGGCCTTGTGAAATGTCGAGGCGACCTCGAACAGGCGCAGGTCGGTGACGTTGTTGTCCTGGTTGTGTCGGCGCACTCGTAGCAGGCTGGGAATGAGCGATGGACGCAACACCGGTTCGGCACTGGCGCGCTCGTCGGCCAGCCGAAGCGCGGTTCCGCCCGCGGGCACGAACGCCGCAGCGGCCGATTCGCCCACCAGCGAATGCGTGATCGTCTCAACAAAGCCGAGACCCACAAGCAGGTCCTTCATGGCCCGGCGCCCGGCGATGCGCGGCTGAATCGGATTGACTCGAACGGGAATCGTCTCGCTGATGGGCAGGCCGTCGAGCCCGTGCATGCGGGCGACCTCCTCGATCAGGTCGATCTCGCGCTCGATATCGAGCCGATGCGCGGGAACGGTGCAGGCGATTTCCGAGCCGCTTCGCTTCGGCGCGAAGCCGAGCCGGCCGAGGCAGTCGATCATCATGTCGTCGCTGATCGGCATGCCGATGATGTCGCGGCAGCGCTGGGGCCGGAACTTCACTTCCCCCGCCGTTGGCAACGCCTTGCCCGCCGAGAGCACGCCTTCGCAGAGCGTGCCGCCCGCAACCTCGAGAATCAGCGCCGCCAGGCGATCCGCCGCCGCGTTCACCTGGGCCGGGTGCACCCCGCGCTCAAAGCGATAGCTGGAATCGCTGGAGATTCGGTGCCTGCGGCTGGCTTGGCGCACCGCGACGGCGTCGAACGTCGCCGCTTCGAGCAGCACGTCAGTCGTGGAATTTGAAACGGCGGTGAGCGCCCCACCCTTCACGCCCGCGATGGCCACCGCGCGCTCACCGTCGGCGATCACCAGGTCGTCGGAGGTGAGTTTCACCTCGGCAGCGCCTTCGCCGATCGGCAGGAACGGTTCGCCGGCATGCGCCTTGCGAACGATGATCTTCGACCCGCGCAACTTGGCAAGATCGAACACGTGCGTCGGCTGGCCGAGTTCAAACAGCACGAAATTGGTCGCATCCACCACGTTGTTGCGGGGAATCTGGCCGATCGCCCGCAGCCGCTGCGCCAGCCAATCCGGCGATGGGCCGACCTTGATGCCGCGAATGATGCGGCCGGTATAGAGCGGGCATTCCTCCGGGGCAAGGTTTTCGACCGATGCCAGGGAGGAGGCCGCCGGAGATGAGAACTTGGGTTGACCAGCCGGAGACTTGAGCGACCGGCTGGTGATTGCGGCCAGTTCACGCGCCAGCCCGACATGACACAGGCAATCCCCCCGGTTGCTGGTGGTTTCGATCTCCAGCGAGACCTCGCCACCCTCTTCAAATCGGCCGTCGAGCGGGAAACCGGCGCGGGTCAGGCCGTCGGCGATTTCGTGCTCATCGGCCTTGGGTTCGAGATAGTCGTTGATCCAACGAACACTGGTGCGCATGGGGCTGCAACAGTAGCACACGCCGCCGAACCCGGGCACCGCTCCATGAGCGCTTGCCCGTGGTGGCCCCGGTCGTACACTGCCGCCATGAGTCGAACTTGGCGTTCGCTGATCGGTGCATGCCTGCTGGTTCTGGCAGGGTGCTCGTCTCCCCCGCCGACGACCGACCCGATGTCGGCATCGCCGGATGATTTCATGCTCGATCTGACGGTGGTGGCCGGATCAAGGGCTGTAAAGGAAGACCTGCCGGTGGAGAATCGACCGGGGAAGGTGATTCTTCTAGCCGACGGAACGCTTCACGCGGATTGGGGGCCGAAGATCGGCTGGGAAAGCCGCCCGGGCACAACACGGGTGCTTCGCCGCGAGCAGGTGACGGAGGTCTGGTCGCTCCTGAAGCGGCTGGGATTTGCCGACAGGTCCAAGGGTGAGGCCCCGGTCAATCTGGAATTGGTGCACCCAACTCCTCAGGAGGTGATTCACCACCTGGTGCTGCGGGTGGATGACGACTCGTGGCGATTCACCCAGACCAACCTGATGGATGAGGATCCGCCGGGTGCCTTTTCCGAGCTCATTCGGGCCCTGGCGGCCCTGGCGTGGGAGCCGGATCAGGAAATCTCCGAAGCCACCATCGTGCCGATTCGCTACGACTTCGGTCCCGATCCTTACGCAAGGTACCGAAAGCAGCCCGAGTCGCAGCCCGACGAGGTACCGTAGGCCGATTGGTTTATGCACAAACTATCCACAATTGCACTGCTCGGATTGGTTCTTATCCTCTGGGGGTGCGGCCCCGACAAATCCGGGCCCGACATCACGGGAGGGGTTGAAATCAGCCTGCACCGCCGCGAGGGAAACGCTTTGGCGTACTACGACCTCGAACCCGACGGTACTTTGAGTTACGCCGGAGGGCGCGAGGCACTGGCAGGCAACACGACCTGGACTGGAACACTGACGCGCGAGCAGGCTGATTCGGTCCTGGGACTTGTCAGGAAGGCTGGGCTATTTGATCGACCTCCGGAATCCGGCCCCAAGGGTGAGCCGATCTGGATCGTCAAGCTGAAATGGCCGCAAGGAAAGCAATCATTCAAAGCCTATGGCTTGCAACCGTCGCTCGTGCCAATCTTCGAGCGATTTGATGAGTTGGCAAAAGCTCGATTCGTGGATCAGCTTGACGCACTGCCCCGACCCGGCGACAAGCGTAATTAGAGATTCGACAGGCGCTTGCGATGGCTGCTGCGATACACTCACAGATGATGCAGTGGGACATGAAACACAATCCGGCGGCTCGGCGCGGCTTTTCGCTCATCGGCCTGCTGGTCACCATGGTGCTCATTCTTATTCTGGGAATGGTCCTGATGAATTCGCTCAACGTGGCCGTGAAGGGGGCGGGCAACACGATTCCCGGGTCGGTGGCGTCGGTGAAGGATGAAGTCAGCCTGCGGACGCTGTTCATGTCGATGCTGGCGTGGTCGTCGGACAAAGGCGGCGCCTTCATCGTGCCGTCGGAGGTGGACGGCAGCTTCGATGTGACGAAAAACACGACGGCCAACCTGTACTCGGCCATGGTTGCCCAGAATTACACGAACCCGGCTCAGCTGATATCAGAGAACGAGCGCAACCCGTATGTGAATGAGGACTACGACTACGACCGAACGGCATGGAGCCCGGCGGCCAAGAAATACTGGGACCCGAACTTCAAGGCTGATCTGGAGCGCTGCTCCAACGTGTCGTTTGCGCACCTTCCGCTGATGGGCGGTCGCGCCACTACGCACTGGCAAAATTCCAAGATGGAATCGATGTTTCCGATCCTCGGCACTCGCGGGCCGAAGGACGGTGTGGAAAACCCGCAGTCCTATACGTATGGCCGCAACGGATCGTGGGCGGGCCACCGGGTGTATGGCGATGGGCACGTTGAGTACGTGAGCTCTTTCACGCTGCCCGGCGGCGACAATACGTTTGCGATCGAATCCGGCGCCGATGGGAACGATGCGGTCCTGGCGTTTACCCGGTCGATCGCAGCGCATTTTGTTGAACTTCAGTTTGATTGATTCGGAGCGAGAACCCGAGGGGTGGGGTCAACAATCTGCCGGCGTTCACCTCGGCTATCAATGGTGCCAACGGCGACAAGGCGCCGACCCTTCAGTTCGACCAGGCGACGCCTACAGTCCGCGTGATGGCAGACGCGAACTCCAGAGTCATTCTCGGCATCGACCTCGGCACGACCAACTCACTGGTGGCTGTGTGTGAAGAGGCAGGCCCGCGGATTCTTCCCGGCGACGGCAATGCTCCGCTGCTTCCGTCGGTCGTTCATATCTCGCAAGGGCGCGATCCTGTCGTGGGCATTAAGGCGACGCAGTTCGGCGGCGAATCCAGCGCGGAAACCGTCTTCAGCATCAAGCGATTCATGGGCAGGGCATTTGCCGACGTCGGCGATGATGCGGCCCGTCTGCCCTATCGGCTTGTTGAGGGTCCGCGCGGGCTGGCATCGGTGGATGCGGGCGGCCGCGTGTGGACACCGCAGGAGATCAGCGCGCTCATCCTGAGATCGCTCAAGGCCCGGGCCGAGTCAGTCTTGAAGCGAGAGGTGCGCGGGGCGGTGATCACCGTTCCAGCCTGGTTTGACGATAGCCAGCGGCAGGCCACCCGCGACGCCGGGGCCATCGCCGGTCTCGACGTCGTTCGAATCATCAACGAGCCGACGGCCGCAGCCCTGGCGTATGGCATCGGCCAGCGCCAGACCGAGCCCGAGACTATCGCTGTATATGACCTTGGCGGCGGGACCTTCGACGTGTCGATCCTTCGAGTGGTGCCCGCGAGCGACGCCACCGATTCGGATCCGGCGTTCTTTGAAGTCCTTTCGACGGCGGGTGACACCCGCCTCGGCGGCGATGACATCGACAATCTGATCGCGGCGTGGTTCTGCGCCACGGCGGGGATCGAACCGGGCGTATTGACCGCAGAGGAGAGGCACCGCCTCCGACTCGCCAGCGAGAGCGCCAAGATCCGGCTGAGCGAAACGGAGACCGCAACCATCGAGATGACCGTTCGCGGCAGCGTTGTCTCGCGAGCCATGTCGCGCTCCGATTTTGACCAGCTCATCCTGCCGATTGTCGATCGCACCATCGCGTCGTGCCGCCGTGCGTTGCGCGATGCGCAACTGTCTCCCGAGGACATCGACCGGGTGGTGCTGGTCGGGGGCTCAACACGGATTCCGCGGGTGCGCGAAGCCGTGGGCGAGATCTTTGGCAGGTCGCCCTACACCGCGCTTGATCCGGAACAGGTTGTGGCGCTCGGGGCGTCGATTCAGGGGGCCATCATCGCCGGCGGCCTGCGATCCATGCTGCTGCTCGACGTGATCCCGCTTTCACTGGGGATGGAGACCGTCGGCGGCGGCGTGGCCAAGCTGATCATGCGGAACGCCCGCATCCCCGCGCGGGCCACGGAGATGTTCTCCACCTCGGTCGACGGCCAGACCAACGTGAAGATCCACGTGGTGCAGGGCGAACGCGAGATGGTGAAGGACTGCCGGTCGCTCGGCGAGTTTCACCTGCGCGGCATTCCGCCCATGCCCGCGGGCATTCCGCAGATAGAAGTGGAGTTCCTGGTCGATGCCAACGGCATCCTCACCGTCGAGGCGGTCGAGAGACGAAGCGCCCGGCGAATGACCACGCAGGTGGTGCCGCGATACGGCCTTACCCGCGACGACGTCGATGCGATGGAGCGCGAGTCGATCGCCCACGCCCGCGACGACATGCGGGCCCACCGGCTGGCGGACCTCGCCGTCAACGCCGCCCTCGACGCCAAGTGGATCGCCGAAGCCTTGAGCCGCGTGGAGCCCCGACTCGAACCGGCCTACGCCGCCGAGCTGCGCCAGCGACTCGACGAAATCGCCGCGTTCGTGCGGCAGGCGAAATCTGACCCGGCATCCGTCAAGCTCGACGCCTTTCACCACGCGAAGGAATCGCTGGACCGCGCCTCGATGCGGCTGCATGAAATCGCCATTGCCGAGAGCCTGCGCGGACTGTCGACGCCCGACGCATCAGCGCCCCCCGCCGACGCCAGGTAGCGCCTCGCGCTACTGCGCTGCCTTGCGATCGGCGACTTCCTTGCGCACCTTCTCAACTTCATCCTTGCGGCCGGCATCCTCGAGCGACGCGATATAGGCATCGCAGACTTCGTCGACCTTCTTCAGATCGAACGAAAGGTCGGCGGACACCGTGGCATACGCCTGTCGGAAGTATCCCACACCCTTGTCGGGCATGGCCATGGTCTGCCGCAGGCGGCCCAGGGCCATCAGCGAATCGACGAAGTCATCCTGCAGCTTCAGCCGCGAGTTCAGCTCCACGCTCTTCACCAGGGCCAGCTGGGCATCGTCACCCATCGACGCCTGCGACATCATCGACCCCAGGGCCGAATACGCCATCGCCTGACCCCAGGCATCGCCCAGCGACGCGGCAAGGTTCAGCGACTGCCGCAGCATGGTGATCGCCTTGGCCGGATCATCCTTCACGCCCATGGCTTCCTTGAACAGCCGCTGACCTTCGCGAAACTTCTTCTGCTCGCTCGGGCTCCAGCTGGCGAAGGCGTTGGCGTAATCAGTGAACACCGTCTCGTGAAACGCCTCGTCGGCGATGGCTGCGAACTTGATGCCGGTGCGAAACGACGCCAGCGCCTGCTCGGCCGGTTCGCCCTTCTCGATCATGGCGAGGCCGCCTTCGAGATAGCGATCAATGAACGGCAGCGTCCGCGATGGATAGCGACTGAAGGTCATGCGCACCATGCCGGTATCGCCGTCGGCGAGCATCTTCTCCAGCCGCGCCCGATCCATCGCATCCCTGGCGGCGTCGTCAGCGCCCATGGCGCCTGCCGCCAACATCACCAGCGCCAGCGCTGCGCTCACCATCCATCGCTTCAAGATCGTGGGGTTCTGCATGGGATTCTCCATTGTGTTTAGCGTCATCGCCCGCTCAGCGCAGGCCGTATTCCTTCAACTTTCGATAGAGCGTCCGCTCGCCGATCCCAAGCAGCTGCGCTGCCTGCTCGCGGTTGCCGCCGGTCATGGCCAGCGTCTGGCGGATCGCTTCCTTCTCGAGCTTCACCAGCCCCACGCCCGCGAGGCTGCGCAGGCCGGGGGTTTCATCATTCTCCGTCTGGCGGATCGATTCGGGAATGTGCCGAACATCGATCACCGGATCGCCGCACACCACCACCACCTGCTGCACGAGGTTCATCAGCTCGCGAACGTTTCCGGGCCAGTCGTAACTCACCAGCCGCATCAGCGCGGGGCCGGTGATCTCCAACCGCGGCCGATCAAGCTCCGCGCAATACTTTCCAATCGCATGCTGCACCAGCGGCGGGATGTCATCGCGGCGATCGCGCAGGGGCGGCACGTGAATCTCGGCCCCGCGCACGCGGAAGTAGAGATCCTCGCGGAAGGAACCCGACCCGATCATCGCCTTCAGGTCCTTGTTGGTGGCGCTGACAAAGCGCACATCGGTCTTGCGCGGCTCGTTGGAGCCGAGGCGAACGATCTCGCCCGTCTCCAGCACCCGCAACAGCTTGGCCTGCATGGGCAGCGGCATATCACCCAGCTCATCGAGAAACAGCGTGCCGCGATCGGCATACTCAAACACACCCTCGCGATCGCGATCCGCGCCGGTGAACGCCCCGCGCACGTGGCCGAAGAGCTGATCCTCCAGCAGCGTCTCACTTTGCCCCGCAGCGTTGAAGGTGACGTAGCGCTTCTCCGCGCGCTTGGAGTGCTTGTGCACCGCGGCGGCGATCAGTTCCTTGCCCGTGCCCGATTCGCCGGTGATCAACACCGGCAGATTGCTCGGGGCCACGCGGCGAATCAAGGCGATGATCGCCCGGATCGCCGCGGATTCGCCGATGATCCCCTCGAAGCCGAATGCGGAGTTCACCTGCCCGCGAAGCGTTGCGTTCTGCTGCCGCAGGAGCACCGTCTCAGCGGCGCGATTCACCAGGTTGCGAAACACCGCGAGGTCGAGCGGCTTCTCGATGAAGTCGTAGGCCCCGCCCTGCAGGGCAGCCTTGGCCGTGGGAATATCGCCGTGGGCGGTCACCATGATGGTCTCGGCGTCGGGCTGGTGGGCCTTCACCAGCTCGAGCACCTTGAGCCCGGCGGTCTCGTGCTCCATCACGAGGTCGGTCACGACGACATCAAACGCCCCGTGCTGAATCTCATCCTCCGCAGCGGCCAGCGAGTTCACGATAGTGCAGATATGCCCGGGCTTGCGCAGGGCATCAGCCATCACCTCGGCGTGCTCCACCTCATCATCGACGATGAGCACCTGGGCGTGCAGGGCCGGCTCGTTGGGGGTCTCGCCAAGGGTCATGGGCGGCGATTGTAGGGGGAAGGGGGAGGAAGAGGCTAAGGGAGGAAGAGACTAAGAGACTAAGAGACTGAGAGACTGAGTGGGGCGGAGTAGGCCCGCTTGTCGCCCGACCCGGCCGTCACGATCAATCCGCTTAAACAACAAAGCAGGAGAGCCAAACGGGCCTCTCCTGCTTTGGTTTCTCGTTCTGGATACTCGATCTGGTCAGACGAGCGGTCCGCACTACTCTCTGTTGACTTGTTGACTTGTCAACGTGTCGACGTTTCGCGGCCTCACGCCGCGAGCTTCACGCCACCCGCGCCCCCGGCGGCCATCGCCGCCTGCTGCTGCATGAACGCGCCGAGGTTGACGGTGATCTCCGCCGAGCGGTCGCTCGCGCCCGCCTCGCGCCAGGCGACGACGTAATAGCTCACGGTGGCGATGCCCGCGGGCACGCTGATGTCCTTCCAGGTCTTCTCGCGCACGCTGGCCACTTCTTCAAAGGTTGACTCACCCGCCAGCTTGCGCCACACGCTGAAGACGGTGTTGAACGCCAAGGAGCCCGTCCACTTCACCACGATCGAACCATCCGCCTGCGGGCTGCCCACCACGTTCTCGGGCGGATTCGGCACGCCCGCGGGTTGCGGCGACTTCGGCGCGGGGATCGAGGCGAGCACATAGACGTTGGGATTGTTGGTGGTCTCCGCGAAGGCGCGGATGGTCTTGATCAGGTCGCCGCCCAGCTCGTTCATCGCATTCACCTTGGTGCGCATGGTGGCGGTGGCATCCTTGCTGGTCATGCGGGCCTGCTCGGCATCGGTGAACGCCGTGCGGGCGTCGGTGATCATCGTTCCCAGGCTCGCCGCCTGGGCTGCGGTAATTCCGATCGAGGTCGGCGCGGTGGTCCAGCGATCGATGCGCTGTTCAAAGAAGCTAATTGAGCCATTGATGGTCTTGGGGACGATTGCCATGGTGCATACTCCGGTTGATTCTCTCGCCGACCAAGGCACCACTGCCCCAGCGCCGGCACTCCTTACGTCGGTTCCTGGCCAGCGCGGCTTAAGTGATGCGAACGGAAAATTCGAAAATATTCTTCTGCAGGCGCGGGCGAACCACGGGCGCAGCGCTCCTGCGGACGCTTCCTCAGCTCCTGCGGCGGCCTCCCCAACTCCTGCGGAGGCCTCCCCAACTCCTGCGGAGGCCTCCCCAACTCCTGCGGAGGCCTCCTCAACTCCTGCGGAGGCCCGCCGCACAGGGCCGCCACTGTCCGGATAACCGCCGCATCCCCCGGGAGCAACCCCCGCGTCCCCCGCAACCCCGATGCACAGACCTTGCCGCGCATCCTCACGGCCGGGCAAGACCGGCCGTGGCACACCTGCGTGCGATTCCCGCGCGGAGAGACCAGATGGATGGGAAGGGATCAGATGGATGCGGAGCCCGCGGGCCGCACCATGTACCATGACCCCATGCGGCGGGCGCTGAAGCACATGGTGGTGTTTGGTCTGCTCGGCGCGATTGCGACGTGGGCAGCGGCGTGGATGTGTGCGATCTTTGGCGCCTTTGCATACGACGGCACGACGGAACGCATGGGAACTGCGGAGCGAGCGTGGTTGGTCTCGGTTTCGCGCGGTGTCGGGTTCACGCGAGTCAGTGCAGTACCCGACAATGGAATCTGGGCTCATGTCGACGCCGGAACAGTGCGAATTCCCGCGTGGAGCCGGTTTCACGTCCCGCCGTCCCCGGAGGTCGTCGCCAGCCCTTGCTCACCGTGGTTCATCGAACACGGGCACGGGGTACCCTTTCGCAGCATGGTTGCCGAGATCGGGCGCGAGATTTACGACTCGGCAGGTGTTCGCGTTCCCTCGCAGAGGTTTGCCGCGATCTCCGGAATTGAGGTTCTTGACGATGGAAGTGTCGAGCCGCTGCCGTTTCGCACTCTTCCGGTTCGAATCATCCCTGCAGGCTTTCTTGCAGACACCGGAATCTACGGCGTGATCTTCTGGCTGCTTTGGTTCACGCCCGGCGCGATCAGGCGAATGGTGCGACGGCAGCGCGGGCGCTGCGAGAAGTGCGGCTACGACCTGCGGGGGAATGCTTCCGGGGGCGCGGGAAGCGTGTGCCCGGAGTGCGGCAGCGCGGGGTGAGGCGAGGAGAGCACGGTCCGCGATGCGGGACCCTACACAGCGCAGACAGGCGGTCCTACGGACTGGATTCCCGCATGCGCGGGAATGACGATGTTTGGACGTTTGGACGTTTGGACGTTTGGACGTTTCGACGTTTGGACGTTTCGGCAGCGTCGCCACACCGGCGGCCGATACACTATGGATGAACCCGTTGAGCCCTGCCGTGACCCCCGGAAAAGCCCCCGCAAGAACCCCCGCCCGTTCATTGAAGCTGCCCGACTTCCGCGGGAAGAGAATCGACTTCCTCGGCATCGGCGGCTGCGGCATGTGCGGCCTGGCGCGGATGATGCGCTCGCGCGGGGCGATCGTGTCGGGGTCGGACATGACCGCCTCCGGCGAGACCGATCGGCTGGTGGCGGAAGGGATCGACGTGCGGCTGGAGCAGACCGGCGAGGGGATTCCCCCGGGCGTGAGCCTGGTCATCGCGTCGGCGGCGATCCGGCCCGATCATGCCGAGGTGTTGGCGGCACAGGCGCGGGGGATTGAGGTGATCACCTATGCGGAGGCGCTGGGACTGGCGCAGCTGGGGCGGACCGCCGTGAGCCTCGCGGGAACGCACGGCAAGAGCACCACCACGGCCATGCTGGCCCACGTGTTGATCGAGTGCGGGCTGGACCCGTCGTTCATTGTTGGGGCGGTGTGCCCGCAGATCGGCGGCGGCTCGCGCACGGGGGCAGAGCGGATTCCGGCGGGGCCGATGGAGGGCAAGGCGGGCGTGCTGCTGTGCGAGGCGTGCGAGTTCAACCGCTCGTTTCATCATCATCACCCGCAGATCGGCCTCATCAACAACATCGAGGAGGATCACCTCGATATCTATGGGTCGCTCGATGAGATCGTGAAGGCGTTTGCCGGGTTCGCCGCGTTGATACCCGCCGAGAAGGATGGCGGGCGGCTGTTGATTGCGTTTGATGGGGCGCATCGCCGCGAGGTGACGGCGGGCCTCGAATGCGCGGTGGAGACGTTCGGCTTCAACCCCAGCGCGGACTACCAGGTGTTCTGTGATACGGCGGCGAATCGCGTGGGCATTCTGCAGGAGGGGCACTGGCTGGCGCAGTGGACGATGCACATGGCGGGCGAGCACATGGCGCTCAACTCGGCTGCGGCGGCGATTCTGGCCCACTGGCTGGGGGCGGAATGGGAGGCGATCAGCGCTGCGCTGGGCACGTTCGCCGGGCTGGATCGACGCATGCAGCGCCTGGGCGAGCGGAAGCTTTCGGCCGCCGGCGGGGGCGGAAGCGTTGTCGTCTATGACGACTATGGCCACCACCCGACCGAGTGTGACCGCACGCTGCGGGCGTTGAAGGCATCCGAGAAGCCCAAGCGCCTGATCTGCGTCTTTCAGCCGCACCAGCACAGCCGCACGCGGTTTCTCCTGGAGCAGTTCGCCCAGAGCTTCGCGGTGGCGGATGTGGTGATCGTGCCGCACATCTACTTCGTGCGCGACAGCGAGGTGGAGAAGACCAAGGTGTCGGCGGCGGATCTCGTCGATCGGTTGCGGCAGCGCGGGATCACCGCGATGCATCTCTATCCTTTTGAGGCGATCGTGGAGCAGCTGGAGATCATGGCCCGCGATGGCGACTTGGTGGTGATCATGGGGGCGGGGCCGGTGTGGAAGGTGGCGGCGGCGTTTCTGGAACGAGGCAAGGATGCATGCGGCGAAGCCGGTGCGAGGAAGGTGAAGTCGGCATGATGTCTGCGGAGCAGGGGCATTCCTCGGCGGGCATGTCCACCCTGTTTGGCGATCTCGACGTGGAGTGCACGTTTGATGCGCCGATGGGGCCGATGACGTGGTTCGGGATCGGCGGGCGGGCGGATGCCCTGGTTCGGCCGCGAAGCGTGGAGGCGTTGGCAACCCTGGTGAAGCGGTGCTATCGCTCGGGCACGCCGATTCGCGTGCTGGGAAGCGGGGCGAACCTGCTGGTGGCCGATGAGGGGGTGGACGGCGTGGTGGTGAAGCTGGATGCCGAGTGCTTCATGGAGGTGAAGTACAACGCCAAGGGGGCGGTGGATGCGGTGCGGGCGTTTGCCGGGGCCGACCTGGCCAAGGTGCTGATGGACACCACTCGACGCGGGCTGGAGGGGCTTTCGCCGATGGCGGGCATTCCGGCGTCGGTGGGCGGGGCGATTCGCATGAACGCGGGCGGGGCGTATGGGGCGATCGGCGATGCGGTGCATTCGGTGGGCTGCCTGACGCGTTCCGGCGAGGTGGTGGTCTATCCGAAGAGTGAGCTGAAGTTCAGCTATCGCCACACGAACATTCCCGACCCGGTGATCCTGTGGTCGGCGTTCTCGCTGGTGGAGACCGACCCGATCGCCCTGCGCGACCGGGTGAAGGAGATTTTCGCCTACAAGAAGTCGACACAGCCGCTGGCGGACCATTCGGCGGGCTGCGTGTTCAAAAACCCGATCGACCCCGAGACCGAGAAGCGGGTGAGCGCGGGGAAGCTGATCGACGAGGCTGGGTTGAAAGGCGCGAGCGTGGGCGGGGCGACCGTCAGCCGGCGGCACGGAAACTTCATCACCACCGCACCGGGAACGAGCACGCGGGATGTGCTGGCCTTGATTGACTTCATCAAAGTGCGGGTGTTTGAACAGCACGGGCTTGAGCTTGAACCGGAAATCGCAATCTGGAAGCGCGGAGAAGACCGATAGGACGGATGCCTCCGAGGAATTGTGTTCGTTCGATGGAATCGTGTCCTGTGCGCTGGAAACCTGCATGACTGCTCCCCCCAATGTCGCCGTCCTGATGGGCGGACCGGATGCCGAACGTGAAGTGTCGCTGATGTCGGGCCGGGAGGTGGCGCTGGCCCTGCGGTCGTGCGGGCGGTTCACGGTGCAGGAGCTGATCATTGACGCCCCCACCGCCGGGCAGTTGCAGTCGATGCTGGCCCCCGAGACCGAAGTGGTGTTTCCCGTGCTGCATGGGCATTGGGGCGAGGGCGGGCCGCTGCAGCAGGTGCTCGAAGAACTTCACGTTCCCTACGTGGGCTCGCGGCCGAAGGCGGCGTTTCTGGCGATGGACAAGATCGCCACGAAGTCGCTGATCGCCTGCGAGCGGATTCAATCGCCGCGTTCGCGCGAAATCCGCCCGGATGATCCATGTGATATCGATCCGCCGGTGGTGATCAAGCCCGTGGATGACGGGTCGAGCGTGGACCTGAGGATCTGTCGGACGTCCGACGAGATTGTCGCCGCCCGGGCAGCGCTTCATCCGCGCCGGCCGCGGCTGATGGTTGAGCAATACATTCAGGGTCGGGAGATCACCGCGGGGATCCTGTTCGGCCGGCCGCTGCCGTTGATCGAGATCGTTCCCGCCGTGGAGTACTACGACTACCAGGCCAAGTACATTCGCGACGATACGAAGTACGTGGTCAACCCCGCGCTGCCCGAGGGAATCGCCGAACAATGCGTCGATGCCGCCATGCGCGCCTTCAGCCTGCTGGGCTGCCGCGATGTGGCCCGGGTGGATTTCATCGTGGATGAGAAAGGCGCTTGGTTTCTCGAGATCAATACCCTTCCCGGATTTACCACGCACTCGCTGGTCCCGTTGGCCGCGAAGGCGGCGGGCTTTCCGATGGCTGATCTCTGTGCGGATCTGGTGGAAACGGCGTTGAAGCGCGGCGCTGCCGTGGTCCGGCCCACGTTCAGCCCCCCAGCCCTGTCCTCCAACCGACGATAGGCCCGGACTTTGCACTCAAACCGGCATCCGTGCCGATGGAGAAAATCCACGACGGGTTTCCCATGGCCAAGAGGCGCAGTTCCAATTCCCGCAAGACCACCCAGCGATGGGAGGCGATTCGGTTCATCGCGGGGCGATCGACAATCGCCCTGCTCTGGTTGATGGTCCTGGCGGGCATTGGCGGAGCCTGGATGTGGGGAGTGCCCAAGCTGGAGTCGCGGGCCTCCGCGGCCACCACCACCGAGCCGATCGAAATCGTGTTTCACAATCTGCCGGCGTGGCTCAAGGGAGCCGACCTCGATGCCCTTCGACTGCGCGTTGCCAGGAATGTCGGAATGCAGGCGATGGATCGCAACGACCTGCTGGCGATCAAGTCAGACCTTGAGCATTCGGGCTGGTTTGAATCGGTCTCCCAGGTCGTTCGACCTCGGCGTGACCGGATCGAAATCGATGCCGTCGCCGTGACGCCGTTTGCCCTCGTACGCGATGAGGCGGGTGACCACCTGATCGACTCATTCGGCAGGCTCCTGCCGAGAACAGCTCCGGCAGGGTCCATGCCGCAGTTCATGGTGATGGTCCGCCCGCAGCGTTCCAGACCCGCTTCTCCCGGAGAGGCGTGGGGCGGAACGGATCTCGAAGCGGGAATGGCCTTGATCTCTCGACTGTCAGACCTGCCCTGGCTGGGCCAGATCGCGGCGATCGACCTTGGCGATTACTCCAACGCGGGCATTCTTGTCATCGTTTCAAATCGAGGCTGTCGGATCCGGTGGGGCGCTGCTCCCGGCCGCGAAGGGGCGCGAGAGGTTCCTGCGGCCCAGAAGATCAAGTATCTGCAGCATCATTTTGAAACGACCGGGCACATCGACCACGGTTACTCCGCGTTCGATCTCAGTGGAGACTACGTGCCCGCCGGCTGACCCTTGCCGGGGCCGGACCCGGTGTATCCTTCGACATGCCGGAATCGAGCCATGAGGACCTTCACCTGCCGCGAGGATTGCTGCTCGCGGGCGCTGTCTGGCTGCTGACGGGATGGCTCCTCACGGTGGGTGTGACACCGCAGGTGTTGCCCACGGCAGCAAGTTACTCCCCGGCAGTGAGATGGATGGTGGTCCACGTCGGTCTCGGCGTGTTGGTAGCCTGGCCCATGATGCGCTTGAGCGGACGATGGTCCGGTCCGCCGGCCGTCGTGGTGATTCTCGACCTCCTGGTGCTGGTCTCGTTGACCCATGTGGTGGTGTGGCCTCTTCGGCTCATCACGGGTTGGCCGCCGATTCGCGTTCTGGCGATTTCAACCCATCTGAGCGCTTCAACGGTGCTCGTGGGCGGAATCGTTGCGCTCGGCATCGGCCTGTCCGCATCGGGCCGTGTGGCGGCGATGGCCCTGTGCCTCGGGTTTGCCGCGATGGGCCCCGCGGTCGCTGCCTTCTCGCCGGGGGTACTGCCTCAATGGGTCGGGCGGTTCAGCCCGCTCCTGCGACTCTGGAGGCTGATGGGCCTCGATGATGGGCGACTGCTGAACGGGCTCTGGATCGACAGCGTGGCCGCGGCCCTTGCCGGGGTTTTGGCCCTCATCGCGTCCCGGTTGCTGGCGGGCCGGACTTGTCGCGGCCCAGAGGTGGCGAAGGCCGCGTAGAACGCATATTCTTCGAAGATCTTCAAAATCAGGGTTTGAAGCGCCCCGCCGACATGTGCGGGGCGTTCTTTCGTGAAGGATCTTATGAATTTCATCACTGCCGCCGACAAGACCAAGATTGAGGATGAACTCTCGCACCGCATCTCGCAGCGGAAGGCGATTACGCAGCGCATCGCCGAAGCCCGCGCGCTTGGCGACTTGCGCGAGAATGCGGAGTATCACGCCGCCCGCGAGGATCAGGGCCACAACGAGGCGAAGATCCGCGAGCTTGAGATCAAGCTGGCGAATTCCCACGTGGTGGAATCCTCTGAGCTTCCGGAAGGCATGGTCTTCGTGGGCGCCACCGTCAAGCTTCGCGATGTCGATTCTGAAGATGAAGATGTCTACCGACTGGTGGGTGAGGCCAGCGGAAACTTCTCGGTCGACTATATCGAGGTGACGGCGGCCAGCCCGATGGGGATGGCACTCCTGAAGGCTCGGGTGGGCGAAGTGGTGCGCGTGGACCTGCCGCGGGGCGTCAAGCGGTTTGAAATTATTGAGATCATGGCCTGATCGAATCCGCGGCTGCCTCAGACACTGCAGATACAATCGTCCGCGCATGGCAGGACCCCGCGACTACTACGACGTCCTTGGCGTGAGCCGAAGCGCTTCGGCCGACGAATTGCGCAAGGCCCATCGTCGGCTGGCGCGCAAGTATCACCCTGACATCAACAAGGACGCAGACGCGTCGTCGAAGTTTTCCGAGGTTCAGGAGGCCTACGACGTCCTGAGCGACCCGCAAAAGCGTCAGGTGTATGACCAGTTCGGTCACGCGGGGGTCGGGGCCGGCGTCGGTGCCGGTCAGGCAGGACCGAGCGCCGGCGGTCCCGGTGGGGGCACATGGAACGTCAATATCAATCCCGACGACCTTCAGGACATCTTCGAAGGCCTGTTTGGAAAGGGCGGCGGCAAGGGACGCGGGCCCCGGATGCGACGAAACCCCTTCGACCCGGAGTTTCAGACCGGGGATGAGATCTTCGGCCATGCGTCATCAGCCCCAGGCGGGGCTGGGACCAAGGGGACCGACCTTCAGCACACGCTCAAGATCGGGTTCGCAACGGCGGCCATGGGCGGCGTCGAACAGCTTCGGCTTCGGGCGGACGGTGAGGCACAGACGCTTGATGTGCGGATTCCCGCCGGCATCATGTCGGGTGCGAAGCTTCGGCTTCGTGGAAAAGGGCAGCCGGGACCGAGGGGCGGAGCGGCAGGAGATCTCATCCTGACAATTGAGGTCGGTGAGCATCCGTGGTTCACCCGAGACGGGCTTGACCTCCTGATCAACCTTCCGGTTTCGATCGTCGAAGCGGCACAAGGCGCCACCATCGCCGTCCCCTTGCTCAAGGGTTCGGTGAAGGTGAAGATTCCGCCGGGAACATCGAGCGGCCAGAAGCTGCGAATTCGCGGGCGCGGGATCACCGACGCCAAGGGAAACAGCGGCGACTTCTATGCGATCGTTCAGATCGTGTTGCCCTCCTCCATGAGTCCCAAGGCGATGGAAATAATCAAGGAGCTGGAACCGTTCCTGTCGAATCCGCGCCAAGGTGATCCCTGGACTGAACTGACCGAGGCCGAGTGAACCTTCGAGACTAGTCCCGTGCTGAAGCAGCAACAGCAAGTATTCAAATCAGTCTTGATGGCGACCGACGCCGCCATCGTCGCCGGCGCCAGCATCCTGGCGTACCAGGCACGATTTGACTGGCTGACCCCGTGGTTCCCGGTGCTGGAAACCGGGGTGACCTATCGCACGCACGCCATTCCGCTGACCGTGGCAACGCCGATCATGGTCATTTCGATGATCGCCTGCGCGTTGTATGTCCCTCGTCGTGATCAGCGGTTTTATCGCGAGGCGATGGTCATCGTCCGCGCGGTCGTGCTGGGACTGGGTTTGACGATTGCGGTTCTCAGCCTCTTTCGGAATGTGCTCTTTGATTCCCGCCAGTTCAGCGCCATTCAGTTTGGCTGCTTCGGCATCCTGAGCATGACAATGCTGATTGGCTGGCGTGCTGCCTTTCGCGGTGGATTGCGCTGGCTTCGCCGCCAGGGGTGGAATCTTCGACATGTGGCAATCATCGGTTGCGGTCGATTGGGCCAGGTTGTGGTACACACCCTGATGCGCAACAGCTGGACGGGCATTACGCCTTCCTTCTTCCTCAGCCACCATCCAGAGGCCCGCGTGAAGACCCTCGCAGGCCTTCCGGTGCGTGGCGGATTGAACGACCTTGAGAAGGCGATCGATGCCGATGAAATCTCCGGGGTGTTCATTGCCCTGCCCGGACGAATGAGTGCGGAGTTGTCGCAGATTCTGCTCAGGCTGGAGCGCTACCCGCTCGATGTGCGGGTGGTGCCCGACATGAACCCCAAGTTTCTGCCGATCAACATGCAGGTCGGCGAACTGGACGGCATGCCCATCCTGAGCGTTCGTGAAAGTCCGCTCCGTGGCTGGGGCCGGGCGGCCAAACGCCTGCTGGATGTGGCCGGGGCATTTGCCGCATTGGCGGTCTTCGGCCTACCCATGGTGTTGATCGCCATCCTGATTCGTCGATCGGGACCCGGACCGGTGATCTTCCGCCAGGAACGCATGAGTATCTACGGAAAGCGATTCAAGATCTTCAAGTTCCGCACCATGAGTCATGTCGAGGCCGAGGCCCAGGCGCTTCGCGATGCGGGCAAGGGCACCGAGGCTTGGACCAAGGCCGACGATCCGCGGATCACACCGCTCGGTCGGTTTCTGCGATCAACGAGCTTGGATGAGCTCCCTCAGTTATTCAATGTGCTGCTGGGTGAAATGTCGCTCGTGGGTCCACGCCCGGAGCGACCCGAATTGATCGAGCGGTTTAAAGAAGACTGGCGCGGGTATATGCTCCGACAGAATGTCAAAGCGGGCATGACCGGCTGGGCGCAGGTGAACGGCCTTCGCGGCGACACCAGCCTGAAGAAGCGCCTCCAATATGATCTCTTCTACATCAGGAATTGGTCGATTCTTTTCGACTTGAGAATCCTCTGGCTCACGATCTTCAAGGGATTTGTCCATGCCAATGCCCGCTAGTTCGGTCGCCGCCCCGTGAAACCGGCGCAACGTCCTGCAGTGATTCTTCTTTCCGGCGGTATGGACTCCGCCGTCTGCCTGGCTGAGGCCAAGGCGGCGGGCTTCGCGTGCCACGCGATCTCGTTTGATTATGGCCAGAGGCACCGATTTGAACTGCAGGCGGCCCGAAGGGTTGCGGCATCGATAGGTGTCGCACGGCACCTCGTGTTGTCGCTCGATCTGCGCCTGATCGGCGGGTCGGCCCTGACGGCGGATATCACGGTGCCCAAGGACCGAATCGGAAGTGCCGATGCCGAAGCAGCCATCCCGGTTACGTATGTTCCCGCTCGAAACACCATCTTTCTCTCGCTCGCGCTCGCGTGGGCAGAGACCCTTGGTGCTACAGACATCTACATCGGGGTGAATGCCATCGACTATTCCGGATACCCGGACTGCAGGCCGGAATTCATAGATGCCTTCGAGCGCATGGCGAATCTGGCCACCCGATTTGGTGTCGAGCACACCGAGTCGCCAATCAAGATCTGTACACCGCTTGCCGCGCTGACCAAGGCCGGAATCGTTCGACGAGGCCGCGAACTCGGCGTTGACTTCACCTTGACCCACTCGTGTTACGACCCTGATCCCTCAACGGGCACCGCCTGTGGCCGGTGCGATGCCTGCATTCTGCGTGAACGAGGCTTTCGCGAGTCCGGCGTGTAGGAAACTTCTCTCCTGAGCGGTTTCGGGTAGCGAGCCTTTCTCCATTCGACCGATGTTGCCGGTATGCGCCTCTCAAGACAGCACACGAATGGAAGCGATCTGCCCACGGCGATTCTGGCTTCAATGCACAAGGCCGGATCAACGTTTCTGGCCGGGAACTTCACTCTGTCGGCGATCGCCATGTATCCGGGCCTTCGCGTCATGAACTTCGGGGTCCTGCAGCAGCAGGGGCTTTCCATTGCCGAGCATCCGTTGCCGCCGCAGGGAGTGCTTGCGATTCGCGTCTACCCGGAAATGTTTGACGATCTCCGCGAATCTCCGGATTCCTCCGCGGGCCGTTTCTCGGACAAGAAAATTGTCATGGTGGTCCGCGACCCACGAGATGTCGCCGTCTCGCTCTACTACTCGCTGGCATACAGCCACACCGTCCCCCCGGGCAATTCCGAAGCCTTTCTTCGCCAGCGATCCCGACTTCAAAAGTCGGCTCCCATCGACGCGATCCGCAGCCACACGGCCAAGGATGCGATCCGAGAATTTCGCGCCTGCGTGGCCTTCATGAAACGGTATCCGCACACGCTTCATGTGCCCTATCGACTGATGGTCAACAATTTCCTGTTGTGGTACCAGCGGGTTGTCGAATACCTCGGTTGGCATCCAGACCTGGTTCAGCACGTTGGGCCGGCACTGGCCGCGGACGTGGCTCCGCCCTCGATCGAGGACGTCACGCAGCACAAGCGTCGGGTGAGACCCGGAAATTGGCGAGACATTTTTGATCGCGACCTGAACCGCTACTTCGAGAGCGAGGTCGGCGACGACATGCGTGCCGCCGGCTATGGCGATCTGCTGGACGCCGAGGCGTCTGCGATCTGATTCACTCAGGGTTGTTTCTCCTGATCCAGCGACTTCAGGACTCCGATCACGTCATCGGGGTCGGCACGTTCGCGGTAGTCGGCACCGACCGATGCAAATCGGATCTTCCCGTCGCGATCCACCACGTAGGCCGCCGCAAGCGGAAGCGTGTTGCTCGAATCTCCGTTGAAGGATTCCAGATCGAGACGGCCCTTGAACGCCTGCACGAGGTCAGCGGGAAGGGTGTAACGAAGGCCGTAGGCGGCAGCGGCCTGGTTTCCGGAGTCGCTCAGCACGACAAATTGGAGCCCGTTCCTCTCAGCGGTGTCGAGCGAGTGATCCGGTGTTTCGGGTGAGATCGCAACAAGCATGGCCCCGAGCGATCGAATCTCGTCAAACCGTTCCTGAAACGCGCGGAGTTCGATATTGCAATAGGGGCACCAGCCGCCTCGATACCAGATCATCACCGCCGGCCCTTCGGCCAGGACCGCCTTCAGGCTGACGGTCTTTCCATTGGCGTCCGGAAGTTCAAAGTTGGGTGCCGCCTCCCCTACCTTCTTGGCGCTCGACAATACGCCCGATGCGGCCACATCCTTCACACCCTTCTCGTATACAGCAGCGCGGTCAGGCGGCGCGATGCGCGCAAATTGACGCTTGAACGCGGCAAGTCGATCCGAAAGTGGTACGGACCCGGAGCTGCTCGCAACGGCCTCAGAGGCCTTCCGCAAGGCTGCAACCACCTCGTCGGCATCGGCCCGTCCGCCATGGCTATCGCTCACCTTAAGATAGGTGATGCGCCCGTTTCGATCGATGACAAACGTCGACGGATGGACCGTTTCGCCGGGCGCATCCCATCGAAGGCCCCAAAATGAACCGGTTCCCATTCCGGGGTCGACAACAAGATGAAACTGCTCCGGAAGGTCAGCCGGCATGAACTCACGGGCATGTTCGGACAACTTCTCGTCGGAACCCGGATAAATCAGCACGACGTGCCCATTGAAGGCCTTCAATTCCGACTCCCTGGCGATCAGCGACCCCACCTGCCCGGTGCAGATGGGGCATTGCTTCCCCACCCAGCCGCGAAGAAAAATCACGGCCACCGGACCACTAGCTTCCAGTTCGACAAGAGAAACCGGCTTTCCATCGGGTGTTGAGAGGCGGAATTCCGGGGCCATTTCGCCAATTGGGGGCCACTTCGTCAGAGCCATCGAAGCGACCAACGGCCCATCTGACGGCGGCTCGCTCTGGACAGGTCCGGCAGTGGATGCGACTGTTGCGGCGACAATAAACATTGCGATGCGTCGGCGAACGCGGTGCTTCATCTTCATGCTCCGTGCGTTGGGTGGGCCCGAATCCATCGCTTTGATTCCAGGTGCCCGAGGAAGGTTCACCAAGGATGTGAGATCCTACCCAATGCTCAGGCGGTTTGAACGCTGCGACACTCCAAAGCGTTGATTACACTTCACGGGTGCCCACGAACGTCGGTCCCGTCCTGAACCTTGCTCGGTCCGAGGGACTCGAACTCTTCTCAGCAGGGGAGGCCATCCTCAAGGGATGCCTTGAGAGCGAGGCCGCCATTCACCATGTTCTGGCACCCTGGTCCGGATGGGGAGGCGAGCGCGGAGATCGGCAAAGCAGCATTGCGGCGATGCTGCGTCTGGCGACCGAGGATACGGTCGCCCGATTGCTGGCTTCCCACGGCTGCACCGTCGAGGCCGTGCCTGACGGACCGCGAGCGTTGGCCGTGGCGATGCAATCCGCTCGCTCCGGCCGAAGAGCGCTGGCGTTGATTCCCAATCTGATGCTCGATGCGTCTGTGCCGATGCTGGACCAGTTCTCGCGGGGACGCCTCGACGGTGAGGGCGCCGTGTGCGTGCTTCTGGAGGATCGGCCCGGATCACCAGGCGCGTCGTGTCCTCGCCGAATCGCCATGCGCTTGAATTGGCCGTGCCTTGAAGCCGTGGACCTTTCCACCCTGCGCGACATGATCGAATTCGCCATGCGAATCAGCCGGGCAGGTTCGGGAGCCACCGCGTCACCGGCGGCCATCGTGGTTCATGAATCCATTCTTCGTCAGATCGACACTCTTGAATGCCGCCCCAATCGCGTGGCGGACCGTATGGATCTCGCTCATTACCTGCGCCGGCGTCGACGGGCGGTCCGGGCCGGTGAGAGCGGTGATGTCCTTCGTCAGGCGCGCCGCTATGAGTTGAATCGTCAGTCCAGCCCGCCCAGCCGGGGAGAGCGTGTCCCGGCGGGCTTCATCGTCTCCGGCCCCTGCGCCATGGCGCTTAAGCACCTGTTTCATGACCTGAAGCTGGGCGGGCGCATACCGGTCCTGCGCCTTGGATTGATCCATCCAATTGATGAGTCCGTGCTCGCTCGATTTCTTGAACGCGTTCGACATGCGATCGTCCTGGAGCCCCGACCGGGATCGATCGGCCAATCGATTCTGAGTGCCGCAGAGACGATGCGTCGAAGGGGTGAATCACCCGGCACGGTGTGGTGGCGATCAATCCCGCGGAATGAATCTGAATCAACGTCGGAGGAGTCGTTGATCGAACCCGGGGATGCCTTGAATCCGAGCATTCTTGCTCGAAAGGGTCTGCCGCTCTTCCACGCGATTCGGCCCGCGGAGAAGATTTCCGGCCGGCTCAGTCGAATCGACGCTGACTTGAGCGCGCTGCACCTCCCACCTCGAAGCAGCATGTTTGGCGCTGATGCCATGCTGCGGGATATTCGCCATCGGCTCGAATCGGTCGACCAGCAATTACGCGAGCAGACGGCCACAGAGGAATCTGACATTCCCCCGAGCGTTCTCGCGATCGACGGCATCCAACCGGAAGGCCCGCGGGTCCGAGTGGTTCAAGTCGAACTCTTTACTCGACGGACGTTTGTCCACGTCGGCCCGAGTACCATCCGGCATGTCGCTGTGACCGGTCGACCGGCAATCATCATTGTCGCCGACCAGGGCGATGATGATCATCCAGACACCGAACGACTGGTGCGTGCGGTCATACCCGCGGAGGGCGACCGCCGGTCTCGAGGCCGATCGTCGGGCGGCGTCGGCCAGGTCGTGGTGCGCATCGCAAATCTTGGTTCGGGAACCGAACTCGAGGAAGCGCTCAATGAGGCGGCCCTCCTTGAATCAGTCACGGTGCTCATCGTTCGCGATGGCGGTGAGACCCCACACGATCCCGCAGCCCTGGAAGCCGAATTTGTTGAGGTGGATCGCCTGGGGTTTCAGCCCCGGCAGCGTCTCATCCTTCCCGCGGATTATGGCGTGGAGTTCGGACCGGCCGCCATGACGTCAGGAGCGGAGTTGGCGCGCACGGCTCGCCGCGAGGCACTGCCCGCGCGCAGCGACGTCAGCGTCGAGAAAATCAGCAGGTCCATCTGGACGCCGTGGCGCCTCAGGGTTCGCCCGTTGCTGGAGCAGATCGAAGTTGTCCGGACCAGACCCCCCGCCCCATGGAGACGGCTCGACCTTTCGACGCGACTTCCGGTTCCCAAGCCGGAGCACGCGTCGGCGGGAGTCTGGCGGGTCCATATCGCCGGGTGGCGCGGTCCCGCACCCGGCGCAGCAGCCATGCTGATCGCCGATGCCGGACGGTCCATGGGTTACCACGTGCGCTGCATTACAGAGCCCTCCCCGATCGCTCCCGGCCGTCGTGCGTGGAACCAGATCCTGTTTACACGGCAGGCAATTGCAGCCCAGGCGTCAGCACGATCGGCCGAGTGGGGACCGCCGTCCAACATTCAGATTCCATGGGGCGAGGCCGACCTGGTCCTAGGGGTCGACATCCTCGAATCCATTCGCGCTTTGGGGCCGGACCAAGACCTTCGCGTGGCAGATCCGGCGCGGACCTTCGGCATCATCAACGATGCGCCACTCGATGATCAGCATGATGACGAGTTCGCCCGGCTCGCCTCTTCGGCCCTTCGT
This sequence comes from uncultured Isosphaeraceae bacterium, assembly GCA_964407695.1. Classification (GTDB taxonomy): domain Bacteria; phylum Planctomycetota; class Phycisphaerae; order Phycisphaerales; family SM1A02; genus CAYOWQ01. Next base: position 498,039 of record CAYOWQ010000001.1, on the reverse strand, counting down.
CTGGCCGCCCCGCGAGCCATGCGTCCCGGAACACTCGTTGATCCATTCGCCTCGATCTGTCGATCGTATTTCTTCACTGACCGGTTGACTGATCTTGTCATGATCGGCGTGGCCTTCCAGAAGGGATTCATCCCTGTTTCCATTGAGGCCATCGAGGCTGCAGCGCGCCGACTCGAGGCCCGCGGATTCGGACGGTCTCTTGAAGCGCTTCAGATCGGGCGCCGGCTGGCCATCGGCGACCTGAAGCTTGATCAGGGTGATCGAGACGAACCCGTGGAGCGCCTGGTACGGCGAATGGTGCTCTCCATCTCGCGAGGCAGTTGGCCGGATCGAAACGAAGCCGTGGGATTCGAGCACCTGGTGCGTTCAGCCCTGTCAAAGCTGATCGCCGCCGGCCGAGGGGCACGGACGCCTGAGATCGAACGTGAGCTCGTCATGGCGTTCTACCGGGCATCGATGTGGGGTGGCTTGGCGTATGCAACCCAGATGGCCGAGGTTCTTGTGCCGCTCCTGGATGACGGCGGCACCGGGACCGGCGTTGCACTCCTTCGCCTTGCCCTGCCCGCGATTGCCGAATCGATGCTTATTCGCGACCTCTTCTACCTCTCCACAACGGCGATGAGCCTCGAACATCGTCGCCGCATGCGCGAACGGCTCAGTGTTCGACTCCCCCGCGGCGACCAGATCGAGCGGCGCTATTTCAACCGTCTGGAAGCCCGCGGTTTCGGGCATCGGATTCGGATCGAGTTTCGATCGAGCGATTGGCCAGCGCGAATCACCGCGCTGGTGGCTCGACTGATTCCGATTCGATGGCGCGGAAGCCGCCGGGACCGGGAGGTTCGAAGCCTGGTCCTCGGCTGTATCCAATCAGCGGCCGCGGCACAGCCCGACGACCGGGGCGCCTGGGCCGAGTCCCTGGCACGCTTGCATGTCCTCGCACGGTCAGGGCGTCTGCGAAGCGAGACCCCCGAATCGATCGTGCGCGAGGCTGCGTTTCCGGGGACAGATAATGCGATCCCTGCTAGCCTGAGGCCATGAAGTTCCAACTCATCGATCAGGTTCTCGAGCAGTCGGCCGACCGGATCGTTGCCATCAAGCAGGTCACGGCGGCCGAGGAGTACCTCGCCGACCACTTTCCCGGATTTCCGGTCCTTCCCGGCGTGCTCATGCTTGAAGCGCTCGTTCAGGCAGCCCGGCGGCTGCTCGCGGGGACCGGCCGCGAGCGCCACGTGCTGGGGGAGGTCAAGACGCTTCGGTATGGATCGTTTGTACGCCCCGGCGAGGGGCTGCGGGTCGAGGTAGTCATGGGTCGAATTGAGGACGGTGGCGCGATCACGTTCAAGGGATCGGCCGACGTGGTGCGACCCGAAACCGGCGTCGGGGAGACGGCGGTGTCCGGAAGGTTTACAATGCGGGCTCTTCAACGGACGCAGCCGGTCGCCGCTGTCTGAGTGGATGGCCAGATCGGTGGATGGAGGCATGAATGGCGATGAGCCGCGACGAGATCTTCAAGAACGTGCAGGATGTCCTGGAAGAAGCCTTGGGTGTCGATCAGGAGGAGATCACGCCCAACGCCACCCTCACTGGCGACCTTGAAGCTGAGTCGATCGATTTTCTCGACATCGTGTTTCGATTGGAAAAGAAGTTTTCCGCGCCGGGGAAGCCCTTCAAGATCGAACAGGGCGAACTTTTCCCCGAGAATCTGATGTCTGACGCAACCCTGGTGGACAACGGAAAATTCACCGACAAGGGAATGGTCGTCCTTCGCCAGCGGATGCCGCACGTGGATTTCAGCGAATTCGACGGTGATCGGCGCATCGATAAAGTCAGTGAGCTCTTCACCGTCAAGAGCCTGGTGGATTTCGTGGAGCGCAAGCTCGCGGCCTGAGGCTGCGAGACTGTTCCGCCATGCGGTGGATGTGGATCGATCAGATCGTCGCGTATGAACACGCCAAGCATTTGGCGGCGATCAAAAACGTCTCGCTGGCCGAAGAGTACCTTCACGACCACTTCGACGCTGACGCCTCGGGGGCGCTCCCCATCATGCCCGCAAGTCTGATGATCGAGGGCATGGCGCAAACCGCCGGCATCCTTGTGGGGGCCGTTCATGGTTTTCGGGAGAAGGTGATCCTCGCCAAGATCAACCAGGCCGTCTTTGAGGCCGACGTTTCGCCCGGCCAGACGATCCTTTATGACGCCCGGATTGAACGAATCGACCAGAGCGGAGCCTCGACCGTGGGCACCGTTCATCGCCGGGGCTGGAACGAGGGCGATGGGTGGACACGCATCGGTGCGGTCGATCTCATGTTCAGTCATATCGATCAGAACCGATCCGGGCTCAGTTTCCCGGGGCACAACTTTGTCTTTGGCGAGAACTTTCGTACGATCCTTCGACACGCGGCCGTGGGCGACCTGCTCGCTCTGATCGAACGCCTCACATGAATCCGTTGCTTCTGGACAGCGAATACACTCCCCCCATGCACATTGACCAGGACGATCCGGCCGTGCAGGCTGCCATGGAGCACGTTCGCTGCCTGATCCAGTTCATCGGGGAGGACCCGCAGCGTGAAGGCCTGATCGACACACCCAAGCGAGTGATCCAGGCGATGAAAGATCACTTCGCCGGCTATCAGCAGGATCCACGCGAATTCCTCTCCCGCACGTTCACCGAGGTCGAGGGGTATGAAGAGCTGGTGCTGGTGTCCGACATTGAGTTGCACAGCCATTGCGAGCACCACATGGTGCCTTTCGTCGGCCGGGCGCACGTGGCGTATATCCCCGACGGCAAGGTCGTCGGCCTTTCGAAGATCGCACGGGTCGTTGATGTTTTCGCCAAGCGTCTTCAGGTGCAGGAGAAGCTTACCGCTCAGATTGCCGGAGCCATCCAGGAAGCCCTTCGACCCCAAGGCGTGGCGGTGATCCTTCAGTGTCGGCATTTCTGCATGTGCTACCGCGGCGTCAGGAAGCCGGGGTCATGGACGACAACCAGCAAACTCCACGGCGTCTTCCTCAAGGACAAGGCCTCACGCATGGAGCTGTTTTCGCTTCTTTCGCTTCGGGCTGATCCCAAATCCTGAGCCGGTGGTTGAACGAGCGGCTTCGCTGAATTGAGGCGACCTCATGGCCGCCTTTCACTGAGCGATCTCGCGCGTAACTGCAAAAATGAAAAGCGGCCGTCCTGGATCAGGACGGCCGCATTGGATTCGGGCGAGTTGGGGGAGATTACTGGACGAACACGGTCACTTCGTCGTCGCGGACGGAGGACTTCAGTTCGTTGCAGGTCGTCTCGCTGATCACGAGATACTCACCCGCCTTGGTCGCCTTCACGATGAGCCGGTAGGTGCGACGCTCGCCAGGCTTGAGGGCGTTGGCGGCGGTCCAGGTCAGCTTGCGGCCATCGACCTTGGGAGCGACGGGCGAATCAGACGACACATATTCAAGACCTTCAGGCAGGGTCACCACGACCTGGATGTTGGTCAGGTCGACCTGGCCCTGGTTACCGACTTCATAGCGATACTCATGGTTGGAACTGACGGCAACCACGCCTTCGCTATCGTCAAGCAGGGTCACGAGGTCCGGGGTGCCCTTGATCGGGGTCGAGCAGGAATCGCTGACCGAATCCGCACAGGCACAGCTGGCGCTCGCGGTCACGCTGAGGCTGCCGATACTGCTGGGCTTGACGGTGTAGGTCGCCGACTTGGACTCATTGGCCTTGAGCGAACCGACATTCCAGACCACCTTGCCGGCAGAGAACGTTCCGCCGTTGTCGGCCTTCACAAAGGTCGAACCGCCGGGGATGGTCGACGACACGGTCGTGTCGCAAGCCGAATCACCAACGTTCTTGACCGTCACCTTGTAGGTCACGTCGAGGCCGAATCGGGTTTCACCCGGGCACTCAACGTCGATCGTGAGCTTGGGCTGATGAACGACGGTGGTCGTCGTCTGCGACTGAGCCTTCAGGTTGCCGTCGGCGGCCGCCATGGCCGTGTTCTGGAAGGACCCGGTCTTCGACGCCTTGAGGCTGAGGTTGATCTCCTTGCTCTGGCCGGATGCCAAGGTGCCGACCGACTGCGAGAAGTTGGTCTTTCCGTCTGCGGTGGCCAGACCGGCCGGGAAGTTGTCGGTCACCGTGACGTTGGTGGCCGCACCGGAACCGGTGTTGGTCACAACGATCTTGACCGGGATGGGATCACAGAGAACCACATCCGACGGAGCGGACTTGGTGATCGCCAGCGACGGCTGGACCACGTTGACTGAGATGCAGGCGGCCATGGTGTAGGACGCCGTGGCGCAGTTGTTCAGGACACCCTTGGCCGTGGCCGAACCCTTGACCTTGATGGTCTTGGAATCGCCAGGCCCCATGTTTCCGAGATTCCAGGACATCTTGCCGGAACCCATGTTGGCGCCTGACGGCTCCGACCCGGCCACACTGAAGCCGGTGGGAATGGTGTCATTGACCACAACGTCTTCGAGGCTGGCACCCGAGATGTTCATGGCGGTGATGGTGTAATCAAAGGGCGCCCCGGCAACGACCTCCGCCGGCGCACACTTCTCCAGCATGAGCACCGATGTGGCCTTCTCGCCGGTTGGGTAGTACGCCGTAGCGCAGTTACCAGACTTGGCGGGAGCCGGCTTGGCGGCTGCCTTGGGTTGCGGTGGCGGTGGCTCCTGCTTTTTCTGCTGGGCGGCACAGCCGGTAAAGCAGCCGGCCACCAGGAGGCCGATCGCTAACAATCCACTCAGGGGCGTCTTACGCATTGCTTGTCCTTTCTCAGGGTCTCGACGAATCCGCGTTGGTTTGATTTTGAAACGGGTCCGCCGATTTGCGTCAGTGTGATTCGAGGAATTCTCCGTGTTCGCCATACCGGGGCTGATTCCTCATATCCAGCGCCGGGCCGATACTTTACATCACCCCAACCCGGGTGTAAAGCCCGGCAAACTGGGTCACTTCTTGTCGTCTTTCTTGCAGTCGAAGCAGACGAGTGCCGCCACAATGGCGGGATCGACATCCCAATCGCCGTCAATCGTGACGTCGATCTTGGTCTCACCAACCTTGCCCGTCACGCTCCACTCCTTTTCAAGCATCCCCTTCTTCTTGGCTCGGACGTCGATGACCTCATCGCCGACCTTCCCTTCAATTTTCCAGCCATCGCCGATTCCCGCCGACTTGATCTGAAGCTCGACCTTGTTCTCCCCGTTCTTGCCCTCACCCTTGAAGCCCTGGAAGAGATGTTTGTCTTCAATGGTGACATTCAAGTCCCCACGGCAGTTGGTCCCACGAAGCTTGAATTTCGTCGCCCCGTCGCGTTCTGCCTTGATATCGCTCTTGGGGACCCACGCAAAGGCACTCGACGCCAAGGCCACCGTCGCCAACATCGCCCAAATTGCTCGCATCACAGACCTCCTCTCGTTTCAACGAAACACGGCCCGCACGCACGGACACGCGCAAGGAACATTACCCTTCCAAATCATCCAAGACGAGCCCCTAGCCGGCAACCTGCCACTGGGCCAGAAGATTGTAGAGCGAGAGCTTGAGGTTAACATTGGAGCCGATGGCCCGTTCGGCATGCTGCAGATGTTGGATTCGCTCAATCGAAGCTGTGGGATCGGTGCCGCCCTCAATGTTCCTCGCCAACGATTCCCTGGCGTGCATGCCGAGCAACCGCAGAACCCATGAAACTGCGTCTCGATTGGCAGCCTCGCGACTGGCCTTGGCATTGGCCTTCTCCGCGGCATCCGCCCAGGAGGTGACATATTTGCCAAGCAAATCACTGAGCCCGGGCGGCAAATCGCCCCGGTCGAGTGCCACCATGCCTGAGGCGATTCCCGCGGCGAATTCATCGAACCCGTGCTGAACTGCAGCCTCGGCGACGCCGGGCGAACCATCGGCGAACCGGCTGATCCAGGCCCGACGGTCCGACGCCAGATCCGGGTGGCGTAAACGAAACCATTGCCCCATTTGAGCGGCATGAAGCGGCCGAAACGACACCCGGCGACACCGACTTCGAACGGTGGGAAGCAGCCACTCCGGTTGGGCGGCGATCAGAATGAAATAGACCCGGGGCGGAGGTTCCTCAAGGGTCTTGAGCATGACGTTCTGACCGGCATCATCCAGAAAGTCGGCGTCATCGACGATAAAGACTTTCGCTTGTCCGAGGCTCGGAGCGGTATTGGCGGGGCCCTCGTAAAACTTTTCACCCACCGTGCCGCCAATCATGAACTGACGCAGCACGGCCACCGGAATATTGCTCCGCTTGGCGTTACGAACAGCGGCTTCATCGCTGAATTCAGCCGTGTCGCGATTGATGACATGCAGGTCGGGGTGATTGCCGGACCGGATCAGCCGGCCGACCTCGGTTTCCGGATCAGCCTCGAAGGAATCGATCTGAGCATCATTTCGATTCGGGGATAGAAGAAGCCGCGCCAACTCAATCGCCGCGGTGAACTTTCCGACTCCCATCGGACCATGAAAAATCCAGGCGTGGTGAACACGGCCGCTGCGGAGTGCATCCTGCAGTTGCCGAATCGCGTCGTCCTGGCCAATCAGTACGGTCACCAGTCCATGATACCGCCAGACATCAACCTCAATCCTGTCAGGGAGGCTAGGCTGTGGAGTCCCAGGAGGAGTCCATCGTGTCCCACCAAATACCTTCATCGTGTGACATCGCCCTCAACTCGGCGATTGAGGAATTCGGCGCTGAATCCGGATCGATTCACTTTCTGCGGCAAGACGGACTGTTGCATTTGGCTGCATCACGAAACCTGCCGCCTCAGGTCGTTGACATCGTTCGGGTGGTCCCGGTGGGCAAGGGCATGGCGGGCCTCGCGGCCGAGCGGAAGGCCCCGGTGACGGCGTGCAACATTCAGACCGACACCAGCGGCAACGTGCGCCCGGGGGCGAAGGCCACTGGAATGGAGGGGGCGATTGTGGTTCCGATCATCTCGGCCGGGCGCGTCGTGGGGACCCTGGGGATCGCGAACCGAACGGAGCGGACATTCTCAGATGAGGAGCAAAGGCGACTTCTGAAACGTGCCGCCGAGTTAGCTCCGTTGGCCGCGGAATGAGCGGTTCCGGAATTGCCTCGAAATTCCTCGGGCCCTGATCCGATACACTTTTCACGATGTCTGCGACCGACCTGGCCATTGATCTCAATGATGTTGCGAAGGTCTACAAGGGCAAGGTCCATGCCCTTCGCGGGATTCAGATGCAGGTGCACCGGGGAGAGGTATTCGGCTTGCTTGGTCCGAACGGCGCTGGCAAGAGCACGCTGGTCAAGATCATGATGACGGTCGTGCATCCGACGCGGGCGGCCGGAACGATTCTCGGAGAGCGAATCGGGCACAAACCGACTCTCGCTCGGGTGGGCTATCTGCCGGAGCATCATCGACTTCCCCAATATCTCACGGGACGACAGACGATTGATTACTTCGGCGCCATCACGAACGTGCCGAGGGCGATTCGCCGACAGCGTGCTGAGGCATTGCTTGACCTGATGAAGATGTCGAGTTGGGCCGACGATCGGGTGTCGACATACTCCAAGGGCATGATGCAGCGAGTCGGAATCGCCGCTGCACTCATCAATGAGCCTGATCTGCTTGTGCTCGATGAGCCGACCGACGGGGTTGATCCGGTGGGCCGACGTGAAATTCGCGACGCCATCCTGAATTTGAAGCGTGAGGGCAAGACGATTTTTCTGAATAGTCATCTCCTGAGCGAACTGGAGATGGTGTGCGATCGAGTGGCGATCCTGGTTCAAGGACAAGTGGCCATGCAGGGCACCGTGGATTCTCTCACCAGGGAGAGTCATCGCATCGAGTTGATCATTTCAGGAGATTCGCCTCCTTCGATTGCGGACTTTCCGAACGCAAGAACCGAAAAGATCGACCACGGCCTTCGAATCGTGCTGCCCGGCGGAGGGATTGAAGGTGTGCAACCTCTCATCGACAGGGTTCGGTCAGAGGGCCGCATGATTCGATCACTTCGACCGATTCGAGAAAGTCTTGAAGAGCTCTTCATGCGAGCGGTGACCGACCCGGCCACCGGGAAAGCACATGAACCGGGAGCGACGAGGAGCAAACCATGAGGCAACTCGGCGCCATCATGCTGGACCAGTATCGAGAGTTGAACTCCAAGAAACTGTTCTGGCTGACGCTCGTCATCTCGGGAGTTCTCGTCGCAGCATTCGCGTGCATCGGAATCAACGAGCGCGGGCTCAAGCTCTTGATCTGGGAAGTGGAATCCGACTTCACGAACACCAAGTTCATTCATGCCGCAACGTTCTATAAGGGTATCTTTGTATCGCTTGGGATATCGATCTGGCTCACCTGGGGAGCCACGATCCTCGCGCTGGTTTCCACCGCCGGGATCTTCCCCGACCTCATGACCGGCGGCTCGATTGATCTGCTCCTGTCCAAGCCGATCAGTCGCGCACGACTGTTCCTACTGAAATTCCTCGCGGGTCTCCTCTTCGTCGGATTACAAGTCAGTCTATTTACCGTGCTGTCGTTTCTGGTCATCGGCATTCGGGGTGGGGCTTGGGAGCCGGGTCTGTTTCTGGCGATTCCCATCGTCCTGTGCTTCTTCAGCTACATCTATTCGATCTGCGTCTTCATTGGCGTGGTCACTCGTTCAACAATTGCCGCACTCCTGCTCACCATGCTGGCGTGGCTGATGATCTTCGTCCTGCACGCGGGCGAATCAACGACACTTCTTGGCCGGATCGGAGCGGACTACGAGGTCGCCGCCATCGAGAAGGCGATCGATGGCGTGAAGAGTCGCAATCCGGATGCCGATCTGACGAATCTGAACGCCGAACTGCAGGATTGGCAGCACCGTCAGGGAATCTGGAGTCGAATCGAAACCCTCGTATTCACGGCCAAGACCGTTCTGCCCAAGACGAGTGAGACCACACAATTGCTGGGGCGAGTACTCGTGGAGTCGGCGGACCTTCCGGAGACTGCGGATGCACAACCGGACTTGGGACCCTTCATCGGCCGACGGGCCAGAAGCATGGACGTCATCAAGGCCCACCAAGTGGCTCTCAACAGCCGGTCGGTCACTTGGATCGTCGGAACCTCGCTGTGCTTTACCCTGGTGCTCGTATCCCTCAGCGGCTGGATCTTCTGCCGCCGTGATTATTGAACCACTCCTTCACAGCGGTTGAGGCAGCCTATTCTCCCGTGTGGCCGCCTCCGACCCCGCCCAACCCATTATTCCCCTGCGGCCCCACCACCGCACGAGCGCCATCCACCGGGCGCTCCTGACCGGACTGCTCGGCACGGTTGGATCAAGAATCGAAGACCGGCGCCGGCAGGATGCCGGAGAATTCGCGGGTCCCCGCGGCCTTCGATTTCAGATCGCGCCGGGTTCAGCCCTGCACAAGAAAGCTGCGCTCTGGGTGATGGCGGCGGAGATCGTGCAAACCCACCGGTTCTTCGCTCGGATCGTTGCGAAGACCCACACCGACTGGATAGAAAAGGCCGCAGCTCATCTGGTGCAGCGATCCTATCTCGAGCCGCATTGGCTGAAGGATGCCGGGCAGGTAGCGGCCTTCGAGAAGGTGACGTTGCAGGGGCTGGTGCTGGTGCCGCGTCGGCGCGTGCCATTCGGCCCGATTGATCCGAAGGCGGCCCGAGACATCTTCATTCAAAGCGCGCTGGTGGAGGGTGAACTCCGAACGTCCGGCAGTTTTCTCTCCCGCAATCGGGCGCTTCTGTCGCACCTCGGCGAGTTGGAATCGCGCGTTCGTCGTCGCAACCTGAGACCCGACGCCACCGTGATCTCCGCGTTCTACGAGGCGAGAATTCCCGCTGATGTGCACAGCACGCCGGCGTTCGAGAAGTTTCGCAGGCGTCTCGAGCGTGAGAATCCGGATGGCCTCATCATGACGCTGAGTGACCTCATGGCGACTGAGGCGGCACAGGTCACTCGCGACGACTATCCCGATGTCGTCAATCTTGGCGATGTCGAAGCTCCGATCGTCTACAGATTTGAACCAGGCCACCCCGATGATGGAATCACCGCCACGGTGCCGGTTGAGGCCCTTCCCCGGATTCGGAGTGATCGAGCAGAGTGGCTGGTGCCCGGGTATCGGCGAGAACTGGTGACGGCCATGCTTCGGGCCCTGCCGAAACGTTTTCGTGCGCCGCTCACGCCGATCGGCGATACGGCTGAAGCCTGCCTGCGCAGCCTGCAGGCGACGTCAGAGTCGCCGCGTGTCGCCCTCAGCAGGATCATTCATCGCCTCGCCGGCGTCTCGATCGACCCGGCCGACTGGACTATGGAATCGCTTCCGGATCACTTAAGCCTGAACTATCACGTCATCGATCAGTCGGGCGAACTTGTCGCCTCTGGTCGCAACCTCGGGCAGCTGGTCCAGTTGTTCGCCGGAAGTGCTGGTGCGCATCAACCAGCCGCCATAGGCCAGCCGTTGCCATCACCATTGGAGCAACGTGGCCTGATCGGCTGGACATTCGGCGACCTGCCCGAGACCGTCTCGATCGCTCGTGCAGGGGCGACGTTTCTGGCGTGGCCCGCCATCGCGGACGATGGCGAATCGGTTTCGATCAAGCTGGTCGATTCCCACGAGGCAGCGGTTTCAATCTCGCGGCGGGGCGTCCGTCGCCTGTTTACGCTTCAGATGCGGGGCGAGATAGACCACCTCATCGACTACATGCCCGATCTTGATTCGATGGCGTATCGCTTTGCCCCGCTGGGAACGGGCGGCGAACTGCGACAAGCCCTGCGAGACCTCGTCGCCGATCGCGCGTTTCTGAATTTCGAGGGCGAGATTCGATCCAACAGCGAGTTCGAGAAACGTCTGAATGCGGGATGGGGTCGCCTGTATCTTGCTGCTGAGGAGGCCCGACAGCTTGTCGATGCAATCCTGGATGCATGGCAGGATGTTGCGCTTCTGCTGGCGACGAACCCGCCGCCCATGATGGCCCCCACCTACGCCGATGTGCGACGACAGGTTGCCAATCTCGTGCCTTCAGGGTTCTTGATTGAAACACCGTTTGCCTGGCTTCGCCATCTGCCACGTTTCCTGCGCGGCGCTTCCGTTCGGCTGCGAAAGCTGGCCTCGGGCTCGCTTGAGCGCGAACAACGTCTCCTTCCCGAGCTGACTCAACGTGAGGAGAAGCGCCAGGCTGCTTGCGACGTGGCCCGCAACTCCGCCGATGCTGTCGCACGACTTCAAGAGTTTCGCTGGCTCCTCGAGGAGTACCGGATCAGTCTCTTTGCCCAGCACCTGCGGACATCGCAGCCGGTATCGGCCAAGCGAATCGACGACGCCTGGAAGTTGGTCGAGCAGGAGATTCGACCGTTCAGTTCGAACTCAGCCGGGGCTCGATGACCCCTCCGATGGCTTCGATCGGCGAACACCCCCGCCGGGCTTCTGGCCTTCGCGAATCGGCCGGCTGCGAAACGATGGCCGTTGTGGCTGCCCGCGCTTTTTGCTGCCGGCTTTGCCCGTCGCGGCCGATTTGGCCCGCTTGGCGAGCTTTCGCTGGAGAACGAACTCATCGGCTTCGGGCGCCCGCTCGAGCGCGATCGTGCCCTGCATTCGCCTCTGAATCTCGTCCCACACCTCGCGATCCTGAAAGGAAACCAGCGATATGGCCTTTCCCTCGCGAGGACGGCCGTCGACGTTGGCTCCATGCTCGGATCGGCCGACTCGATGGATGAAATCCTCCGGATCGAATGGAAGGTCGTAGTTGATGACCAGCCGAATCGACTCGATATGCAGACCTCTCGCGGCCACGTCGGTGGCAATGAGCACCGGCGAGGATCCCGAACGAAACGCCTCAAGCGCCCGTATTCTCGAAGCCTGGGACCGGTCGCCATGGAACTGCACGGAGCGGATCCCATGCCGTTCGAGGGCCGCGGCCACCCAACCGACGCGGCGGCGGGTTCGACAAAAGACGACAACACCCGCCAGAGGTTCGGCCTCCTCCGGCTTGAGCAAGCGAAGCAGGACCGGCGTCTTCATTTCATCGGAAACGCTGATGGCGCGCAGATTGACATGCTGGGCCGCGGTCCGGGCGCCGGCGACCTCAATTCGCTCGGGCTTCACACAGATGCGTTCGACCAACTCTTCGACCTCTCTCGGCATGGTGGCACTGAAGAGAACCACCTGTCGGGGCGTTGGAATCTCTCGGAGGAGTCGCTCCACCTGCGGCAGGAATCCCATGTCGAGCATGCGATCGGCTTCGTCAAGAACGACCATGCGGATACTGGAGAGGCTCAGGCCGTTTCCATCGAGAAGTTCACGTGCTCGCCCGGGGGTCGCGACAAGAAGGTCGACCCCTCGAGCAATCTCCGCCTTCTGAGGACCTATCGCGCTCTTTCCATACACCGCCACCGAGTGAAGCGCCGAACCGGCAAAGATCTGCTCTGAAACGTTCTGGACCTGGATGGTGAGCTCTCGGGTGGGACACAACACCAGTGCTCGAAGCGGCGCCCACGATTTCGTCGGCTTCCGGGGCCGCGTGTCGATCAGGACGTGCGCCATCGGCGCGAGATAGGCCACGGTCTTTCCCGAGCCGGTGGGCGCGAGAGCGACGACGTCCTGGCCGCGAAGAATCGGGACAGCGCACGCCTGCTGCACTTCCGTAGGCGAGCGAAAGCTCATCGCCGTCAGATTTCGAAGAACGATCGGGCGAAGAGAATAGTCTTTGAATTGCATGGAACAGGAGGATAAGGCGGTGTGTCTGTGAAGATGGAGCGGTTGAACCTGCCGATTGTTGCGATTTTTTCGCGGCTCAACTTGACCTTCCTGCGAACCGATCTAGAGTACATCCAGATGAAGCTCATCGTCGTCAATGCCCTTACGCAGAGGAACCACCCGATTTCGAATCGGGCAGGGCATTGGCGGTAGTCTTCAGAATCGAACTACCGAATTTCCGAACCCTGTCCGAAACGGACAGGGTTTTTTCTTTGCCGTTCGATGATGTCTGTCCACCGTGCCTTGCTCGAATCCCCTCGTGACCCCTCACCATCCGTTGCCCCCGTTTGCCAGCCGACATCCAAGGATCGCAGGCCGATCTAAAGGAAACTGAACTGCAGTGAAACCGAAAGGATGATGAGACTCGAACCATCTGTTGGACAGGAAGTTAGAGATGACCAGCACGCCCAAGACCATCCGCCCGACCACGCCGGCATTCTTGCTGACGAGTGATCATCTCAGGGCGATTTGCGTCGGTCCGTGGGCACTTGATCAGGAAGGAGCGCTGTCATGAGCCGAATTGACAATGCGTTCACCCGCTCGGCTTCGACTGCTCAAGGAGCCGACCGAGGTGAGACCGAGATCAACGTTGCAACCTTCGCCCCACTGAAGGCAACGCTGCACGAAACTCCCAACGGCGTTGAATTATCGCTCAGCCCGATCCGCGCTGTCGACCTTCGGTCGGCACTGCGAACACTCTCGCCAACTCACTCCTCCCAGACGCTCGTGTTCGACGTCACCCAGAGCGGAATCTGCGAGCGCAACTTCCCGCTCAGTCTCGCGGCGGCGTGCCGCCGGCTTGAACTCGACCCCACCCTGGTTGTGAGCGATGGCGCTGTTGTCCTTGACGACACCATGCTCGACCGCCTTCTGGAAGAAATGCAGACCACTTCGCTGCGCCTCATTCGTGTCGATGGCCCGATCGAAGCCGGTGATGCCAAGGCGATCATGGCAGCGGTCGACGCGGGCCTGGAACCTGTCGAAGCCGAGTTCCGTGTGGCTGCCTCCCTTCAGATTCGAGAGGATCGCGACGTCGTCGTGTCGCTGCGAGGCTCCGAGCAGGCTGCATCGCTTGTGGCGGAGAATTTCCGACAGTATCTCGCCGCGACCTTGGATCGCCCCGCGCACGAGATCTCTGCCCCTTTCAGTTGGCAGGTACAGCGTCTTCTCGAAGCCGGCGACGGCCTGCTTGTCCGCAGCGTCGAGACAGAGATCTTCTCGGGCTCGGTTGACATCGGTGTGAGCTTTGCGATTGATGCGGAATCCGCCGGTCCAGCCTCGACCTCATTGATTTACGACGTGCCCAGCGATTCCTGGCACGACGACGATTGAAGTACACACGGTCCCGCGCGCATCGCGCGCGAGGAGGGGATACCCCGCCGCATGCTCTGCATCGCGGCGGGGTTTTTTATTGATTGTCGCGGGCATCAGCCACGCGCCGCGATCTCGTTACATCAAAAACGCGTGATACATTCCAACGGCGAAAAATATCGAGATCGGAAGAAGCAGAATGGTCATTGCGATGCACCACCACCGGCCGACGTGAATCAGCCACGCTGTAAATCCCACCATTCCACAAGTGATAATCGCCGCCATCACGAATCCCAGCCGCTCCCCGCGCCAGTTCAGCATCGAGAAGAACAACGCCTGGGGAAGGTAACCCAGCAGGATCGGCCACAGAGCGAGTACCGTGCGCCGATATTCGCCCCATGGATAATGGATCCACAACACCCATGATTGCGGGCCATGCCAGATCGCAATGGCGATTCCAATCGAGATGATCCGATGACGTCGCGAACCCCGCCGAGTCGCCGCGGCCCGGGCCGCAGCGCACGCCACGCCACACTCGGGGCAGATATCACCCGAGATTCCTTGGAGGTCGTATCCGCATGCCGCGCAAGCCGTCAGGGGCTCTTTCACAAGTCCTCCGGAGTCGATTCACTCAGTGAGGCAGCGGAAACTCCGAACTGAACATTCGAATCTCCTCCCGAACCTGCCGGCAGACCGTCTCAGCTCCGTTGGAACCCATCACGCGATCGAGCCATTCCGCCACCTTGCGCATCTCCGGCTCCTTCAAGCCACGCGTGGTCAGGGCGGGAGTGCCAAGACGCAGGCCGCTGGTCACCATCGGCGGACGCGGATCGTTGGGAATTCCGTTCTTGTTCACGATCATGCCCGCCGATTCCAGCCACTTCTCGGCATCAGCGCCGGTGAGGTTGGCATCGCGGCCGCGAAGATCGACCAGCATCAGGTGATTGTCAGTGCCGCCGGAACAGAGTCGATAGCCGTAGTGCGACAGAGCCTCAGCCAGCTCGCGGGCATTCTTGACGATCTGCTGGCAGTAGGTCTTGAAGGATGGCTGAAGCGCTTCGGCAAACGCCACCGCCTTGGCCGCGATGATGTGCATCAGTGGGCCGCCCTGGCTGCCGGGGAAGACCTTGCGATCGATTTTCTTGGCCCAGTCCTCGTCATTGGTCAGGATGAGTCCGCCGCGTGGCCCTCGAAGTGTCTTGTGCGTCGTCGTCGTGACGATGTGCGCATGCGGAAACGGCGATGGGTGTACACCCGTGGCACAGAGGCCGGCGATATGGGCGATGTCGGCCATGAGCACCGCGCCGACGGTGTCGGCAATGGCGCGAAACTTCGCGAAATCAATCGTTCGCGGATACGCCGAGTACCCGCAGATGATCATGCGGGGCTTGTGCTGCTTCGCGAGCGCCTCTATTCGATCGTAATCAAGCAACTCGCTTTGGGCGTCGAGGTCGTAGTCCACGATGTTGTAGAACGTTCCCGAGAAATTGACCTTCAAGCCGTGAGACAGGTGCCCGCCGGACTTGATCGGAAGGGAAAGGATCGTGTCACCCGGTTCGCACGCGGCCATGAACGCCGCGATGTTGGCATTGGCTCCGCAGTGCGGCTGCACATTGGCGAACTGGCACCCGAAGAGTTTCTTTGCCCGATCTCGGGCCAGGTTTTCAACCTGATCGTGGAACTCGCACCCGCCGTAGTAGCGTTTTCCCGGATACCCCTCGGCGTACTTGTTGGTCATCCACGTGCCCATGGCGTGCATCACCGCCGATGACACGTGATTCTCGCTGGCGATCAGTTCGAGCGTCGTGGCCTGTCGCTCCGCTTCGTGCCGAAGGATGGCGGCAACGTCAGGGTCCTGCTGCTGGAGCAGGCTCAAAAGATCGGCGGACAGGTCGTCAACGATTTCGGGTGCGGCAGCGGCCTCGGGCATGGAAATCTCCTCGCCGGCATCATAGGTCAAATTGCGAAGATCCCCGATCAAAGGCGTATGACGTGGTGGGCGATCAGGCAGAAGACCAGAACGCCCCCGGCAAAATTCCCCACGAACGCCACAACACCGGCTACCAACCATGCTTGAGGCATTTTCAAATACTGCGAAATGGCTGCAAACCACCACGCGTAGCTGAGGATGGGCAGGGCAAGGATGGCCAGCAAGAGGACCAGGTCGAGAACCTGCGAAGGAATCGCGGCGATGGGCCCGCCCACGGCGGATTGCTGGGAGAAGTCAGGAATTGTCGTCGGGCCAATGAGGAGAAGACTGGCAGGTCCGGCGGCGAATCCAAGAGCGCCAAGGCGAATCAGGTGAACACTGCTGACCTTGGCCCGACGCCGCGTGACGGGCAGCATCCAGAAGAGAATGGTTGCTGAGAGATGAGCAAAGGATGCTCCCCACGCCGTGAGCATGTACACACGCAGATCCGATGCTTCCCACCATTCGCTGGCCACAAACCCCAACGGAGCGAAAGACTGTTCGATCCAACGAAGTACTCCCGACCAGATCAATCCCAGAATGAGGCTCATGAAGAGACAGACCGTCGCAAAGAGGCACAATCGCGTCGCCACGATTCGCCGTCGCATCTCAAGGCGTCGCCAGAGTTGTCCGGGCCAGAACCATTCCCCGATTCCCACCATGGCCCACGCCAACCATCTCTACGCCGAACGAGCAAACTCGACCGTGGATGTCGGCAGGTATCTCTCCGGGTCGAGCACCTCACCCCATTGAAAGCGGAGACCGCATTCCGGGCATTGGCCCCACTCTCCCGGCGCGGTCCCGCTCTGGAGCGCCCCGCGAACGTCATACCGGCATCGTGGGCAAACCGGGATGTCCACGAACGATTGAGCCAGTTGACCCGCCACATCGGAAGAATCCACGATGCCATCCTACACTGTCGCGTGAGTGCTCCGTCACAAGTCCGTTCCAAGTCGCCGACGCGAACAGCAAAGCGTCGCGGGCCCGGCCGCGAGAAGGTGGGCCGCGCCGTCTATCGCGTGATCGAGACTGACTGTGGACCATTCGTCATCGTGCAGTCCGCCGATGGTCGGGTGACCACCGGATGGGCGTCTTCGATGGCCTCGCAGGTTGAGGATGCGGAGGAGGACCGAAAGCTCCTGCCGAAGTTGGCGACCGCTTTTCAGCGCTACTTCAAGGGCCAGTCCGCCGACTTCAGCGACGTTGAGACGCCAGCGGGTCCGCCGTTCTTTCGCGCGTGCTGGAACGCTGCCCGAAAGATTCCCCGTGGCCGCACCGTCAGCTATGCCGAACTAGCCCGGAAAGCCGGCTCCCCCGGTGCCGCTCGGGCCGCAGGTCAGGCCATGCGAAACAATCCCGTGCCGATCGTAGTTCCGTGTCATCGGGTCATCGGCAGCAGCGGCGCCCTGCACGGGTTTGCAGGATCAGACGATCCGGCAGGCGCGGAGCTGCGGTTGAAGCGATGGCTGCTTGACCTCGAACGGGCGGCCGAGACGTTCCGCACTTGATCAGTTCTTCGGTTCATCCGCAGCCCCGGAATTCGAACCAAGGGAGCCATGATGCCGTAGCACGGCCTCCACGCTATTGTGTGGCCCTGATTCTGTGATTCTGCGATAAGGAAGCCTCAAGCATGCATCTCACGATGGTCGGCAGCGGATATGTCGGATTGGTTACCGGGGCGTGTTTCGCCGACATGGGAAATCACGTCATCTGCCTGGATGTCGATGAGAAGAAGATCGCCATGCTGCGCCGGGGCGAGAGCCCCATCTATGAACCGGGTCTATCCGAGCTGATTACGCGAAACGCCAAGGCGGGCCGCCTGGTGTTCACGACCGATAAATTGATGGCGTATAAGGATGCCGAGGCGGTCTTCATCTGTGTCGGCACTCCCTCCGATGAGGACGGATCGGCCGATCTGAAATATGTCTTGAAGGTTGCCGAGGATATCGCTGAAGCAATCGAGAAACTTGGACCGAGCCAGAGGGCAAAGACCGTCGTGGTAAAATCCACTGTGCCTGTCGGCACCAGCCACAAGGTGCGCGACCTCATTCGCTCGAAGACCACGCACCCCTTCTATATCGCCGACAATCCAGAGTTCCTGAAGGAAGGCGACGCCATCAACGACTTCATGAAGCCCGACCGCGTGGTCTGCGGCGTGGAGGATGACGCGGCGGGCGAATTGATGCGAGATCTGTACGACCCATTCGTCCGCCAGGGCAACCCGATCTTCATCATGGATGTGCGCAGCGCGGAGATGGTGAAGTACGCCTCCAATGCGATGCTCGCCTGCAAGATTTCGTTCATCAACGAAATGGCCAACCTCTGTGAAAAGTACGGGGCCAGCATCACCAGCGTGCGCGAGGGCATGTGTGCCGACAAGCGCATCGGAAATCAGTTTCTCTATCCGGGCCTTGGCTATGGAGGATCGTGCTTTCCCAAGGACACGCAGGCGGTGGTGATGATGGGGAAGGCCGTCGGATTCGACTGCATGCTGAACAACGCCGTTCACGTGGTGAACCAGAATCAGCGGCAGCACTTCTGGGACAAGGTGACCACTCGCCTCGGAACCGATCTCAAGGGCAAGCAACTTGCATTCTGGGGCATCGCCTTCAAGCCGCGAACCGACGACATTCGAGAGGCCCCGGCCGTTTCCCTGATGGAATTTGCTCTCAAGGCTGGAGCCAAAGTGAAGGCGTTCGACCCAGTCGCGTCCGATAACCTTCGCGCTCGACTCCCCGCTGTCGAGATTGCCTCCGACATGTATGCGGCCCTCGACGGTGCTGATGCCCTCGTCATCAGCACCGAATGGAGTGAATTCCGAACACCCGATTTTGAAGTCATGGCACGGCGGATGAAATCCCGGCTCATTTTTGACGGCCGCAATCTGTATCGCCGTCAGCATCTGGTTGATCTGGGGTTTACCTACGTCTCCGTGGGCCGCGCGCCGATCGAGCCTTCCAAGGCATAGCTGGAGAGGTCCCAGAATCGGGATCGCTTGTGTGTCCCACCCGGATTCTGGATTGCCGCAACCGACCCGGGTGAAAATTCGAAGGTATTGTCAGTGAGGAGAGATGCGCAGTGTGCGGCGCCGGTGGGGCCGTCTGCCGATCGCCCAGGCCGACGGCAAGGACGTCTGTCCAGGAGAGCCGTTTCCATGATGGAACTTCACGTGTGCAATCAGCAGGGCCAGACGCTGAAGGCGTTTGCGCTGGGCGACCGGTCCGAGCTGATCGTCGGCCGCGATGAGACGTGTGATATTCAGATCCGGTCGCAGCGCGTCTCACGCGAGCATTGCGCGATCGAGTCGCAGGGCGAAGACCTCTTCCTTCGCGACCTTGGATCAACCGGCGGCACGTTTGCGTTCGGCAAGAAGGTCGACCGAATCATGTTGCAGGACGGCCTGGTGGTGACTGTTGGCCCCGCAGTGCTCAAATTCATCGAAGCAGGCTGATCCCGAAGATCAGGCCATGACCGGCTTTTTGGATGACGTCGCCGGCTTGGCCTTTTCCCAGTCCGCGAGGAATTGCTTCACTCCCGCATCAGTCAGCGGGTGTTTCATCATCTGCTGAATCACCTTGAACGGGACGGTCGCCACGTCGGCCCCGATCATCGCCGACTGGACCAGGTGCATCGGGTGGCGAATCGACGCTGCCAGAATCTTGGTCTCAAAACCGTAATTGTCGTAGATCTGGCGAATCTGGCGGATCAGGTCCATGCCTTCGGTGCTCATATCGTCCACGCGGCCGACGAATGGGCTCACGAGAAACGCCCCGGCCTTCGCCACCAACATTGCCTGAAGGGGCTGGAAGCAGAGTGTCATGTTGGTTCGAATCCCCCGATCCGCAAGCGTCTTGCAGGCCTTAAGGCCCTCTTCGATGCAGGGCAATTTGATGACAATGTTCGGTGCGATTCGGGTCAAGGGCTCCGCTTCCTTGACCATGGCATCGTGATCCAGAGAAACCACTTCGGCGGAAACTGGTCCGGGAACAATGCGGCAGATTTCCTCAAGACGGCCGTGAAAATCGACCCCTTCCTTGGCCACAAGGCTGGGATTGGTCGTGACGCCGTCCAAAACCCCCATATCGGCGGCCTTGCGGATTTCGTCGAGGTTCGCGGTATCGATGTAGAGTTCCATAATCGTCGGCCTCCAGCGGTGTTGATCCCTATCCTATCGGCGTTCGGAAGAATACGGCTCCTGTTGCGCGGAGTCCCGAACCGCGGCCATGTTCCGCAAATCACCATGGGATGGTGGTTTGTGTGGTTTATTCCAGAATTCCGAACAATTTTTCGGATGCAGTGTTGCAACGGGTTTGACGAGGGGTATGCTGCAGGTTGCCAGCGACTCGTGCGCTTTGCCCCCACGGTGGGTGTGGGCCATGGGTGAGGATATTGCTGAATTAAGAAGTAGGAGGAGACCTCATGAGAAGGTTTATTGCAAGCTTGATGGCCGCCGTCGGGGTTGCCGCACCCGCCTTGGCCCTTGATATCGATCCGGAATGGTCGATTGCCCGCGTGTGGGATGAACAGACTCTGTTTGCGATCCGGAAGAGCACACCCCGCCCCCCCATTCATGCTCGAAACCTTTATCACGTTTCGGCCGCAATGTACGACGCCTGGGCGACCTATGACGAAGTGGCTCACGGGCGATTTTTCTTTGAAAAGCACACGGCTGAAGACGTTCAGGCCGCTCGCGAAGAAGCGATGTCCTATGCAGCCTACCGCATCCTGAAGGAGCGATATGTTCCCGGAAACGGTCCGAACATCGCCGTGATTCAGGCCGATTTTGATGCCACTTTCCTGGCCCTTGGCTACGACAAGAACAACACCAACGCCGTCGGCGATTCTCCGTCGGCAATCGGCAACCGCATTGCCAACACGATTATCGCGGCCGGCCTTGCCGACATGTCCAACGAGCAGAACAACTATGCTCCAAACAATGGATACACCGTGATCAATCCGGTGCTTCCGTTCAAGATTCCCGGCACGACCCTCAACGATCCCAGCCACTGGCAGCCACTGGCGTTCGACTTCCTTATTCTCCAGAACGGTGAAATTGTCGGCGCATCTGTGCAGTCCGTGATCTGCCCTCACTGGGAGTGGGTGACTCCGTTCGCGCTCAACGACGTGGACAAGAACCCCAACACGGGACTCTTCTTTGACGCTGGTCCGATGCCTTATCCCTTTGGCTCGCAAACGATGAAGGACGATGCTGTCGATCTGATCTGGAAGAGTTCCAAGATGGATCCCGCACTCCCCGAAACGATTGACATTTCGCCGGGTGTCTATCACAACAGCCCTCTGGGCAGCTATGACATGAAGGGTTGGGGCCTCAACCCGGTTACCGGCGAGGCCTATCCATCGAACGTTATCAAGCTGGCCGACTACGTGCGTAGTCTGGCTGAATACTGGGCAGACGGTCCGACGTCTGAGACTCCTCCCGGTCACTGGCATGTGCTTGCCAACGAAGTGTCCGACACTCCCGATTTTCCATTGGAGATCGGTGGCGAAGGCGATCCTGTCGATCGACTCGAATGGGATGTCAAGATGTACCTCGCCATGGGTGGCGCCAACCACGACGCTGCAGTTGTGGCTTGGGGCATGAAGGGCTATTACGACACGATCCGGCCGATTTCGTTCATCCGCCATCTTGGCGACCTTGGCCAGTCATCTGATCCCGAAGGTCCGGATTACGATCCGAACGGCCTGCCGCTGGTTCCGGATCTCATTGAGATCGTTCAACCCGAGGACGTGGCCCCGGGCGGCCGACTCCAGGATTTCCCGCACCTCGTGTACGAGCCCATTTCGGGTGAGCCGGTTGGCGTCGAAGACTTTGTCGGAAAGCCCATGATCAAATCGTGGCTCGGAGGGTTCTACGGCGGTGTCACCGGCGTGTCGACGCAAGGTCCGCTCCCCGGCCATGTCTATCGCGATAACGGCGGCTGGCACATCGGCGGCTTTGCCCTCGGAGCCAATGACTCGCCAGGTGCTGTGAACCCCGGTCATCGTCGGCCTCGCACGATTCAGATCAGCGAGATTCGTCTTGATCAGCAGGGCAATGACCCCGATCAGTATGCTGAATTGGTTGGTCCGCCCAATGCCTCGCTCAAGGGGTTGACTTATGTCGTCGTTGGAGATGAGGTTCAGACGGGTGTGCCTGATTCCAAGGGTCGAATCCAGACCGCTATCGACCTTTCAGGGTACACGTTGGATCGAAATGGCGTGTTTGTGATCGGCAAGAGCACGCTCTCGCTGGCCAAGCCCAACCTGACGGCAGCGTTCCAGTTCCGTCAGATCGCCAACTGCACTCACTTCCTCGTCTCCGGCTTCTTCGGCTACGAGGGCGAGGACCTTGACCTCGACGGAGTTGTCGATAACCAGCTCGACTTCGAGCCCTGGTCCAGCGTGGTTGATTCTGTCGCGCTTCGCCGCACCACGGACAACTTTGATATCTACTCCGCCAACGTCGTTGGACCCGACAGCTCCAAGAACCAGACCTACGGCGTGGGCTGGATGCCGGCCACATACTGGCTGCCGTACCAGTCGTCGAACTTCGTAACCCCGCCGTTCCCGGGATTCACCTCGGGCCACAGCACCTACAGCCGCGCTGCAGCCGAAGTCATGACCGGATACACCGGATCACCGTACTTCCCAGGCGGCCTGGGCGAGTTCACGCTGCCCGCCGGCTGGTCGAACTTTGAGGTTGCTCCGTCCGCTCCTGTGACGATGCAATGGGCCAGCTACTACGATGCCGCCGATGAAGCGGGTGTCTCGCGACTCTGGGGCGGTATCCATCCTCGCAGCGACGACCTCCCTGCGCGCGTCAGCGGCTCCGGCGTCGGCAAGCGAGCAATCATCCGCGCCAAGGCCCTCTATCGCGGTCTCTGGCAGGCGCCCGACATCAACGCCGATGGACAGGTTGATGGCGCCGACCTTGGCCTGCTCCTTGCCAACTGGGGCGGATCAGGAACCGGCGACCTCAACGGCGACGGTATCGTCGACGGTGCGGACCTTGGGCTCCTCCTTGCTGATTGGGGCTAAGCCCGTGAAGGATTGATTCTGGATTCACCAAATGCCCCGGTCCGATCTGGACCGGGGCTATTTCCAAACTTTTCCGTGTCGATTCTCTCCATGCCGAACCTCCCAATTCGATACTCTCGTCTCTTGCAACTTGCCGCGGTCATTTCAATTCTTGGAATGGCTGCGGCACAGGTGGAGACCGTTCCAGCGATTTCGACGCAGACCGGCGCTGGGGATGCGGCCTCGACCAGCCAGCCCGAGCGGCCAACGGTTGACCAGCTGATCTCGGCCTATGTCGACGCGGTTGGAGGCCGGGAGAATTGGGAGCGGCATTCATCGCGGCGGCAGACCTATGACATTGCGGTGCATGGCATTGATCCCAATACGGGAGAGAAGAAAGATCTCACCGGAACCATGGTGGTCCTGCGAAAGAAACCGAACCTCTTCGCCTCAATCTCGAAGATCGAGGAAATCGGCGAGATTCGCCAGGGATTCGACGGCGAGGTGGGCTGGTCGATCTCTCCAGCCATGGGAGCTCGCATCCTCCACGGCCAGGAACTCAGCGATGTTCGCCGTGACGCGAATCTCAATCGAGATGTGGCGCTTCTGAAGGATTTCGCAACGGCAGAGGTGGTTGGGGAACGCAAGTTTGACGGACATGCCTGCTGGGAACTTCGGCTGAGCAATCCGGGCGAGACCTTTGCCGTGGCGTTCTTCGACAAGGAAACGCACCTGCTGGTGGGTCTGGTGCGCCGGCTGAAATTGGGGGGGGCCGTCGTCAGCACGATCGAGACTCGCCGCGCGTTCACAGAATACGACGGAATCAAGTTGCCCTCCGAAATTGAGAGTTCGGTGCGCAACAACTCCCAGACCCTCAAACTGCGAACAGTCGAATTCGACGTTGATGATCCGAGCGCCTTCGACCGGCCGGCTGAGATTCAGCAGGCGATCGAGGCCGAGAACGCCATGGCCCCTGTGGATCCAGCTTCACAGCCTGAGACCCAGGAAGCGAAGTGAACGATGTTCAGTCGTGTCGGCATGGAAGATGATGTGTCGTGAAACACACGGTCCCTCCACACGAGTTGGGACGCCATCTCGGTCGAAAGACCGGGATGGCCATTTCAGGTTCGATGATCGTTGTGACCACGTGCTGATCTGATACTGGGCGGCCTCGTGGTGCCGGCAGAGAGTATTCGAGTATGGGGCTCGCGCCTTCGACATCTCAGCGTTCGTGCCGGCAGGCGGTTCCTCGCGATGGAATCGGCGCTGTCCAGCGCGCAGTCGCTCTGATCCTCCTGACGGCGACCTGCACTGTCGTTCTCGGCACGGGACTTGTAGACCCACCAGCACCAGCCGAAACAACGGAGCCCCGGCAGACTGTAGCGCGGCAATGGAATGAGATGCTGCTCGAGGTGATCCGGCATTCGTATACGCCCCCGCCCCTCAACGCCAGAAACCTCTTCCATCTTTCCGCAGCGATGTATGACGCCTGGGCCGTCTACGACCCGATCGCACGACCTTTCTTGGCGCGAGAGAAGCAGATCGTCGACGATCCTGGCGCCGCCCAGCGCTGCGCGGTGGCGTTCGCAGGCTATCGATTCCTGCTGGGGCGTCTTGACGAGTTAGATTTGCTGACACCGGAAATCAATGCCGGATTAGCTGCCAGGCTCAGGTCGATGGGCTTTGACCCGAACCGAGCGTCCGCATCGAGTCCGGAGGATCCGGCGTCGGTGGGCCGCCGAGCTGCGGAAACAGTCCTTTCATTTGGCCGCGTCGACGGCATGAATCGACAGGACAAGTACGGCTTCGATCCCAAGTACCGGCCCGTCAACCCCGAGTTGATCTACAAGCTTCCGGGAAATCCGGATTGTCAGGACCCGAATCGATGGCAACCGATCGCTTATGACTATCTGTTGACGCAGGATGGCCTGTCTATCGGTGCTGCCATTCAGCGATACACCTGTCCATCATGGGGTGATGTCGCACCGTTTGCACTCGTTCGCCATCGCGATTATTCCGGACGCACCTGGCTTGACCCCGGGCCGCCACCCATGCTTGGCGGAGACGGCCACGACGATTCCGTGGCCGCCCATATTGAATTGATTCGACTCTCTTCCGAACTTGATCCTGCTCAGAGCGAGATGATCGACATCGGCCCGGCATCCAATCACAACGCGCCGCTCGGCACGGACCTGATTCAGGGGCGGAGTGTGAATCCCGCAACCGGACTGCCCTATGCACCAGTGACAACGAACAAGGCGGACTACCTTCGAGTGATTGCCGAATTCTGGGCCGATGGCCCCCACTCGGAGACTCCTCCGGGTCACTGGAACATTCTGGCGAACGAGCGGGTGAGCGATGATTCGCGATGCCAGTATCGTGTCGGTGGAACCCAGATCCCGTCAGACCGGTTGGAATGGGATGTGAAGCTGGGCTTCGCACTGAACGGCGCTCTTCATGACGCGGCCATCGTGGCCTGGGGCATCAAGGGCGCCTATGACGGCAATCGGCCGATTCAAGTCATTCGCTATATGGCCGATCGCGGCCAATCGACGGACCCGAAGCGCCCCCGGTTTGACCCGCTTGGCCTTCCGCTGATCCCGGGGCTCATTGAGCAGATCAGTGAGAACGATGTCCAACGCGGGGGGAGATTCGCCCATTTGATCGAACAGCGCGAAGATCCGATTTCTGGCGCCACGATT
Organism: uncultured Isosphaeraceae bacterium; assembly: GCA_964407695.1. Taxonomy (GTDB): domain Bacteria; phylum Planctomycetota; class Phycisphaerae; order Phycisphaerales; family SM1A02; genus CAYOWQ01. The sequence continues at coordinate 472,315 of CAYOWQ010000001.1, read as the reverse complement.
CTCGACGATCACATTGGCGACATTGCCATTCGCGCCTGGCGAGGCGCCCCTGATGATCCTTCCAAGACTTCGGGTGTCGGATGGATCCTGGCGTCACACTTCGTTCCGTATCAGGATCCGGCACAGATAACGCCCCCGTTCGCCGGCTACACGTCCGGCCACTCATGCTTCAGCCAGGCAGCAGCGGCATTGCTCGAGCGATTCACGGGTGATCCATTCTTTCCGGGCGGAATCTCGGAGGAACGAGTTCCCAAGGGCTGGCTGGTTTTCGAAGAGGGTCCGACTGCTGATGTCGTATTGACCTGGGCGACGTATCGAGACGCAGCCGACGAGGCATCGCGATCTCGCCGGTCCGGGGGAATTCACGCCGCCTATGACGACTATCCGTCGCGATTATTGGGAGCTGAAGTCGGTCAGCGGGCCTACGAATATGCGATGTCGCTCTTCAACAACACGACCGGTTCTTCAGACATCAATGCGGACGGCTCGGTGGACGATCAGGATCTTGACCTGCTGATCTGCAACTTGAGCACGGACAACCGAGCCTGCCCGGCCGACCTGAATCAGGATGGGTTGGTGGACGATCGAGACCTCGCACAATTGCTGATCGACCTTCAGTCTCCCGGCTCAGCGTCGGCTCGCGCGAGCCGCCGGCCCTGATGGATGGGCTGCCAGCCCCGCCGCCATCATCGCGTCTCTCAACACCCGATCGAACATCGGCTCCGTGAGCCGGCCCGTAAAGGTGTTCTGCTGACTCACGTGATAGCTGCCGAAGAGGTGAATCGAGCCGATGATGGCCTTTGCTCCGTGGGCAAACGGCGGCCGACGGTCCAGCCGATCTCCGGTCGCACCTTGAATGGCCCTCAATGCAGCCTGCCAGCCGATTGAACCCAGCGCCACGATGCTTCGAGGATTGAGAAGCCGGAGTTCTCCGATCAGATAGGAACGGCAATTGTCCAGCTGCTGCGGGGTTGGCCGATTCGCCGGCGGTGCGCACCGGCACGCGGCGGAGATGTAGACTCCGGAGAGCCGAAGCCCGTCGTCTCGATGCGCTGAGTCAGGCTGATTGGCCAGACCGGCCCGATGGAGCGCTGCATACAAAAAGTCTCCGGATCGATCTCCGGTAAACATCCGACCGGTTCGATTGGCCCCATGGGCAGCAGGAGCGAGGCCCACGATGACCAATTCAGCCCGGGGGTCGCCGAAGCCCGGTACCGGTCGCCCCCAATAGTCCCAGTCCTGGTAGGAGCGGCGTTTGGTACGCGCGACGGTGTCGCAATACTCGCGAAGCTCGGGGCACAAGTTGCAGCCCGCAACCTGCCGCTGAATCACGTCGAGTGACGTCACGACCCCGCGGCCGGGCTTGATGGTGTCATGTTCATGCCGCCGACGGCATCGATGATGAGCTTGAAGGTCTGGCCCTTCTTCACTCTCTGATAGACGGCTTCCCCCTGCGCCACGCGGACCCCCATCTCCTGAGCCAGATCCGGTTCCGATGCAATGTCCCAGAATTGCTTCCAGAGCGCCTGCTCGAATCGTGCTGATTCACTGTCGGCATAGCCGGCGGGCACCGCACCGGGCGTATCAATTGACGATCCTGATTGGGGTGCCTGCTGATCGGAATACACCCGGCGGAACAGGACCAGCGTGCGACCCCGCAAGGGATTGCCTTCGGCCACGCGCTCCGGGTCAAATTTCACAGTCCAAGCGTCAAAGAACACAGTTTCTCCCGGAACCTGAAACGTCTGGCGACCGAGTTCGCGCCCGGTCTCGTCCATTTCGACGAAGAGAACTGTTGTGTTTGCCACCGAGCCGTCAGGGTTCTGTTGTTGATCCGTGATCTCGATGTGGCCGACCCGGCGCGTTCGACTCAGCCGCTCGATCATGGCCTGCCGCTGAGCGAGTTTTTCCGTCAATTCGGCCTGAACCTGCTCCAGTTTCTGGCGAAGCCGGGCGGATTCGCTAGCACTCCATTGCCACAGCGCGAGGACAGTCAAGCCGCCGATCACGACGATCATCACGCTGACTCTGGTAAGAAATGAGGCCATGACGACTGTTTCGCCAACCTGGTTCACCGACGGGGCGCTTCGGTATTGATCGGCAATCCTGCAGCCAAATCAGCAGTTGGCCGATCATTCTAGGGATGCCACGTTGTCGTCACCGCGCGATCATTCTGTTGCTGCTGCCGGCCCTTTCATGCGGAAGCTGGGCGGAATCATTCGACCTTGGAACAGTCGGCCTTGACTCGCTGAAGAGGCTCATCAGTCATGTCAGCTTTGAGGAGGCGTCGGAGGTGCCGGTCGACATGCCGGTCAACTTCTACCGAATTCTCTCCCGGAACAACGAGCGACCCGGGTTTCCGGAATTCGGGCGAATGCAGCTCGACGGGACCGTGGCCGCGGATGGTCGTTGGTCGTTTCGGTTCGATCTGGCCGGCGGATCGATGGGGGCGGCCATGCAACCGGCCGTCATTCCGGTTCTGGTGGGAAGCGATTATCGCGTCACCGCCATGGTCATGACTCGGGGGTTGGTTCAGGCGCGGGCGCAGGTGGCAGCGCAGCTCCTCGATGCTCACGGTCGGCCGATCAAGGGAGCCCGGTTTGCATCGGAGCCGTTGATGACTCATGGCGACTGGGGAACCGTTTCGATTGACGTCAAGGGAGGGTTCCCGGACGCCGTGGACATGAGCCTTGAGTTGGAGCTCCTTCAGCCTCGGGCATTGCCGCACCCGGCGGACCTCCGCACGAGGCCGCTCCTCGAGGATGTCTCCGGCCATGTCTGGTTCGATGATCTTCGCGTGTGGCTGGTGCCGGCGATCGAGTTCACCACCAATTCACGGTCGAATGCCTTTCAATTTGATGAACCGGCGGAGTTTCGCATCAGCGTGCGCGACGTCTCCAATGAACGGCTCATGATGGACCTCGACATCGTGGACCAGTCTGGAACCATCAAGCAGATCATTGAGGGAGCGCCGGCGCCGGTCGGCTCGCGCCCGATGATCACGCCACTGCCTGCCGGACCGGCGGGCTGGTACCGCGCCATTCTCTCCGTTCGCAACGACCGAGCCGTGATCGCCCGACGATCGATCGATCTGGCACGAATCAACCCCATGGCCGCCCGACCGGCGAAGCCGACCATGTCCTTCGGGGTTGCTCTGCGCGGACGCAGCGACCTGGAAAGGGACGTGGCGCCGGCCCTGATCAAGGCGGCCAATGCCACCGAGGCCATTGTCCCGATCTGGGAAGGCGACGATGGATCCAATGTCCACGTGGATTCAGATCGACTGAGGAGCTTCTGCGACGCGTTGCTGGATCAACAGACTCGTGTCACGGTCGCCTTCACGGATCTGCCGCAGCGAGTTGCCGAAGCGCACCACCTTGACCCATCGCAGGCATTGGAATACCTGAGCACGGAGTCCACCGGCTGGCGCATGATGCTTGAGGAGGCGCTGCTCTCGTTAGGACAGCATCTTCATCGCTGGCAGATCGGAAATGTCCACCGCTCAATCCCATTCTGGGGCGAGGATCAAAGCGATGCGCTTCAACGCGTTGAAGCCGGATTGAATTCCCTCATTCCAGGGCCTTGTGTCGTGATTCCGTGGTCGATCGCGACTGCGGCACCCTCGCCGCCGATCGCCTGTTCTTCGACACTGATCATTCCCGCAGGGGCCACCGAGGACCAGATCGCGATGGCGGCCGAGGAATGGAAGGCAAACCTTGATTCAACCAGCGTTCTTCTTGAGACACTGCCGAATGACACGTTCACCACCAGTGACCGCATGACCGATCTGGCCTTCGGGGTCATCCGGTCGTGGGAGCATGGATTCAGGCAACTCCTGATCGAAGCTCCGTGGATGATGAGCGATGACATGCCGGCACAGCCGCAGCCTCAACCGGAACTCATCGTGTGGCGTGAGATCAGCCAGCGGTTGAACGGGCGCACGTTTGTGGGCGAATTGGCCCTCGGCGACGGCCTGCGCTGCCTCATCGCCCGAGGAGACAAGACCTCGTCGCTTATCGCCTGGCGCGAGACATGTCCCGAGGATCGCGCCGTCATTCGGGCCGCGCTCTCTTCCACGTCCGTCGATGTCTTTGATCTGCTTGGAAATCGCCTGACCGTCGATCCCGTGGACGGGATTCATGAAGTTCGACTCGGAAGTGACCCGGTCTTCATCGAGGGTGTCGACGCCGGGCTCGCTCAGTTTCGCGGCGGATTCCATCTCGATCCCATGCTTGTGCCGTCGCTGCACCAGGTGCACGAGCATGAGATTGTTCTGGCCAATCCCTTCTCGGTCACGATTTCAGGCACGCTTCGGATCGTCGAGCCGGCGCAGTGGGAGTTCATGCCGAGAACGCAGACTTTCACCATTCCTCCGGGCCAGACCCAACGGTTGCCGGTACGGCTCTCGTTTCCGCGAGGAGAGCTCGCCGGCGAGAAGAGGCTCGTGGCGGATGTCAACTTCAATGGCGAGCGCGCCTACTCGATCCGGCTCGAATCGCCGATCGAGGTCGGCCTTCCCGGCGTGGATTTTCAGGCCCATTGGCGAATCGCGCAAAGCGTGACTGACGGGCGAGCTGACCTTGTGGTCTATGAGTACGTAACCAACACCGGCAGCCAGATCCTGAGCCTCGAGGCATTCGCCGTTGCCCCTGAATATCACCATAAGCGCAAACCCATTGTTGATCTGCCACCGGGGCAGTCGGCCGTTCGAATCTTCCACTTTCCCGATGGGGTACAGAAACTTCGTGGTATCACCCTTCGAGTGGGCGTGACGGAGACTGAAGGACCCGGGCGGCTCAATCGAGAGATCACGATCCCCGATTGAGTCCGGCTACCCATTGCTACGCCACGCGCACACTGCCGGCGAGAACATCCGATCGATTCTCGTCTGCTGCCATGGTCTGCAAGGCGTTGTAGGCCGCGTACTTGAACATTTCGGTGAGCGACGGATAGTTGAAGCACGCCTCAATCAAGTCGTGAAGTGTCATGCCGCCGACAATCGCCAACTGCGCCACGTGAATAAGCTCGGTCGCATCCTGGCCAACGACGGCAGCACCAAGGACGGCGTGCGTCTCTCGATCAAAGACAACCTTCACGAGTCCCGTCTCATCGCCGAGCATGCGGCCGCGAACGTTGTGCACATACCGGGCACGCCCCACAACGATCAAGCGCCCCTGCTTGCGGGCGTCCTCTTCCGACAGGCCAACACTGGAAACCGCCGGAATCGTGTAGATGCCGATCGGAACCGTCTCGGCCAATCGCTGCTTGAACGGCACATCAAACATGCGGCACGCGGCGATTCGCCCCTGCTCCATACCGGTTGAGGCGAGGGCGGGGAATCCGATGACATCACCGGCGGCATAGATACTGGGCACCACGGTCTGGTAGCGCTCATTCACCCTGATCAGGCCGCGCGAATCCGTCTCAATGCCGACAGTATCGAGCCCAAGTCCGCGGGTGTTTCCCTCGCGGCCAAGGGCCCAGAGCATCATGTCGGCGAGGTGCGACTCTCCGTGAGTTGTCGTGACCTCCACCTGCCGCTCGTTCGAGATCGGCCGAGCGGATGCAACGGGCGACCCCGTCAGCACGCGGATCTCGAGCCGTTGCATTTCCTGAAGCAGAATGGCCCTGCAATCAGCATCCAGAAACGGAAGAATCGAGTCGCGCGGTTCGAGCATCGTGACACGCACGCCCATCTCGGCGAAGACGCACGCATACTCAGAGGCGATCACCCCACCGCCGACGATGACCATCGAATCGGGAAGGCGATCGATCGACAGCACGGTGCTGGCGTCCAGAATCAGGGAATCCGTGAAGGTGATGTGCTCGGGACGATGTGGCCGCGTGCCGGTGGCGATGAGGATGTGTTCAGCAGTGTGGCGAGTCTCAGCGCCGAGCTGATCAGTGACGCACACCGTATGCGGGTCAACGATGCGGCCGTGGCCGTGAAGAACCTTGATCGCGTGGCGATCGAGGCTCTGCTCGATTCGGTCGTGCTCCTGCATCTGCACGAGGTGGCATCGAGCCATGAATCGGGCGACGGAAACCTTTCGATCAAGCCCCATCTCGACACCCGGAATCGGACGGCGACGAAATGCCGAGCACAGGAGCGCGGTTTCACGCAGCGCCTTGCTGGCGACCGTTCCCGTGTTGACCATCGCGCCGCCGGGGCAGGTGGCGCTTTCGATGACGGCCACCGACTTGCGAAAATATGCGGCCTGGGTGGCCGCCTTCTCTCCGGCCGGACCACAACCAATGCAGATGAGATCGAAGTGGCCCATATGGACCATTCATCGACCGGCGAGGCCGGCTTGTTCAGACGGACTTCTCTTGGTGGGCATCTTCGTGAACGGTCATGCCTACCGATCATTCAGCTAACGGGCATTCGCCGCACAGTAAATTCGCAAAATCTGTAACACCCTTTGTATCAATCGTTTACAGTGCGCATGGTCTTTCGGAGAGTACACATGAAGAATGCCTGTCTGCTGGTGGTGGTGATGAGTTTCGGTCTTCGCGTCGCACACGGATCAGAGCTTCATGTACCGGGGGAATTTGAAACCATTCAGGCGGCTGTCGATGCCGCCGTGGATGGTGACTCGGTCTTGATCGCCGCCGGAACCTACAACGAGAGTGTGTCGCTGAAGGGAAAGACTCTGTCGCTCATCGGTGAGGGACCGGATGTCACAATCCTCGATGGCACCGGTCTGGTGACAACGATTCTTGCATTCCCCGCAGGATCAGGCCGTGGCACGACGGTCAAGGGTCTCTCGGTTCGGAATGCGGACATGACCTATCCACAAGGCGCGGTAAGAATTCTCAAATCGCGTGCGGATTTCCTAAACTGCAATTTCTCGAACAACATTGCTCGTCCCGCTGGCGGCGCGTTGATGGTAGATGCGTGGTCGGACATCTCACTGACCAATTGCGCCTTCACGTCTAACACGACCAAGGCGCACAGCTTTTCGGCCTCCGGAGGTGCCATCTATTTTGAAGTCGCCGCTCCGCCGATTTCAAGCACCCCCGCGGTATTAACCAACTGTACTTTTGTCGGAAATTCTGCAATCGCTCAATCTGGCGGAGGTGGCGCTGTCTACTCGAAGAGGATGCTCAAATGCATCAATTGCACTTTTCATGACAATCACACGACTGGTGGTAGCGCCTTGACAGGTGGGGCCATCCAGGCCACAAGGGATCTGGAGCTGATTGGATGCACGTTCACGTCAAATTCCAAGATTGCTGTGAACTATGTCGCCGGCTACGCTGCACCCTCATCCATCTCGCTGCAAGATTGTGTCTTTGACTCAAATCAAGGTGGTTGGAGCGGCGGACTCTACGTCGACAGCATCGTCCCTGGTTTTTCACACTTGGAGTTGAGCATCAATGGCTGCATCTTCAACAACAATTCAGGGGTCGTTGATGGCGGGGCCCTCAATGCAAGCGGTGACGTGCGGCTAGCTTTGTCTGACTCGGTCTTTGTCGGCAATGCGGCAGATGCATCGGCCTCTGCAGTCGCTGTCATAGGATTTCCCTGGGTTTCCGATCGACTTCCAAACGAGATTGATCATTGCGTTTTCATTGGCAACACCGCGATCAATGGCAATGGCGCACTCGCGTTTCAATCCTCCGATTCCATTGTAAGCAACTGTGAATTCACTGAAAACACCGGCAAGTCGTATGGTGCGCTCATCAGCAACTCGTCCGAGGTCACGCTTTTGGGCGTCGTGGCCTGCGAAAACTCACCCAAGAATATCGGCGGCCCGTGGATCGACGGCGGTGAAAACGAAATCTGCGACCCCGCGTCGCCCGCCGATTTCAATGGCGACCACGTAGTAGACGGAATCGACCTCGGTCTCCTGCTCGAAGCCTGGGGCCAGCGAAATCCTGACTTCGATCTCAATGGCGACGGCTTGGTCGCCGGAAATGATCTTGGCCTGCTTCTGGCTGACTGGTCCTGATCGCCGGTTCGCTTACCTTCTCACGATGATCTCTCGGCGGAAGCGGGTCCACAACCTCCGGAATCGTGATCACCAGAATCCGCACGGCCATGACGGCCGCGATCGTCATGATGACGCCGATCGCCAGGTTTTCGTGAAGGATGATGCAGGCGAGGGCGCCCAGCAGCAGGCATCCGGCCAGGGCGTTGCACGCCCAGACGAGCCATTGCTGCCGGGTTGCGGGCCACAGACTCATGTCACGCACTCTGGACGGCGAAGCCTTCAACGACGGTGGATTCGCCTCGGCTGGAGATCTCATCGACCACCTGGGACACGAAGTCGTCAAGCGGCATGGCGCCAAGGTCCTTCTGAATGCCGCGGGCGCGCACCGAGACGGAACGGGTCTCAGCATCTCGCGGGCCGACCACGAGCAGGTAGGGAATCTTCTCGTCGGCCCCAACCTTGATCTTGGCCTGCACGCGCTCGTCGGAGTCGTCGAGGCTGGCGCGAACGCCGGATGCCTTCAACAGGCCGACGACGGTCTGGCCGTAGTCGTTGGACTTCTCGCTGATGGTCATCACCCGGACCTGCTCGGGCGAAAGCCAGGTGGGGAACGCGCCGGCGAAGTGCTCGATCAGAAACCCGCAGAATCGCTCCATCGAGCCGAACGGGGCGCGGTGAATCACCACCGGACGATGGGGTTTGTTGTCGCGCCCGATGTAGGAAAGATCGAAGCGGATGGCCATGTTGTAATCGACCTGCACGGTGCCGAGCTGCCATTCGCGGCCGATGGTGTCCTTCACCACGAAGTCGATCTTTGGGCCATAGAACGCGGCTTCGCCCGGCTCTTCGGTGAAGGGAACGCCGAGAGATTTGGCCGCCTCTCGGCAGGCCGCCTCGGCCTTCTCCCAGTTTTCGGGTGAGCCGGTGTATTTGTTGCTGTCGGGGTCGCGCTTGCCGACCCGCACGCGGAATTCCTTCATTCCGAGGGTATCGAAGATGATGCGCACAAGGCTCAGGCAACCCTGAATCTCATCAGCCAGCTGGTCTTCAGTGCAAAACAGGTGGGCGTCGTCCTGGGTGAAGCAGCGCACCCGGAGCATGCCGTTGAGCTCGCCGGATTGCTCCCAGCGATACACGGTGCCGAACTCGGAAAGCCGTACCGGAAGGTCGCGATACGAGTGGGGCGAACTCGCATAGATCCGCGCGTGGTGCGGACAGTTCATCGGCTTGAGCAGGAAGCCGTCGAGCAGTTGATCGTCGGGAATCACTCGATCGGCAGTGACGGTTTCGCGGCCGGTGCGCTCGTTGAGACTTCGCGCAAACGAGGCGGACACGCCTTCGAGGCGATTGCTCAATTCCGCACACGAGCAACCTTCGCCGGCGAGTCGCTGAAGGGCCTCGCGATCCACCACAGGCGCGAATTGCGAATCCTTGTAGTACGGATAGTGGCCGCTGGTCTTGTAGAGATCCAGTTTGCCGATGTGCGGGGTGAACACCTGCTCGTAGCCCTGCTTGCGCAGCTCTGCGGCAATAAAGTTCTGAAGCTCCTGCCGGATGACCGCCCCCTTGGGGGTCCACAGGATCATGCCCTGGCCCACCATTTCGTCGATGTGGAACAGGTGCAGTTGCTTGCCGATGACGCGATGATCGCGCTTTTTCGCCTCCTCGAGTTGATTGAGGTAAGCGTCGAGTTCCTTCTTGTCGGCGAAGGCGGTGCCGTAGACCCGAAGCAGGCGATCGGAGTTCTCGTCGCCATGCCAATATGACGACGCCAGCGACATGACCTTGAAGGCGCCGATGCGGCCGGTGCTCGGGACATGCGGGCCTCGACACAGGTCCTCCCAGTTCTTGCCGGGTTCGCCGGTGGCGTACCACGAGAGCCTGGATGATCCGGCGTCGACGGCACGTTGGGCATTGTCGAGCTTGTATTTGCTGCCTTCCCGCTTCAGCTTGTCCATGCCTTCATTGAGGGCGAGCTCATAGCGACAGAAGGCCCTGTTTTCGGCGACGATCCTGGCCATTTCGGCCTCGATCGCCTCAAAATCCACGGTGGAGAGCGGTCGGTCCGGCGGAACAAACATGTCGTAATAGAACCCGGTTTCCAGGGGCGGGCCGTAGACCAACTGGACGCCCGGAACAAGTTTCTGAATCGCCTCAGCCATGACATGGGCAGTGGAGTGGCGAATCAGGAAGAGCGCGTCGGGGTCAACGCGGCCATCGCGCGGCTTGGCGGTGACAATCGCCAGCGACGAATCCTTGTCCATGACGGTAGCCAGGTCGCTGAGTTCGCCATTGATCCGGGCTCCGAGGGCGGCCTTGGCAAGCCCGGGGCCGATGTCGGCGGCGACTTGAGCCGCGGAAACTGGGTGGGGGTATTCGCGAACGGAACCATCGGGCAGAGTAATGCGGGGCATGTCGAGAACCTCGTGAGGACCGCGTTGCGGACCGAATAGGAGACTAGAAGTCTACAAAAGAAACAGGCACGGCCGATCGGCCGTGCCTGTGCGGGGAATTCAGAGAGCGCACGGCGACCGATCAGCCTGAACGGCTGGTGGTCGTGTACGTGCTGGGGGAAGCCATTTTCATGGAGACCATCAAACTTAGGCGGCCGGAATGGAAAGTCAAGAAACATTGGTTTTGAGTGTTGACCGATATATCTTCATCCGATATATTTGCATTCGAGGAATATCGGTGCCCGCCGCCAACTCAAATCCCGACTCGGCCGAACTCGTCCTTCTGTCCGTTCTTTCAGACGGACCGCTCTACGGATACGCGATTACCAAGCGCGTGGCTGCGAGGTCAGGAGGAGCGATGTCGATGTCGCCGGGGGTTCTTTATCCATTGCTTCATAGTCTGGAGAACCAGGGATTGATCACGTCCGAATGGGAGGCGGTGAGATCTGATCGGCGCAATGATGCAGACCCGACTCCCGGGCGGCGGCGAAAGTGGTACAGACTTTCCGCCAAGGGCCGGCGGCGATTGACCCAACGGATTGAAGCCCATCGATCGTATATCGCCGTCATCGAGCGATTCCTGGGCGGCGCTGAGCCGCGGGCGGAGGAGGCCGCCGGATGAGCGAGCACCTCGAAAATGCTGCAACGTCTCAATCCGGCGATTCCGCCGAATCAGTGATCGATGCCTGGCTCAATCTCATGTTGCGGCTCGCGCACCTTCCTGTGGCCGAGAGTCGCGACATTCGAGAAGAACTCGAAGAACATCTGCACTCGCGAACCCGCGAGCTCATTCTGGACGGATTGGAAGAGGCGCCTGCCGCACGCCTGGCCATCACCGAGCTGGGTGATGCAGCGGTGGTTGCCTCGCGCTTTCGGCACGCCACAAGATCAACAGCAAGGAGTCGCATCATGAATATCCTGATCGGAACTACAGCCTGTGCCGGATTGGTCCTCGGAATCGCCACCCTCAGAGACCGACCCGGCGATCACACGAGAGATCCAGCCATTTTTGAGCCGGCCGCGGCCGAAGTCGCCGGACCAACAATTCAGAATCTCGCTTTGACCAATGTGACTCTTGCTGAAGCGATCCGCGGCATTGATGACATGGTTCCGCAGGATCTTGCCGTGGCCTGGGGTGCCATTGAGGCTGAAGGGATCGGACTCGACACTCAAGTGACCCTTGCCATCTCGCACCCGGCGACTCTGGATGGAGCCCTTCATCGGCTCTTTGCCGAAATGCCGGGAGTTGACTGGCGCATTCATGATGAGGTCGTGGAGATTTCCACCCGGCGAGCGTTCGATCGTCGAGAGATGGTGCTCGCCAGCTTTGATATCGGCGATGTTGTCCGTCACATCAGCAACGTCGAGGACAGCACGTATGAACCCGCAGTGCTGACACTTAAGAAGCTCATCTTTGACAGCGTTGAGCCGGAAGCCTGGCGCGACAATGGCGGCGACACGGCCAATCTGAACGTCGTGGGCTCGAAACTGTTTGTGCAAGCGCCGCCACGATTTCACGAGCCAATTCGCTGGATCCTCGAACAGCTTGAGCCGCCAGCCCAGACCGCGAGTGGCCGCGATTTCGGCCTTGAGCGCCTTCAGCTAAGGGCAGAGAGCGCCCGCACGGCTTTCGAACATGCGAAGAAACTGCACGACGACGGCTTTGTGAGTGACGGCGATCTGCGCGCGGCAGAAGAGGCGATGAAGAACGCCATGATCGACCTTGACGAGTATGTAGCAGGCAGAACCGATGTCGATGTTCCCTTGCTGAAGGATGTTCCGCTCGTGGGACGCTCGCCCACCCGGGGCGATTCGCCGGAATTGACGCGGTGACAGGTCCGCGAATCGCATGCTGCGAATCTGCTGATACGCTGGAGGCATGACTCAGAATTCGCCCGTGGTCTCGGCGACATCCCATTGCCTCCGGCCGTTTGGCGCAACCATCTTCTCTGAGGTGAGCCGCCTCGCCGCCAAGCATAACGCCGTCAACCTCGGCCAGGGCTTTCCCGACTTTGACGGCCCGGAGTTCGTAAAGCAGGCGGCGGTTGATGCCATCCATGCCGGGCACGGGCAATATGCGCGAATGTTCGGTATGCCGGATCTGAATCGAGCGATTGCCGACTTCTTCCAACAATCAAGCGGCCTGAACGTTCATTCCGACCAGCACATCACCGTCACAAGCGGATGTACGGAAGCGATTGCCGCCACCATGATCGGCCTCATTAATCCGGGTGATGAGGTCATTCTGATTGAACCGTATTACGACTCCTATCCGGCGTGTGTGGCCATGACGGGCGGCCTTGTGCGGACGGTGACGCTCAAGCCACCCCACTTCTCGCTTGATTCGGAGTCGCTGGCGAGGGCGTTCACGTCGAAGACCAGAGCCATCCTCGTCAACACGCCGCACAATCCGACCGGAAAAGTCTTCTCTCGTCAGGAACTTCAGTCGATCGCGGATCTCTGCATCAAGCACGACGTCGTTGCCATCACGGATGAGGTGTATGAGCGGCTCGTATTCAGCGGTGAACACCTTCACCTTGCCACGTTTCCGGGTATGTGGGAACGCACCATCACGCTCTCGTCTTTGGGAAAGACGTTTTCACTGACGGGCTGGAAGATCGGCTGGGCGATCGCCCCGGAGCATCTGACCAACGCGGTTCGGGCAGCGCATCAGTTCATCACATTCGCCACCGCCACGCCGCTCCAGGTCGCGGCGGCCACGGCGCTCCGCGCTCCGAACTCCTATTTTGAAGCGTTTCGAAGTGACTATCGTCGGCGTCGCGATCTCTTGCTCGAGGGTCTTCACTCGATCGGCTTGGTGACTATTCCGCCGGACGGAACCTACTTCATCGTGGCGGATTGCGCGTCGAAAGGATTCCATGATGATACTGCGTTCTGTCGCCATCTCATCGAGGATGTAGGCGTGGCCGCAATCCCGTGCAGCGCGTTTCACATGGCGCCCGCGGCCAATCGCACACTGGTGCGATTTGCGTTCTGCAAACGCGAGGAAACGCTCCGGGAGGGCCTACGCCGGCTCGAGAAGCTGCGGTGAGACTGCTTCGAGCCGGCTGATGTGCTTCCAAAGGGGGATGACCAGCAGGATGCCGACCAAGCCGACACCAAGAGTCACTCCGAAGAAGGCGCCGAAACCGACCTTCTCAATCAACACGCCCGACATCGCCGGACCCGCGCTCTGGCCAACGGCGACGAGAGCTGAGAGCAGTGCATATTGAGTGGCTGAATGTGCCCGCTCGCAGCAGGACATCAGAAACGCCACGAAACCGGAGCTCACCAGACCGCCGCAGAAATTCTCGATGGACATCACCGCGGCAAGGGCGGCCACAGACGGACCGACGGGAATCAACGCGGCATATCCCAGGTTGCTCACCGCCTGCAACGTGCCGAACACGATCATGGAACGTGCCAAGCCGAGCCTTGGCGCTACCAATCCGCCAATGAAGGCCCCGAACAGTGTCATGATGAGCCCGAGCACCTGCCGAAACCATGCAACCTGTTGTTCATCGAAGCCGATTCGGTCGATCAGAAACGGGATGGCCATTCGAGAGGCCATCTGATCAGGCAGGCGAAACACCAGAACCAGGAACAGAAGGATGATCCATTTTGACCCGTGCATGGCGCGCAACGCCTTCCATGGTTCGACGATGGACTGCCCGAGCGACGGCACCTCTTTCGGATCCGGCGTTTGCGGGCAAAATGGCAGGCCACCCGCGACGAGGACGGCAATCAGGACGATCGAGGCAATCGCCCATGGCCAGCCGACGTTCGGAGCCAACAGGAACGCCGCGCCAGGGAGCAGCACCCAGGCGAGTCGATAGGCCGCGACGAAGACGGCCGCGGCCATTGCTCGCTGTGACGCGGGCGCCAGATCGGTTCGATAGGCATCGGCCGCGATATCGATCGTGGCGGAAGCGAAGACCGCGAGACTGCCCAGAATCCACACGGATCGGACGGCTGCGGTTGTCGATTCGTGGCCAAGTGAAACCATCAACAGGACAGCCATTGCAAAGAGGGGGATCATGGCCACCATCCAGCCGAGGCGGCGACCCAAAGGCTTCAGAAAAGGTGGGGCTGACCGATCCACCAAGGGCGCCCACAGCACTTTGAGCGGATAGCCAAGGAGGATCAGCGACGTGAAGCCGATGTCCGCCAGAGACACGTTCATCCGCGTCAGCCACGCGGTAACAGGGTCGGAGATGAGGGCATAGGGGGCGCCCGAAGCGACGCCGGCGAGGGCGAATGCCGCCCAGACGCGCGTTGAGAGCGATTTCTTGCCTACAGGCATTCAAATCACTATCGACGCAACCGCGGCTGTGCCGACATCAGGAAGAGGACTCTGGATTCGCTTGCCATGTCGAATACGTATTCCACGCTGCTGATTCATCGAGCCGACCTTCCTTCGCTGGCCACGATCGCGCTGGAAAGCGACCCCGGTTCGCTGGCTATCTGGACCCGCCGCATGGACGGCCCACGCTCGCTTCCATGTCTCAATCTGATTCGAAAGCATGCGGAGATTCTCCGCACCCGCCTGACCGTTGACGACTATCGAAAGGCGACTGATGGGGCTGAGGTCGTCCCCCCGCTTCTGACTGCGGCGACTGACCTCATGGATGCGGTATTCACTGCTGTTCAGATGGGTATCGATCGGGTGATCTGGCCGGTTCACACCGGGCCGGACGTTGATGAACTCTCGCGCGTCGCCCGGATCGCCGTCGAAGTTGTGACGTGGACGGAGTGGTCCACCCGGCGAGGGGTCACCATTGATACGCCGGTTGCCGAACTCACCAATCGACAGTTGCTGGAGATTGTTGAGGACGCGGGCATTCCATTGTGGCTGTTTTGGCCCTGCGAACGCGACGGTGCTGATCCCTGCACCATCTGTCCGTCATGCCGACGGTGGCTGCTTGAGTGTGAGGACGCCGGATTCGGGTGGCCCTGGGCGTCCGCCGATGCCAGCGAGACGAGCCGCGACTAGCGTCGCGGACAACCGGTAACTTCATTCTTGACAGGCATTTATGCTGTTTCAACGACAGCGGCGAGGCTTCTTCAGGATTGCAAAATTTGCGGGAAGTCTCTATGATCCGCGATTCTGCCCAGGAGGCTCACGTGTACGCGATTTTCGAAGACAGCGGAACTCAGGTGCTTGTTCGGTCCGGAGATGTGGTGAATCTCGATCTTCGCCCATTGGCTGAGGGCGAGTCGGTGCTGAAGTTTGATCGCGTGCTGGTCGTGGGTGACGGCAACACTGCCGCCAAGTTGGGCAAGCCTTTCATTGACGGTGCGACGGTAACCGCCGAGGTGATCTCTTCAATTCAGGGCGAGAAACTCACTGTCGGCAAGTACACCCGCCGCAAGGGCTACCGCCGCAAGACGGGTCACCGGCAGGATTATATTCGCGTGAAGATCACGTCGATCAACGGCTGAAAACCGCCTGATTGTTGACTGGCCGGGGCGTGGTGTGTCTTTCGTGCGCGGTCAGACCCGGTACGTGCGTCCCAACGCGTCGGTGACTGCCTGACTCGCCGCAAATCGCATGCGTTCAGTGCTTTGCGGATCGAGGCGACATCGAAAGTTCCCGTTCATGGCGGCAGGACTCAGGAGATCGTTGAAACCGGGCGTCGACTCGATCAGGGTCATCGACGCATTGTCGAGAGAAACCTTGAGCGACTTTCGGCCGATCTTGCCGGGGTACGCCATACCGGCACCGGCATAGACCCCCACCTTGCCGCCTGAGAAGATCACCTGCCTGATACTCGCATTGGTGGCCTGATCATCAAGCGGCGTTCGACCCGCAATCGGCCGCCACAAGAGGTTGACCGTGACAAACTGGCCCTCAAGAGTCTGATTCGAGCCAAATTGCTCCAATGGAATTTCGGAGAGAACCATAAGGACATACTCATCCTGAACGTTGTAGAGCGAAGAGGTGAAGCGACCCCGGTATCGGAGCACCTCCGGCCCCACCGATTCGGTCCGCAGGTCGCCGGTGACCTTTGACTTGCGGCACCCAACCAGCGGCATCGCGGCGGAAGCCAACAGCAGCCCGAGAGCTGACCGGCGACTCAGTTCAAGCGAAACAACCGGCTGAACAGGTCGGACCTCATCCATCTCGCTCGGCCCTTGCAATAACAGCGCCAGTGTGGATTCTCGATGGCACGTCCCAGTCAGTGTCGGCACGAGCTGGGACGATGCACTCAATACCGAGACTCGCAAACGTCTGCCGCTCGACGACACCTCGAAGTGCCGCGCGGGGGAGCGAAGGGATTTGTGTTCCGTGGCTGAACGTATTCACTGAATAGATTGACTCGATGGCTCGCGTGGGGGTCTCAAACGGGAATCCCGAGCCAAAGAGAAGCTTGTCGAGGACCCCAAGCGAAGCGGCCGTCTGGAGTGTGCTGAAGAGATTCCAAGGCCGACATGCAATACCGCTGATATCGGCAAAGACCCGGGGATGCTTGCCAATCAACATCAGGCACTCATCGACCCAGGGAAAGCCCAACCCGCCGACAACAATCGTGAGCGTTTCGAAGTCGCGGGCCACTTCGTCCCAGGCAACAGGTCGACCAAAGTCCATCATCGTTTGGGCGGTGGCGAGGCCGAGCGGTGAGATAAAGAGGGGCAGGCCGTGTTGATTGCAGTGTTCATAGATCCGAAGGGCAGCACTGTGGGTCGGATGAAATCCCTGGCACATCGGGCTCACGGTGACGCCGACGAGCCCCAAGCCGATCGCCTTGTCGATTTCGTCGAGTGCATCCGGGCTCATCGGGTCGATGCCGGCGATGCCGAACCGCCGCCGCGGGTCCCTTGCCACTGCTTCCGCCACCAGCTCGTTAGGGATCTGGGCTTCGAGAAGCATTGACCGAAACCCAAGCACGGCCGATGCATCAACACACTGCATGGCCCGCTCGTGGGCCGGACTGGACGCGTCCAAACCGGATCCTCGATCTGCAGTTCGGCGCCGCAGGGCCGCCGCGGCTTTGGGTCCTAACTGGTCGGGAGACGACCAGATACGGGTGGAACAGTCAATAATCATCAAGAGTTTCCGGGGTCCAACGAGCAGTGTAGCGAATGGGTGCCCGCCAAGCCGGGTTCAGAGCTGACTTGATCGGCTGAATCATGGGAATCCGGGGAATTCGGCGAGTATCGCGGGCGCCCCTGCCGCGACGGGGTCGAGGGACCGAGATTCCATCCGGGAGCTGTCTTCCACCTCACGTGCGATGTGGGATGGGCCGGGAGGTGTCTGAAACTGGATAATCTTGCCCACACCCGGACCCAACCCTACACTTCGCACCTTCGCCGATATAGCTCAGGTGGCTAGAGCGAGGGATTCATAAACCCTAGGTCGGTGGTTCAAGTCCACCTATCGGCATTGCTCGAATTGGGTCGCATGCGACCGCTTCCGGTCGCATTGGGGCCTTGAAAACAAGAATTTCTGCGCGGGGAATGCAGGATTCAACCGCCGCGATCCCTCTGTATCGACCCGGACAGGATCGCTCGCTGGGGCCGTCTGACCGTTGCGCCCAGTGTTGCGCCCGATGGTGCGCCCAGTGTTACGAGAATCCGCAGGGTCCTTTGAACTGTCCAAGCCAAGAAGTGCTTCCAGTGCCGCCTGGTCGGCCCGCTGCCCGGAGCTGCATTATCCCATTGCCAGTGAGATGATTCAGAAGTGGAAAACTACTGACCGAGACCGGTGAGAGGGGTGCCTGGACGAGCAACTCAGCTCATTGATGCGACGAGAGAAGGGCGCGATACCGCTCGACATCGTCAGGGCGCTGCCACGTGTCGTACAGGTGGATGAGAAGTTGAAGGACGCTGTCGCGCTGCCTCGAGCTGCAGGTTGAATGCGTCGAACACGATGACCAGGCCTTGAGCAATATCGGCTCCAGCTCCAGGAAGCGGTGCTGACCTTCGTACAATCGCGAGAGACCCTGGAGCGGCGCCAGCGTCCGCGGATGGACTTCTCCCAGCGTGTGCTGGGTTGTCGCCAGACCTTGAATCCAGAATTGTTCCGCCTGGTCCAACTGGCCGAGGTCAAAGAGTGCTTCCGCAAGATTGTTCTTCGCGGCCGCGGTGAGTTCATTCTCGTCGCCATAAAGACTCTCACGAATGCTCAGGACTTCGCGAATGATCGGTTCCGCCTCGGCGGGCCGGTTGAGCTCCAAGAGCACTCCGGCAACAGTGTTCATGGCATTGAGCGTGTCCGGATGGCGGGAGCCAAAGATCCGGTTTCGAATGTCGAGCGATCGTTGCGCGAACTGGAGGGCCTCCTCGGCACGTCCGGTGCTTCCGTAAAAGGCGGCGATGGTTCCGAGGGTATAGGCCGTATCGGGATGACTTTCACCAAGTGTTCGCTCCCGGCTTTCGAGCAAATCCTTGTACAAGGCTTCCGCTTCTTCGATTCGTCCTTCCTGCCACCGAAGACCGGCCAGGTTGCTCCGGGCATCCAGCGTCGCCGGGGCGTCGGGGCCAAGCAGATTGCTGCGCCGATTCGCCACATCGACCACGATGGGACCGGCCTCGTCGAGACGCCCCGTCGAGGCCAGGAGGGAACTCCACAGGTAGTTTGCGGTGAGAGTCTGGAGGTCATTCTCGCCGAATTCCCGAGCGTAAACATCTCGCGCATGTCGCACGAGCGGCTCCGCATCACCAAATCGGCCCTGCGTCATATAGAGCGCCCCAAGGTCAAGAGAGAGCTGAAGCGTCCGGCTGTCGTCGGTCCCGAAGAGAATACGAGCCCGCTCCAGCGCGAACCGGAGGTGGGGTTCAGCATCCTGCGGCAGGCCGATTTTCTGATACATCGTGCCGATGATTCGCTGAATTGAAATCTCGGTCTCAGGTTGTTCCCGGAGAGATCCGGCCGAGATATCCCGAGACGCTGCGTCAAGCACCTCGCGAACCGTCACCTCGCGGCCAAGGGCAACCTTCGGATCAATTGATCCGAGCATCTCCGTCAGGAAGCGGCTGACCGCCGCCGACTTCTGGGATTCGAGTTCAGCGCGCTTGGCATTGAGATCGGCAAGACCCATCTGAGTCATGGCCTCATCTCGATCGTGTGCCGCCTTTACAAAACCAATGGCAAACAGGATCAATCCCATGACGATGGCCAGCAAGGCCACCGTCGAGGCAAGGACCCCCACGCGATTTCGGCGCACGAACTTGCCGACGCGATACATCGTGCTCGGCGGCCCGGCAAGCACAGGTTGATCGTCGAGGTATCGCTGCACATCTGCAGCCAGGGCGTCGGCAGATTCATATCGACGCGTCCGGTCCTTCTCAAGGCACTTCATGACGATCCAGTCGAGATCGCCCTTGATCTGACGATGGAGTTGCCCGAGATCCGTGCTCCGGTTCTGAGCAATCTGAGAGAGCTCCCGGGCGGTCATCGATGTGGCCGCGGCAGCGCCGGTCTTAAGTGCGCTCAGTCTGGTGCTCGGTCGCGGCGGGTCAACCTCCGCGATCATTCGCTGGATTTCACCGATCGATGCCTTCTTCAGCGTTTGAGCATCGAAGGGGGTCGTGCCGGTCAGAAGCTCGTAGAGCAGGACGCCAAGGGAGTAGATGTCGCTTCGAGTGTCGATATCCAGGCCCGACAATTCGGCCTGCTCCGGGCTCATATACGCAGGAGTTCCGATGAACTGCTCCATGCGCGTGAAGAGCGTTTTGTCCGTGAGCGGCTGATGAATGGCCTTGGCGATTCCAAAATCGATCACCTTGGGAACGGGTTTTCCATCATGAAGGGTGACCAGGATGTTGGACGGCTTCAGATCGCGGTGAATGACACCCTTCTGATGGGCATGCTGCACCGCGTTGCAGATCGGCAGGAAGAGTTCCAATCGCTGACGCATCGAGAGATGATTCTGATCACAATAGCGAGTGAGCTGGAGGCCCCGGACGAGTTCCATGACAAAGTAGGGCCGGCCCGTCTCGGTGGCTCCCGCATCGAACACCTTGGCGATGTTGTGATGATCCATCAGGGCGAGAGCCTGTCGCTCAGCCTCAAGGCGTGCGACGACCTGCCGGGTGTCCATGCCGAGCTTGATGATCTTCAGAGCGACCCGTCGTCTGACCGGGCGTTCCTGCATGGCCATGTACACCGCACCGAACCCACCCTCGCCGATTTTCTGAAGCAGGCGGTACGGGCCAACACTGCTGCCATCCTCGGCCGCGTCGTCGACCATGCCCTCGCGTTGCTTCTCACTGTCAAGATTCGAGGTGATTGCACGATCGAATTCATCGTGTACCGCTCGAAGATCCTCCGCCAGGGAGGCAAATGGCAGCGGGTGCTCGTCGCCCAGGAGCATCTTGTCCACCGCCTGACGAAGGAGGTCATCACTTCCACACTCTCTTGAAAGAAAGTCATCCCGTTCCGCCAGGCCCAAATCCCGGGCTTTCAGAAAGAGATCCGCGGCTCGCTGGAAGCGGTCTTCGATGGTCATTGTTCTCCACCTCGATCCGCGATCTGACCCGCCAACCACGCGCGAGCGACGGTCCACGCCTCCGAGACTGTTGACGCCGCAACGCCCAGCACTCTTGAGATTTCCTCGTTGCTCATTCCCGAGAAGAACCTGAGCTCAACGACCTTTGCGCAGCGGGGGTTCAACTCCGCAAGCCGAACCAGCAGTTCATCCAGTTCGAGAACTCGCATCTGAGACTGGTCGGATTGGAGCCGATTCGGATCAACATCCACACGGACGGGGTTCTTCCCGCGCTTGGCGGCCTGGCGTCGGCGGGCGTGGTCAACCAGTATTCGACGCATTGCGACGGCGCACGCCGCAAGGAAGTGATCGCGCCCAGTCCAGTCACGATCGCCGCCAACCATGCGAAGGTAGGCCTCGTGCACCAGCGCCGTTGGCTGCAGGGTATGCCCAACTCGCTCATTCTCCAGGTATCGAGAGGCCAAGCGACGAAGCTCGGCATACACCATGGGAAGGAGTTCCCCCGCCGCCTCGTGGTCACCACCACTGGCGCGAACGAGAATCGCCGTGACAGCCTCCTGCTGGGGAACAAATCGCGATTCGAGACCGTCCACGATAGAGCCTCCGCGCCCTCAACCTGTATCCAATTCTACCCTGCAGCGCAGGCCTCGCGATGTCACCCTCAGGCCGCAGTAATCTCGCGAGATTTGCGCCGATCGCTGGTTGGATGCCGACCGATCCGGGTGGTCACGCGGCCCGCAATCCCGGAATGCTCGGAATGACCCAGTCGGTTGGAGATGAGGGACAAAAGGGCTTGATGTGCTCGATGGAGGCGAGTTTTGACCGCACCCACAGTGATTCCGAGCACTTGAGCGGTGGCATCTGTATCGAGCTCTTCAATGTCGCGGAGCATGATAATCGTACGATGTCGCTCCGGGAGAGCATTCAGGGAATCACGAACCATCTGTCGGCGCTCGGCCGCTTCCAGTTCCTCCGAGGCGTCTGAGGCCCAGTCGGATTCAACCTCGAGTCGCGACCCATCGCCATCAAAGCTCGGAAGAAGCGAATCAAACGAAACTTCAGTCCGTCTGTTGCGTGTGCGAATTCGCATAAGGGCCGCATTGACAACAATCCGGTGAAGCCAAGTTGACAATCGAGACCGTCCGCCAAAGGAGCCAATGTGCTTGTAGGCCGCAATGAAGGCATCCTGGAGGGCATCCTGGGCGTCGGATTCGTTTCCGAGCAAACGCTTGGCGGTCTGAAGCATGCGGGGGCCGAATTCCCGGACGATGGTCTCGAAGGCGGCAGAATCGCCCGCTCGAAGGCGATCGAGAATCCGGATTTCGGCGTCGGCGGTCTGGATTTCGGTGGAGGGGGTGCTGGCAGTGACGAGGGCTGGCATGGTGGAGTCCTTGAGAAGGGGGACAAGCAATCCGCCCCGCACGGGGCTGATGCCTCGACCTCGAAGGCGCAGGAACACGCAAAGCGCTCGGAAAAGGATTGAATTTTTCAAAAACTGGCGATTTTTGGGAGGTGCTCTTCCCGGAGCATGGCGCAGCACATCCCCAACGCCGTCCCTTGTTGGTCAGGGGGCGGCGGTCGCCGGGAGTCGCAAACATTGTCGTCTGGCGGCCGGAACGGGCTGTCAGGCCGTTGTCGTCAAGGAATGAGGGACGTCGCGGCGGCGGCGAGTCCGTTGCGGAGCCTCCGCACTCCGAGTGCCGCGAATGCACTGAGCTACCAATGCGGTCCAACCGGTCTGGTGGCTGGCACCCACACCGCGGCCGTTATCGCCATGGAAGTACTCATGAAACAGGAGCAGATTTCGCCAATGAGGATCGTCGGCATACCGGGCGTCGTCACCGTGGCATGGGCGCATGTTGTCCTTGTCGGCGAGAAAGATGCCGGCCAGTCGCCGGCGAAGCTCATCTGCAACCTGATTCAGGTTCAACCACGTTCCGCTGCCGGTTGGGCACTCCACCTTCAGGTCCTCACCGTAGAAGTGGTGATATCGCTCAAGAGCTTCGAGAAGGAGAAAGTTCACCGGAAACCAGATCGGTCCGCGCCAGTTGCTGTTTCCGCCGAACAGACCGGTCGTCGATTCGGCCGGGGTGTAGTCCACACGGAATTCCTTGCCATCGACCGTGAGAACGAACGGCCGCTCGAGGTGCGTACGAGAAACAGACCGGAGACCGTACGGGGAGAGGAACTCAGACTCGTCAAGCATGTAGCGAAGTGTTCGCTCAAGTCGTTCGCGAGATGGAATGGCGAGCATGAAGTGCGCGTGATCTGCTCCCGAATCGTGAAACGTCACATGACGGGCGAGGTCCGGTCGATTCTTGAGGAACCACTGCATTCGGCCGCGGAAACCCGGAAATCGCTCCAGATTTGTATCTTCGAGCACTTCAACCGCGATGAGCGGAAGCAAACCGACCATCGAGCGAACCTTCAGCGGCCCGGACATACTGTTGACGTGGATGTGATCGTAGTAGAAGCCGTCGGTCTCATCCCAGAGGCCGGAGCCGCCGAAAGTGTTTATGGCGTCGGTGATCGCGACAAAATGCTCGAAGAACTTCGAGGCAATGTCCTCGTAGACGGGATCGTGACCCGCCAGTTCCAGAGCCATGGCCAGCATCGTGGAGCAGTAGAACGCCATCCAAGCCGTTCCATCGGCCTGCTCAAGATGACCTCCACCTGGAAGGGGCCGTGATCGATCGAAGACGCCGATATTGTCGAGGCCAAGGAACCCTCCTCCAAAGATGTGCTTGCCGTCGGGATCCTTTCGATTCACCCACCACGTGAAGTTCAGGAGGAGCTTCTGAAACGTTCGTGCCAGGAAGTCGATATCTCGACTTCCCTTGGCCCCGGTCATCTTGTAGACCCGCCAGCACGCCCAGGCATGAACCGGTGGGTTGACGTCATCGAACGCGAATTCATACGCCGGGATCTGCCCATTCGGATGCATGTACCATTCGCGGAGCAACAGCGTCAATTGATGCTTGGCGAAGTCCGGATCGATGTGCGCGAACGGAATCATGTGAAAGGCAAGATCCCATGCCGCATACCAGGGGTACTCCCACTTGTCGGGCATGCTTAGCACGTCCCGGTTGTAGAGATGCGTCCATTCGCTGTTGCGGCCATGATTTCTCGCTTCGGGTGGCGCCGGTTGTGATGGATCTCCCTTGAGCCAATCCTGAATCACATACGAATAGAACTGCTTGCTCCACAACAGTCCTGCATAGGCCTGTCGAGATACCAGGCGCTGATCCTCCGTCAGATTTGGCTCGAGGCGGCTGTCGTAGAACTCGTCGGCCTCCTGTTTTCGCTGGGCCAGAACCTGATTGAATTCGGCGAATGGCTGATTCAGCTTGACGTCGGCGGCGGCGAGTCGAAATCGAATCTGCTTCTGAGCTCCAGCGGGCACGGTCAATGACACGTGGACTGCGGCTTTGGTGCCCTCGGCCCTCGGATTGACGGCATGGGTGTCTCCCTGAATCAGCCAATCATGGAAGGCATCCTTGACGTACGGTCCGCCATTTTCGCTTCCAAAGAGCCGCCTGGAATTTGTTTCATTCTCCGTGAAGACGAAGGTGCTGTCGGGCGACGTTGCCGGGTCCACGTACAGGATCATGGTTCCCAGCGTTTCGTGCTCGGCGATCAGCGAATTATCATTGCGCCTGGAGATCCTCGGACGATTCGTGGTCTCCTGTGTTCCGCCCCAGGACCACGTGTTGCGAAACCAGAGCGTCGGAAGCAGGTGAATGACCGCCTCATCCGGACCTCGATTGGCAACGCTGACGAGTATCAGAATGTCTTCTGGAGAGTTCTTCGCATACTCCACCGAAACATCAAAGTAGCGTGACTCGTCAAACACGCCGGTGTCCTTCAACTCAAACTCGGGCTCCAGCGGCCCTCGACGGCTGTTTTCATGAACCAGCTGGGCGTAGGGAAACGCCTGTTGCGGGTATTTGTAGAGCGCCTTCATGTACGAATGCGTCGGAGTCGAATCGAGGTAGTAGTAGCATTCCTTCACATCCTCGCCATGATTGCCCTCTTGGTTTGTGAGGCCGAAGAGTCTCTCCTTGAGGATCGGGTCCTGTGTGTTCCAAAGGGCGAGTGCAAAGCACAGGCGGCATTGACGATCCGTGATCCCCAACAATCCGTCTTCGCCCCAGCGATACGCACGACTTCGAGCATGGTCATGCGAGAAGTAGTTCCAGCAGTCACCGTTTGCGGAGTAGTCCTCGCGGACGGTTCCCCACTGCCGTTCCGAGAGATACGGTCCCCAGCGCTTCCAATTCGCCGTGCGATCCGCATCCTCAGTAAGTCTCAACTTCTCCGCGGTCTGTTTGGCGAGTTTTGTCACGGCCGTGCTCTCCTTCAATGAACATCTGTTTCTGATCGAACCGTCAGCCGACCAACGAAGGCGTCATGACGCTTCCCGGTTCGACATTCGCAACCGCCGATGTGTTTGGTCGCCGTTCCACAGGGGCATTGGCCTTGATTGGCACGCTCAACGTCGTTCGGAATTGCACGAGATCCTTGGAGAAGATGAGATCGAGAGTCCAATCCAGCATGACGCGAATCTTCTTCTCCAGCCTCGGGAGCTTGCTGAGATAGATCGTCCTCCAAAGCCACCAGGCGAAGAAACCTGCGAACCTGATCCCCATGATCTGTGCGACGCCGGTGCGCCGGCCAAGTGACGCCAGCTGACCCAAGGTTGTGAATTTGAACGGACGAATGCGATCCGGCCGGCCACGGACGCACGCCAGGATGTTGCCTGCTACGGTTGCAGCTTCGCGGATGGCATGTTGGGCGGTGGGAGGATGCGGCCGACCCGTTCGGGAATTGGGGATTACAGCGCAATCCCCAACGGCCCAGACATTGGCGACACCGGACGCTCGGAGTTTGTCGTCGACGACAACGCGTCCACGTTCGATGGCACAAGGCAGCGTTGCGATGAGCGGATGAGGCGCTGTTCCAGCGGTCCACACAAGGACGTCCGATTCAATTCGAGCCCCGGATGAGAGGTGGACACCCTCCCGGTCAAATGCGGTGACTTTTTCACCGAGACGAACATCCATGCCGCGTCGCGCCAAGTTCGCCTGGGCGTATTCTCCCAGCCGCTGATCAAGTTCCGGAAGGATGGTCCGGCCGGAGTGAACGAGCACAGCACGGACCTGATCGATGGAGACGTTGGGATAGTGTGGAAGCGACTCGTGAAGGAGGTCGATGACCGAACCAGCCGTTTCGACGCCCGCAAAGCCACCCCCTGCAACCACGAACGTGAGGAGGCGGCGACGGATTGACGCACAACATTCGAAGTCCGCCTCTTCAAGATTGGCGATGATTCGATTTCTCAGGAACACCGCATCATCCAACGTCTTCATGGACAAGGCTCGTTCGGCGACACCCGGAAGGCCATAGCTGTGAGTCACGCAACCAAGGCCGAGGACAATATGGTCGAAAGGGAGTTGATGTTCGTGATCCTCATCGCCGTGGCACACGGTTACGGATCGACCTTCAAGATCGATTTGCCTGACCGATCCTGTGAAGAGGCGCACCCGTTTCAGCAGCTTTCGGAGCGGATTGACAATCGCGGTGGGATCGAGTTCCCCAGCGGCCACTTCATGAAGCATCGGCGTAAAAAGGAAGAAATTGTCGCGATTCACGAGTGTGACCACGACGTCATCCGTTTTCTTGAGCCGTCGCTGGAACTCCAGCGCGGTATAGACGCCGCCGAAGCCGCCTCCAAGGATTAGGATGTTGGTTGTCTTCTTGGAAGTCATGGCTTCGAATCCGAGGCGATCAATAAGGGCGGGCGGATGACGGAATGGAAGGCGGAGGAGAGGAGGTTTTTCCGCCATCCGCCCGCGATGATGATTGCGAGATCCTGATCGATATGATCGGCCTAGCGAATGGGCGCGGTCCCGAAATTCACACCGAACCGATTGCACCAGATGGTGACCGCGCGGTACTTGTTGAGGTCAACGTTCTTGGGGATCTGGTAGTTCTGATCGCCCACATTGCCCTTGAGTTTTCCGAGTTCCAATGGGGTTGAGTTCTTCACGGTCTCGCTGTCCGCAGCGTCGGCGGCAGCGATCAAGAGCACCCGGACATCGGGGCCGTTGCTGGTCTCGAATCCGGTCAAACGGAGGATTCGGTCTCCTTCGGAAGATTCATAGACCGTAGCGGTGCCTTTCGTCTCATGGGCGTTGCTGTGAAACGCACCAGAACCGAGCGACTTATAGCCGCCAACCGGCACCGAATCGGACATCGACTCAGCCCTGGTCAACGGAGCCGTGCCGAAGTTCACGCCGAATCTGTTGCACCAGATCGTCACGGCATGGTACTTGTCCAAGTCGAGATCTGCCGGAACCTCGTAATTCTGATCACCGATGTTGCCCTTGAGCTTGCCCAGCTCGACGGGCATCGCATTCTTCACCATGTCGTTGTCGGTTGCATCAGAGGCGGCAATCAGAAGCACGCGTACATCCGGGCCATTGCTGGTTTCGAAGTTGCTCAGCCGGAGAACGCGCTTTCCGCCGGCATCCGCGAAGATGGCAGCCTCTCCTTTGGTCTCATGGGCCCCACTGTGAAACTTGCCCGACGAGATTGGAGTCGGTCGGCCCGAGGCTGGCGACATGCCGTTGGATGCCGGCTGCACGGACGACGGAAATGACTCATTGACGGACGTATTGATGAACAGAAGCTCGGGGCGGAAAAGATACCAGCCCACAGCAGCGACGACGACGAAACTTCCGATGAAAATGGGGGTCTTGGAGATCATGTGTTGAATTCCTTTGAGGTCGAATGAGCGATCCAGTACATCTGAGATGCGGCACACTTCAAGGCGTTACCTTCTTGATGGTCTTCAGAGCCCGGTACGATCTACGGTTGACCGTCGCCGACGCCGGACTCCTCAACGAATCGGAGCGCGTGGCCATCCGGATCACGAATCACGGCGGCGCGAGCGAATCCAATTGAGTCGTCGGGCATCGACACGATGCCGTTGGAGACCCAGTTCAGTTGACTTGCCGGTACGGCCGCGAGGGCATCCTCGATTCTGCTTACAGAGAGGGTGATCTCCCAATTCCAGAGGTCATTTGCCCTTGTGTCGGTTGGATACAGGCGCCCGGTCTGGGGTGTCAGGTAGTGCAGAAACTCGACTGACGGGCCCTGGGCCTGGGTTGGCGGACGGACACTGGTGATTCGGAGCCGGGCACCAAGGACATTGTTAAGGTGCTCCTGTTCAATTCCATAATTCTCGCTCGTGCCGGCAATCTGAAGTCCGAGTCGATCTCTATAAAACTTCAGCGACTCGGCTGTATCACCAATGACAATGGCGGTGTGGTCGATCCCCAGAAAGAGCCGCTGAGGATCGGAGACTGCGAGCCGGCGCCATTTGGGATCGCCCTTGCCATCGGGAAACGAGAGGATCTCGAGAACGTGGTTGTCGGGATCCCGGAAATAGAAGGCCTTGATACCTCCTGCGTTGGGATTCCAATCCGGTAGCCGTTGCGGTTCAGTGGAGGCGTATTGGACCTTGTGGTTGCGAAGCCTGGAATAGGCTGCTTCCATGTCCGGCGTGATGATGGCAATGTGCTGAAACCAGCGATCATTGCTTGCGGAATCCCGAGGCACAGGTCGTCCCTCGTGAGTCATGAATTGAGTCAGCTCGATTTCCTCGCCGCCCAGCCTCATTCGGACGACCCGAATCCGCACGCCAAACACACCGGTCAATTGCTCGTACGCGGCTCCGGCGTATTCGTCGTCGCTGAGTGTTTCAAAGGTCAAAACGTCCTCGTAGAACGCCTTGGCGCGATCCATGTTGGACACGGTGATCCGAGCGCCAAGGATCTGCCTCACCGGCGCAGCCAACCCGCGAGTCTCGACCGCCGAAGTCTGAGTCGACTCCGAAGTCTCGAGCGGGGCTGCCGCAAGGAAGCTGATTGCGATAACCGCCAGGGCCGGCAATGTCACGAGAGATTGCCATCGGCGACCGCCCACCTTGGGGGCGCCTTGAACGAGATTCAGATTCATGAACTGGAGTCCTGTTGAGTGATCTAGGAGATGACCGGCAGCCGGGCTGCAGGCAGTGACACGCGGGCCGCAGACGCGGCGATTCCAAGCCGCTTCTGAATGTGCTCACCGACACGAAGGGCATTGGCCATGATCGTGAGGGCTGGGTTCACGGCCGAGGAGGATGGAAAGAAGCTTCCGTCCACGACATACAGGTTGTCGAGGTCGTGGGCCTTGCAGTTGATGTCAAGCACGCTTGTTCGTGGATCGGTGCCGAATCGGAGCGTGCCGCACTGATGGCCGACACCTGCAAGCGGAACGCGGCCACCCTTGAAGAAGTTCCAACCACCGTCGAAGTCCTTCAGAATCTGTCGAAGGGTCTTCACGAGTCGATCATGGGCCTCGAGATTGCTCCCGGTGTAGTTGAGCTGAATGCTGCCATCCGCCGAGAGCTTCACTCGATTGTCCGCCAGCGGAAGGTCTTCCGACGTGATCCAGAAATCCAGCGATCGCCGCCCCATCTGTTCGAGCAGCCAGAGGGGCGCCATGGGCGGAGCGCCGGTCTTGAACATATGGCCATCAAACTTGCCGACCATCGAAATGTGGCCCATCGGAAATTCCCATCCGTAGGGACCTTCCGACGGCCGATAGAAGTCATTCACGGCGAGTGTCTTCTGGAACACCGTCGGGTTTCTTCGGCGGCTGAACATGAACAGGACGGAGTTGTTGTGGGCCATGTAGTGGCGGCCAACGCAGTCTGACGAGTTGGCGAGGCCATTCGGATGGACATCCGAATGGGAACGCAGCAGCAAGGCTGCTGAATTCACCGCTCCGCATGACACAATCACGATGTCGGCCCGGTATTCCTCGAGTTGGCCGTGGCGCTCCACCACCACCGCATCAACCTGGCCACCCCGGGCGTCGGTTTTGAGCTTGATGACCTTGGCGTCAGTCAACAACGTGACATTCGGCTCTTGCAGTGCCGGCTGCACACACATGGTCTGAGCGTCAGATTTTGCATTGACGAGGCATGGATATCCATCACACGTCTGACATCGCACGCAAAGGCTCTTCATGCGGTCCGCTTCGTGAAGCCTGATGCCGAGGGGAACATGAAACGGGCTCAGCCCCTTCGAAGCAAAGTGCTCATGAAGTTGCTGCATCCGAGGTTCGTGAGATACGGCTGGATACGCGTAGGGCGAACTCGCCCACGGCTCGGTGGGATCGCTCCCCCGTTCACCCCGGACTTCATAGAGCCATTCCGCCTGTGCGTAATACGGCTCAAGATCGTTGTACGAAATCGGCCATTCCGGGGAGATTCCTCCGTGATGCCGAATGTGACCGAAATCCTCTTCGCGCATTCGAAACAGCGCTGCGCCATAGAACTTCGTGTTTCCGCCCACGTTGTAGTGCGTTCCCGGAGAAAACCTCTTGCCATCAGAGTCCACCCACTGTTCATGGGCGTGATATTTCTCGTCGAGCACCGCCGCCTTGCTCGACCAGTTGTCGGCTTCCCGCGGGACGAATCCGCCTCGTTCCAGTATCAGGATCTTCTTGCCGGATCCGGCAAGGCTGTACGCGATGGTGCCTCCACCAGCGCCGGTCCCAATGATGATGATGTCGTAATGGTCATCGTTTCGCATGTTGCACCGTTTGCGCCTTGAGAATTGTGCAAGCACTCGCACACCGGCAGCCGGACGAAGCTGTTTGGGCCGAGGTCATCCCTAGGATGTCTGAATTCGTGTGAGAGTTTCAGCCAAATCGGTTCGAGACCCGGCAAGGTGATCAAAGCGACACGCGAAAATGCAAGGGCCGCGATGGGAGTGGTGGAGCTTGGCGCAGTACACCTGCCGGTGGCGGCCGCTGAGCTGATAGGTTGCAGAAGCGGCCAGCATTCCGGCCACGGGAGCGGTGAAGTAGATCCAAAGGGTTTGACCGGCGGGCCCACCCAGGCCGTCGACAACGGCGGAAGCCAGGCTTCGAGCTGGATTCATGCTCATCCCGGACACCGGGCTCTCGACGATGATCCAGACCATGACCAGGCAGCCTGCGACAACACCAGTCCAGCGGTGCAAGCGGCCGTGATTACTGGAAATCAGGACCAATAGCATCAGGACTCCGGAGATCACTGCTTCGGCGAGCCACGCGAAAACAAGCCCGGACCCCGTCAATCGGCCAGGAATCGTTGATACATGATGCACTGTCGGGTGGGCGATCCAACGGTGCAATATCAGAGTGGCCCCTGCCATCCCGGCCGCTCCTCCGACGAACTGAGCGGCCAGGTAGCCCACGACGTCAGGCCCTCGCACCTTGCCAAGACGCCAGAACGTCAGCGTCGTGGCCGGATTCATGTGCGCCCCGCTTCGCATTCCGAGCGGCGAGTAGATCAACACAACGGCCGTCGATCCCATTGCCAGGCCCATCAGGGTCCGTCGAATAAGTTCTGTGGGAATCAATCCGACCACCGGCGAGGCAGGGTGAAAGAGCAACACTCCGAACACTGATGCGGAGACCATGAAACACCCCAACAGGAACGCTTCGATGGAGTACTCCCGCCAGTGCAGATGAGGCAGCGCAGGCTTTTCCAACAACTCAGCCATAGGTGATGACATCCTTGATTGACCCTCTGCCGTCACGAAGCGACATCGGGGCTTCGTCGATCCGAAGCCTTCGCGAGAACAGCGCCCGAGTCGCATCCGGCCAACGAGACATGAACAGGTCGAGGTCTCGAATGGCCGCCTCAAAGGCGTCGCGTCCGGCATTTACGGTGCCGAACAGAACTTGATTCTTCAGCACAAGATTCCGCATGAGCAGATCCGTGTCGACTTCGATTGGCGCCTTGCGTCCGGGCACGCCGGTGAACACAAAGACGCCGTTCGTACCGAGCTTTTCGAGCACCTGGAAGGCGAGGGAGCTTGCCCCCACGGCTTCATAGACCAGATCGATGTTGCCGACCATTGACACAAGTTCTTCCACCGAGGTCTCTGTTGAGGAGACATAGGTCGCGCCGAAGGATTGACAGACGTCGGCCTTATGATTCGGAGCTGCCTCTCGGGAGTAGACCCAGACTTGAAAGCCTGCAGCCTTGAGCGCCATGGCTCCAAGAAGCCCAACGGGCCCAGCCCCAAGCACGACAGCGCGATGGCATTGATGGGAGATTCCCGCCTCTCCGGCCTTGACCGGGCAGGTCCACGGCAGGCGGTTTTGAACGTCTCTGACCTGAATCAGAGCCTTCTCGGCGATCGTCAGCGGCTCAACAAGCACGGCGACGTCGCGGAGATGGGCCGGCACCTTCACCATGTAACTCTCCTCGTCAACGACATATTCCCCCATGAATCCGTGCATCTCCTTGATGCCGCGCTCCGTGAAGTCGCCGCTGTAGCAGAAGTCCTGGCGGCCCGTCCGGCAGGCCACGCACCAGTCGTGCCGACACGGGCGACGTACCATCGGAATCACCAGGTCTCCGCGATGAAGCGACATGACTCCCGAACCGGTCTCGACCACTTCGCCGAGCATCTCGTGGCCGATGACAAGGTGACTCGACCCTCGCGGCGGGACTCCATAGTGGAATGAGCAAATCTCTCGGTCGGTGCCGCAGATGCCCACGTTGACGGCGCGAAGTTTGACCTGATTCGGTGAAGTGAGTCGAGGCTCAGGACAGTCGATTACTCGAATGTCTTTCAGTTCCGGGTACACGGCAATGGCTTTCATGCTTGGCTCCTGGGTGAGATGCCAATGGGATGTTCCACGCGGTCCCGGGGTTACCGAAGCAAAAATCAATCCGGACACCTGGACGCATCATGTAACCCATCGCGGGTGCGGTCCATCACAGTGGGCGTGAATCCTCCCCTCCTATCCCGGCGTACCCATCGGATTGTCATTCGCCCGCTTGCGGCCCGACACCTGCATCTTGACGTCACCGAGTTGGTGACCCAGGCCATCGCAGGTCATCTCGGCCGCCTTTTCGGCGGCAACGAAGCCGTCAATCAGATCGAGGCCGAGCGAATCTTCGAGGAATCGCTCAAGGATCTCTGTCGTCAATCCACTGAAGCCGTACCTGCATAAGGCAGGGCGCTCAACACACACAATCTCTTCGAAAGGACCGAATCGATGTTTCGTGCGCTTGCTCACACAGCTCTTGCCTCATCACTCGTCATCGCTACAGCCGGATTCGCGGTTGCTGCGGCCGCCGCCCCGGCCCCAGAAGGGACCATGGCCAGTCACTCGATGACTCACACGTCCAAGACCTTTCAGGGCCCGAAGGCGAACTCGGGCCGGGTCATGCATTCCGTCAAGGACGGACAGAACCTGCTCACGCTCTCCGATGACTTCAAGACTCCAGACGCCCCCGCGCCACACTGGCAGATCGTCGATACCAGCGGAAATGTGTTCCTCCTACAACGCCTCATGGTGAAGGATGGAAATTCGATGAGCGCGGGCATGAACGGCAGCGCCCCCGAGAAGCTGAATCGGACCATCGTCGTGCCACCCTATGTCCACAGTATCTCCAAGGTTCAAATCTGGTGCGCCTTCGCTGAAACGGTTCTCGGCGAAACGACATTCGATTCTGCTCTTGATCTCACATCGGCCGCCGGCGAACAAGTCTCAAGCAGCTTCCGCGGCGTCAAAGCCAACGTCGGGACTGTCCGCAATTCCCATGAGAATGGGTCGACCATGCTGACGCTCTCAGATGACTTCAAGGTACCCGACGCGCCCGCGCCGCATTGGAGAATCGTTGACTCGGCCGGCAACTCATATCTGCTTGATCGGCTGGTGACCAAGGGCGATGTGGTCCACAAGTCCATTCGCGTGCCCTCCTACATCCCCGACGTCAAGAAGGTGCAGATCTGGTGTGCCTGGGCTGAAGCCCTCCTCGGCGAAGCGGAGTTTGAAGTCCCTGTTCATTGACAGTGCCCGATCCATGAATGCGGTGGGGCCGCGTGCAGCCCCACCGCGATCAATCACCTCCCCAGGAGAACCACGATGAACATCAAACGATCACGACTCTTGTCCGCCGGCATGCTCTCGATTTCAGCGATTCTTGCAAGCTCGCAGGCACAATCCTCAGAACACAACGTGTCTTCCGCCTCGATCGCACCAACGCAGACGATCACACTCGCAGGTGCCCTGAGAGCCATCGACGCGGCCAAGGCGGAGGCCGCCCGCCTCCATGTTGGCGGAGTAATTGCCGTGGTTGATCAGGGTGGCAACCTTGTGGCCCTGGAACGAATTGATTCAACCTTCGCCGCCGGAGCCAACATTTCCATCGGCAAGGCTCGCACCGCTGCGATATTCAAGAAGCCTACGCGTGCGTTCGAGGAGATCATTGCCAAGGGTCGCACGGCCATGACCGCCCTGCCTGATTTCACACCGCTCCAGGGTGGTGTACCGATCGTCGTTGGCGGCGAGGTCATCGGCGCGATCGGCGTCAGCGGCGCTTCCAGCGCTCAGCAGGACGAGGAACTTGCCATCATCGCGGCCAACGCTGTGGACTCCCCTTCGGATTCCGGTGAAAGTCGACAGGCCGCTGGAACGATGCCGATGTCGGCAGAAGTAACCTACCTCTCCGCCGAAGAGGTCAATTCAGCGTTTTCTGTCGGCAGACCTCTCCTTGAGAACAACGAATTCAAGATTCACGCAAGCCGGCGGGAACGGCCGGGACAAGCCGAGGTCCACCTCGATGAGACCGACATCGTTTACGTCGTCAGCGGATCCGCCGAGTTTGTGACTGGCGGCACGGTGGTCAATGGTGCAACCACCGCCCCCGGCGAGATTCGAGGTGATTCGATCGTCAACGGCAACACTCAGATTCTCAATGCTGGGGATGTTGTCGTCGTGCCGGCCGGTATTCCCCATTGGTTCAAGGACCTCTCCGGCGGTCAACCGTTCACCTACTTTGTGGTCAAACCCATCACGTCACACTGAGATTCACTCAACGGAGAACTCCATGCCTCGCTGCTCCCGTGCACTTTCTCAACCAGCAGTCCTCATGCTGAGCTTCGGTTGCCTCACCATCCAACATGGCGCCTTCGGCGCTGGTGTTCCGACCGGCATTCCTGCGACCACGGTCGATCTGATGACCACCGAAGGAATGAAGCAATTTGAAGCATCGTGGAAATACCACGACGTCCGGATCGTCGATGCGACATTCAACGCTCCCGGACCGGATCAGAAGCCCACCGGGCAGGAGGTTTCGACCTATGACATTGAGCCGAAGGCAGGAGTCGCTGGATTCGATGATTCCTCGTGGGCCACGATCCCGGCAGATTCGCTCTCGCTCCGCAGGGCCAATGGCAAGGTGTGTTTCAATTGGTATCGAACCACGCTGACGATGCCGTCGACGGTTAACGGATTCGATGCCTCCGGCATGGCGGCCGTACTCGATTTGACCGTTGATGACTATGCCGAGGTGTGGATCAACGGGACCCTGTCGCGAACTCTGAATCGTCCGAATGACAACTTGATCACCGGGTGGAACCGCCCGAACCGGGTGGTCCTGAGCGACGGCATCATGCCGGGCCAGCGGATCGAGGTTGCAGTCTTCGGTATCAACGGACCCATCTCGGCGGCCCCCGAAAACTTCATCTGGATTCGACATGCGAAGGTCGAACTTTTTCCGCACGCCCATGCCGTAGCGCCAATGCCGGTTGATGCCGAGATCGTCCGGGTCGATCGCGCCTTGGATTCCATCGTTTCTCAAGGAACCGTTGTCGAACAGATTGTCGAAGGTCTCCAGTTTGGCGAGGGACCTGTCTGGGTCCCGGCGACCACCTTCGAATCGAGCCATCTGCTCTTCAGCGATCCAAATGCCAACAGGATTTATCGCTGGTCGCCGGCGGATGGCCTCCAGGTCTTTCTTGAGCAGAGCGGCTATGACGGCGATGATGTCTCACGCTACCACCAACCTGGTTCGAATGGATTGGCACTCGATCCCATGGGTCGACTGACCATCAATCAGCATGGCAATCGCCGCATTGTTCGACTGGATTCCCAGGGACGTACAGACGTCCTCGCTGATCGGATTCTTGGGAAGCGCCTCAACAGTCCCAATGACCTCGTGTATCGCTCCGATGGAACTCTGTTCTTCACAGATCCGCCATTCGGCCTTCCGAGTGTCTATGACGACCCCATGCGCGAGCTTGATGATTTCGGCGTCTATTGCCTGAAGAACGGCTCGCTCAAGCTGATCTCCTCTGACCTGCGTGGCCCCAATGGCATTGCGTTCTCTCCGGATGAGAGGTTGCTCTATGTCACCAACTGGGATTCTGATCGCAAGATCATCATGAGATACCAAGTCGGGGAAGACGGATCGCTTTCCAATGGAGTTGTCTTTTTCGACATGACGTCGGCCCCGGGCGAAGAGGCCCTCGATGGTCTCAAGGTCGATGCCGGCGGGAATCTGTATTGCAGCGGGCCCGGAGGCGTTTGGATCATCTCGCCTCTCGGCAAACACCTCGGAATGATCAAGACGCCGCAGTTGGCCGCCAATCTTGCATGGGGCGACGAGGACCGACGAACGCTGTACCTCACCGCACGCTCCGCGGTGTATCGACTTCGGCTGCTGGTTTCAGGCGCGAGAGCTATTGACTTCTCCCGCAATAACTAGGCGATTCTCCGCACGCTACCGGCGACAGTCGTGTCGCCCAGACCGTTCGATCTATTCCCCACGGCCTTCTCTGACTCATCATTCATACGGTGCGACTTCAATGGCGCAAAGGCGTGGAGGCAATCAGTCATCGTGCCTCATGAGTGATGGAGGCGCCCGATGAGATCATTCAACATGTTCGACAAGGAACGGTCGATCGTCGCACCGCTACCCCGGAAGGAGAACCTTGGCGGGATGTCGAGCAGTCATCGTGCTGTCCTCAAGGGAAGGCAGTGGAGTCGGTGCTCAGCGTCGCCCGGGCGTCAACGTCGATCTCACGACGCACGGTGGCGAAGCATCCACGACCTCGTGACCCGCCGGTCCTGCGTTGGCACACCTGATTGGATCGCCACAACTCTTCGGCTGCGTCGTGGAGGAGTTGGTCGACTTATGCGAGTCCAAGGCGACCCGAGACATAACCTTCCGACGGGAGGTTCTCCCAGTGTGCACCGACAAATTGAAAGCGAGCCCGCCGCAACGCGCGACGGGCTCGCTGAAGTGAAAAGAGCGATTGAGTCGAACTCGCTTCAGACCGAATGGCTGAAGGACCTGTTACATCCAGTAGCTGAGGAGGAGTCCAAGGTCGGCACCGTCGGTGGTGCCGTCACCATTGAGATCGCCGGCACCCGCGTTGCCCCAGTCTGCAAGCAGCAAGCCGAGGTCGGAACCATCAACGGCGCCGTCACCGTTCAGGTCTCCGGGAATCGCGGAGCAACTGTCGTTCGTGAAGACCGTGACATTGTTGCTGTCACGATTCGCGGTCGCGAAGTCGGAATCTGAGTCACCATCAAAGTCGCCGACGGCAACGGCCTGCGGGGTCGTTCCGGTGGGCAGCAGCATCGCCGGACCGAAGACACCAGCGCCACTGTTGGCGAGAAGCGACACATTGTTGGAGACTTCGTTGGTGGTGATGATGTCGAGGCTGCCATCGCAATCGAGATCGGCCACATTGAGATTCGACGTATTGGTGCCGTCAGTCTTATAGAACGCCGGCGCGCCGAACGCAGTTCCGTCGCTCAGGAAGACCGTCACCGTTTCGAAGGCGGGGTTGTCGCCGTTGGTCGCGGCGGCAATGTCGGCCAGACCATCACCATTCAGGTCGGCGGCAATGACGCCTTCCGGACGCACGAGTCCGCCAACATTCAGGGTGTTTCGAACGGCAAAGGTGTTGCGCGTCTGATGCTCAAACACCGTGATGGTGCGGCTGTCATGATTGGAGACCATGACCTCGCCATTCCCATCCCCGTCGACGTCGCCGATGGCCGCGGCACGCGGTTGAGCCCCTGCAGCGAGTGAGATCGCGGTGAAGGAGCCGGATCCATTGTTCATGCCCACGGTAGCGGAATCAGAGAATCGGTTGGCGACGGCCAGATCAAGATCGCCATCGCCGTCGACGTCGCCAATGGCGAGACCGCGCGGTTCCGAGCCCGTGGCAAACGTACCCGCCGAGGCGAAGAGTCCACCGGAGTTCAAGAGAACCATGACCTGATTGTTGTCCTTCAGCGTGACAGCAAGATCGGCGTCACCATCGCCATCCAGATCGCCAGAGACAAGCGAATCCGGACTGGACGACACAGGAAGGAGAATCACACCACCAAGGCTGAATGCGCCGCCGGCGTTGACCAGGAATTGGACACGATCGGGGTTGTCGACTGTGACGGCCATGTCAGGATCTCCGTCGGAGTCGAAATCAATGTCGGTGATCCCGGCGGGCTTCACGCCTACACCGACCGAAACGCCTGTCGGAATGCTGAAGCCGGCAACCGGACCTGGGTTTGCGCCCTGTCCAGGGCCGGGGCCCCCGCCATTCTGACCAGGATCCGTCGGAATGCACTTGTTATTGAGCACGCTGACGGTGTTGGAAGCCTTGTTGGCGACGGCGATATCGGCATCGGAGTCGTTGTCGAGATCCGCGAGTGTTACGTTCTCGGGTTCAGATCCCGTTGCGAACAGTTGAGCCGCTCCAAAGGCACCGCCGCCGATATTCGGCAGAACCGAGATATTGGCTGAGCTGTTGTTGGCCACAACGATGTCAATATCCTGATCGCAATCCATGTCGGCCGCGGCGATGTCTGACGTATCAACGCCGCCCGTGGCGTAATGGAACGGACCACTAAATGTGCCGCCGCTGTTGAGGAAAATCGTCGCGCTATTGACCTGAAGGGTGTTGCCGTTGGTAGCGGCTGCAATGTCGATGTCGCCATCGCCGTCGAAATCGGCGGTCGTTACCCCCTCCGGTCGCCGCAGGGTGCCGACCGAGAGCACGGCCGTTTGGGAGAAGGCGCCGTTGGTGTTTGTATAGACCGTGAGCGTGCGGCTGTCGTGGTTGGTGACCACAAGATCAAGGTCAGCGTCGCCATCGAAGTTTCCAAATGAGGCTGCCCTGGGATCGAGTTGGGCCGCAATGGTCTGGGATGCGAACGCACCCGTTCCGTCATTGGTCAGAACGGTGGCATTGTCGCTCTTACGGTTGGCACAGGCGAGGTCAAGATCGCCATCGCCATCATGGTCAGCGATGTCGAGCCCGCGCGGTTCATCACCTGTGGCAAACGTGCCGGCGGTGGAGAATGACCCAGCGGCGTTCTTCAGAACAATGATCTGATTGTTGTCTTTGAGGGCAACGGCAAGATCGATGTCGCCATCGCCATCGAGATCACCGGCCACAATGTCGCCGGGGCTTGAGGATGCGGGGAGAGCAAACACCGGACCGAGGGAATAGGTCGCAGTGCCACCTGAGGAGAGCAGGATCTGAACGCGATCGGGAGCGTCAATGGTGGTGGCGAGGTCGACGTCCCCGTCGCCGTCAAAGTCGCCTGCAGCCACGTCGCTGGGCTGCTGCCCAACCACGAAATTCGTGGCCGGGTCGATGGTGAACTGCGCGTGCGCAGTGCTCGCCGAGAGCGTTGCGATAAACAGAAACGATGAGCCGAAGCCTAATCGTGTCACATGATTCATGAGAAATATCCTCGTCTTTCACTCTTGTTCACTTCTCAGCCGAGCAACTCGACTGTCCTCTTCGCTCCAGCAGAGTCGCGGTGAAGTGCGGCTGATACATCCCACTGCAAAATTATCTTGACCCCGGATTCAACCAGACCACCTGGCCGCACCGCGAGACCCACGGCAATGACAGCCACGGGCGCCGGACACCGGCGGGTCCGAAGCCAGCCCTCAATGGACTCAATGGGTGTCTTGACCGCCCGGCCTCGTCCCCGCGTCAATCAGCGTCGCCGCGACCCTAGCTCCACGCGGCGAGCAGGATTCCGATGTCGCCGCCGTCGACCTTTCCGTTGCCGTCAAGGTCTGCACTGCTGTGCACCGCACCCCATGCGCTCAGGAGAATTCCGAGGTCTCCTCCATCAATGATGCCGTCGGCATTCAAGTCGCCCACCTGGGGCGCCACAGGGCCTGCATTGACAGCGTTGCCAACGTGAAGCCGACCCTGACCCAGCGATTCGTCGTCTTCGTAGTCCGGGTTCTTGGGATAGATATCGACTGAGCCGGCCTGCAACGCCGTCAACACCTGGATTGACGTCGCGGCATCCGCCGACCACTCCGGATGCTGGCTTCGGATCAGCGCCGCTGCAGCAGCCACCATTGGGGTCGAGAAGGAAGTGCCCTTCCAGATGGCGTAGCCATTGTTGGGAACCGGCCCAACGATGGACTTCGCCGGGTCGAATTTGCTGTTATTGCCTGCCATCTTCTTGCTGTGGCCGGGCGCGCAAAGATCAAGTTTGGGGTGGTAGTTGCTGAACGGCGCCTTGATGTCGTCCGAATCCGTTGCTGCAACACCAATGGACTCGGAAATCGTGGCGGGGTTCTCGCGGGGATCATCGACGTTGAAGTTTCCCGCGGCGGCCACCACGATAATGCCAAGTCCGTAGGCCTCTGCCACAGCTTCCTCAACACCTATCATCCGATAAGTGGAGCCGAGGCTCATGTTGATGACCTCGACACCGTGATCGATCGCGTAATACATACCGGCGATGATGGAGAACGTGTCACCGACGCCGTTGGTATCAAGCACCGTCACGGGCATGATGGACGCTTCTGGCGCCATGTGATGGATGAGGCCCGCGACAAAAGTCCCGTGCCCGACCATCTCGTTGAACAGCCCGTCATTGTCAGAGTCAGTCGGAGGCGCAGCCAGGGATTCAAATGTGGCGTCGGAGTCTGTGAGAACGTTCCAGCCGTATTGCGCCTTCACGGCCCCCTCAAAGAGCGGGTGAGTTGCGTCAACCCCGGTGTCAAGCACCGCGATGACCGTGCCGCCGCCACGGGATTTCGACTGCGCGAGCGAAACATCGATCAGATTCCATGAATACTGCTGCTCGAACTGCCGTGTGCCAACTCCGATCTGTGCGGTCCACAGTTCATCGGTCTTGCCCTCGGCGGCCTGCCCCTGATAGACCAGCTCTCCCCACTTCAAGGTTCCTTGTCCGACCTGCCCGTCGAGAAATGCCTGCACCTCGAGGAGGGTTTGCCCACTTCCGAGCAAGTAGCTGATCAGATAGATCCGGCGAGAATCAATCGACCTGGAAACTGCGACATCCTCATACTGGCCCGAAAAATTGTCCAGGAACGTCGCCAGATTCTCATCCGACGTCGTTCGAACGATGACCCGGCCGGGAACCGGGGGATCTTCAAAGACAACAGGAACGCCCCCACCGACCGTCTGCGGGTGTAAGACGATGCCAATCAGTATGGCGACCCAGCAAAGGGCGATCCGGATTCGGATTGACGAAACGTGATTCACTGGAGTCCTCCAACCAGAGAAAATGCCGCCCAATACGCAGGATGCGGGAACGCAGCGCGAACAGTCTGTTGCGCATGCTGCAGGGCCGACGCCGCATCGCGACAGCCCTCAACACCGGATATCCAGGCGGGATAGAAGTGTTCATTGAACGTGGCCGCCGCCACGTCGTTGACCGTCCAAAGCGTTACGAGAAGGCTCTGGGCGCCGGCCGTCAGAAACGCGCTTGTAAGTCCCTGCAAGTCATCACCCTTGCGCACGAGTGACCTCCCGGTCTCACAGCCGCTTAGCGTGATCAATTCGGCCTTGAGCGAAAGTGAATAGATCTCTCGAACCATGAGCCAGCGATCAGCCAGGCGAAGTCCTGATGCTCGAGGGAACCTCGGGTTGAAGGTGCCGTGGCAGGCGAAGTGCGCCAGACTTACGTGTTGGATTGAATCAAGGACATGGCGAACAGACGCCTCCGGGCCGATCAGCGTGGTGACGTCCTGCCGAGCCTGTCGCAACTGACACGCAACAGTTGCAGCCTCAACATCGATTCGCGGCGCAAACTCGTCCGCCACGCCAACCACCATGGCCCGCAACCGACCACCCGATTCGGCGCTTCGCCTCGATTTCGTGGCCGCGAGGACACTCGCGCTTGGAGCAACGGAATGTCTGAATCGATCGACCAGATACCCATGGCCGTCGTGAAGCGCTGCAAACGGAACCAGGTGAAGCGGACCGTGGGGAACGAAGGTGACCTGATCCATCTCCGCCAGCAACGGCTCCATCGGATTGAGGATCATTGACCAGAGCTCATGCAACTCCCGACGGCATTGCTCGACCATTCGAGGCGTGGAGTTTGCAGGACCGATTCCCGGGCGGAAGACCCGTCGAATCTGGAATTGCAGCCGCATCACCTGCTCATGCAGAGCCTCAGTCGTGGCAAGATTGCGGACAATCCGCAGCCCATCCGCGGTTGCGACGAAGGCCATCAGCTCTGCCCCGGCTACAAAGTATTCAACGATGGCCGCGGAAGAGCCCACAAGGTCCGCGACGCCTGACGCGTCGATGGTCGGCGCCAGAAGTGTTGCGGGGCCTCGAGACTCAACGAGCGTGGATTCCAGTCGCTCAAGTTCGACCTCGCGGGCCTGAATCGCCTCGTGCCAGCGGACAGGGCTCAGACGTCGCTGATCGGCCTGGCCGTTCCGATCTAATTGACTGTACAAGGCATTCAGTTCACGACGAAGCTGCTGCAGAAGCTGCGAACCGGATGAGGTGGCCGAACCATCGGATTCAACGGTGTCGATGGCCCCCTTGACAAGATCAAGCAAGGCCCGGCTCTTTGCCCTCTCAGCCACGGCGAACGCCTCAGCGATGGATTCGACATCGTTTCGCCTCAGGACCGCGAGGACCAGATCTTCATAGATCGCCAGTCGCCGGCCCAGGAATGCCGTGCGAAATCGTTCGGCCTGAAAGGTTCCACGAACCCGTTCCACCTCCATCATGGCTTCACGAAGGTCGCTGATCCCGTCGTCGAGCCTGTCGGCCTCCAGTCGAATCGAGGCGCGAGTACCCAGGCACTCCGCCAGGATCGTCGGGACCCGCAACATGCGAGCGATGGCCACGGATTCCGTCGCGGCCGCTTCCGCCTCGGCCGGACTGACTGCCCATTGATGGACACGGGCCAGCATCGACATCGCAATCGCCCTGTCGATTGACAGGGAGGCGAAAGAGCCGAGTGTCTGCTCGAGCACTGGACCCGCCTGTTCGATGCTGCCCTCCGCCAGCATCAACTCGACCAGGAGCAGTTGAACCTGCGCGCCGGCACGCTGATCCCCCAGCGAGAAATACGTCTCGCGAGCCTGTTCCAGCAGATGACGCGCCTCTGAGTCGCGATCCAATCGCAGAAGACATCGGCCCCTCCCGCACAACGCACGGGCTCGCTCGGCGGTCAGGCTCAACTTGTCCAGATGCACCGCAGCCTGCTCGTAGGCCTCAAGAGCCTCTTCGACAAGACCGAGCACCTCGACCGCATCGCCCTGCTCGATCAGCAGGCGGGCGACATGCCGCTCGGTTCCACTTCCTGAATATTGGCTCCGCGCATGCTCAAAGTGACGAATGGCCGAATCGAGACGACCCATTCGCGCATGAAGATCCGCAAGATTGCCTTCGACGACTGCTGCAGCCGCCGGCATTGATTCGTCGATCAGGAGTCGCCACGCAAGCTCATGGGCCGCCTCGGCCTCTGCAAATCGGTCCATGAGCAGCAGCACGTTGCCCCGCGTGTTCTCAATCTGTGCTCGCAGGACCACATCACTTCGAAGGGCCTCAGCCGCGGAAGTCAGATGCTTTAATGCGGCATCTCCATCGCCCCGGGTCTTGTACACGTTGCCAAGATTCAGATCGGCACGTCCGATCAAGGCGGTCTCGCCAGCCGACTGGAATGTCGCTCGAGCGTCCAAACCGCGGTTGATCGCCTCGTCAATGCGACCCACCTTCGTCATTGGGTGCATCAGGGCGAGATCGCAGCGTGCGACCTCAAGGTCAAGATCAGCCGCGGACGCGATACTTCTTCCTTCCTCAGCCATCTCGATTGCCTCGGAGAATCGCCCGCTGTGCGACAGAGCGAGGGATCGAGCGATTCTTGCATGAACCCTTGGCCTGATCGCCTCAGCTTCATCCGAAAGCGAAAGAACGAGGGCGGTGGCCTCAAGCCCCGCAGAAACTG
Source organism: uncultured Isosphaeraceae bacterium (assembly GCA_964407695.1). Classification (GTDB taxonomy): domain Bacteria; phylum Planctomycetota; class Phycisphaerae; order Phycisphaerales; family SM1A02; genus CAYOWQ01. The sequence goes on along the minus strand of CAYOWQ010000001.1, from coordinate 428,365 downwards.
ACTGGAACCCACTCCTGCCGGCGGTTTCGCTCAACTGGACAAGAGCCCCCTCGACGTCACGCGTCGCAAGGAGACGACGCTGCCTCAACTCCGGTGACAGGGTGAGAAGTTCCTTCAAGAGCTGTTGTGGCGACTCGACACTCATGGTGACTCATGCTTCGGATCCACCTGACAGTCAGCGAATATGGACTCCGGGGACCTTGATGACGCATTCACCTGAAAGAACTAGAAGGTCATAGACTCCCTCAGGTGCTCTCAAGGTGAAGACCCCACCGGCGTCTGCGGCGGCATCGGCGACCGCGGAATTGGTGCCGGCGGGCACCAGGGCAACCTGCAAATCAGGTGTCCCGGACTCGAGGTCCAGTTGGCCAATGAGCAAGCGCTCCTGTGAATTCGGCTGTTGCTCGATTTCCAGGTCGAGCATCGCATTGGGCCAGGCAAAGGACAATTGACGCGTCTCCTGATCTCCACGAACGCCCGCCAGGGCCGGTGCGGCGTTGCTGTCAAATCGCAGGGACGCAATCACGGATGCCATTCGCTGCCACCACGATTCCGAGGGTCGAACGTTGAGCGAGAAGACTGATCTGGCCCTTGCCAAGACCGATTCGGGCACCTCGACCGTGTCGTCTTCTCGAAGGGTCTGTAGCACCGTTTGAAGGCGATTCAATCGAGCGGCAAGGAGGGGGTCACGAAGAGTGGCCGCCTCAACTTCCTTGGATTCCGCGATCGAAAGCTCGCCCTGCGTGAAGGCGACCAACATGTCAACTGTGATTTCGTCGGGTGTCATGGTGAGGCTTCCAAACTGGGTCGGACACACAACAAGAGGGCGTCCGGCGGCTCGGAAATACGCGGAAATGGGCAGCTCTTGCCATTTTGCGCCATTTTCGCAGGTCAGGAGCGGTTCCGGTCAGCAAATCCTGTCGAAATCGTTCCCCTTGGCCAGAAGTATCCGTTCGAGTTTCTCAAGGCACCGGGCTCGGGTAGGTCCGATACTCCCAGGCTTCATGTTCAATTGTTCACCAATGGCGTCGTAGGACAACTGCGTCCGGGCAAGATAGAGCGCCTCAAGCAGGTCTCGACATTTACCGCCGAGCTCTATCAAACCTTCCCGAATTGCGTGTTGCCGTTCCCAACGGCTTGCCTCTTCTTCCGAGGGTTCCGATGGGCCGGCCATCTGCGAGGTGAGTTCCAGATTTGCTTCGCGGTTTTTCGCGACACGCCAGCACTCCCGGTGCGCGGTTGTGATCAGCCAGGAAGAAAAACGAGTCTGATCCTTCAGGGCCGAGAGGTGTTTGAAGACGATTCCCCAGACCGCGGCGTGGACATCATCAGAATCCGCTTCATTCAGTCCGTACCGCCGAGGGATCGAATAGACGAGCCGACCATACCGCTCGACCAGCGTATTCCATGCATCCTGGCGTCCGGCGATGCACGCGACGATGAGATCCCGGTCACAACCATGACCGGAGCTCCTCGCAGCGCCCTTCAGTAGTGAACGGTTTCCCAATTCCAGCCCTCTGGTCATAGGTCTCGGTCGACGCGATTTGAGCCATTCTGCAACCCAAATCCATTCGGGTTCCATGAAGATATGGCATGGAACCTGCCAATCATGCACCTAACTGGGATCGTTCTCCATCGAACTGATCAGCGCATGGATGAGTCTAACACCGTCGCCCCGTCCAAACATCTGAATTATTCCCCATCTCAACCAGGATTTCGGTCCCATCAGCCGAATCGGGTTACTCGCCGACGAACCCGGGCCACCGACTATTGTGAAAGCAACTGATCCTGCGCCAGGAGCGCTGCACCCAGCAGCCCTGCGTCGTCCTCAAGTCGACTGGTGATGATCAGGCAGTCCCTGAGACGGCCGGGAAAGACATAGCGCCGAAAGATCGGGCGTATCTTGTCGACAAACGGTTCACCTAGAGCCTCGGTGACGCCGCCTCCAATGATGATGGTGTCGATGGAAAGAACCGTGACCCAATTGGCAATGGCGATTCCCAGCATCTCGGCCGCATGATCCACAACGCGACAGGCGAGCCCATCCTTGGCTTCGACGGCCTCCGCAAGAATCTTTGATCCGATGGCGCCGTCGGCCTCTTCCACAAGTCGATGCAGAATGGATTCGCGGTCGGTTTGCATGAGCTTTCTCAGGATGTGGCTCATGCCAGTGCGGCTGCAATGGTCTTCCACGGTGAGGAGGCCGGGCGGACCTCCCGGAGTGATCACGGTCTGCCCAATCTCACCGGCGGTGAATGTGGTGCCATGCCACAGGCGACCGTTGAGGACCAGACCACCCCCCACTCCGGTGCCGAGCCAGACCCCAAGCATGTCGCCTCGACCCTGGCCCGCGCCGAGCCTCGCTTCACCCCAAACGGCCACATTCACGTCGTTATCCACGATGACCGGAAGGTCGAGCTCCTCCAACAGGAGATCCTTGAGGGGAACGTCGTTCCATTTCAGATTCGGCGCTTCCAGGACCACGCCGCGGGGAATATCGATCGCACCGGGGGCACCGATGCCGACAGCCACCATGTCGTGCAGATCGACGTGAGCGTCGTCGCATGCCCGTCGCACACCCTCGCAGATGCGCTTGATCACGGCATCCCTGCCGAGGTCGGCCTTGGTTTTCCGCTTACAGCGACCAACGATGGCGTGCTCGCTGTTGACCACGCCAATCTGCATGTTGGTGCCGCCAAGATCGATGCCGACCACGAGGGGGTCGCTCTTGCTCATGCCGGAATCCTACCGAGATCATGGCCATTCATGGTTGCAACCAGCCCAGGACCTTTTGAGCGAAGCTCTCGGCTCCGTTCAAGCGAACACCGTCGTCCTCGGTTCGGGTCATGAATTGGGGATCAAGACGTCGACTTGCTTGGCGAACTAGTTTGAAAGCGGCGGAACCTGAGTGTGGTACTCGGTCGCGTTCTCGTACATCCGCGCGATGCGAAACATCAGCTCCTCCTGAAATGCCTGGCACTGAAGTTGAAGGCCCACGGGAAGTCGACCCGCTGGGGAAGCGGCGAATCCTCCCGGAATTGAAATAGCACAGATACCGGAGATATTCGCATTCACAGTGTAAACATCACAGAGGTACATCGTTAGTGGGTCGGCCTTGCCACCGATGCGAAACGCCGGCATCGGCGACGTCGGCCCGAGAATCGCATGGCATTGCGTGAAGGCGGCATCATATTCCTGCTTGATCAGGCGGCGAACCTGGAGCGCCCGCTTGTAATACGCGTCGTAATAGCCGGAACTGAGGACGTAGGTGCCAAGCATGATTCGACGTTGCACCTCAGGTCCGAAGCCCTCGGCTCGACTCTTTGCATAGAGATCGAAGAGATCCTCGTCGCCTTTGATCTCAGCCCGATGACCGTAGCGAATGCCGTCGTATCGTGCGAGATTGCTGGACGCTTCCGCGGGGGCGATGACGTAGTACGTCGAAATGCCGTAGTCCGTAAGCGGCAGCTCGATGGGTACAATCTCGGCCCCGAGCGATCGGAACAACTCGGTTGCGGCGTGAATCGCATCATTCACACTGGGATCGTTCTCCGGCGATAGATACTGCTTGGGAAGTCCGATGCGAAGCCCATCGATCGGCTTGTCGATGCTTGCCGAAAACTTCGGAACCTCCACAGCCGCCGATGTGGAATCGCGAGCATCGGGACCCGCCATGGCCGAAAGCACCTGTGCAGCATCGCCAACATTCGTGGCGAACGGACCAATCTGATCCAGGCTCGATCCGAAGGCCACCAATCCATATCGACTCACGCGGCCATAGGTCGGCTTCACACCAGTGATACCGCAGAGCGCTGCAGGTTGACGAATGCTTCCGCCCGTGTCGGACCCCAGGGCCACCGGCACCATTCGTGCCGCCACGGCCGCTGCGCTGCCGCCGGATGATCCGCCCGGTACATGATTCTTCGCCCATGGATTTTGCGTTGGTCCCCAGGCGCAATTCTCCGTGGACGACCCCATGGCAAATTCATCACAATTGGTCTTCCCGACAACGATCCCACCCGCATCCACGAGTCGCTTGGCTGCGGTGGCCCAATACGGGCCATGAAAGTTCCTGAGGATGGCCGAACTGCATGTCGTGCGGCCGAACGGAGTGACGATATTGTCCTTCAGTGCGATTGGGACGCCGGCTAGCGGACCAGGATCCTTTCCGGCGGCCACGGCCTTGTCGACCGATTCAGCCATCGCCATCGCTTCATCCGGGTAGGTTTCGTGGAATGCTCGAATCGGACCATCAATCTGCGAGATTCGATCCAGATGATCACGTACGACGTTGACGGCTTTCTGTTTGCCGCTCCGCACCGCCGCTGCGATTCCCTGAGCTGAGGCACCGATCATGCTCCACCCCCATCGCCGAGAACCTTGGGCACCGCCAGAAAGTGTCCCTCGACGGCCGGAGCATTCCTCAAAAGTGCGTCGAGCGCCATTCCCGGGACGACGTCGTCGTCATCAAGCCGGTTGGACATGTCGAGGGGATGGGCCATCGGCTCCACGCCACTGACATCCAACTCATTCAGCTTGGCTATATGTGTCAGCACGCTGGAAAGCTGCTCTTGAAACGTCTCGATTTGGGCCTGGGTGAGCCGAAGCCGCGCCAGCTTGGCAACGTGGGCAACTTCGGCGTGACTGAGAATCTCTGGCATGACGGCAAGGGTAGCAGGAATGGCCGCAACGCAGTCGTAACCGAATCTGCAACCGTCGAGCCATCGATTCTGCACCTCGCCAACGTCTGTGGGGAATCGGGCGCATAGTTGTCGCCCGATCCCACCCAAACTCCTAGCATCACCACTCGCTCGAACGATGCCTTATGCCTATGCCGCGTGCCGCTCTGCTGCTGTCAATCGCGACCCGCACGGTCGTCTGCCTCGTGTTGCTCGGCCTGTCCATCGGAATCTTCCTCTTGTTGGTTGCCACTCAGCCGCAGCCGAAGCCGGCGGCCGACGCCAAGCCACGTCAGGACGTTCTGGTGATGCGGGTCGTCCCTGTTTCGGTGCATCGGACATGGTCCGGGTACGGGACAGCCCGCGCCATGGACGCGGCGGATGTCCCTGCGCGAGTTACATCGACCGTTGTTGAGGTTCCGGAGTCCACCGTTCGCGGCAATTCTGTTCGCAAGGGCGACCTCCTCGCCAGATTCGACGAGTCCGATTTCGCTCATGAGCTTGAGATTGCGGTCCAGAACATCTCGGATCTCGATGCCCAACTGCAGCGGCTTGATGTCGAGCAGCGATCCTGGACCGAGCGGGTTCGGCTTGCAGAGGAAGACTCAAAGCTTGCCCGGGCCGACTTCGAACGCATTCAGGTCGCCGCCGAGGGCGGGGCAGCGCGAGAGCGCGAACTTGACCGCGCACGGCAGGCAGTGATTGCCGCAGAGCGCGCGGAATCGACTACGCGTGAGGAGCTCGAGAAGATCCCGTCGCGGAGGCTCGGCCTTCAGGCGTTGAGGGCGGCCCAGCAGTCCGCGCGCGACTTGGCGCAGGAGAATCTCGAACGGTGCACCGTCGTGAGTCCACTGGATGGCATTCTGGCGGAGGTCGACGTCGATGAGGGGGAGAATGTGGCCCCGGGGACCCGAATTGCGCGGGTGGTCAGCCTCAGCCGTGTCGAAGTGGCATTGCAGCTGCCGGCGGCAGCACGTTCGGGAGTCGCCGTAGGCTCACCGGTCACCCTGACCGCAGAACACAGTACCCGGCTCGATGAGCTGCAAACGTGGTCCGGCACCGTGGCGAGAATCTCACCGGTCGACGACCCCGACACACGGACGTTTCCCGTTTTCGTCGAAATTCGACAGGATTCGAACGCTTCAGATCGAGTAACTCCGGGGCGCTTCCTTGAAGGGCGCGTTGAATCCCTGGGACATGCGCAGCGAACCATTGTGCCTCGGCGGGCGCTGAGTGATGAACGCCTTCGAACGGTGAAGGACGGCGTGGTGGGCGAGCAGTCCGTGCCCGTCGACTTTTACGTGGAGGGTGAATTTCCTGAGCTGGGACTTGAAGATCGACAATGGGTGGTCCTTCGCAAGGACCTTGCCGACGGCACACTCGTCGTGGTCAACGCCGCCCGCCATCTGGCGATTGGCTCCACAGTCCAGGTTTCCATCGCCAACGACAAGAAGAGTGGCGATCTCGCGGGGGGCGAGCGATGAACGTTGCGGAATTTGGCGTCCGCAAGCCGGTACCCATTCGACTGTTGATGCTCTCGATTCTCATCGGCGGCATTGTGGCCCTGGTGAGCATCCGACGAGAATTCTTCCCTGAGACTACGCCTGAACAGGCAACGATCACCCTTCCGTATCCCGGGGCCACGCCGGAAGAGATTGAAGAATCCATGGCGCGCAAGGTGGAAGATGCCGTCGTGGAGCTCGACGAGGTTGAGAAGGTCACCACCCGAATCAACGAGGGGTTCGGCACCATCCGGGTCGAATTCCGCGACGGAGTCGAGACCAGGAAGGGTGTCGACGAGGTTCAGCGAGCCATCGACCTCCTCCAGGACCTTCCCGACGACGCCGAGGAAATCCGGGTCACGGAATTTGAACCAAACATCCCAACCATCATGGTGACGCTGTATGGCGACGCGGATGAGGATGTGATGAAGCGGTCGATCCGCCGCGTCGCCGATGATCTTCGCACCCTTCCGGGCATGGGATCGATCATCATCAGCGGCGTGCGGAATGACGAGTTGCGAGTCGATGTTGACGGCGCTGCACTTCTGGAACACGGCATCAGCCTTCCGCAGGTGACGGATTCGATTCGTGCCTGGATGAGCGACCTGCCCGGGGGTTCGTTGCGGACCAATGTCGGCAACACCAACGTACGGACGCTCGGCGTGGCTGAGCGGGCGGATGCGATCCGGCAGATCGTGGTCAAGGCCAGCGATCAGGGACAGTCCATTCGCGTGGGCGATATTGCAACGGTATTCTCGGATTTCACAGATGAACAGATTGAGTCCCGTTTCAATGGCAAGCCTGCCGTCAGTCTGACGGTCTTCAAGACCGGCAAACAGGATGCGGTGAAGATTGCCGAGATGGTGCGGGCGTATGTCGTGGGGAGGCAGCACGGTGAGTACCCGGGAGGATTCGCCGATCATGTGATGAAGCCGCACACGCTTCGCGCCTGGAAGCTCGGCCACGATGCTCCCGACCCCCTGCCCGTTGCAATCGTGTCGCACTCCGATTTCGCGAGGTTCATTGAGGGCCGCCTTGGTCTGCTCGTGGACAATGCATTTCAGGGCGCAGCGCTCATATTCCTCATCATCTTCCTCTTCATGAGCCTGCGAATGGCCTGGATCGTGGTCATGGGGCTCACCACCGCCATCTGCGGAACGCTCATTCTGATGCTGGCGTTCGGCGTCACGCTCAACATGCTCACGATGTTTGGACTGCTCATCACCCTGGGCATGCTGGAAGACGACGCTGTCGTGGTCAGCGAAAACATCAACGCCCGCCACGCCAAGGGCGATCCACCCATGATCGCGGCCATTCGCGGAGCACAGCAGGTCTTCTGGCCGGTGCTCTGCACGGTCCTAACCACTATTGTCGCCTTCCTTCCCCTCGCGTTCGTCAAGGGCACGATCGGCGAATTGCTGGCGTCTCTTCCGATCGTGGTGCTCTGCTCGCTGCTGGTCAGCGTGCTGGAGACCATGACCATGATGCCCAGCCACATGGCCCACGCCATGGAGAAGCGAGAGCGGCGTGAGCCGGGCCGAATTGGATCGTTCCTGCGTCGATTTGAGAAGTGGCGGGATCGCAGAGTCATCGGACCGCTGACTGATCTCTATGGGCGATTTGTGGCCTTCTCGATCAACCATCGATACGTCACCGCATCCATCGCCCTTGCAATCATGATCGCTTCAATGGGACTTGTGATCGGCAAACGTCTACCGTTCGTCTTCCTGCAGGATACGGACGCCGAGACGGTGATTGTCGATCTCCGCCTGCCGATTGGTGCTTCCCTGGCGCAGACTGACGCAGTGGTACAGCAGATCGAGGCCGCAGCGCGCGCCCAACCTGAGGTGGTCTGGGTGTCCTCGGTCGTTGGGAGCAGCACGGATCTTGAGTCAAGTGCTGTCCTCGCGGCCTCCACGCATGTTGCACAGATGTTCATTGAGCTTCAGGAGGTCGAAAAGCGCCAAGCTGAAGGGGGCCGAGAATCACGCGACGTCGTCGAGGCAATTCGCAACGCAGCCGGTCCGATGCCCGATGTTGAAGAGTTCCGATACACCGAGATGAGCGGCGGGCCCAGCGGCCGCGATATTTCCATCGTGGTGAAGGGCGAGGATTCCGAGCCGGTCTCTTCGGCCGTGGAGCGGATCAAATCGTTGCTTGCCGGCTATGACGGCGTGAAGGACATTTCGGATGATGACTTCGATGCCCAGCGTGAGCTTCAGATTCGGCTCAAGCCGGGGGCCGCATCGCTGGGGGTTACCGTTGCCGAGGTCGCGCGGCAGGTTCGCGGAACATTGTTTGGACTGGACGCTCATACCTATAGCGCTCGACGCGAAGACATTGATGTTCGGGTGCGTATCGACCCGGACAGCCGTCGTCGAATGAGCACCATCGAGGGATTCTGGGTGATCGTGCAGGGGCGGGAGGGGCCGCGGCGAATCCCATTGGCCGAGATCGCCGAGGTCAGCGAAGGCAACTCGTACTCGACGATTCGAAGGATCAATCGTGAGCGGGCGATTACGGTGACCGCCGACACTGCCCCCGGTGTCAGCCCTGAGTTCATCTTCGATGCCGTCAGGCCAAGACTGGCCGAAATCGCTTCGTCGACACCGGGCATCACCCTTGACGTCGCCGGCCGGCAGGAGGATCTGAACAAGGCGTTTTCCACCTTGCCGCTTGCGTTCGGAGCCGCGTGCGTTCTGATCTACGTAATTGTCGCGTGGCTGTTCTCGTCATACACGCAACCGCTGGTCGTCATGGTGGCGATCCCGTTCGGGATCATTGGCGTGATCTGGGGCCACCTGCTGTTGGGATATGAGTTGACGTTTCTCAGCCTGATTGGATTCGTGGCCCTGACCGGTGTGGTGGTGAACAATTCGCTCATTCTGATTGAGTTCTACAACGAGAAGCGTGTCGCCGGTGTGCCCATGCGCGACGCGCTCGTGGAGACGGGCAAGGAACGCCTCAGAGCAATTGTGTTGACGTCGATCACCACCTTCGTTGGATTGATGCCGCTGGTTCTGGAGACCTCGTTTCAGGCCAAGTTCCTGATTCCAATGGCGATTGCCGTCTCGTTCGGATTGCTGAGCTCCACAGCCCTGACGCTGCTGGTGCTCCCCTGCCTGCTGGTAATTTTCGATGACCTCGCCAACATCGTGTATGTTCTCTGGAACGGTCGGCGACGTCCTGTCTCGAAGCGCCGCATTGAATCTGCGGTGGATCTGGCGACTGATTAGGCGCTGGCCTGAACATCATGAAGACCATTCCAAGTCTGGAGCAAGGCGGCCGTCGGCGCAATATCCTGTTCATGGTGCTTGGGGGAGTGTTTCTCAGCAATGCGATCATCGCCGAGTTGATCGGCGGCAAGCTTTTCCAGGTGCCGACGCCCTGGCGGAGTCTGGTGACAGACCCGGATTCCACCTGGAGAAACTTCACGCTCAGCTGCGGCATCATCCTGTGGCCTGTCGTCTTCATCACATCCGACATCATCAACGAGTACTTCGGGCGCGAGGGCGTGAAGCGACTGAGCTTTCTCGGTGCCGCGATGATCGCATATGCCTTTGTCGCACTCTGGCTGACGGATGCGGTGCCCGCCGTGTCATTCTCCCCAGTCGATGCGGCATCGTTTCGCAACGTATTCATGCAGTCGGCGTGGATCATCGTCGGCTCGATCACCGCTTTCCTCGTGGCACAGCTGATCGACGTCACCGTGTTCTGGCTTGTGCGCCGCCGCACAGGACATCGTTACCTTTGGATGCGGGCCACAGGTTCAACCCTGGTCAGCCAACTGGTCGACACCGTCATTGTCCAGTTCATCGGTCTGTACCTTCCGCATGTGTTCAATCCCGAACGCGGCCTGACTTTCTGGCAAACGGTGAACTCTGCCGGCAGCGGCTACATCTTCAAGTTCGCGGTTGCGATTGGGGTGACACCAATTCTGTACCTGCTTCACGCGATCATCGATGCTTACCTCGGCGAGGAAGCGAATCAAATGATCGAGTCAACCGCACACCGGGAACAGGCCGCCGACACCGACGTCAAGAGCCACCGGTAGACTGAAATTGAGTTTGAAGGCAGCTCAAAAAAGCATATCGGCCGGCTCAGTGCGACGTTGTGGGGGGCCGCCGCACCAACCGGCCGAATGCTTCCCCCGCCCGGAGGGCAGGGAACTGAGGAGGAGAACAGGAATTCAGGTCTGTAGTCAGATTTCGAAAGCAATCAGACGCCGATCTTCTATACGGCGGCCTCCTGCAACTGGTTCCACGGGGACCGAATTATTTTCGGGACCGACGGATTTCCCTTGGTTTCCCGGCCGCCCATTGTTGAAGAATTCTGCGGTGGGGGTTGCTCAGCGGCAGTCTCAGGGCCGCCTCGACCGTAGGCCAGGATCGGTCGGCTGCGGAGGTTTCGGCCGTGTAAACGCGAAACTCAATTTCCCGATGCGTGGTCTGATGCACAATCAATTCTCGCTGGACCAATTTCCGTATGGCGAGCGGTACCGCCGATTGAAGTTCCTTTGTCCGAAGCGGCCGTGCTGACTCCACGGTGAGTGGCTGAAACATCCCGGCCCACATCCCGGAGACGGGACGGCACTGCATCAGTACTCTCCCATTCGAAACCATCACAACGACATGGTGTACCCATCGTTGCCTCGCAACGGCGGACTTCGGGCTGGGGTAGCGCTCAGGATGGCCGGACCTGCGAGCCTGACACTGATCCCTCAAGGGGCATCCGGAGCATGATGGCCCGCGGGGCGTACAGACCGTGGCGCCGAGCTCCATGAGCCCCTCGTTGAGCTGCGATGGAGACCGGGAATGATCAACCCAAGTCTGGGCCAACTCCCGCACCCGGCGCATGGCGCCGGTCTCGGATGCAGGTCGGCGGAGCCCATAGACCCGAGAGAGAACGCGGTGAACGTTTCCATCAACTGCGGCCACCCTTTCATCGAAGACGATCGACGCAATAGCCCCGGCGGTATAGTTGCCCACGCCGGACAGGCCCTTGAGTTCGGCGAATGTGGATGGAACCTTGCCCCGATGTCGCTCCACAATTGCCTTCGCGGCTTGATGCAGATGGCGGGCCCGGCGGTAATACCCAAGGCCAGCCCATGCGGCCAGGACTTCTAATTCCTCAGCCCGGGCCAGAGCTCCCACGCTTGGAAACCTTCTCAAGAAGGCGTTGAAGGCGGGTTCGACTCGTGCAACCTGGGTCTGTTGCAGCATGATCTCGCTGACCAGGGCCCGGTAGCCGGATCGTTTGCGTCGCCAGGGAAGGTCACGAGCGTTGAGAAGAAACCAAGACTCCACAAGTTGCGCGCACGTCGCCGCCGAAGGATTGGCCGATTTCAAGACCTTTCGTGACACCGCAACAGCTTAGCCGAGCGCCAGACCTCTCACGCACCTGAGTTCGCCGCCTCCGCCTGCACCGCTAAAGGATTTCTGCGGCAAGGCTGGCGAGGTCGGATCGCTCGGTCTTGGTCAGGGTGACATGGCCGCACAATCGCTGGCCTTTCATCCGGTCGATCAGGTGACTCAAGCCGTTGCTCGACGCATCCAGGTACGGATTGTCGATCTGCCCGATATCGCCGCAAAGGACAATCTTCGTGCCATCACCCACGCGGGAGACGATCGTCTTCACTTCATGCGGCGACAAATTCTGGGCCTCGTCGACAACCATGAACTGGTGCGGGATCGACCGGCCGCGTATGTAGGTCAACGGTTCCATGACCACCTTGCCGCTGGCGAGCATCTGATCGATGCGCTGCTCAGTGGAGCGGCTTTCGGCGTCGTTGAGGTGGCTTCCGCGGGTGGAGAGCAGATAGGCCATGTTGTCGAAGATGGGCTGCATCCACATCGTCAGCTTCTCGTCCTTGTCGCCGGGCAGATAGCCGATATCACGCCCAAGAGGCATGATCGGGCGGGCAACGAGCAGCTTGTCGAAGTGCTCCTCCTTCATCACCTTCTGCATGCCGGCAGCCATCGCCAGAAGAGTCTTGCCGGTTCCGGCCGGACCGATGAGCGTGACGAGGCGAATCTCGTCGTCCAGAAGCAGATCCATCGCCATCGTCTGTTGCAGGTTCCTCGCCATGATTCCGAAGACCGGCTTGCGCGGACCCGAGACAGGCACGAGATGCCCGGTGTCGGCCAGCACCCGGGCAAGCCCCGTGTGTGAATCGTCCGCTTCGTTGGTCATCAGCAGAAACTGGTTCGGCACCGGGTCGAACCGCACCGGACCGTTCGTAGGGGACGGCGCTGTGAGATAGTCGGAGATCCGGTCAAGCGGCAGTTGTCGCTCGTTGTAGAGATCATCAATCAACTCGCCGGGAACGCGAATGGATGCTGACCCGGTGTAAAGCCAGTCGGTATCGACCCGATCCGCTTCAAAATCCTCCGCCGGGATTCCCAGCGCATCGCACTTCACCCGGGCGTTGATGTCCTTGGAGATGAAGATGGTGCGTTTGCCCTGCGAGTGGATCGCGTGCGCTACGGCCAGAATGCGATTGTCGCTGACATCGAGATCAAGCACGAACGGAATGTTCCGGTCGCACCGATCCACGCGCAACATGCCGCCATCTTCGTTCCAGACGACCCCCTGAAACAGGGCCCCATTGGCCCGCAAGCGGTCGATCTCGCGAATCACCTGCCGGGCATTGCGGCCGGTTTCGTCGTTGTTCTTCTTGAACTTGTCGAGTTCTTCGATCACCGTCAACGGAATGACGACGGTGTGCTCCTCGAACATGTAGATCGAGTTCGGATTGTGAAGCAGCACGTTCGTATCAAGCACAAAATGCTTGACGGCTGTCTCTTCCTCGCTCGTTCGATTCTTGACGCGTTTGGAAACCAGACCGGGACGGTCCTGAAGTTCCTTATCGCTCACAGGCTCCTCCTGCTTGTCCTTCACGAGGCGGGCCCTCCAATGGCCCCACCTGGCCCATGATAGGGCCATGGGGGATTATCGACGACTTCGTATCTATCGGCCTTAGAGATGGTGAAATTTGCGCAAGATTGCTTTCCGGACCGCACATCCTCCCAACGGCCCGGGTCTCGGATAACGTGCATCCATGCCACAGCGCCAATCGCGTCGAAGAATGGCTGCACCGGTTACGGCCGCAGATGTCGTTGCGGGCCTGGAGAGCCTAGCACCTCCTTCACTTGCCGAGGAATGGGACAATGTCGGACTTCTTGTGGGATCTCCTGACTCGGCCGTAAGGCGGTTGATGTTGACCATCGACCTTACCGCCGAGGTCGCGTCCGAGGCTGTTCAGAAAAGTGCCGATTTCATCGTGGCCTATCACCCGCCGATTTTTCGGCCAGTCCATCGGCTCGTTGACGGACCGGGGCCTGAGGGTGCTGCGTGGAAGGTGGCTTCAGTCGGGGCTGCCATCTACAGCCCGCATACAGCCCTCGATGCAGCACCAGGCGGTCTCAACGATTTTCTGGCTGAATCGGTAGATCCGGAGGTTGTCAGGCCGCTCCAGCCGTGTATCACGGATCAAGGAGCTGCAGATCGCAAACTCGTCACCTTCTGCCCACGGGACTCGGTCAATGCGCTTCGCGAGGCACTCGACCGAGCCGGTGCGGGTCGCATCGGGCGTTACGCCCTCTGTTCGTTTGAGATTTCGGGAACCGGAACTTTCTATGGCGGATCGGGAGCCAATCCCGCGGTAGGCAAGTCGGGTCGATTGGAACGCGTTGATGAGGTTCGACTGGAGATGGTCTGCCCTGCCTCGGCAATCCCCGGGGCAGTCGACGCAATTCGTCAAGCCCATCCCTACGAAGAAGCACCGATCGATGTGTATGTGCTGTCGACCCACCAAGACCCCCGTTGCGGGGGAGGACGGATAGCCACGCTTCGGAAGGCAATTGGCAGCCGTTCCCTGATCGCGAGCGTCAAGAGGCACCTGGGAGTCAAGTCGCTCCAGTGCAGCCTGTCGACCGCCAATCATCGGATCATCGGCTTCTGTGCCGGCGCTGGATCGGGCCTCCTTGATGCGGCGATCCATGCTGGCTGCACTGCGTTTGTCACCGGCGAGATGCGCCACCACGAGGTGCTGCGGGCCAGATCGAGAGGCTGCGATGTCATCCTTGCAGGTCACACCAACACCGAGCGACCATACTTGCCGCGCCTGAAGCAACACCTCCTCAAGCATCTCGGAGGCAATGTCGCGATTTCGATCTCAAAGGCTGATCGCGATCCCCTGAGCCTCAAATAGATCCATCGTCGTCTGCTACTTCGTGATCTTCTTGAAGATGTCCCCGAGCACGTCCTTGACCTTGGGATCGTCAAGGATCTTCGCCGGATCCTTGGTATCGAGCGCGGGCTTGATTCGTCGTTCCAGCTCCTTGCGATTGCCCGCGGCGTCGGCAAGGTCGCCGTGCAGTTCGAGATCGAGGGCCAAGAGCCCCACGATATCGGGCACTTCCTTGATGCTCTTGGTTGCGATGTCCGCCGGGATGCGAGTGCGAATGAAGTTGACGTGAGCTGGCTTCGATGCCAGGTTGATATCGCCGGCGAATTTTAGATCGGCGGCCCAGTTCCCTCCCGATTTCTTGCCGATGTGAACGGCAAAATTGTCGTAGGTCACGTGACCGGAGGCGATGTTGATTGTCAGGGGATCAATCAGGCCGTCGATTGTCGACTTGTTGGACTGTTTGAACAATTCCAGCAGCTGAAGTGTCGTGGATCCTGCATCGAATTGCACGGGCCCCACATCGATCACGATCTGACCGTTGAACCGTCCCGGATTCCCATCCAGCGGCACCGATGCGTTGCGCACCAGCAGCTTGATCGGATGGTCCGTCTGCCGAATGTCGGCCAGGATGGGATTGATCTTGTAGAGAAGTTGTTCGCGAAGCGGCTTGGTTACGGCGAGTTCGCCGGTAATGGCGTGCTCGCCCTCGATCCAGAGCGCATCGTCGTGGGCCGAGATGACCGGCGCTGCCACAAATCCGTTCTGTGACCGGAAGTCCATCGCCAGCATGCCGCCCGTCTTCGAAAGCGCCTGCGCTTTGGCGGTGGCGTTCATCGTGGGGCCGAGGGCGGCAATCAGCAGGCCGTTCAGGTTCTGGGCCTGATCCGCGAGGGCCGTGGGCACGTTCTGAACCTTTCCATCGAGATCGAGCGTCGCTGATTGAGACCACTTCGAGTCGGCCGTAACAAGTTCGCGTAGGCCTCCGCGAATCTCAATCATCCCGGCACTGGCGCCGGAGGCAGTGGCATTGCTGGTCAGCGAAAAATCGACGCCCTGCCGAAGATCGGGGCATGAGATGTTCATCGCGAGGTCGCGCACACCCAGGCTGCTTCCATCGGCATAGTTCAACTGCAGAGGCGAACCAGTCAACCCGAGATTGACATTGACCTTTGATGCCTCAACCGTCTCTGAGGAAGCCAGCGAGAACGGCAGCCGGAGCGAGCGAATGTCGGGCGTCAGCGTGAGATCGGAATCGACGGCGACCCTCGACGCGGGGTCGACGGGTCCTGAAGATGGTGACGGATTCAGCAGCTTCTCCAATGCTGATTTCCGCAACGTCACAGCGCCGCTTCCCTTCAGATCGGCCGTGGCCGAACCAATCGCAAAATTGGAATCAGGCCCCACCAGATCGGTCAGCTTGCCGCTCAGCCGCACATCCCTGGCCTCGATATCCGGCGAACTCGCGGCCAGGTTCAGCGACAGGTCGACTCCCTTCGACAAGTCACTGCACTTCGCCGACGCCTGCAGCCTCTGCACGCCGATATTGAGTTGATCCGCCGAGACGAGGGTCAATGGCTCTACGTCGATCGATGCATCAACGTTGATCTTGCTGGAATCGAGCGATTCACCAGATGCGATAGCCCGAGGAACGCTGAGCGCCGCGATCTGCGGTCGAACGGTCACGGTTGAAGTCGTAGTCCAGCCCTTGCTTCCATCGGCTGGAGCAAGCCACCGATTGGCCGCGTCCGGTGGAAGGATCAGCACCAGGTCCTTCGTTGTCGCAGTTATCTCGCGGTCGTCGGCCTTGGCGAGAATCTCGCCCTTCATCTGCGGGAATTCCACGGTCGCGTTGGCTGCATATGCCGAAGGTTTCGGCGTCGAGACCCCGAGGGTCAGTTTGCCTGTTGAACCGAGGAGGTTCTGAAGTTCTCCCGCGGCACGGCCAAGAATTGACTCTATCGCGGCCAGGTTGATGTCATTGGCTGTTACGAGTGCGTCGATGGTCATCTCGGCCGAGGAGGCGGTACGGATGGCCGACGCGTCGTATTTGAGCTCTGTTGCCGCCGTCCCGGAGTTGTCCAATACGCGAGCAGCTCCTGTCGTCTTCACGTTCGTCTTGTCGTCCAGCGCAAGATTCAGGTCGCCGGCCAGCCCTTCAATGGTGACCGGCGACGCGACGCCAGGAGCTTTCACGATCTGAATCGGGGTTGATTGGTAGGAGAGTTGGATGGGGCTCCCTGTAAGGTTCCCTTCTCGGAGTTTTGATTCCAACACAGACCACTCCGGAATCTGGACGGTCACTGTCGCCGCATGCCCCAGCTTGATCGATTCTTCGGTCTGCAGGGTTGCCACAAGCTCCGGCACCAGTTCGGCCGAGGCCTTGGCGTCGGTGAGCTTGATTTGCTGCTCATGGCGAGTCGCGTTCAAAGAGAGCTTCAAACGACCGGTATCGGCGTTGATGGCTGCGTTCAGGTCGCCATTCGGCGCCAGGCCCGTTGTCGCGCGAAACTCCAGCGGCTGGCTGACCAACTGCGCTATCAGTTCCTCCTGATCGGGAAGGAATCGTCCCAATCGATCGCCGGAAACGCCGGAAAGCTCGATCTGGCCTTCGGCCACGAGACCCCCGTCGTTGAACAGATTTGCGACTGATTGATCGATCTTGACGTGACCACCCTCGAGGCCGGCACTCGCCTTGACAACGATCGTCTGGGCCAGAGTAGGCGCATCAATGTCGATGGAGACGTCGCCGAGTTCGGCGAGCGGCTTCCCATCTTCATTCAGAAGCTGGGTCCGACCCGGAATGGTGATCTGTACCGTGCCGCCCGCCTTCGAGATCTCAAGTGAACCATCTGAATTCATCGGTGGAACCGTGAATCCGGAGCAGTTGACCTGAACGGTCGTCGGACTCTCGGCTCCGATGCCCGCGATCGCCCTCAGGGTTTCGGGCTGTACATTGGCAGAAATCGCAAGCTTTGATCCTTCCACAGCGCGCGTCGCAGCATTGATCTCGGCCGCCATCTCGGCGGTGAGTTGTTGCGCACTCGCCTTGAGCGTGACGACCTTCTCCTCGCCCGACCCGAAGTTCGCGTCAATGTCGATCGTTGGCCCGAGATCCCGACTCAGGATGAGCGAGGTGTCCTTGAGAAACGGCTGGGCCACAGCGGTTGGAAGTGCCCGAGCTTGAAGTGTGCCGGTCATCTTTCCGATGTCAAAATCGACGGAACCATCCGACTTCAGCAGCTTGCTCGCTTTGATCGCGCCGTCAATCGTGCTGGGCTCAGAACCATCGATCATCCCACTCCCGAGAATGGAGAGATCAATGTCCTGGGTGACATCATTGCTCTGCACGCCGATGGTCAAGGACTTCACGTCGACGGAGACCGGTCCGGCTGGAGCTTTGACATTTTGCAGAGAAACATCAACCGTAAGCGAGGCCCCGCTGAGGTTGAGTCGGCCCTGGCGGTCGATAGCGCCTTTGGACCTGGCTGACAGTTTGAATTGTCCGGGCTGCTCACGATACAGCGTGCCTGCCGTAAAGTCAGCGGTAATCGCGTTCCCCGGTTCTATCGCCGCCTTCCCCTGCAGATCGTTGATCTCCACCTTCGGACCATCCGCAACTTCGACAGACACGTTCAATCCTTGAACGTCGAGCACCACCGCCATGCCTCCGGGCAGGAGGGCATCGGACGATGTCGATTGCTGCTTGGCCGCGGGAGGGCCACCCGGTGTTGCGGCAAGATCCGTCAGGTTGGTCGAGCCGTCCTCTTCCAAGGTCGCATTGATTGAACCCTTGATCGACACGGCCAGCCGGTCGAGCCCCGACAGGAGCGAAATCAATGAGGTTTCGGCCCGGGCACTGATATCAACCACCTTCGTTCCGGATGTATCAATGATCGTGAGGTTTTCAATGGACTGGCTCCCGAACCATGACACGTTGAGCCTGGCGTAATCCGCGGTGCCGTTGATGTTCTCATTGATGACCCCCACGATGGACGACTTGCCGACGCCAGCGCTGACCAGTGTTGGCGCAAGGGCCACCGCTGTCATGAGGAGGCCCACGATCAGCACGACAATCAGGATGATCCGGCGGCCCCAGCGGGGCTTCTTAGTCTGTTGTTCTACCATGGCTCAATTGCTCACGAGTTCGATCCGGCACGATCGACGCCAAAATGGGCCGGACGTGCCAATCAGGACGGAAGTGTAGTCAATCAACCATCGCTGGAACCCGCCGCTCGGGAGATGTGCACGATAGCATGCGCTGAAGTGCGAGCTTTGCAAGCCGTTTCGCTTCGGGATGCACCCGAATCGGATTGACCACCTTGCCCACGGCCAGATTGTCGAGCACCCAAAGGAGGTGCTGGGGATCGATGCGATACATCGTCGTGCACAGGCACTGGCACTCGCTCAGGATACGAGCATGAACTCCCCGTTCGGACGCGGCACGTGAAAGTCTGTTCACCAGGTGAACCTCCGTTCCCACGGCCCAGTTGGTACCCGGTTTCGCCGACTCAATGGTTCGAATGATGTATTCCGTGGACCCGTTCATGTCAGCACGGTCAACGACTTCCTTGCAGCACTCGGGATGAACGAGCACGGTGATTCCGCCGCGGTCGGCATAGGCAGCTCGAGCCTGATCGACGTGCTCCGGGCGGAAGAGCTTATGCACACTGCAATGACCCGCCCAGAGAAGCACCTTGGCATCACGGATCTGGTCATCGCTCAGGCCGCCGTGATCCGCGCGGGGATTCCAGACACGGGTCTGCGTCGGGCCGCGGCCGTTCGCTTCGTCCACCTCGGTCAGGAATCCCTTCTTCGACGCAGTGTTGCGTCCAAGGTGCTGATCCGGCAGGAAGAGAATCTTGACTGAATCGGGATTCGCACCAGAGTCGCCGCCGCGCAGCGCCCAGTCGAACACCTCCACTGCGTTCGAGCTGGTGCAACAGGCGCCGCCGTGGTCGCCCACGAATGCCTTCACCGCGGCGGAAGAATTGACATAGGTAATCGGAATCAGCGTTCCACCACCAGTCGCGCTCATGGCACGAGTGATGACCTCCCACGCCTCTACGGCATCGTCGTAGGCAGCCATGTCTGCCATGGAACAACCTGCTGAAAGATCCGGAAGGATCACCTCCACATCGTCCGGAGTCAGAATGTCGGCCGTCTCGGCCATGAAATGCACCCCGCAGAAGACGATGTATTTTGCGCCTCGTCGCGGCGCTTCGGCCGCGGCGAGCTGGCTGAGCTTCAGACTGTCTCCGGTGAGGTCGGCATGACGAATCACCTCGTCCTGCTGGTAATGGTGGCCGAGGATGAGCAGTTGCCGGCCCAGCACCACTCGTTGCGAATTAATGCGATCAGCCAACTGCTCATCGGAGAGGGCGAGGTATTCGTCGGGGATGGAAGGTTGCCAGAGCATGATCTATCGCGCCTAGTACGGATGCTAGGAGGATGGAGTTCATGCGTCAGGCGTCGATCATGGATGAAACGGAAAAATCACGGGAGCCAGAGAAACCGTGACAATCCACACCAGAATGTTGAGCAGGCCGCCGAATCTGATGTAGTCGCTGAATCGATATCCACCGGGACCGTACACCATCAGATTGGTCTGATAGCCGATGGGCGTGGCGAAGCCGCAGGAGGCCGCGATCATGATGGAAATCACGAATGGCGTGGCATCCACGTGAAGTGAGTTCGCCGTGGCGAGGGCGAAGGGGAAGACGAGCGCCGCCGCGGCGGTATTTGACAGCAACTCCGTGAAAAGCATGGTGACGCCGTACAGGATCACGAGCGCCAACCATGGGCGATCACCCGCGAGCCCGATGAGATTGGACGCCAGCAGATTCGCCGCACCGGTCTTCTCCATCGCCTCGCCGAGACCGAGCGCGGCACCGATCACCAGCAGAATGGGCCAGTCGATTGCCCGCCGCATGGCGGTAATGGTGCAGCACCGCGCCAACACCATGGCCCCGGCCGCGAGCAAGGCCGCATTCAGCATCGTCAGCGCGCCGGTACCGGCAAGCGCAACCATGATTGCAAGAATCAGGACAGCGATCCAACCGCGCTCGTGGCTGGGAGGAGTGGAATCCTCCAGCCGGTTGACGAGATAAAAATCCCGCGAATTGCGGTTGCGATCGACGAATCCAGGATGAGCTTCCAGCAACAGCGTATCGCCCGGTTGAAGCTCGATATCACCAATCTTCCGGTTGATGCGCTCACCGTTGCGGGCCACGGCGATGACTACCGCGTTGTACACCGTGCGGAATTTCGAATCGCGCACCGTCTGGCCGACGACGCGCGATGTATGCGACACCACCGCCTCAATCAGGCAACGATTCAGCCGCTGCGAATCCAATTTGAAAACCTGGTTGGTGGCCGGACGAAGGCCGCGAATTCGCTGCAATTCCACGACCGAATCAACCACGCCGACGAACACGAGGCGATCACCGGCGACGAGTCTCTGCTCGGGACCGACCGCAGGTATCGACTGTCCGTTGCGATCGATCTCCATGAGATACGCACCTTCGAGATGGCGAAGCCCCGCCTGCTCGATGGTCTGTCCCGCGAGCGGGGATCCTTCATCCACCAGCATCTCGACGGTGTATTCACGCACATCGTCAGAAATGGAGATCGGAGGACGACGATCGGGCAGGAGCCACTTCGCGGCCAGCAGCATGTAAAACAGGCCCGCTACGACGCAGCACACGCCGATCGGCGCCACGCTGAAAAGGTGAAGCTGATCCTCGGCCGCCATCTTGCCCGCCTTGATGGCGTCCTTGACGAGGCCATCGACGATGAGATTGGTACTGGTGCCCAGAAGGGTGCACAATCCACCCAGTATCGTGGCGAAGGAGAGCGGCATCATCAGCTTCGACGCCGGAATGCGATGCTTCTTCGCCCATTCACCCACGATTGGAACCATCGTCGCGACCAACGGTGTGTTGTTCATGAAGGAGCTCATCGCCGCAACCGGAGCCATCATGCGCAACTGTGCCGCGGGAATTGACTTGGGCCGGCCGAAAATCCGTTGAGCCACCCAGCCCATGCCGCCCGTTTCGCGCAAGCCAGCCGCCACGACGAACAACACCGCCACCGTGATCATCCCTTCATTGCCAAACCCCTCAAACGCCTCACGAGGCGTCAACACGCCCAGCGTCATCAGCAGCGTGACCCCGGCAAGCATGATCAGGTCGGGCGCTACGCGACTGAAAACCAGCAGGCACAGGACGCCTGCGATGGTGAAAAGTGTGATGAGGATCGCAATCGACACGTCGGAGGAACGCCTTCTATCGTGATCGTCGGCTCAATCGGCAGTGGCCTCGAGCAATCCAACGCGGATTTGCAGCCAACACTTTGAAACCAAGTCTCATCGGCTGTAGGCTACCCTGACTTGCGTTTGGAGGATATTCAGGCATGAAGAATGAGCGTCCAATTCGATTTCGCGGTATGAACTTCGCCATCCTGGCGCTCGCGACGCTGTGCCTCGCGTTAACCTCCTGCAAACCATCAAATTCGGGCCAGTCGAATGCGGTCCCTCAGGAGATCGTCATTGGTCACTACGCCTCGCTGACTGGCCCTGAGGCGACGTTCGGCAAATCGACCGACAACGGCATTCTGCTCGCCGTGAAGGAGGTCAACGAAACCGGCGGCGTCATGGTGGGTGGCAAGAAGCTCAAGGTGCGACTGGTCTCCGACGACACCGAAGGCAAGCCGGAAAAGGCAGGAACCGTCGTCACGAAACTGATCACCAAGGACAAATGCGCTGCCATTCTCGGCGAAGTCGCCTCAAGCGTCAGCCTGCAGGGTGCCCCGGTCTGCCAGCAATACGGCGTGCCCATGATCACCCCCAGCAGCACGAACGTGGAAGTTACTCAGAAGGGTGACATGATCTTCCGCGTGTGCTTCATTGACCCCTTCCAGGGTTTCGCTGGAGCCAAGTTCGCGATTGAAGACCTGAAAGCCAAGAAGGCCGCCGTGCTTTACGACCAGGCCTCCGCGTATTCTGTCGGGCTCAAGGACGAGTTCGTCAAGAACTTCAAGACCATGGGCGGAGAGATCGTCTCCGATCAGGCCTACACCAAGGGGGCCAGTGACTTCAACGCCCAGCTCACCCGTATCCGCGAAACCGAGCCGGACCTCATCTACGTCCCGGGCTATTACAGCGACGTCGCCAACATCGCCCTTCAGGCCCGCAAGCTTGGCATGAAGATGCCCCTTATGGGCGGCGACGGCTGGGACAGCGAGGAACTGGGCAAGAACGCCGGCGAATCAATCGAAGGCTGCTTCTATACGAACCACTACGCCCCCGATCAGCCCACCCCCATCATTCAGGAATTCGTGAGCAAGTACAACGCAGACTTCGGTGGCGTTCCCGATGGCCTCGCCGCCCTCGGCTACGACGCGGCCAATATTCTCTTCGACGCCATTCGGCGGGCCGACAGCCTCAAGGCCCCTGCCCTTCGCGACGCAATCGCCCAAACCAAGGATTTCAAGGCGGTGACCGGGACAATCACGATCAACTCACAACACAATGCTGACAAGCCGATCGTCGTGGTCGAGCGCAAGAACGGCAATTGGGTTTATCGTGCCACGGTCGAGCCCGATGCCTGAGCCGGTGTTGAAGTGCTTCCCGGCGCATGGACCAATTCCTGCAAACACTCAAGGATGGGCTGGCTCTCGGAAGCCTGTATGCGCTCATTGCGCTCGGCTACACGATGGTCTATGGCATCCTGAAATTCATCAATTTCGCCCACAGCGACGTGGTCGTTCTCGGCGCTTGGATCAGCCTCGTCGTGGCACGAAAGCTCGAGTCGTTAATGCAATGGACCGCCGCCCCGTGGTGGGTCGGCCCCATCGTGCTTGTTGTGGCGATGATCGTCTGTGGACTCGTTGGATTCCTGATCGAGCGGTTCGCCTATAAGCCCCTTCGGAACGCCCCAAGACTGAACGTCCTGATCACCGCCATCGGCGTCTCACTGTTTCTGCAGAACCTCGGGCAGACACAAGTCTTCGGCACCCGCCCGGCCAACATACCCCCGCTGCTACCCGATGCAACGCTGTTTCAGATCGGCGAGGTGCATGTTCGAGTGCTCGACGTCGTCGGAATGACGACCGCCGTGGTTCTCATGATCGGCCTCGAATGGCTGGTCTTCCACACCAAGTTAGGCCGGGCGATGCGAGCCGTCAGCCACAATCCAACCACTGCGAGCCTGATGGGAATCGCAGTAAACCGAGTCATCAGCATTACCTTTGTCACCGGGGCGATGTTGGCCGCGGCCGGCGGCTTTCTCTGGGCGCTCAAGTATGAACAGATCAAGCAACCCGCGGATACCTCGTGGGTCCTGCTCGGCTTGAAAGCCTTTGTGGCGGCGGTTGTTGGCGGAATCGGCAATGTCCGCGGCGCCATGTTGGGCGGGCTGACGATCGGACTGCTGGAATTCTTCGGATCCGCCTATCTGAAATCCAGCCTCGCCGACGTCTACGTTTTCGGACTCCTGATCGTCGTGTTGCTTGTCCGCCCGGGGGGCATCGTCGGAAAGGCTGTTGTGGAGAAGGTCTGAATGACCCAGATCATGCCCCATCTTCCCGAGCGAGCCCATTCGCTTCGACCCGGGCCAGCCATCACGCTGGTGCGCAGTGCTGCGCCGTGGCTGGCCGCCGTGGGGGTGGCGCTTCTGGCGCAATTTGTCGTTCGACCAAACATTGATCCTTACCCGGCCAAGCTGCTCCTGGATATCGGCGTTGCTGTCACCCTCGCTGTCTCACTCAACATCGTAAACGGCTTCACGGGCCAATTCTCGATGGGCCATGCCGGATTCCTCGCCGTTGGCGGTTACGCCTCCGGCGTCGTCACCTATTACGGCTCGATGCTGCTCTGGCAATCCGCCGACATGCGCGGCGGGATCCTCAGCGGCACTACACCAAATGACGCGGCCACGGCCTGGCTGACCGCCGGTGATGGCCTGTTCATGGCCGGCCTCGTCCTCGGCGGAGTCGTGGCCGCACTCGTGGGTTTTGCGGTCGGACTGCCCAGCCTTCGGCTGCGCGGAGATTACCTCGCAATAGTCACGCTCGGATTCGGTGAAATCGTTCGTGTCTGCATTCAGCAGACCGCTCCTCTGCTTCGATCTCCTGCAGCGGTCGAGGCAGCGCCTCTTTGGGCCTTGCCCGGCTATGTCGGCGGTTCGCTTGGATTCTCCGGCATTCCAACCTACACCAGCCTCTTCTGGGTCTGGCTGGTCGCAGGCGTCACCATCGTGGTCGCCTTTCGCCTGAAATACAGCACGTTCGGGCGCGCATTCCTCTCGATTCGGGAGGATGAAATCGCGGCGGAGGCGATGGGTGTGAATACCACACGATACAAGGTGTGGGCGTTCATGATCGCAGCCTTCTTTGCCGGCGTGGCGGGTGGGTTGTATGCCCACACGTTGGGAATAGGCCTTTCGCCCGAATCGGCGGGCTTTCTCAAGAGCTTTGACATCATCATCATGGTGGTGCTTGGCGGGTTGGGAAGTATCAGCGGAGCGGCCGTGGCCGCAGCCGTCGTGACATTGCTTCCTGAGTGGCTGCGCGGTCTCGCCGATTACCGCATGATCCTCTACGCCCTTGCCCTCATCCTCATGATGATCTTCCGCCCGCAGGGACTGCTTGGTATTCACGAGATCTGGGAAAGAGCCTCGTGGAGCTGGCTGACTCGTTTCCTGCGCCGATCGTGACAGACTCACAGTGACAGCATCCACGACCATTCTCGATGTACGCAACCTCGACAAGTCGTTTGGCGGCTTGAAGGCGGTGCAGAGGTTCTCGTTGACGCTGGAGCGCGGAAACCTCAAGGGACTGATCGGGCCCAACGGCGCTGGCAAGACCACCGTCTTCAATCTCCTGACGGGCGTCTACAAGCCGGATGCCGGATTGATTCACCTGGCGGGGCGAGAGATCACAGGGTTGCGATCATGTTTCATCGCCGAGGCGGGAATCGCCCGAACCTTCCAGAACATCCGCCTCTTTCCTGATCTCTCGGTTCTGGACAATGTTCGCATCGCGTGCCACGTGCGATCCGATCAGCATCTTGCCGGAGCCATTCTTCGATCGCGGTATCACCGAGGCGATGAACGCGCCATTCGTGAGCGCGCCATGACGCTCCTCTCGCTCTTCAAGCTTGACGATCGTGTGCGCGAACAGGCCCGAAACCTTCCCTATGGCGATCAGCGTCGCCTTGAGATGGCCCGGGCTCTTGCCACCGACCCCAAGGTGCTGCTTCTCGACGAGCCCGCCGCCGGCATGAACCCGCAGGAAAAAGGTGCGCTCCGATCGCTCATACTCGACATCAGGAGCAAATTCGACGTCGCCATTCTTCTGATTGAGCACGACATGGGCGTCGTCATGAATCTGTGCGAGCACATCACCGTCCTGAATTTCGGGCAGACCATCGCAACCGGACCGCCGGAAAAGGTGCAGAATGACCCACTGGTCATCGAGGCCTACCTCGGGACGGACGATGGCACCGGGGAGGCGGCATGACGTTGCTCGCGGTAAAGGACTTGCACGTGAGCTACGGTGCCATCAGGGCGCTGCACGGCATTTCTCTCTCCATCGACAAGGGTGAGATCGTCACGCTCATCGGCTGCAATGGGGCCGGAAAGTCAACGACTCTTCGAGCCATTTCCGGCCTGATTCGATCCGCCGGGCAGATCGAATTCGACGGCCGGCCGATACAACGGCTCGCGCCGCACACCATCGTCCGACTTGGCATCGCTCAGGCGCCGGAGGGTCGCGGCATCTTTGCCAACATGACCGTGTCCGAGAACCTCCAGCTGGGATCCTTCGTTCGCAACGACGAGGACGAGATTCGCCGCGACCGAGACCGCGCCCTCGAACTTTTTCCCCGCCTCAAGGAGCGAATCAATCAGAATGCCGGAACGCTCTCAGGTGGAGAGCAGCAGATGCTGGCCATCGCCCGGGCAATGTTGGCTCGGCCGCGACTGCTTCTTCTCGACGAACCGAGTCTTGGCCTGGCGCCCCAGATCGTTCAGGTGATTTTTCGAATCATCCGTGAGATTAACAGGAGTGGAACCACGATTCTGCTGGTGGAGCAGAACGCCCACATGGCCTTGAAAGTGGCGCATCGGGCCTATGTGCTTGAAGTCGGCAGGATCGTCATGGAAGGGGCCGCCGCCGAACTGGCCGCCAGCGATGCCGTCCGAAAGGCCTACCTCGGCATCGGGTAGGACGAAAGCCGGCGCATTCACTCCAGGCATGATTGCCGCTAGCATGCTGGTTGAATGCGAGACTTTCGCCTCAGGCGGGATCTGACCCGCGCCGTTGTCGACGGATTTGAGTTGCCTCTGGGCATCGAACCGAAGAGCCTGAACGCCCCGATGCAGGGGTATACGGTGTCCTTCAATCCCGGGCAGGACGATGACCCCGACACCTATTCGTTCCAGATTGTCGTCTCGCATTCGCGACTTCGGCCGATCATCGACCGTGCGTTTGATTTCCTTCCGGATGAAGTAACCCCCATTGTCGAGGTTGGATCACGGGACGCCTACCGATCGCTCGATGTGTTCCTCGCCCGCGAACCGATTCCTGTCGCCGACTTCCTCGAGGTCTGGGCCGCATTCAAGGACATCCTCATGGAGGATGCGTCCATCGGCGTCGGCGCCAACAGCGAGGAGCCGTTCGTCGAGGTCTTCCTGGATTCGTGGAAGACACTTTCAATTCACGTGCCCTCCGACCTTCGCAATGATGTGGAGGCCATGCTCGGATCGTTTGAGCTCGAGGAAGTGCCCGAGACATGGCCTCTTGAAGAAGAGTACGACGAATTCAATCCGCCGACCCAGATCCGCGAGGTCCTCGAGATCATCGATGAACATTCGCCCGATCTCGATGAGTTGCTCCTGCAGTTGAGGCAGATGTGGGACCTTGAGCTGAATATCGACCCTGAAACAAATGTCGATGAGAGCGGCCGACGCCTCGGTCTGACGCTCTGGCATGCCTACGTGCTGGTGGAGCGGGCGGATGGCGATCCCGAGCGCGGCGCCTATGTGTCGATCTGGGCCACCGCGGCAAGCATGAGCGACATCGAGCGCATGATCTACGACACGCTGGCTGAGTACCCTCAATGGGTGTTCGGCGAGGTATATTCCCTGGATCGCGTCGGCTTCGACGATCGACCGAATGAACTCGCCGATTTGCCGTTTCGCAGAAATCGCCCGCAGGTGCACCTGGTGCAGATCGACGAATGGGGAGATCCGCAGAAATCCGGCCCGTCCGGCGGCGGCTCAACCGGCGCACCGCCGCGGTCGCCCCAGCCCCCGCGCAACCCCACCGATCCCGAAACCGAATTCCCCCGAGGTCCTCATGGCTGAGTCACATGGTTCCGGAAAGCCGATGGAACGTTCTGATGCCGTCGAATGGTACCGCGACGGGCTGAAATTCGAATGCACGCAATGCGGCAACTGCTGTACCGGCCCCGAAGGTGTCGTCTGGGTCACCGACGAGGAGGCGGCGGCCATCGCGGCCTACCTGGACATGCCATTCAATGAATTCATCGAGAACCATACCCGACTTGTGGGCATTCGACGCAGTCTGAACGAGGTGCCGACGTCCTTCGGCAATGACTGCGAATTCCTCGATCGAAAGAAGCTCCCCGGCAAGGCCGTTTGCGGCGTCTACTTGGCACGGCCATCACAATGCCGCACCTGGCCGTTCTGGCCGGAGAATCTCACCTCGCGTCGAGCCTGGGAAGCCGTGAAGCGACGGACGCCATGCCCCGGGATGAACGAGGGCAGACTCTATCCCATTGAGCACATTCGCATTCAACGAAATGCATCGCCACTGTGACAGACCCAGATGGATCATCCCCGGCTCAGCGGGGCCAGCCGTCGATGGAGTCGATCCGACTTCCGGTCTTCGGAACATTCTCTGATGAAGGTCCGGCCAAAAATCTCCCTTTCAATCATGCGGTCAACTCGGAGGTCCTGTCCATGGTCCCCCACGTGGCCGAGTGGCTCTCGGCTGCCGGGAATGTGGCCGTAGCATCCGAACTGGATGCACAGAATGGACGAATCGCCCGAGCAGTCCGACAACACCGACCACTTTGCATCGCCAGCGGCTGCTGCTGCCATTTCGAAGCCTTCGGGCACCGCCTGTTCCTTACCGGACTCGAGGCCGCCTGGACCTGGGCTCGACTTCAGGGCACACCGACCCGGGTGGAAATCGCCAGTTCATTCGAACGCGGCCGATGCCCGTTCCTTGTGAGACATGGGGCCGACTCAACTGGCCGATGCGGCATCCATGCCATCCGACCCGCCGCCTGCCGCCTGTTCTTCTGCGATCCGAAGGCTGCTTCGTGGGAGCGTGAACTGTACGAAGAGTGCCACCAGGCCATTCGGTCGATTCACCAGCGATTCGCCCTGACATACCGGTATGCCGAATGGAGAGTCCTCCTGGCCGCCCTCGCCGCACATTCTGGGACCTGACCGCCGTCCCCGCGGCCAGGCCCCGTGGCAGCCCACGAACCCGTTGGCACCCCCTACCCCCCCTGCTATACTCTCCGTCCCCTCGCGGGTGTAGCTCAGTGGTAGAGCGTCACGTTGCCAACGTGAATGTCGAGGGTTCAAGTCCCTTCACCCGCTTTGAAAAAACGCCGCGCCGACTGGCTGTGGCGTTTTTTCATCCCCATGCGAACGCCGCCCGGTCCCGCCGCCGGTTTGTCGCCCACGACCCATGCGCATCGCCCTCGTCCACGATTGGTTGGTGACCTACGCGGGGGCGGAGCGCGTAACCGAACAGATGCTCCTCCTGTATCCCGGGGCCGACCTCTTCAGCCTCGTCGATTTTCTGCCTGATGCCGACCGAGGCTTCATTCAAGGCAAGCACGCCACGACCACTTGGGTGCAGAAGCTTCCGCTCGCCGAAAAACGGTTCAGAGCCTATCTCCCCTTCTTTCCCTGGGCCATCGAGCGACTCAACCTCAAGGAGTACGACCTCATCCTTTCAAGCTCCCACGCCGTCGCCAAGGGCGTGCGAACCAGAGTCGGCCAGACCCACCTCTGCTATTGCCACACCCCAATGCGTTATGCCTGGGACATGCGAGACGAATACCTCGCCGGAGGCGGACTCAAGGCGCTGCGCCGATGGATCGCCGGCCCTGCCCTGAGCCGGCTCCGCGAATGGGATCGCCGGACTGCCGCCCGCGTCTCCGCGTTCGCGGCCAACAGCCATTTCATTGCGGACCGCATTCGTTCGTCGTATGGCCGCGAAAGCACCGTCATTCACCCCCCAGTTGCGGTGGATCGATTCGCCATTGGACACGATCGGGAACCCGGACTCTATGTTCACATCTCGCGGCTGGTGCCCTACAAGCGCGCCGACCTCGTCATTGAGGCATTTCGAGGCCTCGCGGGGAGGCGGTTGGTCGTTGTCGGCGAGGGAAGCTGCCTCGAGCAGCTGCGCCTTTCGGCGCCTGAGAACGTCGAACTGCCCGGTCGCCTGAGTGATGACGACGTCCGAAGTCTACTTTCAAGGGCTCAGGCGATGGTGTTTGCCGGCGTCGAGGACTTCGGAATCGTCCTTGTCGAGGCCATGAGCTGCGGAACTCCGGTGCTCGCCCTGGGTAAAGGTGGAGCGCGGGATTCCGTCGTTCACGGCGAGACCGGAATTCTCTTCAAGACCGCCTCGCCCGGCGCCATTCGCGACGCCATCCGCCAGGCAGAGGCCGTTCAATGGGACCGGGAGATCATTCGAAGACACGCCGAGCGATTCCGGCCCGAGCGATTTCGAAACGAGTTCTCGGCATGGGTTGAACAACACGTATCCGAGGCCCGGACCAGCACGAAAATGTAGTCATGTCTCACGCGGCGTCGATCAGGTCGTCGCGGCGAAAATCAATGTCCGGTCGCCGGGTCGGATGGCCCTCAACATACTCGGTTCGCCAACAGCACACCCAGTGATCCGGCTCGACCTCGTGCAGAATGGCATCCGGTCCACCGGGCATTTGCGCCATCCCCTCGGGCGCAGAATGCGTCGGCCACCAGGGAATGACCCCCTTCTCGGCACCGGGAAGCTTGCGGAATTCCGCCGGATTTCCAACCACTTCATCCACGGTCGTCAGGCGATGCTTGCTCTCCAGCAATGAGGGAATCGAACTGAAAAGGCCGCGCGTATACGGATGAAGCGGCCGGTCGAAAAGATCGTATACCTTGGCGTATTCCACCACACGGCCGGCATACATCACGCACACGACATCGGCGTTTTCCGCCACCACGCCGAGATTGTGTGTAATCAGCATGATTCCCATGTCGCGCCGACGCTGAAGATCCCGAAGCAATTCCAGAATCTGCGCCTGGATCGTGACGTCCAGCGCTGTCGTCGGCTCGTCGGCAAGCAGCAGTTTCGGCTGGCACGCCAGGGCCATCGCGATCATTACCCGCTGTCTCATACCACCCGAGAATTGATGGGGATATGCGTCAATTCGATCCTCGACCTTGGGAATCCCCACGTCGCGCATCGCCTGCATGGCAATCTCGCGGGCGTCCCGCTCGGCGACACTCTGGTGCAGCAGAATCGCCTCCATGATCTGATCACCCACGGTGTAGACAGGATTGAGCGACGTCATTGGCTCCTGAAAGATCATCGCAATGTCTTTCCCACGGACCTTCAGCATCTCGCGCTCGGAATAGGTCAGCAGGTCCTTCCCCTCAAACAAGATGGTTCCCGAATCAAAATGACCCGGCGGCCGCGGTATCAACTGCATCGTGCTCATCGCCGTCACTGACTTGCCGCACCCCGACTCCCCCACCACGGCCAGCGTCTGCCGCGGATAGATGGTCATTGATACACCGTTCACCGCCTGCACGCGCGTCCCGAGCGCAGCGCCGCCCGAGATATCGAACGACACCGCGAGATTGCTGACTTCAAGCAGCGGCTTTCCCATTCAGTGAGCAGCCTTTCTGAGCTTCGGATCAATCGCATCGCGGAGCGCTTCGCCGATCAGGTTGTACGACAACACCGTAAGGAAGATGGCCATGCCCGGAAAGATTGCAAGCCACCACTTGAAGACACCTTCCGTATTCGCAGCACTGGAGAGCAGCTTGCCCCACGACGGCTGATCCACCGGCCCGATGCCCAGATACGACAGCGTCGCCTCGGCGAGAATCGCCGCCGCAATAAGAAACGACGCATCCACCAGCACCGGCGTCACCCCGTTTGGAAGCATGTGCTTGAAGAGAACCGCCCGAAGCGGGAGACCCACCGCCGTGGCCGCCTGCACGAAGTCCTGGCTCCGCAGCTTGAGGAATTCCGCTCGGGTAAACCTCGCGGCGCTCGTCCATGTAAAGCAACCGATGATGGCCATGATCACGTACGTGCTGCGCAACTCCTCCGGCAGCACCGCCACCGCAACAATCAGCAGAAACAGGACCGGCACCGCCATGAAGATCTCCACCACGCGGAACAGCACCAGGTCCACCCAACCGCCGAAATAACCCATCAACGCCCCGATCGTCACCCCGATCAGGACCGCAATGCTGGTGGACACAAGCCCGATGGAGATCGAAAGCCGACAAGCGTGAATCATTTGACTCAGCACATCGGCCCCCAACGCATCGGTTCCCAGGATGAACGTCCGGCGCCCGGGTCTCGAGTCAACCGGATAGGTAGGAGAAGCGCTCAGCTTTCGAAGCGGTTCGATGCGATTTAGCTCGCTGAATCTCTGGTTTGGCGAAAACGGGATTGGGACGTACGTCGCCTCAACCTCACCCGCCGCCTCCCGCTCAGGATAGGCAAACGTCTCCAGTGGACGCGACCACGTCATCGCGCTCACCGACGCCGCCAGCACCGCCGTCGACATCACGACGCCGAGCCGTCTCACCCCCAGGGCAATGCCCGGAACTGCAACGAAGACCAACGCCACCAGCAGCGCAACGCCCGCCGACGCGTGGAACGCAATCAACCTGTCAGCCTTCATCCATTGAAACAGATCCGACAAGTCTCGCTGCGACATGCGGTTGATCAGCACGTACGTGACCACCAGCACAACGATCATCTGGGCAAACACCAAGAGCGCGGCGACGAATCTCCTGTTTCTCGGAACAACCATCCCCACGGCCGCAAGCGAAAGCGCGGCAAGGCTGACGATGCCCAGTTTCGGCCACGGGTCCGTCATCGACCAGCCGCCAAGCGATCGCTGATGAATTCCCCAGGCCAGCGCCGCCATCGAAAACACCGCCGCACACGCCACCGGCGCTACCCACGACCGGCTCTGCGGCAGAAACCACCATGCTGTAAAGACACCGAAAAACGCCAGCAACGCGACATCCGTCGAACCCAGATTGTTCACCAGCGGAGAAGACGTGCTCAGGATGGACCCGTCCGGCCCGATGGTTCGCAAGAGGATCGGATGTCCATTCGCTATCAATGGTGCAAAGACCGCGAAGAAAAGAACAACCACGATCCAACAGAGGCCGAAGATGGCTCCTCTCCGTTTGATCACCCGGCTCCAGGCGTCCGCCCAGAAAGGCTTTGCCGGTGTCAGGCCGACGCCGCGCATGACGTCAATTCCCGAGAGTCGCACAGCCTGAGATTCTTGTTGGGTCGCCACGGGATGCACTATTCGTATGAGATTCGCGGGTCGGCAACGGCGTACAGGATGTCGGCCAGGAGCAGCGCAAACAGGTTCACCGTGGCGATCATCAACGTGTTGGCGAGGAGCAGCTCGCGATCCCGAAGGTTGATCGCTTCAATCGTTAGCCATCCCATCCCGGGCACGGAAAAGATCCGCTCCACAATCACACTGCCGGCAAGGATCGCGGGAAACAGTGAAACAAACATCGTGATCAATGGCAGGAGACTGTTGCGAAAGATGTGCCTGAAGAGCACATCCCGGCTCGCCACGCCCTTCGCCCGCGCGGTCCGCACGTAGTCGGCATTGGAATTGTCCAGCATGGCCGCCCGCGTCTGTTTGGAGAGCAGGGCGAACTGACCATACACCAGGCACAAGACCGGCAGGCACATGTGCCACAACGTATCAAGCAGGTATCCGCGCTCGAATCCGGCCTCGGTGAAACTCGGCAGTAAAGCAAACGTGTCCGCCATCTTGTCGTGCAGCGCGTTGGACGGGAACCATCCCAGATATTCCTTGCTGGCGAGAAACCCGAGACACAGCACCCCCGCCAACACCACCGGAAACGACCACAGGACGATGAATTTCGCCCCAAGTACCGAATCAATCCAGGTGCCTCGCCGGGCTGACGCCAGCATGCCTGCTGGGATTGCGACAAGATAGATGATGGGAAACGCAGTCAGATTCAGAAGCAGCGTCACCGGAAGCGCTTCTCCAAGCAATGCCGTCACCGGGCGCGTCCGCGAATAGGCAAACCCGAAATCCGGCCAGCCAATGCTGATCACCCCCGGAATGATGGCGAACCCCGCCTCCGGATACGGCTTGGCCTCAAATGCCTCCTTCAACAGCTCCTGACCCGCGCGGGCCGCGGAATAGGCCTTCATCGTCCGCAGACCCGTTCGCTCCACGTTGCCCCACTCCGAAGATGATCGATCCGGCTGGTCTGGAAGATGCGACGGAACAATCTTGCCATCGCCATTGACGGCCGAGTAATTCTTGGTCGCCTTGGCATACGCCACCAAGGCTTCCTTGTAAACCGCGGCGGCCACGATGTACTCGCCGCGGAGGTCCGAATTTCCTCGTTCCACCGCACGATATCTCTCAACCGTGCTCCCCGTTTCCGGCATCGCGATTGCGTTCGTGTCGGCCTCGGGAAGCTTCTCGGTGAACCATTCCCATTTCGGCGGCTCATTCAGGTCCTTCGGCGGCCGAATCAGATCCCCGCTCGGCAACACCTGATCCTGCTGCCCGAACTTGATTGGCGAAATCCTGGCCAGCCATCGGATGTATTGCACCGGCGCCGGCGCATCCAGTCCATACCGATCCTCGAGATACGCCTCCTGTGCCGCCCGACTCGACCCCGGTTGCAGCATGCCCCCCGACGCCTTCAGCGCTGCCCCGATTCCTCCCGGCGCCAACGCCACCAACATGAAGACGAGAAAGGTGATCCCGAGCAACGTCGGGATCATCAGCAGCACTCGTCGAATAATGTAGGTGAGCATGCGAGATCACAGCCCTCTTGAACAGGGCGCTCCGGGTCAAGAAGTGGCTCAGCCGCCGGACATGGGGGTCGATGGACCGCCGCTCAGGCGGAAGAACTCCCGGATCTCCGGTCCCTTCCGAAACGGATTGACATTCCCAATCTTCGGTGAAATGAACCGCAGGTACGGCTGAACACGGATCCAGGTGTATGGCTGCTCGTCGGCGACCACATACTCGAATTGATGCCAGATCTTCATTCGCTTCTCGTAATCGAGCTCGCGCCGGCCGGCATCGATCTGCTTGTCAGCCTCAGGGCAATTCCACTGAATGAAGTTGTCGCCGCCGTTCTTGATCGATTCGGAATGCCAGATCTGCCGAGGGTCGCTCTCCGGGGCATTGGCGCCCCAGGCCATCGTAAAGGCGTCGAAATCACGCGCGTTGCGAATGCTGTCGCCGATCGACCAGTCGATCGGATGCAGCGTCACCTTGATTCCCGCCCGAGCGTACGCATCCTGCACAAACACCGCAATCCGCTGCGAAATCTCACCGCCCGAGGAATAGGTGAACTCGAAGACGAACTCATTCCCCTGCGGATCCTCGAGAATTCCGTTTCCGTCTCGATCCTCCCAACCGGCCTCGCGCAACAGCGCCTTCCCCTTTGCCACGTCATAGGGATACGGCTCCATGTCTGGCGGCGACGCCGGCGATGACGGGTTGGCAACGCCCTTGCTCACCATGCCGACGCCATCCCAGATGTCCTGCACCATCTTCTCTCGATTCAGAAGGTAGGTCATCGCCTGTCGCACCTTTTTGTCGTGAAACGGTGTCAGCTTGCCGGTCGATCCACGCTCGCCGCAATTCCACGCAATGAATGAATTGCCCGACCGCATGTTGATCCAGTTCAGCGATTGAGCCTCCCGATCCCACCCTGCCGTCCTGGTCAACGCCCTGAACTGCGGCGCGGATGGCGTCACCATCTCCGCTTCGCCGTTGCGAAATGCGGTTACGCGGCCAAGTTCATCATTGATCGCAAGATATCGGATCGCATCCAGCGGCGGTCGCAATCCCCAATACCGCGGATTGCGCACCAGCTTCAATGGGGCCGGCGGCGCCCATTGCCGATCCGGATCAAGTCCTTCAACCATGAACGGTCCGGAACCCATGAGCAGACCGGTTGCCTGGTTCAGTTGCTCGCCGCTGAACTGTGAATAGAAGTGCTTTGGAAGGATCCATTGGGTCAGCCCGGATTCGAGATTTGAAAAAAGCGCCTCCTTGAACTCCCACTCGACAACCTTGGGCGAGATGACCACGCACCGGTTGATCTGATCCCGCAGCGTCGATCGATATCGCTCGGTCTCAAGCGTCTGGTTCATCACATAGTCTTGAAACGTCCATCGCACATCTTCGGCGGTGACCGGAGTGCCGTCGGAGAAAACAGCGTCATCCCGAATCTTGATGCGGAGCCACAGGCCCTGAGGGTCGAACTGCCACGCCTCGGCCAGGACCCCCTTCAACTCCAGCGTGTTGGGGTCGAAATCCGCGAAGGTGTCGCAGACGAGATCAATGGCCCGTCGCGAATAATTGTCTGTCGACAGATACGGAACCACCTTCGGCATCTGTGCTTCAAAGATCTCCGTAAACTCCCCGCCTTCCGCGAACCCCGCCTGCAGGCGCGGGTCGCGACCCGGTTCATACGGCTTGGCCATCGTGACCGCAACACCGGGACGCGCCCATTCCACGGACGCAGCGCTGGGATTTCCATCGCCCTTGGGTGGTGTGGAACTGTGTTCCGCTGACGGAGCCGTCGGCGATGCGTGCATCACGACCGGCGCTGGAATCTTGATCTCCGCCACTTTGCCCGTCAGCCGCGCGACGTCGTTCTCCAGTTGGCCTAATTTGCTCTGGATGGCCAGCAGGTTCTTCCATTCGCGATCGCGTTGGAACATCCCAATCCAGATGCTCGCGCTGATCACCAGAAGGAGCACGATGACGACAAGATCTTTGATTCCGAATCGCTGCTGCATCTGAGTGTGTCTGTTTCCAACGACGGGAGGTGAGAATGTTTAGACTACGTTCAACACCGACCATGATCAAATACGTCCGCCACTTCGGGCCGATCCCGTGCAGAACCCGATCTAACGCCCCGGATCGAATCGCGCTCGGAGCGACTCGCCGATGAAGTTCAGACCCAGGAGCGTCACTGCGATAAACAGGCACGGAAACAGCAGCATCCACCAGTGAGAATTGACGAGGTTCAGCTCGCTCAGTCCATCCGCTGCAAGATTTCCCCATGACGGAAGCGGCTCCTTGACCCCGATTCCCAGGAACGACAGAAACGATTCCGAGAGAATCGCGGCCGGTACCGTCAAGGTCGCATAGACCGTGATCGGCCCCAGGAGATTCGGAAGCAGATGTCTGCAGAAGATCCGCGGCGTTGACATTCCCATCGCTCGGCACGCCTCGATGAACGGCCGCTGTTTCAAGCTGAGCACCTGGCCGCGGATGACTCGCGCCATCGTCAGCCAGCTGACGCCGCCGATAGCCAACAGGAGCGTGGCAACGTTCACCGCCTGACGCTGCACCGGGCCAAGATCGGTCCCTCGTGACGCGAGATATCCCTCGACTGCAACCGCGAGCAACACCACCAGCAGGATTGATGGAAGGCTGTAGAGGATGTCAAGAATCCGCATCATCACCGCATCGGTCTTCCCACCCGCATACCCCGACCACGAGCCATAGAGCGTACCGATCAGGACGGCAATCGCCGCAGCTGCGAGCCCGATTCCGAGGCTGATTCCGCCGCCGGCAAGACACCGAATCCCAACATCTCGGCCGAGTCGATCGGTTCCCAGCCACCGTGGCGGCAGCGCGGCCGAATCCGCACCTTCCAGGCGCACCCGATCGTCGGGCGAGTGCATCCACCACCGTGGGGGGAGGAGATTGAGATCGAGGTTCGTGGCCTCGTACCGACGGCTCTGGGCCGCACCATGCCCCGAGCTCTCCGATCCCATCGTCCACGGGAGCGTGGCGAGGCAGGCCAGCAACATTCCGATCAGCATTCCGGCCCAGATCCAGACGGCCGGCGCGCTTGATCGGCGCTGCGGGGTTCGGACTGCTTCAGCCGAACCAAGTGGCAAAACGGTCATGGGTTGGCTGAAGACGAGCCGGGAACCGACGTCGGCGCCACGTCGTCGGCGGCATCCTTGTTGTTGTCGCCCGCCTCCGGCGCATCGGGCGAGGCCGACTCGTCTGCCTGACCCGGCGCGGTCGAATCACCGATGGGAAGCGAGCGCACGTTCAGTGTCGACGCCGGGTCGTTGAGCTGGCCGCTGATGGCGTCATGCACCATCCTGTCGATCATGGCCGTTCGGTTGTCGGGCTTGGCTCGTTGTTCAAGCTGTTTGCGAAGCTCCTGAACTTGCCGATCCATCTCGAAGAGTTCGAGGCTTTGAGCCTTGAGACTGATGTCGACAAGCATCGTCGCCAGTTTCTTGATTCTCGTGGTGAGCTCGCCGGCAAGCGTTTCATTCTTCTGATCCTGGGCAGCCTTGATCTGCTTGCACAGATGCCGGAACTCATCCTGCATTTTGAATTCACTGATGCGAACCTTGTAGAGCTCCTCGTTCTGCTCTCGAAGGGCGACGAGCATCATGAACCGCGGGGCCATCCGGGCGAGCGCCTTTCGCATCCCCTCCGGATTGTCCTTGAATTTCGTCCGCCATTCTTCAGCCCATTTCGGATTGAGGTCGTTCACCACCTCAAGAAAGGCCTTGATCTTCTCCGGTGAGAACTGCCGCCCCTCCCTGTCCTTGATTCGTTCTCCCATCGACTCACGCAGACGCTGAAATCGAGGATCACGATCAGATGGCTGACCGATCGCTTCACCCTCATGTCGATGAGGCACATTTTCGACACCACGACCCCGTTCGCGAATCTCCGTCGGGGGTTGGTTCGGCGATGCGCTGGGCGGAACGGCATTCGGCGGCGTGACACCTCGACCGGTCGCCAGAAGAAGCGAAGCCCCAAGACCCATGCCAAGCAAGATTCGATTCATCGAGAGGCGGCCCTTTCGTCGGCGTCACTTTGCCGGCATTGCGGCAGCAAAGCTCATGATGCACCTTACACGATCCCTGCAGCGCGCCTCACAGTGATGGTCCCGAAGCCTCACCCAGCATGGCCTCCATCTCGGAAGCAAAATCGTCGTAGGACGCGGATCGGGTTGAGAGGACCGGTGAAATCGCGGCCACGCTCCCGGCATCCACGACATCCGTCAGCGAAGACATCGCCCGAGGTCGCGTCTCCTTCATCAAGGCCATCAGCACGGCTTCGCTCTCGCTCGGAGCTTCCTCCACCGAACCCAGACCAATGTTCAACCCGGTGCTCAACCCGGCGCCAAGATCGGCCGCCATCATCGACCCGCGGCCGCCGGGCGTCGTTCGCATGAAGAAACCACCGACCGATAGCACCAGCAGGATTGCCGCAGCCATGGCAAACCGACCGCGACGAGCAGCATGAGCCCGAAACTCGGCGAATCCTGCAGCTTGCTTCAGTCCCGCGGCCGCTTCGCGGTCGAACACCAGCGGAGCCGGCACCGGTAGCATTTGCACACTGGCGGCCACGATTCGATCGTTGAGCAGCTTCAATGCTGCCTCGCTCGGGCGATAACGCTGAGCTAACTCAGCAAGCTGCTCGTCGATTCGAATCAAATCGTCGCCGAGAGTCTCATCGCCTAAGTAGCTGCGGAACAGGAGGTTATCATTCAGTGGATCGGGCATTGGGCTTCGAGCTCTTTTCCAACAGCCAAACGCAGGGAAATCCCGATCATTGCAGCATTTTCTGTCTCGACAAGACCTCACCGAAGACTGTTCGGCATTTGTGGAAAAACGCACGTAGACTGCCCCAATTAACTCCGGCATCCGCCCCTGATCAGCATGGATCGCCCAATTGTCCAACGTTGGCCTTCCCATCCTCACGCTCAACCTCCCGGTACAGCGCTACTCCTGCCACGGCTGCGGCAACTGCTGCCGGGATTTCACCGTTCAACTCAGGGATGAGGACTTGCGCCTCTTGGCCGTGCAGGGTTGGGAGACCCGACTTGGTGAGCCGATTACCGTTGAGTTCCGTGGGGTTCGTTACCTTCGCCAGCGGCCCGATGGATCCTGTATCTTCCTCGAATCTGACGGCAAATGTCGCGTTCATGCTGAATTCGGCTTCGAAAATAAACCAATTGCCTGTCAACTCTTTCCATTTCATCTGTCCCCGTCGGCTTCCGGACCTCGGATGGGAGTGAACTTTGCCTGCCAGAGCGTTCTGGAAAGCAAGGGAGCTGCACTCGGTTCTCACCGGGACGAGCTCGCGAGAATGGGGGCTCGCATTCCGGAAACGCTCCAGCAATTTGCCCCACCCCTTCTTGGCCGCCGCCTTCGGGCTACCACCGATGAAGAACGATCGCTCATCAAGGCCCTGATTGACTGGCTTGGCCGCCGCGACCTTCCCTGGCGAATCCGATTTGACGGCCTCGCGTGGCTGTCACAATCTCTTGCAGGTGCGAGATTTGAAACGGTTCGGGGTGACCGGTTTGATGAACTCCTCGAAATTCTGACGGTGGCATTGCCCGGGGAGCTTCCCCTTCACCCGGTTGATCCGCCGTCGGCGGGACAGCGGCGGCTGTTTCGGCAGGCGGTGTTCTCGCGAACTGAGGATGTAAAGATCGGCGACGCGGCGAAACTGGGGAGATGGCGGATCACGTTTTCTCAGCTTCGGCGCAGCCGAATTTTTTCGCGCGGATCAGGACCTGTCCCGCAAATCGGACCCGGCTGGTCGAACAAGGTCACCTTTGAGCAGGTCAATGCCGTAGGAATCGCTGACGATCCAAGCATCGACGAGTTGATGAGCCGATACCTACGCGCGTCGATCCTTGGAGGGCGTTGCTGGGGTTCCGGCTATTACGGCTGGTCCATGACGAGCGGTCTCGCGGCCCATGTTCTCGGCGCTGCCGTGGTCGGGTGGCTTGCCCGGTTCAGCGCAGCGGGCCGCGGTGCCGCGGAAGGGACTATCGAGGACGTCCGCCGGGCGCTCGGACGTGTGGATCGAAGTTCGGGCCGTGCCAAGTGGCTCGGCAGCGCGGGCGAAAGGCTGCGCCTGGGATATCTCGTTCGTAACGATGGTTTGCGGAGGACTTTGGCCGAGGCTTGGCGATGGGACCACCCCGACGATGGCAATCAGGGCGACTTGGCCGGCAGATAACTGATCTTGCTAAATCCCGCGTCGTGGCAGGCTTGCGTAGCCGCCGCCGCGGCCGCCACCGAGGCCCGATCGGCCACACGAATAGTGATACCGGCGTCGGGGGGCAGTTTTTTCAGGGCGTTCACCAACGAGGAGCGATCCTTGAATTCAAGGCTGCCGATGCGAAAAACTGCCGTTCCGTCGGTCTCGTCGACGTTGAGAATCTGCGGCTCAAGGTCGAAAAGTCCGCCGCCGCCCGCCTGTCGGGATTGGAGTGCGGCGGCAAGTTGCGCTTCCTCGGCATCCAGCGAGCCCGCATACAGGAAGTAGATCAGCAGAAACAGAATGACATCGATCAGCGCCACCAGAGGGAGACGAAGCTTGGACGGATCCAGGGTTGTGGAATTGCGTTCAAGCCTCACGGCGAGCCCTCTGCCGGCGCCAAGTCGGCATTCGTCGCCAGTCGCCACTTGTTCACACCCAACTGTACGAGCACGTCCGCGAGGCGATTGAGATACACCGCCGATCCGGATCGGTCCGCCCGTACGATGACATCCACGGCCAGCGCTGACTCCCGATCCTTGGGCAGATTGATCAGGTCGCCAAGCTCCTCAATCTCGAATGATCGGCCAAGGATGCTGAGCTTGCCTTCCCGATCCATGTCGATGATCACCTTCGACTGATTCTGCTGAGCGGCCTTCTGGCCCCTCTCACGCGGCAGATCCATCGGACGCAGCTGCGACTGGGCGAACTGCGAGGAGAGCATGAAAAAGATGATCAAGAGCAAAATGACATCGATCATCGGCGTGAGGTCGAAGCCGGCTTCCTCTTCGTTATTCGAGCCCGGTAGGCGCATGGCGGATCAACGAACCTGAGTGACCGCGGGACCGCTGGGAACCGTTCGACTCGTGGGCCGATGATGCCCGTCGGCCCGGGGGGCCACAAGGCAGATCAGGCTCTCCATGATCCGCCCGGCCTCACCGACGAGGTTGGTGATGCGGCGACGGAACATGGCAAACACGACGGTGCACGGGATGGCAACGGTCAGCCCCTCGGCGGTGCACACGAGAGCCATCGACATGAAGCGGGCCAACTCACTTGACCGCGCCGCACCCTCGAGCGAGCCGATCGTGTGGAACGCACCGATCATACCGATGACGGTTCCGAGCAGGCCGAGCATGGGGCCGACGGCCGCGATGATGCCGACGCCGTCGTTGAGACTGTGCAGTCGATCGACCTCGGTTTGAGCGGCATCCTCCACGGCGGACCGAAGCTCGATCGCGCCGAACGGCGACGCAGCGCATCGTTCCAGAGCCTGTTCAAAGATGTTGGTCAGAAAGCTGCGATCCTCCGTCTGCATGCAATAGCGAAGCGCGCCGGAGAGATCATGCGTTTTCAGGTGCTTCTCGAGTTCCTGGACCGCCTCCGGCGGAACGATCTGGGTCAGTCGCAAGGCCAGGAGATTGCGAACGATCAGGGCCAGAGCCACAAACGAGAGCCCGATGAGCACATAGGAAAGCACTCCGCCGTGATGGATGTAGTCGAAGATGCTCATGACCTCCACCGTTTCGCCGCCGCTGGGGGGCGAATCGGAACCGGTCTGGGCAAGAAGGAACGGAAGGAGCGAGATGTGGGTCATAATTCACTCTGGGCCGGTCGGCTCGCCGGGCATGGTGAGGCGCGATTCGACCGGAGCTGCGCAAAGGTGAGGATATCACCCTGCGATGATCTCGGATACCGGGAACGAGTGATTTGGTCGCACTCATTTCCCGCGATTCGCCGCCCTGCCGTCGGCGCGGGTAAGCTGTGGGCCTCCCCTTCGGAGACCAGATGCTCTTCGTATTCCTGGCCGTCTTTTCGATCGTCATTGTTGCCCTGATGCTGCTGGATCTCGGGCTCTTCCACCGCGATTCACATGTCATCACCATTCGGGAAGCGGCCATGCGCACCATGGCCTGGGTGACTCTTGCTTTCCTGTTCAACGGGCTGATCTATTTCCTGTACTCACCCGAGCACAACTGGCTCGATTTTCGAAACGTGTATGAGACGGATCTGGACGGGGGCACCGCGGCCATTCGGTTTCTGCAGTGCTACCTGCTGGAGCAATCGCTTTCCATCGACAACATGCTGGTCTTCGCGATGATCTTCGCGTTCTTCCGGGTGCCTCTTCAGCAGCAACATCGAGTCCTGTTCTGGGGTGTCGTGGGAGCACTCCTGTTGCGCGGGGTGATGATCATCGGGGGGGCCGCCCTGGTTCATCGATTTGACTGGGTGATGTATGTCTTCGGCGCCCTTTTGATTCTGACCGCCGGCAAGATGCTGATCATGAAGGAGGAGGACATTCATCCGGATCGCAACATCGCGGTGCGGATCGCCCGGCGGCTCTACCCGATTTCGTCGGACTTCCACGGGGGCAATTTCTTCGTCACCCTCAACGGAGTTCGCATGATGACTCCGCTCATGCTCGCCCTGATTCTGGTGTGCACCTGTGACGTCATGTTCGCCATTGATTCGATTCCGGCGTGCTTCGGCGTGACGACCGACACCCTGATCGTGTTCACCTCCAATATCTTCGCCATCATGGGATTGCGGTCGCTCTACTTCGTGCTGGCAGGGCTGATCGAGAAATTCCGGTATCTCAAGACCGCGCTCATCATTCTGCTGGCCTTCATCGGCGTCAAGATGCTGCTGCACCAACATGCGCCCATCCCCGACAACATTTCGCTCGCGGCAATCGGAGGCATCCTGGCCGCCGGGGTCATCGCGTCGTTGT
This sequence comes from uncultured Isosphaeraceae bacterium, assembly GCA_964407695.1. Classification (GTDB taxonomy): domain Bacteria; phylum Planctomycetota; class Phycisphaerae; order Phycisphaerales; family SM1A02; genus CAYOWQ01. Next base: position 384,894 of record CAYOWQ010000001.1, on the reverse strand, counting down.
TCGCCCCGGAGCGAGGAGAGATCGATCCGGCGGAAGATGCCCCCGACCGGAGAGAGTCGGGACCCGAACCGACCTAGGCTATCTGACCTGAGGAGGTTTTCGCATGCACCAAGCCGTCACCCCTGGCTTCTTCGCCTCATTGACCGCGGCCATCGTCTGTACGGCAGCACTCGGCTCGGGCGATCCGGTCCGACTTCTGCCGAAGCAGGTCGATGGAGCCCAGACGGAATGGACGCTGGATCGCACGACGGAGTGGGAGGTGGCCACCGCGAGGGCGTCGTCCCGGCGCGTGACCGCGGAGGTCTCTCTCGCCTTCGAAACCAAGGTCGCCGGCCAAACCGCGGAGTCGATTCAGTTTGAATGCCGGGTGGCGGACGTCAAGATGAAAGTGACCGCCGACACGACGACGGTCTCGTTCGAACGCAATGCGCCCCAGGAAATGAAATCCACCGTCATCAGCCCAGCGCTGCTTGCCTTGCTCGACACGCCAATCCGATTCGATCTGCTGCGGACCGGCGAGATCGGGACGATCACCGGACTGCCCGACTCCATCCTTCTGCCGCCGGAACGCAGCGGAATGCGTCAAGCGGTCGAGTCGGTGGTGAGCGAGGCCTCATGGAAGAGCCTGCTGACCAACCTCTACGGCGTCGGCGGAGGCAGAGAGTCGGCTGAACCCGATGACTCCTGGGCCTATGGATACACCCGGCCGCTGGTGCTGGACGGCAATTTTGCTAACGGAATCGTAGAGCTCTCAGCGCACTGCACCTTGTTAGAGGTTCGCTCCGGAGGATCGTGCAGCGTCACACTGAAGCCCGAGGTGAAGGTTACGGCCATGCAACCCGGCGGGCCCACGTGGTCTGCCCAGATTGCATCAGCCCAATCCAATGCGTCGCTCACCATTGATGCCAAGAACGGCGAGATCGTCGAGAATTCCTCCAAGTGGTCCCTTGACTTCACGGCGACGCCCACGGAAGGGCTCTCGCAGCGTGGCTCCATCCGTGAATCGACCGTGATTCGACGCGGAGCCGTCAAGCAGACCGATGCCCCTTCCACCACCGGCAATGAACCGTTGTTGCCGGAGAACACCGACCCTACACAGAACCCCCGGTTTCGCTGACTCGCGGCGCCGCCCGCAATCGGCGGAGGAATCGGAGGGAGGCCAGCGCTCCCAGGGGAATCACGGCGATGGCCTCACCCGCCGATTCCACCAGCGCCAGTTGTGCGAAGATCCCATCGACCGCACGGGCGTCCGGCCCGGCGAGCAGCGACGCCACAAACGCCACCGTCGCCTCGCGGAAGCCGAATCGCCCAAGCGGGTTCATTCCGATCGTGAGCGCAGCGATCGCCAGAATCAGGATCTGATCCGGATTGAACGTCAGGCCAAGAAGTGTCGAGGCCAACCAGATTCGCCACGCGTAGGCACCCAGATCAGCACAGCGAAACATCATGGATCCCCAAAGCGACGCGGGATTCAGGAGGATTACGTCGAGGCCGCGGCCATAGCGTTGAAGAAGAGCCCACCCGCCCACGGCCTGAAGGAGAAATCCCGAGGCGGCGAGGAATCCCCCATTGAGCAGACCCCACTTCCAATCGAATGATGGATGGATGAGCGCGGCCGCGACGATTGCAGACATGGTGGCGGCAAGCGTAAGCACAATCGCGGCCAGCCAGGCGCCGATGGTGAGCCAGGGCATTCGATCAACGCGAATGTGGTAGGTCACGCGGGCAGCAAGCCCGAGGCGGATGGGTGCGTAGTTGAGCAGACTTACGACCAGGTTGATGATCGTGAGATCCCAGAGGCGGATCGGTTGGATCGGCCGAATCGTGAGCCAGAAAATCAGGATGTTGGCAATCTGGCTGAGAATCGAAGCCGCGACCAGACCGACGATGATCGCCGGGCCGGCATGAACGACGCGGTCCCACCCGCCAGCCCTGGTGGCCGCCATGATGCACCAGATCAGGAGACCAATACCCATGCTGAAGCCGGCCACCTCCAGGAGGATTCGACGCGGGGACCGTGTGGGAGGAGACGCAGGCATCGGCAGCAATCAGTATCGGGCCAAGGGGTCGCCGACAATCAGCCTGAAATGGCCTCGCGAACGATTACGTAGAGAGCCCGAAGCCCGTCGCGCACGCCGATCTTCTTCCCCTGGCTGAACCCGCGCGGCTCATAGTGAATCTGACGCTGGGCGACGGAGAAACCACTTCGCGCCGCCGCCGCGGCCAGTTGGGGCTCGATCCCGAATCGGTCCTCTGACAACGAGGGGAGGATGGCACGGAGGGCCGGCAAGGTCAGGAGCTTGTAGCAGCACTCCATGTCGAGAACGGAGAGACCCGTGAGTGCATTTGAGAAGATTGTCAGGCCACGATTGCCGGCGGCATGAATCCTGCTCATCAGAGAATTCAGCGGTCGATGATCACCCCATCGTGTGCCGAAGACGACGTCGGCCCAGCCTTCAATAATCGGCTGGAGAAGTCCGGAAAAGTCATCGGGGTCGTATTCGAGGTCGGCGTCCTGGATGATCACGGCATCGGAATCCATTGCATGATCGAGCAGATACTGGAAGCCGGTGCGCAGGGCTGCGCCCTTGCCACGATTGACTGAATGACGAAGCAGGATCGGCTTGTTCGTGTCGTCGCCGGCGGAGGAGATGACCGAATCGACCGCCGCCTGACCGGCTGGCGCCGAGCAATCGTCCACAATGATGACCTTGCGGGTCCAACCGGAAGGGAGCGGGGTGCTCTGCACGCGCTTGACGATGGCCCCCAACGTGCCGGGCTCGTTGAAGACCGGAATGACGACCCAGAGCACCGACACGATGACGAATCAGCCGGTCTTGCTGTCGCCGGTGCCGCCGGCGAGAGAATCGCGCATGCGCGTGTCGGCTGCGACGTTCTTCATGCGGTAGTAATCCATGATTCCCATGTTTCCGCTGCGGAAGGCGTCGGCCATGGCCTTGGGCACTTCGGCCTCGGCGAGGATGACCAGCGCCCGGTTTTTCTGGGCCTCCGCCTGATACTCGGCCTCATGGGCCACAGCCATGGCTCGGCGCTTTTCGGCCTCGGCCTGGAATCGCTTGGTGTCAGCCTCGGCCTGATCGTTCTGCAGGTGGGCGCCGATGTTGTCGCCGACGTCGATGTCGGCGATGTCGATCGAGAGAATTTCGAACGCGGTTCCCGAATCGAGACCCTTGGCCAACACGGTCTTGGAAATTCGATCCGGATTCTCCAGCACCGCCTTGTGGCTGGGCGCGGAACCAATGGTCGAAATGATGCCCTCGCCGACGCGGGCGATGATCGTTTCCTCCGTGGCGCCGCCGACGAGCCGGGCGATGTTGGTTCGCACCGTGACGCGGGCCTTGGCCTTCAGTTGAATACCGTCCTGCGCCACGGCATCGATTGTCTGTTTCCCCGAGGCGGGACTTGGACAATCGATCACCTTGGGATCGACGGAGGTCTTGACCGCATCGAGAATATCGCGGCCGGCGAGGTCGATGGCGGTCGCGCGGTCCCAGGGAAGGTCGATCTTGGCCTTGTCGGCCGCGATCATGGCACGGACCACGCGGTCAATTCGGCCGCCGGCGAGGTAATGGGCCTCGAGCATGTTGGTGGGGATGTCGATGTTGGCCTTCTTGGCCGAGATTCGATTGATCACAATGACCTCGGGGCGCACCTTTCGGAGCCGCATCATGATCAATTCCCACAACTTGACTTTCGCTCCGGAGAGATACGCTTGAAGCCAGAGACCGAGGTATTTGAAGATGAGCCCGAAGAAGATCAGGGCGACCATTACCGCCACGACCACAAGCACCCAGATCCACATATCGACGGCGGCGAGAAGTATCGGTGTAGAGACCGGCATGGAAGAGTTCCTCAATGGCAGGGCCGGCCTTCCTGGCCGAAGCTGCCGGGAGCAAGAATAACCGAATCACGTCATCTTCGGGCGGACCTTGACCTGATTGTCGACGACATCGACGACGACGACATCGATGCCCGAATCGATGACGCCGTTTTCAGCGAGAGCGTCGATCTTCTGGGAGCCGATGCGCACGAATCCGACGGGGCGCAATGTCGAGGTCGTCATCCCCTCTGCCCCGATGAGACCACGGAGTTGAGCCAGACGTTGAACCCGGGCCTTTTCAGAGGCAAACGCGGCTTCCTCTGGTGTGGCGTTGAAATCCTCGTCCTCTCCGCCTAACACAAGCCGCTGAGCGATCGGCGATGTCGACCAGACTCGCATGCCCAGGACAACCGCAACCGGGCCCAACAGAAAATAGCCGATAAGTGAGACCGCGCCCCATGTCGTGTCGTAGGCGAAGAACGCCACGATGGACCCGATGGCGGCCACGGCACAGAGGACGCCGATCAGTCCCCCACTGGGAACGAACAGTTCGAGGACGAGGAGGCCGATCGCCGCGGCAAGCAGCACGCAGCCCCAGACCACATACGTCGGGTCACCGGCAGACGTGGTGGCCGCAGTCTGGGCGAGCACACACCAACTCATGCGCGAAGTTCCTCCACATCGATCTGATTTTCGGCAATGCGAACCACCACGATCGGAGTTCCGCGGTCGATATACCCCGCGGTAGACTGCACCTCCACCAGGCGATCGCCAAAGATGGCCTTGCCGACCGGGCGGAGGTCGGTGACGGCGGAGCCCTGGTCGCCGATTTCGAGCACGCGCTGCGTGGCAAGCGCTGGATCGAGGAGCGACGTTTCCGAAGACGGCTTGATTTCCGCGGTCAGGACCAGCCGCTGGAAGAGCGGGATCGTTTCCAACTGGCGGGCGATGAACCAGATGCCGATTCCGGAAGCGAAGAGCGAGACGAGCGTGGTTCCGATGCCGGTCCAGAGGTCGCGTCGGCCTTCGATCGTGGAGATATCACCGCTTACAAAGACGCCGACAAGCCCCGCAAGAACGCAGACTGCTCCGGCGACGCCGGTGATTCCGAAACCGGGAATGACGAACAACTCGAGGAGGACGAGGCTGAGACCAACCAGAATCATGACCAGCGTCCACCATTGGGCCAGACCGATGAGCGCGGGGGTTCCAATGAGGAGAACGAGGGCGACCAGGGCCGTGATGCCGAAGAAACCGACACCCGGAGTGGCGATTTCGATAAACAGGCAGACCAGGAAGATGATGATGAGAAGCGCGCGGACGGGAAGCGATGTCATGACCCGCACGAGGCCCTCGGACCAGCTTTCGTCGAGCCTGATGACATTGACGGCCCCGAAGAAGCTCTTGAGCTCCTGTTCGTTGGCCACGACGCCCTTGGCGAGCCCGTAGAACTTCGCTTCGGCCGTCCGCACAACGAGGAGCTGGTCATCGCGATCCACTTGCATCACCAGGCGCCAATTGCCACGATCCGCCGCGGTGAGGCGTTCGCGCACGGGCGGCCGGCTCTTGAGAAACATCTCCTCGAGCGAAGTTTCGGACGCTGCGACGAGATCGGCGGGTGATTGGGCGTCGAACTGCCTGTTGATCTGGGCCTGGGGTGAATTGACGGCGGCGGTGTTTCCGGTCGTCGACCTCGCGGCGGTGTGGGGAGGGTCCTCGCCCATGGCGTCTCGAAACTCGTCGGCATCGACGAAGGCGGTCTCGTGGGTCTGGGTGTTTTCGATCAACCAGAGCTGTATTTCGACCGAAATGAACGCCTGCACGAGGTTTTCGTCGTAGTGATTTCGCCGAGCGGAATCCACGACCTCGGCACGCAACGGCGCTTCGAGTTTGGCACGTTCGGCCGGGTTCAACTGATTGAGGATGCCCAGCGGATCGATTTGGATGGGTGCCGCATCTCCCATGGTGGCCGAGGGGGCAAACACGATCTCGCGACACGCCAGCGCGATCACAGAACCGGCCGAGTAGGCCTGATGATTGACCCACGCCACGGTATTCGCGGGCATGTCATTCTTGATCAGGTGGCAGATATTGAGCATCGCCGTCAGCTCGCCACCCGGGGTATCGAGCTCGATCACGATGCCCTGCACGCCCGCAGCGCGGGCGGCGGCGGCCCGGCGTTCGAGCGACTTATAGGTGACTTCGTCAATCGGCCCCTTGATCGTCAGAACGGCGATGGTGTTGGCCTGCCGATAGGCGGGGGCGGAAACGATCGGCGTGGTCTGCGATTGGGCAGCCCATCCCATGTTCACCACAAGAAGGAGGCCGGAAAGGAGCAACAGGAGCCGATTGATCATCCAGCGCAAGTATAGATCGGCGATGACGTGGACAGACGATGTGGCATGGCGCACGGCCACCGGCCAAAAAAGAAGCCCGGGGTCGGCAGGAAGCCGACCCCGGGTGATTTTGACTCCTGTGTCTTCGCGACTGGAGGGGGGATGGCGAAGAGCAGGAATTATTCGGTCGCAGCCGAATCAATCAAAGGTCAATGTATGCGTCTCATTATTTCCGTTGACTTCCACCATGCTGACTACGGCGAGAAGCACATCGGTGTGATTCGACGCGGAACCGGCCTGATCGGCACGGAAAACGTTGTCCGGGATCAGCGTGGTGGGATCGTTCGGATCGGGGTAGTCGATGCCATCGGGACGGCAGGTTTCAACAAAACCGATGTGGTTATCGTTGAAGCAGAGGTTGCCTTCCCAGGTCTTCGCACCGCCGTGAATGCCGAGCGTTCGAGACGCCTTGTACTTGGCGGCGTCGAGATCGCCGTCCTGCGGCCCGCGGTTGCCAAGCACGACGAACTTGCTGTTCTGCGAGTTCTTCCACTCTCGGGCCTTGCGGGCGCCGAGAATCGGCATGTTGGCATAGGAGGTGTTGGAATCAGCGGCAAGATTCGCGACAAACTTGTCATCCCAGTAGATGGGATTGGCAGCGGTCGGATCGATCTTGTCGTAGTTGTAGCCCGTGTAGGCAAGCACTCGACCGTTCACCTCGGCGGGGCTGATGACCTGCTGCGGCGAATAGTAGTTGAGGGCGATCATCGCCGAGTGAAGGTTGGCGGTATTGTTCTGGGCCAGATCCTCAGCGCCACGGCCAATGATGAACTGACCGTTGACGGCCTGCCGCTTGATCAGGCCGGGGGTTGGGAAATGTCCATCCTGGGTGGTTGCGGCATAGGAAAGCCAGGACGCATGAATCTGCTTGATCTGGGTGGCGTCTTTGACCTGGCGGGCGGCTGCACGTGCCTTGGCCAGTGCGGGGAGGAGCAAGCTGAGCAGCAGGGCAATGATCGCCATGACGACCAGCAACTCGATCAGGGTAAATCCGCGTTCACGTCTCATTGTGAAAGCTCCATAATAGGGGTGCGGAAAGGGAAACTTGCTGGATGGCGGACACACGCCGCGATCCGAATGATCAGAACTTTCGAGCCTTGCAAATCGGCCTGAACCGGCGGGCATGCGAGCCGGTCCAGGCCCGCGGTGTTTACAAGCCGGCCTTTCGGCCGGCCATCACAAGATCGTCAAGGAACCAGAGGATCCCAGATCACGTCAACGTCATTGCCGGTTGTCGCGGCCGCGGTCGAAATGACCTGAAGCGCATCACCGGACTTGTGGCCCTTCTTGCCTGCAACGCTGTTGGGCGGATAGCACGCAGAGAACTGAATGGCCTCGAAAATGTTGTCCTTGAGGTCAACAGGCGTGGCACCGCAGTGATAGGCGGTGCCGTTGGGATAGAAGGTATTCAAGAACTCGTTGTGATTGTCCTGGAACGTGACATTGCCCCACCATTCCTTATCGGGGCCGTGGAGAAGCAACGTGTATGACTTGCTGTACTTGTCGCCGGTAACGACACCGTCTTCAGGACCACGGGTGGAGAACATCGGGAAAGTCGAACCGCCTCCGGCAGCGCCCTCAACACGCCAGCGGGTCTTCTTGCGTTCGCCGCAAAGCGCCATGTGGGCATACGACGTGTTCGATTCGCTATTGGTTTGAGAGATATTGACGGCGAAGTTCGGATCCCAGTAGCTGTCAGCGGTGACGTTGTACTTGCTGTAGTCGTAGTCCTTCATCTCGCGAACCGAGGGATTGGCCTCGGTTGGGCCGATGAGGATGTCGGGCTGGAAGAAGTTCTGGGCGATCAGCACCGAATAAAGAGGTCCGGTGTGATTGACGGCAAAATCCTCCGCACCCTGGCCGGGGACGTTCTGGTTGGGCTGAGCCGGATTCACAAACGTAGCTTTTCGATTGATCAGGCCGGGGGTGGGAAGCTTTCCGGACTTGTCCGCATTGGCGAAGGACAGGCAAGCCTTGTGGATCTGAGTGAGCTGAGTTCCGTCCTTGGCGGACAGGGCGTTTCGCCGAGCCTTGGCCAGGGCGGGAAGCAGCAAGCCGATCAGCAGCGCGATGATCGCAATCACCACGAGCAGCTCGACCAACGTGAAACCACCATTTCGTTTGTTCATTGGGGCCTCCTTGGGGAGAGAAAAGGGAGAAATAGAAAAACAATAAGTACGAACGAAACCCGTCGACATGCGGACACGCAGGGCGACGACAAAGCGCAGGACAACTGTTCAGGCAACCTGAACCATTGTTTCCCACTCTGGGCGAGTTGAAGAGGGGCGGAGCCGACGCCGAAACATGACCGGAACAGCCTTGAAGGCCATTCACATGTTCAACCAGAACATCGGCAAAGGTCACCGAATTGCGAGCCGCAAATAGAATATATGGTGTGGCTCACCACTGGTTTCGTGTTCGTCAGAAGCGGCCCAAACGGGCAACTCCACTCATTCGCCACGAACACGACAGGACTGGCGGCATCCAACAAATTGTCGACCTCGCAGCGAGCATGAACAGCCGGTCGACACCGGCGAATGAGGGCATGGTCAGGAAATTACCTGAGAGTATGCCGCGAGATCCGAGCGGATTTCTCCGCTACGTCATCACAATAATACGTGGGCGGATTCTGTCAAGTTCCAAAGTTCCGAAAAAGTTCCATATCTTTTTGCGACAAGTCACTTTGGACGCAGACCTTCCGCGCCGACACAGTGTCGACCGACCGGCCGGGACCACCTGTTGATTCCCGTCCAGGAGATGATCCCTGCCACACCCACAACCACCCTCCCGGCGTTACACTTTGACGTTCCGGCGAGCAGTGTTGCCCGAACTCCCCGTGATTGCCTATTTTCACCCGAACTCCGTGACGACCATCTCATGACCACAACCCAGAGGCTCAAAGACCTGAATCTGGTCCTCCCAGCGGCCCCCAAGCCCGTCGCCGCTTATATCCCAGCGGTTCGAAGCGGAAACCTCGTCTTCGTTTCCGGCCAGCTTCCCTTCCTCGACGGAAAACTTATGGCGACGGGACCCGTGCCTTCGCATATCTCGATCGAGCTCGGACAAGCGGCCGCAAGGCAATGCATCGTCAATGGCTTGGCTGTGCTGGCCGACCAACTGGGCGGAAGTCTCGATCGCGTCGTTCGGATTGTGCGCGTGGGCGTATTCGTGTGCTCGGACCCCGGCTTCACTGAGCAGCCCAAGGTGGCGAATGGAGCGAGCGAACTCCTCCAGCAGCTTTTTGGAGAGGCCGGGCGACATGCGCGAGCCGCCGTGGGGTCAGTGGCCCTTCCGTTGGGAGCGTCGGTCGAAGTTGAGCTGCTGGCAGAGGTCGCCGGGTGAATGGGTGACGGACCGGGCAATTTTCAGCATCTCTAGTAGGTTGCCAAGGGTGGAGTTTGCTCGTCGATGACCAGGCACGAACAGGCATCGCATCCCGTGATGATTGAGGCGGATCGGCTTACTCGTCTGTACGGCCGGTTCGCTGCAGTGCGCGATGTGTCTTTCAAAATAACTGCGGGAAGCGTTGCGGCCTTTCTGGGGCCGAACGGCGCCGGCAAGAGCACCACGATGAAGCTTCTGACGGGGTATCTCTCGCCGACGTCGGGAACGGCCCGAATCGGCGGACACGACATGGCTCGCGATCGCCTCGCGGGTGCCGCGATCCTGGGGTATCTGCCCGAGAACGGGCCGCTGTATGCGGACATGACGCCGATCGCGCTGCTCCGATTCATCGGGAATCTTCGGGGGATGCATGGATCTCGCCTCGACCGCCGCATCGATGAAGTCGTCAACGTGTGCGACCTGGGTTCGGTGGCAGGAAAGGCGATCGGGAAGTTATCGAAGGGATATCGGCAGCGGGTCGGCATGGCCCACGTGCTGTTGCATGAACCGAAGGTGCTGATTCTTGACGAGCCGACCGCCGGCCTTGATCCGAATCAGATCCGTGAGGTTCGTGAGACCATTCGCCGAATGGCGCGGCAGACCACCATTCTTCTTTCCACGCACATCCTGCAGGAAGTCGACGCGATGGCCGATCGTGTGCTTCTGATCCACGAAGGACGACTCGTGTTCGACGGAACACCAAGCGAGTTCCGCGGCAGCGCATCGCGAATGGATGAACGATTCGCGGAACTCACCTCAGCCTGACCCCATGATGAGCACGCATCGATGAATCTCTCCATCATTCTTGCGATCCTCAGGCGAAACCTTGGAGCCTATTTCAGCAGCCCCATCGGCTACGTCTTCATCTGTGCGTTCGTGCTGCTGTGCGCCATCGCAGCGTTCTGGCCGAACGAGTTCTTCAATCGCAACCTGTGCAATCTCGATCAGCTGAACCAGGCGTTGCCGTGGATCATGCTGGTGATCGTTCCTGCGATCTCGATGACCATCTGGTCGGATGAGCGTCGGCAGGGAACGGATGAGTTGCTGCTGACCCAGCCGGCGAGCGATCTTGACGTCGTTGCCGGCAAGTACCTGGCCTCGCTGGCCATCTTCACGATCGCGCTTGTCTTTTCGCTCTGCAATGTCGGAATGCTTCGGCTGCTCGGGTCGCCGGATCCGGGACTTATCGCCTCCGACTACATCGGCTACTGGATGGTGGGTGCAGCCATGCTGGCGGTCGGAATGGTGGCGTCCTTCCTCAGCTCGAACCTCACGGTGAGCTTCATTCTCGCCGCGGCGTTCAACGCGCCCCTTGCCTTCGCCTCCAGCGCTGACGCCATTCTTCCGCGAACGCCGGCGGCCGTTGTGCGGAGCGTGAGCATCGCCGAGCAGTTCCGTGACTTCGGGCGGGGCGTGATTACGCTGCATTCGATTGTGTTCTTTGCGTCGATCGCGGCCATCACGCTCTATCTCTGCATGGTGCTGATCAGCCGAAGACATTGGGGAGGCCGGTCACAGCGATTTCCGATGGCGCTGCATTACACCGTTCGAGTTCTGGCGCTCATGGGCATCGCCATCGGCGCGAATGCCGTGGCCGCACGCTACAACATCCGGACCGACATCAGCAGCGAGCGGCTGAGCTCCCTGGGTTCGGAGACGAAAGTGCTGCTCGGCAATCTCTCGACCGAACGGCCGGTCATCATCGACGCCTACGTAAGCTCCGAGGTTCCCGAGGAGTATGTGCAGACTCGGTTGAATCTGCTGACGGTGCTTCGGGAAGTCGACTCGATTGCGGGCGACGCCGTCACCGTTCGGATTACGCCGACCGAGCCCTACAGCTCGGAGGCTGCTGAAGCGCAGGACCAGTTCGGCATTCGCGCCCAGCCGGTGCAGACCTTGCAGCGCGGAGCCTTCATTGTTCGCGATATCTTCCTCGGCGCTGCGTTCATGTGCGGAACTGAAAAGGTCGTCGTGCCCTTCTTCGATCGCGGAATTCCGGCTGAATATGAGGTCATTCGTTCGATTGTGACGGCAAGCGATCAGAAGCGGAAGCGCATCGGCGTCGTGACGACCGACGCCAAGCTCTTCGGCGGCTTCGATATGGCAAGCTTCAGCCAGCGCGAGGACCAGCCGATCGTCAGCGAGCTTCGCAAGCAATATGAGGTCACTCAGGTTGACCCGAACCAGCCGATCGCGACCGATTTCGATGCGCTGCTCGTGGCCCAGCCGTCGTCGCTCCCTCAGGGAGCGATGGATCATCTTGTGGCGGCGGTTGGGGCGGGCGTTCCCACGGCCATCTTCGAAGATCCATTTCCATACTTTGACCCGGCGATCACGGCGTCGAGTCAGCCGCGACGGCCGGGCGGGAATCCGTTCATGCAGCGGGAGATGCCCGAGCCCAAGGGTGATGTGACGGCTCTCTGGGACCTGCTTGGAGTTCGATACAGCGCGACAACGGTGGTGCGCCAGGATTACAACCCCTATCCGAAACTTGGCGAACTGCCGCCCGAGTTTGTGTTCATCGACCGCACGCTCGGGCGCGACGAGGGATTTTCTCTCGCCAGTTCGACCACGAACACGCTGCAACAAGTGCTGTTCGTCTTTCCGGGATCGTTTGAACCGGCGGCGAATTCCGAGAGCACCTTTTCGCCCCTGATCTCGACGGGAACGCGCACCTCGACGGTGCAGTATGACGACATGCTCATCCGCGACATGCTCATGGGAGCATCGCTCAACCCCAACCGAAGGTCTGTTGAGAGCGGGCAGCCGTTTGTGATCGCTGCGGAAGTCTCTGCACCGGCTCAACCGAGCGATTCTCCTGCGAAGGAGAATGCTCCGGGTGCGGCCAGTTCACCCGAAGCGGAGCATTCCCGTCCGATCCGTGCCGTTGTCGTCAGCGACGTCGATGCGCTTTTCAGCGTCTTCTTCGCCATCCGGCAGCGTTCAGGCGACCCCGAAGCGCCCATCGACCTTCAACTGGACAATGTCACGTTCGTGTTGAACGTCCTCGACAGCCTTGCCGGAGACGACCGATTTGTTGAGATTCGCGGACGTCGGCCCAAGCATCGAACGCTGACGGAGCTTGACCGGCGTACGGAGAATTCGAGAGCTGTGGCGGCTGCGGAGCGCAAGCGGTTCATCGATGAGTTCGACGCCCGACAGGCTGAGGAGCAGGGCAAGCTGGACCAGCGAATCGCCGAGTTGCAGGCGCGCGAGGGAATTGATCCTCGCCAGATGAGAATCGAGATCGCTTCCGCCAAGCAGGTTGGAGAAAACCGGCTGAGCGCGACGGTGGATCGATTGAAACGAGAACGCGACACGGCCCTCAACACCATCGAGACGAATCTCGCCGTTGAGATCACCCGCGTTCAATTTGTCTACAAGCTGCTGGCGGTGGCGCTTCCGCCGATTCCACCGCTGGTGCTGGCCGTGCTGGTCTACCTCCGGCGTCGCAAGATGGAGAATGTCGGCGTGTCGGATCGGCGCCTTGGAGCAGGTGCATGAGCGAGTCACTCAAGACCATCCTGTTTTCGCTCGTGGCAGCGATGGCGATCGGGGTCGCCTACCTGGTTCGCCCCGAACCTATTCGTGTGGCGGATGACTCGGGCCAGCGGTTTTTCGACGCGTTTGATCCGCTTGCCGCCAAGAGCCTGACCATCGTGAGATTCCCGGAAGACGCTGCTGCCCCGATCGAGTTCAAGGTGCAGCAGGTGAACGGGCTGTGGACGCTGCCATCCGAAGAGGGATATCCCGCCGACGCGGAGAAACAACTGGCCGCGGCGGCGGCGGCGATCGCCGACGTGGTGAAGGGGCCGCTGGTGACTTCAAAGCCCTCGGACCATGAGACCTTCGGCGTGCTCGATCCCGGGCAGGCGACGGGGGGCGGCACGGCGGTCGGCGTGCACGTCACGTTGGCGGATGACGCGGGCCGAACGCTCGTTGATTACATCATTGGCCTGCCGGTCAAGGATCAGCCCGACCACCGCTACCTGCGCCAGGCGGGCAAAGACGCGGTGTATTCGGCCAGGATTTCGACCGACAAACTCACGACCGATTTCTCGGAGTGGATCGAGAAGGACCTGCTGAAGATCAACACCCCTGATATCGCATCGATTCGCATCGATGCGTACTCGGTGGATATCGACAAAGGCGTGGTGAACAAGGGTGATGAAATCACCCTCGGCTACGACGGCACGACGCGCCAATGGTCGATTGACAATCTTCCCGAGGGCATGGAGCTCAACACGGCGCGGGTGGAGGATCTGAAGGCCGCGTTGTCGGACCTGAGAATCGTCGACGTTCGTCGCAAACCGTCGGGATTGAGCGCTGACCTCAAACTGGCCGCGGGGATTCACCTCGACAACGAAGCGGTCGTGTCGCTGCATTCCAAGGGGTATTACCTCACGGCGGACGGCGGCCTGGCATCGAACGAAGGCGAGATGTCAGTGAATCTTCGAACCGGGGTGCGATATGCGTTGAGATTCGGCGAGGTTGTCTCGGCTCCGGAAGGTGCTTCAGATTCCGGCGGCACCAGCCTGCATCGCTACCTGTTCATCATGGCGGAGTTTGATCAATCCCTGGTGCCCGCCCCGCAACCAACCCCGCTGCCGGACTTTCCCGCAGCGCCGTCGGATGGCGCGTCGTCGCAGCCAGAAATGACGGATGAGATGAAGTCGGTGATGGAGGAGGCGAGGAAGAAGGTCGAGGAGGCAAACGCGAGGAAACAGGCCGAGTACGAGAAGGCACTTGCGGACGGCCAGGCGAAGGTTAACGAGTTGAATCGACGATTCGCCGACTGGTACTACGTGATTTCGGATGAGGTCTATAAGCGGCTCAAGGCCACTCGAAACGATCTGGTGATTCCGGCGACGGCCGCGCCGCCGAACACCACAGAATCAGCGGAACCGCCCGGCATGCTGGTGAATCCACCGATGCCCGAGGCCGAGGACTAGTGACGAGGGGCGGGCGCCCGCCTTCTGAATGACCGCACGGGATGAAGCGGCTATCCTGCTGATTCCCCGATGCGCCATGGCCGACGGCACCGTACAACCCCTGCTTGAGATTCGCCCTTCGCGAGGGTGGTCGATGATCAACCTCGCGGAACTTTGGCGTTACCGGGAAATGCTGCTCCTAACGATCTATCGCGACCTCAAGGTGCGATACACGCAGACGATTCTGGGGCCTCTGTGGGCGATCGTTCAGCCGCTGATGCAAATGGTGGTGTTTTCGATCGTGTTCGGAGTGTTCCTGAAGGTTGATACCAAGGGCGTGCCCTACGCGCTCTTCAATCTGACAGCGCTGGTGCCGTGGTATTTCTTCAACAACGGGATGAACGCCGCGATCACCAGCCTTCATTCGAACTACACCATCATTACCAAGATCTATTTTCCAAGAGTCATACTTCCGCTGCAGAGCATTCTCGTCTTCTCGGTCGATTTCCTGCTGGCCTTCGGCATTCTTCTGGGGATGTCGCTCTGGTACGGCTATCCACCAACGTGGCGCTTGGTCCTGGTTCCTGTCTTTCTGCTCCCGGGTCTTGTGACCGCAACCGGACTCGGGCTGCTGATGAGCAGCCTCTCGGTTCAGTTCCGCGATGTACGGCACTTTTCCACGCACCTGACAATGTTCTTATTCTGGCTCTCGCCCATCAACTACTCGCGCGACACGATGGGCAGATTTGCGGATATCGCCGGCTTGAATCCGTTTGCCACGTCGATCGACGGTTTCAGATGGATGTTCAAGATCGGCGAGCTCGCACCAACGCCGTACGTCGCAGGATCCTGCGTGATCGCCATGGTCATCTTCTTTATCGGCGGCGTCGTGTTTCGCAGGATCGAATCCACGCTGGTGGACGTACTCTGACACTCATGGGCAACACCGCAGTCTCCATCGAGAGTCTTGGGAAGGCCTATCTCATCGGGGCCACGCTTGATACGCAACGAACGTTGCTCGCATCCATGTCGGGCTGGGTCAGAAATCCTGTGCGCCGGGCCATGAGCGTTCTTCGCGGCCACGCCACCTTCATCGATCAGGAGATTCTCTGGGCGCTCAAGGATGTGTCGTTTGAGGTCAAGGTCGGCGAAGTTGTGGGAATCCTGGGCGTCAATGGGGCCGGCAAGAGCACTCTTCTCAAGATTCTTTCCAGAATCACCGCGCCCACGACCGGCAGCGTCAAAGTCTTTGGAACTCTTGGCGCCCTCCTTGAAGTTGGCGCTGCATTCCATATCGAGCTCTCCGCACGAGAGAACATTTATCAGCATGGGGCGATCTACGGCCGCAGCCGGCGCGATACCGACAAGATCTTCGACGAAATCGTTGAGTTCGCGGAGCTCGCCAAATTCGTGGATACGCCGGTCAAGAAGTTCTCCAGCGGCATGTATTCGCGACTGGCGTTCTCGGTTGCCGCCCACTTTGATACCGACATCCTGATCGTTGACGAGGTGCTGGCCACGGGCGACATCAAGTTTGTCCGGAAATGCCTTGCCAAGATGGAGAACGTCGCCCTGGCTGGCCGAACGGTCCTGTTCGTGAGCCATTCGCTCGACGCCGTCAGCCGCCTTTGCACCCGCGCGATCCTGCTTGAACGAGGCCAACTCGCGCTCGACGGCAGTGTCGGCGATGTCATTGCCCGGTACCTGGGGCATGTACCATCGGCCGGTGACGCCGGGGAGCTCGATCCGTCAGGTGTGGCCGAGGGTGATCCGGCGGGCCCGGCGTCCGGCAGCGGGTCAAGTGCCGCGGCCATTGCCGCCGCCGGCATGTCGGAAAAAGTTGAAACGACGTGGATCGGCGATCACCCCCCCCAATTCGAGGATCAATCGGTCAGCTTGCGGGCGATTCGAGCCATCGATGGCCGCGGCCGAGCTCAGGTTGTGTTTGATGTGACGGAAGATTTCGATGTCGAGGTCGAGTACATCGTGCATGAGCAGAAGCATGTGCTTCAGGTGCACCTCGCGTTCCATGACACTCTGGGTCGAATCGTCTTTGTCGCCATGGACAACCTTGACACACCATTGCCGGATCGGCCTCATCCCGTGGGTCACTACGTTGCCCGATGTCGAATTCCCGGGAACCTGCTCACCACCGGCCGGCTGTCGATCGAATACACGGTCTGCACCAATCCAACCTCGCCTTCCTGTGTCTGGGCGCGCAATGCACTGACGATCAATATCGTGGAGGGCCGTTCAGCGGGCGGGGTGCGCGGTGAAGGCAGCCGGGCCTGGACCAGGGACTGGCCTGACGCGATGATCCGGCCGCGACTTCACTGGACGTACACGCAAGTACCGGAGCCGGTCGATGCCGCCCCGGCCGAGGTCCTGACCTAGACGCTGGAGTGCCGGTGGCGGGTCGCGAGAGTGATATCCATCGCCGCTAACCGGGTTCTGATGATCGCGCCACCAGTTGCACCATGCGCAGGTCCGTAAATTCCGGCTTGAACGCGCGGTAATGCAGGATTTCAAATCCCGCGGCCGTCGCCAAGGCTCGATAGTTATGCACTTGTGCCAACGGCCCGTACTGGCCGGGAAGATGCGTGGGAAGGCTGAACACGGGTACCGATTCGGCAACGTCAACGGACGCAGGATCCACGATTCGTCCGCCGGGCATGGGATAGATCGGCTCGCTGAATACAACGGTGCGCCGACGCCGGGCAAGTACACGGAGGTATCGCTGCACTTCCGCATTCTTGATCTCGTAGGCGGTACAGGAGAAGAAGACCAGATCAGGATCCAAAGCGCCGGACTCCAGCAGATCGAGCGCATAGCCGCTGACGAATCTCAGGTTCTGCCGGGCGAACTCGGCATTGAACTCCGCAAGGTTGACGGCAAAATCCACCCCGGTGAATTGGATCCGATCGTGGATGGACGCCAGGTGGTGATCGATCCATGCGTAGTGAGTTCCAATGTCGAGAACCGACCGGATCGAAGGGTCTTTCTCGAGTGCGGTCGACACGAGCGGGACGACCTGGCCCTGAAAGGTGCGCTCCAGCGGCGTCGTGCGGAAGTATTCGCGTCGAATATCGCGATCCTGCACATTGATCATGTAGGTCTTGAGGGCGCTGAGCTCCTCCTCGGTGAGACGGTCTCCGGGCGAACGCGCCCGCTTCACGTAGGCCCGCTTCTCCACCGTATCCAGGTCTCTGGCTGGTATGAGATACCGGTTCAGGCGTCGACCGACCGCGAGGCGAAACTTCCACCACGCCCTGGCCCGGGTGGAGAACTCGAGGTTGTTTTCAGCAACGCGATCCATGTGAAGGTCTCAAGCGCTCGCGGCAACGGCGTGATGTGCGGCTTCCGTGGAGTTTGGAAGATGCAATGTGCCGCGGATGGACGGATTCTCGGCGACGACCTGCACCCAGCGGATGTCCGTGAATTCCGGTTTGAAGGCGTGATAGTGCCGGACCTTGAATCCGGACCGCTCAAGCATCGCCTGATAGTTGTGCGCCCGCGCCAACGGCCCCTTCTTGTGGGGAAGATAATCCGGCTGGGCATAGATCGCGAGGCAACGATCCGGATCGAGGGTCCGAGGATCCACCACGCCTCCGCCCGGAAGGTTGTAGAGCGGCTCGCTGAAGATGATCCACCGCGCGAAGCCGTGAATCAGTTCAAGATATCGCACGAGTTCATTGCTCTTGATCTCGGCACCCGTGGCCGAAAAGGTCACCAGATCCGCCCGAAGACCGTCCTCGATCAGATCCATCGCATATCCCGCTTCAGCACGCAGGTTGGGGCGAAGGAGCTCCCGGTTGTATTCGGCGAGATTTGCGGGAAGATCCACGCCGATGAATTCCACCCCGGGATAGCGCGTGGCCAATTCATGATCGACGTGGAAGTAGTACGCGCCGATGTTCATGACGCTTCGAATACCCGGATCAATCCGGATTACCTCCTCCACGAGCGGCACCATCAGGCCGGGAAAGGTCCGCTCCAGCGGTGTCCGGGCGAAGTAGTCTCGTCGGATCTCCTTGTCCTGAACCTGGGTGAGGTACTCGGTGATGTGTTGAATCTCAGTCGAATTCAATCGAGGCTGTGGCGAACGAGCAAGTTCAATCGCTTCCTGCGCCTTGACCGAATCCATCTCCATGACCGGGTCAATGAGCCGGTTGATCCATCGACCGATCGTCATCCGTCGGCGCCATCGCCGATCGTCTGATGGGGTCCATTCAAGCGTCGTCTCGTCGACGAACGGAATCATTCCGGCGCCCTCCCGATGATCTGCACCATGCGAAGGTCGGTGAAGGCTGGCCGAAAGGCGTGGTAGTGCACGACGTCGAATCCCGCCTCTTCGAGAATCGCCCTGAAGTTGTGCGTGTAACAGAGCGGGCCTGGCTTGTCGTTGTAGCCGGCATAGGCATAGGACGGCCTTGATTCCTCAAGACTGACCGTGAGCGGATCGACCACAGCGCCGCCGGGAAAATTATAGAGCGGCTCGCTCAGCGCGAAGTATCGGGCGGACCTGGCAACGGCCCTGGCGTAGCGACGAAGCTCCTGATTCTTGATCACGACCGCGGTTGACGACATGAGCACCAGGTCAGCCCGCACTTCACCGGACTCCAGAAGATCAAGAGCGTATCCCGTGCGGACCTTGAAATTCGGTCTTGCGAACTCACCATTGAACTCCGCAAGATTCGGCGCAAAATCCACGCCCATGAATTGAATCCCGGGGTAGGCCGTCGCCAGGGCATGGTCGCACCAGGCATAGTGCAACCCGATATTCAGGACGCTGCGCACGCCAGCATCAGCGTCAAGGACCTTCCGGACTAACGGAACCATCAGCCCCTGAAAGGTCTCTTCGAGCGGCCGACCCTCGAAGTATGCCCGGCGCGACGGGAGTTCCTGAACGTCGTGCATATACGACGCAAGTTCGCGGATTTCATCCTCTGTCAGGCGCGATCCGGGCGAACGAGCCTTCGCGACATAGGCACGCCGCTCCAGGGCGGCCATTTCGCGCGCCGGGGCACTGAAATAGTTCAGGAATCGGCCCGAAGCGATCTTCAGTCGCCACGAGATCGAGGCTCGCCTAGAGAATTGCAGGTCTGTGACCTCGCTGAATTGCATGGCGACGCGATTGTACCGACGCGGCCGCGAACCGCTCCAGAACGGCCTACTATCAGCCCCCGCAGTGCCTCCATATCATGCCGAGCCTGAAGTGCGCCGCGGGGAATGGCCGCCCCGGCAGTTTCCGCCCCGATGAGTCGACGAGTCCTGGTCATCGCGTACATGGCGACCCATTTCCGGGAGATGTTTCGCGCTGCGCTCTGGTGCCGGGAATCCGGACGCTATGAGCCGATTTTTCTCTTTCCCGAGGAGTACTCGCAGCTCGAGACCGATGTGGCACGATGTGACGAGCATGGGATCCGATGGTTTCGATTCAACGCCCTTGAGGATGTCAAGGCCACGACTGACCCCCCCGCCGCATCTCCGCGCCGACGATTTCGATTGACCTTCCATTCAATTGGTGCGGCGATCGATCGATGGCGTAGGCGCCTCGGCAGTCTGCTGGCTGTTCAAGTCACGCACCCGGCGCTCTTCCAGTTGCGAACACGGGTCAGCAACCGGTGTCGAATCATCTGGCTGTGGATTCGCGTTCGGGTGACCCACGCCACCCGGGTTGTGCGGATGCACCTGTCTCTCGGCAGTCGACTGCGTGCTCTCAACATCAATTTCAACTTCAACAGGCTCCGTTCCGGTTCGCGTTGGCTCTTTCAACTTCCTTCGCGAGTCATTACCCGAGTCGTGAACTCTGCGGCAACGGCCATGCGTTGGGTCACGGCGAAAATTCGCCGGAGCCTGCGAAGTGCCTACCTCACCGTGCGAAGCAGCGTGCGAGAACTCAGCGGCGACCTGCCACTGTTCTACTTCGCCTATCGCCAAACCGGCCTTGATGTGCGCTACGCCGAGGCGGTCATTGCGAAGATTCGCCCATCGCTCGTCCTCCTTCCGGAAGACAACGTGAACTACGGAACGGGAGCTTTGATTCGCGCAGCCGAGACGGCCGGCATTCCATCCGTCGTCATTCCATTCACACTCGTCAATCCGCGCGAACCCGCCGAGGCATTCTTTAACCGAATCGAATACCAGATGTGTGCGCTGGGAAACCGACTGGTGTCGCGCTATCGGCCACGATGGAAACACACGCATAAGGGTCGAACCCTGGTCCGCATGCCCTGGTATTGGGCCGCAGCGAGAGAGCTTCACGGTCTCGCCCCGCCGCGCCCCTGGTACTACAACTCCGGGAACGCCGCGGCCATCGCGTTGGAGAGCGAAGAAGCAAGGCGGGTTTATCTGGGCTATGGGTTCCCCAAGAAGCAACTGGTGGTCACTGGGAACCTGCGCATGGATGAACTGGCCAGTCACCTTCGCCGGGCACCGGAGCGCCGGGCCAGGCTTCTTGAGGAGCTCGGCATGCCCGCTGACCGGCGGCTGATCCTCTGCGCTCTCACCGTCGACCTGGTCGGCGAACGGCCGGGTTGCGGCTTCACGACCTACGACGACCTGGTGAAGCATTGGATTTCCACGCTCACATCCCTGCCCAACACGAATGTCATTGTCAATCTGCATCCGAGCCTCACCCCGGAGCGAATGAGCTTCGTCGAGAGATTTGGTTGCCGGATCGTGCGGGACGACGTCTCTCACCTCATTCCGCTGTGCGACATCTATAACGTCTGCGTCTCTGCCACCACCGTGATGGCGATTGCCTGTGGCAAGCCGGTCGTCAACTACGATGTCTATAGATTTCACTATGACGACTTCGATCGAGCCCGCGGCGTCGTCACCGTGAGTCGACCTGCCGACTTCGCCAGGATCATGAAACAACTGGTGACCGATTCGGCCTTTTATGATGACCTTGCCCAGCGTCAGCAGAGTGTCGCGGCGGAATGGGGTATGCTCGACGGTTGCGTCGGGGATCGTCTGGGCGCACTCTTTGATCGGCTCACCTCGCCGAGTCAACATGCCCACGTGTGAGCGGCACCATTCAAACCATTCTCTTCTACGCTGACGGAATCGCCCAGGCGCGTCATCTTGCAGCCCATGCCGCATGCCTGGAGGCGATTGCCCCATGGCGGATTGTGTTTGCGACAATTCCCGAATTGAGGGCCGCGATGGATTCCCTGCGCGGAAACCATCCCCGCTGGGCCTGGGTCGACCCTTGCGGCCGACCATGCCGGAGTTCATCGATCCAGCCCTCGGATTCATCGGGTCAGGGTCGATTGCCCTCGTCGGTTCTACGTCGACTCATCCCGGCACATCGCCGCCGATCGAGCGTCGTCGTTCAAATGGCACGACGAAGGAGGCAACAACACGAGGCGGCACAGTTGATGCACAACACTCGGCCGGACGCGTTGGTGCTCGCGGAGGATCAGGTGGAGACGGCCGCTCCGATCCTGATTCAGGCAGCTCACAAGATATCCGTACCGTGTCTCGTCGTTCCCTTCACGTTCGCAACCTATCGAGAACCCGCGGAGACCTATCGCGACGACCCCACGCATCAATGTCGCGGCCTCAGGAACAGACTCGCCGCTCGACGGTGGCCCACGTGGGTGATCGAATACGAGGGAAAGAGGCTTCTGCGGCTGCCCGCCGCGGGCATCCTTGCCCTGGAGTCCCTGGGTCTCGCGCCGCCTGATCCGTGGCAATACAACAGCGGCAATGCCGATGCGATCGCCTGCGAAAGCGATGCGCTGCGAGAGTATCTGGAGGCTGGTGGTCTTGATCGATCTCGCCTGCACGTGACCGGGTCGGCATCGCTGGATGAGTTGGCGGCTATAGGCTCTCGACCACGAGCAGACAAACCGCATCGTCGCATGATCGTGGCGCTGCCCCCGGATCAATTTGACGTGCGAAGGTCATTCACCGGATTCGAAAGCTACCCCGAATTGCTCGAATGCTGGTGTCGGACGGCGGAATCTTCATCGGCATGGGAGGTCACCTACAGTGTTCATCCGCGCACGCCCCGATCTGCAGTTCAGGCACATTCTCAATCCGGGGTGATCGCTGACGGTCCGCTGACTTCCATTCTTCCGGGTGCTGACCTCTTTGTGGCCTGTGCGTCGGCGACGATCCGCTGGGCGATCGCTTGCGGCATACCGGTCCTCAACTATGATGCCTATCGGTATCGCTATGACGACTTCTCCCGGGTCGCCGGCGTTCTCACAGTAGAGAGTGCGAGAGAGTTTCGAGAGTCCATGCAACGGTGTGTCGACGATCCGAGCTTTCTGGAAAGCCTGGCGCAACAGCAGGCGCGTCAGGCCGGCCGTTGGGGAATGCTCGACGGACGCAGCGGGCGACGACTTTGCGATTTGCTGCGTCAGCTTGTTCAGGACACACGCGGAAACTCCATATGAAGGCAGTCATCATCGGTGCGGGTCGGATGGGAATTCGACATATTCAGGTGGCGCGAACCGCGGGACTCGACCTTGTCGGGGTCTGCGATGCTCGGCCCGACGCGTTGCAACAGGCATCGGTCGCGGGCATCGATGCATCGCGCCAGTTTGCGGATGCCGGTGTGATGATCAACAAGGTCATGCCGGAGGTGGTGATCGTCGCGACCACCGCTCCGAGCCACGAGCCGCTGGTCAATGTCGCGGCCGAACGGAGCGCGAAGTACATCCTCTGCGAAAAGCCGATGGCCACCTCGATCGCCGCCTGCGACCGGATGATCGAGACTTGCAAGCGCCACGGTTGCCATCTGGCCGTCAATCATCAGATGCGTTTCATGGAGCAGTACACCCAGCCTCGACAGATGCTTGAATCCGACGAATTCGGCGGCTTGGCGTCGATCACGGTGATTGCCGGCAACTTCGGCATCTCGATGAATGGTTCGCACTATCTGGAGATGCTGCGATTCATGGCCGGAAGCCCCCCCATCGAGGTCTCCGCGTGGTTCTCCGACGCCGCGGTGGCCAATCCGCGCGGGCCCCAGTTCGAGGATCGAGCCGGATCCGTCCGGGCCGTCACACAGAATGGCGTCCGTTTCTACATGGATGCGGGGGATGACCAGGGCCACGGGGTTCGGGTTGTCTACGCTGCCAAACACGGCCAGATTGCCATCGACGAACTGATCGGCGAGGTCACTGTCTCGGTGCGAAAGGCGGAACACCGCTCAATGCCGACCACCCGCTATGGCATGCCCTGGGACGACCGACGGCTCACCATTGCACCAGCCGATGCGGTCGCACCATCGGTGGCCGTGCTTCGCGCATTGCTCGAACGAAAGAATTTTCCCACCGGCGAGGATGGCAGGCTTGCCGTCATGGGGCTGGTGGCAGCGCATCTGTCGGATGAGAACGGGCATGTTCCGATTCGACTGAATGATCGCGCGGTTGATCGAGATCGCGTCTTTCCGTGGGCCTGACACCTATCCTTTCCCCCTCACGCATCTGATCCGGAGTTCACTCGTTGCCTCAGTCATCTGATTCCCTCTCCATCGCATGCATCGGCGCGGGCGGCATGGCCCGTGAGCATCTCAAGGCCTTTCGCGACATCGCCGGCGTCAAACTCACCGGAATCTACAGCCGGACAAGAGCAAAGGCAGAGTCGGTTGCAGGCGACATGGGAGTTGAAAGGGTCTGTGATTCCATCGATCAACTGGCGGATCACGCCGCCGGCGGACTGCTCATCATTGCGGTGCCGGAGCTGGCTGCACGCGCGGTGTGCCTCGAAGCCTTCAAGCATGATTGGACCGTCCTGGCGGAGAAGCCGCTGGGATACAACCTCGCCGACGCCGAGGCGATTCATCGCGTAGCGCAGCAGTCCCGGCGGCGCGTCTTCGTCGGGCTCAACCGCCGGTTCCTTTCATCGACACGAACCGTCCTTGATGATCTCGCGACCCGCGAGGGGCCTCGCGTGATCGCCGTGTTCGACAATCAGTCCCAGACCCTGGCCCACGACATCGGGCACCCGCCGGAAGTTGTTGAGAACTGGATGTATGCCAACTCCATCCACCTGGTGGACTATCTCTGCTCCATCGGCCGCAGTCGCATTCAGAAAGTCCATGTCGCTACCGCGTTTGATCGCGGAAGGTCTCCCGTGGTCGTTGCCACGGTCGACTTTGAGTCCGGCGATCGCGGCCTCTATCACGCGATCTGGAACGGGCCCGGCCCCTGGATGGTGCATGTGACCACGCCCACCCGTCGCTGGGAGATGCGTCCTCTGGAGCAGGCGTCGTTCCAGAATGCCGGCGAGCGGACGCTGAATCCAAGTGAACAACATGTGTGGGACAAGTCGTTCAAGCCGGGGTTTCGACTCCAGGCCGAGCATGCCGTCCGTGCCCATCGCGGCCAACCCAACGAAATGCCGACCATCGACGACGCACTGATTACAATGCGTTTGATCTCACAGATCTACGCAACGGGCTAAGCCCTTCACTTGTTTCGAATCATTCATGCGCATTCTCGGCCTGGTTACTGCTCGGGGTGGTTCGAAAGGGTTCCCCGGCAAAAACCTGGCACTGCTGGCCGGTCGGCCATTGGTGACGTGGGCTCACCGCACCCTGGCCCAATTGCGAACGCGGCATCCCGAGCTCGTTCTGCGACTTTCGACCGATGATCCGACCATTGCGGCGGCATGGCCCGAGCATGACCGACCCACGGACCTTCGTCCGGCCGCATTGGCCGACGATCAAGCCAGTTCATGGTCGGTTGTTGAATACGAACTCGATCGGTGCGCCCACCATGGAGCGCCTGTGGATGCCGTTCTGCTCCTTCAGCCGACCTCGCCACTGCTTCGGGTTCAGGATCTCGATGCCGCGTGGCAGGTGTTGGCGAGTGGGTCGGAGGCAGTCATCGGCGTTGCGGAAGTCGATCATCCGCTGCCATGGTGCCAGTCGATGGACGATACCGGCCTGTTGCACCCGGTTCTTGGCGATGCCGCTGCGTCACGCCGACAGGATCTTCGCCCGAGCTATCGGCCCGTGGGCTTCTACCTCGCGACCTCGCCGTTTCTTCGCACGCATCGCGGCTTTCTCGTTCCCGACCGGACACGCGGCGTGGTTGTACCGGCACACCGCGCGGTGGATATCGACTATCCCATCGACCTTGACGTGGCCGAAGCGCAGCAGCGCCGACACGCCCCCGATCGCCCATTCGAGCTCGGCGGAAGGAACATCGGAGACGATCATCCGTGCTTTGTCATCGCTGAAGCCGGTGTCAATCACAACGGCGATGTCGCACTTGCTCGAAAACTCGTCGAGGAATCCGCGCGCGCCGGCGCTGATGCGGTCAAGTTTCAGACGTTCTCCGCCGACCGGCTCGTCACACGAACGGCCCGCAAGGCCGCCTATCAGTCGGCCTCCGCCTCAGCAGATCAGTCGCAATTCGACATGCTCAAATCACTTGAGCTTCCGCTCGACGTCCTCGCCGATCTCAAGCGGCTTGCCGAGAAGCATGGTCTTGTTTTTCTCTCGTCGCCGTTCGATCCGCAAAGCGTCAAGGAACTCATCGACCTCGGTGTCGAGGGTTTCAAGCTCGGCTCCGGTGAACTGACCAACCCCGAAATGTTGCAGGCATTGGCCGACGCCAAACGCCCGCTGATCCTTTCGACCGGAATGTGCTCGCTCGACGAGGTCGAGGCATCGGCCGCCATGCTGCAACAGGCAGGCGACCCGCCCGTGGCGTGGCTCCACTGCGTGAGCGCATATCCCGCACCTGCAGACCAGTCGAACCTTCGAGCGATGGATTCCATTCGTTTGGCCGTGGGTGGTCCCGTCGGCATGTCCGATCACACCATGGGCACTGCGGTCTCCCTCGCGGCCGTTGCCCGTGGCGCTTCCATCATTGAAAAGCACGTGACGCTCTCGCGGTCACTCTCCGGGCCCGATCATGCCGCTTCGCTGGAACCTGAAGAATTCGCCGACCTCGTGCGCCAGATTCGTGTCGTGGAATCGGCCCTCGGCGACAGCATCAAACGCCCAATGCCGGCGGAACTCGATACCCGCGAGGTGGCACGCAAGTCAGTCGTCGCCATCCGAAATCTTGACCGTGGTGATCAGCTACGCAAGTCAGATATCGCCATCAAGCGACCCGGCACCGGCATTCCACCGATGGAACTCGATCGGCTCATCGGCCGCCGGCTCGCTCGCGCAGTCGTCGCCGACCAGCCGCTCACATGGGAGGACCTCGCATGATTCGTGCCCTGGTCCTCGTCTCTTCGCCGGCCGACGCCCGGGCGCTGATGCATGTTGCCACCGCCCTTCGCACCCGCGGACACGACGTCCAGATTGTCGCCCTTGACGGCTCCGACATCGATCTCGTGCTCGAGGTCATCAACGGTTCGCCACGGCGAATCATCGGCCGCGATGCGCCACTGAATGCCGCTCGCCTCCTTCGTGAATGCCGACCCGACGCAGTCCTGGTCGGCGCTGACAATCTCTATTTCCACCATCGCCTCATTCTCGAATCGCGTCGACACGGAGTTGCGTCGGTCCTCGTGCAGGAGGCCGCCAACGAGCTCGTTCCCACCCTGACGGTGCGGAAGAGCCTTCGAAATGTTGCCGATCACCCTCGGCGAGCCTGGATGCGAACCCGGCTCATGCTGGCCCACGGCGAGGTAATGTCTCTGGCCCGCATCGCTTTTGATACCGCGCTTGATCGTCCCAGGCGGACGATCGGTTATGGCTTCGGCGGCGCTGACCGATTCTGCGTGGCCGACGAATCCCTGCGCGAGGCGTGGATTCAGCGCGGTTCAAACGCGCGAACCATCGTCGCCACGGGTATTCCCGCGCTCTTTCCAACTGTCTCGCCGCGCGATCCGGATCACGATGTCGTCATCCTGACTCAGCCGCTCGATGCCGGCGGCTTCGCGCCTCGCGGGTGGTCAAAGAGCTTCTTCGCGTCGCTTGTTCAGGCCATCCGTGCCGTTCGCCCGGAGGTCAGGGTCCTTGCCAAGGTCCACCCGACCGAGGTCATCACCGATTACAGGCACCTCCCCGTCGACGGCTTCTCCGATTCCCTCGCCGACGCCATCTCGCGGAGCCGCGTCGCAGTCTCGGTGCACAGCGCTGCTCTCGGTGCCGCCCTCGCCTGCGGACGGCCCGCCATCGCCTGCGTTCCCGCCTGGCTTCGAGAGTCAACCAATAACATGATGATTGAACTGTGCGGCCGCCTTGGACTCCTTGCCGACGCGCCGGAATCGATGGCGAGGATCGCGAATCGCGTGCTTGACGGCGAGGGCCCAGACCTGCTCGAACCCTTTCCGTTTGCCCTGTGCACCGATGGTCAGGCGGCAAACCGAATCGCCGATCAGGTCGAACTCGCTGTCGATGCCCGTCGACCGCCCGTGGCGGTCTCAGCGTGAGCGCAGTGCTGCAGAAACCCAAGATCATGATCGATCGTCGATGGGAGGGTCCGCACGGTATCGGCCGGTTCGCTCGCGAGGTGGCTGCAAGAATCCCGGACCTGTACCCGATCTCCATCGCCGGCTCCCCCGCAGCGGCCGTCGACCCCTGGCGGCTGAGTCGATACCTCCGGCGCAACCCCTGCGACGTCTTCTTCACACCCGGTTTCAACGCACCACGATCAGCCCCCTGTCCTTTCATCTTCTGCCTGCACGACCTGATCCATCTCTCCACGTCCGGAAGCGCCGGCGTCCTTCGGCGACTCTGGTACGAAAACATCGTGAAGCCGGCGGGTCGCAAGGCGGCTGCGGTCCTCACCGTTTCCGAGTATTCGCGGAAACGCATCCTGGAGTGGTCGGATTGGCCGGCGGATCGGGTTGTCGTCGTTGGCAACGGGGTCAGCGACAGCTTCGGTCCGGAGGGTCCGCAGGCTGAAATCGATTCGCCCTATGTGCTGCACGTTGGAAACCACAAGCCGCACAAGAACTGCCTTCGCCTGATCGAAGCATTCGCTCAACTTCCTCAACGTGAGATGCGACTGGTCTTCACCGAACTGGCCGACGATGCCGAACTCCGGCTCATTGACCGCCTCCGGATCGCCGACAGGGTGATTCGTCGACCACATGTGGAGGAGGCTCAACTTGCCTCCCTCTATCGCAGCGCGGCGTGCGTCGTCGTGCCTTCGCTCGAGGAAGGGTTCGGGTTGCCCGCGGTGGAGGCCATGTCCTGTGGAACTCCGGTAGTCGCCTCCGATTGCAGCAGTCTTCCCGAGGTTGTGGGCGATGCCGGCTTGCTCATCGACCCGCGGAGCCCCGAGGCCATCGCCAGGGCCATCGCCCGCATCATCGACGATTCATCGCTTGCCGATCTGCTGCGCCGGCGAGGTCTGGAACGATCTCGGGAATTCCGCTGGGATACCGTCGCCAACCGCGTGCGATCCGCCATCCTCCGTCCCACAGCCGTTCTCTGCTAGGGAGTCATGACGGTCACATGACCTTCGGGCCCGATTCGGGGCGACTGATCAACTTCGACCATGACGCCACGCGAACATGAGAGCAATGCCTCATTGCCTGCTGAGCGCTCCCGATCCAGCACGCGAAGGGTGACAAGCTTCCCCTCCGTGGTGCACACGATGCGCTCCGTCTTTCCCTTGCTGCCGAGCGGCTCTGTGACGAATCTCCCCGTCAATGCAGCCGCCGAACGACTCATCTTCGCCGCGGCCTCGGTTGTGACCTCGCTGCCCGGCCCCATGGCCATGAATGAATACTTGAGCATTCGGTCGCGCCGACCTGTGTGCCGCTGAATCTCTGACACTCTGGGTGTTGGGTCGAACGGCCGCATTTCGTGACACCAGTCCTTTGAATTCGCCAGCATCGGGCACGGGGCCTCGTGCGGACAGGGTGCGTGAATACGAATGCCGAATGCCAGGCACCGGTCGCGCCAGGCCTGAAGCCGCCGCGTCGGTTCCTTGAGCGCCGGCTCGATGGCGATCGTCAGCGACCGCGATGCCCACCGCCGGAAACATTCAAACGCTGATTCAGAAGACTCCACAGCAACCTCGTTCAGGACGGTCTGTGCCAGCACAACGTCGGCGGCCGAATCTCGATCTGCACCGTGACGGTCGCCAATCGTCCCTGCCAGAACTTCGGTCTTGACCGACAACCCCGCGAGCTCTCCACATTTCCCGCACACGGTCTGAAAGGCTGCCAAACCCGCCGCCACCGCATCAATCCCCTTCAAATGAACCTCGCGATGCCTCGCACAATCGAGCGAGAGGATCAACCCTGCGGCCGTCGCCCCGACTCCACACCCCATGTCGAGAACGCTCAAGCAGTCGGCCCCTCCCCCTAATCCCCTTGCCTCCAACTCTCGAATCACGAAATAGACCTTGGGTGCATCGGCCGCGAGGAAATAAAGCAGCCGGGCGGGAAGTAGTCCGGCGTCACCCGCCCGATGAATCATCCGTCGTTCAATGGTGTAGAGATCGGAGAGTCGTTCCACTCCGGAGACGACCTCTTCGAGAGCCGGTGGCGATCGCAGAGCGGTTGTCCAATATTCCGACCAGAGCCACTCCTCGAGTGCGATGAGCCTCGACCGAAAGATCTCGATGTCAACGACTGCGAATCCTGCCGCCACCCGCTGATCCTATCGCAGAATCGCCCTTTCATCGACGTGGCGCTCTTCATCCTGACCCGGAAGAGTAGACTTCTCAGTATCCGTCGGCTGACGACCTCATGCAGTCCTCCACGTGCTCAACTTTCTGAAAGGGTCCGAGTCCATGCGAATCGCGACATTCATCGTTGCCCTCCTGAGTCTCACATTGCTCGCAGCCGGATGCGAGGTTCAGACCTCCTCGTCACCCGTCAGCAACGCCGTGGCATACAACGCCCAACGGCAGGTCGCCCGCGACGGCAACAAGATCTTCATCGTCAAGGCGTCTGCGACCTGGTGCGGTCCATGCCGGCAGATGAACGCGACGACCATGGCCGATAGGGATGTCGTATCGTGGCTCGATACCAACGCCGTCTACTTTGAGCTTGATATCGACGGCGATCCCGAGATCAGCAGAACCCTCGATATTTCCGCGGTTCCAACGATCATCGCCTTCAAAGGAGATCAGGAGCTTGATCGCATGGTCGGTTACGCCAATGCAAAGGAATTTCTTTCGTGGTTGGGCAGGATCGAGATGGAGTCCCGATGAATCCACTGCTGTGTCGCTGGTGAATCCATCTGGACACGATCGTCGGCCATGACCCTTCGCACGCGGACCCATACTCTCGCACAAGGTTGACCGCCCTTGTCTGTACACTCCTCGCACATGTATTACGCCGCCGCGTGCCAGACCGCGTTTGACTGCCCGAAGGATCGCTCTGAGATCTCGGACCGCGTCGCGCGCATGCTGGCCATGGCCGAAGGTGCGATCATCGGTTACGAACCGTTCTTTGATGTGCGCCTTCTCGTGTTTCCCGAGTTTGCTCACGCCGCGCCGATTTACGAATCCGTCGCCAAGCTTCGTGATCGTCTTGCCGTCGCAATTCCCAACGAGCATACCGATCGCTACGTTTCGTTCTGCGCCAAGTATGGATGCTACATCCAGACCGGCTCCTTTCTCGAAATCGATGAGAATCGTCCGGACGTCGTCTTTAACGCCACGCTTCTGATCGGCCCCACCGGCATCCTGACCAAGTACCGCAAGGTGAATCCCTGGATTCCCTGGGAACTCCACGCCAGCCCGCATGATTTTTCAGACTACACCGATGAACCGTTTCCAGTGGCTGAAACTGAAATCGGTCGTCTTGGTGTCGCCATCTGCTACGACTGGCTCTTCCCCGAAACGATTCGGCAGATTGCGTTCAACGGCGCTGACGTCATCATCCGCGTCTCCGCCTACATGGACCCCTGGGGCGCTACGCCACCACTCGACTGGTGGACACTCTTCAATCGCGCCCGAGCCGTTGAGAACACCGCCTATGTCGTTGCGGCCAATCAGGGCGCCTCGCTGGCCTCCTATGCCCCGTTTTCCTGGCCCGGCGGCAGCATGGTTGTCGACTACGATGGCCGCATTCTCTCTCAGGCCGATCCCGGCCCCGGCGAGAAGATCGTCGTCGCCCCCATCGATGTCGACGCCCTTCGCGCTGAACGCGCCCGCCGTCACGGCCACGACATGCGGGCCCACCTGCGCAGCGAAGTGCACACCTATCTCGCGCGGGAGCACCTTCCAAGAGGCCGTCACCATCCCCTGACCGACGAATCGATCCGCGCTCGTATCAATCAAGGCAAATCAAGTCTCTATCGTGAAACGCCGAAAACCTGAACTGGTAATTCTTGTCGTGGCTGTTGCGACGGCTGCCTGCTCCGAGCAGCCGTCGCGACCCACGACACCCTCTGCCTCGTCCCAGCCTGCCGCATCACAGCCTGTCGCGCCGGAAGCGAAGAAGGCAGCGGCCAGCGACGTGGTTCGCCTTCCGGCTGATCTGGTGCAGGAGAACAACAACGCCGTCGGCCTCATGGGCCGATTCGACTTCAAACAGGCCGAGGAGATCTTTCGTCGGCTTCAGAATCGCTACCCGGACGAAGTCGAACTCACGATCAACCTCGCCGTCAGCGTTCTGAATCAGAATGAAGACGGCAAGCAGGACGAAGCGCTGAGGATTCTCAAACCCGTCATCAAAGCTGATCCAGACAATCTTCGCGCTCGGTACTGCGCGGGACTGATTCAACTCTATCTCGGCCAGGTTGACGAGCCGCTTGCCAACTTCAAGGCCGTGGCCGAAGCCGATCCAAGCGATCCCTACGCCGCGTACTACCTCGGCCAATGTCTCGAGAGCGCAGACGATTATGCCGCTGCGGCCGTGCAGTATGAGCACGCTGTCGCGCTCGACATCTATCTCCGAAGCGCGTACCTGGGAATGCAGCGGTGCTATGGTCGGATCGGCCGCGACGCAGATGCGGACAAGGCCATGGCGGAATTCGAACGACTTGGGACCAGCCCGCGCTCAAAGCTTGCCCAGTTCAAATACACAAGAATGGGCTCAAGAGGCATGGCGACTGTGCTTGGCGAGCCGGCACCGTTGCTCCCTGACCGCCTCCCCGAGGGCCCCATGTTCCAGCATCCGATCCCGCTGGTCGCGCCCCTTCCGCCCGAGGTGTCATGGCGACAACTCGGCCCCAACGATTCCTCCAGCATCACCGTCGCCGATATCAACGCCGATGGCCGGATCGATGTGTTCATCAGCAATGCCCTTGTATCGACTGCCAAGATTCACAATGCCCTCTGCCTCCAGCAGACAGACGGTTCATTCACGCTTGAGATCAACCACCCGCTCGCCCAGGTCGATTCCGTCAACGCTGCATTGTGGGGTGATGTTGATAACGACGGTTTCCTCGATGTCTATCTCTGTCGCCAGGGCCCCAACCAGCTGTGGAAACAGTCTTCGGCCCGCGCTTGGAGCGACATCACCGACGCGACGCACACGGCATCCGGTTCGTTCAACACCGTGGACGGCGCCCTCGCCGACCTCGATCACGATGGCGATCTCGATATCTACTGTGTAAATGCCGATGCGCCCAATGAACTGCTCAACAACAATCTCGATGGAACGTTCCGGCCCCTCGGCGCGGAAGCCGGCGTCGCCGGAGATGGCCGGCCATCACGACAAGTCCTGATCGCCGATCTCGATCACGACCGCGATGCCGATATCGTCGTGCTCCACGCCAACCCACCTCACGAAGTGTTCCTCAACGACCGGCTGTGGAAATACACCCTGAAGACTGACGCCCTTCCAATTCAGTCGCAGAATGTCGCGGGCGCGGTGTGGAGCTCGCTCACCGATGGCGACGCCGACCTCCTCCTCGCTGTGCGGCATGATGGAAACGAGATGATGTTCACACGCTCTCGATCAGGCGACTGGGCGGAACATCCGGGAATCCATGACGCATCGCCTGGATCCAATGGCTCCGCGCGAGCAACCCTCATCCTCCAGGATGCGGCCGGTCTCGGCTCCAATCTGCTGATATCCAGCAATTCCAAGGGCTGGTATGCCCGCGGTCTGACCAAGGCAGAAAGCGAGATCGTCTTCAATTCTGACCAGGTTCTGGTGGCGATGGCCTCCGCTTGGGTAGCCCCATCAGAACGCGGGCCAAGCATCGTCGGCCTCACTCCCGATGCAGGTCCGCTGATCTACAGACCCGGCCCCGGGCGCAGTCCATTCACCTCAATCACCTTTCGTGGTGTGAGTGAACCCGGCGACCTCACGCCCGGCCAGACCATGCGCTCCAACGCCAGCGGCATCGGCACGACGTATGCGGCCCGCATCGGCGACCGATGGGTTGAGGGCTCCACGTTTCGCGCCTCCTCCGGCCCCGGTCAGTCGCTTCAGCCGGCCTCTCTTGGACTGGATGGATCTTCCCACATCGACTTCCTCCAGATTGATTGGTCCGATGGCGTCTTTCAGTCAGAGGTTCATGGCGTCGGCGACGCCAACGCGGCCCCCCGAAACTTCTCCGCCGGCACGCTGGAAACGATCGTTGAAACACAGCGGCAAATCTCAAGCTGCCCCGTTCTCTTTGCCCACAACGGGTCGAAGCTGCAATTCGTCACCGACCTCCTCGGTGTCGGCGGCATCGGCTACATGATTGCGCCCCACGAATATGCCCCTTCACGGCCATGGGAAAATGTTCAGCTTCCGCCCAGCGCCCTCGCCCCGGTTGACGGGCGCTTCATCATTTCCCTTACTGAGCCGATGGAGGAAGCCTGCTACCTCGACGCCGCCCGACTTGTCGCATGGGATCTGCCAGCCGGATGGAATCTCGTGCTCGATGAACGCATGGGAATCCTTGGCCCCGAGCCGACCGGCGAGCCACGATTCTACAGAACGGAATACCTGCCCTCCAGGGCGACCAATGAACGCGGCGAGGACGTCACGTCCTTCATCAGCTCTGCCGACCTGAACTCCGCGCCAGTCGGCCCGCTCGACCACCGCTTCATCGGCAGACTGGCAGCAGAGCACATCCTCACGCTCGAATTCGGCGGCCTCGCGTCCACACCATCGGCCCCGCTGATCCTGATCGCCGACGGCTGGGTCGAGTATCCGTATTGCCAGACCATGTTCGCCGCGTGGCAGGCCGGGGCCGACTATCGCGCAGCCTCCATCGACGCCCGCACTTCCTCCGGCGAGTGGATCACCCTGCTCGACCAGTTCGGCTATCCGGCCGGCATGCCGCGGCGGATGAGTGTTCCGCTCCCTCCGCTGCCCGAAGGTTGCACCGCTCTTCGCCTCCGCACCAATCAGGAGATCTATTGGGATCGCCTCTCCATCGCCGAGGTCGAACCCTGCCCCGAGGCCTATCGCGTCGAGTTCCCGCTGCGAGAAGCGCGATGCGAAATCTTCGGTTATCCCCGCCGCACCACCGGTCCCCAACGCCAGCCGTTCTACGACGCCGATCATCGCACTCCATACTGGGATTGCCGGCATCAGCCCGGCTTCTACACCGCCTTCGGCAACTGCACTCCTCTGCTCGCCAACACTGATGATGCACTCGCCATCTTCGGCCCCGGCGAAGGAATTCGACTTGAATTCGACACCGCCAACGCCACCGTTCCTCCCGGCTCTTCCCGCACCTACATTCTGGAAACCAACGGCTGGTGCAAGGATATGGATCTCTTCACTGGCGACGGCGAAACTCTCGGACCAATCCCCCACCTCAATGCCGATACCACCGCCCGCGATGAACTCCACCGCCGCTACAACACCCGCTACGAAGCCGGCAGATGATTCGTCGGGCCTGGGGTAGGGCAGGCTTCAGCCCGTCGCGGCCGCGCCATCAACACCTGGTTTCCCGATCACTCATTCCCCTCCACCGCCCGCAGCTCACTCGCCGAGATCCCCCGCGGCTCGATCTCGATCAGCGGCGGCGTTTCCACCACTTCCTTGTCGGTCGCGTTCAGTTCCCTGATTCGCCGGGCCGACACGATCAGCCTCGACTCCAGCGACCCCACACCCGCGTTATACGACCGCGTGGCCGCCTTCAGGCTGTCGCCCATCGCCTCAAAGTGCTTCACGAACGTCGCCAGTCGCTCATACAACTCCGCACCCGCCTTCTGAATCTCCGCCGCATTGCGCGACACATCCTCCTGCCGCCACCCATACGCAATCGCCCGCAACAACGCCACCAGAAGAATCGGCGTGCACAGCAGCACATCCGCCCGCATCGCCGACTCCTGCAGTTGAGGCCGGCGCTCCAACGCCGCCACCAGCGCTGACTCCAGCGGCATGAACATCACCACCAGTCGCGGCGATCGCTCCATCTCCTCCCAATACCGCTTCTGCGAAAGCCGCTTCACGTGCGACTCCACCTGGTCGGCGTGTCGCTCCAGTGCTGACTCCCGGTCCATCCCCGGCTCGATCGCCTCCAGATACGCATCCAGCGCCACCTTTGAATCCACCACGATCCGCCCGCCCCCCGGCAGCCGCACCACCATGTCCGGCCGCAGCATCCCGTCCTCCCCCGCCACCGTCACCTGCTCTTCGAAATCGCAATACGCCGTCATTCCGGCCAACTCCACCGCGTTTCGCAGCTGAATCTCGCCCCAGCGGCCGCGAACATCGGGCCGACGAAGCGCGGTCACCAGCCGACCCGTCTCGCCGGTCAGCTTCTCGCTCGCCACCGAAAGCGCCCGCAGCTGTTCCGCCAACCCCGCCTGAGATTCGATCCGCCGCTTCTCCAGCTCACCGATCGCCGTCGCCTGCCGCTCCAGCAATCCCTTGATGGGCTCAAGCGTGGCGGTGATCGCCTGCTGCCTTTTCTCCACATCGCCCTTCGCCTCGGTCATCACCGCTCCCAGCGCCTCCTTGGCGAGGCTCAGGAACGCTTCGTTGTTGGCCCGAAGCGCCCGCGCCCCCGCCGATTCAAACGCCGCCGTCAGCTTGGCCTCCGCCTCCTTCAGCAATCTCTCCCGCTCCACCAGTTGCCGCGACTGCTCCTCCGCCCGAACCTTCAACTCCGCAGCCTCGCGCAGCGCTCCCTCGCGCAACTGGTTCGCTTCCTTCGCCTCGCTCCGCCACCGCTCCGACTCAGCGCGAAGCTCCTGCTGCTGCGCCTGGAGCAACTCCACCCGTGGGCGCAGCATCG
The DNA here is from genome assembly GCA_964407695.1 of uncultured Isosphaeraceae bacterium. Lineage (GTDB taxonomy): Bacteria > Planctomycetota > Phycisphaerae > Phycisphaerales > SM1A02 > CAYOWQ01. The sequence goes on along the minus strand of CAYOWQ010000001.1, from coordinate 348,312 downwards.
CCGCCTCCTCGCGCTCCCGACCCATCCGTTTCGACACCATGACCCATCCCCCGATCCCCCCCAGCAGCACGCCCGCCACGATCCCGACCATCACCAGCATCACCTCAGTCATGCCCCCATCCTAGCGGGCCGACTCCTCCATCGCGGCCGATGTCACCTTCTCCTCAGCCACCCGCGTGCGTTCCTCCACCAGGTCGCCGTCGGCCCTGGCGCTCTCGGGGGCAAACACCGCCACCTCGCAGTCGGCGAAGATGTTCCGCTCCAGCTTCGCCCGCGGCAGGCTCGACATCGCGCAGCCCCAGCGCACCCCGCTGACTACATTGTCCACCACCTCCACCTCGCTCTCGCCGCCCACCCACAACCCGATCACCAGGGCATCGCACGGCCGAAGGTTGTTCACCGTGTTGAACCCCATCCACACGTTCTCGCCATCCTCGGCGATGCTCAGCCCCACCGCTTCGCCGCCCTCCAGCGGATAGATCTCGCGCACGATGTTGCCGCTCATCCGCGATCCCTTCCCCGCCATGTCGACGCCGAAGACCCGCGCCGGCTCCTCCAGCACCATGCCGCCCGTGCGCTCGATGCGGCAGTCGCGCACCGCGCACTCCCTGCCGCGAATGCGAATGCCGCAGAACGTCGAATCCTGCACCCGCAGCCGCAGCACCTCGTGGCCGCCCACCGGCCACACCGGGCGGGTCGGCTTCCCGGTCTCCGCACCGCTGGGCTTCTCCATCTCCGACCACAGCAGGACCGCCGTCGCGAACCCGCGAATCACCCCATCCCGCACCCGGATGTTCTTCCGATCGTGCGCCCGCACCCCGAATGTCTTCCGCGTGGGGTCGGTCGCCGTGCCCTTCAGCACCCGGCCATCCAGGTCGAGGTCCACATCATCGGAAGCGATCAGGATCGCGGTGCCCACGGTGTCCGCGAATTCCAGGTCGCTCGCCAGGCGATACCGCCCCGGCTCCTCGATCACCATGGGGAGCTCGGTGATCAGCATCGGCCGACCAGCGCTCGCCCACCGCCAGCCTGTCTCATACGCCCACGCCCCGACCACCGTGACCACCACCAGCGCCAGGACCACCAGCACCACGTTCGTCGAGACCTTGCCCCCCGCCCCGGCCACTCTGATTCCAACTCCCACCCCATCTGTCGAGTTGTTCTGCATCGCGAAAGAGTACATCGCTCCCGACCGCTTCACAACGGTCCCCGCGCTGGCTTCTCAACCCGGCCCCTCCCGCGCGCAACCACCCAACCCTCAATTGGATCAACACCCGGACACTCTTTTGAGCATCCGGGTGTTTCACCTGGAGATACAACTCCTCCATCGGGTCCGGCGGGTCCGGCGGGTCCGGCGGGTCCGGCGGGTCCGGCGGGTCCGGCGGGTCCGGGGGTTGTTCACATCGCTGGCCTGCGGAGGGTCAGCGCGGCATCCGCCCGCTCTTTCTCACGCCGCGATCTTCAGCTCGCCTCCGGTCTCCATCGCCGGGGTGCCGAAGGGCACGGTGGCGCTGGCGGCCTGCTCCGACGCCTTGCCGGTGCGATAGGCGAGGATGCGATACTCCACCGCAGCCACGCCGCTGGGCACCTGCTGGTCCACAAAGCCGCGCTCATCGGTGGTGCCGATCAGGCTCCACGCCCCCTGCGTGCCGGTGGTGCTCACGGTGCGCCGTTCGACGGTGAAATACGTCCCGCCATAGGTGGTGCCGTTCCAGCGGAGATCGATGTAGCCGGTCGAGAGCAGCGTGGCGAAGAATTCGCTCGGGGCTTCCGGCGGGGGCAAGGGAGCGCTCGGCTTGGGTCTTGGCAGCTGGGCCAGGTCATAGATGACGTTGGGGTCAGGCTGGCCGGCGGCAAACGCCTTGATCTTCTTGATGAGCTCGCTCAGGGTGTCGGTCATCTCGTTCACCGCGGTGTCCTGCTCACCGGTGGCGGTTCGCGCTGCATCCCGCGCGGTCAGGGCAGCCTGCCGCTTGGTGTAGGCGGTTCCCGCCGCTGTTCCCAGCGCGGTGACATCCGCAGCGGTCAGGCCGATCGTGGTCGGCGCTGCGGTCCACGCGGTGGCGTGGGAGCGGGCGAAGTTGATCTTGGCGTCAATGGATTCGGGAATGATGGCCATCGTTGATTTCTCCGGACAGAGGTCGTCGCGGTCGCCCGCATCCGTGCAGGCTCACCACCGCGACCCTCTTCCCATCGGCGCGAATCCACACCGACTGAAGATCTCCTCGAAAATGTTTTCCATCGCAGGGTCCGCGCTGGGGAGGATGCGCCCGGCGATGGCGTTGGAATGAAGGCGCTCGCTTCTCGGAGGCGAATTCACGTCCATCGCGTTTATCGCGCTGGAAACGACGATTCCCGAGTGCATCACGTCCCAGAACCTGTTCGAGGGGAACAACTTTCCTCGACGGTTGCTCACCGACCATCGACGGTTGCTCAACGACCATCGACGGTTGCTCAACGTCCATCGACGGTTGCTCAACGTCCATCGACGGTTGCTCACCGACCATCGATGGTTGCTCAACGTCCATCGACGGTTGCTCACCATCCGTCGATGGTTGCTCACCGTCCATCGATGGTTGATCAACGACCTTCGAAGGTCCCTCGCCAAATCGAACTGCCTCGCTCACCCGTTCAAAGGAAGAACCCGGCGGGGTAGGATGATGCCACTCGCCGTGCTGGCCGCGCTTCCGACCAACCTCGAACCGCCAACGCCCCCGAAGCCCCCCCACTCAGTCTCTCAGTCTCTTCGTCTCTCAGTCTCTTGCGCCCCCTACCATCCCCCCATGGCCCCCCCAACCCCCGCGAAGACCACCCCCCGCATCTCCATCATCGACTACGGCATCGGCAACCTGCTCTCGGTGCGTCGGGCGTTTGAGGATCAGGGCCGGGATCAGGGCGCTTCCGGGGGGGTGGAGCTGGTGGATTCAGCGCAGGGCGTGCTGGCTGCGGAGCGGCTGGTGCTGCCGGGCGTGGGGGCCTTTGCCGACGGCATGGCGGGGTTGAAGATGCGCGGGCTGATCGAGCCCATTCGCGAGTTCGCCGCCGAGGCCAGCCGCGGGACCCGGGCGTTTCTGGGCATCTGCCTGGGCATGCAGATGATGTTTGATTCCAGCAGCGAGTTCTCTGAAACCGGCCACCACGAGGGCCTGGGATTGATCCCCGGCCGGGTGGTGGCGATTCCCTCGACGGGGCTGGATGGCGCCCCCCACAAGATTCCCCACATCGGCTGGTCGAGCCTGGTTGTGCCGCCGGCGCGGGCCCGGCTGGCATCGACATCTCCGAGGGACCCGGGCGCAGACCCCTGGCAGGGCACCATCCTCGAGGGTGTGCCCAACGGGGAGGAGATGTACTTCGTCCATTCCTTCACCGCCTTCCCCGCCGATGAGACCGACCGCCTGGCCGACTGCCACTACGACGGCCTGGTGATCAGCGCAGCCGTGGGCAGGGGCCACCTCTATGGGGCCCAGTTTCACCCGGAAAAGAGCGCTGCCATGGGCCGGCGAATCATCCGCAACTTCATGCAGATCAAGCTGTTGGAACGGGGATTGCCAAGGTCGACCGGCGCCGGCCAGTCCCGCGCGGAAGCTGCGGGGGCGGGGGTGGGCGCGGCTTGACGCCGACCCCGGGGGACCCGATGATCCCCCTCTGGAATCAGGACAGGCGGCCAAGGGAACCGCAACCGGCTTCAATCCGGCACGTCATCCCGTTTCAGGATTCGGCCGTCGGCGAACCCCGACCCCCGCGACGATGTTCCGCAAGGACCATCCGACGGCGTCGAGTTGCATGGAGGCACGATGAAGCACGCCACACCCGTCCGCACCGTTCCGCCGGCCACGTTGAAAACCATTCCCACGCCAATCTCGCCGATTTCCATCGAACCGACCCAGACCCCCCCGGAACCTCACCCGACCTCCCCTTTGGACAACCAGCCGCCATCCATCTCGACTCGAACCAGCGCAGGCGGGACCGTTCGGCAACCTGTGGCCCGCAAGGGTCCGGCGGTGGCTGAATCCGCCGGACGGTTGGAGAAGGTGTGTGTGCCGCCCGAGATGTCGATGCGCCTGGCGATGGCCCGGCTCGACGAAGCGGGGCTGGGCATCATCCTCGTGGAGGATGGCCGACATCAACTTCTGGGAACGATCACCGACGGCGATGTGCGCCGGGCGCTCCTGGGCGGGCTGAACCTTGAGGTCATCGTGGGCACGTTTCTCTTGAACAAGCGAAACCCGCGCTACCCAAGGCCGATCTGCGCCCCCGCCGACACCGATCGCGACGGCCTGCTTGAGCTGATGCAACGGCACAGCATTCATCACCTGCCGCTGGTGAATGCCGACGGCACGCTCGCCGGGCTGGTGGTGACCGACGACCTGCTGCCCGATCACGACCTGCCCGTCGAGGCGGTCATCATGGCCGGGGGCATGGGCATGCGGCTGCGGCCGCTGACCGAAGACCTGCCCAAGCCGATGCTGCCGGTGGGCGGCAGGCCGCTGCTCGAGCACACCATGGCCCGGCTGCGCGAGGCGGGGATTCGCCGCGTCAACGTCTCCACCCACTACAAGCCGGAGAAGGTCGTCGATCACTTCAAGGATGGCGCGGAGTTCGGCGTCGAGGTGAGCTACGTCAATGAGAATCGTCCCATGGGCACCGCGGGCGCGCTCTGCCTGCTCGAGCGGCAGCCGACCGAGCCGCTGCTGGTGATGAACGGCGACATCCTGACGCGGGTCGATTTCCGCGCCATGCTCGCGTTCCACAACGACCACCAGGCGCACCTGACCGTCGGCGTGCGGAAGTATGACTTCTGCGTGCCCTACGGCGTCATCGAGTGCGACGGGGTGGCGGTCAAGAGCCTCGTCGAAAAGCCCACGTACTCATCATTCGTCAACGCCGGCATCTATCTCGTGGCTCCCGAGGCCATGCCCTATGTGCCGAGGCAGCTGGGCGATGTTGACAAGTTCAACATGACCGACCTGATCGAGCGGCTGATCGCCGACCACAAGCGCGTGGTGAGCTTCCCCATTCACGAGTACTGGCTGGATATCGGCCGCCACGACGACTATGCCCGCGCCAACGAAGATATCGAGCAAGGCCTCGTGGGCTGAATGGTCCCCGCGAATCACCGACTTGTTGACCCGCGTCCGAACCTCTAGATTCCGGCGATGAACCTGAAGGGCAAGCGCATCCTCATCACCGGCGCTGATGGTTTCATCGGGTCGCACCTCACCGAAGCGCTGGTCCGCCGGGGCCATCAGGTCCGCGCCTTCGTGCTCTACAACTCGTTCAACTCCTGGGGATGGCTGGATGAATCGCCCAGGGAAATCCGATCCTCACTCGACGTCTTCGCCGGGGATGTGCGCGACCCCAACGGCGTGCGCACCGCGATGAAGGATATCGACGTCGTGTTCCATCTCGCCGCCCTCATCGCCATCCCCTACTCGTATCACTCGCCCGACACCTATGTCGATACCAACGTGAAGGGCACGTTGAACATCGTGCAGGCAGCGAGGGAGATCGGCGTCGAACGCGTGGTGCACACTTCAACCAGCGAGGTCTACGGCACCGCGAGATTCGTGCCCATCACCGAAGATCATCCGCTGCAGCCGCAATCGCCCTATTCCGCCTCCAAGATCGGCGCAGACCAGATCGCGCTCTCGTTCTTCCATTCGTTTGAAACACCGGTAGCGGTGTGCCGACCATTCAATACCTACGGGCCGCGCCAAAGCGCGCGGGCGGTGATTCCCACGATCATCACGCAGTTGCTGGCCTCGAAAGGCAAATCAAGCGCGATCAAACTCGGTGCGGTCTCTCCCACGCGGGACTTCAACTACGTCGCTGACACCGTCGAAGGTTTCATGGCCATCGCCGGATGCGACGAGTGCATCGGCTCCGTCACCAATATCGGCACCGGCGAGGACATCTCGATCGGAGACACCGCCTCGCTCATCGCCGAACTCATGAATGTCGACCTGACCATTCAGACCGACGAGGCACGGCTGCGCCCGGCGGGCAGCGAGGTGGAGCGGCTCCAGGCCGGTGCTGACCGGCTCCGCTCGCTCACGGGCTGGCAGCCCCGATTTGTCGGTCGCGAGGGCCTCAGGAACGGCCTGCAAGCGACGATCGACTGGTTTAGCGACCCCGCCAATCTCGCTCGATACAAAGCCGACCGGTATAACGTCTGAAGACGTCGAAAGTCCATGGGAACCGCACCGCTGGCTTGACGCCGTAATCCGGTGTGGAGCATTCCCAATCAATCATTGACCCTCGTGGTTCGGGACCCAGTCTGTCAATTCTCGTGGAGACGCCAAATGTTGAAACTCGCTCTCGCTGCCACCGCCACGCTTGCAATGTCCCTGGTCGGCGGGTGCTTCGTCGTCGCGAACGTCGTCACTGCCGAGGAGACTCGCGTCTCGACCATGCCGACCGCAGACACGGTGTCGCTTGACATCAATACGAGCAACGGCACCGTCGACGTTGCGGCGGCGCCAGACCGCCGCGATGTCAGCATTGAGTCGCGCCTCGTGGCTGGTGGATCCACAGCGCAGGAGGCCAAGGATCGCCTGGCCCTGGCCAAGGTGGAGGCAACGGTCTCCAACGGCGTGCTCACGATCCGTCCGATTTTTCCCGATCCGGCCAACCCTCGAGATGGCGCTTCATTCACAGTGCGACTTCCGGCCATCACCGACGCCAGGATCGAGTCATCAAACGGAAAGATCATCGTCGCGGATGCGAGTGGATCGCTCCGCCTCTATACCTCAAACGGCTTGATCCGCGCCCGCAATGTTCGGGGTGAGGTCGAGGCCGACTCGTCAAATGGCGCCATTGAGTTGAGCGGTGTCGGCGGCAAGATCAAGGCCAACACCTCGAACGGACACATCCACGTCGAACTGGGCGAGGGATCCCACGCGCCGATGACGCTCATGACGAGCAACGGCCGTATCGAAATCGCGCTCCCCTGCACCTACGTGGGCACGCTGAATCTGACGACCTCCAACGGCGGGATCTCGGTCGACGATCGTTGTGGATCGACCATCGATCGCGATGTCAAGGAAACCAAGGGCACCGTTCGACTTGGCGCTCCCGACGACACGTCGCCGGTTTCCACGGCGTCAACCTCGAACGGCCGCATCTCCGTGGTAGTCGGACACTGAGACCCAGCCCGCCCATCCGTCGCCTCGCCTGATTTCCCGAGGCCGATCGCCGGGTAATCTGCATCGATGCTGTTTCCCATCGCTGTCGACGTGCCGATGGAACGCCGGCCATGGATGAATTGGATCCTGCTAGCGATGATGCTGGCGGGCTTCGTCTACTCCAGCGTGCATCCGGACGAGACCGCGCCGTTCATCCTCGGAATCGAGAACTGGGAGCCGCGGTTCCAGCAGCATTCGCTGGCCATCATCGGCCATCTGTTTCTCCACGCGGATCTCGGCCACCTCGTCGGCAACATGATCTTCATGTGGGTGTTTGGAAATGCCGTCTGCGCCAAGCTGACCCAGTTCGGGTACCTCGCGCTCTGGCTGGGCGTCGGCATGCTGACCGGCGTGATTCAACCCTACGGACTTGGCGCCAGCGGCGCCATCTGCGGCGTTGTGGGCGCATACGTGGTGCTGTACCCGCTGAACGACGTCTCCGTGTTCTATTGGTTCTTTCGATTCTTCGACACATTCTCTCTCTCCGGCTACTGGGTGGTGCTCGCTTATTTCGGGTTTGACGTCTGGGGTATGGTCAGCGGTGACGGCCCCGTCGCCTATCTCTCCCACGTCAGCGGCTATCTCATCGGCGGCGCTGTGGCCGTCGGCCTTCTGCTCACGCGACTCGTCTCGCCAAGCGACCAGGAGCGCACCCTGATTGACCTCCTGAGATCAGGGCGACCCGAGAAATCCGAGACCCCGCCTCCAACGTCCGTCAAGGCGTTCTTTCCGATCCCCAATGAACCTCGCCTGCACGTTCGGCTCAAGAGCGGCGTCATCAAGGTCATTCCGCTCAGCGAGTTTCAGAGACATGAAGCCCAAGGCAAGCCCGTCAATCAGTTCGAGGTCAGCGAAGATGGCGTGCAGTGGATGACGTTCGGTCGATGGAGGCAGAAATTCGAACCATCGAATCCTTCGACTGACGGAGGCTGATGCTCACCGGGATCGTGGTCGCTCCCTCGTCATCGGAGACAGCGACCAAAGACTTGTAACTACATATCATTCCATTACTTACATCATAATGCCCCCGAATCAGAATCCCCTTCGACTCCTGTCAGATGTTCCGATATCTCCACTATGAAGCTATAATCATCTCGCCGTGTGGTTAGGCGTGACTGCAAGCGGGGCAGAGCGGGCGCGTGCCTGACCTCTGCCGGTCAAACCGCCGCAGAAGCCTGGAGGTTGGGAAAAATGTCCGCTGAAATGACGAGAAGGACCGGGGTCTCCCTGAGCGCCGCACTTGCGCTTGTGTGCATGATTACGCCCGCCATGGCTGAACGGCAATCAGATCTGCCCACCGTTCCGATTTCAATTTCGGTCAACGGAGGCACCACCGTCACCACGGAGGCACCGTTGAACGAGATTTCCCCCGGTGTCTACAAGATCACCGCATGGCTGATCGATCCGGGGTCGACGTGGGTGACCCAGGTGAACTACACCGCCGACACCGACGTCGAGGGCAACGCACAACTCAATGGCTTCGTTGAATTTAACAACAAGACCGCCCTCACCGTTGAAGTGGTCTTTCACCTCGATCTTCCGCTCTGCCCACTGGCGGTTGACGCCGCCTCCATCGGCGGATCCACCACGGTCAAGCTCACCATGAGCGCTGACGGCGGGGCGGTCACCGTGCCGGGCGGCGACGCCCTCTGGACCGCTCGGGTCAATGAATCGGGCAAGAAAAACCTCTTCGATGCACCGTTCGAGCTCAAAGGCACCGGGAAGGGAACCGCCACGACGTCGTATTCGTTTGGTGACCCGATGCCCGGCTGGGCCATTAATCAGGGCGCGCAGACGTTCGGACTCCGCCATCGCTTCAACATCACCGGCTATGACAAGGTGAGGCTGACCAGCATGTACATCCTCGGGGCGCCCACCAACGACATCGTGGATTGCAACTTGGAGGAATCGCTGCCGGGCGACCTTGACCACAATTCCGTGGTCGGAAATGAGGACCTTGGCATCATGCTCGCGGCGTGGGGTTCCGACAACGCTGAAGCAGACCTCAATCACGATGGTGTGGTCGGCGGTGACGACCTCGGGCTGCTCCTGACGCTCTGGACAGAATGAGGCCCGGCGCCCATGGAATGAGCGGACCTCGGGGAGAAAGCGGTACAATCCCTGCCGATGCCTGTTCAAACGCTCGATTTTGAGCAACCCATCGCCGAACTCGAATCGCAGATCAGCGCGCTTTCTGGCCGCGACGATGCCGCGGCCTTTGCCAACGAGATCGTCTCGCTCACCGCAGCCCGCGACAGCATGCTTGCAAAGCTGTACGGCAGCCTGACGCCCTGGCAGACGGTCAAAGTCGCCCGCCATCCTGGACGCCCGCAGTCGCAGGACTACATTTCGATGATTGTTCGAAATTTCTGCGAGTTGCACGGCGACCGTCGATTCGGCGACGATTCCGCCATCGTCACCGGATTCGGATCGATCGGCACCGTCAAATGCATGGTCATCGGACATCGAAAGGGCCGGTCCACCGCGGAGCGGCTGGAATGCCACTTCGGTTGTGCTCACCCTGAAGGCTATCGCAAGGCTCTGCTGAAGATGAAGTTTGCCGAGAAATTCAAGCGACCCATCGTCACGTTTATCGATACCCCGGGGGCCTATCCCGGGGTCGGCGCGGAGCAGCGTGGTCAAGCGGAGGCGATCGCGTTCAACCTGCGAGAAATGAGCAGGCTTCGCGTTCCGATCGTGTCCGTGGTTATTGGCGAAGGCGGTTCAGGGGGAGCCCTGGGAATCGGCGTGGCCGATCGCATCGGCATGCTCGAACACTCGTGGTACTCCGTCATCTCGCCGGAGGGTTGCGCGGCAATCCTTTGGAAGTCCGCCAACGACAAGAACAACAGCGAGGCAGCGAGCGCCTTGGCGCTGACCGCCCGGCACAACCTGGCCAACGGCCTGATCGATGATCTGATCGAGGAGCCCGTCGGCGGAGCCCATCGCGACCCCAAGACAACGGCCGAACGCCTGCAGACATGGATCGTGGATGCGATCCGCGAACTCGATCACCTGAAGCCCGAGACCCTGATTCGCCGACGGTATGAGAAGTTTCGGCGCATGGGCGTCATGACCTGAAATTGCCGGAAAATGAAGCCGTCCATCGGCGGCTGCTAGGATGATCCCTTTTACGGAGGAACTTTGGATGGCACTGAAACGACGTGACTTGATCGTGGGCGTGATGGTGGCCGTCCCGCTGCTGTGCACCTTCGCCGGCTACCAGGCCGGAGCCCGGGTTGAGACAGCGCGACCGACGGTGGTCGCCACCGTTGATCTTAACCTGGTGCTCAAGTCCCTGAACGAGATCTCGGATTGGCAAAACAAGCTTTCCAGTCACGCCAAGGACCTCGACGACGAACTGAAGGCAAAGACTGAAAAGCTCACCTCTCTCAAGAACCAGGCCGATGCTGCCGCCGCAGATCAGAAGGATGCCCTCGACGAGGATGTGCGCATGCAGACGCTTGAATCTCAGTACTGGGCAACCATCCAGCAGAGGCAGCTGGATTCGGACGAAGCCATGATGTGGCAGGCGACCTACCGCAACATCAAGAATGCGGTCAAGAATCTGGCGACCGCCGAAGGGTATGACCTTGTCATCGTCGACGATGCTGCCGGCGAAGTCATGTACGAGCGAAACTCACAGGTGCCCGCAGCGCAACAGATCAAGGCCCAGATTGCCGGCCGCAGCATATTGTTCCGAGGCAAGGACATCGATATCACTGAAAAGCTCATCCTTCGGATGAACAACGAATACACCGCGGTGTCGGGCGCCTCCGGCTCGACCCCTGCGAGGAGCAATCCATGACCCTTCAGACTCGAAAATACCTGGTTCCCGCCATCCTCGTCGCCGGCCTCATGGTCATGGCCGGCCTCGTCGCGCAAGCAACGCTGTCCCCGGCAGTGGTCGCGGTGGTGGATATGGAGCGGCTCTTCAACAATCTGGTCGAGAAAACCGACGCCGACAACGAGCTCAAGGGGCTGGCTGACGACACACAAGTGAAGTTTGACGCCGTGAAAAAGGAGGCCAAGGCCCTCGAGTCGCAGCTGCTCGGCTACGACGTCACCAGCGCCAAGTACGGCCAGATCAGCAAGGAGCTGACAGAGAAGCTCGCATCGCTTTCAGCAATCACCGAGTTGGGAAAGCAGCGAATCGTCATTCGACAGGCCCGTCTGATGAAGCGCATCTATGAACACATCCGAACCGATGCGGGTGCCTACTCCAAGGCCCAGGCCATTGACGTCGTTCTGCTCGACGACACCATTCCGGCCCTGGAGGAGAACACCGATATTCTCCGCCAAATCTCCGCACGCCGACTGATCTTCGCCGACAAGAAGCTGGATATCACTGATCAATTGCTGGAATACATGAATCAGCGATACAGCAACAGCATGGCGGCGGCTCCGTCGACCGGGTCGCCCGGCAAGAAACCGTGATCGACCGCGAGGAAGCACAAAGCCCCCGGCTCTGCCGGGGGAATCGTCGATGAGCGAATCATCACCGTGTTTCACCGTCGAGGACATCGCTCGCCGCATCGGCGGCGAAGTCCGTGGGTGCGCTTCATTGGAGATCACCGGGCCCAATAGCGTCTCCGATGCGGGCCCCCGCGAACTCACATTCGCAACGTCACCTGTCTGGGTTGAGAACTTCGTGGCGGGCCGCGGCGGCGCACTCCTGGTCCGGGCGGAACACGCCCGGGAGATGGAAGACAGCCGACGGGCCATGATCATCGTGACCGATCCAGAGTTTGCGATGGCGCTGGTCTTGGAGATGTTTCAGCCCGAACTCGACCGACCAGATGTCGGTGTTCATCCAATGGCGGCCGTCGACGCATCGGCAACCCTGGGACGAGACACCCGGATCGGTCCGTTCGTTCGAATCGGCAGAAATTGCGCGATTGGAGACCGCACTGTGATCCATGCGGGTGCGTGCCTGTATGCCGGAACGGCGGTTGGGCCGGACTGCGTGGTTCATGCCAATTGCGTCATTCGCGAGCGGTCAGTCCTGGGCGCTCGAGTCATCCTTCACCAAAATGTTTCGGTCGGTGCCGATGGATTCGGATATCGACCGTCACCGGATCGGCGCGGTCTAATCAAGATCGTGCACGTTGGCAACGTAATCATCGAAGATGACGTGGAGATCGGCGCAGGAACCTGCATCGATCGAGGCAAATTCGGCCCGACACGCATTGGAATGGGCACAAAAATCGACAATCTGTGCCAGATTGCTCACAACTGCACGATCGGCCGAGGCTGCGTGATTGCGGGCCTGACCGGCCTGGCGGGCTCCGTCGTGGTTGGAGACGGCTGCAGAATTGGCGGAAATGTGGGAATTGCCGAGCAGCTCAAGATCGGTCGCGGGGCGTCAATTGCCGCGAAATCAGGGGTAATGAGAGATATTCCCGACGGCGAAAACCACGCCGGCCTCCCGGCTGAGGAGGCTCGGCAGGCATTGCGACAAGTCGCTGCCATTCGTAAACTACCGGACTTGATCAGGCGGTTGTCCCACCTGGTCGACGACCCGCAGGGTCGAGCCGCCCGATCGGGCGATCCGAAGTAGGGATTGAGACCCGCGCCCAGGCGGGCAACCGCGGGCCCCCTGCAGCCGCGATTCGGGCTTTTCATGCTCCTTGCGACCCAGAATTCAGCATTGCCATCAACGGCCACGGTCAAGGCCATGCAACATACCCTTGCCGCCCCGGTGACGGTGCGCGGCAAAGGTCTGCTTCTGGGTGAGGATGCGGAGGCGGTGATTCATCCGGCTCCGGTAGATCATGGAATCGTGTTTGAACGGGTGGATCTCGACCCGCCGGTTCGGATTCCCGCCCTTGTAGGAAACGTGACGGCTCGGGCTCGACGCACCACCCTTCGGATGGGACACGCAACAATTGAGACCGTCGAGCACTGCATGTCTGCCATGGCCGGCCTGCGAATCGACAACGCGCTCATTCGGCTGCGCGGCCCTGAGTTGCCTTGCGGCGACGGCAGTGCCATGCCCTATGTCGAACCGATACTGGCTGCGGGGCTGCTTGAACAGGACGCCCCGCGACGCGTCTTCCGCTTAGCGCAACCCATTGTTGTTGAAGAGGATGACGCGATGCTGGCGGCCTGGCCATCCTCGGGCGACGGCATGCGAATTTCGTATGAACTCGATTACGGCCCGAATTCAACGCGGATTCAAAAGCAGATTCAATCCTTTGCCTTCACCAACGGGTCCTACGTCCACGAAATCGCGCGGGCCCGAACCTATAGCCTGAAAGAAGAGGCTCAGGCGCTGTGGGATCGGGGCATGTGCCGGCATCTGTCGCCAAAGGACGTGCTGGTCATCGGTGAGGAAGGACCGATCGAAAACGCCTATCGCTATGCCGACGAGCCGGTTCGGCACAAGATCCTCGACATTCTTGGCGATCTTTACCTGGTTGGCTGCGAAATCCATGCCCGATTCATCGCTCACCGATCCGGCCATTCGCTGAACCGTCGGATGGGGCTGAAGATCGTCGAGCAGATGGAGGCGGGGCGGAGAGCGGCGGGCCTGCTGGAAGGCCGCGAATTGGACATCCGGGCCATCCAGCGGGTGATGCCTCACCGATTTCCGATGCTGTTGATCGATCGGGTCACCGAAATTGAAGGCGATCGTCGGGCTGTGGGGGTGAAGAACGTGACGATCAACGAGCCGTTCTTTACCGGTCATTATCCGGGAACGCCGATTATGCCGGGAGTGTTAATCGTGGAAGCCATGGCCCAAATGGGGGGCCTGCTTCTTCGACAGCGACTGGAGCACGCCGGCAAGATCGCCATGTTGATGTCACTGGACAAGGTGAAACTTCGCCGGCCGGTTGTGCCCGGAGATCAACTGGTGATCGAGGCAGAGGCGATTCGAGCCACGCCGCGGATCGGTCACGTGAAATGTCGCGCCTTTGTGGGACAGAAACTGGCCGCCGAGGCGCAGATTCGCTTCACCATGGTCGACCCGGAGCCTCAATAAGCACGCATGGCCTCTATTCATCCAACCGCGATTGTTGACTCCAGCGCTGACATCGCTTCCAGCGCGGAGATCGGCCCCTATTGCGTCATTGGGCCGTCGGTAACGATCGGCGAGGGCACCAAACTCCGAAACCACGTCACGATCCCGAGCCATACACGGATCGGACGCGACGTTCTGATTCATCCCTATGCGATCGTCGGCGGCGATCCTCAGGACAAGAAGTTCCGTGGCGAGGTCACCTGGTGCGAGGTTGGTGATGGAACCCAGATTCGCGAGCAGGCCACCATTCACCGGGGAACCGAGAACGGCGGCGGGATGACACGCGTCGGCCGCGGGTGCCTGATCATGGTGGCGGCGCACATCGCCCACGACTGCACGATCGGCGACCAGGCGGTGATTGCGAATCAGGTCATGCTGGCCGGACACGTTCACGTGGAGGACGCCGCAAACATCGGCGGGGGCACAGGCGTACACCACTTCGCCACCATCGGCGCCTGCGCGATGGTTGGAGGTCTGGCCCGCATCAGTCGCGACGTTCCGCCCTACATGATCGTCGAGGGCAATCCCGCGAAAGTACGCGGACACAATCATGTGGCGATGAGCCGCCGCGGCTACTCCGAGACCCACATCGAGGCAGTGAAAGAGGCGTATAAGCGGCTGTTTCGCGAGAACGGCGCTCCCATGGCTGAGAAGCTTGCGGAGTTGCGTCAGGAGTTCTCCGAGGTGCCTGCAATTCACCACCTTTGTGATGCGCTGATCGCCAGCGCCTTGGGTGTGCATGGGCGTGCAAGAGAAGTCCAGCGTCAGGACAACAAGCGGGCACGGCAGGTGAAGATCGATTCGCCCGCGATCCGCAGCGCTGCGGTGTAGTTTCATCTCATCCGGGCGAGGGCGGATTCAGCCGGTCCATGCCGCCAGCAACAGGCCGAGATCTGAACCGTCAACAGCGCCGTCGTCATTGAGATCCGCCAGATCGCCGTCGCCCCACTCGGCAAGCAGAAGGCCGAGGTCCGCCCCGTTGACCGCGCCATCAAAATTCAGATCGGCCAGCGGTGCAGGGGCGAGATTGATCGTCTGACCGGCGGCGATGGGGCCGACAAAAGTCTGAGTTCTTGAGGTGATTGACCCCGCTCGGGGCCAGACCACTTCAACAGCGCTGACCCCGGTAAGCTCTCCAAGGCCGAAGAGTGCCCGCTGATCTTCTGTGGCGGACAGCGTGGAGCCGCTCTGGATCTCACGGACCTGAACGCCAGCGGCGGTGTACACCCGAATGACCGCGCCGATCGCGCTGCGATTCACTGAAACACCATCACCCGAGAGCGCGACGCGGAGCCAATGGCCGGCCTCGGACACATTCTCATAGACGCTGAATCGATTGTTGGGATTGCCGGTGATGAGATCGTCACGGCCATCCGAATTGAAGTCAACGCGAATCGTGTGCTGGCTGGCAAGCAGTGTCGTGTTCAGCGCTGCCTGGGCATTCAGCCATCCACCACCCTGATTCAGGGTCAGTCGATCGATCGCCGGTGTGCCCCACGATCCTGCCTGATAGTTATCGAGATCACCGTCGTTGTCGACGTCGAGCCAGGTGACGCCCCAGCCGAAGAATGTTGTGAAGGGAAAGAATCGCGTCAGTGTGCCATCGCCGTTGTTGCGGTAGTAGGTGCCCGTGTCGGCATCGGTGATGGCGTATTCAGGATCGCCGTCATTATCGAAGTCTCCCGCCGCAATGCCCATGGGGGCGGGCCCGAGCGTGAGATAGCCGACCTCCAGACCAACATCGTGCAGGAGACGCTCACCATCCGGCTGAAGATCATTTCGCAGCAGCGATGGTGGGTTGCTGTTCTGAATCAGAATGCAATCGGGGTCGCCATCGAGATCGAAGTCGGACCAGAGATGTGAATAGCAGTGTGAGGGGATCGGCAGGTCGTCCACGATTGAAGAGACATCGGTGAAGGTGCCGTCGCGATTGTTCCGAAGCAATCGCAACGCTGTGTTGCTGGGCGCCATGTTCACGACCATGAGATCCACCCAGCCGTCAAGGTCGAAGTCGGTCCACGAAACGCTTTCGGGTGTGTTGCCTGTTCCGCGCACGCCGGCCGCGATGCTGACGTTCGTAAAGGTAGCATCGCCATCGCCGAAAGAATCGTTGCGGTAGAGCACGCCATCGGATCGCGTCCCCAGATTGAGAAACCCGGCAAAATACAGGTCGGTGTCGCCGTCGTTGTCGTAGTCCGCGGCGACCACCCCGCCGAATGCACGACTCACGCCGTCAGCGTCATCCAGGCCGCTGCCGGCTGTGACGTTGGCGAAGGTGCGGTTCCCGGGGTGAGACGGATCGGGGATGTTTCGATAGATCCGATAGGGCTTTCCGGCGATGTCGGCGATGGCAAGGTCCGGATGACCGTCGCCGTCATAATCGATGACCGACGCAGCACCGCGAACCATGCCGAGAAAGATGTCGCCGGGAGCGCCGCGATCGACGAACGAAACGCCGTTGATCACCACTGCACCAGAGGCGGCGGCGGCTGGAGCAACTGAAAGGAGGAGCGAGAATGTTTTCTTCATCAATGAAATCCTTCGATCGTGGGGGTCAACTGTCCCCGGGGGCTTCGATGCCTCCGGCGGTCGACTGTCACAGGAAAGCTCGGGGCTGGAATCGGAGTGCGGCGACCCGAACCCCATCAACAATCAAGGTCCGAGCATGCCTGACATCGCGGCCATTTCTCCCGCGGAGGGACCCCGAAATGCGCACTACAATCGGGCCATGGCCGACGGCATGCACTCTTTTCCAATCGTTCGTCTTGCGCTGGAAGATGGAACCGTTCTTCGCGGGCGAGGATTCGGATCCCGCACGGGCAGCGCGGGCGGAGAGGTTGTGTTCAACACCGCCATGACGGGCTACCAGGAGGCGCTGACCGATCCCTCCTATGCCGGTCAGATCCTGGTGATGACGGCGACTCAGATCGGCAACTACGGAGTCTGTGAGGAGGATGTGGAGTCGGCCCGGCCGCATGTACGGGGTTTCGTGGTTCGAGAGTTGTCGCGCGTGTGTTCGAATCACCGCGCCAGCACCGATTTGTCGTCGTGGCTGGCCAAACATGACGTCATCGCCATGGAAGGTCTGGATACCCGCGCCCTGGTTCGGCGCTTGCGCACGGCCGGTGTCATGCGCGGGGTAATCTCGGCCGATGAGTCGAAGACCGATGCACAGCTGGTGGAGCAGGCCCGGCACATTTCATCGATGAGCGGGGCCAACCTTGCGGCGGGTGTGAGTCCGTGCGGCCCCGGGGTGTGGACGGAGACGCTGGGTGAATGGTCGCCCGGAGGCGAGGCTCAATCAGCCCGGCCCCTCAAGGTGGTCGCGCTGGACTGCGGTGCAAAACGGAATATCTATCGAAACCTGGCCGATCTTGGCTGTGAGGTGACCTACCTGCCTCATAGCGCCACCGCAGACGAGATTCGCAGCCACCATCCTGACGGACTCTTTATTTCAAATGGTCCGGGTGACCCGGCCGCGGTTCAGACAACCATTGATACGCTCCGTGAGATTGCCGGAGAAGTCCCGACGTTCGGCATCTGCCTCGGGCACCAGTTGCTCGCGCTGGCGCTGGGTGCAAAGACCTACAAGCTGAAGTTCGGGCATCGCGGAGCCAATCAACCCGTGCGCAATCTGATGACCGGGCGCGTGGAAATCACGAGCCAGAATCATGGATTCTGCGTGGAGGAAGAGTCGTTACGAGCCGCAGGAGGCGAGCCGACGCATGCGCACCTGAACGACGGCACGCTGGCCGGCTTTCGCCATCGCGAGAAGCCGATCTTCAGCGTTCAGTACCATCCGGAGGCATCGCCGGGGCCGCACGATTCGGCCTACCTCTTCGACGCCTTTGTCGACATGATGCAGACGCGAAAGCCGATCACATCTGAGCAGATGCGTCTGGCTCAGTCGAAGCGGGCGGCCGGCTCGACGACTGTTGCGGCGGCGGCGACTGATTGAACGAGAACTCCTCCGGGTCCCAACCTCCCCCGATCGCCTTGTACACCGCGATCAGGTTGAGCGCCACCTGACCCTGGCTGACGATCATCTCGTCCTCCGAGGCGAACAGCGACCGCTCGGAATCGAGCACGTTGAGGAAGTCGCCGAGACCGCCCTTATAGAGTTCGGTTGACAGGTCGACAGCGCGGCGATCGGCATCGACCGCCGACAGAAGCGTTCGATACCGGATCTGCTCTTGCGCGTGCGCGACCAGGGCATCCTCAACCTCGCGCAGGCTCACGAGCACCGCCTGCTCGTATTGGTGCAGCATCTGTTCGGTTCGCGCATCCTGAACGCCGATGTTGGCGCGAATGCGGCCTCCTTCAAAGAGCGGCCACACGATCTGGGGACCCAGGCTCCAGTTGCGGCTGCCCCATTCGAAGACGTTCGAAATGTCGTCGGCCGAAAGACCGAGCGAACCCAAAATGGTCACACGGGGATAGAGGTCGGCCGTTGCGACGCCGATACGAGCGGTGGCCGCGGCAAGAGCCCGTTCGGCCGCGAGCAGATCGGGCCGGCGTCGCAGCAGATCCGCAGGAAGGCCGACGGGGACCTGGACGGGTCCTTCGGGAATGGGGGCCGCGGTCAGGAGTTGCTCTCGCAACGCGGCGGGCGGTCGCCCAACGAGCACGCTCAGGCGATGAATTGCCTGTTGCATTCCAACTTGAAACACGGGCAAGACGGCCTGAGTCAGGGCGAGCTGTGCCTCCGACCTTGCCACGTCGAATTCGCTGCGCAGCCCCGCTTCGAAGAGCGCGCGGGAGAGGTCGCGAGTCTCGGCCTGCGTTCCGATGTTCTCCTGAGCAATCTCCAGCCGACGCTGGAACTGGCGCAACTCGATGTAGGCCCGCGCTGTCTCCGCAAAGACGGTCACCATGACCGCAGCGCGATCGGCCTCACTCGCCTGAATGTCGGCGTTCGCAGCCTCCACGCCTCGACGAACACGGCCGAACAGATCGATCTCCCAGTTCGCGTCGAAACCCACCTCGAACAGATTGGTTGTTTCGCCAGGCCCCCCGCCGGGCCCACCGTTGACATTTTCGCTGGTGCGGCTTCGGTTGGCATTGCCGAACGTGTTGACCTGCGGCTGGTCGTCGGCCGCGACGACACCACGGAACGCACGGGCTTCGCGCACGCGGGCCTCGGCGATGCGGAGATCGAGGTTGCCGCTCCCAGCCTGTTTCATCAGATCGTTCAACACCGGATCGTTGAACACCGTCCACCACTCGATGAGCTCGGGCGGTACCTGCGGCTCGGCCTGTTCAGACTGCACAAACGAATTGGGCATGTTCAGCTCGGGGGCCGCATAGTCGGGCCCGACCGTGCAGCCGCCGAGAAGGACTGCCAACGTCAGAAAGAAAGTCGTACGCATGAAGGTCTCAGTGGATCGGTGCGATGGGCTCGGACTCGATGAACACGTCCATCAACTGTCCGACATAAACGGGCAAAGCATCCTTGCGAAAACGGAAGATGACTTGAAGCACTCGGGTGTCGACCCGCTCCGTGCTTTCGCCGGTGAGCGATCGCTTGGGAACGACGTAGGGCTCGAATCGTACAAACTCGATCGGAGTCTGCAGAGCATTGTTGCCGCGGACGAAGGCGACCGCCTTGGCGCCGGTCTTCACGCGCCAGGCATCATTTTCGTCAACGTCGACGCGGATGTGCAGCATCTGAACCGAACCCACGAGCATCAGCGGCGTAGCGAGCGGTCCGGCGATGGCGAACTCGCCGGCGCGAACGTTGACCTGAAGCACTTCGCCGTCGATCGGTGAACGAACCGTCAGTCGATCGAGATCGGTCTGAACCTGCGAAGCACGGGATTCGGCCGAAGTGACCTGAGCGCGGGCGACGTCGATCTCGGGCTTCCAGGCGCCGGCCCTCTTCTCTTCAAGCATGGCGACGGCTTCCTGGTACTTGGCTTTGGCCACCTCGACGGCAAAGCGGCGACGATCGAACTCCTGCATGGAAAGGGCTCGCTTGTCTTCGACCGATTCCCACATCGATAATTGGCTCTGCAGGTCATCGAGCGAAGCCTTCGCTTCCACCACCTTGGCCTCCAGCGGTGGAATTTCCTCCGGCCGCGGTTGCGCGAGCAGGCGGTCGAGGGCGGCTTGTGCGGCGGCCACGGCCGCGTGCTCCACCGCAAGCCGGGCCTTGAGATCCCGCTCGTCGAGTTTGAAGAGCGGATCTCCAGCCTTGACCTCATCTCCAGCTTCCACGAAGACATGCTCGACGACGCCGGAGAGGTGTGACCCCACGGCGATGTTGCGTGAGCTTGCTTCAACGATGCCGCTTCCGGCGACATACCCATCAAACGGCGCCTTGGATGGCTCGGCGATGGGCTTTGAGACCGGGGTGGGCTGGCCTTGAGCGATAACGGTGTAGGCCGCGAAGCTGAATCCGACAACAGCCAGCAGAGCGAGAAAATACTTTCGAATCATGGCAGGCTCCAGTGAGGAGACAATGGTTCTAATGATCGGCGGCCATCGAGGCCTCGGATTTCAGTTCGTCGACAGACGTTGCGACTTCCACGACCCGGCCGTCGTCCATTCGGGCCACGCGATCGGCATAACTGAAGATACGAGCGTCGTGGGTCACGATGATGAGCGAGCGATCCGGCCCCACGGCGACATCCCGCATCAATCGAATCACGGTCTGGCCGGTTTCGTGATCAAGCGCGCTGGTGGGCTCGTCACACACGATAATGCGGGGTTCGTGTACAAGAGCTCGAGCGATGGCGACTCGCTGTTGCTGGCCGCCGGATAGTTGAGATGGAAACGAGTTTGCCTTTTCGTTCAGGCCAACGCGATCCAGAACTTCCCTGGCTTTCGCCACGGCGCGATGCCGACCGACACCGTTGAGGATCAGAGGGACCGAGACGTTTTCGGCTGCGGTCAGTGCCGGCAAGAGATTGAACTGCTGAAAAACGAAGCCGATGTTCTGACCGCGAAAGCGTGTCTTGCGTCGAACACCCATGGCCTTGAGGTCGTGGCCTAAGACGCGGCAATCGCCTTCGGTCTGATCGAGGATTCCGGCCATGACGGAGATGAGCGTGGTCTTGCCGCATCCCGAAGGACCGATGAGCATGAGCAGTTCGCCGAGTTGCACGGTGAGGTCGATGCCGCGCAGAGCGGTGACGGAATTCTCGCCGCGGCCGTAGACTTTCGTCACGCCGGTGCAGGTAATGGCAGGTTCCTGGGAGGTGGAGACCATGGAGTCACTCAGCCCTTGAAAACAATGGCGGGTTCGAGGCGAAGGACCTTCCACAGGCTCAGCACGGCCGAGAGCAGGCAAATCAGAACGATTGCAGCCGCGGTGACGGCAAGAATCTGGGGCAGGAGAAGGAAAGCCAATTCCGACCTGCCGCTGGCCCGGCCCATGAGGGCGGCCCCCCCGACGCC
Source organism: uncultured Isosphaeraceae bacterium (assembly GCA_964407695.1). GTDB lineage: Bacteria > Planctomycetota > Phycisphaerae > Phycisphaerales > SM1A02 > CAYOWQ01. The sequence goes on along the minus strand of CAYOWQ010000001.1, from coordinate 326,706 downwards.
GAGGCCATAGCCGACTACGCCGACCACCGTCGCCTGCAGAAGGATCATGCGGAGCAGCGTGAGGTTGCCGGCGCCCATGGCTTTCAACGCTCCAAATTGCTTGAGGTTGTCGAGCGTGAAGTTGTAGAACGTCTGCCCGGCGATGGCCGTGCCGACAATGAACCCGAGGACGGTAGAGATTCCGAAGTTGATCGGAATGCCCGTGTACTTCATGAAATACCCCATGGTGATCCACTTGAAGTCTTCGTGGGGATAGGCCGCAAGGCCGGTCCAATCGCTGATGCGCCGGCAGAGGTCGGGCACGATTTCGTCCGGTTTGGCCTTTACCATGATGAAGGAGAGGAGCTTGCGTTCGCGTGGCGCAAAGGTCGTGGCCCGCGAATAGGTGGTATAGATGACGGGCTGGCTCTGGAAGGTTCGCGAGACCTCGGCGATGCCGACGACGACCGCGCGATGGTCGTTCAATTCAAGTGTGTCGCCGACGGTGAGGGGAATCTTCCTGCCATCCGCACCGGTTTTGGCCAGCTTTCCAACAGCACCGACATGATCAACGATGACTGACTCCGACCGTCGGAGGTCGGCGATCCGTCCCTCGAGCATTTTTGGCGGGCCGCCGATCAGCGTCGCGTCATCGAGGCCGATGACATTGCAATTCTGAAAGCTGCCGTCGGGCAATCGGGCCTTGAGCAATCCCTTGTAAAGAGGTACTGCCCACTCGACTCCTTCGATCCCCCGAACTCGCAACAGTTCAGTGTCCTGCATGGGCTTGATGTCGTCGATGTACTGGACCTTGGGATCCATGACCCAGATGTCGGCCTGCGGAGTGTCGGTCAGGAATCCGAAGGTGCGCGACATGAGACCGCAGAAGATCGAGAGTTGCTGCGTCATCAGGAACGAGGCGAACATGAGGCCGAATATGATGCCGAAGTACTTGGCGCGATCGCCCGTCAGCATTTTCAAGGCGATGAGGTTCATGCCGTCCCTCCACCAGCTTCGCTCCGGTTCGCCGCTCGGACCGCCTTGAGCGCACTCAGGCAGAACTGACTGATATGTTCGGCCAGTTGGCGTCGCCCGGCCTCGTCATAGGTCTGTTGCGGCATCACCTTCTGGATCATCGGGCGACAGTTCTTGTAGAAGAGGCATTGACTGACGATGCTGGCGCAGCAGAGTCGGACTTGATCAGTTTCACCCTCGGCCACCAGGAGCTCGATGACGATGGCTCGCAGTCGCTCGTATTGAGGCTTCACAAACGACAGATACAGCTCGTCGAGAACGCCGGAGGGCTCGACCATCTCGCGAGCAATCAATTTGCCGTGCCACGCGGGTCGGCCCTCATCCAGCAGCCGGTTGAGGTAGTTCCGGATAAAGGCGCGAAGTCGTTCGTCGGGAGTCGATTCCGTCGCGCCGCCAATCGGGTACTTCTCGATCGCCACTCGGGCGAACTCGTGGATGACTTCACGGTAGAGCCGTTCCTTGTCGCCAAAGTGGTAGTTCACCGCCGCGATATTCGCTCCGGCGGCCTGGCAGATTTCCCGCACCGTGGCGTGGTGGAATCCCTTGTCGGCGAAGACCTGTCCGGCAGCCTCGATCAGGCGGGACCGGGTGTCGGCTTCTGACAATTCAATCTGGGTCGGTGATGTACTCATACACTTCAAACAGTCGTTTGAATCAACTGTATGACCGGATTCAGCCCTTGTCAAACAACTGTTTGAATTCTCGGGGACCCCGACGTATTTCGAGGATGGTCGGCACCCTCTGCTTGGTGGGGACTGTTTTTCCCCATGTTTCAATGCTTCAAAGGAGTTCTCATGAAGTTGGCCTCGCAATCCTCAAGAATCGCCGTCGCCGCCATTGCGGCCATGCATGCCGCTGGTCTGGCAATGGCCGGCAGTACGGTCAACCTTCCGTTCGACTTTTCCGATTCCTTCTATCTGGAAAACGGAATCAACCCGGCCGCGGTGGTTGGCCGTCCGACGGGAAACCCTCCGGCGTCGATCATCGACAACACCGAGAACGGGCCGGATTTCAACAACGTTCGGATCCTTCAGGCGAATGCCGCGTATGACCACTCTGGTCATCTGATTTTCTTTTATGTTCCCGGGATTCTCTTTGAGAATGCGTTTCTGGAGAACAGCGCGGGTGACGAAGCATTTCAGATCGCGGAGAAATACAAGGTGTATGAATTTCCCCGCGCCACCAATCCACCGGGTGCTGTGTTTCCCAAGCGCCAGGATCTCATCGCTGACCTGTCCGGCGGCTATTTCTCGAACAATCCGCTGGGAATCTGGCAGATCAACCTCGTGACCTTCACCGACGCTGCCTTGAACACCGCGGAGGGGCAGCAGACGCTGGCTGATCTGGCCGCCGACAACGGGCTTGATCTGGACGGCACGCCGCTGATCCGCACGAAAAGCGAAGTGGAGATGCTCGTGGATAAGGGACTGGCAACAATTTTTGTTCCGCCGGTTGACGGCTCGGCGGGACTTCGCTGGTTCCTCTGTCCGGTCATCAAGGATCCAAAGGACGGCGCCATCGCTGCTGACGCGTTCCTGGTTGTCACCGAAGGAATTCCGGCCGCCGATGAATTCGTCGACGCCTTTGATTGCCTGCAACAGACTGGCGATTGGTGCGATGCCGGAGGCAGTTCGTCGTGTCCCTCAGACCTTTCCGGCGACGGGTCGGTTGACGGAGCTGATCTAGGCCTGCTGCTCAGCGGCTGGGGCAGTTCCGGCACCGGAGACCTGAACGGTGATGGACAGACCGATGGCTCCGACCTCGGACTGTTGTTGTCGTCCTGGGGGCCTTGCACTTGAATTTTCGATCCGGGTGGTTCGATCTCTCATTTGGTCAACATCGCCCCGGCACAGGCCGGGGCGGTGATTTTCCGCCTAGGACGATTCTTTCGGATTGGAAACGAGCTTGAGCATGATGAATCCAACCAATGCCGAAATGATCGACCCACCGAGTACACCAATTCGGAGCTCCGGCGCAAACTCAGTGCGGTAGGTGGGCTGCGACTGCCAGGCGAGCGTTCCGATGAAGAGACTCATGGTGAAGCCGATGCCGCAGAGAATGGCGACGCCGATGAACGTTTTCCAGTTGGCTCCGGAGGGCATTCGGGCCAGTTTGAACTGCATGGCAAGCCAGGAGAAAACCGTCACGCCGACCAGTTTCCCGACGAAGAGGCCAAGGCCGATTCCCAGGACCACCGGGCTGAGAATCAACTCCATGTTGACGCCCTTGAGACTCACGCCGGCGTTGAAGAAGGCGAAGACCGGCAGGATTCCATAGGCCACCCACGGATGCAGAATGTGCTGAAGGTGGGCCGCAAGGGATCTCCCGTCGTGATAGTTTCCCTTGGCCGGGATCGCCAAGCCCACGGCCACTCCAGCCAAGGTCGCGTGCACACCGGATTTGAGCACACACACCCAGATGAACACCCCGATGAGAAGATACGCGGCCAAGCTCATCACCTTCATCCGGTTCAGGATGACCAACCCCAGCAGTCCGAGGATCGACAGAAGCAGCGAGACGACCGAAAGGTCTTCGGTATAGAAGAAGGCGATGATGACAATTGCTCCAAGGTCATCGAGCACTGCCAGAGCGGTGAGGAAGACCTTGAGGCTGAGCGGCACACCGCGAACAAGGGAGAGCGCCCCGAGCGCAAAGGCGATATCGGTCGCACTCGGCACCGCCCAGCCACGCATCATGACGGAGTTTGACCAGTTGAACGCGGCGAAGATGAGCGCCGGCACGAGCATGCCTCCAAACGCGGCAAAACCGGGCAGCGCGATTAATTTCGGGCTCGATAACTCGCCGAACATGATCTCCCGCTTCAGTTCGAGGGCGACAAGCAGGAAGAAAATTGCCATCAGACCGTCGTTGATCCAGTGCAGAACGCTGAGCGAAACCTCGAATCCTTCGACCTCCGAATGAGCGTTCAGCGGTCCGGTTTCTGACTCCGGCGCTGACTCTGCCTCATGATCTCCGTGGATTGGCTCGCTGATGGCCACCGTGAATTGCAGATGCTGCACCTCGTCGTAGACCTTGCCGTAGGGCGAATTGGCCACGATCATGGCGAGAGCCGCGGAAATCATGAGCAGAATTCCGCCGGCGGATTCGAGCTTGAGGAATCGCTTAATGGTCTGAATGGGCATGGGGGTCACCTCAAGCGGCAGGTCATACCCCGCGGCTGTTTAGATCGCGTGAAGGTCATTGATACCCGCCAGCCACCGAGCCTGTCCATTCCGGGACATGGTGGATTCGGGAGAGCGGATGGACTGCCAGTTGCCCGGTCAGGAGCAATGAGTAGCATAGACGTCCTTCAGGCTCGCCACGCAACTCAAACCCTCGCGAGGTCCGTATGAAATTTCGCGACAGTTTCACTCTTCCAACCCTGGTCGTGATCGCCGCCGCCGGAAAAATCGCGGTGGCGGAGACGACCGTCGTCCCCTCTGCCGACGCAACGCTTCGTTTTGAGGCGGACTCCAACGACCTGCCGTTGAACCTCGGCATGATCGACAGCACCACGAGCGCTGCCGTGCCCTACGGTGCTTCGCCCTGGCGCGTAGACCTGACGACATGGATCTGGCTGACCAGCATGTCCGGGGAAGTTGGCGCCCGAGGCACCTCGGCAGATGCCGACGCTTCGTTCGGCGACATTCTCGATGCGTCGGATTCGCTTTTCGGGTTCTCCGGCCGACTCGAAGTGGGGTACAAGCGCTTCGGCGTCTTCATCGACGGCACCTATATGAAAGTCGGCGTCGACGATGTGTCGGTGGCCAGCATCATGGACACCGTCGACATCACCTCAGAAATCGGAACGCTCGACTTCGGCCTGATGTATCGCATCCTCGAGTGGACCCCGGACCCGCAGGCCTGGGGCAATCCCGCGGCCAACCCGCACACCCCCGCCGTCGACGTCTACGCGGGCGGTCGATGGTTCTCGACGGGGCTTGAACTCGATCCTTCCGCTTCTTCCGCGCAGAGCAGGGATGTCGACTGGATCGATCCCATCGTCGGCGCGCGACTGACGCTTCCGTTCGCCGAGAATCTGCACCTCCTTGCAGGCGGCGATGTGGGCGGATTCGGCGTGAACGCAGATTTCACCTGGTCGGCGCTGGCCGCGGTGGCGTGGGATTTCCGTCTCTTCGATCTACCGTGCTCGGCGTATCTGGGCTATCGCGCCCTCGGCGAGGACTACAGCGAAGGCAGCGGGGACACCGCGTTCGAATGGGATGTCGTGCTTCACGGCCCGATGCTGGGCTTCGGTGTTCGGTTCTAAGGCAGACGCGGCTTCTCGACTAAGAACTCCAGTTCGCCAGCAGCAGGCCCAGGTCGCCGCCATCGACCGCGCAGTTACCGTCGAGGTCGGCCAGACAACCGGGACACTGCGCACACTCGCCCCACGCGGCCAACAGCAGCCCAAGGTCCGCGCCATCAATAGACCCATCGCAGTTGAGGTCGCCCAGCATCGGCGGAACACCCACCTCCACCGACACTTTGTCCAGCGCGGGGCCGCAGTTGGTTGCACCGGACGTGAGACTGAGAATCACAAGCGTGGTCTGGCGGTCGGCAGCGAGGAAGCACCAGTTCATCTCTTCCCACCCGAGATTCTGAAACGTCTTGCCGGTGACGTCGAACGCCATGACAGTGGATTGGCCGGCCGCACTCACCGACATCGATTTCACGGTAGGGCCGCATTGCGGGTTGCCGGCCATCTGCAACGTGACCGAGTACCACTGGCCGGGAGTCGTCGCAAAGGTCTGCTGCACCCCGCCCGGACCGGGCGTGCCGTCGAGGTCGAGTGACTTCGCGCCATCAATCTGCTGCCAGCCGGTGCCAACGATATCGATCGAGGTGCCGACGACCGTCCACCCCGGCATCGCCGTGCTTCCGCCGGGCAGGGTCAGAAATGCGCCCACCCGCGGCCCCGATTCAAAGCTGCCGTTCAACAGCAAGGACCCTGCCCACGCGTTGAATCCAGAGATGGAGAACACCGCAATGCCAGCGAGTGCCCCGAGTACCGGGAGTGTACCTCTCATGATCAATCTCCTCCTGAACCTACTCTACCTCATGACCTCGGGGCATTGATCATTTTTGGCGTTCACAATCGAAGAATTCCGCCGGAATGAATGGTTTTCAGACCCACAGTTGCGGATTGCGAAATACCCAGACTGCCGTTGCCTGTGTTCGGACTCATCCGCACTCTCCCCGTTCAGCGGATTTGACATGTCTTGACGGAACGCCGTGGATGTCCCGGACATCGCTGACGCTGCCTCGTTTCGGCCGTGTCGCCGCTGCAACAATCGTCGTGGGCTGGCGACGCTGGCATCAGGAATCCTTTCTGTTGCAAAAGGAGTCGGGGTTCTCGGCGGTCGATCCCTGGCAGTCATTACCGCCCGGGTCACGACGTTGGCATCTCCATTGCGGATGGCGGGGCCCTCGGCTCTGGATCGTTGCATGCGTAGCGATGGTCGCCGATGCCGGGCTCCTCACTTCTGTGGGGCAAGAGCCGTGCGATCGGCAACGCGGACTCACACCAGGTGCCCTCGCCGGATACGACTACCTGCCGGATCGGTTCTGAATCCCCCTCGCAGGGCTACACCGAGGCCGACATCAAGATCGAACCGTTTGGGGCGGAACCGCCACTCAACGCTCCGGCTCAGCCCAGGCACCGGCCCCACGCGGCCAACAGAAGCCCAAGGTCGGCACCATCAACGGTGCCGCTCTGGTCGAGGTCGGCGATGCTGCGGCGTCCTCCCCAATCGGCCAACAGGAGTCCGAGGTCTGCACCATTGACATTGCCATCGTCGTTCAGATCCTCAGGGCAAGGATTCTGAGTCGTCAAGTCCGCAACGCCATATTGGATGTGGTCGATTTCGATGCCGCTGCCGCCGCCGAATGGCTGCAGCTTGATGAAAATCTTGGAGATGCCGCCCTCATGGTGCGCGCCAAAGAACCGATCTTCCTCGGTGCCGCTGTCGAAGGATCCGTCGCCGATGCCCTCCGCGACAATGGTGCCCAGGGAGAGCCCATTCTCGTCAAAGGCCTCGAAGGTCACCGTGTTCGTAGCGCCGCCGTCGGTCCAGACGCAACCGGCGCTTGTCGGCAGGAATCCGAGCGCACCCGCGTTGAAGGTCATCGTGATTCCCGCAGCACCGGAGCCAAAGATCGACCTGCCCAATTGGCCGCTGCCATCGATCACACCGTCATCGCAATCCACTGAATCGGTGATCCCACCCGGCCCGGTAATCGAACCACCCGAGACCATCAGCCCCGGCGAATTGATCGAGCCATCCTCCGCATCTTCGAGGAAGAAGGTCACCCCGAGACCCGTTGTATCGAATGGGCTGTCCTCAATACAAAGATACGGCGATGGTCCCACAAACACTGGCGTGCCTGCATCCACCGGCGTCGCGCCAGCCACGACCAGCGCCGTCGCGGCCAATCCCCACTGTATCTGCCATTGCATGTTCACTCCTCCTCTTGAATTAAGGATAGGCTGTCAAGTCGAACCACGCCGCGTGGCCGTACGTTGATCGATCGGGGGCATTGCCGACACCATCGCCCCGGAATCCCCTACGCCAAACCAATATGCCGCCGCGTCATCCGCAACCGCTTCTATCGCTTCGCGACGTCGAGCCGGCAGACCTGCCGACGCTGTTCGCCTTTCAGAGCGAGCCCGAGTCGTGCGACATGGCCATGGTCAACGCTCGTACGGAGGCGCAGTTCCAGGAAGTCTGGGCGAAGATCTTTCAGGACCTTGCCGCCCAGGCTGCATGTCATCTTGACGCCACAGCTCCGTCCCCCCCGCGGGTGGTCGCCAAGGCGATCATCGCCAACGGTCAACTCTGCGGCTCGATCGGTTGTTTCTTCGCCGGTGATCGATACTCGGTGGGTTATGGCATCGGCCGCGAGTTCTGGGGCCGGGGCCTCGCGTCACGAGCCCTTGCGCAGCTGCTGGTCGAGGTCACCACGCGGCCGATTCACGCGACCGTTGCAGCGGGCAATACGCGATCGCTGCGGATTCTCAAGAAGAACGGCTTCATGGAGATCGGCCGGTCGATGTCGCCGGGAACGGAGCGGTACAGGGCGTGTGAAGAGGTCTGCATGGTTCTGCGGTGATGGCGGATGACACGTGGGCCTCGACGCATGTGACATCGTTCACCCAGCATGAGATCTGGCTGAAGACAACACGGGAATGCAATCAAGCCCAGCCCGCTCCGAGCAGGTTTGCGGTTCAGCGGGTCCATTCCGCCAACAGCAACCCGAGATCTGCGCCGTTGGTTGTGCCATCACCGTTCAGATCGGTCTCGCACTCGTCGGTTTCCCACGCGGCCAAGAGCAGGCCGAGGTCAGCACCGTTCACGATCCCATCGCCGTTGACGTCGGCATCGCCGATGCAGTCGGCGATCGGGAAAAAGCGGAACGTGTCGTAGCCGATGTTGCAGTCCGGGAATTGCGAATCGCTGTCGCCCTCGCTAATCGTGATCGAGACGATCGGATTGTCGATCGACACGATGCCCCAGAAATCCGCCCCCGCCGGCGCCCCGCCGCCGCCAAGATTTGAAATCGGTATTCCACCAGAGAACACCGGCCCGTTGACGCCGATGACCGTCACGGATGTGAAGCTGAAGCCGTCGGCCGACTGCGACAGATGATCAAACCCGAAGGCCGTGACCGGTAAAGCGAACATGAGCGCAAGCCCATCCGCCTGGGCGAGGTTGGGGCCGGGCGGCATCGCCTCACCACCGGGCGAGAGTATGTTCCTGCCCGACGTCGCGGGCAGCACATTGCTCGCCGGGTTCGGTGCGCCGGTATAGCCGTCGGTTGTGAATGTCGCGCTCGCCGTCACCACCTCGAGCGTGTTACCAACGGGCGACGAAAACGTCACTCCCGCAACCACCATGCCGGCGAGATCGGTGCCCGTGGCGATCGACTCAAGGTCGATGGCGATCGGCGGGTTGCCCGCGGCGGCGTTGAATCCCGCGAGGTTCATGGGAAAGACTGTCGCCGCGGGTGCGACCGATCCTGTTGCGATCGTCGCCAGCGCTGCAACTTGAATGCGAATCATGACAGACATGCTCTCTCTCCTTGGTGGTCGTCTCTCACCCTTTCAGACAATTGCTTCCATAACGGTAGGCGAACGCTGACAGCCACGTCGGCCGCGGTGATGCCTCTGCACATCATGGCGAACTCACCGGTCACCAGGTACGGCTGAGCGGTCATTTTCCGCGTCGTCGAATAACTGCCTGCAACCTCCGCCGCCGTGGGTGTCGATGTCGCCTCTACCTTGGGGGCCGGTGCTCCGCGCGAGCAGCCGGAGACCGCACCAACCACCCCGATGCCCATCAGAACTACCTTGACCAACGAAGTGCTCATGGTCGGTCTCCTTCCAAGACATCCCCTGCGCTGGGGTGAGCGCCCGGCCCTCGTATCGGCGGCAGAAAAAGGCACAATTCCAGCCCCATACCCAAGCCAACGCATTCTACGACTCCCCCTGCAAATTCCCTATGATGGAGCCAAACTTGCCTCGATCCGATCGGAGCCACCCATGACACCACCCCCGGCAACGCCCCCGGCCCCCGCCACCATGCCCCGCACCGTCACCTCGCCGCCGACCTCCAGCACCGCGGACCTCCTCGGCCCCGATGCCGACCTGCTCACCCACATCGCCAAGGTCGACAAGGCGATGCTCCACCTGCCCGGGCCCGACTTTGTCGATCGCATCTTCGCCCAGACCGATCGCAACCCCCAGGTGCTTCGCAACCTGAGCGCCCTCTTCAATCACGGCCGGCTCGCGGGCACCGGCTATCTCTCCATCCTTCCGGTTGACCAGGGGATCGAACACTCCGCGGGGGCTTCCTTCGCCAAGAACCCGATGTATTTCGACGGTGAAAACATCGTGAAGCTCGCCATCGAGGGCGGTTGCAACGCCGTGGCCACCACCTTCGGCGTGCTCGGCTCGGTCGCCCGCAGCTACGCCCACAAGATCCCCTTCATCGTCAAGATCAACCACAACGAGCTGCTGACCTATCCCAATCAGTTCGACCAGGTCATGTTCGGCTCGGTGGAAGAAGCGTGGAACCTCGGCGCGTGCGCGGTGGGCGCCACCATCTACTTCGGCTCCGAGCAATCCACCCGCCAGATCGTCGAGGTGGCCGAGGCGTTCCAGCACGCCCACGAGCTGGGCATGGCCACCATCCTCTGGTGCTACCTGCGCAACTCCAAGTTCAAGGCGGATGGGCCCGACTACCACACCGCGGCCGACCTCACCGGCCAGGCCAACCATCTCGGCGTCACGATTCAGGCCGACATCATCAAGCAGAAGCTGCCCGAGCGCAACGAGGGATACAAGGCCCTGAACATGAAGAACTCGAGCTACGGCAAGCTCGATGAGAAGATGTACACCGACCTCGCCACCGCCCACCCCATCGACCTCTGCCGCTACCAGGTGCTCAACTGCTACATGGGCAGAGCGGGCCTCATCAACTCCGGCGGCGAAAGCAAAGGCGCATCAGACCTCGCCGATGCGGTGCGCACGGCAGTGATCAACAAACGCGCTGGCGGCATGGGCCTCATCAGCGGCCGCAAGGCGTTCCAGAAACCGTTCAATGAGGGCGTGAAGCTGTTGAATGCGATTCAGGATGTGTATCTTGATGGGAAGGTGACCGTCGCTTGATGGCCCCCCTTTGGGGGAGGTGTCGAGGTGTCGAGTGACGGCATGGCGGATTCGCCACTGAGGCGCAGGGGGCGCTGAGGGGTCGCGAAGCGGGTGGCTAATGTCGACGGCTTTGCAAGCCACATCTTCGCCCGGTCGGCTACGCTTATTTGCCGGAGGACCTCTCCACCGCTAGCGGAAGCCGCATCCTCGAAGCAAAGCAACTGGGATAGCGACGATTGCAGATACGCCTGTCACTGATCAATACACCGGATGCGGCCTAGCCAAATGCATCCTACCTCACAGTATCCGGTCGATAAAACCCATGTTCCGCATTGCTCACGATTTGGTCAACATCAGAGCCAGCCACTCTCAGTATTTCAGGATCTATGAATACGCGCACAGGCGATAGATAAGCTGCTGGCTTGTCGAATATTGAAGAAGACAAATGCGATACCTCGGTAATAGGCACCGGCTCCGCGTTTGCCTGGCGCTGTACGAGCACCGTTCGCCGAGCAGCCTTACCATACGGAACATCAATCACAATTTGCAACGGATCTATCTGGATTCCCTTCTCGCCAAACGCACCCATGAACGCTTTCCGCAATGATGTTACGTGCTTCCAAATAATCGGCACCTGAGATAGCTCTGTGCCTGAGTGTGTCGTGTCTCGCACAATTGCGGAATAGATATTCGTAATCGCAGATTCTGGTATGACATCGTCCGACCTGTACGCACGCAACACCGTATATACGTCGGAAAACCTCGGTCTTACAAATGCCGTGGCCAATTTCATCAGTTTGTCCCTGCGCGTCGCTGGCATACGAGCTATTCGCGGCAACACGTACTTTTCTATAGCCTCTACGTCGGATGAGGATTTCTTGAAATTCGTCACAAGTCCAACGAACCCTGTAACATCTTTCTCCACCAAATGTGCTATTAGTGCATGAAACATGCAAATGAGAGACCGACTGTATTCATTCCAATACACATGTGACAGCATCTGGTCTTGCAGAATCATCAAACCCTCCGCCATTGGCACCCCTTCCATGGTGATAGCCATTCCGCCACTAGGAAGGCACCTCAGCGATCGCAACAGACCGTCGACATCAAGCCCGTCCCCGAATTTCACGCCACAGTGAACCGCATCACGTGACAGATAGTCAAGCTTGTCAATGTCCATCGGACCATCCAACAATTCCGAGAGGGCTCTAGCTTTGTTCACAATGACCTTTGATGCACAATCAAAGCTTGACTGGCCCCATCTCTCAATAATTTGTGATCGCAGTTCTGGGTTTCTCTCCATCAAGTGTACGGCGTGGGCCTCATGAGACGCCGCAGTTTTTGCATTCAGGTTTCCCGGGAACCGACTGACAGCATATTGCTCCAACACGTGCGCGTGAGGGTAGTGCCCGATATCGTGCACCAATGCAGCCAACAAGAATCCTCTGACTTCGACTGAGGTGAAGCTCTCCCGAAATGTCCGATCGTTGACCAGATGAGATAATGCCCGCTGCGCCATCCCATATACCCCAATGCTGTGCTCAAAACGCGTGTGCGTCGCTCCCGGATAGTAGAACTCACAGAAGGATAGCTGCCGTATTCCACGCAGCCGTTGGAACGCCTCTGAATTGATTACCGCAAGAGGCGCGCCGCCAACGGGTACTCCATTCGAGCTAGGGAGTGGTATTGCGGGTTTTGTACCATCGTCGCGAAGCGAAAGGTCGAGATTCTCATTGATTATTCGCTCTGGATCCATGACGTAGCGCAGCTGGGAAGTTGCATCTGGCCAATTTCGTATCCGTTCATCTTGAAGTGCCTTGTGAAAGTTGTTGAATGCAATTCTCTGAAGTGGATTTGCGTGTTTCATTAGAGCCGGCCCTAAGGCAGCTAACAACATCCCAACAGCGCGAAAGTCAGCTGCTTGAAACACGCTTTCGCTGTTAGCTCGATTGACGGTCTGATGGAATCGATGTTGGTCTCGAGTGGGCAAGAATCGCTTCGCTCCACGAATCTGCGTATCACCCGACGTGTCGCTGTCCCGATGCCCAGAACTAAAGTCAATCACCAAGATTCCAACCGCCATTACATCTTCATGAATCATTACGTTACCAAGATGCAGATCGCAATGCGTGCGTCCCTGGCTATGTACGTAATGCATTACGCTCAATAGCGATAATACAACAGTAAACGCGTCGGCAATGGAGAATGATCGACCTTCGTCAAGGAACCGGTTGCAAGGCGTCCCCGGATGATACGTTGAAATATAGAATGGAAGGTCCCCCGATAAGTCGTATTCGTATATTGCGGGCAGGCAGCGGTGTGAGAGTGGGCTCAGAATGCTGACTTCCTTTTCGAGCGTTGACTTTGTCCGATTGCGTTCGACGGGGTCAGCCACGGATTCACGAATCGTCTTTAAGCAGTAGTCGCGACCAGTTTGATTTGACTTTATGCGGCATGCAAGGCCTGTTTTGCCCTCTCCTGCGATTTCGACAAACGTGTAGCGTGCTGCCAACCTGTCCGCGATTTCGGCGAGGTATATCGGGAAGTCACCAAGCTTGGGAAGGTATCCGACCTTGGTGTTCCGTTTCTTCTTGGGGCGTTTACCCATTTATCGTTACCTCTAGTAGCTGCGGTAAGTCCTTGACGGCACCCTTGAAACATGTGCCTCTCCAGCCTTCACCGACCAGGGAAGCTGCCCCGCCATCGATTGCCGGTTCACTCCACTGATGCGCCGGAGATCTAGCCCAGCTTCGACCAATCATCTGTTAGGCGCGTTTCCAACCGCGTTCCGCCCACGATCTTCACTCGACACCTCAGTTGCGTCGTGATTTATCACGCCCAACCGGGTTCCGGCCTGTTCACGAGCGCTCAAGCACCCTTTCAGCGTAGCAAGGACGCACCCGTCGTATTCGATAGTTGGATTCTATCCGTCGGAGCGCACCGCGTGAAGCGACGTAGGCTGTGCACCGCACACCTTCTTTGTTGCCCTCCGAGAGGAAGGCTGCCGCCTTCCTCACCCGGGGAAGACGTTCCGGGGGCGGGCTCTCCTCCTGCTGAACCCCTTCCCCGGTAATCGCGGACCCTTCCTCGGTCGTCGCGGACGATTCTCCGATCATCGCGGACCCTTCCCCGATCATCGCGGACGCTTCCCCGGTCATCGCGGATCCTTCCCCGGTCGTCGCGGACCCTTCCCCGATCATCGCGGACCCTTCCCCGATCATCGCGGACCCTTC
>CAYOWQ010000001.1:0-312707 GCA_964407695.1 uncultured Isosphaeraceae bacterium | reverse complement strand
TCGCGGACCCTTCCCCGATCATCGCGGACCCTTCCCCGATCATCGCGGACCCTTCCCCGGTCATCGCGGACCCTTCCCCGATCATCGCGACATGTCCCGCCGGGTCGGGGGCCGGCGCTGAAACTGCGCCCCAACGCAGTGCACCGCACGAGCGCCACGCTTTTCCCGGCCCTGCCCCTACCGCTGATACTGGCCGCACCGCCGGAACTCGTCCGATCGGGAGAAGGAAGTGTTTTCGCCAGAGATAGGCATTCGCCATTCTCGCGTTCCACGCAAACGCACACCCGCTCTGGCGTAGGCCTCAGAGCCCTAGCGCATCATGGGATAGAACGCTTCGCGTAAGCGGACAACTCCTCCATCAATAACGTGCGCAGGGATTGGTCATCGATTTTGAGGAGCATCCAAACGGTCCGTGAGGTTTCGCCCACCTCGGTGTAGGTCTTGTGGCCTAGGTTGACGAAAGAGCCCGGAATCTCAACGTCGTTACCATCGATAAACCCCTCGGTCGATACGCCGCGGACCCATACCGGGGTGTCAGCGCGAAGGTCCCCGAAGGGGCCGCTTCCTTCCCAAAACGGTGCAGTTCCAATGAATTCATCAGGGCCGACGATCTGCACCACGTGTATGGGGGCATGCAGCTCTCCAAGAGATCGCTTTTCCGGCCTGATCTCCAAATCCGGGCTCCCATTCAGGAATTCACTGATCCAAGCGGTGCCGAACGCCTTTTGCACGCAGCCCTTGCGGAGACCGGCGGCCTTCTGCAGCGCCGTCGCCAAGGCCTTCTTTCGCGCGCCTTCCGTGCGAAACAAATACGACCCATCCGACCCGACAGCCTCGGATTGCTTCAAGGATCCATCGATGGCGGCCTTACGAATCGTGTCGATCTCGCAATCAATCTTGGCTGCCTCGGCAACCAATCTGTCGATCTCCGAACGGCCTACGCGGACAAGGCGGTCATAGATCTCCAAACTAGACGCGGACAACTTTGGCGTAGCCTGAGCCGACGCGCCCGGTGCAGAAGGGGCATTCCGGCCTTTCATCGCCGCAAGCTCTCCCTCAAGGCATTCAATACGTTCCTGCTGCTGCTTCACGAGATTGCGTAGCTCCTCCACTGACATCGTCGAGACGTCTGGCGAGCCCGAACAGCACACAAGGAAGATCGTCAATACGGTAAGCATGAGCGGCCTCCATTTGTCGCGGAATAGACCTACGCAACGCCAGAGGCCAAGTATGACCCGTCGCCTGTCTCGCGTCCAGAGTTTTTTGAAAAGGCGGAGGAGAGCCCGAGAGGAGGGCGGCAGCCTTCCTCTCGGATCGCGTTCCGGCATTTCGTACCATGTTGTTCAATGACGTACGCCCCCGAACCGCCTCCGACTCGTTTTGACCTGCGCCCCCACCACGACCGCTGGTTCCATTGGAACGAGGTGAGCGCGTGTTTCTGGCCGGGGCGCGGCAAACGGAGCCGCACCGTCAATCCCGATCTCGGCCCGGTGGCGTCTTCCGGCGGCATCTATCTGCTGGCCTGGTCGGATGTCGAGCCAAGCGAGCTCCATCCGCGGTCGAGCAAGGTGCGATATGTCGGCGAAACCGGCCGCTTCAAGGAAAGGATGGGCTACTTCTCGAAGTCCGCCGGATTCTCTGGTGACCGCATGCGTGGGCACAGCGGAGGCTGGCGGTGGCCTCAAGGCGAGTGCTCGAATCTATGGGTCGCGTTCTTCGTCGCCGAACCGGTCGCAATGCCTGATTACCTCCGGAAAGGCCTCAGACCGTGGCTGGAGGCACTTGCGATCCATGAGCACGTTCTCGCCAACGGGCGTATTCCATTGGTTAATGTCGTTGAATACACTCGAACCCTGATCGACTTTTCGTGACTCCAGTTCGACCGTTGCCATCGAAGAATTCATTTCGACCTCACCAATAAAGTCGCGCCTGAATCCCGCCGACTTCAAATTCCGACGCTATCGGACGAACATTCCGCCGACTGTCGGCGGGCGGCGATGGCGAACCAATCGTGGACCCCGAAGACCGGGGGCCCGGGGGCCGGGCGTCTTCCTGCGGCGACGGCGTCATTCCATGATGGTGACCCCGGCCGGCACTTCACCGCGAAGGAACGCTGCCCGGTGATCGCTGTTGCCCAGGTCCATCTCAAAACATTTCCACTCCCCATCGGAGAGAACGCTCATCGACCACGGGCCATCAACGCCTTCGGCGAACTGCCAGAGGATGTGGTACCGATCCTCGTTTGAAAATCCCTCTCCATCGGCCTGGTGAATTCCGCCAACCGCGTCGTGAAGCGCCGACTGAACCGCGCCCAGCGCATCCCATCCATTGTTGTGGTCGGTCCCGTCAAGGAGTTGGAATGCATAGATGGTGCGAACCCTGGGAAAGTAGTCGAGCAGCCACAGGCGCGCGCTGACCGGAAGACAGTCATCGATCTCCTCTGCGAACTCTTCCATTTCCTCGGCAAAGAGTTCATCCGACGATGCCGCATTTCGCTCGATGATCGCAATCTCGGCCCCGTCGGCATGGGCCAGCACCAGTTGCGACCATCCATCCTCACCCTCATCCTCCACGGCGAGTGTCGCAGTGACCCCTGATTCCTTGAGGGCCGATTGCAGTATCTGCAGATCGGGCACACGCTCGGTCGGAGAAAGCACGCGAATGTAGTAAGACATCGATCGAGGCTCCGGGAGAAGGATCAGCAGCGGTCCCGATCATACAACCAGCTCGGTTTCCGCAGAACCCACGGGGACCGGATGCCCGCCCGCTTCCCCCTTCTCTTTCCGGGGAGCGGGGTCGGAAACACGGGGTGCCTTGAGGAATGCGCTGCCAGGGCCTTCGGAGGTGAACAGCGACGAAGGCTCCGCACCGCACACCTTCTTTGTTGTCCTCCGAGTGGAAGGCTGCCGCCCTCTTCTTTCCGGGGGCGGGCTCTCCTCCTGCTGAACCCTTGGAAGAAGAACAGAAGAACAGGAGAGCAGAAGGAGGAGAAAACCCGCCTGCTTCAGGGGGTGCCTTGAGGGGTGCCCCCCGGAACAAAAGGCGAGAGCGGCGAGCGTTTCCCCTGCGGTCTCGCCACGTTCTATCCGTCGTTGGCGTGCCACGCGGTGGGATCGTCAACCGGCCTGGGTAGCCGACCTTCCAGCCACTCAACGCATGTGGCCGGTGCGAATGCGGGATCGGTGCATTCGATGACCCACGCGAGAAAGTCCTTTGGACCTCCGTTCATGTAGGGTGGCGGTGACACCGGCTTGAAGACGGTCGGGAGACGCTCGTCGAGCGAAACATAGTTGAGGATGTGACCGAGCTCCTGGACCACCTGCCACGCGATCTGGTGGTCGATCAGGATCGAAAACTTGACCCACCAGTTGCCGTCTTCGAATCGCCCGGAGGCAATGCGTGGATCAATCGCGGCGATGCGCTTGAGAAAGTGGACAAGCGGTTGAATGTCGGCCTTGTCGCTCACGAAAGACACGATACAGGCAATACCGTGCGTACAACTTCGCGCACTTTTCCGTCGCCCTCCGAGAGGAAGGCTGCCGCCCTCCTCTTTCCGGGGGCGGGCTCTCCTCCTGCCGAACCCCGGCCCCCCCACCCCCGACCCGGCCTTTCATGAAGAGGGCGTTGCAGAGGCCCCTAAAACATGAGGCGCAAAGCGGTTTCGTGCTTGGCGCCAGGCCGCTTCGCGACAGGTCAACAAGCCAACACGTCAACAGAGACAAGGATGCGCTGATGAGGCGCATCCTTTTTTCATTCTTGACCATGGTTGATCCGCGTTCACGTTGGCGGCGGATCTGATGTTTTCTTCGGCCGCGGCTTGTATCGCCGCCACCAGCGCCGACGGACCTTGGAGAGCACATAGTGATGGCCGCACTCGGGGCAGTTGCCGCGCTCAGCCGACGGGTCGAGGCCGTGGCCGCACTGCAGGCAGCGGGCAAGGCCGTGGCGTTCGAGATCGGCCCGCATTCGCCGGTCGGCGATGGAGAGCACCAGCGGCAGCACCAGGAGCGCCAACAGAACGAAGGCGAACACGAAGAACGCGACATGCGCCAAGGCGCCCAATGAGAACAAAAGGACCACGATGACGATGATCGCTGCGGCCCCGATGGCCCGACCGACTCTGCCGCCTGAGCGCTTCACGGACGCCATCCTATGGCGTTGACCGTTCCCCAATACAAGGATGCGCTGATGAGGCGCATCCTTTTCTGTTCTGCTCACCTGCTCTCCTTCGGCTGGCCCCCGCTGTGTCCTCTGTAGTGATTCCTATCCCCAGTTGCCAAGCAGCAGGCCGAGATCTGCGCCGTCCACCGTGCAGTCGCCGTTGAGATCGGCGGGGCAGCTTCCGGGGGAGCAGTCGCCGCACGCACCCCATGCGCTGAGCAGCAGGCCGAGGTCAGCGCCGTTCACATCGCCGTCGCCATTGATGTCGCCCGGCGTGCCGGAGATCGCCACACAGTCGCCGCCGGGCGCGGACTTCTCGAGATGCACATCGTCGAAGTTGGCCTGGATGCCCTGCATGAGATAGAGGCGGATCGCCAGCTTCTGTCCCAGCTGCGGGTGGCTGGCGCCGGTGGTGGCGCAGATCGTGGAGACTTCAAAGGTGCCGGGCGCGGGGTCGAGGGTGCCGAGATCCTCGGCGATGATCTGCATGCCCGCCAAGAGCTCGATCTTGTAGTCCTGCATGATGATGTGATCATCGCGGCGGCCCACCGCCACCGAGAGCGTGTACTTGGTGTTGGGGGCGAGCACTTCATCGAGCACCTGCACGATCGAGCCGCCGCTGACGTTGATGAATGAGGTCTGGACGCCGTCGGGCACGCCGTTGGGGTAGGCGTCGAAGAAGCACTCCCCGGCGGTGCCGGTATGCCACACACCGTAGCCGCCGACGCTGGTCCAGCCGACGTTTTCCCCGCCGAATTCGCAGAGGCCAAGCGCCGGCTGTTCAAAGCTGGGGTTGAGGACGGTGATGGCTTCGCCTGCGGCGGGGGCAGCGGCCGCAAGGGATAGTGCTCCGCAGGCAAGGACAGAGGTGAGGATGTGATGTGTACGACATGTCATTGGAGAGCTCCTTGTGGCAAGCGGATGATCCGCCGATGGATTCGCGTCATCGGAGACCAGCGCGCCAAGTGCCTTTCCGAGCGAAGCATGAGGAGGGGCCGATCCTTGGCCTCTGGATGAAATCCGGCGAATCTCTCGGCCAAGAAACATCGGGGCGCCTTCGTCGCGGCAACATACGATGGCGCGGATGGATTTCATTCTGGGATTGACTCACGATCGAGGAACCGACGACGCATGACCAACACCACAGGATCAAGAACACATCCGAACCCGGGCATCGCGTACCTCTTGTGGTGTCTCTGTTTTTTGGGATTCTGTGGCATTCACCGCTTCTATAGCGGCCGCTGGGTCACGGGGCTCATCTGGGTCCTGACCGGGGGCCTGCTGCTGATCGGGCAGATCATCGACCTGTTCCTGATTCCGGGACAGTGCCGACAGCCGAAGTGGTAACCGGGCGGAGGGTCAGCGTGGGAGCCGTTTTGCGAACCCGGCAGGGTGAGGCACCCGGCCCTCCTCGCCGGACGGCATTCCTCTCCTCCTGCAACAAAATCTCTTGCAACTGCTGCACCCGCTTCGGTATTCTTGATTTGCCTCGCCCATGGGGCGTCGAAGCCACCCGCGAACCGAAGCCAACCCACCAGGAGATTCAGGTCATGAAGTCGTTGTGCGCACGGTGCATCGTCGGGACGGTCCTCGTCACATCCATGGCCGACGCCGACCGGGTGGCCGCAGCGAACTTGCTCGTAAACGGCAATCTTGACAAGGTGGTTCCGGTCGAGATCGTGCCCGGATTCTTCAATCCCAAGCCGGCGACCTGGATCAACGACGGGATCCGTGCACTCACCGGTCCGTATGAAGATGAGATGTCATCGGAACCCTGGGCAGGTCCTGCGCCGACCCCCGTCACCACCGACGGCCTCACCAACGCCCCGCCCTACAACGCCAACCCGGACTACGGCGTCTTCTTCCATCCCTTCACGGGCAATACCACACCCAATGGCCCCGCCACCGGCCACCTCTATCAGGACCTTCGCGGCCAGCCTAGCCAGAAGTACACCCTGACCGGCTGGGCGGGCGGCGAAGCCAACGCCCTTATGACCAGCGCGGTCTTCGCCATCGAGTTTCGGAACCTCGCCAACGTCAATATTCAGACCGTTGAGCTCAACCTGTTGCCCACGTTGCTGGTGCCCAACGGCCATCCCTTCGCGTACAAGAAGTACACGCTCGAGGCCATCTCGCCCCCGGGCACCATCACGGTGCGCGTGCGCATCTCGATGATCGGCGCCAAGGCCAACCCCGCCGGCGGCGGCCAGGCGTTCGTCGTCGACGATTTCACCCTCGAATCAGCACCGGTCTGCCCGGCCGACCTCACCGGTAACGGCACCATTGACGGCGCGGACCTCGGCATCCTGCTGAGCAACTGGGGCAGTTCGGGCGTCGGTGATCTCGATGGGTCGGGCACCGTCGATGGCGCGGACCTCGGC
This sequence comes from uncultured Isosphaeraceae bacterium, assembly GCA_964407695.1. GTDB lineage: Bacteria > Planctomycetota > Phycisphaerae > Phycisphaerales > SM1A02 > CAYOWQ01. The sequence continues at coordinate 306,165 of CAYOWQ010000001.1, read as the reverse complement.
GTGCTGCTGAGCGATTGGGGGGCCTGCTCGTAGCAGTCAAGGTATCGTGGTGTCGGAAGCCAGCGCAACCGCTGCGGAGGGAGACACCATCGCCGGCGGGCCGCCATCGGCCGCCCATCAGCGCAAGAAAAGGCCGCGACGACCTTTCGGGCGTCGCGGCGGGTAGCTCTCCTGATCCAGAGCAGTGCTCGCGGATTTCGCTCCATTCAGCGCTGCATCCGTCCACGCCATCCCCTTGCTCTCCTCCGGGGATGGACTGGTCAGGCCCGACAGACGTTCGAAGCCTTGGGCCCCTTCGCCTCGTGAGCGATATCGAAATTCACGCGGTCACCCGTGCTGAGGCTCTTGTAGCCTTCACCCTTGATGTCGGTGTGGTGGACGAAAACATCCTTGCCCCCGCCATCGGGAGTGATGAAGCCAAAACCCTTTTCGTCCATGAATTTTGAAACAATTCCGCTTGCCATATGAAGTTGCCCTTTCGGACCGTCAGAGAATTCCGATTGGGCCAACACTGGTAAGCCGAACCGAGCAGAGGTGTGACGTGCAAACTCTTGCGTGTAGGCGTGATTCTATGCCGCTCAAGGCGTCCCCATCGGAACCAAAATGCAATTCTCAGCAAATACCGCCAAACTCAGCGGTCGCGCGGCAATGCTCGCAGGCCCACGTTGCCGCAGCGCACGCAATGCAACCCCAGCGTGCTGCCTTCCTTTGTGCCTAATTCCTCGGTGGCGACGCCAGCGCCACACACCGGGCACGCCGGCACATTGCCCTGCAGAATGGCGTCGGTGAGCGAGGTGATTTCATCGCCGGTCCAGGCTCGAAACGTGTGCCGCTGCGGGTCGTCGCGCCGGGCCAGCACCACGCGGCGACGACAGCACGGGCATGAAGCCTGCAGGCGGTAATCGCCGTCCATGCGAATTGCCAGGCAGATTTCGAGCGCCTCCCCGTCATCAGGACAGGTGGCCTCCCCGGTCCACGCCGCTTCAACGATCGACGCTCGCTGCGACCTTGTCCACGGCATGCCGAAACCTTTCTGCGGCGGAACGCGCTCGCCAAGCGGGGCTATATGCGGGAGACTATAGGAGGCGCAGACCTTCGACCTGCCTTTTTCCCCTCGGAACTCTTCGGGATTGCAGGAACATGCATCCGCCCGCCGACGTAGAAGCAGCGGGCGATCAACGCGCTGCTGATGAACTGACGACAGAGGAGCTGAACGACATGATTGAACGATCACCCCAGCCCGCGGCCGCAAAGTCGCGCGCGTCCGGCTGGAACGGGCCGCTGTGCGATGTTGTGCCCGTGGCTCCGACCCCCCTTTCAACCCCCGACTCAACCCTCCCTCCCGTTTCCGCCCCGACCGACAACCCCGCAGGCGGTCTCCAGAGTGAAGCCCAGCAGGTCGAAGCGAGCGACATGCGCGCGCCCGGGCTGGCGACGCAGCTCATAAATGCAGCCGCCGTGATCATTCCGCTGGCCGGACTTGCAGCGGCAATCGTGCTGCTCTGGGGCGTGGCGTTCAACTGGTTGTATCTGGCGCTCCTGGTCGGAATGTACGTGCTCACCGGCCTGGGCATCACGATCGGGTATCACCGTCTCTTCACTCATCGCGCGTTTCGCACACCCAAGCCTGTCGCCATCGTCCTGGGCGTGCTGGGCTCGATGGCCGTGCAGGGTCCACTACTGAAGTGGGTGGCGACGCACCGGCGTCATCACCAGCACGCCGACGAGCACGGCGATCCGCATTCGCCGCATACTCATCCGCGAGGGCTGGCCGGATTCTTCAAGGGTCTCTGGCATGCCCACCTGGGATGGATCTTCGCTCCCGAGTATGGAGGCCTTCGCCTTTATTCGCAGGACCTTTGCAAGGATCGCTCGCTGCGCTTCATCAGTCGGGCGTTTCCATGGTGGGTCGTGCTGGGGCTGGCGATTCCCGCAGCGCTGGGCGGCGTGCTCACGATGAGCTGGATGGGCGTGCTCCTGGGGTTCATCTGGGGCGGACTAGTGCGCGTCTGTCTGCTGCATCACATCACGTGGAGCGTGAACTCCGTCTGCCATCTCTGGGGCTGGCGGCCCTATCACACCGGCGATGAGAGCCGCAACAATCCGATCATCGGCGTGCTGGCGCTGGGTGAGGGCTGGCACAACAATCATCATGCGTTCCCGACGTCGGCAGCGCACGGCCTGCGCTGGTGGCAGTTGGATGTGAGCTACTTCATCATCCGCGGCATGGGCTTGGCGGGCCTGGCCAGTGAGATCCGTCGACCCGATCGGGCGCGACTCGCCGACAAGCGCCGAGCATCTCGTCGCGCGGAGTAACCCGGCCCGACGGGGGGCGACGGCGTGAACCCGGTTCTGCGACCTAGCCCCAACTGCCCAGCAGCAATCCGAGGTCAGCCCCGTCAACAATTCCATCACCGTTGAGGTCGGCCTTGGCGTCGTCGGTGCCCCAGGCACTGAGCAGGAGGCCGAGGTCAGCGCCATCCACCGTGCCGTCGGCGTTCATGTCGCCGGGGAGCGCCGGTGCGGCAAATGGCTTGAGGATGAACGAGGTGTAGAACCCAGCCCCGCCGCCCGAGCCGTAGCCGCTGATCCAGCCGTTGTTGTTGATGGCGGTGACGGTGATCATGGTGAAGCCGGGAATCGGCGTGGTGAGCGTGGTGAGGTCGCGGATACCGTGGACCTTGTCATAGACAAACGGGCGGCTGGTCCCGTTGGGGAGCGCGATGGTGCCCACGATCGTGCCCGCATCGTTGATGCTGATGGGGTTCACATACGGCTGGTAGCCGGCGGGCGGCAGGGGCAGGAGCGTAGCACCGGTCTCGGCCGACCAGGTGTATCCCCAGGTGATGCTGCCGTTGGAGTTTTTGCGGGAGCCAACGACCACGTCGAGGTCGTTGATGTCGGCTGCGGTGGTCTTGACGTTGGGGCCTTCAAAGACGCTGCTCATGAGCATGTACGTCTCGGTGTTCAGGTTGTAGAGATAGCTGTTGGACGCCGACCACCCGCCGATCCAGCCGATCACCATGTCGTTGTTGTTGATCTTGGCTGCGCCGTTGGCGCCTGGCACGGCCAGCGTTCGCGCCCCTTCTTCGGGATCCCAGAGGTAGGGAATCTGCAGAACACCCTGGCTGTTGGAGCAGTTGCAGATCTGCACGTAGCCGACGGCCCGACCCGCATCATTGGCATGCAGCATCACCAGGGGCGCATAGGTCGACGGAAGCAGCGGCATGTTGGTGAACTGGTCATTGCCGATGTCGTAGAGTTGCAGCACGCCGGCCATCACTCCGCTGTCGCTGATGCCCCTGGGCCAGCTCATGCTGACGGCGGTCTTTTCGTTTTCAGGAGACCAATAGAAGCCGGAGTAAGTGATCGTGGTGCTGCCGCCCATCTGGAATGCCTTGGTGGCGGTGCCGCAACCGACGTTGTTGTCGTTGAGATCAAAGATATAGCACTCGCCGAGGCCGTAGTCGGCCAGGAAGTCGTCGACATGGATGAATTCGTACTCGTCGCCGCGGGCTCCCGCGTTGGACAGACAGACGAAACTCGATGCGAGGATGACGCTGAACAAGGCGGACTTCTGGGCGTGGCGCATTTTTCACCTCAGGATCAGGGATTGGATAGTTTCCAGCCTACCGTCCGAGCAGAGTGATGTGGTCGGCTATTTGATACATCCGGCAACGCTGCTGACATGTCCGGCGTCGGACAGGTTCAATTCTTCGGGAAAATTGCCTCATTCGTCGACGCGAACCGGGCACCCCCAGGGAACCCGGGGGCCCATGCTTGGCGGGGCCTCAACGGTTGTCGGCAGCCTCCACCGCTGCAACACCAATGACAAGGGCGTGCCGGTGAGGCACGCCCTTGGTCGATCGATCCGTTGAGATTCCGTATCGGTCCGCCTAGGTCCAATATGCCAGCAGCAGACCGAGGTCGCCGCCGTCGATCAGGCCGTCGGCGTTGAGGTCGGCCAGGCAGCAGCCGCCGCCGCAGGAACCCCATGCGGCCAGCAGCAGCCCCAGGTCGGCACCGTTGACCATGCCGTCGCCATTGAGGTCGGCGCTATGAATGACCGGAGCGATGACACCGGCACACTCGTAGGCGCCGAGATCAACCACGGCGAGGCCATCGCAGCCGCCGCTGCGCTTATCGACCATTTGCACTCGTGGCTGGCCGGCGAGATCGAGGGGCAGCAGTTCGAGGAACGAGCCGTCCGCATCGATATCGTTCAGGTCTTGCGGGAGCAGTACGTTGGAGCCCGCCTCGATGGCAGGGCTCGCCGCCTGCAGGCGGTAATCGCCCGCGGCCGCGTTCACGAAGAGCGGGTTGGCGGTAAAGCAGTTCAGGCCGTTTTGAAAGCCGGGGATGATGGAGTAGCGAAAATTCACATCGCCCGCGCCACCGACCTGGATACCGGAGTTGCCCCACACGATGGAGTTTACCACGCTCACCTCATCGTCGGCCACGAACATGCCGCTGCCGCTGGTGGCGGCGACGTTGTCTGAAAGCGTGCTGTTGCGAATCGCAAGCTTGGTGTCGAGACCGACGTAGAGGCCGCCGCCCTGATCGGTGGCGACGTTGTCACGGAAGAGGCAGTTGGTAATGGCCGACCCCGCGGGAGGCAGCGACGAACCGGAAAGGAACACTCCTGCGCCATTCTCGGCAATGTTGTTGTAGAACTGACAGTGCGAGAGTTCGAAGGATTCGGGTGCGGCATAGATGGCGCCGCCCGTACTGTCGGCATCGTTGTCGCGAAACGTCGAACTCACCGCCTGGAAGTTGACCCCCGAGGTGACGTAGACCGCGCCGCCGGTGGTTGTGGCTGTGTTCAGTTCGAGCGTGCAACCGCGCAGCTGCAGCGTCGCCGGGCCGATGAAATCGTCGGCGGTGATGGCGCCACCGCCAAGCGCTCCGTTCTCATAGAAGAGGCAATTGTCGAAGCGCGCGTAGCCGTCGCTGAGGTAGACGGCCCCGCCCGCCAGTGCCGTATTGTGGATGAAGTAGCAATAATCGAAATCGACATCGACCGGATCGGTGCCAACGATCGCAACGGCTCCGAGCGCCACGAACCCCGCACTGTGATTGTCTTCGACCACCACCACTTCCATGTCGACCGAGGATTGATAGACGCTCAGGGCTGCGGCGGCGGTGCAATTGTGGCCCTTGATCGAGCCTCCCATCATGACAAGCGAGGAATCGACGACTCCGACGCCGCCGGCGACGAGCGCGGTGTTGTTGAGCACCTGTACGTGGTCGAGCAGGAGATCCGAGCCATTCTCGCCGGTGATGCCGCCGGCTTCGTGCGAACCCTCATTCTCTCGAACGATCGAATCCGTGAGTTCAATCGTGGCGTTCTTGGCCGAGACGCCGCCGCCGATGTACGCATGGTTGCCCTCGATGAGCAGGTCCTCGCCCGTGACGGTCGCGTTCACCGCGCGAATGCCGCCGCCATGGGCGATGGTCGGCTCTTCGAACGGCGAATCGACGGTGTTGTCGAGAATGTCGCAGTTGTCCAGGTCAATCATGCCGCCCGCAAGGGCAATGCCGCCGCCCGAGGTATTGACGACATTGAAGGCAATCTCGGAGTTCAGCATGGTCGTCGTGCCCGACCCGATATAGACGCCTCCGCCGGACGAGCTGGCTTCGTTGTAGTCAAGTTCAACGGAGGCGAAGCTCGGCGTTCCGCTCTGCACGGCGACGCCGCCGCCGTGTTGAGCATCGTTGAAGTTGATGGCGCAGGAGGTGAACTCGGCTGAGCCTCCGTCGATGCGCACGCCGCCGCCCTGTGTCGAAGCGACGTTTGAGAAGATGTCGCAGTTCAGAAAGGTCGGATTGCCCGAAGCGATATGCACACCGCCACCGTTTGCGCCGGAGGTGTTACCCGCGATAATGCACGACTCAAAGTGCGGAGCGCCCAACGCAATCGAGACGCCGGCGCCATCGCCCGCAGCCTCGTTGCTCACGATCTGGCATTCCAGAAAAGTGGGAGAGGAGAAGTTGATCAGCACGCCGCCGCCGACCCCGGCGGAATCACCGCCGACGATGCGCAAGCCTTCGATGATCGTGCCCTCATCCTCACCGCTCGTGCAGGTCACGGTGTGAGCAGCGCCGTTGCCGTCAAGGATGACGTTGTCGGGCCCGGCGAGGCCGACGATGTGCACCGACTTGCCCTGCAGGTTGATGGCCTCGGTGTAGGTTCCGGTGAGCACATAGATCGTGTCGCCGTCGATCGAGGCGTTGATCGCGGCCTGGATTGTGCGCTTCGGCCCCAACGGGCCAAGGCACGGCTGCGCTGTCCCGGACCAGGCGTTGTTGCCGCAGGTGGACACGAAGCGATTGGTCGCCTCGGCGTCAGGGCTCAAAAGCGCGATCGTAGTGAGAACGAAGGGAAGGATGGTGGTGAACGACGGGGTAATCTGGGCCATGACTGTGTTCCGGTGAGAGTTCAGCGATCGACCCCCGACGAGGGGTGCCATACCCATGACGCGGAGTCGCCCCACGGATCACGCCAACCGATTGTCAGTCCTGGCAAAGGGTGAATACCTTGGATTCAACCGCAGGCGCTCGGACTCGTCGGGCACCCCGGACCGGATTGCCAACCCCGAGGAGATCCCTCCCTGCCCAGATTGACATCCGATATGGTGCCACGTGGGCCGACGTACCTGTTGGCCCGCCACCGACCTCCCCGATTGATTCTGGGAATTCTCTTGCGGCGATTGCCAGATTCACTCGACCGGCAGACATACCACTCCGGAGGACACTGAAATGCTGAATTCTCGACTCATCCTGCTCGTGGCCCCGATTGCATCACTCGTATCGACCTCGCTGACCCACGCCGGCGGCCAGATGACACACACCCAGGAAATCCGAACCATGCTCGGATCTGCTCAGGTTGATTCGCCCGCCGATCCGCCGGTCCTGATGAGTGATTTCTTCAATTCACTGTCCATGGACGACTTCGACGAAACCATTGACCTCACCGTCGTTGGTCCACCGCGCTCCAAGGCCAGTTCCAGCATGTTCGTGACCCAGCAGTCGGCCGCGACCCCAACAGCCATCACGTTCAGCACTCAGATCGAAACCTCGATGGTCACGCCGGCCGGCTTTGCCAATACCACCAACGCTTCCACGTTCTTCCAGACCAAATTCACTCTTTCGATGCCCACCACGCTTCGCTTCTCGGGCACGATGGATGGCGGTGCCGACGCCACCGGACCGGGGTTCATTACCGCCAACATTCTGGTGCTGAACGCCGGCGCTCAGACCATCCTTCACGAGAAGGTGGAGGACGGCGAGTCCGAGGAGTACGACCAGACGCTGTCGCTCCAGCCCGGGAGCTACTCGCTGATGATCGAGTGTCATGGCGGACTCAGCAACCTCTCACCGCAGCATCCGCAACTTCTTGACGCAGCGTCGCTGTTCGTCGACGTCTCGATGGTGGTGGTGACCGAAGGCGACCTTGACGGTGATGGTGATGTAGACGGAGCCGACCTCGGCCTGCTGCTGGCCGCGTGGGAGAGCAGCGACTCCGTGGCCGACCTCACCAACGATGGCACCGTGGATGGAGCTGATCTTGGATTGCTCCTCAGTGCGTGGACCCTTTGATTCCTTGCTTCGCTCGTCTTCCCCTGCTCCGGGTGCGTCAGCGCTGCATCCGAATGATTTCGGTCCTACCCTCTTCGAATGTTCATTCCCGTTCGTCGCGGCCGGCCCAATTGGCGGCAGTTGGCCTGCACATCGATCGGCGCGTGGCTGATGCTGGTGAGCCTCGTCGTCGGCGTCATGATCATGGCCGGTTGGATGACACTGAAGTGGCGAAGCCCGCAGACGTTTGGCCTGGCCAACACGACCTCAGTTCCGTTGCCGATGCGCGCCAATCCTGTTGGTGAGGGGTGGCCATTCCCCGCGCTCCTGGACAATGCGCACATCGACACCATCGTGGCCCCGGGACAGACGGTGTGGCCGACGCCGATCGTTGACCCGACGTCGCCGTGGTATTCATCGCCCTACCTGCCCATCTGGTGGGGGCTCATCGCCGACACGTTGGTGTATTCCGTCGCCGCCGGACTGCTTGGATTCGTTCTCATGCACCGGAGGTTGCACAAGGTGATCACAGCCCGCGCCAGTCACGGACGATGCGTGCAATGCCGCTACTTTCTTGACCGCGCCACGACGTGTCCGGAGTGCGGGTTTGAGCGGCAGGAATCGTCCCTGATTCGGGCGACCCCTCGCGACTGACCATCGCTGCGACATGGTCGGCGGCAGCGGACACGAGGCCTCGGCTCTGAAGGCCGAGCTTGGCGCCAACGCTCCGACCGTCGATGGCCGGGTCTCCAGAGCCTCGACGAGCGGGAATCCGCTGACCGCACAGCGCTGATTCAGCTTCGCGGAAGGCTGTCCACGTTGACCGCTCGACTTCCCTTCTTTCCCGGGCCGATCTCGTATTCAACTCTCTGTCCCGGACGAAGTGAACGGAGGTCGATCCGGTGCTCATCGCATGAAAACACGAAGACTTCTCGCCCGCCATCGTCAGGGCGGATGAGACCGTAGCCGAGGCGTCGGTCAAAGCTGAAGACTATTCCATTTCGCATACATCGACCGGCGAAGTCGCCGGCTGTCCTTTTCTCTCGTGCGACAGGGCCTCGTTCAAGGGCGCTGCGGCGGATGGCTCCCCCGATCCAGAGCGTCTGACAGGTGTGTTCATGTCGGGAGCACACCGGCCCCTTGCAAACCCATCGTTTCTCCGGGCCTCGCACGGTCGGGCCAGGAAAACATGCGATGCCCCGGGGCTCATCGGCTTCTCAGCGTTCTCGAACAGAACTCGGTCGCGGGCGCCTTCGCGCCTGCAGTCTTCCATCCGCACGTTCACGTGATGCACGGCCGCATCCCAACCTCCATCACCCGCCGCGACGAGCCCGAACCCCCCGCCATCCATTCCCGTTGACCGCGCTGGTCGCCATCCGCCACCAACCATGCAGTTCTCGACTGCGGTTCCGATCAGGACCAACCTGGGCCGAGGAGCGGCCGTCGGTACACCCCGCACGGTCTCCTGCGTGAATCCTAGGCGAAGCGCTGGTGTCGCACGGAGCCGAAATAAATTTAGTTCAACCGCCGCTCGATCATTCGGGCTAATCGCATCGCACCCCGCGATTCCCGTTGCTGCCGATGCGGAACCCGAGCCGCGAGTGCTGCAGTGAACGCTGACCCGCCGCAGTCACGCCGGGCTGCAGCCCGTGCACTGCACCTCCCGCCGTGGTAGGTCGAATTCGATCCGCGCCGTTGCTCCATCGTCCGCACACGCTCCACACTCACAGTGCAGCGGTCCGTTGCACCACGCCAATGCACCACAGCGCCGACTCCTGGAGCACCATGTCCGCACGCGGACTTCGCTCACCGTTCGTCCCGCCGCGGATTCATCACGACTCACATCAGTCAGTGTGACTCCAGCGCAGCTGGTGCATGCCGTGATCGCGACGACGCAGATCTACACCCACGTCGACCGCGGCCGCCTGCACGGGGTGGTGAAGAAGCATCATCCGAGGGCGTGAGGGCAGTTGGACACTTGGAAGTGGGAGCGCTGTGTCGAGGGCCGTGCCACTGATCTTGATGGTCTACGCACCCTTCAGGTGTCGAGTGAGATGTCGTCCCAATCCTGTTGGCTGCACGTCCACTCCAGCGCCCGCCTACGCATCTCTACATCATGGACGCTCAATCCACAGTTGTCGACAACCGTAGACCCATGCTCCCTGATCGCCCAGTGGAGGCAATGATGCAAATCAACCGCAGCAAGAATCTCCACATCCGAACGCATCAACACCTCGGACTCAACACGCTCTGTTGACTCAAGCTTGAGGAGATCCGGCATGACATTTACGAAAGTGTTCGGCACTTTCGCGAACCACGAACGAACTTCAATCAGCCCCAACACCCACGCCAATGCATACTCGGAATGTACCTGCGATTTCCAATGCGGCGAGTATACAGGTCCAGTGCCACGCAACACCTGTTCCTCATCTGTGGTAAGCCAGCGTGATGCGCCAGTTGAGGTAGCCCAGCTCAACGCCTTGGAGTGGTCGAACCCATGCGCCGCTGCGGCGACGGCATGAATCGCAAACATTCTCGACTGGATTTCAGAAGCCGGTCGCACCTGGAGCGACCGCTCCATAGGAGGAAGGTGCCCGGGAATCAAGAGTTTGAGCGACGACAACTCTCTGGTTGATTGCTTTCGAAGATCGTTCGCGGCCGCTGCGTTCAAATACTCTGACCTCTCGCTGAAAGAGCATGCAAGTGTGCATCCAGTCACATGGCCACACGATAGCGGTAACAAGACAATGAGGCCGGCCGCACTCCGTCAACGCCACGCAGCCGCGAGATTCGGTCTGCCGTCTCCGCCGATCCTTCGTTCGGGTACAAGGGATGCGATGGTCGGAGGAGATCACTTAGGGTCGTACAGCTTGCCAAGAAACTCGTTGAATGATTCGGCAAGCTTGTACATTGACCCACTGATATCCACCCACTGCTGATCGGTATACCAGTACCAGACATTGCCGCGCATCGGCCCTGCAATGGTGATCAACACCTTGTTTCCGAAGGGGTCAATCGCAATTGCGAGATGCTCCGGCGGCAACTCATCAAGTTCCCGCCGCCACCATCGCAGGCTGTAATCCGCATCCGGCTCAAGCGGCGAGAACTCATCTACGCAGGTCATCTTGCCGCGCCACCCCGGCACGTCAAACGCCTTCGGCGAGCACTTTCCACCATTATATGTCAGTAAGAATCTCCTATAGTCCTTCGGCAGGGATGCACCAATCTCACTCTCAAATTGAACAATTTCTGATTCGCAGAGTTGGATACCAGGTCTAGTTATTCTTATGTGATCACGGGCATTGTGCATAAGCAGCTACTTGGAACGTGTGACGTTTGTCAGCGAAGTCACCTATTCTTAACAATGGACGCACCGCCGGAATGATGGAATCGCTGATGAATGCCTCTTGGAACGAGCTGCATCGTAGTTCCATCCTCGTTGTGATGCCAAGTCCAATCATCGGGCTTCGGCTTTCCGCGTGCGACGTCTGCGGCATCATTATCAACGTAATGGTTTCCAGTCTGTTGGATCTGTACATTGCCGCCATCGGGATGCTCATAGGGAGTGAAGTTTGCATATCCCTTAGAGTTGTAGGTAACACTATTCCCTTGCGCATCGGTATACGTCACACTTCCGTCGGGATGATTCTCGATCTTTCCGCCCTTATCCCTCCACTTAGCGGGATTGGGCTTTTGTGGAGGACAAGGCGCATTGTGTACTAGAACTCCGGTGGCGCCAACTGAATACTGGTGCAGACCCCGGACCTTGAGGTTATAGACGCGGACGCGTTCGAGCCGGATCGTGAGGCCGGAGACTGTCGCTGAATAGCCGGAGCGGGTCAGGAATCGGTCGCCCAGCCGCAACCAGCGTGCATCGACCCAACGGCTCCCGTTGGCGTTGGGTGATTCGCCTGCTCGCGGATTGCTGTCGGGCCCACTATTGTTCTCTTCTGAGGGTGGTCGAGCGGTCAACGCTTCGCCATCGACGACCCAGAATGGGTGATTGCCGGTCGCCCGGACAGTCTCCGTTGAGCCATCGTCGAGAACGAACTCCAGGGTGATGATGTCTCCTTCGTAGTCACGAACGAAACACTCCTCGACATCGCACAACTGCCAGTTCTGAGACTGATGGTCGTACGCCCAGACCTGATCACCAGGCTGAATCGATTCGATTTCGACTGCGCCTGTTGCGGTCAATACCAACGTGCCGGCGACGAAACATCCACCACCTCCAAACGGCCCACAGACAATACTGTTTCCGAGCCTGCCACCGATTATTCCCCCCACCGCATCGCCAGCCGCCGCCCACCAATCACCCTCGGACATGTTTTGTGCGTTTATAATAAACGAGACAGTACCTATGATACCGAGGGCGGCAACGACGGGTGCGAGGATCGGTGCGATCGCTACCAGCACCACGACCCCGAATGCAACGACGATGCTGTTCGCAGCGCCGTCCATGAACCTTGCGGCGTTATTATAAAACATCGCTTCACGCTGAATTCGTCGATTCTCGTCAAGGTATGCCAGTCGCTTCCGGGCCTCCTCGCACGTTATCTTTCCTTCGCGAAGTTGGCGGCGAATGATTTCGCGCAAGTTTTCTTGTGCGGTCTTGCTCGACTGATTCCACATGTCGAGGTCCTGGTAGTCGTCAAGAAACAATCCAGTAATGAGTCCCGAGAGTCCAGATGGATCCATAGAGTCCTCAGCCATCCCTCGGACATACTCATACAAACTGCTCCCATCGACATACCCCAGCATGTCGCGTTCGAGCCAGCGGCCGTTGGAGGGGTCGTAGTGGCGGTAGCGGACGGTGTAGAGCCCGCCGCAGCCGGCGCTTGACGGACCAGTGGCGAGGGCGATGCCCGCCCAGATTTCGGCGTTGAAGACGTAGCCGCAGTAGCCGATGGTGTTGTAGGTCTGACCGTTGACGCTGCCGGCGGTCGTCGACATCGCACTGACGAGGCCGGGCATCAGCGCGCTGCAATAGCTCGAGGTGCCGAACTCGATGGTGTCGTTGGAGTTGATGATGCCGTCGCGATTGACGTCGGCGTCGGGGTCGTAGCCCGATTGATAGATGCGCTTGTTGTTGGCGGCGAGCGCCTTGGTGCGGTCGTCGGCACTCACCGCGCCGTCGCCCGTGATGTCGTGACGGGGCCGATGGCGGGCTTCGCCGTAGGGTGAATACTCCACGCGCTCGATCAGTCTGCCGGTGTTGGATACCAGGGCGATGACCGAGAATTGCTGATCGGTGAGAGCGTAGAGGCGACTGTCGGCGGTATCGGTGAAGTCGCCGGGCGTGGGTGGATCTTCGCCGCCGGGAGTTCCCTCGGTCGACCAGTTGGAATTGGTGCGCGTGCGTACCAGGTCGTCCACGTAGCGCACACCCCAGAGGTGCTCGATCAGGGCCTCCCACTGATCGACCGGGCTCACCCCGGTCTGACCGCTGCCGACCACATTATTGGAGACGCGCTCCCCAAGGAGCCGTCAGGAGAAATCGTAGAAGACCTGGCGCTTCTTATCCAGTAGATCATCGCCGTCGAATCAAAGGGCAGTGATTCTCTACGAGACAATATGTGCAACTTCGAACCGAAAGCCACGCATGCCTTCGCTCATTAGAACCGATCGCAGTCGTTGAGACACAACAATCATTCTTCTCGGCCGTATTACCCCTCGACGGCATCCAATGTACTGTTTCGTAAAGGCGAGCTCTGCACTGCTCCCAACTGTAGGTGTCAGGTAGAGCTCAGATATCACGTTCAGTCCAAGCAAGTCGCCACGTTGGCAGCGATACTCGTTAGATGGATCGTCATCAAAATAGCTATTTTGCACTCGCGTCGGAGGCACCACATTGAGCGTGGTGCCGTCTGGTTGCAGCTGGTACCAACCTTCGATTTCGACGCCGTTGCGTGGGTGGTGAATTCGCGACACTTCAATACCTGCGATACTCTGACTGTGCACGATGTCGACGAATCGTGCAGACACGACTATTTCCGTGTCTGCAATCGTAACCGCCAGATCTTCCGATGGCAGGACTCGTGGTGGAAGACAAAGTGGTGTCTGTTGTGTCGCGCCAGAGCCGCAGACAGGACACGCATTATTCTCGTCGTAGCTCGTGCCGTACTCTTCTCCCGATACTCCGATACACTTTGTTGGGATCAAGTGGAACAATGTAGCGGATGCAAGTTCGTACTCTGAGTACTCCCGCCTTACTCGAGACCAAGTGAACACATCGGTGAGTCCGCCTGATTGGCGATACTCCCCATGCATCTGCTCCAGGACCCGCAGACGTGGATCATCCAGACAAAGTGAGACCTCACGCAATGAGTCACCGATGCGCGTGCCACAACTCTCGTCAAAAAGACGACTTGCATACTTTTCTCGAACTCTTATGTCAATCACCTCACGCATTGCTACTGAAATAATTACTGCTCATGGGAGAGGCCACTTGCCATAGACTCGCTCCTTGATCTCCTCGAATTGTTCTTTGCTCGGGTGCTGGCCAGTCCCATATGGCCACTCGTTTCGGAACTCGTTGGTTATCTCTTGATGATATGCTCCATCCAGCGGCATAGTTGGACCATCCTTCGCCCCACCCAAATATTTGGGGTCGATATGATGTTCCTCAATCTTTCCCGCCTTCTTGGGGTACTTCTTGCGAGCTGCATCGATCAAGTCGTCGATGTTGCGGCGAATTGTCGGGTCAATCGCGTTTCCTAGGCCCTTCGCCCCGCCCCCTCCTCCGAACGGATTGAGTGAAACGGCAGCGCCGACCACGTTGCCTTGCGAAAGATTGTAGGCGATGTCGATAACCGTGACGACGAACCGAATCGCACGCCCGATCGGACCTGTAAAGACCATGGTGGCCGTGTCGATGATGTCAATCCAACCCTGGATGCGAGCATTCGCAAGATCCGCCATCATCTGGTGCCGTTGCTGGGTCGTCTCATCGATGTACCCCAGCCGGCGTCTCAACTCCGCGCAACTGATCTTGCCTTCGCGATACTGGCGCTTCGCATGCTCGCGGAGATTCTGTTCTGCCGAGTCACTGGCGTCCTGCCATTTGGCGAGATCCGACTCAGCGTTGCCGGTGAGAACGTCCCAAGCGTCTGAGATGGTTTCTCCTGCATCACTGAGAACCTGCATGAACCACTCACCCGCAGATTGCAAGCCCATCGGATCGACCATCCCCAGCGCCATCCCCCCCACATACTCATACAAACTGCTCCCATCGACATACCCCAGCATGTCGCGTTCGAGCCAGCGGCCGTTGGAGGGGTCGTAGTGGCGGTAGCGGACGGTGTAGAGCCCGCCGCAGCCGGCGCTTGACGGACCAGTGGCGAGGGCGATGCCCGCCCAGATTTCGGCGTTGAAGACGTAGCCGCAGTAGCCGATGGTGTTGTAGGTCTGACCGTTGACGCTGCCGGCGGTCGTCGACATCGCACTGACGAGGCCGGGCATCAGCGCGCTGCAATAGCTCGAGGTGCCGAACTCGATGGTGTCGTTGGAGTTGATGATGCCGTCGCGATTGACGTCGGCGTCGGGGTCGTAGCCCGATTGATAGATGCGCTTGTTGTTGGCGGCGAGCGCCTTGGTGCGGTCGTCGGCACTCACCGCGCCGTCGCCCGTGATGTCGTGACGGGGCCGATGGCGGGCTTCGCCGTAGGGTGAATACTCCACGCGCTCGATCAGTCTGCCGGTGTTGGATACCAGGGCGATGACCGAGAATTGCTGATCGGTGAGAGCGTAGAGGCGACTGTCGGCGGTATCGGTGAAGTCGCCGGGCGTGGGTGGATCTTCGCCGCCGGGAGTTCCCTCGGTCGACCAGTTGGAATTGGTGCGCGTGCGTACCAGGTCGTCCACGTAGCGCACACCCCAGAGGTGCTCGATCAGGGCCCCTGATTGATCGACCGGACTGACGCCGGTCTGACTTCCGCTGGCGAAGTTGGAATTGACCCGTTCCTCCAGCAGACGCCACTGCAGGTCGTAATAGAAGTGTCGCTGTTCATCGAGGAAGTCATCGCCGGTGCCGGTGGTGGCTTCGCCGGCGGAGGAGATGCCGGTGACCGACGTATCAACATCCTTGCGGATGCGCCAGTGCAGGGCGTTGTAGGCATAGCGGGCGCGCAGGGTGGGCGTAGCGCTGTCGGAGGTGCGATGGCTGACCGACACCAGGCGGTTCCACGCATCGTGCACGAAGATGAGCGCATCGTCGTTGCCGGTACCGGTGTTGGGATCGCCCGGCCCGCCCACGTGCTGCTCGGTAAGGTTTCCCGCGTCGTCGTAGGCGAAGGGGAGGTCGACGGTGGTGTTTTCCGACTTGGTGAGCTGGGTGATCTCGTTGGCGCGGTTGAAGACGCCGGATACCTCTTCACCCGCATCGGAATAGTCCACTGCGCCCGAGACGGTGTTGCCGTTCAGGTCGGTGAAGACGCCGGCCCAGTTGCCGAATTGATCGAGATCCCACTTGCGGCTGCCGGCCATCGTGCCCGAAGCCACGGCGGTGACGGTGAATGTGCCGCTGACCACCTGGCCGCGTTTGGCTTCGCGCACGCGGTTGAGTCCGTCGTGAGTGTACGCAAGATCGCGATTGATGATGGAAGCACCGGGACGAAGATCGGTCCGCGATTTCAGGTTGTCGACGAGGTCATAGTCGAAGCCGAGCTCCACCAGCGGCGGGACCGTGGGAAGCGTTGAATCGTTGGAGCTCTGGGCAATGGCGCCGTCGGCCCAGGTGTGGCGGGCGATTCTGCCGTAGCGGTCGAAGCCGGGGTATCGGCCGCGGGTGCGCGTGCCGTTGTGGGCCAGCGAACGATCGAGCTGAATGTCGGGCGAGACGTAGTCGACAAGCGATGGAATATCGACGCCAAGCCATTCATAGAGGGCCACGCTGGTGGTGCCGACATCGCCGACGTGGCCGTCGACGAGGGCCTCGACGCGGCTGAGATGATCATTCAGGGTGTTCGACGATCCATAGCGATAGCCGACGACACTGCCGCCGGGATACATCATGGATTCGAGCCGCGAGCGGTTCGTGGTGGAGGAGGTAGTGTAGGCGTACTCCACCCATGGTGAGTCATCGCCCGAGCCGTCGGCGTCGACCGCGCCCGAGTGTTCCTGATAGACGCGCAGCGGCTGCAGCAGGTCGTTGTAGGTCAGAAGAACCTGATTGGCGACCGAGGCACCGGACCCGCCGGTGCCTTCGGGGTCGCCATCGTGGGACGAGAATGACGTGATCGTTTCCGTGCGGCCGTTGTCGAGATAGGTGGCCGCGATGGCGTTGATATTGGTGTCGATGCCGGAGCCAAACGCGGCGACATAGTCGAGAGTGACGCGACCAACACCATCGCGTGAGTAGCGATGGGTGGTGCCGTTCTGATCGGTGGCGGAGCGCACCTCGCCGAGGGCGTTGTAGGCGAAGGTCTGGTGGAAGTTGGATTCGGTATCGCCGGCCGCGGAACCGGCACCCGAACCCGACGTCTGGGGATATCGAATGCGACGGAGCAGCCGGGTGCTCGAGATCAGCGATTGATCGGCGTCGGGAGAGGATGGGCGGGTGGTGCCGTAGTCGTAGGCGGTCTCCTGGAAGAGATTTCCGCCGAGCGTTCCGGGCGCATAGGCCACCCGCTTGGTGATGCGATCAAGGCTGTCGAAGACGAACGAGGTGGCGCGGTCTTCATCCGAGAGAGTTCCGCCTCCCAGGTTGGTCAGCGTCCATCGCTCAGCGCTCTCATCCCACGTTGGATCGGTGGCGTTGACGAAGTTCTCGACCACGGCGATGCGGCGATCGAGATCGTCGAAGAACATGTGGGTGTGGCGATTCAGGGCGTCGGCGACATCCACCACGCGACCCCGGCCGTCATAGGCGATAGACGTCACGCGGACACCGGTGGAGGCGTACGTCCCCGATTCGCCGCCTTCCGGGGGCGAGGATTGCGACACGGTCGGCGCGGTGTGGCCCGAGGTGTGCTGATAGCCGGATTCGTTGGTTCCGAAATCTCCGGTGCGGATCAGTCGGCCGAGCTCGTCGTACCACCGCCCCTCGTAGCTCACGATCGCATCATCGATGTTGAGCGCTGTCAGCGAACCGCGGCTGGACTCGGAGGTATCGTGCGATCGCCGCCAGGTGGCCACCAACTCGGGCAGGCCGATTTGCGCCCCGGAGGCGACATAGCTCAGGATTCGCTCTTCAAGAACAACATCGTCGTCGACGATCGTGCTCCACGTGGAGTCGTCGTAGACATCGGCGTACGAATCAAACCCACCACCGTCGGTCAGCCACGCGGTGCGCACCCGCCCAAGGCCATCCCGATCGACCTTCACCGCCGGCATGCCGGCCCCTCCCGCGGAAACGCTGGGGTTCACATGCCCGATGAGCCTGCCCACCGGATCGAACCACGAATCGGCATGCAGTGAACCGGAGGCGCCGCCGACGCCCTCGGTCGGATTGATGGCCAGGTCGCGGCGCCACATCGCCCCGCGCTGCGAATAGCTCGCGGCGGCATGCATCACCCGACCGGTTGAGTTGATGGCTGTGGGAACATCGTCAAACAGACCGGCCTCCAGCGGCCGATCCTGATTGTCATACACCATGAAGGCGTGGGGCGGCAGCGGATTGACGATTCGCTCCAGCCGGTCGCGCCAGTCATAGTCGAACAGCGTCTCCCGATCGCCGCCATCGGGATCGGCGGCATCACCGGTGTGGGCGATCACGGAGGTGACGTTGCTGTTTCCCACACCCCCATCGTCATACTCGTAGTCGTTGATGGTGACCGCGCTGGTGGGCAGCTGGGTTTGCTCATCCCAGGACCCTTCAGCGACGCTGACCAGGCGATCCAACGAATCGTAGGAATATGCGACGACGCCGCCTTCGGGGTCGATCTCGTATTCGAGCCGCCCGATGAGGTCGTAGCGGAATCGATCGATGTAGACATCGCTGAGATTGGAGACATCCGGCCACCGCCGGGTTTCCAGGCGCTGGCCGGTGAGCGAATGCCGCGCGCACCATCGCGCCGCCTCCTCGTCGAGCGAGATATCGTCGGGCGACGTCACCGGATCCTGCGCTGAGGGAAGATACTCGATGGAGGCGATGCTCTTTCCGGCGGCGTTGTACCAGTTGAACGTCGCCGGGCTCTCGAAGACGATCTCCGAGTCGATCTCCGCAGAGGCGGGATAGATCTCTTCGCAGAAGAAGTACATCCCCGGCCGATCGAACATCGGTCGAATCGACCGCCGAACCATGGAGGTCTGCCCTCCGGCGACCGTCGCCGCCGACACTCTTCCCAACGGGTCGAGTTCAAGGCTGGTGGTGATCGAGCCTCCCTCTGACTGCCGCCCGTTCATGGACGCGGAGGCTTCCAAAAAGCCGGTGTCCGGGGTGGGCGCCCCGGAGCCACCGGCATTCGCCACCAACGAGGTGACATTTCCTGAAAGCGAGTCGAACTCGCGATGCATCAACGAATCGTCAGCCAGGCGAGACCAGGTGTTGAACCCCGTCGACGCATCGAAATATCTCTGCGACGAGATCCACCCGCCCGGGCCTCCTTCATCCGTCTCCTCCGCCTCCACTCGCGTCTGAATCCACGCCAGCGCATCAAAGAACCCCGCGGTGGCGCTGGTGCTGTGGAACGCATAGTCGAACTCCAACACCTCGGTCTCATCGTCGGTCGGCTCCGAGGCTGACCACGCGTTGTGGCTCTTGTATCGCCGGATCCGCTTGGGCAGGTACTCCCGCTCATCCGTCTGCTGCGGATCGCCGTACTCGATCATGCCGAGCCGCGTATAGCCGCCCAGCGAATCTTCCGTCGGATCGGTGGTTGTGTCGTATCCCTGCTTGACCCCGGTCTTGATCAGCTGCCCCAGCTCGTCGTATTCATAGGCATACACGACACCGGTTGAACCGGCGGTGTACGACGGCGAGGTCTCCTCATCGCCCGGGGTATAGGAACCCACCACTGCGGGCGTCAGCTTTCGCACCACCTGACCGTTGTCATCCAGAATGTACCGGGTGACCCAGGCGTCCGTTCCCACCACCAACGCATCGTTGACCACCTCGTAGGTGAACTCATCCTCGTGGTTGGGAACCTCGACCGCCCGCATGTCATAGGTACGCGTGCGAAACACGGTGGTCGACGCGGCCGACTGATACTCCCGCACCCGGGTCGTCCGTGCGTACGGGCCTGCCCTCCGGCCGGTAGGCCGGACTCAAACAAGTCGGTTGGGGTTGGCGTCCGCTGGCGCGGGGCTTTTGCTTGCCACCATCCTCTTGCTACACTGGTTCCCTACGGCACTGACCTTCCCGGGCTCGTGCGCGGGATGAATAAATTCAGCGTGGACGGTGCCCAAGCTGCGTTAGTTAATCGCTTTCAATCGACGGCAAACGATCAATAGAGGCTCAGCGTGTTCAAGACAGATATCTCGGGAATCGTCGAAGCATTTTTTCCGCTGAAAAGCAGCCAATGGCTGCTGCCAGTCTTCGAGGCGGTGTCGAACTCGATTCATGCGATCGACGACGCGGGCGGAAAAGGCGACATTACGGTGCGATTCGAGCGAGATAGACCGCCGACACTTCGGCCCCCGACCGATGGCGAACCAATTTACCCTGTCCGCAACGTGATCGTCTCGGACACTGGAATTGGATTCACGGACCGCAATTTCGAATCGTTCTGCGTCGGGGGATCGGACTACAAGCGCGCGCGCGGCGGGAAGGGGGTCGGCAGACTGTCATGGCTGGCAGTCTTTCAATCGGTCGACATTGCCAGCTCCTATTTCGACTCCGAAGGTACCGTTCGCAAACGCGACATACGCTTTAGTCGACAGGACGCCGTAGCTAGCCCGCCGCCGACCCCCTCTGGGGATAGCCGGATAACTGCCGTTGGCCTGAGGCACCTAACCACCAAATACCGCGCTCGATCGGCGATATCGCTTCGGAACATCTCGCAACGAATGGCCGAGCACTTCCTGCTTCGATTCATCAGAGGCAGGCTGCCCCAGATAACTCTGGTGGACGATTGCGAGGGCGAACCGATATTGATCGACAACCTCTACACGGAACGGTCTCTCCTCAAAGTGGAGACATTTCGCATCCGGGGCGAGAACGTGTCCTTAACGCATGTGCGGGCCAAACCATCGGTAGAACGGCATCCAACGCTGTATTTTTGTGTTGATGACCGCACCGTCCAGATGGAAGCGCTTGTTCCTTTGATGCCCGGATTGGAGTCCAGGCTTAGGGATGAAACAGGCGAGGCGTTCGTCTATTCAGCCATGGTCACAAGCCCGATCCTCGACGAATCGATGACCGGCGATCGCCAGGGCTTTAGTCTGGATTCGGACGACGAAGATGACATTCTAGAAGGCATGCCCGTCGGCATTGGTGAATTGCGCAACGCTGTGATAAGACAAATTGGCGTCCATCTTCAACCGTTCGTTGAGGCGTTGAGATTGGAGAAGCGCGCCGCAATTCAGAAGTTTGTGAACTCTAATGCACCGCAGTATCGCCCGCTATTGAAACATCGTCCTGAGGTAGTTGACAGGCTAACTGCATCTGATCTGCGAGACGAGGAGTCGATGGATTTGGCGCTTTACAAACACGATCGTCTGTATGAAGGCGACCTTCGGTCGGAACTCAACCACCTTTTGACCAATGCGCAACGGGATCACTACGAAGACTATCGCGATCACTTTGAGCAGTGGTTGGTGAGCTGGAACGAGAAGAATATGGGAGCTCTTGCTCGCTATGTCGTTCATCGGCGCGCGACAATAGACTATTTGGATTCCGTCCTTCGTCGGGACGAACAAGGGTACTCCAAGGAAGATGCAGTTCATGATATCTTTTGTCCCACACGATTGACATCCGACGACATTCCGAGAGAGTCCATGAATCTCTGGATATTGGACGAGAGATTTGCGTTTCATAGATGGCTTTATTCCGATACTCGGCTTAGTTCACAGAAGAATGCGATTGCCAGTACCAGCAATCGCAGACCCGACGTCTCAATCTTCTTCGAGGACACGCACGTGCTCTCAACTGACGAACAATCAAGCCCGATTGTTCTTGTCGAGTTCAAGAAACCGGGAAGGCGCCATTACCAGGAGGGGCGGGACAAGAATCCTATTGATCAGTTGGAGGGGTTGATAGAAGATATCCGGGAGGAATCGCGATTGGAGCTCCCGAACGGTCGCCCTCGACATGTTGCCTCAAGCGTTCCCATTCATGCGATAGCACTGTGTGATTTCGACGGGTCGCTTCTCAAGCTGGCAAGAAAGCGAAGCATGTCGCAAACCCCCAATGGTGAGCACCTCTGGAAATATCATTCGGACTTCGGCGCCTTCATTGAACTGATTTCGTACGAACAGGCCGTCCGATCAGCTCGGCAGCGCAATCAAGTTCTATTTGATAAGCTTGGAATAGCATCAAATTCGTCTGCAAGCACTTCCAATGATGCGCTGCAGGCAACAGGGATGGCCAAGGAATCTGGTTGACCCTCGTAGCGGCGCGCGTTGGGCATTGCCGACTCCAATTTTCATCGACTCCGGTGAGTTGGGTGGCGCCGTGCCTCAATGTCTCGGTCGTCATAGGAGGGGAGTGAGTTTCCAAGCCAGCATAATCAGAGCCGCCCACCCAAATGGCTCGTATCCCCGAACGACGTACCCCCATGCTCTCATCATTCGCGCCGACGGGCTTCGGAGATATCGCATCTCCGCGAATGCCTCATCCCATCGAGATTTGCCAATTCGACCCTCCAGAGCGATGAGATTTCGTTGCAGGTCTCGGAGCCGAAAGTTCGATACGAATTCCTCGGCGGACCAGATGACGGCAGGGAATACGGCTACGATTGCCTTCCAATGCAGTTCCACAGCGCGCGGCAGGATTCCGGTTACTGCCGCTACAAGAAGAACCAGCATCAAAGTCCTCATGACGATTCTGGTCGCGATTCGATGCCAAAGCGCGAACCGGTATTCTGTGAACAAAGAATTCAGCAGCGGCCCGCCACCTTCTAAGCGGGTTCGCGATTCAGACTCGGCAGAATTCTCAATCATTTCCTGTTTCTCGGCGGTGCGCACGTTTGGAAATCAAAAATACAAGGTCCTGTGCTAGAGATGCCGCCCTGTCCTTCGCCACGAGAATCGTCTCGACGACAGGAATGTTTGTGAATGGCAACTGGAGGACCCCATTGAGCTCCTTCCGCAGCACATGACGAACTTTGCCCGGATACTTGTCATCCCACTTCCGAAGGTCGTCTTTGTTGAGAACGACGATAACGTCTTGTAGCGACTCGCAGCAGGACGGCTTCGACGTCACCGCTGCCTGAATGCCGCTTGCAAATTTCATGAGCCATTGCAAGCCATCGTCGGGCTTGGATCCATCGAGTACTATCAACAGAATTTCACAGGAAGAACCCCGGATGGCGCCGGCTTGAAGGCCGGCCTTCTTTGTTCCCGGAAGAGAACGGACCTGCTTTATTCGCAGTTGAACTTCCGTGGAGCCGTTGATGGGGATAGCAAAGACAGTGAATTTGTCGTCACTCAGGCTCGTCGCAGTCTCCCGCTGCGGCTCAAGGCGGCCATACCTCAAGAAATCCACGAGGGATGTCTTTCCGGCACGAGAAGGGCCTACGACCAACAACGATTTCCCAAAAAATCTTGTTCGAGCCCATGCCATGCCCCGCGGTGCAACCGTCTTGAAGACGTCAATTCCGAGCCCGACCAATACTGCTGATTCCACCATCGAGGACCTCCCGTAGTCTTGCCTGCATAGTATCGACTGATGGCTTGACCGGCACGCCTGCACCGATTTCGCCCGTATTCGACCCCCGGAAGCGCTGGGCGTGTGGCTTGCCACCGCCCGGCGTTTTTCTTTGGCGCGGGGCGGTCTCTTGGGTGCGATAACTGCTCCGCCCGAAGCGGACTCCCATCCCCCGCCGTCGGCGAGGGGTCACCCGGCGTCGGCCCGGCATCCTCCGAGGGCTGCCGCCGATAATTTCGCGGCGGGTTGCGCTGAAACCGGATCGGCTCCCCGAGAGCCCCATTTCTCTCACGGGAGAGGAACTCTCTCTCCCCTAAATGGAACTCTCTCTCACGTGAGAGAAACTTTCTCTCCCCTAAATGGAACCGTCTCTCACGTGAGAGAAACCTTCTCTCCCCTAAATGGAACTGTCTCTCACGTGAGAGGAACTTTCTCTCACGTGAGAGGAACTTTCTCTCCCCTAAGTGGAACCTTCTCTCACGGGAGAGGAAGTCTCTCTCCCCGAAGTCAATCGTTGGCGCATCCGTGCGGAGGGCCCGGTAACGAGTGCAAACGCGCAACTTTATCGCTAGCGCTCGGCGCGGTCCGTCGATTTCGCATACGCTGAATCAGCTTTTCCACGACGAGGAGCGGCCGAATGCCGGTAGCCCGATATTACTGCCCGCGCTGCCACTATGAGTTGACGCACGCGCCGATCGGCGAAGGCGGCATCGGCACCTGCCCCGAGTGCGGCCTTGGCTTTGAAGAGGGCGACACGTTCAACCTCTTGACGAAGCCGCCGGAGGCGGGAGGGCGATGGTTTGTATTCGCACTCGTCGCCGCCGGGGTCATCATCCCGTTGCTGACGGCATTCCTTAAATGGAGTCTGTAGCGCGAGGACCAAGCGCAGCGCTTCACATGATGCGCTTCAGGGGGTCCGGGAAGAAAAATCTTCAGCAATTTTTCGTTTGTGACTGAATTGTCGTTAAGCGGGCGCGCCGGCGGGCCGATCCGTTGATGGCCTGCAACGGTGCGCTCGCGTGAGCGCGGTTGACGGGCACCCACTCAGGGGCAATGCAATGGCAGACAATTTGATACCCGGACCCGACGGCGATGCGCTGGGCTATATGCTCGGCTTCGCCGCCACCTTGACGGCTGACCCCGGCAAGTATGACGTTTCGAGCGCGGATGCGCTCATGATCACCACCGCCGTCAATGAATTTCAGGATGCGTGGCTGGCGATCCAGGTGCCTTCGGGCAAGAACAAGGTGACCGTCGACATCAAGGATGAGAAGCGGGCCGCCGCCGAGGAAGTCGTGCGCCTGTTCGCATCGCAGATCCGCGTCAACGCGGGCATCAGCGATTCCGATAAGGAAGAACTCGGCATCATCCCGCCCGGCGGAACCCGCACACCGATTCCGGTGCCGGAAACCGTGCCGCTTCTTTCCTATATGGGCACAACCCCGGACGGCAGCATGACGCTGCGATTTTCCGATTCCTCAACTCCGGATTCGCGCGGCAAGCCCTACGGCTACCAGAGCCTGCAGCTCTTCCGCGTCATCAGTGCCGACCAGGCGGATGACCCGGCGGATGCATCCTTCTATGGCCTCTTCACCCGAAACCCGGCCACCGTCGGCTTCAACTCCGGCGACAACGGCAAGTGGTGCACCTTCTTTGCCCGCTGGGTGAACACCAAGGGCCAGGCGGGGCCGTGGAGCAATCCGCTGCCCGTGCCCATCGCGAGTGTATCGGCGGAAGCCGCTTAACAAACAAAGGCGTCAAGGTGTCGCCCCCGGAATTTGGGTGTCAAGGTGCCAAGGGCGCTGAAACACTCGACACCTCGACACCTCGACACCTTGAAACCTTCGAGGGAAACCTCGACACCTTTTTCCAGGAGAACCCCCATGCCCGGACCGGACGTTACCGCCGTCGTCGGCAAGAAGACCAATAAGAAGCGCGAGCGCAACAGCAAGGCCAGCGTGACCCGACCCCAACCCACCACACCGATCAAGGTGAGCGCTGCGGTGGCTTCGGGATCAACCCTGACCGTGACGTTTGACGCCACCGTCATGCTGAAAGGCACCCCGCAATACACCACCGATGTTTCGGGAGCCACGCCGGTGAGCGCCACCCAGACGGGACCGACATCGATCGCCATCCTGTTTTCGGCGTCGATCGCCGCCGCCACCGAAATGAATATCCCCTACGAGGAGGCGAACGTTCGCAATGCCTCGGGAGGTTTTGTTTCGACCAGCACCTTTCCGTTGTGAGCATCCACCGCTGCCGGTTTCGGCGGTGTTCGACGGCTCGGAGACGGCGGTGTATGTCACGTTCGATCAGGAACTGCAGCCGATTGCCGGAGGCAGTTTCGATGCGGGAACGTTTCGGATCGAGCAGACCGCAAGGCGCTACCAGACGGGAACGGTGGCGCTGGTCGGCGGCGACCCCACGACGGTGAGAATCACCGCCGTGAACCAGGTGAATACGCCCGGTTCGCCCGTGCTCGATTACGACAGCGTGATGCAGACGGTGATCGGCGTGAACGGATTGAGAGCCCCGAGCTTTACGGGGCTGGCGTGCCCGGCGGTGCCCTAAGGCGACGTCGGGACCGTGAACCATCGCAAGAATGGACCCCGCGAGGAATCGCGGGGTTTTTTCATGCGGCATTTCCCTCGGAGAATGCCGCAGGAGGCTCAGACTTGTTCATGTCATGGCTTCCGCCATGAGGGGCAGGCACCACCATCACGCTTCGGCCGCAGATCGCTGCCGGCGACCGGCTGCGAATCGAGTATGCCGTCAACCTCAGTTCCTTCACCGGCGAATCGACCGACCCTGCCCTGCCGCCGCCCAAGCAGGAGAACAAGCTGGAGAGCGTCGTCTCCATTCCCGACGGCTTCACCATCGCCCTGGGTGGGCTTGAAATCCAGTCCAGCGCGGAAGCCACATCGCGGATCCCACTGCTGGGACAGATTCCGGGAATCGGCGAGCTCTTGACCAATCGATCCAAGACCACGTCGACGTCGCGCTTCTACGTGTTCATCACCGCGTGTGTGCTTCGGCACGATGGCTTTGAAGACCTGCGAAGGATCTCGGTTCCGATTCTGGATCAGGCCGGCGTCGAGAACGACTGGCCGGTCCTGCGGCCGCAGGTGATTCGATGAACCCCGGGGGCATTTCGACGATGTCGCAACGTGAGGTCGCACGGGTTTCATCGGCCGAACCCTTGGAGCCTGACACGGGCGACGTCCACTTGGGACCTGCGAGCGAGTCGCCGGACGATCGTGCCTGCGAATCGGCCAACGGAAGTGAACTCCTGCCTCGTGAGGCTGCGCACGCAGCGCAGCCTGGCGCACCGTCGCCGGCCGAGTGGTCGCTCCGGGGCGCCTCCGCCGCCTCGACGGAGTTTCTGGCGCTCATTCCCCACGCTTTCGCGCGACGGCACGTCATGGTCTCGCAGGGCACGCGCGATGGGATTGAGCACCTGGCGGTGAGTGAACGCACCGATCGCGCAGCGATCTTCAACGTCGGCGTGAGGCTCGGGCGGGCGGTCCGGGCGCAGCGGGCGGACCCTGAAGCCATCGCCCGGATCATCGACGAGGCCTATGGGCGTCGGAGCAGCCCGATCGGGCGTTCTCTCGGACCGACCGCTGCCTCCGCGGAAGCGTCGGGTTCGCCGCCTGAGAGTGCAACCATTGAAGCGCTCATTTCCGCGGCCGATCGCGATCTTCTCTCCACGTCGGGCAAGGGGCCGGTCACGCAACTGGTGGACTCTCTCCTGTTCGATGCGCTGGGTCGATCCGCCAGTGACCTTCACATTCAGCCCCTGGAAGTTCGCACGCTGGTCCGCATCCGCATCGACGGTCTGCTTCACGACCGATTCGAGCTGCCGCGCTCGTTGACCAGCGCTGTCCTGAGCCGAATCAAGGTGATGGGTCGCATGGATATCGCCGATCGGCGAATCCCACAGGACGGTCGGGCGAGCGTCACGATCGGCGAACGTTCGATCGATGTGCGCATCTCGACGCTCCCCACGAGCCACGGTGAGCGCGCAGTTCTTCGACTGCTCGACGCCAAGCGACAACCCGCATCGCTGGACAACCTGGGTATGACCGATGAGTTGTGCGCATCGTACCTGGTGGCCGCAGACCGAAGCCATGGACTTCTTCTCGTCACCGGGCCAACCGGATCGGGGAAAACGACGACCCTCTATGCCACCTTGCTTCGGGTCGGTCGGCATGCCCTGAATGTGATGACCATCGAAGATCCGATCGAGTACGAACTTTCGGGACTCTCCCCGGATTCGGCGGTCTCGTCCATCGCCGGCGGCAACTTCGGACCCACCGAGGGTGCGGGCCGACAGAAGCTGGCGATCAGCCAGTCGCAGGTGAATGCGAAGAAGGGCGTGACCTTCGCCAACGGGCTCCGACATATCCTTCGACAGGATCCTGACGTGATCATGGTTGGGGAGATTCGCGACGTCGAAACCGCGCGCATGGCCGTGCAGGCGAGCTTGACCGGGCACATGGTGTTCTCCACGCTGCACACCAATGATGCGGCCAGCGCGGTGATGCGGATGATCGACCTGGGGGTGGAGGCGTTTTTGTTGGCATCCAGTCTCACCGGCGTGCTGGCCCAGCGACTGCTTCGACTGGTACACCCGGCCTGCGAAGGCCGGGGCTGCCCGGCGTGCGGCGGCGTTGGATTCTCTGGAAGAACCGGCGTCTTTGAACTGCTCGTGGTGGATGAATTGCTGCGCTCCGCCATTCGGCCCGGAACATCTCTGGACGACCTGCGCACTCTCGCCCGACGCGGGGGCATGCGCTCTCTGGCGGACGAAGCTCAGCGTCTCGTGCGCGCTGGCAAGACGACCCTGGCAGAGATGCAGCGGGTGATCGCCGAGAGCGTCGAGTGAGGCCATCGTGACGACCTACTCCTACATCGCGCAGACTCAAGCGGGCACAACCCTTCGCGGATCCATTGACGCCGCAACTCCCGCGGAGGCTCGCCGCCAGCTCCGTTCCATGGAAGTGGTCAGTGCGACGATTCGTACCGTCGAGCCTCGTTTGGCCATCCAAGGATCAGCGGCGCCAACAGGTCCTTCACCCACGATGGGAATGAGAGAAGCCCTCCGAGGTGCGATCGAAGCCCGTTCCCGGCAGAGTCGCCGCCGGCAGCGCGACGTGGCGGAGATGTTCGACGGGCTGGCGACACTGCTGGAATCGGGATTGCCCCTGCTGGAATCGATCCGGACGCTGGCTCGATCGTCTGCGGCCGGTCGGCAGCAGCGTTCAATGCTCCATCAGCTCGACGAGGCCCTGCGGTCGGGGCACTCGCTCGGCGAAGCGATGAACGCCTGTCCGCACTGGTTTTCGACGGCCGAGTCTGCCATGGTGGACTGCTCGCAGCACTCGGGACAGCTTGACCGCGTGCTGAGGATGCTTTCGGAGCGATCCGAGCGGGGCGAGGGCGTGCGACAAAAGCTGGTGGCGGCCGCAATCTACCCCACTGTTGTGGCGGCTCTGGGACTGGTGGCTACTGTCTTCCTCGGCAACGTGACGCTTCCAGAGCTGATCACATTGCTTCAGAATGCCGGTGGCGAGCCGCCAGCGCTTTCGATGGCGGTGATGACCTTCGGCGGTGTCGTCGCAGATCACGTCGCGGGTGTCTGCATGCTCGTCATCGCACTCCTTATGACGCCGATGATCTGGCGGACGATCGTCCTGATGAAGCCGGATTGGTGGGGTCGACTTTCACTGGCGCCGCAGTGGCTGAATCGATTGCGGTTTGCCCAGACGTGCAACGCCCTGGCCAACATGATCAAGGCGGGGGTTCCGCTGGCCCACGCGGTGCGGCTGCTGGCGCCAGCCACACGATCGGCGTCGATGCAGCGATTCCTGCGTACCGCCGCCGATCGCATGGAGCAAGGTGAAGACGCCGCTGAAGCACTGAGCGATCCCAGGTTCTCGACACCTGAATTGCATCGTTTGATCGAGCTGGGGCAGTCCAGCGGGCGACTCGATGAGCTCCTGGAACAGGCGGCGAGGCGGGCGGAGCGCCAAGTGACCGGCATGGTGAACCGGTTCATCACGCTTCTTGAACCCGCGATGATTCTTCTCTTGGCTGCCATCATCGGACTCGTTGTGATGGCATCGATTCTTCCGATCCTCAGACTGCAGGAGGTCATTTGACCATGCGAATCTGCCATGGCTCGCGTTCAAATCGGGGTTTTGCGCAAGGTCGTCCCGACGGGCGTCGACACGGCTTCATGATGCGGAAAGCCTTGACGCTGGTTGAAGTCCTTGCGGTGGTGGTCATCCTTGGCCTCATCGCAGCAACCTTCATGCTCTCCTTCTCCGGCATGTTTGGAAAGGCCAAGCAGGAATTGGCCAAGAGCCGCATCGGCATCATTGCCGGAAAGATCGAGCTGTATCGAATGGAAGTTGGAGAATGGCCATCGAATGAGGTTGGCTTGAACGCCCTGACCGACGGACATGCCGCCCCCGACGCTGCGTACTATCTCTCGCCGGATCAACTCAATGATCCCTGGAAGCGCGCCTTTCATTACATCGCCCCGGGACCGGACGGGCATCCGTATGAAATTCTGACCTACGGGGCGGATGGACGCGCGGGCGGCGACGGCGAGGATCGCGACGTCAGTTCAGTTGCACTTGAAGGGAATCGCGCGTGAACAGTCAACTCCCGGTGAGGCGGCCATTGGGACTGTCGTTTATCGAGACACTAGCCGTGATCGTCCTGATCTCCATGTTGAGCATCATGGCTGGGAGGTCGATTCTTGGCGCCAATGCCTACTCCATGCAGAACCGAACGTGTCAAGCGTGTCGCGATCTTGAGCAGATCGCACGGATGCACGCGGCCGGATTGGGGCCCACCCAACTTGAATGGAATCCATCTGAGCGCCGACTCATCGTTCGCGGCCTCAACCCTTCAATGACGCTTGCGGAACGAGTGGTTCCGCCCGAAGTCTCGTTGAATCTCGTCACCCCTGACCGCTCGTTCTCGATCCGCTTTTCCGCAACCAGGGGCGCTGTTGATCACGTGTGGATTGTTGCCGCGGGCGGACGCTCGACGACGCTCGAGGTTCTGGGCCTCACTGGGCTCGTGACGGAGGTGCCAGGATGAAACCGGCCTTCTCGCTCGTTGAGGTCATCGCAGCACTGGTGATTCTCGGGATGCTCTCGCTGGCATTGGTGCCTCTCGTGCGAGAGTTTGGTCGCTCTCCAACCGGCGTCCGCCAATCGCCGGGCGCGTTCCAGAAGTTCGTTAACTCAGTGCATCCCTCTGGGACCTCCGACCTTGTGCAGCTTGGTGATCAGAAGCGCCTCGTCTGGGATGGGCCCAATGGACCCACGCTGGCGACCGCCCGAGTTGTTCTCGTTGCGGACGGACGAACCTGGCTTTGTTATTCAGACCCGACCGGCAGCACCCTTCGTTGTCGATTCGAGAAGCCCTCACCGGCCATCAGCGGTGCATCGCGATGAAACGGTCAATGACGCTTCTCGAAGTCGTGGCAAGTCTCATACTTCTCTCGCTGGTGTCGGGAGCCCTCGCCACGTGGGTCAGCACCGCGGCCCGGATGGCATCGCATGCGGATTCAAACGCCTGGTTGCTTGCTGCAGAGGCATCGCTCGATCGAATGACCGATGATCTGCTCGCCCTTGACGCGGAATCGCTCGATGACCTCCAGTCGCGGGTTCGATTGGGACCGGATCACATTGAGATACGCACCCGAGCAGTCATAGGAATTGATGCCCCTCGGAATCGTGTATGGCATGAATATCGGCTGTCACCAATCGATGCGACCGTCGTGTTGATCGAGCGGGCCGAATCGAGCCAACACACTCAGCGCATCCTGTTGCCGAGAACCACGACCTTCAGAGTCACCGCAAGTGCAGACGATTCATCATTTGTGGTCTTTCTCGAGAATGACATGGGGCACACTGCATCTCGGGAGTTCCTTCGATGAAATCGCCGTCCCCGAGGAACGCTGCGCCTGGGGTGAGACCGTCACGTCGCGGAGTCGCTCTTCTCGTCGTGTTGGGATTTGCAGTCATTCTGCTGAGTATTGTGGGATCTGCCGTTTCGAGGAAATGTGTTCATCGCATTGCCTCCCGCCATATCGATTGTCATCGAGTCCACGCGGACCTCCTCGATGCCGCCGGTCTGGCAATCCAGCGGTTTCTGGAGAACGATTCAGAAAATGTCGTACTCGCCCCAAACATCCAGGCCCCCCGGGTAGAGGTCATGAATGATGAATTCGGGGCCGATGGTCGTCACTGTCGAGTGACGATTACGGCCATCGATGAATGTGCGTGCCTTCCACTGGAAATGCTTCGGAGCGGATCGGTCCTGCGGGGCGCGTTGCCCCTCGAGTTTGCCGAGATTCTCGATCGTGCCTTTGAACGTGTTGACCTGCCCAGTGGCCTCGATGAGCTGGAGCAATCGAGCGGGACGCCATCGATCTTTCCACAACTCGAAGGCAATCCGGCACTGGGTGACTTCGTGCGCCCGCCGCAAGGCGGTCCATCGCGGCTGAATGTAAACACAGCTCCCCGGGCGATACTGGAGGCGGTCTGTCGAGAACATCAGCGAGGCGGCATCGAGCAGATCCTTCGCGCTCGAGAGGAAGGCAAGAAGTTCCGGCTTGCATCAGTGGCACGGAGCACCGGTGATCGGACTCCTCGAATCACCCTCGCCTCTTCAAGCGATTGCTGGGCCTTTCGTATCGACATCCACATCGATGGCAAATGCTGGTCCTGGTGGGAAACCCATACCAACAACCGCCACGTCTGGCGACTTCGGCAGAGGTATCGAATCGATGGTTGACCCGCTTGTTCAGTGGAAGCGGCGAACCGCCGGCTCCGTTGTGATCGGAACCATGCTGCTGATCCCCGGCGTGGTGCTATTGATTCGCAATCCATCGCCGGTCGCGCGCCAGCCTGTGATTCTCGATCCGATACCGCCGACGATAACATCCGCCCCCAGACCAGTTGTCGATGAGGCTGCCTTCAACCTGGATCTATGGCCGGTCCCGCCCCAACCGATTGCAACGGTCAAGAACTCGCCGCCGCCCCTTCCGCCCGTTCCACCTCAAGTGCAGCTTGTGGGCATCGTTCAGACGGATGGCGAGCGAGTCGCTGCGGTTTTTGATCAAAGCGTTGACAGAGTCATTGAGCTTCGCACCGGTGATGTAATCCAGAATTTTCAGGTAGTGCTGATCGATAATCAGGGCATCACGCTTCAGGATGGTGCTGTTCGACATCGACTCCTCCTCAGGGGTGACGAGAAATGAACGCGATGAACTCCTTCGTTGTTCGGTGGCCGTGTGAATCCTTCTACTGGGCGATTCTGCCGCTGCCAGAGCCGAATCGGCATTGGCGTCGCCAGCGATCCAGGCTTCTTTGGGCCATTGAGGAGTATGTTCCGGTCGATCTCGAGGAACTACAGATTCATTTCAAACCCATTCCCGGGAACTCGGTCGTTGCGTGTGCGGTTGATCGCTCGCGACTGGAGCAGCTCACGCCGGAGGCCCGCATTCTCCAACCCGCATCCGCGCCCGATTGGATCCCGGCAGAGGTAGACGTCGCTTCCTTCAATCTGCTGACCGAGGCGGCGCTGCCACGCTCAGTCCGCCGATCTCAGGCCGCTTTCTATTCAGCTCTGGCAATCATGGCATCAATAATTGTGGCCATTTCCTGCGTGGGACTGGAGCGGCACACTCGAGCCTGGATGACTTCATCACAACGCCTCGACTCCGATCGGATCTCCCAGATGCGAAGCCGCATCGGAACCCCGGGTGGAGATGCCACCGCAGCCCTCATCGCCGAACTCCGGCGTCTTCGGCAGACTCGAGTGAAGTTGACCACCACCGTGGATTCATTTGACGCGGCCGCAAGCATCCAATCACTCTTCATGGCATGGCCGTCGGACTCTGGGGTGAAAATCGACTCAATTGCAATTGCGCCGTCGGCAATCGATATCTCCGGAGCCGCCGCCGAGTCGGAGGATGCCGAGGTTCTTGCCAGCGCACTTCGGGGACTGAGCGGCTGGGTCCTTCGACAACCTCGATTCGAGTCTTCGGCCACCGGCCATCAGGTTTCGCTCCAGCTCCTACCGAAGGGTGGCTCATGATGCCTCGGCGACTCGATTTCAGGCGACTACTCCTTCTGGCTGCGGCCACGGCGTGCTTGGTCGTTCTCATCGGCTGCCTCATTCGGGCCTACAACGCCCTGGCTGAGTACGAACGCGCTGAGCGCGATTACAACACAACGAGTGAACAGCTCGAAGAGCTTCGTCGACTGCGTCTCACGCAACAGAGCGTCATGGTTCATGCAGAGCCAGCGCAGGATCTCATCGCGCGGGTGAATGACATACTCAAGCGGACGCACCTGAACTCAACCTGTTTTCGGGGCCAGACACCGCAATCCGACCAGCCGGCGGAAGAATATGGGCCCGCAGCCCGACGCCAATGCGTCCGTCTTTCATTTCGAGGTTGGACAACGCCTCAGCTGGGCGCATTTCTGAAGATATGGACCTCTGAACAGTCACTTTGGCGCCCGACTCAGCTCGAACTGACCCACTGCAGGAATTCGACGGCGCCGGCTACCTACGACGTCGCCATGACGATTGAAGGCATCTACACCGAGATTGACTCGCCCAAGGAGTAACTGAATGTCCTGCTGCAACCGACACATGAACATCATTGTGGCCCTGCTGATGCTCGGCGGGTGTTCGACCACAAGTCAGAACCTCGCGGACTCGTCCAATCAGCGCAGACCCGATGTGGCGGCTCGACTTGCGGATCAAGCAACGCCCCTGCTCGGCACCGACGATGAAGAGGCAGCATCGTTGTTGCTGCAAGCCATTCAGGCTGACCCGTTTTGCGGCATGGCGCACAACAACCTCGGAGTCATTGAACTCAATCGAGGACACCTCTATGAAGCCGCAACTGAATTCGAATCGGCCCGCCGATTGCTGCCTGGCCATCCTGGCCCGCGATGCAACCTTGCGCTCGTCTATGAGGAGGCGGGGCGATTGGACGATGCCAAGGCGGCCTACGAAACGGCCCTCGAAGTGCAACCGGGACATCTGCCTAGCATGCAGGGGTTGGCAAGCATCATTGTTCGCATCGGCGCCTCAGATGATCGACTTCCGGAACTGCTCGAGAATATCTCGATTCAATCGGATTCTATTGAGTGGCGCAACTGGGCTGCCCATCGTCGGCTCGCTGTCCTGTCTGATTCCGGAGATCTGTCGCGGAAGGTGTCAGATGGGCCCTCGCTTCCGACACCGTAGAGGCTATCTGATTTCATCGCAGCCGTTGACCTCGACGTCCGGGGGCCAGTGCAGGATTCGGTTCTGGGAAGATCAGCCTCATTGGTCGTCGGTGAGGTCGCTTAACGTGCCGGCACCGGCTCGGGGCAGGCTGCCTCAAGCACCCCCCCTCCCCCCGACGTGTCCGACACGCGACACGTCTCCACCACCCGACATGTATCGCCGGACCCGCCGCCCGCCTCTACTGGGCGGGGGCTCCGCCGCCGCTCGCCGAGCGGCCTGCAGCCCCGGTCTTCTGCCCTGGAGAGTGTTCATGCTTTACGTTCACGTGCCCGTCATCGCGATCATCGGGTTGGCAGTGGCGGCGATTCAGCCCGCCGCTGCGGAGGTGCAGGTCGACTGGGTGCAGCCCACGTCCGGCATCTCCATCGCCGCCGATGCCGACGACAACGTCTACACCGTGAACTACCTCTATGCCCTCGGCGGAGACATCACCCTTACCAAGCGCTCCGCCGACGGCGAGCTGCTGTGGGAGGTCAACCCCGACCACACCCGCCCGCCCTTCTGGGAACGCGCCCAGTGGCTCGCCACCGACCCAGACGGCAACGTCGTCGCCTGCGGCACCATCATGTCGGGCTTCTCGAACCCCGTCGTCGCCGCCAGCGCCATCACCAAGTTCAGCCCCGACGGCGAGGTGCTCTGGCGGCACGTCTATGAAAGCGGCTTTGACGGCTCCTCCACGCGCAAGTGCCTCGTGGATGAATCCGGAAACATCTATGTCCTGGGCCTGGGCTTCGGCGGCACGGGCCTGGTCACCAAGGTCAAGAAGTTCTCGCCCGACGGCGATGCGCTGTGGTCCTACTTCGACGCCGACGGCATCGGCGCTCCGATCAATTTCAAATTCACCCCCGACCACCAGCTGGTCATCTCCGGCCGCGGCACCGTCGGCAGCATCAACGGGTATGCCAGGATCACCCTCGACGGCGAAAAAGTGTGGAGCCTCGCCGGAGTGCCGAGCCTCGCCATCGGCGATGGCGCGGGCGATGCGTTGGGCAACACCTACATCGTGCACAGCACCTTCGCGGTCAACGGCGGATCCGTGATCCGCAAGCTCGGTCCGACGGGCGCGGAGTTGTGGAGCGGAACCGTCGGTCTGACCGCATCGAGGATCGAAGTGGGCAGCGACCAGCAGGCGGTGGCCTGCGGGTTTCCGACGAGCACGACCGGCGGGGCTGCGTTCGCCAAGGTTGATCAAGAGGGCTCACTGGTGTGGGAAAACCTGGATGCCGACGGACCCGGTGTCGGGCTCCTGCTGCACGCGCAGATGCTGATGGACCAGCACAACAACGCCTACCTTGCGGCCGGCACGCTCTTTCAGATGGGTGTCTGCAGGGTGAATGCCGATGGCACCGGCGGCTGGACCGCGCTCGTATCCGGCGGGTATGCCAACGCCATGACCTTCAATCACGATCAATCAAGCCTCTTCGTGGTGGGCGGAAGCACCGCACGCCTGAACAGCATCAATCGCGATCCGGTCGCCGACCTGAACGGCGACGGCTTCGTCACCGGCGCTGATCTGGGCCTGCTGCTGGGCGCCTGGGGACCCTGCAGCGGCTGCGCTGAAGACCTGACCGGCGACGGGACGGTCGACGGAGCCGACCTGGGTCTGCTGCTGACTGACTGGACCGGATAACGGAGTGTGGCGACGATGCAGGGTCGGCGCTCAGACCGAGATCCTGTCTTCCTCGGCCGGGATCAGCACACCGTCGACAGACCCCGAGAGACACGCAGCCACGATGCCCACACTGATGCGCATTGAGACAACGATGGACCGTTGATCGATTCTCCTTGACCTCGACATCAGGATTCTCCTTTTTCGGAAACCGGATTCCCTCCATACTAGGTCGCCGCGGTTCCTTCTGCGGTGATCTGTGCCGGCACGTGAGAACCATCGCACCGTTGGATTCATTCGATGCCCCTTCAATGGCAGGACACGCCAGTGCTCGAGTCGATTGAGACGGACACGACGCTCTGGATGCACTGGAGAAACATTTGAGTTTTCCTGCGATTTCACCCCGACAGCCTGTTACGATTCAGTTGGAGAGGAGAAATCATGCACAACAAGGCTGTTCTCTTCCTGGGATGTGCGCTGGCATTGCCGGCTGTCGCGGGAACGAATCTTGTCGTTAACGGAAATTTTGAGAATCCGTCCCTCGCGGGAATCAATTCGGACTATGTCCACAC
Source organism: uncultured Isosphaeraceae bacterium (assembly GCA_964407695.1). Lineage (GTDB taxonomy): Bacteria > Planctomycetota > Phycisphaerae > Phycisphaerales > SM1A02 > CAYOWQ01. The sequence continues at coordinate 269,327 of CAYOWQ010000001.1, read as the reverse complement.
GCCACAGGGCAATGTCGATGAAGGGACATGGTGGGTGCACCCCTGGGACCCGGGAAATCCGTGGTTTGGTGTTCAACACACTCGGGGTGGCGCCGGTGCCATGAGCGTGAACGGCGACAATTCATCTCAGGCAGGCCAGAAACGGGTGTGGTACCAGACCGTCACCGTCATTCCCGGCCAGCCGTATCACTTTTCGACCTGGGCGCTGGCGACTGCGGCCGGCTTCAGCGGCTATTCGCTGCAGTTCGCCTTTGACGGTGTCACCGTCGGGCCGGTCATCTCGCCGACCTTGGCGTTCACCTGGGAGGAGTTCTCCACCATCATCGTGCCGGAGGATGGCGAAGTCGTGATCTCCATCGTGAATGTCAGCGGTATTACCTTTCCCAATGACTTCATGCTGGATGACATTTCGCTGAGCGTCGCTGAATGCGGATCCACCGCCGACATCAATCTCGACGGCTTCGTCAATGGCGCTGACCTGGGACTGCTGCTGGCCGCGTGGGATTCTGACGCGTGCGAAGCCGATTTGAACAGTGACGGCTTCGTTGACGGCGCTGATCTGGGGCTGTTGCTGGCCGATTGGACCGGATAACTGTTTGAGGCGACGATGCAGGGTCGGCGTCCAAACGCCGATCCTGTATCCCATGGCAAAAGTCAGCACAACGTCGACAGCGCTCCTGACAGTGATCCTGATCGTCATCGTGGTGGCGGGCCTCGTCGGCGTGGGGGGCATGGTCATGCAACGGTCCATCAGCGAGTATGACCGACCTCCGAGGCAGACCAGGCCGGGAACGCGATTGCCCAGCCTGAATCGCCTGCTCGAATCACCGGAGGGGGAATGGGCGCTGCCGGTCCGCGCCTCTCGCAATTTCTCGACCGGCCGCCATCACGTGAAGATCTATACCCCCGACCTCTCCGTGCTGCTTCTGGAGGCCGACGTGATGGATAGCCGCAATCTCTCCGTCGAGTGGATCACGTCGAACGAGTTCAGGATCGACATCATCGACGAGAATGGATCGGTCGTGGGGCGAAACGTACAGATCCCCTGAACCGGCGGACGTCCGGATCCGGAAACCCGGCCACATGGCCGCAACGTGCCGGGTCCCAACCGGTATTTCTGGCGGAGGCTCACATGAAAACACTCGCATGTTCGGCAATCACTCTGGCCGGGGTCTGTCTTTCCGCAACAGTATCCCAAGCACAATCCTGCGGACAGGAAGTCGTATTCGACTTCTCTCCGATGGTGCCCCCGGGCGTTGGAGGAGAATTCTTCAACATCACCACCTTGCAGGGCGAAATCGTCCATGCTCGTGTGGACGCCACATTCATCTCGAATGAAGAGGCGGAGTGGTCGATTTTTGCCAACTTTGAGTTCCCGACCGGCATCACCGGCGTTGATAGCCAGACTGGAGGCTGGAAGGGCGTTGGGCGTTTCTCAACCAGTTTCGAGACCGATGCGTTGAACGGAATTCTCGTCCCTCCAAGTGGATCGCCATTCGTGACTTGGTTTTTGACTTATGCGGGAGGCACCCCGTCGGAATTACCCGGTGGCGGCATCGCCCTGGGACCGATGGACGGCTATTTCGAGACTTTGACCCTGACGGTGACGCTCGCGACCTGCCCCGTCGGCGATCTGACCGGAGACTACCTGGTCGACGGCGCGGATCTTGGGCTCCTGTTGAGCGACTGGGGCACGTGCCGACGAGGCGGATGCGCCTCCGATCTGAATGATGACGGCGTGATCGATGGCGCAGACCTCGGCCTGCTCCTCTCCAACTGGGGCAATCATTGGTGCCCGCCGCCGTACTGCTGACGTTCAATCGATCGGAACAGGTTCAAATTCGATGGCGTCGGCCGTGCGGCGGGCGAAGTATGCGTCGATCTGCTCCAGCGATGTAATGTGCCGGATGAAGTAGGCCGCCCGGACGAGGTCGGCTCGCTGAAGGTGCTCCAGCTGCTTCTCCGCGACTCGAAGGCGAGCGGTGTAGAAGGCGCAGGCCTGATGTTGAATCAGCACCACGCGAGTCAACCCATGGGCCTCGATCAGGAACTTGAGTTCATCGGCGATGCCCACCTGCTCGACCCGCGCTTCGTCATAGCCGGCAAGGCAGGCCGGTCCGCCGGGCAGCGCGACGCGGTCGTATCGCGGGAGGCCGAGACCGTTGTGAAGGAAGTCATCGAAATGCTCGCCGACGCGGCCGTCGGAGCAATAGACCGCGGCGGCGTGCATTCGCCTTGGATCGTAGCTGAGGTCTGATCGATACATGCAACCGAGAGGATAGCGAATCCGACGAATCATGCTCTCCACCGTCGGGCGCCTGCGCGGCACTTCCTGCCCGAGCTCCGACGTGATTCCAACTCGTCACCATCCAAAACGAAAAACGGCCGTCCGAAGACTCGGACGGCCGGTGCGTTGAAGAATTCATGCTCACTCTTCGATCGTCCACTCCGCAAGCAGCAGGCCAAGATCAGCGCCATCGATCACGCCGTCGTCATTAAGATCACCGGTGCAGACACCGCGTCTCGGGCAATCTCCCCAACCCGCAAGCAGAAGCCCGAGGTCAGCGCCATCGACGATTCCGTCCTCGTTGAGATCCGACGCCGGGCCCTGCGGATAGCGATAGATCGTGATCGTCTGGTCGCCGGGGACGTCATTCATCACCGTCTCGGTTCCGTCGTTCCAGAGCACGCGAACCTCGTCGACCGTCGGATGGCTTGAGAGCCCGAAGTGAGCTGAAAGTTCGCTGACCCCGAGGAAGCTCACGCCGCCGGTGATTGCCCGGGTCTGGGTGATGGACCCGATCTTTGCCTTGACGAAGGAGCCGAAGCCGTTTGGCGCCAGGGGCGTTACGCCCGCTACGCCGCCTGCCGGGGGCATCGTGTTGAGGAAAATTCTGATCCAGTGCGTATCCGGCCCGGTGGTCGTATTTCGAAAGAACGTCAACGTGCCGGCGTTGTTGGTGAAGATCATGTCCTGATCGCCGTCATTGTCGGCATCGAACGACACCAGCCCGCGACCACTTCCTGACTTGACACAGTTGGCCGCTGCCGACATCTCGGTGAAGTTACCGTTGGAATTCTGGACCCACAGTCGGCTGACCTGCGGACCGGGGGTTCCTGCGTCCTCGTTGGTTTCGGCAATATCGAGATAGGTGTCGTTATTGAAATCGATCGCCACTGTCCCCCAGCCGTAGCCGCCGTTGCCGACGCCCAGGGTCGCGCCGACCTCGGTGTAACTGTGGTTGCCGTTGTTTCGATAGAGACGGTTGTGATCGCCGCCAAAACCCTGGATGGTGGTCACATACCAGTCCATGTCGCCGTCACGGTCAAAGTCTCCGACGGTCTGGCCCATGCCGTTGTCTTCCAACGTGGTGCCGGAGGTGTTGGAGAGGTCGGTAAACGTGCCATTGCCGTTGTTGGCGTAGTACCGGCTTCCTTGGAACGACCCGCTACCCTGGAAGTCAGCCCCGACGAGGAGTTCGGGATACCGATCGCCGTTCATATCAACCCACGTCTCCGAGAACGCAGCAATCGGCTTCGCCCCGGTGAAGACCAATGCCGCGGCGGTCACATCCGTGAACGTCCCGTCGCCATTGTTGCGAAACAGGCGGTTGCTGGCAGCGCTCGATCCGCCGACAAATCCGCCATGAACAAGGTCGAGGTCGCCATCGAGGTCGTAGTCGCCAAACGATGCGGACCAGGCGCCTTGAGTCCCGACGGTGGGAAGATTCACACCCGCCGCCACGGCCACATCGGTAAATGTGCCATTGCCATTGTTGTGGTACAGCTTGTTTTGGCCCGGCTGCACCGACTGATTCCAGACGCCAGCGCTGCCGACAAAGAGGTCGAGCCATCCGTCGTTGTCGTAATCGCCGACACAGGTCGCCTTGCCGCGGTGAGCCACGGTCAGGCCCCAAGCCGCAGCCTGATCCGTAAATGTCCCGTCGCCGTTATTGATGAACAGCCGATCCGGCAGGCCTGACGCGCCGCCCTTGATGACGAACACGTCCTGCCAGCCATCGTTGTTGAAATCGCCGACGGAGACACCGGACGAATACTGGCCGTTATCGAATCCGACAAAGGCATGAGTATTGCTCAATCCAGCTGCGACCGTGTCATCAACAAACGATGGCGGGGTCGCCAGCGACAACGATGCAAGCACGAGAAAGACCGTTGGTCCGCAGATCAGGATCCGAGTCAACCGATTCATAGAACTTCCTTTGTTTTCAATTGGCGCCTGCACAAGGCCCGTCACCCCTTGCAGAGTAAACCGGGGACCCAACCTCTGCAAGAACTTTCCGGATTCCTTGAGCTAAATGCCTGATAACTCAGTGCTTCCGGCTTCAGAATCAACCCAGCCGTGTCGTTGCAGGCGGGCTCTAGACCCATCGCGTCGCGGCCTCCGGGCGTTACGATTCGGCATCACTTCGCTTGATGACCACGATGGTGAGGTCGTCCTGTTGCGGCGCTGGGTCGACAAACGCCGTGACTTCCGCCGTGATCGCTTTGACAATACCGGCAGCGTCCAGCGTTGCGTTCCTCATGAGCGCGCTGCGGAGGCGCTCAACTCCAAACTCCTCGCGCCGGCCTTGAGGCCCAACCCGGGCCCACTCAGAGAAGCCGTCAGTGGCCAATGCCAGGACATCCCCCGGCTTCATGTCCAGGACCTGAGCACTCCCGAATGGGATATCGGCCTCCACGGCCAGGGGGAGACCATGAGCGGCGAGAGAGTCCACGCTTCCCCGGGCCGACGCAAAGAGCACGATTGGGCCATGCCCGGCAGATAGCAACGCGACCCGATCGTCGCCTGCACGAAGCAGGACCGATGCCATCGTGATGAACCGGCCATCGGGCAGATCATCACACAGCAGACGATTGATGTAATTCGCCAGCGATGAAAGGTCCGCCTGGTGCTGGGCGCTGGCCCGAACGTAGGCTCGGCACGCCGCCGTCACCAGGGCAGGACCGATTCCGTGCCCGCTGACGTCCGCGAGCGTCACGATCCATCGCTGGTCCGAAAGCTGCTGCCAGTCGTAATAATCGCCACCGGTCTGGTCGGCGGGCCTGTTCCATCCAGCAACGTCGTATCCGGCAATCGACGGTGGACAGTCCGGCAGCAGCGCCTGCTGAATGGACTGCGCGACTGACAGATCCTGTTCCATGCGATCGGCCCTGCGCCGCGCCTCCGCTTCACCCAGGGCAGACTCCAGATGCCGACGAATCTCCCATGTGACCCATGCCGCGGACGCGCCGGTCATGAAGATCAGGACCGTCGCTGAGACGTACGCCGCCGTGGGAAGAGATCCGCTTCTCGCTCCCAACACCTCCATCTGCGAGGCAAGCACGGTCACGCCGGCATATCCCAGCGCGCAGACCGCTCCTGCAAGCAAACAAAGCACCGGACGTAACCGAAGCGCTGCGAGCGTCAAGACCAGTCCATAGGCAAGAATTGGAGGTGAGGTCAACGATGCCGAGGGCGACAACGCTTCGTCCTTGATGTTGGCCGCGATCATTCCGGTCGGGATGAAGCTCTCGATCACCACGGTGCTGATACTGAACCACAGTGGCAGCCCGTTGTTCTGCCGCCGAGAACGACGAATCATCCAAAACACCGCAAGCTGGACGAGAATCAGCATGGAGAGGCCCACAAGGCCCACGGCTTGAACTCGCGGATCAAGTTCGTTCCCGATATTCCGCACCAGAAACATGACCACCAGCAACCCGACGATGAGAACCACCGCGAACGCCCGCCGCCGCTCGCTGTCGAGGGCTGCGGATCGAAACGCTTGTGACTCAGTCAACGGAGCGGCGCTCATCATGCACTATTTCCTGGCGGCGATCGTATCCGGGTAATGTACGATCGCGACCCGGACGTGTCGGTGTCCCGCCTCCGAAACACATCTCCTCCATTCAGTCCGGTCAGTCGGGCAGTTTCGATGGCTCGGCCATGCGGCCGGGTGGCAGCGGTCCACCACATTCGCTGCAGACTGCGGCGATTCCCATGGGATAGGCACAGGCAGGACAGAGGCCTCGGGCCAGCCGAAGCCGGCGCCGGCAGAATCTCCATGCGGCTGCGGCAGCCCAGATCGCACATCCCAAACCGACCGAGTTGATTGCGAAGCCTGGCCAAATCGGGCGCAACGGCAGAGGGGGCAGGTTCCATCCGAATGCGGCTGTGGCTGGAGTCGCCCACAATTCGGTAATCAAGGCCTTCTTCTGACTCAGGTCGCTGGTTGTTCTTCTCTCCAGCGCGATCAGCGGAAGGCCATGCATCGTTCGAATCACGAACCAATTGTCGAAGCCGGCATCGGACGCGACAATTTTAACGCGACATCCGCCGGGGAATCGCTGTCGCATCTCTGCGTCCGGTTCTTCCGGAAAGGTGACAGTCCGGCTCTCTCGCCACGCCTGCAGGGAGGACTCGCTTGGCACCTCGGGGCGATCCTCAACCTTGCTCCATGGCACACACGCCGTTCCCCACGCGACCAGAATCGTCATGGACATTCCCACCAATGCATAAGCAAGCAGGGTGAAGAATCCAACGATCATGCGTCTTCGAACCGCCATCGCGGAATCTGTACCAATATCTCAGCCATTGGGTTGCGAAAAAGCCCGGTCCCGCCTGCAAGGAATACGTCACACCTTCCCGTCCCACCTAGCATGTTCCATCAGATGATCGACCAGTTCACCTGAACTTCGAGATTACGGAACGTCATTTCCTTCATTCCCACGTCCTCGAGATTCCCCATGCCAATACCCATTCATCATCGTCACATCCACGTGAAGCATCTTGTCGCGGCAGCCTCGTTCGTTTCACTCAACTTCGCTGCTCCCGGCTGCGTGGTGTGGGAGATTCGAGATGAGATGCGATCGGCCAACACCAACCTGGCTGACGTCAAGCAGACCCTTGACGTTGCCAATTCCTCGCTGGATGAGGCGAACAGTCGACTCGATCGTGTTGAAGAAGGACTGACACGCCTTGATCGCACGAACACACTCATCGATTCCGTTGAAACCGGGCTTGAGCGAATTGATACGACCAATGCCGAACTTGCCAGCCTCGGCAAGCTTCAATCCATTGACACCTCACTGAGTCGGCTTGATGTCCACTTGGCGGCCGTGCGCAAGACCATCGGGTCCATCGACAACATGATTCCGTTCCTCGATCTGGGCGGAGGCGATGAATACATCGACGAGGCGCCCGCTGCTGGCGAAGCGAGAGAAGTCGCCGCTGCTGGCGAAGTGAGCGACGCTGCCGCCACAGCGCCGGCCCCGTCGAGTGACGCGGCCGAAGCGCCACCGGAGACCACCAAGGCCCCCGCCAAGCGAGAGGTATTTCTCGGCACCTGGGTCGAGCAGTTTCCCTCACACGTTCACGCCATCGTCATTCTTTCCAACGGTCGCTACGTCTTCGTGGCGGGCGACGCCCCGGGAATCGAAGGGGCCTGGACCCACAATTCCGGCGTCCTGACGTTTACGCCTGACCCCGTGTCCGCGCCACCAACTGCACAGACCCCGGCAAAAGCTCCCGCGGCCACGCCCAATCTGGCACCTTCAACCTACAGCATCCTGAATTCCTCCAATCGAACGCTGACGCTTCGGGATGCGAATGGTTCGCTCTTGATCTACGGCCGCCCCTGATCGCCACACCGCAACAAGTCACAATGCTCGATGCGCCGACGAAAAACGGGTCGGCCGCCGCGGCGGCCGACCCGTGAGGTGGATGAAGCAGAAACTGATGAGAAGGATTCAGCCGGTCCAGTTGGCGAGCAGCAGACCGAGATCGGCCCCATCGACGGTGCCATCGTTGTTCAGGTCGGCCGCTTCCTCGCTGGATTCCCATGCCGCGAGCAACAGGCCGAGGTCCGCGCCATCAACTTCGCCATCGCCGTTGAGGTCGCCAAGCACTGAGGGCAGCGCCACCTTCAGCGCGAGCAACTGGCCGTCCTGCACAAAGGGGCTGGGCAGGGTGTAATGGGCCTGCACGTCGAAGAGCCACCAGCCTTCGCCGAGGAAACCTGAAGCATCGATCACGCCCGACGATTCCCACGAACCGTTTGAGTAACCCCCGTCCTTGCTGTGGGCGAGATCGGTGTCCATCTCCACGATCCGCTCAAGGCTCGCGTCGTTCACGTTGTACACCCAGATCGATGCATCACGGCCGACCAATGTGAAGTTTGGATCCTCCTGGAGGAGGAGCTGGCCCGCGGCGTTGATCTCGAGATTGTCCGGGCTGACCATGCCTTCGGAGCCGTCGAGGAGCACCTCGATCTGGCCGCCAAGGGTCGGGTTGGATGCATCAGTGAACACCAGCTTGTGAAGCTTGCCGTTGGTATTGCCGCCAGCGCCGCCGGTGGTGTCGAAGTAGAACGTGTTGTAGTCATTGCGATCGTAGGTGCCGTCTTCGATGCGAATGAAGTTCGTAGCGCCCTTCGATGCGGCATCAGCCTTCAACGCGGTGCCGTTGAGCGTCCAGTCAACTTCAACGAGTGAGAAGCCAACGGGGTTGCCCTTCACAAGATCGTTCTCGCTGGCGATGCCGTCGGCCTTCAGGGCGTAGAGCGTGCCGTTGTTGAGGCCGAAACGATCAACGTCGAGCGACGCCTTCGCGTCCTTTGTGCCAACATAGACCCACACCGGACCGGGGTTGCTGTCGTCGAGAACGACCACAACCGTCGTCTCGCCAGTGTTTGGAATCACGACCTGATTCTCCTTGGCCGAGCGGCCGAAACGCGGAAGCCCCCAGGCCACACCGTCGATCACGGCCCACGACTGGCCGCCGATGATGCCGTCGAAATTCGCGGCGTTTCCGGTCTCTTCGCCGGTCAGGAAGACCTTCTTGTCAAAGCCGGACTGTTCGCCGGCGAGGTACGCCGAGCACAGACGGGCGTAGTCGCCGACCGCGCTGACATACCCGCCATTGACGTCATCCCAGTCCATGACCGACTTGATGAGATCATCGCCCTTGTTGACGTTGAACTCCATGGCGCCGGAATCCTCGTTCGTGCCGAAGTTGATGGACCAATCCGACACAAATGCGCCCTTGCCGCCGTGGGCATGCGTGGCACCCTGGCCCGGGCTGAACTCGTGGTTCATGAACAGGCGGAAGGTGCCGTCGTCGGTCTGGTAGGCGCCGAGGCCGTCGGGAATCCCGACCATCTCGTAGCCCTTGACGTGATCGGCGACAGTCAGAATCGGGGTCAGCGCTTCGACGCTGTCCGAGATCGGGAGCATGTACCGAGGCTGCGCCGTCTGACCGAATCCCCATCGGAAAGCCACGAGCTGGCCGCCCTGAACGAACGGATTCGGCAGCGTGTAGTGAGCCTGCACGTCATACAGCCACCAGCCTTCGCCGAAGAGTTCCGAGGCGTCGATGATGCCCGAGGTCTCCCACTTGCCGGGGAAGTAGCCGCCGTCAATCGACGCCGCCACTGGAGTATCCATCTGCATGGCACGGCTGAGAATGCCGGTGTTGGTGTCGTAGCAGAAGATGCTCGCATCGCGAGTCAGGCCGAGTGTCGAGAGGTTGTAGTTGGGATCCTCCTGCAGCATCAGGTGACCCGAAGCGTTCACATCAATGTTGTCGGGGCTGACGATTCCCTCGGTGCCATCGAGAATCACCTCGACCGAGCCGCCGGCGAGAACGTCGCTCAGGTCGTTGAAGGTGAACTTGTAGCCGCGGCCATAGAGGTTCGAGGTGCCCGAACCGCCGGTGGTGACGAAGTAGACGATGCTGGTGTCGTTCTTGTCGTAGCAGGCGTCTTCGAGACGAACGAAATCAGTGGCGCCGACGGTCGCAGCCTCTGCATGCAGACCGGCGGTGTCCTGATCCCAGTTCACTTCCTCGAAGGTGGCGGCATACGACATCCCCTTCACCATTTCGCTCTCATCGGCGATGCCGGTGATCTTGAGGGTGTAGAGCGAGCCGGTCGAGAGACCGTTGATCTCCAGCGGATCGCTGCTCTTCGGCATCTTGTTGCCGACATAGAGGAACACGTGGCCCGGGAACGAGCCGAACGAGTCATCCATGCCCCAGCTCACGGTCTGATCGCCGGTATCGCGAAGGACGAGTTCCTGCTCGTGCGAGAAACGGCCGAACTTTGGCAGCGTGTAACCGACGCCATCGAACACCGCCACGGCCTGCCCGCCGCCAATCCCATCAAAATTGGCGTTGGTCGGAGTCTCTTCGCCGGTCATGAAGATGGATCGATCAAAGCCGTTGGAGGGACCGGCCAGGTACGCCGAACAGAACGACACGAACTTGTTGGCCTTGGCGACATACCCCGTGCGGCGGCCGTCCCAGTCGTAGGCCGTACCGATCGAATCCTGACCCGAAACGACGGTGAAATCATACGAATCGCCGTTGGCGGTGAAATCGATGATCCAATCTGAAACAAAGGCGCCGGTATTGCCATGGGCATGCACCGCGCCGGCATTCTGGCCGAATTCATGATTCATGTAGAGCTTGAAGCTGCCTTCGCCCACCACGGAGGCGCCAAGGCCGTCCGGAACGCCAACCATCTGGTAACCGTTGCCGGCAAGATCACCGACAGTCATGATCGGCTTGTTCTGCTCCGACCGGACATTGACGCTGCGAAGGTAGGCCGTCTGGCCACCGGCAAACGACGTCGCGCTGACAAGGGCAGCGCCACAACAGATAAACGTCCACGTTTTCATGCGACTCCTCTCGTGCAAAAATAAAAAAGGGAACAAACGGAGCCGCATTGGGCGGGCAGCGCGCTAAGAAATCACATGTCTGAGATTCGGAAATGTCACGCAGCGCGCTCAAACTGCGCTAGAGCCGCACGCGGTGACTCCGGCAACCCACTGGGAACACCACCCCAGGTCTTCGCAGGATGACCAGAAGACTTCCGCTACTTCATCGCGGCCAGCCACGATGCAAGGAGGTCGACCGATGCCTTGAGATCACGCTTGTCGACCATCTCGGTCACCGTGTGAATGTATCGCGTGCCCACCACAATCGCTGCCGTTCGAACGCCATGGACGGATCGTTGAATGGCTGCGCCGTCTTGTCCGCCCGCCGGCAGGATGGATCGCTGCGATGGAATCTTGTGCTCTTTGGCGCATGCACACAACTCGTTAACCAATTCGTAATCTGCAATCATCGATGAGTCCTGAACCAGGATGGCCACGCCATCTCCCTGCTTGGTCACCCGCTGATTCTCCGGGACGCCGGGTGTATCACAGCAGAGCGTCGTATCAAGACCGATGCCGACATCCGCCTTCACGGCCTCGGCCGCGGTCACCGCACCGCGCAGGCCCACCTCTTCCTGAACCGTGAACGCCACGACCACGTCGCAATTCGTTCGGGACTTTCTTGCGGCGAGCTTCCGGACCGCCTCGATCGCCACGTAGCAGGCCACCCGGTTGTCGAGCGCCTTTGAAACCACAACCCCCGGCAGCTCCACGAACGGCTCATGCATGACCACGTAGTCACCAATCTTCACCACCGCCTTCACTTCCTTCGCCGGCATCCCCAAGTCGATGAACAGTTCATTCAGTTCCGGAACCTTCTTTCGATCCTCCGGCGTGGCAATGTGTACCGGCCGTCCGCCCGGGTTCATCACGCCGATGTGGTCGCCGTCGTCGCAGCACACCAGCACGCGCCGAGAGAAGAGATTGCGGACGTCAAAGCCGCCCGCAGGATTCACCCACAAGAACCCCTGATCATCGACGTGACGCACATAGAACCCGATTTCATCCATGTGGGCCGCAATCAGGATTCGCTTCGAGGTGCCGCCTCGCTTGCCGCTCTTGCGCGTGCAGATCAGCGACCCCATCGCATCCACGCGAACCTCATCAAAGAGGGACTTCACTTCCTTCTTGATCAGGTCACGCACTCGCTCTTCGCGGCCGGGAACTCCGGGGGTTTCACAGAGACGTTTCAGCAGTCCGATGTTCATGGGGTGGTGTCCTGATCAGTGAGTTCCTAGTAGACCTCGAGCATGCATCGATGGGTCTGGCGCACCCGTCGTTTGATCTGCTCCTCGGTCCATTCGGCAGGGTTGATTCCGGCAATCTCCTCGTGAATCGTGAGATAGCCGTGGTGAAGATTGTGACGGGCCAGCATGTGGAAGACCCCGATCTGCATGCCTGCAAGACCGCAGATATAGATCAACGTGCGCTTCGATTGAAGGAGCGGAGTTAGCGCAGCCAGTTGCTCTTCCAGATACTGATGCACATACACGCCCCGGCGCCCATCCATCCGTCGCTCGCGGCTGATGGCGGTGTGATAGTGGAAGTTTGAGAACCTCTTGGCGTATTCGCTGAAAAGTTCGTCATACAGCAGATCGGTGGCGTATGGAGCGCCCATGACCAGATGAATCTGACTTCCACACGGCCCCTTCGGACCATCGAGCAACTCCATCGCCATCCCGCGAAACGGCGCAATGCCGGTTCCGGTGGCCAGGAACAGAAAATCGTGCTTCGAGGGGTCGACCGGTAGAAGGAATCTCTTCCCGTTCGGACCCGTTACCTGCACCGGATCACCCACCTTCAGATCGCAGACATAGTTGCTCGCAACCCCGAGAAAGAGGCGATGGTCGTCGGCGTTGTCGCCAGGCCTTTGCGGCCGCATCTCGTCGATCAGCCGCTTCGGCGTCGTCGAGAGGACCTTGCCGGCTCCATCCTCTCCACGCGTCGGGGATGCGATCGAATACAGACGAACCTTGTGCGGCTTTCCGGACGCGTCGACCCCCGGCGGAACAATGCCGAAAGATTGTCCGGCAAGGAAGTTACCTTCAAGCGGGGTGCCGGAAACATCAATGCACACGTGGCGGACAAAACTCGCCGATTTCCCCTTCATACAAAGCCGAGAGCTCGTAACCCGGCCAACCACGGGGGCGGCGGGCATCACAAGGTGCATTTTTGCGTCGGGCAGGACGGGGTCGTCGGGGTGGGTCTCGCTCACGGGGCGGACACTGTATCGCAGCACTCCGCGGCTGACGAGGGGAAAGTCGACAGACCAGAAACCGTATGATGTCCGTATGACTCAGGTTTTGCGGGTTGAGGGCGCCCAGAAGCGCTTCGGTACAACCCTGGCTCTCAACGGCGCTGACCTCACGCTGGACACCGGAGAATGGATCGCCCTCCTCGGACCCAACGGGGCGGGAAAAACTACGCTGATCCGCGCGATTATGGCCCGGGTCCGGCTTGATGCCGGCTCGGTGTCTGTTTTCGACCAGCCCGTGTCGCCGGGAAACCGTGCGGGATTGGCCAAGGTCGGCCTGGTGCCTCAGGAAATCGCGGTTTACCCCACGCTCACCGCCAGGGAGAATCTTGAGGTCTTTGGCCGCCTGTCCGGCGTTTCCAGTGACCTACTCGCCGAGCGGGTGCGCTGGGCCCTCGATTTCACCCGCCTCACCGACCGCGCCGACGACCGCGCCGGCACTTTCTCCGGCGGCATGAAGCGTCGCCTCAATATCGCTTGCGGTCTCCTTCATCGCCCGCAGATCGTCCTGCTCGACGAACCCACCGTCGGCGTCGACCCCCAGTCTCGCCACCTCATCTGGGAGATGCTCAGGTCACTCAAACAGCAGGGCGTCGCCCTCCTCCTGACGACACACCAACTCGACGAAGCCCAGCAGGTGGCCGATCGGATCGTCATCATTGATCACGGCCGCGTTGCTGCGGAAGGCACCCTGCACGACCTCATCCAACAAACGGTGGGCAGTGCCCGGCGGGTGGTGATCAGGCTTGATTCCCCCCTCCCTTCGGGTGCCGCCGTCGCCAAGGCGTCCTTGGAGAATGGCGAGGTCGTCGCCCGAATGGAGAACGTCGGCATTGAACTCCCTGAACTTCTCCGATCAATCAATGCGGCCGGCGCTGGTGTCGCCGACGTTCGCGTCGAAGCGCCGTCGCTGCAAGGCGTCTTCCTCCATCTCACCGGGCATGAACTGCGTGATACACACGGACCCGGAGCCGCCGCATGATGACTCTCTGGCGCATCGGTTGGATTACCCTCAAGCGCGATCGGGTCGCACTGCTTCTCTCCTTCGTGCTGCCGGTCATCTTCTTCTCCATCTTCGCGGCCATCTTCTCAAACTCCAGTGGCGGCATGTCCAAGGTCAAAGTGGTGCTTGTCGACGAGGATCAGTCGCCGGAGAGCCGGCGCCTTGTCGATGCACTCCGGCACGATTCAAGCCTCAACTGCATCGTGGAGACGGGCAACCCGCCGGCGCCCATCAGTCGCAAGGATGGCTCCGACCTTGTCGCTCACGGCAACGCAGCAGCCATGGTCGCTCTCCCCGAGGGCTTTGGGCAGTCTCTGGGTTTGTTCATGAGCGGCGGGGTCGCCGCCGAGTTGATCTACGACGAGGCCGATCCCGTGGCGCCGCAGATCGTCATGGGCCTGCTCCAGAAATCCGCCATGACAGCCGCCCCGGATCTCATGGCCCGGCGCGGCATCGAAATGTTCGAGAAGTACGGCGGCCCGCTCACGTCGTCGCAACAGGAGGCAATGGACTTTTTTCTGCCGAAATTGCAGAATCAGTCCGGCGGCTCGGCCGATCCGTCAGACGCCGCATCGGCGACCTCTCCGACGGACGAATCGAGCGACGAACCGGCCTTCAGCGGCCCGGTTCAGGTCAAGGCTCGCGGAATACACAGCAACGAGGCGGGAGAGATTCGGAGCTACATCGCCTACACCGCCTCCGGAATCGCCGTAATGTTCCTGCTGTTTTCAATGTCCGGCGCTGCCGGCACGTTTCTTGAGGATCAGGAATCGGGTGTCCTCGAACGGATCGTGGTGTCGCGACTCACAATGGGACAGATCCTTCTCGGCAAGTGGTCGTTCATTGCGCTCATGGGCATCGCTCAACTCACCCTGATGTTCCTGTGGGCCTGGGCCGTCTTCAAGGTCGACCTCTTCAAGCCCGATCACTTCGCCGGCTGGCTGGTCATGACCGTCGTCACCGCCGGCGCTGCGGCCGGCTTCGGCATGATGCTCGCCACCCTGTGTCGGTCCCGCGCCCAGTTGGCTGGCGTCAGCACCATTCTCATTCTGCTGATGAGCGCCACCGGCGGGAGCATGGTGCCTCGATTCGTCATGAGTCCGACGATGCAGTCAGCGGGACTCGCATCCTTCAATGCATGGGCTATTGACGGCTTTCAGAAGGTCTTCTGGTATAAGGGCAGCGGCCACCGCTCGATCACGCAGGTCCTGGTGGATATCTCTCCGCAAGTGGCGGTCATCGTCAGTCTCTGTATCGCATTTCTTGTCGTGGCTCGAATCCTGGCGCGCCGATGGGAGACGGTCTGAGTATCCTCCTCCCCTCGAGACCTTCCTGTGCGGATTCGTGACCTGACATCCTCAACTTCAGACCAGCGCGCCCGTGTCGAATGTCGCGTCGAGTGGGAGGATGCTCCGCGAGAATCCCAAACCATCTTCATCGAAGTCGAAGGCTCGATGGCCTCCGCTCTCCGGCCGTCCCCCGAGGCATTTCTCCTGGCGTGCGCTGTTCCGGCCATGGAACTGGGCGAGCGACGAATCGCCATCGAATCCCCCATTTGCCCCGTGCTCGAAGATGGACTTCTGACCTCGATGACGCTGATTCGCCGCTGGTTCGGCGTGCCCGACATCCTTCCCGCCATCGAGCCGAGATCACGATCAATCCTCGCCGCCCCTGCCCAGCGAACCACCGCCCAACTCCTCAGCGGCGGGCTCGACTCGCTCGCAACACTCGCCCGAAACCGTTCGATGATCCCCGTGGGCCATCCATGGCGCGTCGGAGTCGGCATCCTCGCCATCGGCTTTGATCTCGACGGCATCCTCAAATCCAAGGGCGAATCCGATCGATCCGTCGAAATCGCGGCCAGCGCCCTCAACGCCATTGCCGTCGACGCCGGTATCGAATTGGTCAGCGTTCGCACCAACCTTCTTCAACTCATTCCCAATGGTGGCGTCTGGGTCAACAAGTGGCACGGCGCTGCACTTTCAAGCCTTGCCCACACGCTCGACGCGAGCATCCACCGACTGCTCATCGCCTCAACCTATGACGCCGAACATCTCGGCCCTTGGGGCTCGCATCCGTTGCTCGATGGCAACTATTCCTCATCGTCGCTGACCATCGTGCACGACGCCCTGCGGCTCTCGCGCCTTGAAAAAGCCCGGGCGATTGCCGAGTGGCCCGCCGCCATCCGCAATCTCCGCGTCTGCATCTCCCCGTCCGACGGCGTCAAACTCAACTGCGGCCGGTGCGAAAAATGCCTTCGCACCATGCTGGCCCTTCTGGCTCTGGGGTGCCTGAAGCAGACCGATGCATTCGGAGTCCACGACGTCGAGTCTGCCGCCATCGACCGGATCCATATCACCAATGGCTACACCGCATCGTGCTGGCGCGACCTCATTCCCCCGCTCGAAGATCTTCATCGCGATGATCTTGTACGCGCCGTCAAGCGCCGTCTGCGCGAGTATCGCCTGAAGCACGGTCCAACGTCCCCGCGCGGTATTACAAAATGGCTCGATGCCAATGTCTTCGGTCGCCGGCTTTCAAAATCGGTCCGCTCCGCCCGCCGCAGGAAGTAGAACCATTAAGCTGCTCTGGATCGAAGCCGTCGCACCACGGGGCCGACAATCTCGCGCACATGCGCAGGATGAAGATAATGCATGATCACGCTGTAGAGCGGAAACCCGACCGCCGCCGCGATGCCGATCTGCACCACGTCGGCAATTCGATGAGCGATTTCCGCATCATCGCTGAGCATTCCCCGCATCCATCCCGCCACCCACCATCCGACCCAACCGCCAAGACCCATCGACACGACCCCCATCGCCAACGGCGTGGCCCACACCTCCAGAATGCGTCGGGCTGAATCATGAGTGACCCGCAGCGCCAGAATCAGCGCCAGTGGACCCTGAATCGCCGCAGCCACAAGAAATCCGATGGCCGCATCATGCGCTCCGCCATGCCACGCCCCGATCCCGACCGAAGTCAGCATCAGGCCTGCGGCCACGACCTGAAACGCGAGCACGGTGCCAAAGCGTCGCTGCGATTTCAGCAGGTTCATTGAGATCAGCTCCCCGCACTTCACCGCCATCGCCATCGAGAGAACCTGAAGGACGAAGATACTGTGGTCCCACTTGTGTCCGAAAAGGAGATGCACCAGCGGCGTCGACACCGCCGCCGCCCAGAGTGTCAGCGGATCGATCACCATCGCCAGCGTCGCCGCCGCCCGCACGAACGCACGCCGCAACCGCTCCGCGTCGTCCTTGATCCTGGCAAACGAAGGCAACAGAACCTGGCTGACCGAGATCGAGATCGGTATCAGGATCGAGATCGAGAACATGTACGCGAAGAAGTACGAGCCGACCTCCTTCTTGCCATGAAAGATCCCAAGCATGATGTTGCCGGCTTGAAACGCGAGGAGCATGAGCACTCCCGTGGCAATCAATCGCAGGCTGTCACCCACGAGATACTTCCACCGCCTCACCATCGGCCGCCGCCCCACCTTGACCCCCGAGAGTGCCCACGACCAGGCGCAGATGCTGATCGAGAGAATCAACCGCGCCAGGATGAAACTCCACGCGCCGAACCCCATCGCGGCGAAGATCACGCTCGCCACGCTCTGTCCGGCGCTTCCCGCCCCGGCGATGATCGCCATCGCTCGGAACCGCATGTCGATCTGAATCTTGGCTTGGGAGACTCCGGCCAGCGCGTCAATGAATGGCACCGGCGCCAAGGCCCACATCATCGTTGTCAACGTCGGTTCGTCATACACCCAGACCGAGACCATCGGTGCAGCGACCAGGATCAACACACAGGCCAGCAACCCACAGGTTCCCGCAAGCCAGGCCGCCGGTGTAACCCAGAGCGAATATCTTCGCTGCCGCTGGATCAGAATGTCTCGCACACCGGTGTCGTTCAAGACCTGAACCAGAGTCGTGAACGCCAGTACCATGCCGACCGCGCCCCAGTCCTCCGGCGCCAACAGCCGCGCCAGCGCAACCTGCGCCAGCATCGAGATCAACTTGTTCCCCAACGTTTGCGCGAACATCCAGGCGAATCCGCGCTTCACGCGGCCGCCGATCGCGCCGCTCCCCGCGGCGATTGTCGTGCCTTTCGGGGCCGTCGCCAGAGCGGGGACGGGTGTCATTTCGCCGTCTCGTTGATCAGACTCCACGCTCGACTCCGCAGCATCACCTGCCTGATACGGCCGATCGCTCACCCAGTTCGAGGACATTCCGTTGAGAATATCGGTCCGACGGAGTCATCGACCCAACAACCAGCGGGGCGCTACCGGCGAATTCGCTGCACAAGCTTGTCGGGAGGCATTTCGATGCCCCGCACGCGACTTACCAGCGCCTCGCGGTTGGGGGCAAACCGTTCAGCCGTCTTGAGATCCACCCAGTCCCCCTCCACCAGCCGGGTGAGGCTCGACGTGAAGTCATGCATTCCCTCGTGCTCGCTCGACGAGATGATGGCGGGAATGTCTTCGTCGCCGCCTTCACGGATCCGATCCGAAACCACCGGCGTATTCAGGAGCACCTCCGTCGCCGGCACCACCTTCGCCCCGGGCTTCACGCTGGGCAGTAACCGCTGCGCCATCACCGCCTGAAGCCCGTTGGCAAGACTTGATCGAATGAACGTGTGCTCGTGCGACGGGAAGAACTCCAGGATGCGGGCAAAACTCTGCATCGCATCGGCCGTGTGAAGGGTGACGAACACGAGGTGGCCCGTCTCCGCAGCCTGCAGGCCGGCGAGCATCGTTTCGCGATCGCGCATCTCGCCAATCATGATGATGTCCGGATCCTGACGCACTGCTGACCGAAGCGCTGAGGGAAAGTCGATCACGTCAAGCCCGATCTCGCGCTGGCTGATGTATGACTGCTTCGGCTGGAAGAGGTACTCCACCGGATCCTCGATCGTGATCACGTTGCAGGCATGTTTCGTATTCACGTGGTCGATGATCGCCGCAAGCGTGGAGCTTTTTCCGCTGCCCGTCACTCCGCAGATAACCACCAGGCCCTCGTGCGTGTTCTCCGCCACCTTCTCGTAGATCGGCGGCAGATGCAGATCATTGAAGTCGGGAATCTTGGGATTGACGCGGCGAATCGCCGCATGCAATGCTCCGCCCGCATGAAATACACTGCAGCGAAATCGCTGGCTGTATTCGCCGGTCTTGGATTTCATCTGCTCGTGATGCGAAAAATCGACGCCGCCCCGCTTATCCAGCACCTCGGTCAGATGCGCCGGCACCAGGGCCGTGAGCAATTCCTTGGTGTCATCGGCAGTCAGCCCCGGAGACTCGATCCTGTGAAGGTTTCCTCCCACCCGCAGAACCGGCGGCGAACCCACCTTGATGTGCAGGTCCGAAGCCTCCACTTCGCACATCTTCAGAAGCAGTCGAGAGATCGTCAGGGCGCCGAGCATGGAGCCACCGCCTTTATCGCAGGCCGGTCATCAGCCGCAGGCATTCTACCCGGTCCGCGTTCCGACTATGCTCATGGCCAATGGCCCACGTCTCCCTGGCCAACAAGTGTCAACTGCTCTTCGGCAGCGCTGTCGTTCTCATTGTCGGCGTCGCCCTCAGCGTCGTGATGTTTCGCATGGGGGGAATGGTCCGCGAGAGCCAGCTGGAACTCGCCCGCCAACTGGCTGACTCCTACATCCAGAACGGGTTTGAGTTGCGCGAAGCCAGTGGCGTTCCGATCCCGATGCGCCTGTACCGCGTTGAACAATTGGCATCCGACTCCAGTCCCGACGAGTTCCTCAGCGCTGCCCTCGCCGAATTCTCCCAGGGCAACGAGGCCCGGGAGCGATTCGAGACATCACGCCAGGAGGGCCAGACCGTATACAGGTATGCTCGCGCCCTCCGGGAATCCGAGTGGCGCCGGCTCACGGGGCGCAATGCCGACTTCACGCCGCGCATTGTCGATACCGGAGTCGCCAACCCCCTTCGTGGAATCCTGCTCGTTGAACGCACCAGCGAATTCGCCTCCCAGCAGGTGATCTGGAATCGTGTCTATATCGTCGCCGCCGGCTTTGTCGCCGGCCTGCTCGCGATGCTGGTCTTCTACCTGATCCTCACCAAGCTCATTCTCTCGCCCGTCCGCCGACTTCGCGCCACCGCCGAGCAGGTCCAGAAGGGCGACATCAACATCCGCTCCGCCATCACCACGGGCGATGAATTCCAGCAACTCTCGGAAGCGTTCAACACCATGCTCGACCGCCTTCAGGCGGGACGAGCCCAGCTCGAGGCCATGAACGAAAACCTCGACCTCAAGCTCAACGAGCTCGCCGAAGCCAACGTCGGCCTCTACGAATCCAATCGCCTCAAGAGCGAATTCCTCGCCAACGTCAGCCACGAACTGCGCACCCCCCTCAATTCCATCATCGGCTTCGCCGAACTGCTCGAGGAAATTGCGCGAATCGAACCTGCCTCCGACCCCAAGCGCACGCGATATATCCGCAACATCCTGACCAGCGGGCGCTCACTGCTCGACATGATCAACGAACTGCTGAATATGGCCAAGATCGAGGCCGGCCGCATGGAAATCTCCGTCGAACCAACCAGCCTCGGAGACCTGCTCGAAGGACTCGTCACCATCATGCGGCCGCAGGCCGAGGCCAAGCAGATCTCCCTCCGGATTGAGGCGCCCCGCGATCTTCCACGCATCGACACCGACCCGGGAAAACTTCAGCAGATTCTCTATAACTTCCTCTCCAATGCCGTGAAGTTCTCGCCCCCCGGTGAAACCATCACCATCACCGCCGAACCGATCTATCCATCCGCCGCGCGCGATGAACCGCTCACCGGCATTCGGCTGCGCGTTGCCGATCGCGGCCCCGGAATCCCCACCGACATGCAGGACATGATCTTTGAGAAATTCCGCCAGGTTGATGCCAGCCACACCAAGCAACACGGTGGCACAGGCCTCGGGCTGGCCATCTGCAAGGAACTCGCCGAAATGCTCGGCGGCTCGGTCGGCGTCTTCTCCGAGCCCGGCAGGGGATCTTCCTTCTGGGTTGACCTGCCGCTCAACTATCGACCGCAGGAACTGGCCCCGCTCATGGCCTGAGATCAGGAACTCATCGCTCGAACGACCGCGGCCAGCCGTTTGCCAAGGCCCTCGATCGCCGCGTGTTGCGCGGCGTCCTTCAATCGCCCGTTCGCGTCAAACAGTTCGTGCGCCTTGGAGATCGCGACCTGCTCAGGCAACACGATGACCTTGATATTGCCGAGGATCGCCCGCAGATGAACGAGTCCGCGCAAACCTCCCAGCGCACCCGGCGATGCCGACATCAGGGTCGCCACCTTGCCCTCGTAGGGCGTCAGCGATCCCTTGCCTTCCTCGCTGCGAGAGACCCAGTCGATTGCATTCTTGAGGGCGGCGGTGATCGAACTGTTGTATTCGGGTGAAGAGATCAACAACCCCTGATGATCGAGCATCAGTTGTCGTAGCCGCCTCGCGTGCTCCGGCATGCCCTGCTCGCGTTCGAGGTCTTCGCCGAAAATCGGCATGGGAAAGTTGCGAAGCTCGATCTCCGTCACGTCTGCGCCGGCCGACCGTGCGCCCTCAGCCGCGATGTGAACCAGGCGTGTATTGAACGAGTCCTTGCGCAAGCTACCTGAAAACGCGAGAATTCTGGGGGTGCTCATGGTTCTCTCCGAAGATGAATTCGCGCCTCGATCGCGCGGTGGAAACCTCTCCACGCCCGTCAGAGCGCGGAAGAGGTGAGAGGAGATTGAATCGTGTTTCAGTTCCCGGCGCTACTGGCAGAGTGGCCGATCAACGCCCCCGAGATGACGATGTCGTCAGCCACCACCGCCGGCGGTGCATCGGTCTTGATGCCAAAGACGCTGCGCTTGACGACGAACGTCGTTCGAAGCTTCAACAAGTCACCCGTCGCCCCCTTCATCCGATCACCCGCACGGTTGGAGAGGTAGGTGGCGTCGATGTCGAACGACATCGGCTCGGTATGGCTCTTGATCGTGACCTTCCCATCCACCTTCAGGTGAACGCCGTTCGCGATCTTCGATTCGCTCGACGTCACCTTGTCGAGCGTCACCTCGATCGAGGGATACTTCTCGGCATCGAGCCAGTCGCCCGACATCAGCACGCCGGTCATCTGCGGCTGCGACAGTTTGATGCCCTTCGTTTCAAGGCGAAGCGTTCCGTGAAGCGACTTGGGATCGCTCGGATCAAACGTTACCTCGCCGGTGATCCCGCTCGCCGTGCCCACGATCGGCTCGAGTTCCGAATCCAGCATCACCGTCAGGCCGTTCACGCCCTTCGGATCCTTGAAGTCAAACGCGATCTCACCCATGCGGCTGATCGGGGCCATGCCCACTGCCGCAGCCATGGCAATGCATCCAACGATTCCAGTCACCCAGCGTTTCATGTGTCGCTCTTTCAAGAATTAGAGGAATATTACTGTTTATACGATTACTGTCTCAACATTGTTCGTCGAGATCCTGAACCCCTTTGGCGGCCTGCGTCTCCTCAGACCGCATCCGTGCCTTCACCAGCAATTCGTTCAGAGCCACCATCTCCACACCGCTCAAATGTCCCAACTGTTGCCGATGCAGGCTCAAAACTGCCTGATCCAGCTCCGAAAGCCGCTTTCTGCCTTCATCCGTAATGGTCAAAAGGATCACGCGGCGGTCATCCGTCGACCGCTCTCGCCGCACCAGCCCGACCCGCTCCAATCTGTCCACAAGTCTAGTCATATCAGGTACTTGCGTCACAAGTCTGGCCGACACTTCGCAGCAGCTAAGCCGCGGATTGTTACCATCCGCCTCGCCGCGAAGGATTCGCAGAATGTTGTACGTCGATCCCGACAGGCCGTGCTTTCGAAAAAGCCGTTCGAACTCCGCCTGCAGCACCCCCGTTGTTCGCAGGAGATTGAGCATGGTCTCCTGCTCGGGGGCCTCAAACGGGTGCCGCTTCTTCAACTGGGATTGCAGGGCCGACGTTCCCATATCCAGATCATAACATCTGGTTTATCTGTTGCAACAGTTATTGTGGAAATTTCCACACTTTCACCAGCCACTTGGTAGAAACACCTCCATGCCCGGCGGCGACCTGATCCTCGGTGATTGCCTCGAGAAGCTCCCTCAGCTTCCATTCGGCTGCATCGACCTCGCCTATCTCGATCCGCCGTTCCTCACCAATGTCGACCGCAAAGGCAGCGTCGCCATCGGTCGCCAGGGCGGCGAATACGCCGATCGCTGGGACAATCTCTCTCAATACCTGGCGTTCATGCGCCAGGTCATCGCGCATCTCCACAACCTCCTCTCGCCGAATGGCGTCATCCTCCTCCACTGCGACTGGCGCACCGTTCACCACCAGCGCTTGCTCCTCGACGAGATCTTCAGCGCCGACGCGTTCGTTAATCACCTGATCTGGAGCTACGGCCTCGGCGGCTCATCCCCGCGAAGGTTCGCCCGCAAGCACGACGACATCCTGTTCTACGCCAAGAGTGACCAGTACTGGTTCGAACCGCCCAAGGTTCCTGCCTCAAGCCGCCGCCTCGCCGGTCAAATGAAAAAGCAGACCGACGTGCTCAACATCCCCAGCCTCAACAACATGGCGTCGGAGCGAACCGGCTACCCCACTCAGAAGCCCCTCGCGCTTCTCGAACTTCTCATCAGCGCCTGCTGCCCGCCCGGAGGAACCGTGCTCGATCCCTTCTGCGGCAGCGGCACCACCCTCGTCGCCGCCAACCGGCTCAATCGCCACTGGATCGGCATCGACGAGAATCCGCAAGCCATCGAACTCGCCGCCTCCCGCCTGCGACCGTCTTCCTCAAGCGAGACTCGCTGTACGATCTCCTCGTGCGGCGGTTCATCCTGCGATTCCTGACGGCGATTCAGCTCACCCGCCTGACCATGGCTTTCGGCGCGGTCAGCGATTTGTGGTTCATCATCCTGCTTTGCCGGGCCATCGGCCGACCCGATTCGCCGTGCAACGCGCTTCCGCTCTGGTCGGCCCTGCTCATGGGGCTGGTCATCGCCGTGGGACTCTTCGCCTTCGGCGCAGCGCTCAACGATGTGCTCGACGCCCGGCGCGACAGCGCCTTCAGCCCCGACCGCCCCATTCCCGCAGGACGAATCCGCGTCGGTCAGGCCATCGTCGTCGTCGCCAGCTCGCTCATGCTCGCCGTCCTCGGCGGCGCTGCCTTCGGTCAGACCGCCCTCCTGCTCACCGTGCTCACCTCCGCCGGCATCCTTTTCTATAACGTCGCCGCGAAATACGTGCCTGCGGCCGGCGTGGTCACGCTCGGCCTCATCCACGGCGTCCACATGCTCATTCCCGACCTGCAGCCGCCGAGCATCCTGCCCGTAGCCCTCGTCATGACCCACGCCATGGTCATCGGCGGCATCGTGTATTGGATGGAAGACAAGCGCCCCCGCATCAGCCGCCGAGCCCTCATCCTCATGATGCTCGGCTGGGCGTTCTGGATGACTCTCCTCCTCGCCTATGGAGATTCAAACGACATCGTTCATCCCGAAGCCGATCTCCGCATGCTCGTCTATCCGCTCGTCGCCGTCGCCTCCTTCGCCGCCCTCGGGTGGTGGAAAGCCTCGCGCGTGGGCGGCCGGGCCGGCGCGGAAAAGATCCGTCGCTACGGCGCGATGTGGCAAAGCCTTTATGGCGCTGCATGGCTCTTCGCGCTCGACCTCGGCACGCAGGCGCTCTGGATCGTGGTGCTCGCCGTCTGCGGCTTCGCAGCCATGACCATCATCAAGGAACTCAACGGCCTCACCGGCCACGCCATCGCCTATCGGGCCTGAGTTCGACTATTCGGACCTTGCGCTACACCAGCGCATCCCCACCCCCGCGGCCATTTCGCCCCGCGCCAATTCCCACTTCAGCATGCCGCCCGATGCGCCGATTTCAGTTTCGGCCGCACGCGCGCTTACTCCCATGTCCGAGAACCACCGACCCCGCATCCTGATCGTCGATGATGACCCGATCGTGGGCGATTCGCTGGCGATGTGCCTGCAACACGCCGGCGAAACCGTCGAGGTCGCCTCCACGGCCCACACCGCTCTGGAGAAACTCACCGCCGCCGATCAGGTCGCGGGCGATCCCCATCCCTTCGGCGTTGTCCTCGTCGATCTCGTCATGCCCGAGATGGACGGCATGGAACTCCTGCGTCGGCTTCGCGATGCCGACCTGCCCGCCGTGCCGCTGGTGCTCACCGGCTACGCCACCGTTCCCCGCGCGATCGAAGCCATCAAGCTCGGCGCGATGGACCTCCTGATGAAACCCGTGGTCGAGGATGAACTCCTCCTTGCCATCGAAAAGGCCATGCAGCAATTCATGCTGCGGTCCGACAACGTCTCGCTCCGCAAACAGATCGATCACGCCCACGGCCTCGACGGCATCGTGGCCCACGACGATCGCATGCAGCGCATCTTCCAGACCGTCGAAGCCGTCGCCCCCACCAAATCCACCGTGCTCATGAACGGCGAAAGCGGCACCGGCAAATCGCTCATCGCCCGCGCCATCCATCGCCGCTCCACCCGCGCCTCCGGCCCCTTCATTGAACTCGCCTGCGGCTCCATTCCCGAAACGCTGCTCGAAAGCGAACTCTTCGGCCACGTCAAAGGCGCCTTCACCGGTGCCCACGCCGATCATCAGGGCCGATTCCTCGCCGCCCACGGCGGCACGCTCTTTCTCGACGAAATCAACTCCGCCTCGCCCGGAATGCAGCTCAAACTCCTGCGCGTGCTGCAGGAGCGCTCGTTCGAACCCGTCGGCTCCAACAAGACCGTCGAGGTCGACGTCCGCATCATCCTCGCCAGCAATCAGCCGCTGCAGGACCTCGTCGATCGCGGCCAGTTCCGCCAGGACCTTTTCTATCGCATTAACGTGGTCGCCATCGACCTGCCTCCGCTGCGCGAGCGCTCGGCCGACATCCCGATGCTGGCCACCCACTTCCTCGATCAGCACACCCGCGAGCTGGGCAAATCGCTCAGCGGCTTCACCGATGAAGCCATGGGCGCCCTCGAACGCTACACCTTCCCCGGCAACGTCCGCGAGCTTCAGAATGTCGTCGAACGCGCTGCCATCCTCGCCGAGGGTCCGCGCATCCGCCTCGCCGACCTGCCCGATCCCGTGCTTCACGGCCAACCGCGCCGGCGCACCGCGTCGGAAAGCCCGTGGTCATCGCAGCCGCTGGAAACCGCCCTCGCCGAGGCAGAGCGGGCCATCCTGAAAATGGCCCTCGAAGCCAACGGCTGGAACCGCCAGCAGACGGCCGAAGCCCTCGAAATCAACCGCACCACGCTGTACAAGAAAATGCGGGCGCTTGGGCTCGACGGCCGCGATTCCTGACCGCGAGGCTGCTCGATTGCGAAGCACGCGGTCGCTTCTGGCAATCTGGGCAAGGTAGAAACACCTACAAGAAATTGACCATATCTTCGGGTGGGTTTTCGCTGCCGGGTGGTACATTCATCCCAAGCCAATCCAATCGTGGCCGATTGGCGACTTCCGCACTTCTTTTTCCGGCAATTGGCCCTTCCGTCGTTCCGGCCAGTAAACCTCCCGAGGATCCCCATGAACACACGCTCGCGCCGGTGGCAGAAGTCCGTCAACATCCTTCATTTTGCTGTTGCCTTTGCGGCGTTTCTGGTGCAGGCTCAACTGGTGAGGGCCGAGATTCCCGAGAACCGGACGATCGTGATCTACAACAGCAAGGATCATGTGCTTGATCCAGACAATAGTTCCGGAGTCTCAGGCCATCGCCGAGTTCTACAAGCTGCATCACCCGGGCGTCATCATGTGCGACTTGAACCTCGACTATCGCGTGCTCGATGACTGCGCATCACCCTGCGACGATCAGGACCCCTGCACCTTCGACGGCTGCTTTGACGGCGAGTGCGTTCACGAGGAACTGACCCGCTATTGCATCACGCCGTGCAAGTTCAAGGAAGTGTTCATCGACGGGCCAAGCGCCTTTGTCGACTGCCTCAATGCCCACCCCGACGCCCTGTGCTTCGTGACCACGCGGGGCATCCCGGCGGTCATTACCGATCAGGTTGATCAGGATCCTCCTCCTGGCCTTGCAGGAGGTGCCCAGCCCACCCAAGGAATGTATGCCAGCCTTGAATCCGCGCTAATGCGCCTGAAAATTGGAGCTCTCGGCCAAGGATCGCTCGAGATTGCTTACGACAGCGTTCCTAATCCATTTGGAGCGCTTGATCCTGTCTTGGGATCGTTCGGTCAACCAGATGACTGGGTCGCTCCCGAACTTGACGCCTGGACGAATTCGTGGATCACCTCAAATTGCTCCGATCCCGAACAGCCCTGTCCGAGACTCTACGCCGTGAGCCGACTCGATTCCGCGGCCATTTACGACAACAACCCGGGATACGGAACGCCGACGAAGTCGAGCCTGGAGTGCATCAAGGAGTTGATTCTTCGCTCGACAAATCTCCGCGTGAACAAATACGCGGTCACAGTTCTTGTTGATTCAACGCCGAGTGAGCTCCTGGGTATCAACACGCCGCCCAGCTATACCGGATGCGTTGTGAGCACATGGCTCGATCGCTGGTGTACCCTGGCCGACGACACCTGCGAATTTATCAATGGCTCCAAAACGCCCGACAAGTGGCCTTCATGCGATAATCCCCAGTTTGACGATTTTTGTGTTGATTCTCCGTGTTCGATTCCTGCGACTGGAGTGACCTGCCAGAATTGCGAAAACTACACTCAAGCAGATATCGATGCCAATCAATGGCCCTTCGTTGCGATCGCGACGACAGGCCGTAACGGATATTTCACGGGAAATCCTGGCAACCCACCGTCAGAGCAACCCAATTACAACTACATCTCCTGCTATGACCCAAATCCCGCGGGAATCTTCTTGAGCGTTGAATCGTTCAATGGATGGACGATCCACTCGGATTCGCCGGGACAGCCCGATCAGGCCCACCCCTCTTTGCAAGGTCAGGTGATGGACTGGATTGCCGCGGGTGGGTCGTTCACCTGCGGAAACGTGCAGGAACCGGGAAGCGTCCGCATTTATGAACGAACTGTCTTCAAATCCATGCTGGTCGCGGGCCGGCAATGGGGAGAAGCGTCCCTCGCAGCGCTGCCGAAACTTGGGCAATTCCAGACGCCGCTCGGCGACCCCCTCGCTCGGATCATCGCCTACGACCCCGACATCTGGCCCGAAGGCGATGGCGATCGGCAGATTGACCACAATGATCTGAATCTGGTGACGGCCCAGTATGGGCAGTCCGGACCCGGCCTCTCGGCCGACATCAACCACGACGGCGTCGTCAACGCTTTGGACCGCAGCCTGGTGTTCCAGGCATGGGGACGAAACTGCGTCGAGCCGCCGGTGCAGCCGACACCCGGTGTGGGATGCGGCGACTTTGATGAAAACTTCATTGTCGATCAGACAGACGTCGCCATATTCTACGGGTACGTTGCGGCCCAAGGCGGCTTTGGCCCTTGCCCACTTCTTGAGAATTGGTACGACCTCTGCGATGGCGATCTCAATGGCGATGCCGTTGTCGATCAAGCCGACGAAACGATCGTCACAATGAACGCGATGAACGGGCTGTGTTTTAATTTTGATATTGATGGAGATGGAGAAGTCAATACTTTTGACTATACTTTCATATTTCTATATGTTAATAATAATGGTGGCTCCATCATGGAAGACGACCCAGCATTCAACAGCGATTGGGATTTAAATTGCGACGGTGTCCTAGACGACATCGACGTTAACATAATTCGGTTTCCAGCTCTTGAGGGTATTGAAGTAGATTGTCCATAGCGAGATAGGATCCCAACAGGAGAGAACGCATGATTCATCAGAAGCTTTTTGCGGCAGCAGTGCTTGCCATTGCGAATATGGCAAATGCCGCCTTCGTCGGCATTGTTGTTATTGACACGACCGACAACACGCTGGGCCTGAAAGAATACAGTATCTATGGCAAATTCGATAATCCGAATGACCAGCTCGCCGGTATCGTTTTTCCGACGATTTCCTGCTCCACATCGTTCTATCATTCAACTGTCAACGGCCAGGTCTCCGCGCTGCCATGGAACGTCGCCCAGAACGCGATGGCCGACACGCCGGATGTTGATTCCTTCCTCACGATCGGCCTTGCCGTCGGCGACAACAACGATACGTTCATCGCCGATCCTGACAACGTTCTTGACCAGTTCCTCTTCGGCTCCAGCATCGTGGTCGACGGTTGGGCGCAGGGCCCCTTTCCGCCATTGCAAGGATCCCCCGATGCCAATGGCCTCGTGCTCATCGCTGTGCTCGCGCCGACCAACGACGCACAGGGCAACCCCGGAGTGATCTCAGGTTCCATGACATTTGCTTATGGCAGCGGTGGCGGGATATACAACACGCTCGCATCCTTCTCCACCATCCCCGCCCCCGCCGCATTGGCCGCGTTCCCCCTGCTCGCGCTCCTTCGCCGTCGCCGCCGATGATCCGCGGTGCCTCAATCCTCGCAGGTCTGCTCGCCACCGCCTCACACGCCGCGGCCGCGTTTGTCGGCATCGTTGTCGTCGACACGACTGACAACTCGCTGGGCCTCAAGGAATACAGCATCTATTGCAAGTTCGACAATCCGAGCGATCAACTTGCCGGCATCACGTGGCCGATGATCTCCTGCACCACCACCTTCTATCAGTCAACCGTCAATGGCCAGGTCTCCGCGCTGCCATGGACCGTCGCCCAGAACGCAATGGCCGACACGCCGGATGTTGATTCCTTCCTCACGATCGGCCTCGCCATCGGAGACGACAACGATACGTTCATTGCCGATCCTGACAATGTTCTTGACCAGTTCCTGTTTGGATCCAGCATCGTTGTTGACGGTTGGCTGCAGGGCCCCTTTCCGCCATTGCAAGGATCCCCCGATGCTAATGGCCTCGTCCTTATCGCTGTGCTGGCGCCGACCAATGATGCCACCGGAAAGCCGGGAGTCATCTCCGGATCGTTGAAGCTAACCTATGCGAGTGGAGGCCCCCAAAACGGCAATTGCTTCCTTCACCACCATCCCCGCCCCCTCCGCACTGGCCGCTTTCCCCCTGCTCGCGCTCCTTCGCCGTCGCCGCCGCCATTGACGCGACCCGCCGGAATCAGAACATGAACATCTGATCCGGGTCGTCCTTGATCGGGGGTGTCTCCGTCGCCGGAACCCACTGGCCCTCGGCGTTCATGCGCATGCGAACCCGCGGCTTCGCCTTGCCGCCCGCCGAGCCGGAGCCCGTCGTCGCGCCCTTTCTCGAGTTAGTTGCCGATTTCCCCGCCGCTTCGGCCTTCGCCCCCCGGGCCGCAGCCGTTGCCGCTCCCTTCGCCTTGGCCGCCCCAATCGCCTTGGCAGCCGGTTTGCCGCGCGACGCGGCCGATTTCTTCTTCCCTCCCGACGCAGTCTTTCGCGGGCGATCCGACTTTGCAGTCGCTCGCTCGGCAGCGGAATCTTCTGCACCGGCCGCGGGCGCTGACAACCGCGATTGGTCCGCCGCCCGCTTCGCCGACGACTCCTCACCCGGGCCCTGCCCCGCTTGCCCCAATCCAGCCTGCCCCGAGCCCCCCGCATCCACAATCAACACCCCGTCGGCCAGCGAAGGTTCATCGTCCTTCACCACCTGGCCTTCGTCGTCGAGCACCTGATCAGCCACGGCCGTGCGGGCTCTGGCCTGGGCCAGCAGCGTTTCGTACAGCTTCTTCGCGTCGACCTTGTTGATCTCGCTCACAGCCTTGGCGATCTCGCCGATATATCGCTCGAACACATCGCGCCGCTCGCCTTCCCGGCGCATCTTCTGGCGCTTCCGCAGGTAGGTGCCGAGCTTGCGGCCGCACTCCATGAGGGCGAGCTTCATCTCCTTTCGGATTTCGTCGTAGTCGGCGATGGCTTCCTTCGACTCGCTGGTGAACGGCACCCACACGCTCGCCATGTGAATCATGATCACCAGCGGGCCCACCGGCGCAGCGCCGCGCGGCTGCTGCAGGTCGTAGTTCTTCCACTTGGTATCGAGCACCGCCTTGAACGATGAACACGCCGACTGCTGAAACAGAAGCGGCACGCGATTGGCGAAGCGAATAATCCGCGCGGGCTCATCAGCCGGAAGCTCGCCGCCGAAGGCGATGGCCGCCTCCAGCTGAAACGGTCTTCCGCGATAAATCGCCGGCTCGCGGGTGCTGGCGGCATAAAACTCGGCCCGCACACCCTTGAACATGCCCTTGAGCATCTGCTGGATGCCGATGGGCGCGAGGCAATCGGTCGGCGGCGGCGGAAACCTCGCCTCCTGAATCACGGCGTAAAGCTTCTCCGCCACCTCATGGGTGACGTCGGCCACGCGGGTTCGCGAGGTCACGCCCGCCTCTTCGCAGAGCGAGCTTGCCGTGGCAGCGCTCACCTTCGAGAACTTCTCCTGCAGGAAGTTGTAGAGCGTGTAGCCGGCACCCTCGGATTCCTTCAACATCTGCAGCAGGATGCCCAGTTCGATTCCCTTCGGGTGCGGCTGGATCTCCTTGGTCTCGGGCGGAAGGTCGGTGCTCGCCCTGGGATAGATCACCAGCGGGCCGAGGTCCTGTGTCACGCTCGCTTCCGCCACGGCCTCCGTCTCTTCCGTTGGCTCGGGCCCCTTGCGCGGAAGCGTCGGTTCCTTTTCATCCTCGGAAAGGCGGGTGGGCCGCACGAACGTGATCCGCGCGTGCGGGTTGGCGATGGCGGTCAGCTCCAGAAACTCATCCACGCTGCCGCGGCCGCGCTGATACTTCCCTTCCAGCTCCACGGTCACGCTGGTGCCGGTGGGGTAGTCACTCGTCGAAAGAAACTGGCCCGCATCCGAAAGTTCACGCACCGCCGGGCCCAGATCGCGTAATCGCGAGAGCGGAAAGTCATCCGTCTCTTCATCCACCGTCACTTCCGCCCGGTTGGTTTTGGTGTTCATCGCCAGCTCGATGTGATGCGCCTTCTTGCGGGCATCCGGCCGTGTCTGAATCATCATGGGCTTGCCGGTGGTGATGAGCCCATACATGCCCGCGGCCGAGATGCCGATGCCTTGCTGGCCCCGGCTCATCTTCAGACGGTGAAACTTCGAGCCATAAAGCAGGCGGCCGAAGATGTTTTCCACCTGTTTGCGGACGATTCCGGGGCCGTTGTCGACCACGGTGACGCGGTAGCGCGAGCTTTTGGCCCCGGCCGCACGGTCGGGCTGAAGGTCTTCAATCACCACGGTGACGTCGGGCAGGATGCCGCCCTCTTCGCAGGCGTCGAGCGAGTTGTCGACCGCCTCCTTCACGGTGGTGAGCAGGGCCTTGCGGGGGTTGTCGAAGCCAAGGAGGTGGCGGTTCTTGGCGAAGAATTCGGAGACGGAGATATCCCGCTGGCGGGCCGCCATCTGTTCGGCGCTCTGGGAGGAGCGGGCCTTTGCGGCGGAGGGGGATTTCGATTGTTTGGCCATCGCGGGGGAATTTGGTGGGGCAATCAGCGTGGTCATGGTCGGCCTTCCGTGGCGGGTCCGGGGCCGGGCGTCGGCTCGACGCGCGGTTCGGCTCCATGCTTCGATCGGCCGTCTGGGGTTAATTTCCCCAGCATGCAAGGGGCGAGGATAGCCCCGCGGGCAAATCCGGGTCCAGTGCCGCCATTCGACGGGACCCCGCCACGAGGCTGAACCGTCGGCAACTTTTGCCCCAGGGATGAATTCACTGGAATCATCCCGAAATCCCGCTAGTTTATCACCTTGGTGACGGTGCCCGTTTCGCCGCCGCCGTCCGGACGCGACGAGGCGTCCACAGGAGTTCCATCATGCAGAGTTGGAAGTGGAATCAATCATTGCGATTGGTGGGCTGTCTCTCGGGGATGGTTTTGGCCAGTGCCGCGACGGCGCAGGAAGTATCGAGCACACCGGCCGGCCGCATGGTCATCGGCAAGCCGATGGCGACCTACAGCGTCCCGAAAGGCATCGAAATTGCCACGCTTTACGACACCGGCGAGGAGGTTGAGACCGAGTGGACCGAGGTGTGGATGCCCATGTGCGGCCCCAACCGCACCAAGCCCACAGAGGCCGACCTCAAGAAGCTGGCCGAACAGCACGACGCGGAATTCGCCTCGATGGACCCCGACGATGTCATCATCATTGATTCCTCGGGTGAAGGCGGCGTGGCCGGAGCCGGCATCAATATCGTGTTCAGCCTCGGGTCCAGCGTTCCAACCGCGGCCATTCCCGCCTTCACCAAGGCCGAGGCCTATCTTGAGTCGCTGTTCAGCGACCCGATCACCGTGACCGTCAGCGTCACGTTCAAGACCATGGGCTCGGGAATCCTGGGCAGCACGTCGAGCTACTACACCACGACGTCATATACGACCTCGCGCAACGGCCTGAACAACAACAAGGAAGCGGGCGACGTCATCCAGTCGTATCTGCCGACTGGGTCGACCTGCCCCGTTCGCTACAACGGGAACTCGGGCACGGTTACCAATGTCAGCACCGTCTGGTGGACGAAGGCTGCATACAAATCAACAATCGGCTCGGTCACCGGCAACGCCGCGAGCATGACGTTTAACACGGCGTTCGCATGGGACTACGACCCGACCAACGGCGTGCCATCAAACAAAATGTCGCTGGTTGACGTGGTGATTCACGAAGTAGGTCACTCGCTCGGATTCACCTCCGCCACCGACTGGACCGGCAACTCGCTGACCGCGCTCGACCTGTTCCGCTTTCAGTCGACCGATGGCTCCGGTGACTACAACCCCGACACCTACGCCGAATTCCAGATTCGACCGCGACTCGTGGACTACAACACGCCCAACGATTCGCATATTTCTGACATCATCACGAACGAATGGAAGATGTCGGATGGAAGCCCCTATCAGGGAAGCCATTTCCGCGAGCAGGTGCCCAATATCGGCCTGATGGACCCCGCGCTTGCCTATGGCGAAACGCATTATCCAAACTATTTCTCAACCGCCGATCTCGCGATGTTCGACGCCATTGGATACAACTACTGACGTTCTCTGGAAACCTCGCACCCCCACGCGGCGGCCGAACCGGTCGCCGCGTTTCAATTCCACGCTCCGCATTCAGTGCTACGGAAATTACGACAGCTCGATGGTCTCGATCGAGAGCCCCGGGCCGAATGCCGCCAGCGTGGCTGGGAGTGTCATGCCGTTGCGCATGGCTTCTTCCAGCACGAACAACACCGTGGGCGACGACATGTTTCCAAAACGTCTCAGAATCTCTCGCGCTGCGGGATCAACCCGCCGGGCCCCAGCGAGCACTTCCTCGGCCGCGTCGATCACCTGCGGGCCTCCCGGATGCAGGACCACGGAACCTTGTCCCCTGCCCAGGCAGGCGCCAAGATGACCTCGAATACGCTGCGGCACCCGACGCGAGAGGGTCATGGCAAACCCCTCATCGGTGATTCGCCACGACATGTCGTCGCGCCCTTCCGGCAGAAGCAGACTCTCTCCGATTCCCAGCCTCCCGACGATCGCCCCGCCGCCGCTGCGTGAAAGGACCGCCGCCGCCGCACCATCAGCAAAGAGCGCTGAGGCCACCATGTTTTCCGCATCGGTGGTGCGCCGCAGGTGAAGCGAACAGAGCTCCACGCACACGAGCAGCGCCACGCCACCCCCTGCGGCCACCGCTCCCATCGCGGCCCGCAGGCCGGTCACCGCCCCGAAACACCCCATGAACCCCACCTGAGTACGTCGCACCGTCGGCTGAAGTCCCAGACGATCGACCAAGGCCACGTCCACACCCGGCGAGGCAAATCCTGTGCACGTCACCACGATCAGGTCGGTAATTGACCTCGGTGAGACCTCTGCATTGGTCATCGCGATGTCCGCCGCGGAATGCGCGAGCTCTCCAGCATGCACTTCAAACATCTCCATGCGTTGCGCGGTCGTGAGAAACATCGCTTCATCACACTCCACCACCGCATGCCGCAACTCAACCCCGCTTCCTTCCACGATGCGACGCCAGCGATCAGCCTTCACTCCCTCAAGTTGCCAAAGCGTCGCCATCCGGTCCGCGATCTCCGTCTGGGGCCAGCAGAAGCTGGGCGCTGCCGTGGCGATCCCCGCAAGTGCAATCTGCGCCTGTCTGCCGGACTTTCGAGGTCGTCGCGCGGTTTTCAGCATGGTGTGGGATACAGAGGTCGCAACGCCCACGAGTCGATGGCAGGCAGCGCGGCGATCACCCGCCCGAGAACGCCGCACAATCCGGGCCGAGCCAGAAGCCAGCCCAACCTTCGGCATGATGCCTGCGCACGCCCGATCGAGGCGCTCCATGCACTGCGGTATCGCGCTGCCGCTCTCTCATCCCAGTGGCGCGTACCCGCACATGTTTCCGCAAGCAGTTCCGCCGAACGAAGCGCCCAGTAGATCCCCTCGCCGCTGAAGGGTTCTTCATAGCCGGCCGCATCGCCGATGAGCGCTG
The DNA here is from genome assembly GCA_964407695.1 of uncultured Isosphaeraceae bacterium. Classification (GTDB taxonomy): domain Bacteria; phylum Planctomycetota; class Phycisphaerae; order Phycisphaerales; family SM1A02; genus CAYOWQ01. The sequence continues at coordinate 233,929 of CAYOWQ010000001.1, read as the reverse complement.
CCCTCGACGTCGCAACCAATTGCGGCCGCCAAGGCATCGGCCCCGCGCCGAGAAAACTCCTCCCGTTCAGTGCCAGCCCCATTCGATCCAGCACCGCATCCGGAGACTCGGTCTCCGCCCGAAGCATTCCCGCGAAATGAACCATCTCTCCATCCCGCACCATGCCGACGTATCCACGGCGAACGAGCCGCATCCGAACCTCTCCCTGTGCCATCGGCTCCCGCATCGGCAGGTCCCCTGCAAAACCAAATCGCCGGCCCGCCGCATTCCGATTCGCCATCCCAAACGCCCGTGCCACCCGACTGCCCAGGCCGTCCGCGCCAATCACCAGCCCCGCCGACACCTCGCGATCCCACCCCGCGCCGGTGAGTTGCACGCGCGTCTCAGCAGCGTTCCTCTCAACGATTCTCGCGGCCGTTCTGCAATGCACCTTCGCCCCCGACTCCATGGCGGCCTCGCGAAGGACCGGGTCGAGCCGCGACCGACCAGTCACCCAGCCTTCACACGGGCGCCCCATGTGGCGAAGCGGCAGGCGCACGATGGTTGATTGTTCAAGCATCACCTGAATCACTGATGTCTCGCCGCAGGCAATTGCGTGCACCCTTTGGCGAAGTCCGATGCGCCCGAGAAGTTCAATGGCATGCGGACTGAGGCAGTGGCCGCATGCCTTGTCTCGATCCGCAGGCCCCTTCTCAGCCAGCACGACACGCCAACCCAGCCGCGCCAACAGCATCGCCGCCACAGCGCCCCCCGGCCCGCCGCCGACGATCACCGCATCAGCGTGCTCGTCGCTCATCGAGACGCCCCGAATCGTCCATCGAGCGGCTTCTCGCATCGGTCCCCTTCACAAGGCTGCGGTTTGCCTTGCAACCTCGGTCGAATCCACGCGAAGATTCGGTACCCAAGGTCCGCCACCGGCTTCAGGATCGGCCAGTTCGTCCAGTTCACCATCCAGCCAATACCAAGCAACGAATACGCTCGCCGAAACGCCGCCACACCCACCAGCACCTTCCCGTCCGCGTCCTTTGCATGCATCGCCTTCACCAGCTGGGCTTCGGTGAAGCCATGCGCCGACGCATTGAATTCCTGCGCGGTGAAGTCCTCAAACGCGACGAGCTCGCGCTTGTTCCATCGCTTCAGCCAGGCAACTTCCCGCTTGCACAGTGGGCAGAGCCCGTCGTAATACATCGTCAGTTGCGGTCTCTGGCTCATGTCAGCCTCCGTACCCATCACTTCGCTTTGGTTCTGGGTGCAGATTCTTTCTCCGCAAACAGGTCGTCAAGACTCAGCGCTGCGTGACGCAGATGCGGAATGACTATCGAACCGCCGACCACCAGGGCCACATTCAATGCATCTTCAATCTCCGCTCGTGTGTATCCCAGCTTGACACACTGCTCGAGGTGGTAGTCGATGCAGTCGTTGCACCGAAGGACCGCCGATGCCGCCAGGCCGAGGAGTTCCTTCGTCCGCCCCGGAAGCGGACCGTCCTCATAGGCCGCCGAATCCAAGCGAAAGAATCGCTTGATCCCCAGGTGCTCCGTGTCCAGAACCCGTTCCTGCCCCCGGGCCCGCTCCTCGCGAAATTCCTGAAACGTGCGTCGCGACATGATCAATCGTATGCCGGCGCCGCCGCTGCCCTCCGTCTCGCGCGTCCTCAGCCGCCACCCATCAACTTCTCGACGGCCTCCAGTCGCTTGTGATGCCGCGGCCGATCCGGCTCCAGAATCGTCAACGCCAGGATGTGCTCATGCGCGATCTCAAGGCGGTTCGCCTCCACGGCAATCGCCGCAGCCAGCTCCCGGTTCGCTGCTGAGTAGGGATTGATTCGTACTGCCTTGGTCACCGCCTCCAATGCTGGTTCATACCGCCCACCCGCTCGATGGATCCGGGCCAGTTCGAGCGTCAACGAATCATCCTTGTCGGCCCGGATATCCAGATACTCAAGATGCGGCACCGCCTCTTCGTCTCTGCCCGCTGCAAGATAGAGCTGCGCCAGCATCCGATGTGGATACGGATCAACCGGTCGCAGCGTTGCATATCGCTCCAGCATCGGCGCCACCGTCGGGTCATTCGGCGAGTTGTTCATCACCCGCCGAACCTTGATCTCCGCAAGATCCGGATGATCCGGATACCGCCCGATCCATTCCTCAAGTGTCTCGTCATCAATGCGAACCGGCGGCTTCTTCAGGATCGGCCAGTCCGCCCGCGCCAGCGGCTTGGTTCGGCCGTCGCCAGGCGCCCCAATCTGCTCCGCCAGCGCCATCGAGATCGCCGTCAGCCACTCCTCCTTCAATCGCCTACTAAGGACCGACAACACCGGATCCTTCTCGCGCAACTCGTCCGTCAACTCATCGATTGATGGCGTCGCCGCCAGTCCCCACGACTTCACCTGCTCCGCCGCCCACGGCAGAAACTCATTCATGAAGTCATCGCGTGAAACCCCCAGCACATGCTCCATCGCCTTCGATTCGCGCTCACCCCGGTAGTACTCACCCATCAACCGCACCAGCGCCTCCTCGCCGAAGCGCTGGTTCATGAATTCCACCATCCAATGCCCCTGCGCATAGGCGAGACCACGATCAATCGGTCGCTGCGGCCGGATGAATCCCCAGTTGATCGTGTCCAGGGTGAACAGCCCGCCGGTCTTCAACTCCCTCGCCAGCATCACGCACGTGTTGTAGTCCGTCGGCCCCGGCTCCATGCTCACCGCCGCCGCCTCGGTCAGCCAGTGTGGAATGCGATTTCGCGTCTGGCTCAGCGTGATCGTGTGCGTGTATTCGTGCTGAAGGACTCGAAGCCAGTCATACGGCCCCAGGTGCTTCTGAGGCGGACCGTCCTTGGGCACTTCAAGCGCAATCAGCGGACCCGTGCACGCGGCCACCGTGTGAATCCACGGCATGCCCGTAATCCGTACCGAGAAAAACTGGTGATCCGGCATCAACTCGATCACCGTCTTGCGGTCCGGTTCATGATGGAATCTCGATGCCACGATCTCGTGCATCGCATCAAGCGCATCCGGCATCAGCCGCGCTGTGACTTCGTCCACACCCGGCTGATATCGAATGATGAAGTGCTTCGACTCGATTGACTTGAACTTCTCCAACTCCTCAAGCAGGAACATGGAGTTCACCGCCCGCTTGTTGTAGCGATCAAGCGCCAGCGCCTTCTCGAGCGCTGTTCTCGCCTCGGTATCCCTCGCCGCCTGCATCTCCAATAAGCCAAGCTCGATCCACGGATCGGCCCATGCCGGACGGCGTTCGATCGCCTTGTTGAGCAGCGTCGCCGCCCACGAATACTGCCGTTGCGACGACAGAAAACGTCCCGCCTCATAGATCGCCATCGGAGACCCCGGCGAAACCGCGTCGAACCGCTCAATCGCCGCGTCGACGGCTGTCTCGTCATAGAACACCGCACACACCGCGGCGTCCATCGCCAGCACTTCTCGCTTCGACGACTCCCGTCGCAGAAGTGGGTCGAGCGTTCTTCGCGCTAACTCCGGATCATTCTGCACCAGCGCTGATTCCGTCCGCAGCAGCGTCGCCAGTGGATGCGCTGCATTCAACCGCCCGATCGCTTCCGCCGCGGCCGAAGCGCTCTCGAAGTCAAACACGTCGAGTGCGACCCTGCCGAGCAGGTACCACGCCTCCGCACACCGCGGATTGAGCGCCAGTGTCTCGTGCAATGCGGCTACTGCTTCCTCGCGGTTCGACTTGGAGAACAACAGTCGTCCCTCGGTTCGTTTCGCCGGCCAGTACAATCGATCCACCTGGCTGCCCGCCCGACCCAACACCCCGATCATCCGGTCGTATTCACCGTCCGGTGGTGATCTGAACATCCATTCCACTTCGCGGCAGCGCACCCAATCCACCAGATCCGCCGCCGATTCCGAATTGTTCGGATCAACCAGCCCAGCACTGCGTTCCGCTTCGGCCGCGGCCTCGTCAGCCCGGTTCAGCATGGCCAGTGCCTCGGCTCGAATGCGGCCGGCGCGAATGGTGACGTCATCCGCCACGAGTTCCATCGCACGCTGCGCCAATCCTCGCTGCAGCGCCATCTCCGCCCGCATCGCCGCCGGGACCGCCTCGTCCTCAATCGCCGCCTCCAGGCCGACCCACGTCTCCATCGCCGCCATACCCACGCGCTCGGGAGTATCCAGATCACGTTCATCCCACACCCCGTGGAACACCCGCAGCGTCTTCTTCTCTTCAGGAGTCAGAAACGGCTGCATCATCGCCCGCGCGGCCGATTCCGACGGCGAAATCGCCGTTGGCACCAGCTCCCCGGATTGCGCCCACGTCGGTTCGCCCGCCACCGCGGCCAGGACCACCGCCGCCGCCGCAATCCAAATTCGGGCGCCAACGCCGCCGCCAATTCTTCCTAGGATGTCGAACACGCCTCCAGCAATCTTGCCGCGAGCGATTCCGTTCATACCTAGAGTCTAGTCGTGAATCAGCCCATCACGGACCACCACCTCCTCGGCGTCGGCGATGCCGCACTCTTTCCCGTGCTCGACAGCCTCACCTACCTCGACCACGCCGCTGTATCCCCTCTGCCGCGGCCGGTTGCAGCCGCCATGCGCCGATATGTCGATGCGTGGGAACGCTTTGGCTCCCAGTCATGGGCCTACGACATGCCCGCACGCTTGCGACGTCTCGCCGCCACACTGATTCAAGCCGCGTCGGAAGAGGAAATCGCCATCGTGCCCAACACCTCGACCGGCCTTTCCACGGTCGCTCGCGGACTTCAACTCGGTCCCAACGACACCGTCGTCGTACCCCAGGTCGAATTCCCCGCCAATCGATTCGTCTGGGAAGACCTTCAACAGGATGGTGTGCGGGTCGTCATTGTTCCTGCGGATGGAGAACTCCAGGTTGCCGACGACGCCCTCATTCAGGCGATGCACGACACCTTCAAGCCCGACGCCACGAATCTCCTCGCCCTCAGCCACGTCCAGTTTGCAACCGGCCAGCACCATGACGTCGCCCGTCTCGCCCGCGCTGCCCATCATTGCCGCGGGCTGATCGTTGTTGACGCCATTCAATCCATCGGCCACGTTCCCTTTCATGTCGAAGCCATGGGCATCGACTTCGCCTCCGCCGATGGCCACAAATGGATGCTTGGTCCCGAAGGCGTGGGAATCTTCTATTGCCGCCGAATCCACCTCGAGCGACTCCGCCCCCCCATCGTCGGTTGGCTCAACATGGTCGACGCCGCGTCGTTCAGCGGCGACCACATGATCCTCCGCCGCGACGGCCGTCGCTTCGAACCCGGCTGCTGGAACATCGCCGGAATCTGCGGCCTCTCCGCCAGCCTCGAATTGCTCCTCAAGGCTGGCCTTGAGGCGATCGAAAACCGCCTGCTCGACCTCGCCCGATTTACCCGAGCCGCCGCCCACCGCGCTGGCTACGACGTGGTCGGCGGCGTTGAACCGCAACATCCCAGTGCCATCACCGCGCTCTGGCCCCGTCCGGAACAGGGTCGCCCCGACCACGTGGTGAAGACCCTCGAAGAGCGCGGAATCCGCATCGCCGCCCGGCGAGGCCTCATCCGGATTTCGCCCCACTTCTATAACACCGAACACCAGATCGAGCAGGCGATCGAAGCCCTGGCCGCCTGTCGGTAGCTCGCGGCACACTTGCGTTAAGCGGGGTTCACTCCCCATGCGCCCCGAATTAATCTGAATCGGCAAGTATTGGAACGGACCGTGGGGCTCTCTGCTGGATGCGGCAGGCTCGCGCAGAGTGAATCGCGTTTCCCAGGAGAATCCCCTTGATCGACCTTGTCTCATCATTGCGCGGCAGCCTGATTGCTGCCTTCGTTATCCTCTCAACCTCGCAGGTGTTCGGCGAGATTCCGACCAGCCCACCCTTCAATATTCTCAAGCCCTCTACCACGGGAGTACCCGGATCCGAAGTCCGCGTGATGGACGTCGATCCCGACGGCAATCTCTGGATCGCCTCTCGATGGCCATTCTGGTTCGACATCGGAATCGCCATGCTTCCCGCCGACGAGCTTGAATTTTCGGGACCGCTCCCCGGCGGCGGCTTCGAGACCGGCCTCTGGCAGGTCTGGTCAAACGAAGACCATCCGATTCCTTCGGTCTATGTCGACGACCTTGCATTCTCAGGCGACGGCGTTGTCTGGATCGCCTCGGAAGGCGGCCTCACCCGCTTCGATCGCCACGCCGCAACACCCGAGGCCACCTGGCAGACGTGGAATGCCGCCAATTCGCCACTCACCGTGAACGGCGTGAGTGAGGTTGAGACCGACAGTGCAGGGCACGTCTGGATGGTGAATTCCCAGATCAATGGTCCGCTCGGAAAACTGTTCGAGTACGACCCCGCCGGAGATCAATGGACCCCGCATCCGCTCACGGGCGGTGTCAGCGGCCTCGAAGTCGGCGCTGGGAACCAGGTGTTCGTGACCCATGAATCGAAGACCGGCTTTTCGACATTCGATGGCACCTCCTGGACCTATCAGGGCGGAGGAGCGACCTTTGCCAGCGTTCGACAGGATCCATCCGGCAACCTCTGGTTCATCGCGTCATCGGGTGGACCCTGGCGATGGAACGGTGCCGGTTACAAGTCGTGGCCGTCTCTTGGCGCCAATGGCCCTGTCACGGGCTTGAGCATCGGCCTCGACGGCGCCGTATTCGTCTCCACCTGGTACGGACCCGTCTTCAAGATCGTTAACGATGTACCGCAGTTCTTCGTTGATGCCGAGGGCCTGCCCCGGTCCGTCATCGAGCGGCCCAACGGCGACATCTTCATCAACAACTATGGCAGCACACTGGCCCTCGGCCGCGTGCGCCAATACACCGCAGACGGACAGTTGCTCCGTCGGATGAACACGTTCAACGCCGGACTTCCCGACTACTTCGTCGACAACATCCAGACCGACCACACCGGCAACATGTGGTTCTCAACCGGTGAGGCGGGCCTGACGCGAATGCTCGGCAGCGATGGCTCAACCCCCACCCGCTGGCGAAACTTCGGAAACCATAATGACTTCTCCGAACCCTACCCCTGGGCAGGAAACGAGCCCATGTACTCCATGTTCGAAGACGATGACGGCTTCATCTGGATGGGCGGCAACGGCATCGGGCGATGGGATCCCGCAACAGGAGAATTCCTCGACTTCTGGAATTGGCAGAACTCCAGCCTCGGTGTCGACTCATTCGTGAGGATCATCGCCGACGGCAATGGCGACATCTGGGCCTTCTCTGACTACACCGGCGGCTTCCACTACAACGCCCAGACCAACGACTGGGAACAGCACCTGTTCGGCGCTGCATTCACCACCGCCAACTACGTCAATGACGCCACACTCGATATCGACGGCAACCTATGGGTCGTCACCGATACCGGCCTGCACGTGTACAACGGCTCAACGTGGTTCGCCATCGGAATCCATCACGGTGCGCCAATCTCCGGCGGCACGGCCGTGAAAGCTGATCCCGCGGGTGGAATCTGGATCGGCGGCTACGGTCTCACCCACTACGTCGATGGCGTCTGGACGCAATACACCACCGACAACTCGCCCATCCCCGCCAATCAAATTCACGGTCTGGCCGTGCGCTCCGATGGCCTGGTCGGCTTCACCAGCGCCGATTTCAGCCAACCGGTGATCTGGCCCAACGGCGTCGTCCTTTTCGATGGGACGAACTGGGAGGTCTATTCCTACGGCGAAACACCGCTCTCCCACTACCAGATCACCGATGTCGAATTTGACATCGACGGCGACCTCTGGGTCTCCACCGTCAGTGAAGGCGTCGTCGAAATCGTTCTTCACGAGGAGCCCACAACGCTCCTGGGTGATCTCAACTCTGATTCTGTTGTCGATGGCGCAGACCTGGGACTCCTGCTGAGCTCGTGGGGCGATTGCCCCCGCTCATGCAGCGCTGACCTCAACGGCGACGGATTGGTCAATGGCGCCGACCTCGGTCTCCTCCTTGGCTCCTGGTCCTGAACCCTTAACCGACACAACTCCCATGACACACTCTATTTCACAATGTCGCTGCCTCAAGTCGCTCGCCGCCGCGGCCGCCTTGGTAACCGTTTCGTTCGCGATCTCCACCACCGCCTCAGCCCAGACCGTGTTCTCCGAGCAGTTCGAGAATCAAGGCTTCGTTCCAATCGGCGGCTGGGGGCCGAAGGGTCTCTCCGACAACGGCTGGATCTTCAAGAACTACTCCAATCCTCTTGGTCCCGTGGCATGGGTGCCCGGCTGCTGCTGGGGCGCTGTCATCAACCCCCTTTCAGGCACCGGCTACCTCGCGGCCTATCAGGACTCGTCGGGCGGTTCAGGTTCGCAGTACAGCGCGTGGGCCATTCTTCCCGCCATCAGCGGGCAACAGGCTGGCGACGTGCTCACGTTCTACACCATCTCCAGCGACACCTCGCCGTTTGAATCGGTTCACTTCGAAGTGAGATACTCCCCTTCAGGCGGAGTCAATGCCGGCCCGGGCGCCACCGACCTCGGCGATTTCTCCGACGTGCTGCTCTTCATCTCGCCGATGCCCAATTACAACTCCGGGATCTACGACGGCTGGACGAAATGGGAGGTCACGCTGCCGGGGCCCGGTCGAATTGCGTTCCGACAGATGGGGTCGGAATCCATGTATTTTGGCGTCGAAGACGTTTCCGTCGCCCACCCCGAACCCACGCCCGGCCCCATGCCCGAAGGCTTTGAAGACCTCGATGGCGTGTGCGGGGAAGGTCCGTGCCGGCTCATCAATGAACAGGGCTGGACCTTTCAGGACAAGGGCACAATTTCATTCGGCCCCGCGTGGCAACCGCCGTTCGCCGTCAACGAGTTCACGCCGCACTCCGGCTTCAGTTTCATGAAGTGCTCCAAGGGCGGCGCCAGCGGAAGTGTCTCCTGCTGGGCTGTGCTGCCCGAGATCGGCAACGTGCAGGGCGACACCCTCAACTTCGTCGTCCGCGGAGGCATGCAGGAGGGTGGAACATTCCAGGTCCGCTATTCGCCGACGGGCGCAACGACAACCGGCTCCGGTGCTGCGGCCGTCGGCAGCTTCACTCAGGTTCTGGCCGAATTCACCACTCTTCCGTACGACGCCTGGCTGCAGGTCGGTGTTGATATTCCCGGAGACGGTCGGCTCGCCCTGCGCGTTTTTGATGCAAACGCCTCGCAGTTCGACGTGGCGACCATTGTCGCCGTCGACACCATGGCGCTGAATCAGATTCCGGCCGGCCCACCCATTCCACTGGCCAATGAAACGGTCACGTGGACACCGGCGATGAATCCCGTCGTGGTCAATACCAATATCCTCATCCCCGAGGGCGCCACGCTCATCCTTGAGCCGGGCACCCTCGTTCAGATCGAAGAGGACAGCTCCCTCAGTGTCGCCGGCGCGCTCATCGGTCATGGCACCGAGTCCGATCCTGTCATGTTCGAATCGGCCGCCGTATTCCCGCCCGGGCTCACCGGCACCGGCACGCTCGATCTCGCCTACGCCCACATCAACACCAACATTCTGCCCGCACAGCATGGTTCTTATCTCTTCGACCACTGCACATTTGAAGGCCCTTACGCCTACATCTTCAACTCCTCGCTCCTGATCGTGAACGACACGGACGCCCCCGCGTTCATGTCGCTCGATCATTGCACCTTCGCCGATGGAGCGCTGGTGTGCTCTGATGTCGCCCTCCGCCTTACCAACACATCCTTCATCAACGGCACGAGCGCCCTCCCGCTTCGCGGCTACATCTACGTCGACAACCTCTCCTTCGACGGCGGATCACTTTCCATCAGCCGCGATCAGCAGGATGTCTATGTCAACAACATCACCGTCACGAACTCGCCTGGCGCTGCCATCAACGTCGGCGGCAGCAACATCGGCAACAACTACCTGTTCGGACCCGACAATGTTCTGACCAACAATCTCTATCCCGTCTCCGTCTCCGGCGGCATTCTCCCCGGCAGCACGCTGCCCACCCGCGGCAACATCAACAACGCCGTCTTCGTTCAGCCCGTCGGCTTCGAGATCTTCGGTCCGGTCATCTGGTCCGATCCCGGCATCCCCTATCACGTCGATCAGTCGCCCTACCTCGTCGGCCGGTTCGATGTGCTCCCCGGCGTCACCATGAAGTTCCAGCCCGGGCATGGCATCGCCGAGACCTCAGCCTTCGAATCACGAGGCCTCCCCGACAATCCCGTCACGTTTGAAGGGCTCTCCGGCCAGTGGTACGGCATCTTCACGCCGGATCGCATGGAATACACCACCGTCGACGGCAGCCAGTACGGCATCATCAATGACGCCCTTGGCCTGCCCGGATTCTTCGACAACTGCGTCTTCAGCCACAACGACCGCGCCATGGTCGGCGGCGGAATCGTGCGCAAGTCTCAGTTCCTCGAAAACAACGTCGGCGCCGACGTCGGCTTCACCATGGACCTCGACGGCCAGACCAATCCGAACTGGTTCGAAGGCAACACGGTCGCCGTCATCGACGCCTCCGATGCAACCCACAACTGGTGGGGAGATCCCACCGGCCCCATGAGCAGTCAGAATCCCGGCGGCCAGGGTGATCCGGTCGCCTCCGGCATTCCCATTCTTCCGTTCCGCACGACCCCGCCCGACCTCTCGAATCATCCCCCCATCATTCAGCTTCAACAGCCCTACTTCGTCGCGGCCCCCGGCTCAACCATCATCCTGAACTGGGATGCGATCGACGATGACCTCGTGAGCCAGCGCGTCCTCATCTCGGTGCAGGCCGATGTCCCCGCCCATTACCAACTCCTTGCCGAGCTCCCCGCCGGTCAGCGAAGCTACGCACTCTCGGTCCCGGAGGCCGGCTTCGTCTACACCGTACGCATCGAAGGAATCGACAGCCTCGGGCAGGTCGGCTGGGATCGCGTCGTCTCAAGTTCTCGCCCCGTCGCGATCGACCCCTCCATCGTTGCGCCTCCCACGCCGCCGGCCACTTCATTCACCATCGGCTATCCCGTCCCCCTCAACGACGCCATCACGCACTTCTATACGGGTTACGTCCTCCTCGATGGACAAATGACGTTTGAATCGTTCGGGGCCGCGGGTGTGCTCCCCACCGTCGTGGACGCAAGCTCCGACAGCGTCCGCTTCGGCCTGACTCAGGGCGATGAGTGGCTCTTCAGCAGCTACTTCTCCGTCCGTCCGGATGATCGCATCGGAGATGCGGCTCCCACCGTCACCCTCACCCAGCCCGCTCCCGGCGCCTCCCTCACAGGCGGACAGCCGGTCACCATCGCCTGGGAAGCCAACGACGACGAAGGTGTTCGATATGCCACCATTCAGGTCTCCTGCGACGGCGGCATCACCTTCCACGACATCGTCCACCGCATTCCCGCCCAGCCCGCGTCCTACACCTGGACCCTCCCGCCGCTCGATTCGCCCATCAACGACCTGCGCATCCGCGTCATGGTTGAAGATGACCGATTCCAGAATTCCTCCGACACCACCGCGGCCATTTCGGTCGCCACCGGCGAGTTCCAGGATCCGACTCTCCCCGGCGATCTCAACGGCGACGGGTCGGTCAACGGCGCCGACCTCGGCCTGCTCCTCAGCGCCTGGGGACCGTGCCGACAGTGCAGCGCCGACCTCGACGGCGATGGATCCGTCAACGGGGCCGACCTCGGCCTGCTCCTCAGCGACTGGACCGGTTGACCATACGAGTCCACCACAACCCCATCCAGCGACTAGAATCTCCACCGTTGAACGGCCGCGGACACCCTCCGCGGCCGTTCGACGCGCCCCCGGTGGGGTGGCTGAGTGGTTGAAAGTACCGGTCTTGAAAACCGGCAGCGGGCTTGCTCGCTCGCGGGTTCGAATCCCGCCCCCACCGCTTTGATTCGCAATGTGTAGAGTCGGGGTCCGCACCTCGGACCGTACGAGCTGCGGAGGAGATCCCCAACCACAAGGGCCACTTCAAGACTCTGTGAATAAAGATGGGAATTTTGCCGATGCGATTTGGCAATGCACAAACCCGTGATAGCATTCTCATGTTTCGTGGCGGGACCCGTGGAGTACGTGACATGAGAGATTTCAGGGCGGTCAGAGGTGCAGGATGGGCCGTTGGAATGTGCTGTGGTCTTGCGGCGGCGACCGCGATGGCCTGTCCGCCGGGATACACCCACGAGGTTTTCACCGGGCCGGAGTGCCCGCCGCCGTTTACCGGGGCGGTTCAGAACGCATATCCCAGGGCGCTATTGCAATCGGGCAAAATCTACGGAGTCTATAAAGCCTCCGCGTGTTCGGAATTCTATGACGACCTTCCATTCACATGGACCCCGGAAACCGGCTTCAAGAAGATCACCGGCCTGCCCGCGCAATTCTCCACGGTCTCTTTCAGCGATGTGAACGAATCTGAAGTGGCCGTGGGGCACAAGATCGGCGGCGGCACCGGACCTGTTCGCTACGCAAACGGCGTTCTTCAGGTGCTGCCCCTGCCACGCGGATTCACACAGGGCTACGCGAAGGGAATCAACGAGTCGGGAGTAATTGTAGGGTATACGACCTCGCCGTCCTTCCATGCACTCTTGTGGCAGGACGGTCAAGTCGTTGATCTCTCCGCCGACTTCGGCGGAACGAAGTCTGTGGCCCTCGACATCAATTCCAAGGGTCAAATCGTTGGCCAAGTTGGGGGAAACGGAAGTCCCGTGAACGGTGTCGCGATGTTTTGGGAAGACGGGAAGGCCACGCAGATTCCAATGCCTGCCAACGCCAAGGGCAGTGCCGCCATCCGCATTTTGGACGATGGCACGATTGCTGGCCAATACACATTTCTAGAAGGCAGTGCCATTCGGTGGCGCACTTTTCTCTATAGGGACGGCGTGTTCACCGACCTCGGTATCATTCCGGGCTATACCGATACAAATTTTGGCGATGTCATCGCGAACGGGCTCGTTGCAGGAAGCTTCTTTGCATCCGGCGCCCCTTCGTGGCCGTATGTGTGGATCGATGGCGAGTTCTTCAATCTGAACGAAATTCTGGGGTTGACGCAGCCGGCTTGGATCATTGGAGCTGGGTACTTCAACGCATCAGGCAAAATGGCGGCTCTCGGGTATTTCGATCCGGGCGATGGCCATTTCGAGATCGGCACCTATGTCCTGACGCCTCTACCCTCGTCTCCTGCTGATCTTGATTGCAATCACATTGTTGATATCGATGACCTGAAGCTGTTGCTCGACTCCTGGCATCAGCTGGATTCACCGTGCGATATCAATGCGGACGGGCTTGTTGATGGGGAGGATCTCGGTCTGTTGCTGGCCGACTGGTCCGCGTGAGATCACGTCGGGGTTGTTCCTGGGTACCTAACGGAAAGGGTTAATATGTGGAAGAAATGTTTCGGGATCGGTGCTGTCGTTGCGTCCATACTGTTCGTGAGCGGGGCCTCGGCGCAATCTGTGTTCTACGTTGATGGGGATGACGGGAGTGATCTGAATGACGGTGACTCATGGGAAAATGCTTTCGAGTCAATTTAACGTGCCATTTTGGAGTGCAATGCTGTTCAAAATGATCCCCCGGACACCATCTGGGTCCGCGAAGGGACGTATCTCTGCGGGGCTGATGTGGACGAAAGTTTCATACTCGACCGCAACATTCGGCTCATTGGCGGTTTCGATGGGATCGAGGATGAGGAGGCGTTCATCAACCCGGTTCAGAACCTGACGATTCTCTCCGGAGACATCCCGATGGAGGGTCGGGCATGGCACATTCTCTGGGGTGATGACACGCCCTGGAACGGCAATACTGAAATCATCGGCTTCACCATCACGGGCGCTGGAGCCGAGGATGATCCGGAGAATGCCTACGGCGGCGGGATCTGGACAGAGGCAGAGCTGACGGACGGACCGCACTTCAAGACCTGCCGGTTTGTCGATAACACGGCAAGTCAAGGCGGCGCTGTCGGAACTCGGTCAGTCGACATGGATTTCCGCGACTGCGTCTTTCTTGAGAACTTGGCGGTGGCATCGGGAGGCGCGATTTCCGGCTATAGCCTTATGGGTTTCTCCAAGTGCGAGTTCCGTGAAAATGCCACCACGGATACAGAAACGTGGGGCGGGGCAATCGACCTTGGAGTAGCGCCCGACTACATGGTGAACTGCAAATTCGTCGGGAACGTTACCGACGGCTCGTTCATTCTGGGCCAGGGTGGCGGGGCGATCTTCGTGTCGTACGACGACGCGACTCCTACGAATTGCGTATTTCTCAACAACTCCTGCGACTCCTACGTCGGGGGCGGCATTCAACTCGGAGCCAGCGGAGTAGATGACTTTGAATTGACCCTCATCAACTGCACATTTGCCGGGAACGAGAGCTACGACTCCGGCGCTGGCGCCTACACGGACGGGTCGATGGTGATCGGCAATTCCATCCTGTATTTCAACACTGCCTCCTCGTCGCAGTCGGAGGATGCCCAATACATCGCAAGTGATGGCGCCACCATCACCTACAGCGATATTCAGAATCAAGCCAGTTCAAGCAATGGAAACATTGACGAAGATCCTGAATTCCTTGACCTGATGAATGGCGACCTTCGGCTCGACGACCTCTCCGATTGCATCGACGCCGGGAGCAATGGCCTGCTGCCCGCGGATGTCGGAGACGTCGACGATGATCTCGACTTCATGGAGACCTTGCCCTGCGACATTCGGCTCGTGAATCGAATCGAGAACTCCGTGGTAGACATGGGGGCGTACGAGGGCAATGACAACTGCTTCGCTGACCTGAACGCCAGCGGCGGTGTCGATGGCGCTGATCTTGGATTGCTCCTTGCCGAATGGGGCACGGACGATCACGACGCCGACCTGAATGATGACGGGCTGGTGGACGGCGCTGATCTCGGACTGCTGCTTTCGGTCTGGGGCACCTGCACACCCCACCTCTTGAGCGGACCATCCGGACCATCGCCGGTAGATGAAGCCCTTGAGGCACTTGAGCTCGAAACCATAGAAGACTTCATCGAATTCCTGGGGTATCTCAATTATTGGGAAATGGCCGATCTGCTCGACGAATTCTTTGACATCTGACTCTGAAGGTTTGGGACATTGAGTTTCCAAAGCCGGGTCCGACCGCCTATATCACAGGTGGTTGGACCCGGCTTTGCAAATCTGGTTGTCCGGGTTGGCACGCCGGACTGGGTTCCCGCGACAAGCGAATGGCCCCGGCGGCACTTCGCTTATGCCCCCGGCCGACCATCCGCAAGTCTGAAATCGTCCGAGTCGCTGCGTCCGCAACATGCGACTCGAAAGGCAACATCGCGTTCTGAAGCGCCAGGATGCCGAAGTAACTTCCGCCTCCGTCCCGCCCGTCAGAATTCGCTGAATCCGGCCCTCCCCCCCCGGCGAACACTCCTCCGTCTCGTTAGCTCCCAAGCCTGATTACGGAGAACCCTATGAACCCGCTCGCGATCTCAATCGTGGCCGGCCTCTTGATGGCCGCGCCGGTCTGTCCCCCCACCACCTCCGCCGACGATTCCACCCTGATGGGTGCGATCGACGATCGTTCGATGACCATCGTCGAAACCGCCGTCGCGGCCGGTTCCTTCAAGACGCTCGCCGCAGCGCTCAAGGCCGCCGATCTCGTCGAGCCGCTCGAAGGCAAGGGCCCCTTCACCGTCTTCGCCCCCACCGATGAAGCTTTCAGAAAGCTCCCAGCCGGCACGCTCGAAAAACTTCTCATGCCCGAGAACAAGCCGATGCTTCAGTCGATCCTGAAGTATCACGTGGTCAAGGGCAACATGATGGCCGCCGACGTCCTCAAGAACCCCACCCTGACCTCGCTCAACGGCCAGCGCATCGATATCGCCATGAAGGATGGCAAGGCCATGGCCGACAAGGCCGTCATCACCAAGACCGACATCGCCTGCTCCAACGGCGTCATTCACGTGATCGATTCGGTCATCCTCCCCGCCGACAAGGACATCGTCGACACCGCCGTCGCCGCCGGATCCTTCAAGACACTCGCCGCAGCGCTCGAGTCGGCCAGCCTCATCGCAACCCTGCAGGGCGAAGGACCGTTCACCGTTTTCGCGCCCACCGACGAAGCGTTCCGCAAACTTCCGCCCGGAACCGTTGAGAATCTGCTCAAGCCCGAAAACCGCGATCAACTCGTGAAGATCCTCACCGCCCACGTCGTCTCCGGACGCGTCTACGCCTCCGACGTCATGAAGATGGCCAGCGCCAAGACTCTTCAGGGCTATGCCCCCTCGGTCAAGACCACCGATCAGGGCGTCATGATCGATAACGCCAAGGTCGTCAAGGCCGACATTGAAGCAACCAACGGCGTGATCCACGTCATCGATACCGTCCTGATGCCCAGGTAGTGTCTCCCAGGCGGCCGCCGGTTCAGCATGCCCGCCGGCGGCCGCCCCCTTTTCGTCGTGGCAGTGCGTTCCGCAGTCTGTAGAATGCGATGTGGCCCTTCAGTTCGAAGCTGCCGCTCACTCAGTCGTGTCTCTACCCGCATCCGAATCGATTCTCCAACGCGTCGCCGCCGGAGACCCCGGCGCTGTGCGTTCTTGCATCGATCGCTACGGTGGTTTGATCTGGTCCCTGGCTCGACGATCCTGCGCCAGCTCCAGCGATGCCGAAGATGCCGTTCAGGAGATTTTCATCGATCTTTGGAAGAGCGCCCCTCGCTTCGACCCCGAGATCGCGAATGAATCGACGTTCGTCGCCATGATCGCAAGGCGGCGCCTCGTCGATCGGATTCGAAAGATCGGGCGCCGGCCCGTCTTTGCCGGCGCACCCGAGGAATCAGTGCCCTCCGCCGATCTGTCGGTGGGCCGAGCCGAGATGGAGGAAGATGCATCCCTTGCCGCGGACGCGTTCTCTCGCCTCCGCCCCGAGCAGCAGCAGGTGCTCGAACTCTCGATTTTTCATGGCCGCTCACATGAGGAAATCGCCAACGCCACCGGTCTGCCCCTCGGCACCGTCAAGACCCACGCCCGACGAGGACTCATCCGAATCCGGGAACTCCTGGAAATGGGTCGAAAATCGGAGGCACGAACATGAACGAACGCCTCCTTGAACTGCTCGTCGATCGTGCGTGCGGCGAACTCTCGCCGCAGGATGCGCAGGAACTCGATTCGCTGATGGCCGGTACGCCCGCCGACAATATCGAAAGCATCGAACGCGCTGCCGCAGCGCTCAGCGTGGCTTTCTGTTCGAGCGTGGCTGTTGAACCCATGCCCGAAAGTTTGCAGCACCGCCTCCACGCGGCCGCCGGTGACTTCATCGCCAGGACCTCGCGGACTTCAGGCTCGTCGAAGCCCCCGATTGTGGAGGTTGAATCAGCACCGCTCCGGTTCACGCCCGAGACGCAGCCTTCCCGGCGGACATTGTCGAACTGGGCCGGTTGGGCGGCCGCCGCGGCATGCCTGCTGCTTGCAGTCTGGGCGTGGGTGCCGCGCAAGCAGGCCGGACCGTCCTCACCAATTGTGGACCGCCTCAATCTCCTCAACACCGCGCCGGACGTCGCCACCGTGGCGTGGACCGCGACCGAAGATCCCCTCAACTCCCCCGGTGCGGGCGGCGATGTCGTCTGGAGTCAGGACCGGCAGTCGGGCTACATGCGCATCAGCGGTCTCGCCTCCAATGACCCATCCAAGTTGCAGTACCAGCTCTGGATCTTCGACAAGAACCGCTCCGACAAGTATCCCGTCGATGGCGGCGTGTTCGACATTCCCGCCGGCAAGTCGGAAGCCGTCATCCCCATCGATGCCAAGCTCCCGGTCTCCGAAGCAGTTCTCTTTGCAGTGACCGTCGAGCCCCCTGGCGGCAGCGTCGTCTCCGATCGCCGTATTGTGCTGGTCGCCAAGCCGGGCTGACCCGTACCGCCAATTCTCCCGAATCCGGGCGGTTCCAGGGTTATCAGACGCCGAAATCCCTGGTGACTTGTCCCGCCATCTCCCAAACAGGAATCGTCTCGCCGGGTTTCACCGGTAGACTTTGAGAGTGGGAGAGTTGCACCGGGTCATGAAACCGGCAACGGTCGGCCCCCAAATTAGGAATGTGCTCCTGATGAACACCCTGACCACGTCGTTCGTCCAGCGGCTTCGCGATCGCGATGAGGCTGCGTGGTTTGAATTGTGGGAAGTCTTCGGACCCGTCCTCCGCGCCCAGCTTAGTCGCTGGGGTCGCGGCCACCTCGGTGTTGAAACCATCCGCGATCTCACGCAGGAAACTCTCGCCGCCCTCTCGTCCTCCATCGACCGCTACGACCCGGGACGAGGCGCCCGCTTCAGCACCTGGCTGCTCTCCATCGCCAAGCACACCCTCGGTGACGAAATCGACCGACGCATGGCCGCCAAGCGCGGCGCAGGCCGCAGGCCCGCCTCCCTCGATGAATCCGCGATGGCCCGGGCCGCCATCGTCGAGGCCGACGAGCAATACCACCAGAACGTCTTTTGCGCCAAGGTCTACGCCAGCATCCGCCGCGTCGAAAGCGAGGCGGACTTCGCTCAGTTCCAGGTGTATCGCCTTCGCGTCCTCGAAGGCCGCGCCGGCAAGGATGTCGCCGAGGCTCTCGGGGTCTCCGAACCCACCGTCAGCCGTCACCTGCAGCGCGTCCGAGATCTGCTTCGCAAGCGGCTCGCCGAAATGGTGGCGCTTTACAGTTTTACCGACGAGGAGCGTCGGGAGGTTGAAGTTGCCGGACTCGGCAGCGACGACTCCCTCTTTGACGACGCCATCGCCGAGATCTATCACCGCCAGAACCGCCTGCTGGCGCTCGACCGAGACTAGGCAACGCGACGTCGCGTCCGCGTGGGGCGCGGGAAGGAATGAGTCACCATGATGGGATCGCCAATCGGAACACTGCTGATCATGCTCGTCGGCATCGCCGGCGCGGTGCTCGCCATTGTGTTCGTCGCCGTGCCCCTGTTCCAGGGCATCGGCCAGCTCATCGGCGGCCTTTTCCGAGCCATTGGCTGGCTCATCGCCCACTTCTTCGAATTCGTCATCGGCGTTATCACCGACACCCTGCGCTTCATCGGCGCCATCCCCACGCTCATGGTCTTTTCCGTCCTCGCGCTGGTGCAGGTGCTCATCGGCCGCTGGTCCGCGGCGAACCACTACTCCGCCGCCGTCGTGAACGAATGCAAGGTCGGCGCCGGCTGCCTCTATCGCGTCGCCCTGCGGCGGCCGCTCAAGCTCATCTGGTGCCATGGCCTCCTCGAAGGCATGGAGCAGCGCGTTCCCCAGGTCTTTGAAGCAGCTCCCACCGCCGACCTCCCCTCCAAAACCACCGGGCAGTTCGACGGCTACACCATCGTCGGCTCTCTCAGGAGCGGCGGTTCCGGCGCCAAGCTCTATGTCGCCCGCCCGGAAGAACGAAAACGCTCCGCCCTCCCCGGCAAGCCCGACCTCGTCGTCATCAAGTCCTTTGCCATCACCGACGGCTCCAGCCTCCCCCAGATCATCCGCGAATCCCGCGCCCTCGAATGCGCCAAGTCCATGGGACACGTGCTCGATCATGGCATGGATGCCCATCGCTTCCACTATGTCATGCCGTATATCCCCGGCGATAACCTCGGCATGGCCATCCGCCAACTCCACGGCGAAGGCGATACCGCCGGCCTTGACCGCCCCGCGCTCGCCACCGTCATGAGCTACGCCGGCGATGTTGTCGCCACGCTCGAACAATTCCACTCCTGCGGCCTCTGGCACAAGGACGTCAAGCCCGAAAACATCATCGTCCACGATCGCCATGCCCACATCGTCGATCTCGGTCTGCTCACACCGCTGCAGTCGGCGATGACTCTCACCACCCACGGCACCGAGTACTTCCGTGATCCTGAAATGGTCCGCCAGGCTCTTCGCGGCGTGAAAGTGCATCAGGTCGACGGCGCCAAGTTCGACGTCTACGGCGCTGGCGCAGTCCTCTACTTCATGCTCGAAAACACCTTCCCCGCCCACGGCGCACTCAGCGCCTTCTCGCGGAAGTCACCCGAAGCCCTCCGCTGGATCGTCAAACGCGCCATGACCGACTACGCCAAGCGCTACGAATCCGCCGCGGCCATGCTCGCCGACCTGCGCTGTGTTCAGGCCGCCGCCGACCCCTACGCCGTGCGCCCCGCCGACCTTCCTTCCGTCAAGGCCGGCGATTCACCCATGCCCATCCCCGCACCAAATCCCATGCCCTTCCCCGGCATCGCCGCGGCCGCTGCAATTCCTGCCGCCGCATTCGGCGCAGCGACACCGCAGGGTTCCTTCAGCTCCGGCAAACCCACCCGGCCGCGCCTGCGCGTCGTGGATTGGCTGACCGGTCGATACGTCGTCGAAGACCTCGGCCTGCAGGGCGCTGCCGCTCCCGCCGCCGTCGCCGCCTCGCCCCGGTGGCAACCGATCTCCGGCCCCATTCCCACCCCCGTCGCCGAGCGCCTCGCCTCCGCTCGCCATCGCGCCAACGCCCTGCAGGACAAGGCCCGTGCCGATGTCGCGCGGGCCTGCGCCCGCCGCCACACCAGGGTCTCCAAGGTGCTCTGGACCATCGCCCTGTTGGTCCTTGCCACGCCCGTCGCCCTCATTGCCATGTCGCAGACATCGGTTCAGATTCGCCCCTCCGCTGCGCCAAGTATCGCGGCCGACACCGCGGGTGATCGCGTCGTGGTCGTCGTTGAAGACAGTGACGACATCGACGACATCCTCGATCGCATCAACGTCAATCCCGGCGATGAGCCCATTCAGCTGCGCAAGCAACTGGTCATCGACGAGATCTCCGACGACGACGAGCTCGACGCCCTCGCCCTCAACGCCTCCCAGGGAAACCGAGCCGCCCTCGCCCGCCTCGACAAGATCGCCGCCGATCATCGCGCTGGTTCCGTCATCGTCGTGCCTTCCCGGGGCGGCATCGTCGTTCGAGACCTCGCCCGCAACCTTCAGCTCTCGGGCGTCACCGTCGCCGGGCGATCCATGCCGCTCACCTCCGGCCTCAACCTCGCTCTGGTTAATACCCACCTCACCCCGATGAATCCCAAGGTGCTCGATCGCCTCGATGGTGTCGTCTCCATGCTGGGTGCGCAGGGCGTCATCACCGATCGCAGCTGTGCCGACGCCGCGGCCGAGCTCAGCGTCGTCCTCCCGCGGTGGAAGCTTCATCAGGACGGCGCTGCCGCCGCCGTTGACGAAATCCTCAATCGCTATCACCTCGATGGCGTCCTCTGGATCGATTCCCCCTCAGGCGTTGATCCCGCCCCCGACCGCTGGAGCCAGGCAATCATCGTCGCGAATCACAGGGCCGACCCGACTGGTGATGGGTCAAAGGCCGAGGTTGTGAGTACCTCGGGCGCAACCGCCGTGTCGCGTTGAACACCGTCCCCTCACTCCGGGCGGTTTGGCCTATGCTGGTCGCGAGAACTCGCATGACCAGCACCACCACCCCCGCACAATCGCTTCGCAATACCCTCGCCCGCGGCGTCGTCATGGCGCCCGGCGCATTCAACGCTCTCGTCGCCCGCGCTGTGGCTCGCGCCGGCTTCAGCGCCTGCTACATCTCCGGCGGCGCCACCGCCAATGTTTCCGGGTATCCCGATATCGGCCTCATCACCCTCACCGAGTTCGCCCGCACCATCCGCGAAATCGCCGATGCCTCCGGCCTTCCCGTCATCGCCGATGCCGACACCGGCTACGGCGAAGTCGAATGCGTCATCCGAACCGTCATCGAATACGAACGCGCCGGCGCTGCCGCCATGCACATCGAAGACCAGGTCTTCCCCAAGCGCTGCGGCCATCTCGACGGCAAATCCCTCATTCCCGCCGAAGACATGGCCGACAAGGTCGCCGCCGCCGCGAAGCATCGCCTTTCGAAGGACTTCGTCATCATCGCTCGCACCGATGCCCGTTCCGTGACCAACATGGACGACGCGATCCATCGCGCCAACCTCTATCGCGAAGCCGGTGCCGACATGATCTTCCCCGAGGGCCTCGAATCCGAAGCGGAGTTCGCCTCGTTCGCCAAGGCGTCGCCCGGTCTCCTGCTCGCCAACATGACCGAGTTCGGCAAGACCCCGGACATCACCGCCGCTCGCTTCGGCGAACTCGGCTATCAGCTGGTCATCTATCCCCTCAGCATGATGCGCCTCGCCATGGGCCACGTCGCCCGCGGCCTCGAGACCCTCAAGCAACACGGCACCGTTCGCGACCTGCTTCCCCAGATGCAGACCCGTAAGGAACTCTACGCCCTGCTCGACTACACCCCCGGCGTGCAGTGGAACTTTCCCGCGAAGAACTCGGGATGACCAGCGAAGGCCCACACATTCGATCGAATGAGGAGTGGTTGACCGGCTATGTCGCCGAGCGGGATGTGGAGTGTCCCCGCTGCAGCCACAACTTGCGCAACCTGCGTTCCACGAAATGCCCGGAGTGTGGTGAGGAGCTCATTCTCCGCGTCGGCCTTCGAGACCCCCAGATCATCGGACTCATCCTCACACTCTTCCCGCTCATGGGCAGCGGAGTTGCGGGCCTCATGCTTGCCGCCATGATCCTGGCATGGGGCGGCCCTCCTTCGGGTGTCATCATGACCGCGCTCATCCTCCTATTCGGCGGCGTACTTGGCCTCGTGCTTCTGAGGTATCGAAGATGGTTCCTTCGCTTTCAAATCCGAACCCAACTCGTTGTCGCAGCCATCCTCTGGCTCGTTCACATTCTGGGCTGGGCAGTATTCGTCGCGAAAGTCCGATGAGTTGATCCGTTCTTGCAGGTCGCCACGTCCTACCATCAAAACACCATGCGGCAGCCAGCATTCCTGAAACGACACATTGTCAGCATGCCTCTCGTTCTCGCCTGCATCATGATGGCTGCGTGCATCGAATCCGCACCGCCTTCCATCAACTCGCGTCCTCCCGCTCGCACCGGCCCCATGGCGGGCTCAGCTCGTGGCCTCATCTACGTCACCGGCGGCGCAGCCCTGGAGCAGACCGCCGAGCCGCGCTTCGACGCCTGGAATCCCAGCACCAACTCGTGGACAACCCTTCCCGCGCCGCCCCATCAACGATCCCTTGGTGCCATGGTCGCCGTCGGCCCGCGCCTGTATCTCATCGGCGGCCTCGACGGCGACAACAACCCTATCGGCCTCGTCGATGTCTTCAATCTTGAGACAAACAACTGGGAGCATTCGATCGAAGATCCGCATCCCGCGAGCCGACTCGCGGCCGTTTCATTCGACTCGTCATTTGCAGTGATCGGCGGCGTCGAGGATGGCGAGGTGCACAGCAATCGTGTCCGCATCTACGACACACGCACAAGCACCTGGCAGGATCGCGCTCCCCTGCTTCGCGGCCGCCATGGTCACGCAGCGGCCCGCATCGGTTCTCGAATCTATGTCACCGGCGGCTATGCCAGTTCCGGGGAGACGTCGGAACAGGTCACATCGGTCGAAATCAGCGACGACACACAAAGCCAATGGAGTCCGGGCCCTTCGCTTCGCGCCCCACACGGATTTCACGGCATGGCCGAAGTCAACGGCAGACTCTTCGTCTTCGGCACTCGCGGCGAGAATCGCTCGACCGAGATCCTCAATGCCGAGTCGAATGCGTGGGTCACCGGGCCCGACATGCCATCGCTGCGGCATCGTTTCGGTTGTGCTGTGGTTGGCGCGAAGGTCTATGTGATCGACGGCGAAGGCGAGCAAGGAGAACCTCAAGCCTCGATCATGGTCCTCGATGCTGTCGCAAACACGTGGGGTTTGGTGAAGAGCACCGATACATGACCGACACACCTGATGACTACCGCTCCGGCCGGTCCTCCAACTCAAGGAACTGTTCCACCGCGCCCTCGATGTACTCCGCATGATCGCGGTCTTCGAGCCCGCCCACCAGCGTGAGCCGCTTGCCGGACGCCGTGTCCAGCATCACGCTCCACAACGAACGATCATTCTTCGAAACACTGCTCTGCTTCACGGCCAATTGCTTCACATCGGCCGCATCGATCACCCGCGACCCCGGCCATTTCACCGGCGCATGCACCACGCTCAGCGCGTCATACGTCGCCCGGATCGTCGTCGTGTTTAACAGGTTTGCAAGCGTGAGATAGGTGATAAACGCGCCTATGGCCACGTGCAACACCGGAAAGATCTTCATCATCAGAGGGCCGTTCTGGGTCAAGGCGATGAAATACCAGAACACCAGAAACCCATCCCAGAACAACGTGAACAGCACCAGAAACCACGTGCCCGAACTTCGCCATCGCCGCCGAATCGTGATCCCGTCGATCCCCTCTTCAAAAGTCAGCCCCGCGGGTAGCGCCAGCTCCTTCCGCGGCCGCCGCACACCACCGCCGTCCTGAATCTGCTCCCGGCAGTCAAAGACCGCATCGCACCGACGGCAGCGCGCCACCAGCGTGTGGATATCCACATCCTCCGCGGGGATGATCGACTGGCACGATTCGCAGGTCACCTGATTCGCAGCCATGCCACCTCTATCGGTCAGCGGCAAATCTGAATTCCTGTTTATCCGCCAGCGTGGCGGCCGCCCCAAATTCAGCACAATCCCCTATCATTCTGGATTCAACTCAACGAACCCCGAAGGATCGCCATGGCCACCTCCACCCCCACGAAACCAGCTGATAAGCCCAAGGACACCCGCGGCCTCGCCGACCAGACCGTCGGTGAGACCTCCATCTGCGCTGTCACCCAGACCCAACTCATGTATCGCGGCTACGAGATCGCCGATCTCGCCGCCAATGCCACCTTCGAGGAAGTGGCACACGTGCTCCTGGTGGGCCACAAGCCCTCCGCCGCCGAACTCAAGGCCTTCAAGGATGAGCTCGTCTCCATGCGCGAGGTCGATCAGGGCATCCTCGACGTCATCGGCAGGATCTCGCAACACCACGCCGGCTCGCCCGATGTTCACCCCATGAGCATCCTCCGCACCGGCGTGTCGCTGCTCTCCCATGTCGATCCCGAGTGTGAAGACAACTCACCGGCCGCCGAGCTCCGCAAGGCCAAGCGTCTGCTCGCCAAGATCCCCACCATCATCGGCTACGGCCAGATGAGCCGCGACGGCAAGAAACCCGTCAAGCCCGATCCGTCGCTGAATCACGCCGGCAACCTGCTCTGGTGCATGACCGGAACCAAGCCCCCGGAAATGCACTCGAAGGTCATGGATGTCTCGCTCATCCTTTACGCCGAGCACGACTTCAACGCCAGCACCTTCGCCTGCCGCGTCATCGCCTCCACCGAAACCGATATGCACTCCGCCGTCTGCGGCGGCATCGGCGCCCTCAAGGGCCCGCTTCACGGCGGCGCCAACGAGATGGCCATGGAGATGCTGAAGGAGATCGACGCCTACGTGGCCGCGAAGAAGGGCAGCGTCGAGGACTTCATGCACCACGCCTTCGACACCAAGCGAAAGCTCATGGGCTTCGGCCACCGCGTCTATAAGAACGGCGACCATCGCGCGGGAATCCTTCGCGGCTGGGGCCTCAAGATCGCCGAGCAGCAGGGACCGCAGTCGAAGAAGTGGTTCGACATGGGCGACCGGGTGCAGGCCGTGATGCTGAAGGAAAAGAACATTCACCCCAACGTGGATTTCCCCTGCGGCATGACGTATTTCGTGATGGGCATCCCGGTACCGCAATACACGCCGATCTTTGTGGCCAGCCGCATCACGGGCTGGTGCGCCCACATCATGGAGCAGCACCAGAACAACCGGATCATTCGTCCGCTGGCCGACTACGTCGGCCCGGCGGAGCGCAAGTGGAACGGCTAGCGTTGCAGGGCCGCGCACTGCGGACCGTGCTTTCATCAACTCACGCCGCGCTGCCGCACTCGGGGCACGCGCTGCCTGCAGTCGTCCCCCGCAGATCGAAGACGATCATTCCATCCGGAGCCTGCCAACACTCTGTGTAATCGTACGAGAAGCGCCCGACGGTCTGTCTCAAAGTGCACCTCACTACGTATCGCCCCCATCCTGTTTCGGCTGGCCGCCAGCCGAAGCGCTGAAGCCACACATGTTCAGGCGAGTCACTTGCGACTTCTCGAGTCCTCCATTGCGCGATCAAAGCCACCTATTCGGCCAAGTCGCGACCACGGGGCTGACCGCGCCAAACGCATCCCCACGCCACCAGATAACTCACCACCACCCCCCCGGAAGCCAACAGCCCGAAGATGAGGATGTGCTTCAGCGCCCGCCGCATGATGTCATCTTACCTCGAGCGCTCCACTCTCTCGTCATCTCTTTGACTTCCCCGCCCCCTGCATCCCTCTCGCAACCCCCTCCATTCTGCCGATATCACCCACGGATTTCCCGTGATCAAATACCTCGGCTCCAAGCGCACCCTCCTTCCCGTCATCCTTGAATGCGTCGGCCGACATCCCTCCGTGCGCTCCGTCATCGATCTCTTCAGCGGCACCTCTCGCGTCGGCGCTGCCCTGAAATCCGCCGGCTATCGCGTCCTCGCCAACGACCACAACGCCTACGCCGCCACCCTCGCCCGCTGCTACGTGCAGGCCGACGCCGAAGATCACCGCCGAGAGGCTGAACAACTCGTCGCCGAATTCAACGCCCTTCGCGGCCAACCCGGCTACTTCACCCACACCTTCTGCGAGCGCTCCCGCTTCTTCCAGCCCCACAACGGCGAACGCATCGATGCCATCCGCGAAGCCATCGCGGCCAAATCGCTCGACCCCGAACTCGAAGCCGTCATGCTGGTCTCGCTGATGGAGGCGGCCGACCGCGTCGACTCCACCACCGGTGTGCAGATGGCCTATCTCAAATCGTGGGCCCCGCGCGCTTCCAACCCGCTTGAACTTCGCGTGCCGGCGCTTCTGCCCCGCGGTGTCCACGGCCGGTCCGCCGCCCATCAACTTGACGCCTTCGACGCCGCCCGCACCCTCGAGGCCGACGCCGCGTATATCGACCCGCCCTACAACCAGCATTCCTACCTCGGCAACTATCACATCTGGGAATCGCTCGTCCGTTGGGATAAGCCAGAGGTCTACGGCATCGCCTGCAAGCGCATCGACTGCCGCGATCGCCGCAGTGTGTTTAATTCCCGCCGCGAATGCGCCAACGCCTTCGCCCGCCTGCTGCAGTCAGTAAGGGCAAGGCTCCTGATTGTCTCATTCAATAATGAGGGCTATGTCGGCCGCGAAGCCATGGAGTTGATGCTCGGCTCTCTCTGGGACGGCGCGGTCCGCGTCTCCACCATCGAGCACGACTATCGCCGATATGTCGGCGCCCGCATCGGGATCTACAACCCGCAGGGTGAGAAGGTCGGCCGCGTGAGCCATGTCACCAACACCGAGTACCTCTACGTGGCCGAGCGCCTCGACATCCCGCGATCCACCCGCACCCGGCGAAAGGCGCCGGCCGTGGTTGGATCGTCGATTCATGAGATCGCTGCAACGCGGCCCTGATCACCGCAGGGCCTTCACGCATCGACAGTATCGAGAGTCAGCGCGGGCGACTATCGTCATGTCACCTTGGATGAAATGCGAATCGGAATTGACGCTCAGCAGGTTGCCGCGCTGATCGAGGAAGGCAACGTCGCTGAGGCTGCGCGGATCTATCAGTCCGCCGACCCGGATCCGGATGCCACCCGAGCTCTCTTCGGCACGCTGAACACCGCTGAATCGGCCGCCCTCGTCGGCGCGCTGACCGAGCGCAGCAAGGTGGATGAAATTCTGCGATGGCTGCCGTATGAGCAGACCGGCGCCATCCTGTCGGTGCTTGATCCGGTGGTGGCAGCGCGGCTGCTGGCCTCATTGCGCAGCGACGACCGGACCGACCTCCTCGCCGAGGTTGTGGATGAGGAATCCCGGGCGGCGATTCAGGCCGCCCTGCCGGCAGAAGCCCAGGCCTCGACCGCGCGGCTGCTGGAATACGACCCGGATACTGCGGGCGGCCTGATGGAGACCGAGTACCTGTCGTTCCCGGCAGAGACGACGGTGACTCAGGCGATTGCAAACCTCCGGGCCAACCAGGAGCGATATGCGGCGATCGGCGTGCAGTATGTCTACGTGCTCGACGCCAAGCGGCGGCTGCTCGGCGTGGTGCCGATCCGAGACCTGATGCTCGGGTCGGAGGGGGCCACCGTGGGGTCACTGATTCGGCGCAAGCCTGCCATCATTCTCGACACCGCGGGGATGCGCGAGTTGGCGCTGGCCTTCGATGAGTATCCGTTCGTTGGCCTTCCCGTGGTGGATCAATCCGGGGCGATGCTGGGCGTGGTCTCCCGGGCCGACGCCACCGAGGCCGAGCACGAGGAAGCGGAAGAGACCTATCGAGTCAGCCAGGGCATCGTCGGTGGTGAGGAGCTGCGCTCGATGCCCGTGACGCTGCGTCTCCGCCGCCGAACCGCATGGCTGGGCGTGAACCTCATCCTGTGCCTCGGCGGTGCGGCCGTGATCGCCATGCACCAGAAGACGCTTTCCAGCGCCATCGTGGTGGCCGCGGTGCTGCCGGTGATCTCCGCCACCAGCGGGAACGCAGCCATGCAGGCGGCGGCCGTGAGCATTCGGGAATTGACACTCGGGATCATCGATCCCGGGGCGTGGCGACGGGTGCTGGTGCACGAGATATCCATGGCGATGTTGATGGCGCTGCCCCTGGGATTTGCGGTGGCGTTTCTTTCGAAGGTCTGGGGGGCGAGCTGGGCGATCGGCGCAGCCGTGGGCGGAGCGATGGCGATGAACACGCTGGCGGCGATCGGGATCGGCGCGGTCTGTCCACTGGTCTTGCGACGGCTCAAGGTAGACCCAGCGCTGGCGTCGGGGCCGATCTGCACGACGCTGGCGGACATCGCGGGATTCGCGATGACGCTGACGCTGGTGGCCATGACCCTCTGAGCATCATCCGGTCATGGACATCGCAGGGTCGCGAGGACGAGGGTGTTACAATCCGCAACCCACCCCTCGATGGAGCGACGCTGCGTGAACGAGACGTCCAAGCCTGAACTCCCGGTCCGAGCGCGGGGGATTCATGCGCGGTGGTTCGTCGTGGCGGTGGTGATCGCGGCGTCGTTTCTCTTCATCGGGGCGCGGGGCCTCTGGGAGCCGGATGAGGGCCGGTATGTCACGGTGGGGTTGCAGATGCTGCGTACCGGCGACTGGATCAACCCGCAGCTGCACCATGAACAGCCGCACATGACCAAGCCGCCGCTGACCTACTGGTTGATCGCCTCCGGCGTGAGCCTGCTGGGTCGAAACGAGCTGGCGACGCGGCTGCCCGGGGCGATCAGCCTGGCGGTGCTGGCCGGCTGCGCTGCGGCGATGGCGCGACGGGTGGCGAAGGGCAATGTCGGCGCTTCGGCGGTGATGATGGCGACGTCGGCGCTGCCGTTTTTTGCATCAAACATCGTGACGACGGACACGCTGCTGGCGGCGATGGAAGGCGTGGCGATGACCGGGTTTGTGCTGGCGTGGCGGCGTCTGGATTCACCGCAACCGCATTCGCCACACGGGGAGGTCACGACCGGGGCGTTTCACCGTGGCTGGCTATGGCTGATGTGGGTGGGATTCGGGCTTGCGTTTCTGACCAAGGGGCCGCCGGGGCTGCTGCCGTTGATGGCGGTCATCGCGGTGGTCGCGTGGCACGACCGGTGGCGCGGATTGTTTCAACTGTTCTTCACACCCGGGTTGCTGGTGGGCCTTGCCATTGGTCTCTGGTGGTTCGCGGTCATCCTGATTCGAAACCCGGACATGATGAACTACTTCCTCCGGCACGAGGTGGTGGGCCGCGTGATGACCGATGAACACGGTCGGAATCCCGAGTGGTACATGGCGTTCATGTACATTCCGATCCTGATCGGCGGCCTGTTGCCGTGGGCGGTGGAATGGTGGCCGAATCCGCAGCGGCCGCCCTACGCCGGAGGGATTCGCAGCGCGTTTGGAAGCCCGGAACTGAGATTGCTGATCCTGTGGGTGCTGCTGCCCTTGATCGTGTTCATGCTGGCGCGGTCGCGGCTGCCTCTTTACGTGGTGCCGCTGATGCTGCCGCTGGTATTACTGACGGCGCGGCGGGTGCCGGCGGACTGGATCCGGTGGCGGCAGACACAGGCTGCCATCCTGATCGTGGTGGTCGGGCTGCTGGGAGTCCGATTCTGGCTGGGGCATTCATCGCTCGGCCGCGACAGCCGGGAGGTTGCGAGGAAGATCGACGTACCGGCGGATCTTCGGGAGGTTGTGTTTGTGGGGTCGCGAGCGTGGTATGGGCTGAGCCTGTACCTGGACACCGAGATTGAAACGATGCCGGTGGAGGAGCTTGCCGACGAGCTTGCCGAGCGGGAGGGCACGGTGCTGATGGTGATGCCGGAAGAGCATGCGGAGGACCTGTTGACGCTGGTGCAGCAGTCCGGGTGGTCGGTTGAATCACCGCAGGTGATTGATGAGCGAATGGCGTTTGTGGCACGGCCGCCGTCGAAGGGTGACAAGAGGCCGAACATGGCGACGTCGTCCCACGCGGGTGACCACGGGGAGAATCAGGCGAACGATTGATCGCGAGCGTTGCGGTGGATCAGCAGCCACCCCACGCGGCGAGCAGGAGGCCGAGGTCAGCGCCGCCGACAAGACCATCGCCATCAAGATCGGCCGGGCATGGGAATCCGATGGTGCAGTTGCCCCATGCGGAGAGGAGCAGGCCAAGGTCGGCTCCATTGACCACTCCATCACCATTGAGATCCGGCAGGCAGGGCAATGTGGGTCCGTTGATTTCGAGGACGTATGACGCGCCGCACACGGCCGAGTCAGTCGCGCCGAATGGGAGCACGATGACCCAATACGATGCGGGAAGCACAAACAACTCGACGTTCAGATCGTCGCATTCAAGGGCGATGGCATTCACCAGCGAGAACGCCGGGCAACCGCCGTCGGCCAGGGCGACCAGCACGTGCGGGCGAAACTCGGCCTTGATGTTGATCTGCATGACTCCTTCAGCTTCAACGTCAACCTGATACCAGTCGAAATCGGCAACAGTTTCTCCGGCGAGGAGGTACACGCCGGAATGGCCGCAGATGACGGAGTTAAGCGGAACGTGGGTGACGGAGAGATCTTCATCGAAGCATCCGGCGTTGTAGGTATCGACATAGCCGTCGAAGCAGATTGGTTCTCCCTCGTCGATGGCACCTTCGGGACAGGAAACGACGCACGGGCAGGACGAGCAGATGGTGTATGGGCCGAGCCAATCGCCACCGATGAAGGCGCAGTCTTCTTCGGTGGACTCGACGCATGAATCTCCCATGCAGCAGGCGCCGAGAATGACGCCGCAGGTCGGCTCGAGATCGGCACAGGTCGTGTCGGCGCTGAATCGCTGGAAGGGACCGAGGCAATCGGCGATGTTGACCCCGTCGGAACAATTGCCGGTGAGATCATCGCAGCAGGAGCCGACGACATCGCCCTGGGTGCCGAGGAGGCACACGGCATAGTCAAGATCCTGTTGTGAGGGCAGGCAGAGATCGCACCATGATCCGCCAAGGCCGGAGGACATCCAGAGGAACCAGCATTCGGGATCGCCGGCGCCGAGGATGGAGATCCAGCCCTTGGTCAGCACGACAGGCTGGGGAAGAACGACGTGATATTCGAAGAGTTCGGTGCCGAGGTAGAACTCGCCGGTGGGAATTCGATCGGCGAGAAGAGTGAATGTGGCGACTTCCGCACCGGGCACGCCGCCGGCATCCTGGTGAAAGGCGATGATGAAGGTGGGATCGAATTCGTCGCATTCGGCCCACTGGTTGTTATCGAGGCTGTCGAGATCGACGCCCCACCAGTGCACCTCCTGGATCGCCCCGGCAACGCCGGAGAAATTCTCGTATCGCTTGAACAGAGTTCCCAATTCACTGGTGCCGGCGGTGAAGGCAAACGGCGGGTCCGGTGACTGTCCCCAGAGCGTTCCATCGGGGCAGGCGCCGGCATCGGAGCAACCACCATCGAGGCAGGAGATGCCGGGGGCAAAGTCGCCTCCAAGGGCATCGCATTCAAACTTGGCGGAATCGGTGCAGCCTGTTTCAAAGCAGCATGAGCCGAGCTCGCAAGCGCCGTTGCCGCAAAGCGCACCGGATCCAGCGCCAAGCCAGGTGCCGCCGATGGCATTGCAGTCGTCCTGCGAGACGATCGTGCAATCGCCGCCGCTGCAGCAGGCGCCGACGACCTGATTGCAAGGATCATCGAAGCAGGAAATGCCGGGGCCG
The DNA here is from genome assembly GCA_964407695.1 of uncultured Isosphaeraceae bacterium. GTDB lineage: Bacteria > Planctomycetota > Phycisphaerae > Phycisphaerales > SM1A02 > CAYOWQ01. Next base: position 201,808 of record CAYOWQ010000001.1, on the reverse strand, counting down.
ATGTAGTCGCGGCCATTGATGACACAGTTCCATGCATCGGCGAAGACGCAGCTATCTTCGGAGCAGCAGGCACCAGGGGAGCACCAGTTGCCATCGCACGTCTGATTCGGGAAGGAGACGCCGCCGAGAGCGTTGCATTCCATTTCGGAGCTGACCATGACACAGCCATCGGGCGTGCAGCAGGCAAAGCCGGCGAGAGCCGGTTGGGGAATCATCTGTTCGGGAAGACCAGCCACATTGTGAGAGAGGCGGCCGGGGGATGAATCGAAATCGCCGCGAATGATGTGGCGCTGGCGGTGGCGGCCATTCTGTGCGGCGTCGACAAGTGCACGAATGGGGAATTGGAACGGTGACGCGGGCGTCAAGAGCGCGATGGCCAAGCTTGTTGCGACAAAGGGCATCGGCGATCTCCTTAAAGAGAGTGGTTACATGCGTTTGTACAACAATGGGCATCCCGGGGATACGATAAATCTGGAATTTTCAGAGATCGTGGCAACAGGAATGGGCCGTGCCGGAGTGAATCCCGGCCGCCAACTGATGGTTTCGGCGCCGTTGACGGCGACGATCAGCGCGAGATTCTGTGCGGGGCGAGGAAAGCTGGGTAAGGGTGGTCGCATCGAGGAGCGCGCCGGCGCCGTTGCACAAGCCGGAGAGCGGCGATAGTCGCGCGGGACAGTTGAGCAGGCCTGAGGGATTTGCTTCAGGGTGGACGGGTGTCAGGTACGTCGGAACGGTTGATGGCTTCGAGCCTGCGGGAGATTGCGGTTTTGGCGGAGCGTGGAGTGATTTCGGGTTGGTCTGTTGGAGGATGGCGACGGCCGCGAGTCGGCGCTGGGCGATGGGTGCTTCGGGGTCGGCGACGAGGTTTTTGAGGAAATCGATGGCGAAGGCGGCCGGATTTGGTTGGCTTGTGATTGGTGTCATGGTGACATTGTTATCTGTTTATCAGTCTTGTCAACCATGATATTCAAGTTTATTCGTATTTTATTTGGTCTATTGGGCAGAATCGGGGATGGCGATGACGACATCGACAAGCGGTCCGCAGTGCGGACCCCACGAGGCTGTTGGTATGGTTCGGCGTCCAGACAAGCGATCCGCACTGCGGACCTACGAGGCTGGCGAACTGGTCGTTTTAGAAGTAGATGCTGAAGGGACCCGATTTGGCGAAGAAGAGGATGGTGAGTAGGAACGCAGGGCGGCGGTCGGGGGCGAAGGCGGGCGCCGGCGGCGAGACGCCGAGTGTCGATCAGCTGCTTGGTCAACTGAAAAAGCTCGGGTCGAAGCCGATGAAGGCGAGGATGGGAGAGCGATTCGGGGTCACCGGGGTCACGGCGGAGACGGCGTACGGGACGCCGATGGGGCAGATTCAGAAGCTGGCGAAGGGGCTGCATCGCGCGGGGCCGGGGGGCGGGAAAAAGGGAACTGAGGCGGAGGATGCGGCATGGCGACACGAACTGGCCGAGCGGCTGTGGAGGACGGGTCAGTATGAGGGTCGGATGCTGGCGGTGTATGTGGAGCATGTGTCCATGTTGACGGCGAAAAGGATGGATGCGTGGTGTGCGGAATTCGATAACTGGGCGGTGTGTGACACGGCGTGTTTTCACCTTTTTGACAAAACGCCGCTGGCCTGGGGCCGCGTGGAGAAGTGGGCGAAGTCGAAGGAAGAGTTCGTGAAGCGGGCTGCGTTTGCGCTGCTGGCGTCGTTGGCGCTGCACGACAAGACCTCGCCGGATGAGCCGTTTCACAAGGCTCTTGGATTGGTGGAAAGGGCGGCGAGCGATGAGCGGAACTTTGTAAAGAAGGGTGTGAACTGGGCGCTGCGAGGGATCGGTCGGCGGAGCGCATCGCTGCATGAGGCGGCGGTTGACGTGGCGAGGCGATTGGCGACGGATGAACGGGCGAGCTGCCGCTGGGTGGGGAAGGATGCGCTGCGGGAGTTGACGAGCCCGAAGGTAGTGGCCGCGATGAAGGGCAAAAGGAAAGCCGCCCGCTGAGGAGCTCAGCGGGCGGCGGGAAAGCTGAAGACTCTGGTTTCGGGAATCAGGACCAGTTGGAGAGGAGGAGGCCGAGGTCGGCTCCGTCAACGTTGCCATCCTCGTTGAGGTCGGCATCGCAGCAGGTTTCGATGCAGGGTCCCCACGAGGCGAGGAGGAGACCGAGGTCGGCGCCGTCGACCGAGCCGTTGCCGGTGAGATCGCCAACGATGCCGGTGACGTCGCCGTAGACGACCTTGACGGTGGTGTCGGTATAGACGATTTCGACGGGATCGCAGGAGAAGACGGTGTCGAAGGTTCCGAGGCGCGAGGCTGCGGTGAGGATGACGAATTCCTGGCCGGGGGTGGGTTCGAAGCCGTTGATGCGGGCGACGTTGAGCTGACCGGCGAGGGTGGCGGTGGTGGACACGATGAGCTGATCGTGATCGGCGCCGGGGTTGGGGCCGCCGATTTCGACGGACATTTCAGCGGACATGCCCTGGCTGTAGGCGCCATTGATGTTGAGATCGCCGGCGGAGGCGCCGGGGGCGAGGTTGCCGCCGCTGTTGGAGACGTTGGAGTTGACGACGCCGTTGCCGCCGAAGGTGCCGCCGGAGAGGCTGACGGAGCCGCCGCTATCGACGGTGAGGGTGCCGTTGATGATGGAGGAGCCGGCGGTCTGGGTGTAGGCGCCGTTTCGGGTGAGGGTGCGGCCGGCATCGACGACGACGGAGCCTGAGGTCGTGAAGGTGCCGGGTGCGATCACGACATTGCCGGCGGTGAGGTGGAGGAGGCCCTCGTTGGTGTAATCGGTCGTGACGTCGATGGTCATTCCCACCGAAGCGTCGGCGATGATGGAGCCCTGATTGGTGAGGTTGAAGGCGCTGTTGACGCCGAGCTGGCCGGCGCCGCGGATGGTGTGTTCGGGGCCATTGATAAGGCGGCGAGTGGCGTTCACTCCATAGATGCGGTTGTTTGGAGAGTCGCTGAGGATCCACTGTCCGCTGCCGGTGATGGTGGTGGGAGAGGAGTTGATCTGAATGTCGGTGCTGTTTCCTCCCGCGTTCTGCTGGACTTCTCCATTATTCGTCGTGGTGCCTTCGAGGACGGGGTCGACATCGTTGAGAATCTGGAGGACACCCTGGTTGGTGATATCGCGGAGGGTGGAGCCACCGGTGATTCGGACAGCGCCGGAGCCCGTGGAATCGAGAATGCCGCTGAAGATGAGGCTGGAGGAGATATCGACGTGGCCGCCGGAGTCGGCATGAATGATGCCGCCGGTGTTGGTCAATTCCGTTCCGACGATGTTGAGCGTGGCGTTGGCGGCGTTGAGCAGGCCGTCGTTGAAGTTCGAGTTGACGTTGCCAACGAGGTCGATGGTGAGGGAAGTAGGCAGGTTGGCCTCGATGAGGCCGTGATTGGTGAGGAAGAGAGCGGAGTTCACTCCGATCTGGCCGGCGCCACGGATCGTGTGGTCGGATTCATTGATGAGCCGTCGGTTGGCATTGATGCCGAAGATCCGGTTGTTGGGAGAATTGCTCAACGACAGAATACCGCCGCCGGTGAAGGTGACCTCGGAGGTATTGAGCAGAAGGTCCGTCGAGTTGCCGCCGGCAAGCATCTGGATCTCGTCGACGTTGGTGACGACGCCCTGGACGACGGGATCGACATCATTGAGGATCTGGAACGCGCCGTTGAAGACCGGATCGATGAAGGTGCTGGCGCCGGTGCAGCGGACGAGTCCGCCGTCGGAATCGAGGAGGCCGCCCTGCACGGTGGAGGCACTGATATCGAAGAATCCGCCATTGATGGCGCGGAGGATGCCGGCCGAGTTGTCGAGCGATGTGCCCGAGAGGTTGAGCGTGGCGCCGTTGGCGAGGATGAGACCCTGGTTCACGTTCTGGCTGACGGCGCCGACGAGGTCGATCGTCAACGACGTTGGCAGGTTTGCCTCGATGAGGCCAAGATTGAGAAGTTCAGTGGCGCTATTCACACCAATCTGCCCAGCGCCACGAATGGTGTGGTCGGCCTTATTGAAAAGCACGCGGTTGGCGTTGATGCCGAAGATTCGATTGTTCGGCGAATTGCTGAGCGAAAGGACACCGCCGCCGGTGAAAACTACAAAGGGCGTATTGAGTTGGACGTCGGTATTGTTACCGCCGGCGAGCATTTGGATTTCATCGGCGTTGGTGACGGTTCCCTGGAAGACGGGGTCGACGTCATTGAGGATCTGGAACGCGCCATTGAATGTGGGATTGATGAAAGTGCTGGAGGTGACGCAGCGGATGAACCCGCCGACGTTGTCGAAGAGCCCTCCCGCAACGGTCGAGCCGTAGAGGTCAAAGTGGCCGCCGGCGGCGGCGCGGAAGACGCCGTTGGTATTGTCAATCTGCGTGTCGGAGAGATTGAGCGTGGCGTTCTCGGCGAGGATGAGGTTGTTGTTGAAGTTGTTGCCGGTGGAGCCGGTGAGATCAATGGTGAGGGCGGTGGGTTGATCGGCCTTGATGAGGCCGTTGTTGGTGAGGTAGATCGCGGCGTTCACGCCGACCTGGCCGGATCCGGCGATGGTGTGATCGGCGGCGTTGGTCAGGCGTCGGGTTGCGTTGATGCCGTAGATGCGATTGTTGGGGCTGTCGATCATGCGGAGCGTGCCGCCGCCGGTGAACGCGATGTCGGGAGCGTTGAGTTGGAGATCGGTGAGGTTTCCGCCGGCGGACATGCGAATGGTGTCGGTATTGGTGAAGGTGGTTCCCTGGATGACCGGATCGACATCGTTGAGGACATCGAAGAGACCATTGTTGGTCGGATCGGTGAAGGTCGAGCCGCCGGTGACCCGAACCACGCCGGAGCCGGCGGTGTCGAAGACGCCGTCAAGGATGTGACTGGTCGAGATATCGACGGTGCTCGCGTTTTCGGCGAGGAAGAGACCGTTGCCCTGGTTATTGATGGTGGTGTCGACGATCGAGATCTTGCCACCGGATGCGGCGTGAATGAGCCCGGAGTTGAAGTTGACACCGGTGCCGCCGACGAGGTCGATGGTCAGCGTGGTGGCCTGATTGCCGAGAATTTCGCCGAGGTTGGTCAGATTGAGGGCGCTGTTGATACCAATCTGGCCGCCGCCGGTGATGAGGTGATCGACGTCGTTGGTGAGCCGGCGAGTGGCGGCGACGCCGTAGATGCGGGCGTTGGGACCCTGGAGGCGAAGTTCGCCGGTGCCGGTGAAGAGGACGTTCGGGGTGTTGAGGATGAGATCGGTGCTGTTGCCGCCAGCATTCAGCCAGAAGAGACCGTTGTTGGTTGTCGGCGACGAGACGAGTGTCAGGTCGACATCGTTGAGGAAGGTGAGGCTGTCGTCGATGCCGATGGTGATGCGATCGACATCGAGAGAGAGGTTGAGGAATACGTTGACAGCGCCGCGCGGATCGATGATGGCGTGGTAGGTGTTTCCCCCGTTGTCGGGAACGCCGGTGGGATTCCAATTCGTGGAGACACCCCAGTTGCCGTCGCTGCGGCCGATATAGCTGCTATCGATCAAGGCGGCGGATGCGAGGGTGCACGGCAATCCGGCCAGCAGAATGAAACTTCGCTTCATGGCTTTCTTCCTTTCTCAGTTTTGCGGCATCGGCCGGGCCGACTGGCTCACCCGCAGATCTTTATTCTCTTGTGTCCGCAAGGTCGGGTCAACGAGGAAGTTCCAAGAATCCCAGTTCATTTTTCTCTGGTTAAGATGGGTGAATGAAGGGCCTTCCTCCCGATCGTGGACAGCTTCGAACCGAGCAGCGGCATGATCAATCCCACGGGTTTGATGAGTTATCGACCTCGGAGGCCGTGCAGCTGATGACGACCGATCATCGCGCGGCGATCGAGGCGGTCGCCGGGGCTCAGTCGTTCTTGGTCAATTGGATTGAGGTGGTGACCGCACGAGTTCGGCGAGGGGGTCGACTGATCTATATCGGCGCGGGGACGAGCGGGCGGCTGGGGGTACTGGATGCAAGTGAATGTCCGCCGACGTTTCAGAGTCGTCCGGAGCAGGTGATCGGAATCATTGCGGGAGGAGACGCGGCGTTGCGTCGATCGAGTGAAGGGATGGAGGATGATCCATCGGGCGCCCGGGACGAGTTCGAGCGTTTGAGAGTGAATGAATCGGACTCGGTACTGGGAATCGCGGCCGGGGGAACGACGCCGTATGTGCTTGGAGGATTGACACTGGCAAAGGAGCGCGGGGCGGCGACGGGTTTGCTGACGTGTGTGCCGCGTGATTTGCCAAAGGGATGCGACCACCTGATCGTTCTGAATACGGGTCCGGAGATTCTGACGGGATCCACTCGATTGAAAGCGGGAAGCGCCACGAAGCTGGCGCTGAACATCCTGACGACAGTGATGTTTTCACAACTGGGAAAAGTTCATGGGAACCTGATGGTGGACCTCCGGGCCACAAATCAGAAGCTGATGGACCGCGCCATCCGAATTGTGCGGACCCTGTGTCCCGATCTTTCCCGCGAGGCAGCCGCCGACGCTCTCCGTCTGGGTGGAAATGATGTGAAGACGACGCTGGTGATGATCACGCTGGGCGTGGATCGAGTTGACGCGGAGAGTCGATTGGCCGCAACAGGCGGACGACTTCGCGCGGTTCTCGAGCACGCCTGACTGGGATTTCGTGCGGAATTCGGCATTCGCGGATAGGATTTTGCTGTCCAAGCGGAGGGACCGGATGATGACGAAGGGACGCGTTTCGTCGGTGCTGGTGATGGCATCGCTGTGGGCGACATGGAGCATGGGCGGCGACCCGGAGGGTTGCGACCTCGGCAAGCTGACGCCGGGGGTGCCGGGCACGGGCGACGACTTCGGACACCGGGTGGCGATCTCGGATGACACGCTGGCCATCGGTTCGTGGCTCGACGATGAACCGACCAACTCAGGCAGTGTGACGGTGTATCGATACGTACGCGGGGTTTGGACGCTCGAAGCGATGATCAAGTCGCCAACACCCGCGGCGAATGATCGGTTCGGCGCAGGATTGGCTCTGGAGGGCGATGTGCTGGTGGTGGGCGCGCCGGAGGACGACGATTTTGGAAGCAACGCGGGGACTGCGTTTGTGTTTCGGCGCGATGAGGGTGACTGGAATTTCGATGCGAAGCTGAAGGAACCGAGCCCGGGAGCGGCCGACCAGTTCGGCTGGTCGGCGGGAGTGAACGGAGAGACGATCGTGATCGGATCGCGCCTGGATGATGACGGCGCGGTGAATACGGGATCAATCACGGTGTTCGTGCAGAATGAACTTGGCGCATGGGTCGTGCAGCAGAAGTTCAAGGGAAACGAGACCGCGGCGAGCGATCAATTCGGCTACAGCGTTGGAATCAGCGGAGATACCATCATCGTGGGCGCGTTCAATGATGATGATGGCGGGCTGGATTCGGGGGCCGCGTTTCTCTTCACTCGAAGCAATGGAGTCTGGTCGCAGCAGGCGGTTCTGGCTCCGGCGTCGCTGGAGGCAATGGATAATTTTGGAGCGGCCGTGGCGATTGACGGCGATCTCGTGGTGGTGGGTGCGCCGCTGGATGACGACACGTCCAGCGATGGGGGCAGCGCTTCGGTGTTTCATCGAGTTGGCTCAACGTGGACTCTCAAGGCGAAACTTGTGCCGTCGCCGGGAGATCTCTCAGAGAGATTCGGAACAAGCGTGGCGACGCGGGAAGGCACAGTGATCGTCGGTGCGCCGGGGGACGATGCGGCCGCGGGGCAGTCCGGCAGTATCCGGCGGTACGAAGGTACAAACGATGTCTGGTCGCTTCAGACGACGTTCGCGGCGTTTGACGCTGGACGGAACGACAACCTTGGATCGGCATGCGGGATTGACGGGGACTTGATCGCGGGCGGGGCGGAGAAGGCACTGGTTGGTGGTTTCGCGTCGGGGTCGGCGTATCTCTTCGTGGCGACGGCGACGGACTGCAACGGCAACGGCACGGTGGACTGGTGCGACGTTGTTTTTTCAGGTGATGAGGACTGCAATTCAAACGGCGTACCGGACACGTGCGAGGTGATGCCGCCATTTGCGGACTTGAACCTCGATTGCTTCGTGAACGGCGCTGACCTTGGGATCATGCTGGCGGAATGGGGAACGTGCGGCGGGTGCTTGAGCGACCTCAACGATGATGGAGAGGTCAGCGGGGCGGACTTGGGATTGTTGCTGGCGGATTGGCAGGACTAGATTTCGCCACCTTGGCAGCGCCGGACCGGCGGGGTTGAGCCTTGTTGTGTCGAGAGAGATTTCTTGACTCGGCAGGGTGCGTCCCGGATGATCGGGTGGCATTCTGGCCGCGATGGAGACCTGCGTGGAGGTATCGGCCATGGTGCGGGAAGCAATCTAAGGATCGTCAATGACGACAGGAGGAGTTCGATGAGCGGCAAAGCGCGGTGCTTGCGTGGTTCCCAATCGACGGGATTGGTTCTGATGCTTGTTGCTTCCGTGCTCTGCCTGAGTGCCCCCGCGGCGGATGCGGATGTGTCGGAGCAGGGGATCAGTTATCAGGGGAGGCTGATTCTGGACGGGGTGCCTGTGACGGGGACGGCGGATGTCGTGTTCAATCTGTACGACCAGCCAGAGGGAGGGACATTGCTGAATAACCCGCTCGTGTCGAACATCGCCGTGGCGAAGGGCCTCTTCTCCACGCACGTCAACTTTAATCCGGCTTTCTTTGACGGCCAAGACCTGTGGTTGGAGCTTGCGGTGCGATCGCCGGCGGGGAGCGGGAGTTTTGTCACGATCTCGCCGCGGCAGGCGGTGCGGGCAACGGGATATTCGCACTATTCCACGGATGGCGGCGGGTGGGTTCGGGAGGGGAATCAAACGACGTTTGCCGATCCCGTTGCACAAGTGGGGATTGGTTTGACCAATCCTGCCTCGCCTCTCCATGTGTTTCGCTCTGGGTTCCCCGATGCTTCCATGACCATTCAGAACGGCAGTCCGGGAGGTCGCCGATACGACCTGGTTGTCTCATCGAACACGTCCCTTATTCCTGCAGGCTCCTTCCGCATTCGAGATGGATCCTCGGGTGGGGAGAGGCTGGTGATTGGTCCCAGCGGAAACGTCGGAATTGGGACAACGAATCCGACAACTCAACTCCACGTGAATGGGCCACAAAACTCAGAAACCAGACTTCGGGTGACTTCGGTCGCCGACTCTCCGCTTCATGACACAACCCTCGACATCATCTGCCGGGTGGATGAGCCGGTGTGCCAGATCAAGACGTTGACCGACTCAGCACTCCTGCTTGGCTCAAACGACAACAGCACTATCGTGATAACGAACGATCGTGTGGGGTTGGATGTTGACAATCCCGACGAGAAGCTGCATGTCAATGGGAATGTCAAAGCCAACAACGTCATGGTTCCGTCGGACGCACGGCTGAAGCGGGACGTGACCACGTTGAATGATGCGCTCGCAGTTGTATCGCGGCTGCGGGGCGTTTCGTATCGTTGGAAGGACTCGAGCGAGGCGAGCGGGCGGGATGATCGAAAGCACCTTGGCTTCATCGCCCAGGAGACGCAGGCGGTGCTGCCGGAGGTCGTCAAGGAGGGAAGCGACGGGTATTTCACCGTTTCGTATATGGAGATCGTGCCGGTCCTGGCGGAGGCGATCAAGGAGTTGAACAAGACCTGCGAGATGCAGCGAGCCGAGGCGCAGGCCGCCATGGCGGAGAGCGCTCGAGAATGTGCGGCGAAGGAGCGCGAATGGGCGGCGGAACGAGAACGGATGAACGGGATGATCGAGGCGCTGGCTGCGAGGCTGAGTGCGGTCGAGGCACGAATCACGAACGGGGCCCAAGCCCAGGAGCAGCAGCCATGACGGAGCAAAGAGGCCCTAACAGTTGGGTAGTCATAGGTATGTTGGCCGCGACGTTGAGCGCGATGCCGGCTCATCCGGACGTGTCGGACCAGGGGATCAGTTATCAGGGGCGATTGATTCTGAACGGATCGCCGGTGACGGGGACGGCGGATGTGGAGTTCCGGCTGTTTGATGTCGAGAACGGCGGGACGGCACTGGAGACGATTACCAAGACAAGTCTTGCACCGAGCAAGGGATTGTTCTCAACGGCGCTGGAGTTTGATCCGGCGTGGTTTGACGGGGGCGATCTGTGGCTGGAGTTGGCGGTACGATCGCCGGCGGGCAGTGGGAGCTACGTGACGGTGAGTCCGCGACAGGCGGTGCGAGCGACGGGGTATTCGCACTACTCGACGGATGGTGGCGGGTGGGAACAGGTGGGGAATGTCTCGACATTCACGCCATTCGATCCCCGCGTCGGGATTGGCGTCCTGAGCCCTGTTTCGACTGTTCATGCAGCCGCAAACAAGCCGGATGTGAGCATCACACTTGAGAACAAGGCACAGAATGGTCGGCGGTTCGACTTTACGGTAACGGCTGACGGCTCGCTCTATCCAGCCGCATCCTTACGGATCTGGGACGGATCTGCGGGAGCGAATCGGGTGGTCATCGCCCCGAGCGGCAATATCGGCATCGGGACCGTGACACCGAGCACGACGTTGGACGTCGCTCGGGTTGACCCCACGCCGGCGTCAAGCGCGACGTTCTGGAACCTTACCTACGGGGGCGGGTTGATTCTTGAAAACAACATCAGTGCGGCCAATGCCGTGACCGGGATCAACCTTGTGGGAGGAAACAACAATAATTCGATTGCGGCGATCGGCATGGTGCAGGAAGTGCCGAACAGTCTCGGCGGCCTCGCGTTTTACACCGGTGGGGCAGGCTTAGGGAACTCGGTCCCCGAGCGCATGCGGATCAAATCCGACGGCAACGTGGGTCTTGGCACGAACTCACCAACCGAAAGGCTTGAGGTGGCCGGAAATGTCAAGGCCACCAACGTGATGGTTCCATCGGATGCGCGGCTGAAGCGGGACGTGACGACGCTGAGCAATGCGCTGGCAGTGGTTTCTCAATTGCGAGGCGTGTCGTATCGATGGAAGGATTCGGGTGAGGCGCATGGCCGCGATGACCGCGTTCACCTCGGCTTCATTGCGCAGGAGATAGGGGCGGTGCTGCCGGAGGTGGTGAAGCAAGGCGGCGATGGCTACTACACCGTGTCGTACATGGAGATCGTGCCGGTGCTTGCGGAGGCGATCCATGAACTTGGCGCGGAGAATGACCTGCGAATGGCGGAAGTGAGGCGACTCACCGCCGCGGCGGCGGCGAATCGGGAACGATGCGAAGCTCTTGAGAGAACGATTGCGGACTTAATGGGACGGTTAGAGGCGCTGGAGGGCCAACGCGCCGGAGCGACGGACTGAGGACTCTCTCTTCAGAGGAGACTGACATGAGCGGATTGATTCAAACCTGCGGCGTCACATCGCTTGTGATCTTGACAGCGGCGATGGCTGGTGGGGACGTGTCGGACCAGGGGATCAGCTATCAGGGGCGGCTGGTGCAGAACGGGACACCGGTGACGGGGACGGCGGATGTGGAGTTCCGCTTGTTTGATGTCGAGAGCGGCGGCGTTGCGCTGCAGGTCATTCCAATATTCGGCTTGGCTCCAAACAAGGGGCTTTTCTCGGTCGCCCTGGATTTTGATCCGGCGTGGTTTGACGGGAGCGATCTGTGGCTCGAATTGGCGGTGCGATCGCCGGCGGGGACCGGGAGCTACGTCACGGTGAGTCCGCGGCAGGCGGTGCGTGCGACAGCGTATTCGCTGTTTGCAGCGAACAACAGTGGGTGGCAGGTTCAAGACGATGGGACGATCTCGTACCTCGCCGGCAGCGTCGGCATTGGGCTCGACAATCCTGGGGCTCCATTACACCTTCACGGCGGCGGAGACCTGCGCCTCCTCATCTCGGGAAGCGGCCCATCCAGCGGCCAATCTGTTCAATTCTCGGATGACTCAGGGAATTGGTTTATCGGGAATCGATCCGTCGCGCCAAACAGCGATGGATTCGGGATCGGCCGCAGTGTGCTGAAGAATGACGTGGTGGTGGATATGCAGGGTCGCGTCGGCATCGGGACGACGAGCCCTACGGCTTCACTTCATGTGATTGACGCGGACGGATCCGGCATTCAACTTGAGCGGGACGGCAACATCGCAAACATGTACTGGTCCAACTTCTCTGACTTTGGAATCGGGCCGACCTCAAATCAGGATTTCCGAATTGTGACGGGCAATGCGTTTCGCGTCACGGTGAAGGGGAAGGCAGGAGGCAACCAAGGGTATGTCGGGATCGGCACCAATACGCCGACTGAGGTGCTTCACGTCGTCGGGAACGTGAAAGCCGACGACTTCAAGACGACGTCTGACGCTCGCGTCAAGTGGAACATCAAGAGCCTTGAGGACGCACTGGCCATCGTCTCGCAGCTGCGCGGCGTGTCATATCGATGGAAGGATTCGAGCGCGGCGAGCGGGCACAATGATCGGACGCACCTCGGCTTCATTGCCCAGGAGATTGAGGCAGTGCTGCCCGAGGTCGTAACGCTGGGCAGCGACGGCTACTACACCGTGTCGTACATGGAGATCGTGCCGGTGCTTGCGGAGGCGATCAAGGAGTTGAACCAGAATATGCGGGGGAAAGACGCCGTGATCGAGATGCAGGCGAAGCGGATCGATGATCTTGAATTACGGCTGGAGCGGCTGGAGAAGTTGATGTCGGATGAAGGAGGCGAGTGATGACACGGTCTGCCAAGATGCTGGCCATGGTGCTGGTGGGGGCGGCCGCAACGCGGGCAATGGCGGGCGATGAGCCCAAGGTGGATCAGTACACCATTGAGCCGTCGTCAGAGCCGGTGATGACGGGGACGGGCAGCGGTAAGACGTTCACCGTGCAGGGCACGCTTGGGCAGACGTTCGCCCATGCGCCGGCGACGGGTACGGGCGGCGGAAAAACGTTCAGCATCCTTGGCGGTTTCTGGGGCGTGGTGCTGAACGATTCGTTCACCGTAACACTGGGGCGCAACTTCAACTCGGTAAACAACTCGTGGTTCAACGGCGGCAACTGGGCGACCGGCACACCGCCGTTTGACAGCGACACCATCGAGATCAATGCCAGCGGGTCATCGAAGACCATCCTCGTGGACGGAGCCGGCGCGGTCGGGGGCGAATTGCTGCTTCTGAAGGGCGATCTGACACTTCAGTTCGTCAACACGGACCTGACTCTCTCAGGATTTGGCGAGCCGGTTTCGGCGTCGCTGAGTATCGCCGCGGCGGGGCAGACCGCCCTGTTAACACTGGAGAACATTGGTGCGATTCCGCACGGAATCCTCGGCCAGTCGGTTCACATCGGCGTGCCTGCCGGGTCAGACGGCACATTGATTCTCACGGAGCCGGGGACGCTTCTGAGTCATACAGGCGAGGCGGTGATCGGCGGGACAGGCACCGGGTTCCTGAACATCAAGAATGGCGCCCGGATGGACAGCCTCTTCAATGGCTTGCCGGGGATAGAGCCGCGGGTGGTGATCGGCGAGTTTGCGGCAGGCGACGGCACGGTTGAGATCTTCAATGCGGATTCGATCTGGAATGTTGACACCGATGACCTGATCGTCGGCGCTGCCGGAAGCGGGTCATTGCTGGTCAAGGCGGAGGGCATCTTCAATGCCACGCTCACCGGAGGTCTGACGATTGGCGACGAGGCCGGCTCGACGGGCGTCTTCGATGTCACGAACAGCGCGATCGGCTTTGTTGAAGATGCCGCGTTTGTCACCGTTGGCCGGGCGGGCGATGGCGAGATGAACGTCCACAGTGGAGGCGTGCTGATCACCGTGCTGCCGACCACGTCGTCGGCAATCACGCTCGGTGCCGAAGCGGGATCGTCCGGGGCCGTAACCATCTCAGGTTCGGGATCGCTGTGGTCGGCGGTGAGCCAGGATTTCATCGTCGGCGGTGATGGCTCGGCCGATCTGTTCATCGATGGCGGAGCGCTGGCGACGACGACATCTCAGAGCGGCAAGCTGAATATCGGTGGCGATAGCGGACCGGCCACGGTGGTGATTCGAAATGGAACGTGGATCGAAGGGACCGCGGGCAAGCAGGTGTCGATCGGCGCGCAAGCGACGGCATCCGTGTCGCTCGAAGGAACCGGGGCACTCAATATCTCCAAGGACCTCGGCGGCGGCTTCTTCTTTTATGGCACGGCCGTGGTGGGTGCCAAGGGCGAGATTCGCGGCGATGGACAGGTGGTTGCCAAGCTGACCAATCGCGGCATGGTTCGACCAGGCGTTCAAAGCGACGGCCTTGGCGGCGCGGGAATGCTGACGGTGACCCGCGACTATTCCCAACGGAAGGCAAGTACATCAGAAGCCGACGACAGTGGTGACCTGCACATTCGATTCACCGACGACACTCAGCATGATGTGCTCAACGTCGGCCGCAACGTCGATCTCGGAGGTGGTTTGCTGGTGACTTCGCTGACGGGCACGATCGCTCCGGGAGCGTATGGAATCATTGAGTATGGGCAGGTGCTGACGTCGACCCAGTTCGATGCGGCGGTGCTCCTGAACGCTCCCGATCTTGTGATGACGGTGAACTATGCCGGCGGCGGAGGCGTGGCGGCTGGTGGCGTGGTGGAGGTGGAGTTCACGCCGGTTGGCGATTCGGCGACGTTCGATGACCCCGCGACGCTGCCCACGGATGGAGAACCAAGCGCCGCCGCGTTGGGCGGGCTGGATGATGAATCCGCGATCGATCTGGCGCTGACGATTCCACCGGCCGTCGCGGGTGGTGATGGCGTGGTGGCGGTGTATTTCAATCTGGAGGTGAACGGCGATGTGCTGACGGCGTCGAATGGGGAAAACCCGCTGGTGCTGGATGGCGGGACGAATCCGCAGGCAATCGCGCTGGGCGATGTGACGGGCGACGGCGTGAACGACATCGTGGTGGCCGACGCGAGCGCGAGCGGCGAGATCATCATCGAGGAAGGCGACGGAATGGGCGGGTTCGCCCGATTCGAGCCGCAGACCGACTTGAGCCTCGACACGCCGATGGCGGTGGCGCTGGCGGAACTAAGCGGCGATGGCCTGCTTGACATGGCGGTGGCGGTGGCCGGCACGGATTCGCTCAAGATCTTCCTGGCGCAGGATGCGGGGGTCGGCATCTTCATTATCAAGACGATTGCGTTTCAGCTGGGCTCTGTGCCGTGCTCGGTGGAGCCGATCGATGTGGACGGCGATGGTCTCATCGATCTGGCGGTTGGGGCCGCGGGGGCGAGCAAAGTGTTTATCGTGAAGAACCTGGGCGGTGGCAATTTCGTGATTGATGAGGAGCGCAGCGTTGGCGAGATGCCGATGTCGCTGATTGCACGGAACCTCAATGGTGGTCCGGATCAGGGCCTGAGCGAGATCATCACGGCCAACAGCGTGGGTGGTTCGGTGAGCGTGTTGCGCAACAGTTCCACGCAGGGAAACATCGTGTTTGAGCCGGCGGTGAGCTTTCCGATCGGCGAGAGTGTGGGCGCGCAGTCGCTGGCGGCGATTGATCAGGATGAGGACGGCGATCTCGATCTCGCGGTAGTGCGGTTCAGCAACGGTGCGCCGGCGGTCCAGATCGTTCGCAACGATTCGACGACGGACCAGATTGTGTTGGCGCCGGCCCAGGTGCTGCCGAGTTCGGGCGATCCAATCCTGGTGCTGGACGGACTCATCACAGAAGACCCCGACGCGGACCTCCTGACCGTCAATGGAGGCGGCGGCGGGGGTGGCGTGGCCGGCGGCGAGAGTTCGGTGAGCGTGCTGCCGAATCTGGTTGATTCGCCGACGATTCCCGGCGACCTGAATCGTGACAAGGTGGTCAACGGCGCTGACCTTGGGCTGCTGCTGGCAAGTTGGGGTCCCTGCGGCGGATGCAGCGCTGACCTGAATGGCGACGGCGATGTGAACGGTGCGGATTTGGGATTGCTGCTGGCGGGGTGGACGGGGTAAATTGGGAGACCAGCGATTGACGACCGCATTCAGATGTTGAGTAGTCCCCTCAGGGTCCGCCCCTGACCTTGCAGTCCGAGTGAGATTTCTTCGCGCTGTTCGACGTGATCAACGCCTTTCTGTTGTGAAGCATGGTGCCACAATTCGTCCCAGGAGATGATCGGAATGTTTGCACTTAGGTCTGCCACCGCACGATACAGTTCAGGTCAGCGTCGAAATTCGCTCTGGCGATTGGTGTGCGTGCGATTTCTGTGGCTCCTGGTCATACTCCCACAGGCTGCATTCAGTGATATTGGTGATGAGATTGCTCCCCTACTCGGAGACGACACGGATCTGAACGACGGCTTTGGGTTTTCTGTCGCGATCGATGGCGATCGCTGCGTCGTCGGCGCCTGGTCGGCCGACCCTGGGGCATTCGCGAATGCGGGATCGGCGTACGTCTTCGATTCGCTAACGGGAGAGCAGCTTCTCTCGTTGACACCCTCGACCACGTCGGTTGCTGATTTTTTCGGATACTCCGTCGCTCTTGACGGCAATCTCATCGCGGTTGGTGCTATTGGGGCCAATGGCACCATCGCTGATACCGGAGCGGTGTTCATCTTTGACGCGACAACCGGCGCACAGATTCGGAAAATTTCACCTGGCGATGGAAAGGCAGGAGACAATTTCGGCATTTCGGTCTCCCTTTCCGGTAGCACCGTAGCCATTGGTTCGATCTCCGCAAATGGCGCAACTTCTTTTTCAGGAGCGGTCTACATCTACAACGCATTGACGGGTCAGCTGCTTCACAAGCTTCAGGCCCGGGACGGATTGAGCGGTGATGAGTTTGGTCGAAAGGTCGATATGACCTCAACGCGGGTCGTCATCGCTGCGTCAGGCGACGACGACCAAGGCAATTCCTCAGGGTCCGCCTATGTGTTTGACCTTGAATCCGGACAGCAGCTTTGGAAACTCAAAGCTCTGGATGGTGCCGCGAATCGATACTTCGGGGCGTCGGTGGCCGTCAATGGAAGCACTGCTGTCATCGGTGCGAATGGTTCCTCTTCCGGTCCGGGGATTGCCTATGTCTTCAACATTGATACTGGCGGCCAGGTGTGGAAGTTGACGCCGAGCGATGGCGTTGGGGGCGACCAATTTGGAATTTCAGCCGCGATCAGGAAGGACGTCATTCTGATCGGTTCGCCCGGCCATGATAACAGCGTCGGTGTGCCAGGCGCCTGCTACTTTTTCAACGCAGTCTCTGGGCTCCAGACCTACACCTATGAAACGAAAACATTTGGAGGTGCGATCGGCGCGGGCTTGGGATTCTCCGTGGATCTGTCTGAATCGACCGCGATTGCGGGGGCCTGGTCGGACACCGTCAATGGTGTCGTCTCCGGCTCAGCTCGACTGTTCGAATCGCCCCCAAGCGGGTCGCAGATCATCACGCCGTCGCAGACCTACGGCAGTGTCAGCACGTCATGGTTCCAGACGTCGAACTGGTCCACTGATTTTCTGCCGACTGAGATCGACTCGGTGGTCATCGACTTCGGATCAGGAGCCGAGCAACTTGTGATCGATCAGCTCGGCGCGGTGGCGGGCGACCTTCACCTGGTCAACGGTGACCTGTCTCTCATCTTTCTCAACAAGGATCTGACGCTGACGGGATTCAATGAGCCCGATTCGCCCTCGCTGGGCATTGCCAATCTCTTCGGATCTGACGCGACGCTGTCACTCCTGAACATCGGCAACTCGGATCACGGAATCTTTGCCGAATCAATCGGGATCGGTCTGGCCGCGATGTCGAATGGCACCATGATCGTCGACGGTGAGACAACGCGGGTGCGGGCCAACGATGATGCCGTGTTTGGCGATGAGGGAGCGGCCTCGATCATCGTCAAGAACAGCGCACGGTTTGAGACCCTTCAACTCTCTCCGAACCCGGACCATCGAGTCGTGCTCGGCGAATCCGCCGGCGGCTCGGGAACGGTTGATGTGTTCAACGTCGGGTCCTCATGGCAGATCGCCACGGGTCAGTTCATCATCGGCGATGCGGGATTGGGGTCATTGAACCTGACCAACGGCGGACAGGTGTTCGTTGAAGAGTGCGATGAGTGGACTCTCGGCGCTCAGGCCGGCGGGTTCGGATCGCTCCTGGTTTCGGGCGCCGGGTCCGGGTTGTTCCTCTATGACAGCTCCGTGGTGACCTTCGGTGGCGGAGGCGACAGCGTCGTCAGCGTGCAGAATGGCGGCCAGATCGCGATCGGCCAGCTTGATGCACCCACTGACCTTGTCATCGGTGGCACCGATGGCGGCACCTCGACAATTGACCTTTCGGGCACGGATTCTGTGATGACGGTCGAAGCGGATTCGCTGATGATTGGTGTTGGTGGCGATGCACAACTCACCGTGGATGAGGGGGCTACGCTCTTTACCCGAACGGCGATTGCCGGACCGGCGGTCGTCGGCGGTGATGGCGGCAGCGCGGATATCCTGATTCGCGGCGGCTGGCTCGAATCGACGCCGCAGAAGACCATCGTCTTTGGTGATGGCGGCGCTGCACATGTGACCATCGACAACGGTCAGTTGGATATTCTGAGCTTTCAGAATGAGGACTTTGTTCGTGGCACCATTCGGCTTGAGACTCAGGCAGAACTTGGAGGGCGGGGACTCATCAACGCCAACGTGATCAATCGCGGCGCGGTGCGTCTCGACGTGGAGCCTGAAGGCGCTGTGGGCGAGGCACAATCGCTCACGGTGGGCGGCGACTACTCGCAGCGAAAGGCAGGTGCGCAGGGCGATGCCAGCGGAACGCTGCACGCGCGAATCCTGCCCGATGGCACCTCGGACACCTTGTTCGTGGCGGGAAATGTGGACCTTGGCGGCACCCTTCTGATTGATGGATCTCCGACGCTCTTCGACTCGTACGTCATCTATTTCAATGATGCCATTACCAGCAACACCTTTGATGCGGCGTTCCTTGTGGGGTCTCCAGACTACTCCATGTCGGTCAGCAAAGATACATTTGAAGGCGTTGCGGGCGGGGGCGGCGTCCTGCTTGACTTTGAACTCTCGGAGAGCGCGCTCGCACTCGATGACCCAGCCAGTTTCGATACTCCGGCCGTGCCGGTAGCCATCGCGCTGGGAGATCTGACCGGCGGGCCGCCGGATCTGGCCATCGCAGCCCCGCCGGGGTCGGGCGTTGCGGGCAGCGGCCTGGTGCTGATCTATACCGATCTCGAAGTTGCAGACGGACAGTTGATACCCTCCAATTCCGAATTGCCGATCATCCTCGATGGCGGGGCGAACCCGCAGGCGGTGGCGATCGGTGATATCACGGGCGATGGGATCGGTGATGTGGTCGTGGCCGACGCCGTGGCCGATGGTGCGGTGCTGGTCTATGAAGGTGACGGGCAAGGTGGATTTGAATCGTGGGAAGGGACGGACCTGTCCTTTGATACGCCCATGGCCGTGGCCCTTGCCGATCTGAACGGAGACGAGGCCGTTGACATGGTTGTCTGCGCAGCCGGGGCTGATGCTGTGTCGATACTGCTGGCCGTGGACCCGTTGAGCGGGATCTTTGATACTCAGGTGGTCGGCCTCACGGCGGGGAGCGTGCCGTGCTCGGTTGAGCCGGTGGATATCGATGGCGACAGCGATTTCGACCTCATCGTCGGCACCTTCGGCTCAAGCAAGGTCATCGTGCTTGAGAACGACGGAGGTACCTTCGGCTTAACACTCGAGCGCAGTGTGGACCTTGGACCGATGGCCGTGGTGGGGCGAAATCTGAACGGGCCGGCTGATGAAGGATTCCCGGAGGTGATCACCGCGAACGCGACCGGCGGAAGCCTGAGCGTGCTGCGCAATTCGACGACGACGCCGGGTGATGTGGCGCTCGAGCCGGCGTCGAGTGTTCCCGTCGGAATGGTGCTGGGCGCAGGTTCGTTGGCCGCGATTGATTATGACCTTGACGATGACCTTGACCTCGCCGTCGTGGCGATGGTGGGCGGGGTACCGCACGTGCAGTTGATTCGCAACGAGAGCACCGCGGATCAAGTGGTCCTGGTGGTCGCCGAGACCTTGGACGGCGGCGACGGCGAACCGATCCTGGTTCTGGATGGTCTGGTGGATGGGGATGAGAATAGCGATCTGATCACGGTCTCTGGCGCAGGTGGCGGCGGCGTCGCCGGGAGCGGCAGCTCGGTGAGCGCTCGCCTCAACGGGCCGGCGACGGTTCCGGGTGACCTGAATGGAGACAAGGCGGTCAACGGCGCGGACCTTGGGCTGCTGCTGGCAAGTTGGGGTCCCTGCCAAGGCTGCGACGCCGATCTGAACGGCGACGGCACCGTGGACGGGGCAGATCTTGGGCTGCTGCTCTCGGCCTGGACGAATTGACGCCGGTCAGTCGGCGAGGGCGAGCTTGATCTGGCGCTCGAATTCGTCCGTCCCCGGGTGACCGGCCCAGCGGAGCATGCCATCGCGCCCGATGATGAACGCCTGCGGGATGCCCGTCACGCCGTACTCGTTCACGGCGTTGCTCTTGCAGCCGACGATCGCCTTCATCGTCAGCTTGCGGCTTTCGATGAATTTGTCGACCACGTTTCTTGGCTGGTCGGTGAGCGACATGACGACAAGGCCGTCGGCGGAGTTGCGGTCGATCACCTCGTTGATGTGGGGAATGGCCGCGACGCACGGCCCGCACCAGGTGGCCCAGAATTCAACCACGACGACCTTGCCCTTGAAGGCTTCAATCGATGGGGTGACGCCTTCGGGGGCGTTGAGCCAATCGGCCGCGGTGACTTCGGGCGGAGCCTTGCCGATGGGCGGCTGGGTGAATTTCTTCACCGGCGCTGATGCTTCGACCTGCGCTTTGCGGTCCTCGGGAACGAGTTCGAGGTTCACCTTGGCGTCGTGGGATGCGAGGACGAAGGAGTGCCAGGATTCGCGGGGAATCTCATGGGGCCAGTAATGCGGTTTCTCGGGCTTGAAGCCGACGGAGTTGAACACGGTCCTGGGCTTGGTGGAGGAGGCCCAGTAGACGAACTTGATGGTATCGCCGGGTTTGCGTTCGCCAAGTTCGGCCAAGGGGATGAGGTAGGTGTCGATGCGAATGGGACCGGCATCGGCCTCGGCCTGACCCGGCTCACGACCGACCGGATAGGTGATCGCACCGCGTCCCTTGGAATCGCGCTGAAGGCCGGTGCTTCCTCGCTCGGAAAGCACCACGCTGTAATGCAGTCCGGGGAGTGAAGGCCAGGGATTGAGGCTGTACGTGCGATCGACGCCAGTAGTGGGTTTGCCGTCACCATCGGCGTCGACCATGAGATTAGAGGTGTCGCCAATCTCGCGACCGTCGTCGGTCTCGCCCATGTCGTTGGAGTGATCCGTGTAGAGCACCGCCTGAACGAAGAGATACTCGTTATTGTTCCACGCCGAGACGCGGAGGTCTTCCTCGCGATAGAGCACCGTGGCATCCGCCTGGGGGAAGCCGTAGGCAGCGCCGCAACAGAGATCGAGGGGCGGGTCGGCGGCGAGAATCGTCAACGCGAGTACGGAGGTCAGCATGGTCTGTTCCTGGAGCGGTTGCGAGCTAGTGATTGAATCCAAACTTTACCTTGGGAAGGCACACAACAAAATCAAAATCTGCGTCACCGGTGAGCAAAGAGCATTCGTGTTGGAGCGAAATGGCCGCAATCCAAATGTCGTTGGTTGCGATCGGGGTACCGGCGCGACGGAGATCCACGGCCAGATCGGCGTACAGAACGGCTGTGGCCTCATCCGGGCAAAGAATGGTGCAGTCGAAGTCATGTACAAGGCGGATGAGTAGGCGTTCGCCGGCGGCCGCGTCGCGGGTACTTCGAAATCCAGCGTGGAGCTCGGCAAGAACCGGGAGCGGCATGAAGATCTGGGAGGCTTCCTCGAGAACGCGCGCCAGATCGGCACGGCCGCGAGCGACGTCAATGAAGACATTCGTATCGATCGCGATCCTCATCGCCACATGTCTTCATCAATTCGGCGCTGGTCTTTGAGGGCCTGATCAAGTTCAGGATCGGGGCCCAGCGCTCCAACAAGCCAGGAAAGGTCTCGATGACGCCTTGGCGAGGTGCGGCCGCGGGCGGCATCAGCCAGCACGCGAATCACCATTTCGTTCAGGCTGCGGGACTCTTCGTCAGCCCGCCGGCGGAGCCAGCGATCGACATCGGGCGGAATGGAGCGAAGCGTGTACTGGATCGATGTTCGGGTATTCTGCTTGCGTGCAGGCATGCATGCATTATTGCAGGCATGATGCAGGCATGTCAAGCAGGCAAACCCCTAGTCCAGACCCGGTGCGAAACCCCGCCGCATGGTGTTCTCGCAGACCGCTCGGGGTTCCACGAACTGGAGCAGGTAGTCGCGCCCCCCCGCCTTCGAGCCCACACCCGACATGCCGAAGCCGCCGAACGGCTGGCGGCCGACGAGGGCGCCGGTGATGCCGCGGTTAAGGTAGAGGTTGCCGACGCGGAACTCGCGGCGGGCGCGGTCGAGATGGGACGGCTTGCGGCTGAAGACGCCGCCGGTGAGTTTGTAGGCCGTGGCGTTGGCGACGCGAAGGGCTTCGTCGAAATCCTTCACCTTGATGACGGCGAGAACGGGGCCGAAGATTTCCTCATTGGCGAGGCGATGCTCGGGACGGATGCCGCTGAAGATATGGGGGCCGACATGGCGCGGCGAGAGAGAAGCATCTGCACTTTGGTCCGCAGTGCGGGCCCTACCAGCCAGTTCGTCGCCCCATTCGAGCTTGCCTTCCTTCTTGCCGATTTCGACGTAGGAACGGATCTTGGAAGCGGCTTCGTCGTCGATGACAGGACCCATGTCGGTGCCGGGTCGGGTTTGGTCACCAACCACGAGAGCTTTGGTTGACTCGACGAGGCGGCGGAGGAACGGGTCGTGGGCGCTTTCGACGACGAGCACTCGGGAGCAGGCGGAGCACTTCTGGCCGCAGAAGCCGAAGGCGGATTGGCGCACGCCGAGCACCGCTTCATCAAGATCGGCGGATTCATCGATGATGATGGCGTTCTTGCCGCCCATCTCGCAGATGACTTTCTTGACATGGAGTTGTTCGTCGGGCGTCACGCCCGCAGCCTTGATGATGTCGAGGCCGACGGCCTTGGAGCCGGTGAAGGCGATGAGGGCCACGCGCGGGTCGCGAACGAGGGCAGCGCCGACGGTTTCGCCGCGGCCAGGGAGGAATTGCAGGATGTCGTGCGGGCCCACCGGCGAGACGCCGGTGCCACCGCCCTTGTCGTGGAACGATTGACAGAGAATATCGCACATGACCTTGGCGATGCCGGGGGTTTGCTCGGCGGGCTTGACGATGACGGTGTTGCCGGTGACAAGGGCCGCGACGGTCATGCCCGTGCAGATCGCCAGCGGGAAGTTCCAGGGGCTGATGACCACGGCGACGCCGCGAGGCTGATAGAACTGCTGATCGAGTTCGCCGATGAATCGGCCGAGGCGATCGAGTTCGAAGAGCGGTACCGCACAGCGGGCGTAGTAGTCGCAGAAGTCGATGGCTTCGCAGACGTCGGCGTCGGCCTCGCGCCAGGTCTTGCCTGATTCCTTGATCATGATGCCGGCGAGTTCATCGCGGCGGTCGCGCATGAGTTGGGCAGCGCGGGTCAGCACGGCAGCACGGGCGCGCGGGTCGGCATCGCGCCAGGCGGGGAACGCCGCTTCCGCGCGAGTGACGGCCTCGCGAGCCTGCGCTTCGGTAGAATCGTTGGCAACCTGCGGCACCTTGGCGGCCGCAACCGCCTGGGCGAATGTCTCGCGGTTGCGCTTTACGGCGAAATTTCGAACGGGCTCGGTATAGAACGGTCGGCCATCGCCAACACCGGCGACAGCGGGGCTGAGCTTGTGTTTTTCGGGGGCGCGCTCGATGCGCTCGACACCGGGATCGCTGGCGAATCTCTTATGAGGAGAGGCGAGCAGGCGATCCGTCGATGCGTTGTCGAGGAAGCCCGCCTTGAGCCACGACTCATTCGACGTGTTTTCCAGAAGGCGGCGAACGAGATACGCCATGCCGGGGATCATCTCGCCGACCGGAACGTATTCGCGAAGCCGCAGATTCATATCAACGGCGGCGTCCTTCAACTGATCCGCCATGCCGTGCAGCATCTGCAGTTCGAGTGCGGAATCGGGGAGGCCGTGCTTGCGAACCAGCGCGAGGGCCGCGGCGATGGAGCGGGCGTTGTGGGAGCCAAGGGCCAGCTTGACGCCACCCTCACCTGTCTTGCGCGGCATGTTCTCGATGAACGCCTGTGTCATGCGCTCGTAGCAGGCGTCGGTATCGACCTTTCGTCCCCAGACGGGAATCGGCCAGCCCTGCTGCTCGGCGTGGATGGTTTCGTAATCCCAATAGGCGCCCTTGACGAGGCGGACAGTGACAACGCGGCCGCTGCGTTTGGCCCAATCGATGATGCGCCGAGCGTCGTCATCGCCGGATCGGAGGTACGCCTGCATGGCGAGACCGGCGGGGAAGTCGACGGCTTCGCAACAGCGCATGAAGAGCTCAAGCGTGAGATCTTTGAGCGCGAATTGCTCCATATCGAAGTTGATGAGGACGTTGTTCTTCTTGCCTGCCTCAAGGATCGGGCGGAGCGCTTCCATGAGACCCTTGATCGAGCCCTCGGTGTCGATGGGATCGGTGCGGGCGTAAAGCGACGAAATCTTGATGGACACATTGGTGCGCGGAATAGCGCCGAGATGATCGGACTCAAGCCGCGGATTCGCGGTCCAGGCGGCGACTTCGCGCGGAAGGTTCTCAATCAGGTCGAGATACTTGCGTCGGTACTCCTCCGCCTCAATATCGCTGACGCAGGCTTCGCCGAGAAGATCGACGGAAAAGGCGATGCCTTGCTTCCAGAGTTTCTTGAGCGAAGGGAGAGCGCTGGCCGCGTCGGTGCCGGCGATGAACTTCTCGGCCATGCCGGTGATCTGGCCGGACATGGTCTTGGCGAAGATACCCTTGGCGAGACCGCCGGCCTTGAAGCCGGCGCTGATGACCGGCGGCGGCGTGACGCCGGGCTGGCTCATGTAGTCGAGCAGGTGGTCGTAGATCGCGTCCGACGACTTGAGCGTTGGAAAAGCATCGACGAACCTGAAGAGCTGAACCTTGAAGGCCTCATCCTTCATCGACCAGTCCATCAGTTTGTCAGACCAGAACGCCGCCGAAAGGAAGCCGGATTTATTCTTGCGGGCGCGATCGAGGAACTCAGCGCCGAGTTTCTGAATCGATTGTTCGAGCGCTGGGTCGGCCGGTGGAATGGGCTGGCCGGGGTCGGCAACGCCGTTGGGGGTGGAGGGACCGGCCGCGGCCGGCGGGGCGGGCGGCTCGACTCGAGTGGGTGGTTTTCGGGTGAAGAGGGCCATGGGTTCAGCGGGGATCGGTTTCGGGGTGGGAAGTATAAGCGTGATTCGGGAATTCACTCTTGAATCCGCACAGCGATTGATATGCTGAATCGGGAGGTCCCGAGCCATGCGTAAGTCGGCGATGTTCATCGTGTTGGCGCCCGCGATGTCGCTGGGGACCGCCTTCGGCGAATGCCCCGACGCCATGAACCCATGCGAACAGGAGTCGGCCTCGCCCGGTTGCAGTGACCAGGCGTGCTGCGAGGCGGTGTGCGCCGTGGACGGCTTCTGCTGCGAGGTCGCGTGGGATGCCATCTGCGTGGGGGAAACCTTCAGTTTGTGCAACATTCCATTGGATGTCTGCGGTCGGTCGGACCACGGGTGTTTCACGCTCGGCGAGCCGGGATGCAGCGACACTGCATGCTGCGAGATGGTCTGCGAGATGAGCGGCCTCTGCTGCATCTCTCAATGGGACGTCGATTGCGTCTCACTGGCGATCACCTTGTGTGGAAGCTCTGCATGCGGAAACGCCGACCACTCTTGCGACACGGTCGGTGGCCCCGGGTGCTCGAGCGCACTGTGCTGCAGCACCGTGTGCGCAGCACTACCCGAATGCTGCGATGTTGCGTGGGATGAACAATGCGTGGCCGCAGCGGCGACGATGTGTCAATCCACCTGCGGCACCTCGTCTCACGACTGCTGCACCACGGGGGGACCGGGATGCAGCGACGCCACGTGTTGCGAGCTGGTCTGTGCAGACGACCTGGACTGCTGCGAAATCGAGTGGGATCAGCAGTGTGTCAAATTGTCGTTCGTCCATTGCTCCGTACCGAGCGCCGGTTTTGGCTGCACGACGTGCAACCATGGCTGTCTTGAGACGGGTCTTCCCGGATGTGGCGATATCGCCTGCTGTGATCTTGTCTGCCGTGTCGATTGCTTCTGCTGCGCGGTGTTCTGGGACAGTTTCTGCATTGCGGAGGCTGCGGAAGTTTGTTATCCGGCGGGTGATTTGAATGGCGACGGCTCCGTGGACGGCGCGGATCTCGGGCTATTGCTGAGCGTGTGGGGCCCGTGCAGCCCGCCGCTTGCCGGATGTATCGCCGACCTCGACAACGACAACATGGTCAATGGCGCTGATCTCGGCATTCTGCTGAATGCATGGACTGCAAGCCCCGATTGAGGAATTGTTCACGATGGACCCGCGCCTTGCCGTTGGGCGGATCATGTTTCGGGGAAGGATGAATTAGCCGCCGCAAAGTTCGGGGCAGAGCTCCTGCGCTTCCACGGCACAGAAGAAGTCCCACGATGCAGCGCAGCAGAAGTGATCGACCTCGCACACGGCGGATTCGCAGGCTGAGTCGTCACAGCCCGGCCCGCCGTTGGGGATGCAGCAGTTGCTTGAAAAAGTGCACTCCGGATTCACGCTGACCATGAGGTGATACTCGTTGTCGCTCGCGCAGGGTTCGACGGCATAAGCCGTCGGCGATACCACGATCCACACGTCTTCCGCAGCAACACATGCAACCAGTCTGGCGATATCGCAGTGTTCCGTCCCGATCGACGCATGCACCATTTCGCCGCAATCACCGGAGCGGATCTCAATACGGATCGGCGATTCGCTTGTGCCTTCCACGACAATCTGTGCGAGGTTACCGATACCGGAGGACTCGAGATGAAACCAGTCGACATCCCGAAACGAACCGGAGATATACGTGTTGCCGCATATCACTTGCCCAGCCTGGATCGGTTCGTCAGACATGACGCCGCTGGAGTCGCATCCACCGTTGGTGTCCTGGCCGCACTGCTCCTGCTCCATGACGCCATCGCATTCAAGCTCGCAGGGCGAGAGGCAAAGACGGATCGCTTCAGCAGCGCAAATGAAGTCCCACGCCTGATCACAACAGAATGAATCGATGCCGCAGGTGATGACACAACACTCAACGTCATCGCAGCCGGGCTGATTGCTGGAACGCAGAAAGCAATCGGTTGGATTGTTGACGGCGCACGGCGATGGACATTCAAGCCCCGGACAATTCGCCTCGGCTTCAATCGCGCAAAGACTGTCCCACATCACGTCGCAGCAATACGTATCCAACTCACACACGAGGCTGCAACAGACAGGGTCGTTGCAATGGGGTTCGGTGGAGGCCGCACAGCAGTCGTGATTGGAACCAAAACACCCGGTTTCGATCACGCAACCGCCCCAGGTTGAGAGCAAGAGGCCAAGGTCGCCGCCATTCACAACCCCGCTACCGTCCAAATCCTCGCCGCCACGGCCGCTTGAACCCCATGCTGCGAGAAGGAGTCCGAGGTCGGCCCCGTCGACGGATCCATTGTGGTCAAGATCGCCGATGCAGAGCGGCTGCTGCCCCGAGATACAGATCGGCGAGATCAACGTGACGACCGCCACGTTCAACGTGATAGCGAACGATAATCCCCAACCTCGCAGGAACATCAAACGGATCTCCTCGGGCGGCGACGGCGACCAATCCGTGCAGATGCCGCGCCAGTGCAGCCGCTGTAAGGGTGACCGACGGGATTCGAACCCGCGACGTCCTGGACCACAACCAGGTGCTCTGCCAACTGAGCTACGGCCACCATCATCGACCGGGCGAACCCGGCGACAGCGGTGATTTTATCGCGATGCCAACATCCGGACAATGAGAACAGGAGGACCGCCCTATTCGAGCAATCCTCCTGCGTCGGGGAGAAGTCGGGATGGTTCTGTCCCCCTCCATCCACCAATGTCGGGTAGCCGGCCGGCGATTGCACCGCCGGCCGGCAGTCGAACCGGAATTGGCTCCGGCTGCGAGGCACTCGGCCGAGCGATCAGGAGGTATCCATATATAGTGCGGGCCATGCCCGAAACCGTGCTCATCCTCTCCGCCTCGGTCGGTTCGGGGCACGTGCGCGCGGCCGCGGCGGTAGAGCAGGCCGCCAGGCGTTTGCTGCCCCACCATGACGTGCAGCATCTGGACATCTTGGCATACACCAATGCGATGTATCGGCGGCTGGCGGCGAAGACCTACGTCAATCTCGTTCAGGATTATCCGAACTTCATGGCGTATATGTATGACCGGATGGATCGGCCGTTTGCCCAGGCGAAGATGCGGGCCGTGCTGAATTCAATGAACTTCGGGGGGCTGGTGCGCACGATTGAGGCGATGAAGCCCAAGGTCGTGATCACCTCGCACTTCATTTCTGCGGAAATCCTTGGATCGATGAAAGAACGCGGCCGGCTCGAGGCGCCGCTGGGGGTCTGCGTGACCGACCTTGACGTGCACGCCATCTGGCTGGCCCACGGGGTTGACCACTATTTTCTGGCCATGCCGGAAAGCCGGGAATACCTCATGCGACTTGGGGTGGATGGCGAGCGCATTCACTTGAGCGGTATCCCCATCGACGCGGCCTTTTCCAAGCGGGGCGATGAGGCCACGTGCCGCCGCGAGTTGGGGCTCGACCCGGCGAGGCCGATCGTGCTGGTGGCGTCGGGCGGGGTGGGCCTCGGGCCGACGGAGACGATTGTTGATCAGTTGCTGAGCATGAGTTGCGAGGTGCAGGCAACGGTGATTTGCGGACATAATGAGGGCCTGCGGATGCGGATGGAGAAGAAGCTGCAGGGGCTTTCGGATCGGTTGAAAGGCCGGCTTCATGTGTGCGGCTTTACTAAGCGGATGCACGATTACATGAGTGCGGCAACACTCCTGGTCGGCAAGCCCGGCGGGTTGAGCCTTTCGGAAGCGATGGCGATGGAGCTGCCGATGGCGATTGTGCATCCGCTGCCCGGGCAGGAGGAGCGAAATACCGATCACCTCCTGGAGCAGGGCGCTGCGGTGCGATGCAACAACCTGCCGACGCTCGGCTGGAAGGTGGAGCAACTTCTGCGAGACCAAACACGGCTGGAAGCCATGCGAGCGGCAGCTCGCCGCCTGGGCAAGCCGCGGGCGGCGGAGACGGTGGTGCGGACCATGCTGCCGAGAGAGACCTCGGCCGAAACCGCACCGCAGCGCTCGATGGTTCAGAATTGACGAGGGCCCGCCGCAGAATGCAGACGGGCCCTCGGTGGGGGCGTGCCGGGTACGGAGGGTTTGCGAACTAGTGATTTTGGCTTTCGAGCTTCTCCATGAGGTCGTTCATGCGCTTGGACATCTCCTCCATGCGCGCGTTCATCTCATGAATTCGAGCCTGAAGCTCTTCAACATTCGGCCCTGCGTCCGGATTGGTGCGTCTCTGCGTGCTGTTGGGGCCGACGCGGAACATCATGCCTCCCGGGCTTGATGGGGCCGGTCCCGTCTGCGTGCGTGGCTTGAGCGGCTGAACCTGCGGAGCCCAGAAATGGGTCGGGTCGTCGGACGGCGCAATTTCAATCGTCATGGCGCTGAGCTTTTTCGAATCAAAGGCTTCTACCTTGACTTCAACATCCTTCTTCTCGCCCGCGCGGAGAACGGTGAACTTCACCGTGTCGCCGGGATTCTTGTCGCGCAGGACCTCGCGGATCTCTGATGGTCCGGCAGGTACGCCGCCATCGACGGCGGTAATGATGTCGAATTGCTCAAGACCCGCCTCGGCCGCCGGCAGACCGTCCTGAACCTGAGCTACCAACGTTACCGCCTTGGCGTCGAGCTTGAGGTGCTTCGCAAGGGCCTCATCCGGATTCGCCATGGAGATGCCGACCATCACCTTGGGTGGCTCGGCCATGGTGTCGGGCCCGGCGTTGAAACCGAGGCCGCCATTCCGGGGAAGCGCCTGAATGTACTGGCGGATCATGGGCGCCTGGTTCCCAGCCATGCCCATGAGCTGATCCATATCCATCCCATTGAGATCGACATCAAAATCCATGCCGCCGAAGGCATCAAATGGCTTGTCGCCCAGCCAAAGGAACATGTCATCCGCCCCGCCGCCGATGGAGAGAGGAACCTCTCGAATCGAGTTGCCCTGGTCGTCGAGAATGGTGATCTTGCCGTCTTCCGTCTTGATGCGATCGGCGGGAATGTCTTCGCCATTCACCCGAGCGGTGGTCTTGCCGTTCTCGATGCGGATCTCGATCGATGTGGCATCGTCAAGAGACCCGAGCGAGCCGACCAGCGTCAGACCCCCGGGGGTCGAGAACGATGCTGATGCGGAATCATCGCAACAGCCTTTCTTTTCATCACAGCCCAGCACGGCCGACGCCATCGACATCGTCGAGGCGAGGGAAACCGCCATCAAACTGTTGAACTTGAGATTCATGGAAAGCTCCTTGCGATTCAATCGCGGAAACCAGAGAACTTGAACACTCTTACATGGACCCAGCGGAACGGGTGATGACCGGGCGAAGCAGTGGGTTACCGACCTCATCACGCGCCGGTTCAAAGTGAATCAGCGTCGGAACCCGGCGACGCTCGACGATCACGCGGTAATACACCACGTTGTAACCATTCCCGTTGCTGACCGGATTCGATTCGAGAAGGACCTTGGTGGGCAGTTCGCCGAGGACGACGCCTTCCCGGCGGCCCTGGTCGAGATAGGCGTTCAATGCCTCGTCTGAAGAACTGAAGCTCGGCCCAAGCGACGCCTCGTTGGTGTCGGGGTTCCCGTTCTTCACGAAGCCGTTCAGCCCCAACGACCAACTGACTGCCAACACTGCCGCCACCAGCCAGCCGGCCCACGCCGCCGGATGCGACATCCAGCGCGACGGTGTGATCGGAAGCTCGACGTCGTCGGCGATAGCCAATTCCAAATCCATTCCCCGCGCCAGCGCCTGGCGCTGGTGTTGAAGCTCAGCCAGGTCGCGCCAAAGTGACGGCTCCACCTCGGCCAGCAAGCCGAATTCCTTCCAGTCTTCAGTCGTGGCTTCCTCGTCAACAAGACGATTCACCAGCAATTCCGATCGAGTAACTTCCATCATGCACCTGCCTTTCGCGCGGACGCCCGGGCTTCGATCACATCCGAAGCACTCGGAGCAGCCTTCTCCGCAAGCTCGCGCAGCATGCGGCGGCCTCGACAGATTCGAGTTTCAATCGTGGTCTCCGGCAGGTCGAGCATCTCGCCGATCTGCCGGTACGTCATGCCCTGAATCGACTTCAGGAGCAGGGGTTCGCGGTATTCCTCGGGAAGTTCACGGGCCAAATCCATCAATCGCCGGGCGTCTTCAACCTTCACCTTGCTGGCCCCCGGATTGGATTGCTCCGCCTCATCAGCCTCGCGCACCTCTCCAACCAGGCGGAGCTTCGGCGCTGCATCGCGATGACGCGTCGTCGTGCGCCCCGCGGCCCGGGCCGCGTTGAGCGCCACCATCCGCAGCCAACCGGGAAAGCTGGCGTCGTCGCGAAGTTCGTGAAGTTTGCCTATGACAGTCATGGCGACATCCTGAAGCAGGTCTTCAACGTCCATGTCGCGGGGTTTATGTGCCACGATCACACCCGCGACCCAACGCCGATGTCGGCGCCAGAGGTGCTCCATCGCCCGGCGATCGCCGCGGCGCGCCGAGGCCACAAGATCGTGGTCTTCGGCGTGAGCACCGTCGTTGCGGGGTGGTGTGGCCATGAGCGGCATGTCCTTCAGACAAGATGCGCCCGGCCCCTGAATCCGTCGATCGTCGAAAGGAATCCGGGGCCGAAACTACGGGAATTACACCCTGGTGCGTCGCGCAGTTCAGCCGATTATCGGGCGGCAAGCCGATTCGGGGCGCATCGCGACAGATCCCATCCCCATTTTTCGAGAATTTTCTTTTCCCGCGGTTCGGGCAAATTGATCCGCCGGAACGCAAATGAAGCCGATTCCGGCGGCGCGCCTGTCGACGGTCGGGGGAATGGGTGGAGAACCCATCATGCCCCTCGACCTCACCACATTCGCCGACGTCGGCCTCGACCATGCCCTCCTCGACTTCCTGCTCTTCGAGCATCGCTCCATCCGCAGGCCCGCGCTCGAACGGCTTTGGACCTACTACCGAAACCCGCTCTCCGCACCCGATGCAGCCGGCGGTTCCACCGCACCGCCCGCCCAGCAGGTGGGATTGCCCGAACGGCTGCGCGAGCAACCCGAGGATGAAAACGTCGATCCACACGAGGTCGTCATCGAGAACGACATCGCCTGGCGCATGCACACGCTTGTGGACTTCATGTTCCCCGCAGCACCGCGCATCAACAGCCTTGCCGCAGACACCGCCCTTCGCCCCATCATCGAGCGCGTGATTCATCGCGTGTTCGATGCCTCCGGCGGGATCGGCCTGTGGCACGACGCCGCGCTGCTCGGCTCCATCTTCGGCTCGGTCGACATCCTGCTGCACGACCGAACGCCGACGCTTCGCGGCGACGTCGCCGATCGCGCTGCCGATGCGATCGCCCTTGAAATCATCGAAGCGCCGCGGGCGGTGCCCATGCTCGATGCCGCCAACTACCGCACCATCAATGCGTTCATCATCGCCTATGAACAGCCGGTGAACGAACCCGTCGCCGACACCTGGCTGGCGCGAGCAGCGCGGCTCGTGCTGGGCAAGAGCTGGTCGGTAGCGCCGTCGCGCCGGTCCACCCTCGACATCATCGAGATTCACTCCGCCCACGCGATGCAACGCTATGAAAACGGCGATCTTGTCGCCGAGCGTCTCAACCGGCTCGGCGTCGTACCCGTGGTGCACATTCAGAATCTCTCCCTCCCCTACCACTACGACGGCTTCAGCGATGTCGAGCCGCTCATCCCGCTTCAGGATGAATTGAATACCCGCCTCTCCGACCGCGCCAATCGCGTCACCATGCAGTCCTTCCGAATGTGGCTCGCCAAGGGCATCGACAACCCCACCGAACAACCCATCGGCCCCGGCAAAATCTGGTACACGGACAATCCCGACGCGTCCATCGAATCCTTCGGCGGCGACCTCGACAGCCCGTCCGAACGCCAGCACATCGAGGAACTGCGCGAAGCCCTCGATAAGACGTCCGGCGTCACCCCCGCCGCGGCCGGCCACATCAAGGCCAAGGTGGGCAACCTTTCGAGTGAGAACGCTCTGCGCATCTCGCTCATGGGCACCATCGCCAAGATCAAGCGCAAACGCATCACCTATGGCGACGGCATTCAGCGGCTCTGCTCGCTCATTCTTCAGGCGCTTGATGTGCACGGCATCCTGCACACGACTCCGGCCGACCGCCGCATCGAGATCGCCTGGCACGATCCGCTTCCGCCGGATGAAACTCGACGGCTCAACGATGCGCTTCTGAAAGTTCAGCTTGGCGTACCGCCCGAGGTGCTGCGCGCTGAGCTCGGCTACCCCGATGCAGCGCACTACTCCCCTGCCACGCAACCCCGCGCGATTGCAGGCAGTCCCGACCTCGCCGCCTAGCGCTTGGTCGCTCATCCATCCCGCGCTCGCCCCTCGTCCACCCCATCCCTTCACAAGGACATCTCATGCCCGAACCAACCGCCGACAACCCGCTCGCCACCCAACTCGCCGAGGCCCGCACTGCACTCGCATCTCTTCAGCAAGAACGCGAGATCGACGCCGCACTCCTCCCCCATCGCCCCATCGATCTCGCGGCCGCCCGCGCTGCGCTGCTTCAACAGCTTCAACCCGGCCAATCTGCCGGCCACTCTGCAGGCAAATCGCCCGCCGATGCGGCCGCCGCGTTGCGCTCGCAGCAACCGCACCTCTTCGAACCGCCGACGCGACCCGC
The DNA here is from genome assembly GCA_964407695.1 of uncultured Isosphaeraceae bacterium. Lineage (GTDB taxonomy): Bacteria > Planctomycetota > Phycisphaerae > Phycisphaerales > SM1A02 > CAYOWQ01. The sequence goes on along the minus strand of CAYOWQ010000001.1, from coordinate 167,912 downwards.
CTCCGCATCCGGCGCTCGCACCGCGAGTTCTCCGGCGGCCGCACTCGAATCCGCGGCGGCCGGTGCTCTGGCCACCGGTCACCGCGCCGACCTGCTCGCGTATCTGAGGCTCAAGCGAAAGACCAAGACCTCGACCTGACCTCCGGACCCGCACACGCTGAAAGGAGCTCCCACCCCACCGCCACAACACTTCAACTCTCTCGTCCTGCCCTCCTGCTCTCCTCAACCCCAATTCAAGGAATTCCCATGCCCTTCACCGGAAAAGCAACCTACTCCGCCGGCGCTTCACTTCCCGAAATCGCCGAAGACGTCGCCGACATCATCGGCCTGATTTCGCCGTTTGAAACGCCCCTGCTCGATCACCTCGGCGATGCCCAAAGCTCCGCCACCGCAACCGTTCACGAATGGCTCGAAGACGAGCTTCTGCCCAACTCCGACGCCGTGAACGACAACACCTTCGGCAACCCCGCCACCGACACTTCCTTCGTCGTCGATCACGGCGATCGCTTCAAGCCCGGCGACCAGATCCAGCTCGCCGGCAAGAAGGAAGTCATGCTCGTCACCGGAGTCACCAGCAACACGCTGACCGTTGTTCGTCAGTATGGCGGCTCACCCAGCGCCAACCTCGCCGACGATGATCACCTCCTCATCATCGGTCACGCCGCACTTGAAGGTGAAGCCGCTTCCGCTGCACGGTTCACCAACCGCCTGCGAAAGCAGAACTACACCCAGATATTCGCGGCCACCGTCGAGGTCTCGGGAAGCCAGTTGGCCGCGAAGCAACTCGGCCTCGCCGACGAGCTCGACTATCAGAAGCAGGAGCGCCTGCGCGAGCTGGTGCGCGATCTGGAAAACTCGGTGATCAACGGTTACGCCGCCGCCGCGAATCCGCAGGGCGACGCCTCCACCCGGCGCACGATGCGCGGCATCATCGCCTCGATCAGCACCAACGCGCTGCTCATCGGTTCGGGTGATATCCCCACCGGCGAAGGCGACAATGAAGACCTGCTCACCGAAGAGGCGCTCAACGCCGCGCTGCGTACCGTCTGGACCAACTCACAGGCAAAGATCGACACCATCGTCTGCGGCGGGTTCCAGAAGCGGCGCATCAACCAGTTCATCGCCTCCAGCCAGCGCTTCCGCGAGAAGGACGATCGCTTCAAGCAGATGGTCGACGTGTATGAGAGCGATTTCGGCGTCTGTCGCGTGATCATGAGCCGCTGGGTTCCGTCGGGCTCGATCCTGCTGCTCGACAGTTCGCGTCTCAGCGTGGTGCCGCTCTCGGGCCGATCGTTCCAGTTCAAGAAGCTGGCGTCGACCGGCGACTCCGAAATCGGTCAGGTAATCGGCGAATACACGCTCGAGATGAAAAACGAATCCGCCCACGCCATCCTTGGCGGCCTCGGTCTGAACTGATTCTCGTAAGTCCGCCGTGCGAGCCATCTGTCCCCGAAAGCCGGACCGAACCAGCTGGAAGGCCGGATCCAACGTCAAACCGCCTCATTCCTCTGAACCAACTCCCGCGCGGCACGCCGCAAACACCGGCGTGCCGCGCATTCCCTCGACACCTCGACACCTTGACACCTCGCCACCTCAACATCTGATTCCCAAATGCCCGACCTCATCCCCGCCATCTCCCAGTTCGGCGTCGCCGGACTCATCGGCCTCCTCTGGATCCTCGAACGCCGCCACGCCGCAGCCCGCGAAAAGCAACTCGACGACGCCCATGCCCGCATCATCTCCCTCCATCGCGATTCCGAAACGCTCATCACCGTGATCAGGGAAAACACCCGGGCCATCGCCGCTCTTGAACACGCCCAGCAGCGCCTCGTCGCCCTGCTCGACCGCCGCCGCCCCGCCCGAAAGCGCTGACTCCACCGAATCTTCACACAGATTCCTCTTGCACCGGCCCCAACCCGGCGCGACAATCCAGTATCCCGGGTCACGGTTCCAAGGCCACGGATCCCGCTGCGGGTCGGTCTCATTCAGGGAGCGAGCACGTGAAAACAATCCTTAGCGTCGGAGCCGCATTCCTTGCGGCCGCAACGGCCAGCGCCGATTTCATCGGCATCAAGATGGAAGATGTCAGCAGTAAGCTTGTCGGTGCTACACCGAACGCTCTGGGGCAGTCAGAATCCAACACATTCGTGTTCGAGCTCTACGCAAACTTCAGTAATCCCAACGACACGCTGCAGAATGTTTTCAACGCGAACATCAACTCGAACCATGCCTTTTACCACGCGCTGAACTTTGACGGCGAGAAGCAGTCCACACCGCTCAGCAAGAGCAACTACGAAAGTTGGGGCAGCGAGGTCGATACGTTTGTGACGATCGGCTTCGACTATTCAGGAAAGAACGGAAATCCCGGGGGGGCCACCAATCCAGTCACGCTCGACCCGGGCTTCAATCAGAATGCGTTCGAGAATGGCACCTCCATGGGAACCAACGCCGGTTGGTTTGCCAATCCGCCTGGATCACCTGCGACGAAGGCCGGCACCTTCGGCGATTTCAAGATTCTGCTCGCCCGATTCGCCTTCTTTGATCCGGGTCAGCATTACTGCCCTGCCATTTCGGGCAGTCTTCAGCTCACAGTCAAGAACAACGGAGTCCAGACTCTCCAGACCGTGGCAATTGAGTTTTTCACCCCCCTGCACTGCCCCGCCCCGCCCATTCTGGCCGCGTTCCTGTTGCCGCTCTGTTTCAACCCATCGCGCCGCCGAGCCGAGCCATTCCGCAGGGGCCGCTGATTCAAGAAGACTGCAACCGTTCAATCGATGCTCGTCGTGCTCATGATCGCGGCTGCTGCCCGCGCAGCTTTTGTGGGTCTGTTTGTTGAGGTTGTAACTGACGATTTCCTCTCCGACGTTCCGGACGGTCAGGGTTTCAAGCTCAATAACGCGAAGATCTTTGAACTCTACGCAAAGTTTAATAACCCCGACGACTCGCTCTTCAACGTCTTCAATGCGTCCATCTCTCCATCGCTTCCGCTCTATCACGCACTCAACGCCGATGGTGAGGCACAGAGCACACCTCTCTCATTCGATGAGTACTCACAACTTGGCAGCGAGGTTGATTCGTTCGTCACTATTGGTTTCGATTACTCCGGCAAGACCGGCAACCCGGGCAACGTGAAAAACCCTGTGACGGTCGATCCCTCATTCAAAGAAGCTGCGTTCATTGCAGGCGGTTCCTTCGGCGACAATGCCGGCTGGTTCAGCAACCCGCGCACATCTTCCGCGGCGTTGGCCGGCACCTACCCGGATCTCAAGGTTCTCATCGCCCGGTTCTCGTACATTGATCTGCCCGGCCAGGATATTACGTGCTCCGGCATCTCGGGGCAGGTTCAACTCACCGTAAAGGAGGCCGGCGGAACCGTCGTTCAAACGCCGAGAATTGAGTTCATTGCTTTTGGTCAGCTTTCGCATTGCAACAATTGCCCCGGTGACTCAAATTTCGACAACGTCATCGACGGTGCTGACTTGGGCCAGTTGCTCGCCGATTGGGGAGATATGTTTTCAGATTCTGATCTCAATGGCGACGGGACCATCGATGGCGAAGACCTCGGCATCCTGCTTGCCAAATGGGGACCCTGCTAGTCACGCCGACTTCCGCGCGCCGGGCGTCGGTCCTGGTGCCTTTCTCCTTGTGTGTCCAGGTCGACTGTTGATTCTCGATGCCGCTTCTCTGACAATGGCGGTTCGAGGATCAACACGGCGACCAGAGAAAGGCAGACCCGCATCATGGGAGGATTTCGCATCAGGTTGTGCCTGGCCGCCTTGGCGGCGATGACCGCGTCCATCGCCTTCGCCGACCCGACGATCATCTACGTCAATCAGGCCGCCCGCCCCGGCGGCAACGGCACGTCATGGGCCGCCGCATTCAAGGACCTCCAACTCGCCCTCGCGGCCAGCGACTCCCTTCCCAAGCCGGTCGAGATCTGGGTGGCCGGCGGGAAGTACAAGCCTGCACCAACGCCTGCAGGTTCCAATAATGAAATCAGCTTTGAACTCCGCTCGGAGGTGTCGATCATTGGTCACTTTGGTGGATTCGAGGCGGCACCCGACGAGAGAGACCTCACAGATCCACTTGCGGTCACGGTCCTAAGCGGTGATCTCGATAACAACGACACACAGACGTTAGTTGTCGGGACCAATTCGAAGACTGTTCTGAGCGCCAGCGGCGTCACAGGCTCACTCTTGGAGGATTGCAAGATCTCGGGCGGAATGAACTCGACAGAGCCGTCTGCTCTCTCGGTCATAGGATCGGATATCGTCCTTCTTCGCGTCGTGTTCCAGAACAATGCAGGGAAATCGGGGGTGTGCATCGGCAGCACCGATTCTGACATTGAAGCTCGCCATACGTGGTTTGTCGGGAACATGAAAACCGCAGGCTCGCCCATCTTTCTCCAGAGTTCAGGTGCAGCGTCTCATTGGACGTTCGATCACTGTGTCTGTGCAAACAACTCCTCAACCGGGGGTCCGACCACGATAGTCGAATTGACGAGCGGTGCAGCCGCGGAATTCAATTCGTGCACATTCGCAGGAAACGTGGGTTCGACGGGCATTAGCGCCAGTGGATCGACGGTATCGCTGCGGAATTCCGTTATCTGGGGCTCCTCCTCGTCCGTTTCCGGGTTCAACTCCGACGACACCATCTCATACTGTCTCTTACAGGGCTCCGCGCCCGTCGGACCGGTCATCTCGAATTCAATCTTCAACGTCAATCCGCTTTTCATCGACCTTGACGGCCCCGACAACATTCTCGGCACTCCCGACGATGACGTCTCGCTCGCCGCCGGATCGCCCTGCATCGATCGGGGCAGCAACGCACTGCTTCTCCTCGACGACTTCGACCTGGATGCCGATGGCATCACCGATGAATGGACCCCGCGAGATATCAAGGACCGGATCCGGCGCTTCGACGACATCGGCACCACCGATGGAGGCGAAGGCAATGCTCCCATCGTCGATATCGGCGCTGCCGAGTTCGTCGGCATCACCGCCCCCGGCACTCAAGTCGTCTGGATCAATCCTGTCGGCGGCAACTACTCCCAGGCACTGAACTGGTCTCCGATGTCTCCATCGGCGCAGAATTCCGCCCACTTCGTGATCGACGAGAGCTACCTCGTCAACGTCGACGGCGATTTTGCCGCCAAGCAACTCCTCTTCCATCGTGGCGATGTCTCACTGGTCGGCGGTGAACTCGATCTTGACTCTTCCGACGGCCTCATCGTCGGTGATGAGCAAGGCGACAACGCCATCGCGACCCTCTCTGCCGGAATCATCAACGCCGGTGACACGTTGATCGGCCACGATCCCGGCGCCATCGGTCACCTCGTGCTCGACAACGCAGCCATCCTCTCAACCGACGAAATCCGCGTCGGCGATGATGGATTCGGCGCCCTCACCGTGCTCGGCGGCTCGAAGGTCACGGACACTTTTACCTGCGGCGTCGGTCTTGGAGATGGCTCCGGCATCCTGACCCTCTCCGAGGCCGGCTCATCGCTCAACGCCACGATCCTCTACGTCGGTGATGGACTGGTGCAGATCAATTCCGGCGCTGAGTTGAAGACCGCCATTGCCGCCGTCACTCGAAACGGAATCATCACCGGCGACGGTACATTCAGCGGTCTTGTCTTCAGCTCCGGCACGATCAAGCCTGCGGCCGGCTGCTGCCCGCTCACCATCAATGGCAGCTATAGCCAGGTCGATGTGTCGCCCGATAGCACCGGTTCTCTCGCTCCGGAATTCCTCATCGACGAGGATTCCACCAGCATCGGGCAACTTGTTGTCAATGGCGAGGCGACCCTTGCAGGCGGTCTCTTCGTGGTCCCGGAAGAGCCGATTTCCATCCTCAACCCTCCTTACGACATCCTCACCGCCGACACCATCACCGATCAATTCGACGTCGCCCTGCTCCCCGCCATTCCCGGGAAGATCATGCGGGTGAACTACGGCCCCGCATCGGGTGTCGCCGGCGGGGGCGGCCTCGCCGGGGGCGGCGAAGCCGTCTCCCTCTCCGTTGAATCGCTGTCCTCGGCCCTCGGCTTTGACGGTCCCAGCAGTGTTGATGTCAACGGCTCACCCGCCGCCGCGGCCGTCGGCCACCTCGACAACGATCCTGAGAACCGCCTCGACCTCGCCATCGCCTTGCCCGACAGCGCGAATCCCGAGGCCTCGCCGGGCCAGGTCCTCGTGCTTCACAACCTTCAGCTCGTCGATGGCCAGCTCACCTACGACGAACCCGCCATCGCCTTCGCCGTGGGTGTCAACCCCCTCTCCGTCGAGATCGCCGATCTCGACGGCGGCGATGGGCCGGCCGACATTGCCGTCGCCAACGCCGGTGACGATGATGTCAGCGTCCTCTTCAACGACGGCTCGGGAGAGACCTTCGCCCGGGTTGATGTCCCCGTCGGCACTCAGCCCATGGCGGTCAAGGCTGCCTCCTTCATTCCCGCCTCCGGTCGTCAACTCGCCGTCGCCAACGCCAGCGCTGGCACCGTCTCCATCGTCGATGCGAACGGACAGGTTCTGACCGTCATCCAGACCCTCATCGCCGGGGCGGTGCCCTGCTCCGTGGAGCCCGTCGATATCGATAGCGATGGCCTGATCGACCTCGTCGTGACCAACCACGCCGACGACACCATCGCTCTCTACTTCAACGGTGGAGGCGGCTTCGACCCCGCGGTCTTCCTCGCCTCGGGCATCGGACCGATCGACGTGCAGGCCGACGATCTCGACGGCGACCAGCAGCCCGAGATCGTCACCAGCAACAGCGGCGATGCCACCGTCTCCGTCTATGTCAACAAGGGCGGCGGAGACTTCGCGCCGGCCGTGAACCTGCCGGTCAATGCCGACTCGCTTCTTGCCGGGTCGATGGTGCTGGTGGACCTCGACGAAGACGACGACCCGGAGATCGCGCTGGTCGCCACCGACGAAGACCTCGGTCCCGTGGTGAAGGTCCTGCGCAACGACACCGACGGCGGATCGCAACTGACCCTCGCCGATGCCGAGAACCTCGAGACCGGCGGAAGGCCCCTTCTCGTCCTCGCCGGCGACCTCGACCTCGACACCGACGACGACCTCATCACCGTCAACGCGCCCGCTTCAGGCGGCGGCGGTGTGGCGGGTGATGGACCCCCGAGCCCGTTCGTCGCCGCGTTGCCCAACACCGCGCTGGGACTCAACCTCTGCCTCGCCGATCTCAACGGCGACGGCCTGGTCAATGGCGCTGATCTCGGCCTGCTCCTCGCCGCGTGGAACACCACTGATCCCATCCCCGACCTGGACGGCAGCGGCGCCGTCGACGGCGCTGACCTCGGACTCCTCCTCGCCACCTGGCGCGATTGCCCCTAGTCAGCGCGCCGAAAGCTCCGCCCTCAGCCTGGCAAATTCATTGACTGGCAATCCACCCCTCTGAGATACTTCCTTCGTTCCGTCCGACTCCATGCGAGCCCCTCGATGAAAAGACAACCTTCAATGGCGGGAACATGTCTCTGTGCCGGCCTGGTATGCATGGCCGTCGCCGCACCCGCAGGGGCCCAATGCGAGGGCGGATGGGACCTCACGATCGGCAACCCCGGCCTGACCGCGCCCGGCGGCCAGTTTGCCGTCCGGGCGTTTGGACCATTCTTCGGCGACAACCTTGATCTCGTGGTCGCGGGCGATTTCGGGTCCGCCGGCGGCGACTCCGCCATCAAGTTCATCGCCCTCTGGAACGGAAGCTCGTGGTCAGCGCTGCCCGGAGGCAATCTCTCACCCGGTGCATCCAGCACCGTGCGCGATGTCCTGATCTACAACAATTATCAGGAGATGTATGTGGCGGGCGAGTTCTTCGCCGCGGGCGGTCTTGGAGGAACCAAGGGCATCGCGCGATGGAGTCGCGGCAACTGGAGCAGTGTCGGCGGCGGCATCACCAACGGCGTCCTGATCAACTGCATGGCGGAATACGACGGCGACCTGATCGTCGGCGGGCAGTTCACGGCAATCGGCGGCGTCGCGGCGGCCAATCTCGCCCGCTGGGACGGAATGGCATGGTCGGCATTGAGCACCGGAATTACCGGCCCGATTCCGGTCGTGATCGCCCTTGAAGTGTTTGACGAAGGCAACGGACCGGAGTTGATCGTTGGCGGGCAATTCACGGCCGCCGGCGGGGTGCCCTGCAACGGCATCGCCAAGTGGAATGGATTCAACTTTCAGAACATCGGCACCCTTCTCGGCAGCGCGGTGTTCTCGCTGCAGAACACCCAGAATGTGGTGACGATCGATCCGCAGGTCATCATCCTCGCGGGCGGATCGTTCACCAGCATCAACGGCGCTGGTCAGAACATTGCCGGGTGGACCGGTGATGGGTGGGTGTCGGTTGGGACGACGAATGGCGCGGTGCGGGCCATGTGCACCTATGAGGATGCCGATCGATCGGCCGGCGTCTACATCGGCGGCGACTTCACGACCGTCAATGGCCAGACAGCTCCGGGTCTGGCGCGGCTGAATCAACTGGGGTGGTGGACAAACAGCACCCTTGGTGTTGGCGGCGGCTCGGTCCGGGCGCTGACCAGTTGGAATCCCGACATTGACTGGAGCGTGTATGTCGGAGGTTCGTTTACGCTCGCGGGAGGTGCTCCGGCGAATCGCATCGCTCGATGGGGCGGGTTTCTTGACTCGTACTGGGAGGGACCCGGCACCATACTCAGCCAGGGCGCCAACTGGGGATGCGGCGAGGTGCCGGGCGAACAGACCGATGCATGGATCTCGGGTTATACGAAGGGCCCAACGCCCCTCTTTCTGTCAGAAGGCGTGGCCTGCAATCGGCTGGTGATCGACGACTCGGACCTCACGATCGACCTTCAGGGCAACACGCTGACGCTGCATGAACCCACGCCCGGCGGGCATGCCGCGTTGCGCATCTCGGGAGGCATTTCCGGCGGGGCCGAGGACCAGTACTCAAATCTTGCCATCGTCAGCAATTCTCCGGGCGGCACCCTGGATGCAGAGACGGTGGCAGTCGGCGTAGCCAGTGGTGAGCTCGCCCTCCTTTCCATCAACGGGAACATGACCCAGTTGAATGTCGGCCGCAACCTGCAGGTCGGCGGAACCGGCGCGGAGGCCTCCCTGGAAATCAACGCGGCCGCGATGGTTGTGCTGGATGCCGATGCCGGGCTGTCGGTGGGCGGCAAGTCGGCGGTTCTGGGCGTGCTCGACGGCAGCACGCTGGTCTCACCGCAGAGCACCTACATCCAATCGGGCAGCAGCGTGACGGTCAGTGGCAACGGGTTCGATGCGAATGACAACGTCGTTTCCTCGCTCCTTGACTGCTCGGGTGTCTTTGTGGCCGGGGTCGATCCCGGCGCGTGCAGCATCACGATCCAGGACTCCGGCGCGCTGCTGATTGATACGACCGGCGTTGCCGCCACGTTTGGATTCTCAGTGGACTCCGTCGTGAGTGTTTCGATCAAGGGGGGATCGATCACTGCGATCAATGATCAGATCCGAATCGGCTACAACGGCATTGCAGACTTCTTCATCGCACCGGGAAGCACTGCGAACGCCGCCAGCATCGTTATCAACCCACTTGGCGTTGTGCGCGGCGGCGGCGTCCTGCAGGGTTCACCCGTCTCCAACCTCGGCGTGATCTCGCCGGGCGTCGGCGTCGGTAGCACCGACACCATGACTGTGAACGCATCGCTCGTCATGTCGGGAACGTCGAGCCTTGGAGCGCCGGCCAAGGGCACATTTGTCGTTGATCTGATCGCGATCCAGGACGGACCGCAGCAGGTGCTCGCTGATTCACTTGATGTCTCTGGAGGGGCGACGCTGGGCGGAAAACTGCTGGTGCGCACCAATCAACCTTTTGCCGTGTCGAAAACGACCATGCTGCCGCTGATCACGGCCTCGACCATCTCCGGTTCCTTCGACGGCATTCAGCTTCCGGGTCTCATCAACACGGTGCCGTCCGTGCAACTGCTTCCGTCGGCCGTCGCCGGAGGACAGGATCAACTGGTGCTCACGCTGTCGCCGATCTCTCAAGTGCTGAACTTTGAACCTGAATCCGTGGCGACGCTTGAATCCGGTCTGCCCGCCAGCGCGGTCCTGGGCAACTTTGATTCCGACCCCACGCTTGACCTCGCCATCACCGTGCCGGCGCCGGCACCAACCCAGAAGGGCAGCGTCGTCGTTCTCTTCAACCTTGAGATCAACAATGGCGACCTCCTCTACACCAGTGCGGTGCAGAAGACAGTCGGGATGGTCCCCAGCGCCATCGACGCGGCCGACTTCGATGGCGACGGCACCACGGACCTCGTGGTAGCCAATACCGGCAGTAACAGCGTGACCTATCTCTTCAACAGCGGTGGAGGCGGAGCGTTCCCTGCCTCATTCATCAGCGCGGTGGGTTTGGCACCGATGGCCGTGAAGGCCACGTCGGCGCCGGCGTCGCTGGCCGGATCATCCGATCAGTTCGTCATCGTGGCCAACAGCGGGAGCAACAATGTCACGGTGCAGTTGGCGACCGCGGGATTTGATCCAATGACAATTGACACGCTGGTTGCCGGCGCAGTGCCCTGCTCGGTGGAGCCGATCGATGTCGATGGCGACGGATTGACCGATCTTGTCGTCAGCAACAACGGGTCGGATACGGTGGGTGTCTATAAATACAAGACCGGCAGTTTCAAGGCACCCGAGTTCTTCCCCTGCGGCGACAGCCCGATGGATGTTCGCGCAACCGACCTGACACCCGGCGATGGACTGGGCCTGCCGGAGATCATCGTGACCGCTTCGGGATCCAACGCACTGTCGGTGCTGATCAACCGCGGTGGTTTCGACTTCGATCCACCGATCTTCTTTGCGACGGGCGATCATCCGACCTCGCTCACCCTCTTCAATCTCGACGGCGACAACGATCTCGATATTGCGCTGGTTTCGGGACCGGACGACGATCGCACGGTCGAGATCTTCCGCAATGACGCAATGTCCGGGGGCGACGAGGTGATCCTGACCGAGGTCGAGAACCTCGATCCATCCGGAAACGCCATCGTCGTGCTCTCGGGCGATGTGGATCAGAACGGCACCGACGACATTGTGACGGTTAATGACGACACGCTGGATGAAGGCGTGGCCGGTGGGCCGACCGGTTCGGTCTCGGTGTTTTCCAACACCAGCCTGCCAGTGCCGCTGGGCGATCAGAATGGGGATGGCATCGTCAATGGGGCAGACCTGGGGCTGTTGCTGGCCGCGTGGGGCACTTCCGCCTTCTTTGCCGACCTGAACCAGGACGGCACGGTCAATGGAAGCGATCTCGGGCTGCTGCTGGCCGGTTGGACGCCGTAGTCAGGCGGCCGCCGATTCCCTCCCCCTGGCGTGGACCCAGTCAGTGCGCGCCGCGGCCATTGACGCATTCGCAGAACGCACAGCAATCCTTCAGGAATTCAGTTGATTCATCCCGGAAACCGGGCGACACTAGTTCAGTCTTCAACCCGTGGAGGATTCATGAATCTCAGAGCCGCATTGCTTCTGACCCCGATGGCCGGTGGCCTCTCGCTCGCCGCGTCGACTCATGTGGAGTTCGTCGGGATCAGGGTTGAGAACGTCTCCGATCGATACCCTGACAAGGCGGGCGACGGCGGCACCATTGTCTTTGAGATCTACGCCGATTTCACAAACCCCGCAGACCGGATCATCAATGTATTCGCAGAGGGATTCGAAATTCCGGCCGGGGACCTCAATTGGGATGGGTGCGTTGATGCTGCCGACCTGGCCCACCTGATGACCAATTGGGGAACGACGTGCGACCGGACTGACCTCACGGGCGATGGAGTCGTGGATGAGGATGATCTGGCACTGTTGCTGGCGTCATGGTCGGGTTGATCGCCGGAGTTGTCTGACCAGATTTCGGCAGTGCGGGGCTCGGCGGCTACCATCACCGTCTTTGCACCATGGAGCCCCTATGCAATCCCGCGAACGACTCGTCATCTATACCCTCCTTCTGGTTTCCCTCGGGTTCAGCGCGTTTGGTTTCCTGAACTCCACCGCCGCACCGGCCTTTGCCCAGGACTCGTCGGGGCAGAAGTCGATCACGCTGACCGGTGACGGCAAGGATGTGGTGCTCTTCAACAAGGGCAGCCGCCTGGCCTGGGCCGACAATGAGTTCTCCAAGGCCTACAGCATCGGATTCGTTCATATCGGCAAGGCCCTGCGCCAGCTGATCGAATCGGAGGCGTTCAAGGAAGAGTTCGAGAACCTGCGCAAGGAACTCGACGAAGCGGGAGAGAAGTTCAATCAGCGCGCTGAGGAACTCAACGAGCGAGGCAAGTCGATCAAACCCGACAGCCCCGAAGGTCAGGCGCTTGGCGAGGAATGGCAACAGTTGCGAACCGAATACATGACCTGGCAGCAGAGCGCTTCAGAGCAATCGGCGAAGATGCAGGCTCAGCACCTCGAGCAGGCCTATCGCCAGCTTGTTGAAGCCGTCGAAGTGGTGGCGGAGCGTAAGAACATCGACATCGTCTACCGGTTTATCGCGACCGGCGATCCGTTTGAAGCCACCGATCCGGAGCAGGCCATGAACGAGATCCGGCTGCGATCGGTTGTGAAGTACCCGTCGGCTCTCGACATCACCTCTGACGTGCTCGATGAGCTCGCGCTCAAGGATGAATGACACGAGCGATCGACTCCAACCCCGGAATTGAAAACGCAGGTCGCTTTTGCAGCGGCCTGCGTTTTTCTTCGATCTTCGATCCGTCCGGATTAGTGACCGGACTCTTCCATCTTCTTGGCCGCGGCGTCGGCGGCGTCCTGCATCGCCTCGCCGGTCTCCTTCGCGGCGTCATTCATGGCGTCGCCGGTTTTCTTCATGGTTTCTGACGGCTTGGGCGACGATTCGGTGCATCCGACGACCGACATCACGGCGACCAGGCACACCAACGCCGAGAGCGCTACCACGGGCTTTCGCATGAGTTCTCCTGAGGTTAGAGTGAAGACACGAACCTCGAATGATATCGCTTTGATGTAGGCGGGTATAGGCGCGGCGTTTCAGCGCGATGCTGGGCGCTCAGTGCGTCACGCTATTCGTTGCGAAGCGCCAGTCGCCCGACCAGGTCGTTCACGTGATCGTCGTGATAGTCGGGCCCGAAGCCGGCCATCGGATAGCGCTTCGCCAGGACTTCCATGAGAGGCCCCGGCGCTGACAGCAACAGATACACCGGCACCGCCATCGTGCGCGTGGCGAATCGCAGCGCCCGGCGAAGATGGCTCGCCGTCGTCGCCACAAGCAACTCGTCGCCGTCGTAGCGAATCGGCAACACCCGGAACTGCCACGCCTGCCGACGCGTCACCAGATCGGAGACCGAGTCGTCATAGATCTCACGCGTCGGGTCCACCGGGCGGGAGATCATCTCGTACTGCTTCACCCACGCGTCTTCCACCACATCCGGCTCAATGTCGAACATCTCTTCGCACAGCACGCCAAAGGGCAGACCCGTGCGGGTCTGCTCGCGAAGAACTTCGATGACCTGGGTCGCCGTCAGCAGTCCTTGAGAGATCAAGACTTCGCCTAGCCTCACAGGCACTCCTTCCGCCGCGGGGTTGCTCGCGGCCGCAACACTCATCGACCTCAATCGCGCACAATCCCGGTGCGACGGGCAAATTGCGGCAACTCGGACCTCGATGATCTCGGTTGGGTCGATTGGCGAAAACATGACACCACCCCCGTTCATTCCGCGTTGAGCGCAGAGATTCCGCAGACCATGCGTCTGGGAACTCGCGGCCGAAATTCCTCACATCCGGCTTGACGCAATGAGGTTCATATCGGAGCCGCGACGATCGGGTTCGATAACCGGCGATTTCGACCCATCACACCGCCATGTCCGAAATCTCAGGCCTGAAAGCAGCCATCACCCCGCGAGATAGGCGCCGTTGGGATCTGCGTGGCGCACCGGCCGCACCACATACACCGCCGGCCACAAGCCCGTCACTTCCTCTCGACGCACCACTCGATCTCGATATCGCGGATTCAACGGTCGCAGCCGGATCACTTCGCCCGCCTCTTCCATGATTGCACGCTTGAAGGTCGTCTCGTTGTTGCGTTCAAGGCGAACAAAGCAATCAGCCCAGCCGGCGGCGGGAAACGCCTGCTCGGGGCTGAACACCACGATGTCGCCCTCGGTGTAGTGCGGCTCCATGGAGTCCCCCACCACCCTTGCGGCGAACGCCGTGGGATCGGTGATTTCCGGACACGACAGATAATCGTCGGCCACGGTCGCGGGATAGTCCAAATCGGTGAACTCGCGCGGATAGCCGGCTGCCACCTGATTGATGATGGGAACGCGCTGCAGCACGTGGCCGACCGGCGTGACGCCGGATTCCACGTCCACGCGGCGGACTAACTCCTCGAGATGGCCGCTCTTGAAGAGTTGATCGAGGCTTTCGCCGCGTTCGGCGGCCTGGCGGAGCCGTTCGGCCAGCGCCCGCGTGGCGGCGATGCGCGATTCCACCTCCTGCTGCACCGCGACCGGAGTGTTATCCCAGCTCAAGAGGGCTGAGAGCCGTGCGTCGGTGATGCCGAGCGCCTGCTCGATCCGGGCCATCAGCTCCGGAGAAATGGCCCGATAACCAGATTCCATCAGCGAAAGGTGGCTTTTGCTGCACTGCAGGTGGTCACCCAAGGCGGCCAACGTAAATCCTGCAGCACGCCGGGCTTCGCGAACCGCGCGGCCAATCTTCTCTGAGCCGAATGATTTTCGATTACCTAACATTTTATGAAATGTTTCTGATTCTGAAAACTTTTCTCTTGCCACCGGTCATTTGTCAGGTACATGATAGCCATCAGTTTCCGAATGTGCAAACAGTTTTCAGGAATTCTTCCATGATAAGAACACACGCCAAAATCACCGCCACAGATCAATCCCACAACGCAGCCATCGCCCGGCACAGGGTGGCCTGCCTGCTTCAGGCCGCCACGCTGCTCGATCCCGTCGATGCCGACTTGCTCGTCGCCCGATTCTCGCGGTGCGAATCCCACCCCCAGATTGCGCAAAGGCTGGGTATCCAACCCAACTCCGTCTCGCGGCGAATCCGCCTGCTGACTGAGTGGGTGGAGTCGCGATTGTTCCAGGCCATCGTTTCCGGACTCGCGCGGCTTCCAACCGTGGACCGCGACATCGCCCGAATCGTTTTTCTGCAAAGGCGACCTTATGGCGACGCCGCGGCGGAGACCGGGCTCACCTACGCCGCGGTGCGCACACGTATGCGCACTCTTCGCCTCTGGCAACACCTGCTCCTGCGCGAGCCCGAAGCCGCCAGGGCCCTGGCCGAGTCGCTGCATCACCCGAAGGCAACCACGACACGACTGCCCTCCGGCCGCATCAGCGTCGAAACGGAGGTGGCGCAATGAATCTCACCGTCTCACTTCCCTCCAACACGAGCGCACCCCGGCCGACCGCGCGCCTGCTGGCCGCGGCGGCCATGTTCGGCCTCGATGTTGATTCCTTCGGCGGGCAGCGCGAGCCCCTCACCATCGAGCTGCCGATCGTTGCCGGCGAGATCATTCTGATCTGCGGCCCATCGGGCGCGGGCAAGAGCACGCTGCTGCGCGCCGCCGTATCGCAAGCAGTTCACCGCGGCATCCGCGTGCTTCGGCCGGCGAATCTCGCTCCACGATCGGCACGGGCGACGGTGATCGATCTCTTCCGCGAGCCGGTTGATCGCGTGGTTCGTTCCCTGGCCCGCGCCGGCCTCGCCGAGGCCCGCATCCTCGGCATGCCCGTCACCGCCTTGTCAGACGGCCAGCGATTCCGCCTGAAGCTGGCAAGGCTGATGCTGCGCGCCGATCGTTGCCGCCAACCGGCGATCATCGCCATCGACGAGTTCGCCTCGGGCCTCGATCGCGCCACCACCCACGGGGTGTGTCGAAGCATCGCCCGATGGCTGCGCCGAACGCCGCACACGCTCATCGTCGCCGGTTGCGGCGACCTGCTCGGTCATGTGCTCGAGCCGGAATGCATCGTCGCCGCCACGCTGCATGCCCCGCCAATGGTGATCTCGCCGCAATGGGGCGCATGCCAATCCACCCGCACCTATCCGGAGCTTGCGGCATGACCCTCATCCTGCAAAACGCCACGATTCGCGATTACGACGCGCTCTCTCGGTTTCACTATCACCAGTGTCGACCCGCCACCACCGATCGCACCTGGCGAGTCGTCGATACCGAGCCGCCCTATGAACAGCGTGCCACCGGCGACACGCGGCCGGTGCTGGCCGGGGTCATCGTGCTGTCGCGCCCATCGCTGGCATGCGCTGCCCGGCACCTCGCCATTCCGGATCGATACCGCCGCCAATCGCGCAGCGAAATTGCCCGCCGGCTCAACGACGAAGTCCGAACCATCTCGCGCCTCGTCGTGGAACCCACCTATCGCGGGCGCGGGCTGGCGGTGCGGCTCGTGCGCCACGCGATCGACTCGTGCAGTCAGCCGGTCGTTGAAGCCATCGCGGCCATGGGTCGCGGGTGCCCCGTCTTTGAGCGCGCGGGCATGCGCCGGATCGACTCGCCAAAAGCGCCGGTGCAACAGGTCGTGCTTGATCGTTTCGCCGAGGCGGGAATCGACCCCGCGCTGGTGGCCTGCCTGCCGGCGCTGCGCGATCGGGTGCTGCGGCTGGGCATGACGAAGCGCACGCCGCTGCTTCGCGCCCTTGCCGAGTTCCATCGCTCGGTGAACCGGCTCACTCGCAGCCAGGCCGATGCCGCCCCGATCGACAGCCTGCTGCTCACCGCCCAGCGGCGATTGATGCTTCGCCCGGCGTATTTCTTCGTCAACCGCCTCGAACTCCTCAAGGAGTGCGCATGACCATCTCCACACCCGATCAACTTCACGATTTCCTGCGCACCGAACTTGGCCTCGCCATCGCTCGCACACCCGCCGTGCCCGGCCACAGCGCCCCGTTCGACTACCTCTGCCACACCTTCTTCGAATACCCCGCGACGTCGCCGGACTGCATCGTGTGGGCAGCGCGGGGCAGCGGCAAGACCATGCTCGGCGCGGTGGCCACCGTGCTCGACATGCTGGCCAAGCCGGGCATTCAGATCCGAATCCTCGGCGGTTCGCGCGATCAGTCGTCGCGGATGTATCGCCACGTTCGCTCGCTGCTGCAGAAACCGATCCTTGCCGACCATGTCGATGGTCGCATCAGCGAATCCGCGGTGCGCTTTCGCAACGGCTCTAGGGTTGAAATCCTCAGCCAATCCGAAGCTTCCGTTCGCGGCCAGCGGGTGCACAAGCTCCGCTGCGACGAAGTGGAACTCTTCGACCCCAACATCTGGCAGGCAGCGCAGCTGGTGACGCGATCCGAGCAGTTGGGCAGCGCTTTGGTGCGCGGCGCCGTGGAAGCGCTCAGCACCATGCACCGCCCGTGGGGCCTGATGCAGAAACTGGTGGAGGAATCGTCGGCCTCGAAGCGGCGGGTTTTCCGCTGGAGCGTGATCGACGTGCTTGAACGCTGCCCGCCCGCCCGCGAATGCCCTCGCTGCCCGATTCAGCCCGATTGCCGGGGCCGGGCCAAGGAGCTCGATGGCCATGTCTCAATTGATGACGCCATTCGACAGTTCGGTCGTGTCAGCCTGCCGGTGTGGAGCGCCGAGATGCTGTGCGAGCGGCCAAGCCGCGAGAATGCGGTGTATCCCGAGTTTGACGAAGCGGTTCACGTCGCGGCCGACCCGCCGCCGGAGGGGCGCTGGATCTGCGGCATGGATCCGGGATTCCGCTCGCCGACGGTGATGCTCTGGGCGGTTCACGATGAAGACGACACGCTTCATATCGTCGATGAGTTGATCGCCAGCGGGCGCACCGTGAGCAGCCTGATCGAGGAGGCGAACGCCCGGCCCTGGCCCCACCCCGACTACATCGCGATGGATATCGCCGCCCGCCGCCGCAGCGAACAGACCGGCGAGAGCACGATGGCCCTCTGGCGCAGCGCGGGCTGGCGGGTTCGCAGCCGGCCGCAGACGATTCAGAGCGGGCTTGATGCGGTGCGTTCGCGGCTGCGAAGTGCCGACGGCACGGTTCGGCTCAGCATTCATCCGCGCTGCCGCGGGCTGATCGAATCCCTCACCCGCTATCACTACCCCGACGACGACCCCACGTCGGATACGCCGGTGAAAGACGGGCCCGACCACGCGGCCGACGCCCTGCGCTACCTCGCCACAAGCGTGGAGCAGCGCGGGGCGCTGGCGGGCATTCGCCGCGGCTGGGGGTGGTGAGGCTGTGCCATGTTGATTCGATCAATTGGGACCACTCGAGTCTTCGACGTTTACATCGGCCTGCGGCGACTTCGGGTGCACAGGCCCGCCGCGGCGAGAAAGGCCGCAAGCACGCCCGGCGCGGGGATCGGACCGCCGAAGTGCAGATCGTCGACGAAAGGCAAGCCGTCGGCAAAGTCTTCGATGATGACCTTGTTGAACTGCACATCCGACACGACGCCGAAGAATTTATTGCCGATTCCGGGGCTGGCGGTGGATTTACTGCCCAGGAAAGTATCTCCATCGTAGAGCGATATCTTCAATGGGCCCAGAAAGTTCGCCGCCACCCACATCTGAGGTGAGTCAAATTCCACCGTAATGGTGCCGCCGTTGAAGAAGTGCCCCTTAATTCCGAATCCGTCCAGAAAGTTGTTTTGCATCACTCCATAGTCATCACCGTCCGTGAAGTGCACGCCGAGGTCAGCGTACTGCTCGGTCACGATCTCTTGGAATACCTCAGTAAAACCAATGGTCGTGAATTGCCCGTTGACAAACGATGACCACTCTTCCTTGTTGGTTGACGAGTAGATGATCCCGGCATTCAAACTGCCCGTCACAGTGCCGCCAATCATTACCGCAATACATGTATGTGAGTTCATGAGAAATCTCCGTTGATTGATAACTCCCGCCGGGCGAATCCTCGCCCGACGGGATACGTTTGAATCTGTTATTGGCCGCTAAAGACCAGCGCTGCCATCGAATAGCCCATGGCAATAATCTGTGCTTCGGACGATTCCGCAGCCCACGAGACAAAAGCCTCATGATCGGCAAAGCCAAGCGAATCCAGCGCCTCCTCCACCGACATGGCTTGCGTTGGTCCGGACATCAGGCTCTCGGAATCACAGTATTCACACGCAAGCGACACCGTGATGACCTCGCGGCTGTTGCCCCAATTGGCCAACAGGATGCCCTGATCCGATCCATCCACCACCCCGGTGGCGTTGACATTCTCCAGAAAGAGGTGCCCCGAAGTGCCCGACAGGCCCCAGCGGGCATTCAGCAGGCCAAGGTCAGCGCCGTCCACCGTGCCGTCGAGATTGATGTCGCCGGCCTGAACCAGCAGTACAGCGTGTGTTTCGAACACCTCCGATACCTCGATCAGCGCTGTACCGATAACCCAGTTCCAGTCATTAATATTGTGGGCTGCGGTCTGACCGAAGTTGAAGTCGAGCGTTGTATAGTTTCCATTAACTGCGTCAATCCATCCCTGCTTGTCGTTCTTACACGTGATGAACGATGCATCGACGGTCGGAGCAAGCACTCCGCACAGACCAGCGCTGACCAACAGCATATATCTCATATGTACCTCAATTGTCCACGACTGCGTCTCAGACCGCGAGCCAGTGCGAATACTGCGAGGCCCGGAGGCGCGGGGACGGGAGCACCAAAATACAGGTCGTCAATATTCGCTCCTCCAGAGAACACGGCCTTGTCGAACACGCTTGTACTGACGATGCCAAAGAACTTGCTCCCACCGACGGGTGCACCAGGTCCCCATTCACTAAAGATAAGCTTATCTTGATAATAGAGATTGAGGAGCGCCAATCCAGGATACTCGAATGCGAGCCAATTCTGCGGAGACAGGAACTGTACCGTAATCGTCCCTGAGACCCCCAATCCACCTTTGACCCCCCAACCATCATTTGGAAAGGCACCGGGATTCTTCCACGTATTATCATCCGGCTCCGGGAACAGAACGCCGAGTGACTCGTATTGGTCGGAAAGGATGACGGCCTGACCGAAGTTGAAGTCCAGTGTTGTATAACTTGCGCCGACAGCATCGATCCATCCCTGCTTGTCGTTCTTATACGTAATGAACGATGCATGGACGGTCGGAGCAAGCACACCGCATGTTACGCTTCCAACAATGAGTACACGTTTCATAAGGACCTCCTAAAGCAATCGGCCGCCGGCAGGCGGGCGATCGCATTTTGTTACGACTTCATGAGCGCGAGCAAGAGTTCTCCGAGGGCATCGAGTTTCGACTTCGTGGCGGTTGATGCCCACTCTGACGCTTCGTTTATCGAGGAGAATCCTGCATCCTTGATTGCGGCGAGAAACGCTTCCTCTGAATAGCCGGACTGAAATTGGGACCTCTCAGCAAACGACTCATTTCCGCACGAGCAGATGGCGGGCGGAGTCGTCAGCCAATTCGCCAGGACAATACCCGAGTCCGCGCCGTCGACGGTGCCATCGCAGTTGATATCGCCGCTCAAGGGGGCAAACGCCGATGAGGAAAGTCCCCAATCGGAGAGCACGATGCCAAGGTCAGCGCCATCAACTACGAGGTCTCCAACCCCAGTCGAGGAACCGGAAATGTCGCCAGCCGACGTGATCAGAACGGCATGAAACTCCACGTTGGTGTGCTCGTCCTCCCATCGCATGACGGCGACTATAAAGCGATTGTCATTTATATCGTGAGCATCGACGATGATCTCCACGTCGCCTGGAGAACCGCATACATATGTAATGTCTTGCAGGTTTTCAACACAGAACGTGGAACCATCGCCATGCCAGATCAATCCGAGTTGCCCAGTGATGTCTGTGCCTACGACGGAGGCGCACTCATCCTGGTCAGGCTCATTGATCGCGAACGCCGCACTCTCGTTGTCTCCTTGGGAGATGGGCATGGTGTGACCGAGAATGAATGGGGTCTCAAGCAAGCTGGTTGTTGGCCAGTACGTGGCCTTCCGTGCGCAAAGGAGATTTTCGTCGGTTTCACGACCCCATCCGACCGCGTTGTCCACATCGTTGTTTCCGATGGTATGGGCGCCGAAATCGAAACCAGATCCATTGACTATCTGATCCATCGGAGTCGGCCCCGATGGGGAAGGATCAGCATCCCAGGCAACTGGCTCGGCAGGATTGTCGCCGGGCGCACCAACACTACAGTCAGTCCAACCCGGTGTTCGATCACATTCTCCGAAGAACGGACCACTTGGTACTCGACCCTGCTCATCACCGACCGCGCGAACAGTGCTATTTACTTCAAGTCCAAAGCTGTCCTGGCTTTCGCCGACGGAATAGGAGCCAACAGGCTTGAGGGCGTAAAGTGTTGCGGGCGGGCCTGACGCCGGGATGGGAACACTGAAGCCCCATCGTACGTCGCCAACAGGACCCTCTTCACCTTTCCCGCAGCGTTGAACCGACACATAGCCGACAGCCACCGGAGGCAGGGGGTCTTCCGAAGTGCCGAGTGTATTGGTCAGCGCCATGCCATAGCTCATGGGTGACCCGTCAGTGTAGTACGACGTCATGCCGTCCAAGATGGTTGCAGCGTGGATGGACTGGCTTACGAATGAGCCTGAGACGGGCTTCCAAACAGTTGCTTCGGACGATACTCCAATGATTGAGCCAACACTTACAGACCCGATAACGATGCCATCATCGGAGACGTCCGATGCCCAGCTTTGGTCGTTGCTACTGAAGCCACCCAAGGAATGAAGGTCATAAAAACCGGCACTAATGCCGAGATCGGTCTTCGGAACGAACAGATACGCGTGGGGCGAACCACTTACCCATCGCGTGTATGCGACCCAGCCCTTGGAGTTGATGCCAAATCGATGGTTCGCTTCGTCCGAACCGTCAATGAGTCCGAGAACGTAGGGCGTCTCGCCAAGGTCGATGAACTGATACGGAAGCGGGCTGCTCTGCCCAGATGCCGGTGAAACCAGACCGCCTAGAGAGAGAGAGAGAGAGAGAGATTCCGACCGGTTGAAAACTCATGACAGCCTCCTGGAAAGAGTATGAATCAGCCCCGACGCTTCGGGGCTTCATTCACTGTAATTACGCATGAATTGTGATGATCTTGCGCGGGGTTGAACAATTTCTTTGTAAGACTGGGTAAGGCGGCCGTCCGGTCGACGGACCTCCGCCAAGCCGGCCCGCCGGACTTCCCCACCTCCTGGCCACCCCGAGGCCGCCCCGCCGGCCCCGCTTTCCCGCCTTCAACCGTGCGCCCCACCCGACTGCTATGCTTACGGCTCGGAATTTCTCTCCGATTCTCCGGGAAATGACGCCTGTGCCCCACCCGCCGTGAAGATACGCAATTTCTCCATCATCGCCCATATCGACCACGGAAAGTCGACCCTCGCCGACCGGCTGCTTCAGGCGACAAAGGCCGTGAGCGAGCGCGAGGCCAAGGACCAGATCCTTGATTCCATGGACCTCGAACGCGAGCGCGGTATCACCATCAAGGCGAGCGCCGTCACGGTGTATCACACCTATAACGGCGAGCAGTACCAGCTCAACTTCATCGATACGCCCGGGCACGTGGATTTCGCTTACGAAGTGAGCCGGGCACTGACCGCCTGCGAGGGTGCGGTGCTGGTGGTTGACTCCACGCAGGGGGTGGAAGCCCAGACCGTGGCCAATGCCTACCTCGCGGTGAACAACAACCTTGAGCTGATTCCCGTCGTCAACAAGATCGACCTGCCCGCGGCCGAACCGGAAAAAGTCGCGATGGAGGTGGAGCAGGTGCTCGGCCTGCCCGCCGAGGACTGCCTCTTCGTCTCGGCCAAGACCGGACAAGGAATTGCCGAGCTGCTGGATCGAATCTGCGCCCGGCTGCCCGACCCGAGGCCCTCGACCACCACCAAGACGCGCGCCCTCATCTTCGACTCTCATTACGACGACTATCGCGGCGTCGTGGTCTACTTCCGAATTTTCGACGGATCGCTGAAGCAAGGCGACAAGATCCGCATGATGGGCACGGGGCGCACCTTCATCATCACCGAGCTGGGGCGCTATACGCCGTTTCCCCAGAAGGTGAAGCAATTGAACTGGGCCGAGGTGGGCTACATGGTGGCCGCGATCCGCACGCTGGAGGATGTCCGCGTCGGCGACACGATCACGCTGGAGAACGACCTGGCCGAGGAGGCCCTTCCTGGCTACGAAGAGCCGAAGCAGATGGTGTTCTGCGATTTCTATCCCTCGACCGGCGGGGCCGAGCCGGGCAAGCGCGCCGATTTCGAAGCGCTTCGCGAAGCGGTGGAAAAACTGCATTTGAATGATGCCAGCTTTACCTTTGAGGTTGAGCACTCCGAAGCGCTGGGTTTTGGATTTCGATGCGGGTTTCTCGGCCTCCTGCACATGGACATCGTTCAGGAGCGGCTGGAGCGCGAAGGCAAGGTGGAAGTGGTGCAGACCGCGCCGACAGTGTCGTACAAGGTTGAGAAGACCGACGACACCACCGTCGAAATCCACAACCCCGCCGACCTGCCTGACGCGGCCGTGATTCGCAACATCCTGGAGCCAATTGTTCGGCTCGAGATCATCTGCCCGCAGGAGAATATCGGCGACCTGATGAAGCTGTGCGATTCCCGCCGCGGCATCTTCAAGGGCCAGAAGTTTGTATCCGAAGGGCGGCAGATGCTGGAGTACGAGATGCCGCTGGCGGAAATCATCTATGACTTCTACGACAAGCTGAAGTCGATCACCCGCGGCTACGGCACGATGGACTACGAGCTGGTGGAGTATCGCGCGGATCGGCTGGCGAAGGTGTCGATCCTGGTGAACGGGCAGGCGGTGGAGGCGCTGTCCTTGATCTGCCATCGCGACAACGCCGAACATCGTTCGCGGGTGATCCTCACCAAGCTCAAGAAGCAGATCGACCGGCACCAGTTCGAGATTCCGCTGCAGGCCGCGATCGGCGGCAAGATCATCGCCCGCGAGACGATCAAGTCGGTGCGTAAGAATGTTCTGGCGAAGTGCTACGGCGGCGACGTGTCCCGCAAGCGCAAGCTGCTGGAGAAACAGAAGGAAGGCAAGAAGCGGATGAAGAGCGTGGGCAATGTGAGCATTCCGCAGGAAGCGTTCATGGCGGTGCTGGAGCAGGATGAATAATGCTCATCCTCTTCGACATCGACGGAACCCTGTTGCAGACCCAGCGAGCCGGCGTCTCTGCCATGACCAGCGCGCTGGAGGAATTGGCCGGTCATCAGATTTCGTTTGACGGCATCGAAATCGCCGGACGGCTTGATGTATTGATCTGGAAGGACCTTGTGCAGCGCTACAGCCTTGACGATTCCGCAGATGCGCTGGCGCGGTTCCGGTCGATCTATGGCGGCTACCTCGAGAAGCGATTGCGCGACAACCCTACTGCACTGGCGATGCCGGGCGTTGCGAACCTCGTGTCAGCGCTGGCGGAGCGAAAGGATGTCACGCTCGGCCTGCTCACCGGCAACTTTCAGGAGACGGGCCGGATGAAGGTACGGGCGGCAGGGTTCGATCCCGACACATTCGTCGTTGGGGCCTGGGGTGATGACGGCGCGACCCGCCGCGACCTGCCGCCGGTGGCGATGAAACGCTTTGAATCGCTTGGCCGCGGCGTGATCGAGCCGGAGCGCGTGGTGATCATCGGCGACACGCCGCACGATATTGATTGTGCATCGTTCAACGGCTGCCGGTCGATCGGTGTGGCGACGGGGGTGTTCTCGGTGGCGCAGCTTGAAGAGAGCGGGGCGAACCTTGCCCTGCCCACGCTTGAAGATACGGATCGGCTGGTCGAGTGGATGACGGATGTAACCGCCGGCACCTTGGAATCGCTATAACACGCCAACTGGGAGGGACCATGACGATGATTGAATCTCCGCATGCGATGGAGCTTCGCGCGGTGGCTGATGCCGAGCGCATCGTGGCCATCGACGTGATCCGGGGTCTGGCGCTCCTCGGCATCCTGCTGGCCAACATGCAGAGCTTCGCCATGCCTTTCGCCTACTTTGCCGGCGGTCAGGATGTCGCGTCTCTTCCCGTTGCAGATCGAGTCGCCCGATTCTTCATTGCCGCATTCTGCGAATACAAGTTCATCACGACGTTCTCGCTGCTTTTTGGCGCGGGGCTGACCATTCAGTTCACTCGCGCGCGGCAGGCCGGGCGCGATTTCGCCGGACTGGCGAGCCGACGCCTGATCGCTCTGACCGTCATCGGGTTTCTACACGCAACGCTTCTCTGGTATGGCGACATCCTCTTTGTCTACGGCATCGCCGGATTCGCGATGATCTTTGCCGCCAGGCTACGGCCGCGGACACTGCTCATCCTGGCCGCGGTGTTTCTCGGTGTCTCGTTTCTCGCCGGAAGTGCGGTTCACCTGGCGCAGTACACGGGGGCGTTGGGGTCGGCGTCGCAACCGGAGGTCAACGAGTCCTTGCGAGGTTGGGGAGCGATCGAAGCTTCCGGCTACGACCCCATGAGCGACGGCTTCAGGCACGCCGAGACCATCGCTTACGCTCACGGTCCGTGGACGGATGCCATCACCTTCCGGCTCTACATCTGGGCGGTCATTGTGGTCACCGCCGTGTTCAGTTATGGCTGGCACCTCCTGTCGATGTTCATGATCGGGGCGACCCTGGTGAAGACCGGGTTCTTTGGCGTGGACCGTCGTGGACTGCAATTGCGGGTGGGCTTGGTTGGACTGATCCTCGGGTGGGCTGTGGAGATTCCGTTTGCGGTCATGCAGGTTTCTCCGGATCCCAATGAGTTGGTGCTGGCCATTCTGGGAATCGCCCGGGAGCTGACCAGTGTGTCCACTTGCCTGGGCTATGTTGGGCTGCTTGCGTGGGCGGTGAACTCGTCGCCCGGAAACTCGATCTTCAGGATGATCGCTCGGACCGGACGCATGGCCCTGACGGTGTACCTTTCTGAAACGGTGATCTCGACCTTCCTGATGTATTGGTGGGGACTTGGGTGGTTCAACGAGGTTTCCCGAGCAGAGCAGGTTGGGCTCGCGGTTGCGATTTATCTGGGACTCACGATCTTCGCCAACCTGTGGATGATTCCGTTCCGCATGGGGCCGATGGAATGGCTCTGGCGGTGCGCCACGTATCTGAAGCCCCAACCGCTGCTGCGAGCGCAAAAAGTGGAAACTCCTCCGTAACGGCGGCCGCCGATGGTGCATCGAAATGGTATTGTGGGCGGGTGAACCACCATGGAGCAGACCGCACCGTTGACCGACGAATCAGCGCTGGTCGCTCGCCTGCGCCAAGGCGAGTCGATCGCGTATGAGGAGGTCATGCGCCTGTACGGCGGCCGGCTTCTGGCGGTTGCCCGTCGAATGCTGAGCTCTGAAGACGAAGCCATGGACGTGGTTCAAGAAGCGTATATCTCGGCATTTCGCTCGATTGGAAACTTCCAGGAAGGGTCCACCCTCTATACATGGCTTCATCGCATCACGATCAACGCCGCCCTGATGCGGTTGCGGCGGAGGCGGCGCAAGCCCGAGACCTCGATCGAAGACCTGCTGCCCACGTATCTCGAGGACGGTCATCGCCGGGTTCACGGCACGGGATGGACCGAACCAACGTCAAGTCTCCTTGAACGCAAGGAGACGCGCGACGCCATCCTTCGCTCGATCGACAAGCTGCCCGACAACTATCGGACCGTTCTTCTGCTGCGAGACATTGAGGGACTGGATACCGAGAGCGCCGCCCGCGCCCTTGAAGAAACCCCGGGAACGGTCAAGACCCGGCTGCACCGGGCGCGGCAGGCGCTGCGTGAGCTCTTGGAACAGGAATTCGGAGCCGAATCGTGATGACGTGCAAGGAGCTGATCGATTTCCTTGACGACTACCTGTTCGGCGACATGCCCGCCGCCCAGCGGGCGACCTTTGAGTCGCACCTGAAGGTGTGCAAGCATTGCGTGGATTACGTGCGGATGTATGAAGAGACGATCCGGCTTGGCCGCGAGGCGATGCTGGGGTCGGACAATGCCAAGCTGCCGTCAGTGCCGGAGGATCTGGTGAAGGCGGTGCTGGCCGCGATGCGAAAGACCTGAGCGTCAGCGTCGCTGGTAGACAAGCACATCGCCGTTGGTCCAATCGACCCAGCCATGGAAGACGGTGGGCGGAGCGGTGAAACCATAGCGACGAAGCATGTCGATTCGGTCTGACGAAACCGATTGGGGATAGAGCACGATGACGAATCGGGGCTTGGCCTCGCCGAGCACGGCGGACAGTCGATCGCCGAGGAGGCCGGTGTCGATGGTGTTGAACTCGTATTCGACGGCGTAGTACTCGATGACGTTGTCGATCAGACCGACGACGGCGACGGCATCGTCGGAGTTTCGGTGGGCGGCGACATAGGCGATGGCGTCGCGCAGCGGCTGCTTGGGCGGGCGGGTAAGGAAGTCGGCAAGTGACGCGGCGACGATGCACGCGAGCAGGCCGCCGGCGAGCAGGCGCGAGCGGCGAGAGAGTTCGCCGATGCCCACGCTCATCGCCAGCACCACACCGGGCATCACGAAGAGAAGAAATCGGGCGTAGGTCCAGGAGCCCAGCACGGTGACGAGAAGGAAGGCGACGGGCAGGCCGCAGAGCGAGAGGCCGAGCAGTCGGCGGGTGGCGGGCGAGCGAAGGCCGACGATGGCGCCCATGATGAATGCGGCGAGGCCGGGCAGCGCCCACCACGACCAGGCGCCGCCGAGTTGCAGCAGCGTGTGCAACCCTTCGGGACCGAAGAGGGTGGGCTCGTTGCCCTCGACGCGCATGAACTCGCGGCGATGGGTGATGATGTCGGGCAGGGCCGGGGAATAGAGGGTGAGCGTGAGCACCGAGGCCAGACCCGTGGCCGCGATGAAGGGCTTCCAGATCTTTCGATCAATGCAGCGCTGCACGATGGCTTCGCCGGCCAGCCAGGCAAGATGACCGAGGCCGACCATGGCGGTGACCAGGTGGCACCACGATCCGAGTGCCAGAGCCAGAGACCAAGTGACCCACCATGCGGGGCCTTCGCCGCGAAGGGCGCGAAGCAGGCTGTAGGTGGTGAGGGCGCTGAAGAAGATCATGAGGCTGTAGCCGCGGGCCTCGGCGCCTTGGAGCACAAGGACGGGAAGAATGGCCGCGAGGAGTGCGGCCGAGACCACGGGCCACAATCGAACCTTCTGCTGAGCATCGACGGGACCCGTGCGGGCAGTGACGCCGATGGAGAGGGTCACCACAAGGATGGTGAGGATGGAGGCGAGGAGCGCAGGCAGGCGAAGGGCTGCTTCGTCGAGGCCGAGCAGTTCGATCGAGCACCAGGCGAACACGTTGAAGCCGATGTGATTGGCCTGCGAGAAATAGTTGGCGACGATGGGGCCGGGGCCGTATTGAACGTAGTCGAGGAGGGTGGTGATCTCGTCGTACCAGAAGCTCTCGGTGAGCCGAATGGCGCGAAGGGAAATGCCGACGATGACGGCCCCGAGCAGAGTGATGACGGCGAGGGCGGAGCGGTGGGAGATGACTCTGGTGGTGCGGGGGGCGAGGCGAATGAGAAACCAGGTCAACAGCGGCACCAGCCCCGCGGCCAAGGCGAGGGCGATGCGCCAGCAGATTGCACCGTGAATTGTGGCTTCAGCGATGTGGCCGAGGCGCTGGGTGCGGAGGGGGTGATTGAAGAGTTCGACCCAGTGGGCGGTGGGAATCAATGCGCCGGCGAGGCATGCGAGGCAGCAAATGGCCGCGAGGATGAGGAGGGAGCGCGACTGCACGGGAGGCGGGTTGGAAGAAGTAGCCTATGCGATGGGCGGGCCTTGGTGCATGGCTGCTGCGCACCCCTGATTCGCGAATCTGCACCCGTATGTGGACATTTCCCCGGGTTGCAGCGCGCGGCTGAAGGTCGGCGGATGGACGCGAGGTGTCGGTGTCAGCGATGTCTGATGAGCGGCGTAGATCAAGGTGTGCGGTGCACAGCCTACGCTGCGCTGAAGCAGAGTGCATGACCTACGTCACTTTACCTGCGTCGACGTCTATTCAATCCGGGGGCTGCCAGTAGAAACAAGGCCAATCCGCTTGGGCCGGGCACGGGTGCGAAGAAGTGGAGGTCGTCAATGAATACGGTGTGATCCGCAGGATCATAAATTGTAACACTGTTGAAGGGCACATCGGAAACGAGGCCAAAGAATTTATTTCCACTGCCAGTCTGAACGATACCTTTCGTACCGACCGAATCGCCGTTCATATACAAGTCGATTGCTACAATTCCAAGGTAGTTGACTGCAATCCACTTCTGAGGACTGTCAAATTGGACGGTAATGCTTCCGGCACCAGACACTGCGCCCTTTATACCAAAGCCGTCTAAGAAGTTGCCATTGTTTGTTCCTAGGTCATTTCCATCCGTAAAATGGACGCCTAGATCAGCGTATTGCTCCTTGACAATCGTCGCAAAGACATCGGTGAAACCGATGGTGGTGACCGGCCCATTCACTGCCATGAGCCACTCGTTCTTGTCTTGGGTACTGAAGATGATCGAGGCCTGGCACATCGATGCGGGCGTGCAGACGATGGCCGCGATGAGAGCTGACAGTACCGTACGCATCATTGCATTCTTCTCCGTCTGCCAGTGCGCAGGCCCACCTTACCAAAGAATACGGCCAGCACACCGGGCGCGGGGATCGGACCACCAAAGTGGAGGTCGTCAATGACCGGCAAACCACCCTGAGGTACGTCCTCAAAGATAATCTTATCAAACATTACATCCGATACGACTCCCGAAAACTTGTTGCCAACTCCGGGAATCACCGTGGACTTGCTGGCAAGGAATGCGTCTTGAAGGTAAAGCGAGATTCTCAACGTACCTAGAGCGTTCGCCGCCACCCACATCTGAGGTGAGTCAAATTCCACCGTAATGGTGCCGCCGTTGAAGAAGTGCCCCTTAATTCCGAATCCGTCCAGAAAGTTGTTTTGCATCACTCCATAGTCATCACCGTCCGTGAAGTGCACGCCGAGGTCAGCGTACTGCTCGGTCACGATCTCTTGGAATACCTCAGTAAAACCAATGGTCGTGAATTGCCCGTTGACAAACGATGACCACTCTTCCTTGTTGGTTGACGAGTAGATGATCCCGGCCGGGGCGATGGCGGGGCAGACGATGGCCGCGATGAGAGCTGACAGTACCGTACGCATCATTGCATCCCTCTCCGTCTACCAGTGCACAGGCCCACTGCGCCGAAGAATACGGCCAGCACGCCGGGCGCGGGAATAGGACCACCAAAATGCAAGTCGTCTATGACAGGAAGTCCGTCATCAGGATCGGAGATAACAACCTTATTGAACCAAGCATCCGATACAACACCAACAAATTTGTTCCCGATCCCAGCAGGGGCCGACGTTTTCTTTGCCAGAAACATGTCTTCACTGTAGAGCGAGATGGTGACTGAACCCAGAAAGTTCGCCGCCACCCACATCTGAGGCGTGTCGAATTCGATGACAATCGGCGAGCCGCTGCCAGAAATGTTCCCATTGATTCCGCAATTGTCTAAGAACTTTGAATTCGTGATTCCCCAGTCATTGCCGTCTACGAAGTGAACTCCCAGAGGCGCATACTGTTCCTTGACAATCTGACCAACTGTTTCAGTGAAATCAATTGTTGTGAATGTGCCGTTAATATAGGACGACCATTGGTCCTTGTCAGTTGAAGAATAGATGATCCCGGCAAAGGAAGGCCCCGCCAATGCGCACGCAGAGAACAAGGCGAGTGGAATATGTGATTTCATGATGAGTCTCCGTTGATCGATAACTCCCGCCGGGCGAGGATTCGTCCGGCGGGTTGCATTGATATCTGTCATTGGCCGCTGAACACCAGCGCTGCCATTGAGTAGCCCATGGAAATGATCTGTGCTTCGGTAGACTCCGAAGCCCACGCCACGAAGGCCGCGTGATCCTCGAAGCCAAGGGAATCGAGGGCCGCTTCCACGGACATGGCCTGTGACGGGCCACTCAGAAGACTCGAAGACCCGCAATACTCGCAATCAAGCGAGACCATGATGATGTCGCGGCTGTCGCCCCAGTTGGCCAGCAGGATGCCCTGATCCCCGCCATTAACCACGCCTTCTCCGTCGACGTTTTCGAGATGCAGATGCTCCGGTGTACCCGACATCAGCCAACGTGCGTTCAGCAGGCCAAGATCTGCCCCATCAACGAGACCATCGACGTTCATATCGGCCCCCTCCGCCGCGAGCCGGCGATAGCCGCCAAGCCGAAGATACCGATCGCGCCGGGCGCGGGGATTGGACCGCCGAAATGGAGGTCGTCGACGAAGGGAAGGCCACCTGCCCAATCTGATATAACGAGCTTGTTGAACTGGGTATCGGAGACAATGCCTTGGAATTTGTTAAATATGCCGGTTTGTAGGTCCGATTTGGTGCCCACAAGAACATCCTCATAGAATATTTCCAGCTTTACATGACCTAAGAAATTTACGGCTGTCCACATCTGCGGCGAGTCGAACCCTACCGTGATCGAACCACCAAACATAAAGTGGCCTTTGATCCCGAAACCGTCGACGAATTTTGAGTTGCTGACTCCATAGTCATCGGCATCCGTGAAATGGACCCCTAGGTCAGCATACTGCTCGGTAACAATCTGCTGAAATACGTCCGCGAAGCCAATGGTCGTGTATTTATTGTTAACGTAGGACGACCACTCATCCTTACTCGTGGACGAGAAGATGATGCCGGCCGTAGCGTTGCTCGATACTACGAAGGCAACGGCGATATACCCGATGTGTCGAACGTGCATGGCAGAACTCCTTGATCGGACAACACCCTCCGGATGCCTTCGGCCTCCGGAGGGTGAAACCTATTTACTTTCATTCACCACTGAAAACGAGGGCCGCCATGGCGTAGCCCATGGTGACGATCTGCGCTTCTGTAGACTCCGCAGCCCACGCCACGAAGGCCGCGTGATCCTCGAAGCCAAGGGAATCGAGGGCCGCTTCCACGGACATGGCCTGTGACGGGCCACTCAGAAGACTCGAAGACCCGCAATACTCGCAATCAAGCGAGACCATGATGATGTCGCGGCTGTCGCCCCAGTTGGCCAGCAGGATGCCCTGATCCCCGCCATTAACCACGCCTTCTCCGTCGACGTTTTCGAGATGCAGATGCTCCGGTGTACCCGACATCAGCCAACGTGCGTTCAGCAGGCCAAGGTCAGCGCCGTCCACCGAGCCGTCAAGGTTGATGTCGCCCGCTTGAACAAGCAGCGAAGCGTGCACTGTGGGCACTTCTCCCACAATGAATGAGGCGGTACCAACCACCCATCCCCAGTCGTTCACATCATGTCCAGCCAGAACTTCGGAGGCCCCAGCGAAAATTGTGAGACTGTTCAGGTTGTGCGCACAAAAATCACTCCCATCTCCAATCCAGACTGTGCCGTTGAACACAGTCGCATTGACCCCCGCGACAATGACACATCCATCCTCCGGCTCGTTCACCGCATACGCCCGGCTTTCGTCCTCATCTTCATCCGGCGGCATCACGTCGCCGAGGGTGACAGGGTTTTCGGTCGAACTGGTGTCGGGCCAGAATGTGGCGCGATTGACACAGCCGAAGTCTTGATCATTTCCATAGCCCACGGCGTTGAAGGCATCGTTGATGTCGTAGGCCAGCGCCTGATTATCGTCGGTCATTCCCAGATCAATGGGAAAGAGATCGTCGGGCGCGCTGGGCGGCGTGGAACTGGTGGCATCCCAGCCGCAGCCGCGCTCGCCATCCTCGCCGGTTCCGACGCAGAAAATGGGCCCTTGACAAGGCGACTCGCACTCCTGCCCACAGTCCACCAGCTTCATTCCGGCGTCCCAACCCGCCGAGCGCTTCGACTCGTTGATGCCTTGCGCAGAGCTGTTCAACTGCCCAATGTCGAAGACGTCGCCCGAAGGCCGAAGCGCTGTCAACTGGCTCGGCGAGCCGCTCGAAGGCACCTCGCAGCGAAAGCCCCAGCGTGGCTGCACGCCTTCTTCGCACAGGGTGATCTCGGTGTAGCCGACCACGACCACCTCATCTTCACCGGGGTCGCCATTGGTGATGGCATAGGCGTTGCTTGAAGCGCCGGTCGCCGTTGTCGAGGTCCCCATGCCGACATCGTAGAGCACGGCACTTCCCCCCGTTGGATGCAAGGTGTTATCGGGAACGTTGCCCGAGGAGTGCTCCGCAACCCGCCACAGATGCGCCTTCGCACTTCGAGGCGGAGAGGCGATGGACGACCCGATGGCGCCCACCACGTAGCCATCATCGGAGATGTCGTTGGCGATGCTCTCGTCGTCTGCAATCTCGGCCAGATCATGCAGGTCGTGGAAGAACTCCGCGAGGCCGAATCGAGCATTGGGCAGAAACAAGGAGGCGTGGGGATACAAGACGCTTTCAATCTCCACATACCGCGTATAGGCAACCTCACCCAACACATTGATCCCGAAGGTGTCGTCACCAGTCACGGGGATGTTCAGGGTTGGCGTGGGCCCGAGGTCGATCAGGCGATACAGCAACCCGTCGGCCGCGGCCGTCGGTGCTACAAGACTAGAGAGAGAGAGAGAGAGAGAGAGAGAGAGAGAGAGAGAGAGAGACCGGCGGAATCATTCGGGAACACCTGTGGCGTATCATGGCTGGCTCCTTGAAGTATGCGCCCACGACGGGCTGAGGAGGGGGAAGAAACAACCCAACTCGGGAGAAATTACGTTGGGTTGTCCGATATCCTGCGCGGGAGGGGAAAAATCGTTGCAATTTTTGCGGATTCGGCGGGCGGACGGGTTGGGTTGACCCCTAGTCACACAAGACCCAGACGGCTTGTTCACCAAGTCAACATGGGGGCGCAACGCGGGGGTTGGCGGTGGGTATAGGTGCAGGGCCGACGCGGCAGCCCTGTCCGTCGGCAGGGATGCCGGACCGAGCGGACTAGGGTGGACGTGGGCGGAAGTGGTTAGACGGGGGCAGATGGGGGCGGACGCACGCCCACGAAACGGCGAATCTGTGCTAGTGATTAAGGCATGCAGATTCGACCTTTTCTGGCCGTGACGCCGCTGCCGAACATGGCAGCGCGGGTGAGTTCGCCGCCGTATGACGTGATGGATGGTGCGGAGGCGCGGGCGATGGTGGCGGGAAAGCCGGAGAGCTTTCTGCGGGTGACGCGGTCGGAGGTGGACCTGCCGGAGGAGGCGGACCCATATTCGGATGCGGTGTATGCCCGGGCGCGGGCGAACTATGAGCGGCTGCAGGATGAGGGCACGCTGGTGAGAAGCGATGAGCCGGAGCTCTTCATCTATCGCCAGGCGCGGAACGGGAAGCGGCAGACGTGCGTCATGACGGTGGCGAGCGTGGCGGAGTATGAGGCGGGGGTGATTCGCAAGCACGAACTGACACGGGCCGAGAAGGAAGCCGACCGCACGCGGCACATTGCCGAGGTTGGGGCGCAGACGGGGCCGGTGTTTCTGGCGTATCGCGATGTGGAAGCCATCAGCGACGCGGTGCATTGGGAGATGAACGACCGGCCGCGATTTCACTTTGTGGCAGAGGATGGGGTGACGCACACGCTGTGGCGGGCGCGGAAGGCGGCGGAGCTGGTGGAGATGTTCGGGAGTGTTGGGCGGGCGTATATCGCGGATGGGCACCACCGGGCGGCGAGTGCGGCGAATGTGGCGCGGGAGCGGATGGGCGAAGAGGCGAAGTGGTTTCTGGCGGGGTTGTTTGCGGCGAGCGAGCTGACGATTCTGCCGTATCATCGGCTGGTGAAGGACTTGAATGGGTTGAGCCCGGAGGCGATCGTGCGACGGCTGCGAGAGATCGGCAGCGTGACCGAGACGCACAGCGGCGAGGCGGATGAGCCGGGGGTGTTTTGCGTGTATCTCGACGGGGTGTGGCGGCGGGTGGAAGTGGACCGGGCGCTGATTGCTGCGGCGGACCCGATTGAATCGCTGGATGTGAGCGTGGTGCAGCGGCTGGTGCTGGAGCCGATGTTTGGGATCAAGGATGTTCGGCGCGACAAGCGGATCGAGTTTCTGGGCGGGGTGCATGGGCCGGAAGGGATTGCAGCGCGGGTGGATGGGGGTGCGGCCGCGGTGGGGATTTCGATGCACGCCACGACGATGGAGCAGCTGCTGGCGGTGGCGGATGCGGAGCTGATCATGCCGCCGAAGTCGACGTGGTTTGAGCCGAAGCTGCGGGATGGGCTGGTGGTGCATGAGGTTTGAAACGTCCAAACGCTGAAACGTCCAAACGTCCAATTTGGGAGAGGTTGGTTCTTGGTGAGGGTTCGAGAATTGGGCGATGATCCGGACCTTTGCCGTGCTCAGGTCCGGCCTCCGAGGGAATCGCCGGCGAGACGCCAGCGCCACCATACTCAGACCCACCGAGTTTGTTGCCGTACAATCGCGGCCATGAATGCATCAATTGCGGAGATTCTTCGTGCCGGATCGGCTGGTTCGCGAGCGGTGGTGAAGGGCTGGGTGCGGACGCGGCGGGACTCGAAAGCGGGCCTGTCGTTCGTACATGTCAGCGACGGATCCTGCTTCGACCCGATTCAGGTGGTAGCGCCGAATACGCTGGCGAACTATGAAAATGAGGTGATGCGGCTGACGGCGGGGTGTGCGGTGGAGTGCGAGGGCACGCTGGTGCAGAGCCAGGGCAAGGGGCAATCGCTTGAGTTGCAGGCGGATGCGGTTCGCGTGGTGGGCTGGGTGGATGACCCGGACACCTATCCGATTTCGCCGAAGCAGCATTCGTTTGAGTATCTGCGGGATGTGGCGCACCTGCGGGTGCGGACCAACACGTTTGGCGCGGTGGCGCGGGTGCGACACACGCTGGCGATGGCCGTGCATCGGTTCTTTCACGAGCACGGGTTTCTATATGTGCATACGCCGATCGTGACGGCGAGCGATTGCGAGGGCGCGGGGGCGATGTTCAAAGTGAGCACGCTGGACATGGCGAATCCGCCGCGAAATGAGCAGGGGCATGTGGACTACGCGAAGGATTTCTTCGCGAAGCCGGCGTACCTGACGGTGTCGGGGCAGTTGAACGTGGAGACGTACTGCATGGCGCTGTCGAAGGTGTATACCTTCGGGCCGACGTTTCGGGCGGAGAATTCGAACACGTCGCGGCACCTTGCTGAGTTTTGGATGATCGAGCCGGAGATTGCATTTGCGGACTTGAAGGCCGATGCGGATCTTGCGGAGGACTTTCTGAAGTACATTTTCACCGCGCTGTTGAACGAGCGGCCGGACGACATGAAGTTTTTCGCCGAGCGGATCGATAAGGGGTGCATCGAGCGGCTGGAGAAGTTCGTGAGCGCTTCGTTTGAGCGGATGACGTATACCGACGCGATCAAGGCGCTGGAAGCTGCGGTGGCGAAAGGGCGGAAGTTTGAGTTTCCGGTGAAGTGGGGCATCGACATGCAGAGCGAGCACGAGCGATATCTCACGGAAGAACTCGTGGGGCGGCCGGTGGTGGTGATGAACTACCCGAAGGAGATCAAAGCGTTCTACATGCGGATGAATGATGATGGGAAGACGGTGGCCGCGATGGATGTCTTGGCGCCGGGCATCGGCGAGATCATCGGCGGGAGCCAGCGCGAGGAGCGGCTGGAGGTGTTGGATTCGCGGCTGGACGAGATGGGTTTGCCGAAGCAGGATTACTGGTGGTATCGGGACCTGCGGAAGTATGGCACCACGCCGCACGCGGGGTTCGGGCTGGGCTTTGAGCGGACGATTATCTATGCGACGGGGATGGCGAACATTCGTGATGTGATTCCGTTCCCGAGGACGCCGGGGCATGCGGGGTTTTAGGAATGAGGCGCCTCCCGGCGCGCTGCATCGCTATGTTCCATGATGGCCCAATTCGGTGACAAAACACATGTCCGCTCGAAGCCAGACCCTTCCGCAACTGCTCAACGCCCTCTCGCAGGCGGGTGTTGATTTCGTGGTCTGCGGCGGGGTGGCGTGTGTGCTGCACGGGGTCAATAGGGTCACTGCGGATCTGGACATCTGCGTCGAGCTTGAGGAGGAGAATCTGCGGCGCCTGATCGATCTCGCCGGGGAGCTCGGTCTAAGCCCCCGAAACCCAGAGCCGATCGAGCGGTTATTGGACCCGGCAGCCCGGCGTGAGTGGATCGAGAAGAAGGGAGCCGAAGTATTCACGTTGACAGGTGAGGGGACGACTCCACAGGTCGATATCTTCCTCCGCTATCCAGTGGAGTTTGCCGACCTGAAGGCTCGGGGGCAACGTATGGTGATCAATGGTGAATCGATCACCATCTCCAGTCGCGAGGACCTGATTTTCGCAAAGAGCAAGGTGACGCCGATGCGCGAGACCGATCGGCGCGATATCGAAGATCTGAAGCGCCTCATCGATCAATGACCGCCCCTGACGACCCATCCTGGCAGAATGTCCACCCCGATTTCGACGGCCATCTCGAACGGCGGTTTGAAGACCTGACGCCGCAGGAGCGGCTGGACTGGCTGCAGCAGGTGCTGGACCTGCGGCGGGCGGTACATAAGGCGGAAGAAACCTCTGGCCAAGGGTCTTCGGATAACTGCGGGACGACTTGATCGGGCTTCCAGAACCAGGCGGGTTGGGCACTCGGTAGACTTGCGACATGAGGCTGATCACCCGCAAAGTCTGGCGGGCGTTTCCCGAGCTGGATCGCTTCAGCGATGAGCAGTGCCGGCGGTTTGTGAAGTCTGCCAGGGGAAGCGCTATGCGCCGGCTCTTTGGCTGGTTGCTGAGCGCTGCCTTCATGTTGATCGTGCTGCTTCTTGTGGCGGTGGGAGTTCTGTTTCTGGAAGAGTACTCGTCGACTGTCGAGAGACTCCATGATCAGAGCCATGTCGGATTCATCGGTGCCGTTTACGGCCTTCTGGTGCTCTTTGTGGGTTGGCTGACCTTTCTTCAGCGAGACTGGCGGCTGCGGCGGCGGATCGGCCGCGTGATTCGAATGCGGGGAACGTGCCAGGAGTGCGGCTATTCGTTCCTCGGGCTTGAGCCGGGGGCGGACCTGAAGATTCGCTGTCCCGAATGCGGCGGACTGAGTGAGGTTGACCCGTCGCTGGGTGAACTGGTCACCGACGCTGAAGGCAGGAAGGTGATGATGCATTCGGCCACGTTGGTCGACCCCGTGATGCTGGCCGAGCGGGCCGCCCGGCGACGAGTGCGGCGGAAACGAATCGCGGCGATGCTAGGGGCGATCGTGCTGGCCACCATGGTCTGGCTGGGTGTGCGCGAGTATCGGCTTCGCTCGCAGGCGGCGATGGCTCGGGCGGCGCGAGTGAATCGCGACCAGCTTGGTCATTTGGTCCTTGCAACGCAGGGAAATCCGGACCCGGAGTTGGCGGCGCGGGGGTGGGATGACTTGATGGGTATTTTCGAGCAGCGTGAGTCGATTGACCGTGCGCTCCGGATCGAGCGAACGCTGGAGGGGAAATCGGGCAGCGCTCCGGACTTCACACCGATGACCTTTCGATCGGCAGATCTTGAGAAGAAGCGGAAGACTTGGCTTCAGCTTGACGAAGAGCGGGCTGCTTGTTTCGAATTTCTGGCCAGGTATCGCGAAGAGGGCCTGGTCGATCGGATGCGGGCGCTGCCGGGAATCAAGGCGGCGGTGCGGCGAGTCTACTCACAGCAGGATGAGCCGATGGTGATGATGCTTCTTCCGGAACTTTCGAAGGCGCGGCACTTGTGCAGGATAAACGTTGCGCGGATGACCCAGGCGCTGGAGGCCGGGGATCGGGAGGAGTATGTCGAAGCGGCGGAAGAAGCATTGGCGATCAGTCGCCTGATCGGCGCGCAGTTCACGATGATCGACAAGCTGGTGGGGTTGGCGTGTCGAGCCCTGGTGGTGGGCACGGTGCAGCATCACCAGCGGGACTTTCCGGATGTTTCGTGGCACGACGCGATTGAAGCGGCGTTGACACGACAGGATTGGACACCCGATGCCGTGGCGGGGCTCGAGGCGGAGCGGATGTCAACCATCGACACGATTGCATGGCTCTATGAAGACCGCTGGAAGCTGAGCGAACGCTGGGGCAACTTCACAAGTTTCTGGGGCGGCGTGCCGAGCGTATCGTGGTTCGCCGGGCCAGGCACGTTTGCCGAGAATCGCGATGAGGCGGATGCGTATTACGCCGCGTGCAAGGCGGCGGCGGCGATCCCAATACACCAACGCCCCCCACTCAGCCTTCCATTGCTGACCAAGCCAATGCTGCAAATTCTTGTCACGGCCGCCAACAAGTACGTCGGCGCGTGCGACAGCTCGGGAGTCAGGGTGAACGGCCCGCGGGTGCTGCTGGCCCTCGACGCGTGGAAGCTGCGGCATGGGGAGTATCCTGCAACTCTTGACGAGCTTGATCTTCCTCCAGCGTGCCTGCAGGACGGGCTTTCCGGCAGGTCGCTGATCTACAAAATGCTCGATGGCGAGACCGACCCGCAGGGGCGGCCATTTGTGCTGTACAGCGTGGGAATCGACGGCGCGGATGATGGCGGTCGGGGCGATCCGGAGAAGAGGTGGCTGTATGCACCCAACGGACTGGACCTGGTGTTCAACGGGGTGGAAGAGGACGATTGAATTGATGCACCTCTGTCTGGGGGAGCCCGGGACAAGGGCGGTTACAGCCCGAATTAGCGCTCCGCTGTTCCGCCGCGTCGACTACACTTTCATTGGAATCCTTGGGGCTGTTGTTGCGCCCGCTTAACCCGAACGAATCCCGCATGACCACCATCAACACCAAATCCGCCGCACCGCCCCGTTCCGTCGTCGACCCAGAGTCGGTGACCATCTCCGGATATGTCGTGAAGGAGCGCTACGGCCCCGACGATGTATTGGTGAACGATCCGAATGATTCGGCGGTGGCGCATCCGCGGGTCGGCGAGCCGGGTGTGTTTCCATACACCCGAGGGGTGCACAAGACGATGTATCGCGGCCGCCTCTGGACCATGCGGCAGTTCGCGGGCTTCGGCTCGGCCGACGACACCAATAAGCGGTTCAAGTATCTGCTGGCCAACGCCAAGGGTGTGCAGACGGGGCTTTCAACGGCGTTTGATCTGCCGACCTTGATGGGCCGCGATTCGGATGATTCGCTCTCAATCGGCGAGGTGGGGCGCTGTGGCGTGGCGATTTCGACCATTGACGACATGCACCGGCTGTATGCGGATATTCCGATCGGCGAGGTGACGGTATCGCAGACGATCAACGGACCGGCGTGCGTGATCTGGGCGATGTATCTGGCGATGGCGCGGGAGCGCGGCATCGATTGGAACAACATCGGCGGCACGCTGCAGAACGACATCCTGAAGGAATTCCATTCGCAAAACGAGTTCATCTATCCGCCGGAAGCCAGCGTGAAGCTGGTGGTTGATACCATCGAGTTCCAATCGCAGCATGTGCCGAAGTGGAACTCGGTCTCGATCTCGGGCTATCACATTCGCGAAGCGGGCAGCACGGCCACGCAGGAGCTGGCGTTCACGCTGCGCGACGGCATGGAGTATGTCGAGTGGTGCCTGAAGCGGGGGCTGGATATTGATTCGTTTGCGCCGAGGCTTTCGTTCTTCTTTAACAGCCACAACGAGTTCTTCGAGGAAATCTGCAAACTGCGGGCGGCGCGGCGAATCTGGGCCAAAGCGATGAAGGAGCGCTACGGAGCGAAGAGCGATCGATCGCTCCTGATGCGCACGCACGTGCAGACGGCGGGATGCTCGCTGACCGAGCAGCAGCCGCTGAACAACATCGTGCGGGTGGCGTATCAGGCGATGGCCGCGGTGTTGGGCGGATGCCAGAGCCTGCATACCGATTCGATGGATGAGACGCTGGGCCTGCCGACGGAAACGGCGGTTCGGGTGGCGCTGCGGACGCAGCAGATCCTCGCGCATGAGACGGGTGTGCACCGCACGGTCGATCCGCTGGGCGGGTCGTGGTATGTCGAGGCGTTGACCGACCAGATGGAGAAAGACGCCAACAGCATCATCGCCGAGATTGACGACATCGGCGGCGTGGTGGAGGGTATTCACAAGGGCTACTTCCGCCGATCGATTGCCGAGGCGAGCTATCGCTTCGGGCAGGAGATGGAGGCGGGCGATCGGCTGATCGTGGGCGTGAACGCCTTTACCGACGGGAACGATGAGCACCATGTGCCGATCCTGCAGATTCCCCACGAGGTGGAGGCGGTGCAGTGCGAGCGACTGGCCGCATTCAAAAGGAATCGCAACAAGGACGAAGCGAAGCGAGCGCTGGATGCGGTTCGCGATGCAGCCCGCAATGACCAGAACGTCATGCCTTCCCTGATTGAAGCAGCGCACGCCAAGTGCACGCTGGGCGAGATGGTGCAGGCGATGGCAGATGTATACGGCCGATACAGCGGTGGGCCGGAGTGGTAGGCCGCGTCAACCCTGCGGCTTGATGCCGGCGATCACCGCATCCCATTCCGCACGATGGGCTTCCACGGTTTTGGCGGGGCCGAGCAGGCGGAGAAACGTCGTGCCGTCGTCGCCCTCGATGATGGCGCCAAGCTGCATCTGGTCCTGCTTGGGGCCGGCAGCGCCCATGCCTTGGTAGGCGCCCTTCAATTCAACTGTCGTGAGGGTCATCCCGTCCCGGGTGATCGTCTGCGGCGACGCCTTAACCGGCGACCCGTCAGCGTTTCGGAACTGGCCCGCCCAGCGATCGATGTTGGTCTGCACAGGACCGCCATCACCGGCCGCGAAAATGGAGACGATGAAGTCGGCCCCGTCGCCCGTACCATCGCGCGCGGGCACGATGTACTGGGCTGAACGGAACTGCATGGTGGGTTTGGTCCATTGCCACGAGGCGGGCTTCGGAGCCACAGCGCCGGCGAGCTGGATCAGATCAGACTTCGCCGGATCTGCGTCGGGTGCTGAAGTTTCCGGCATGGTGGAACCGGCGTCCGCCATGTTCATTCCCGGGCTGGACGACGAACCGGGCGTGTTCGCCGCCGCGGGTTCCATGGTCGGCTTGCTGACGTTCATGGGCGTGGCCGGATCGGGCGGCTTGGGCTGGCCCTTTGGCGTGCGGTCGCAACCCATCAGGATGGTTGCAGCTGCCAGAGACAACGTGATGGCGATTCGGCTCATGCCGGATTGTAGAGCGGATGAGGATCGCAGGAGGGCCGCCGGCCGATACACTCGCCAGCCCATGCCGCCTCTTCGCATTCGCACGAGATTCTGGTTGCCGGAACGCGGCGAGTCGGTGGACGAGGGCGTCATCACCATTGCCGGAGGAAGGATTGCCCGGATCGAAGCATCGGGCGATGCGGATCTTGACTGGCGTGATCGTGTCGCCCTGCCCGGGTTTATCGACAGTCATCTGCACCTCTCGCTGGGTTCGGAAATGCTGGCTCAGCTCGACCTTTCCGGGGCCCGCTCCCGAAAGGAATTCGAAGACGCGATTGCGAAGCGACATCGCGAGTTGCCGCAGGATCGGTGGCTTCTGGCGCACGGCTGGTCGAACGAAAATTGGCCGGATCGAATGATGCCGAATCGGTCGTGGCTGGCCGCCGCGGGAACGCGGCCGGTGGTCTGTTACCGCATGGATCACCATGCCTGTGTGGTGAACGACGCCGTGCTTGGCACTCTCGATCTGCGGCACGACCCACCCGGCGGGCGCATCGATCGCGATGCAGGCGGAGCCCCGACGGGTCTGCTGGTGGAGGCAGCAGCGTGGATGCTGGTGAACCCGATCATTCCCGAGCCGACGATCGGCGAGAAGCGCAACGCCGTTCGCGCCGGTGCAGCGCTCTTGCACCGCCAGGGAGTGACCAGTGTCGGCACGATGGAATATCGCCGCGACGTCGTCGATGTCATAGAGCCATTGAGAGGGCCGCGAGGACTGCGCTGCATGGTCACGCTGCTGGATCGAGATTGGCCGCTGGATGTTTCGCTGGCGCAGGGCATTGCGTCCGACGAATGGCTGCGGATCATCGGCTTCAAGGCGTTCATCGATGGCACTCTTGGCTCACGCACCGCACGAATGCTCGACTCGTATGCCGATGATCCGGGGAATCGCGGCCTGCTGGTGGAGCTGGCCGACCGTGGTCTGCTTCATGCATGGGCGAGAGTTGTTGTCGAGGCGAACTTGTCGCCGTCGATGCATGCCATCGGCGATGAAGCCGCTCGGCTGGCGCTCGACGCTGCCGACAGCCTCCCCCCCACGGCTCCGGTGCGCATCGAGCACGCCCAGACCATTCACCCCGACGACCTCCCCCGCTTCCGCGGGCGCATCGCCAGTATGCAGCCGCTGCACAAGGCCGACGACGGCCGATACGCGGAGGCGAGGCTTGGCCCCGGACGCATGGATCGATTCTTCCCGTTTCGATCGCTCCTGGAGGCAGGCGCGTTGCTGGCCTTCGGATCGGACTGGCCGATCGTGAAGCCCAACGTCATGGCGGGCATCCGCACGGCCGTGACGGGGTTGACGCTCGATGACCACCTGGTGTGCCCGCGGCAGAATCTGACTCCGGCGGAAGCGATACGGGCCTTTACGTCAGACGCAGCGCGCGCGCTGGGGCGCGACGATCTTGGTCGCATGGTCCGCGGTCATCCGGCCGATCTCGTGTTTGTCGACATCGACCCGTTATCGGCGGACTGGGTTGGCGGACCGCCGGCCGTCGTGGGCACGATGGTCGGGGGCGACGTGGTCTTCGAGGCCTGATGAGGTCGCCAACGAGCGGATCGGGCTTACACTGTGGATCATGAGCACACGGCTGACGCACGTCGATGATCAGGGCCGGGCAGCGATGGTCGATATCGGGGCGAAACCTCCGATGCATCGGCGGGCCGAGGCGGAGGCGTACTTCGTGGCAGCGCCAGAGACGCTGGACCTTGTCATGGACGGACGGCTCCCCAAGGGCGAAGCGCTGGCGGTGGCCCGCATCGCGGGAATTCAGGCCGCCAAGAAGTGCGACGAATTGATTCCACTGTGCCACACGCTGCCGCTGGACGTCGTGGAGGTGCATTTCGACCGGGCAGCGCCCGACCGGATCCGCATCAGGGCGAGCGCCGCCTTAACGGCGAAGACGGGTGTCGAGATGGAGGCCCTGGCGGCGGTGTCGGTCGCCGCGCTCGCCTTGTGGGACATGACCAAGGGTGTGGACAAGAACCTTCGGATTGACGGCATTCGGCTGGTCAGCAAATCCAAGCAGACCGTGGGCGGTGAATCATGAATTGGTGGGTGAGTGACTACCTGCAGCATGGCCAACATGTACTTCTTGCAGCGCAGGTCTTCTGGGTGATTGCGTCGATCTGCCTGCACGAACTGGCTCACGGCTGGGCGGCCATCTGGCAGGGCGACGACACGCCGAGACGACTGGGCCATATGACGTTGAATCCACTTGTTCACATGGGTCCGATGTCTCTGATCATGTTCGGGGTTGTGGGGATTGCCTGGGGCATGATGCCAACCGATCCGAGTCGATATCGGTGGCGGAGGAAG
The DNA here is from genome assembly GCA_964407695.1 of uncultured Isosphaeraceae bacterium. GTDB lineage: Bacteria > Planctomycetota > Phycisphaerae > Phycisphaerales > SM1A02 > CAYOWQ01. The sequence goes on along the minus strand of CAYOWQ010000001.1, from coordinate 123,460 downwards.
GGAAACATCGTGGTGGCGGGGGCCGGCCCGGCGATGAACCTGCTGCTGGCGTTCATCGCACTCACGATTGCCGCGGTCTGGCTTCGTCTGGCCGACCCATCGAATTCGCCGGCCTACGAAAACGTGTACAGGTTCATGTGGTTCGGCGGGATGATCAACATCGTGCTGGCCGCAATCAATCTGATTCCGGTTCCGCCGCTTGACGGTTCGAGGATCGTCGGAGGATTGTCATTTCGCATGTGGCGGCTGTATCAGCACCACAACGCGCCGACGGCGGGCCTGTTCATTTTCGCCATTCTGATCATGGGCTTCGGCGACGTTTTCTACGCCTTGGCCGGTGTCGTCGCGAACGGATACTTGGCCGCCCTCTCGGCTCTCCTGGGCTGACACGGCCAGGCGACCACGGGAACTGAACCACGGGGTGGGGGATCGCGCCAAAAGAAAACCGGCGGCTCTGGTGAGCCGCCGGTCGAGGACAAACGAGGGAATCAGGCGAGGCCTGAGACCGGGATGATTACTGGCAGGCGCCCCATGCGGCGAGAACCAGGCCGAGATCGGCGCCATCAACGATGTTGTCGCCGTTCAGATCACCAACGCCGGAGTTGTTCCAGTTGGCGAGGAGCAGACCAAGGTCAGCACCGTCAACCATCAGGTCACCGTTGAGGTCCGGTGCACAGACCGGCTCGACGGCACATTCCATCACCGCGACGGAGAACTCGTCGACACCGGCCACGGTGATCGAGTTGTTCGGGCTGTCGCTGGCGGTGAATCGAACCTGAACGTTGGCACTGGGCGTGACGTAGTCGCTGACGCGGAAGGATCGGGTGACCCAGGCCGCGGGAGCAAACTCGACGGTTTCGACATTGACCCAGTCGCTGCCGTTGGAGGAAACCTCCACGACGAACTGGTCGTTGCCGACGCCGTTGCCGTTGTTCTGATCTCGGAAATACCGAGAGTAGGTGATCACCGCATCCTTGCCGTTGATGTCATAGGCCGGCGAGGTGAGGACGGTCGGACCGCCGTCGAGATCATTTCCGTCAGCGCCGGATCCATTAGCAGACGTCATGAATGCCATGGTGCCGACCGCCGATGCGTCATCGTTGGGCGACATGTTCTTGGCATTGATCGTCGTCGGCTTCGGATCCTGCACCAACCAGCCGCCGCTGGCGACGTTGGTGTTGCTCACCGTCCACGCGCTGGTGTCGCCTTCAAAGGCTTCGCTCGTGACCACGGTCGAGTCGGCCACGGCGACGGTGCGAACGTTGACGCCGGGCGCATCGTACGGGCTATAGAACGTGCCACTGTAATCGCCCTCGGTCTTTGCCGAGAAGTAGTAGGCGATCACGTCGTTGCAGGTCGAAGCGGGGAGATTGGCCTCGAAGGTATTGCCACCGACGGAACTCATCGGGGCTTCATTCCAGGCACCGCCGTTGACGGCATAGTGGAACGTCGCGGATCCGGCGAGCATGGTGGCGCCGCCGAAGGTCGTGATGTCAACCTGAATCGCGGCGGACTCATCCGGAACGATCAGGCTTGGCAGGCCGCCCGGGAAGGCGAACTGGAGGCCGAACTTCGGCTGGTTCATGTAGACATACACGCCGGCGCAACGGGCAATCACCAAGTCGAGCCAGCCGTCGCCGTTGATATCGAAGGGAGCCACGTCGAACGAGCCGTACAGGTTGGTGAAGGGAATCACCGCATCGGCGGAGCCGATTTCCTTGAGCTGACGGATGCCTCCGGTGCCCGGCTCGTTGTGATAGATCTGCAGGCGGTCGGGACCATTCTGCGGACAGAACGGGGACTCAAGGTCGGCATCAACGTCAGCGACAAAGCCGTCCTTCCAACCGTCGTTATCCATGTCGGCGATGTCGCAGGTGTTGGTGAAGCCGACCTGTGAGCCGCCAAGAATGACGTTGCGCTTGGTGAAGTCGGGCGAATCGGAGAAACCGTTCGCGCCGGGTCCATTGTTCTGCTGCCAGTACTCGATACCGTCGTCGGCGACGAGGATGTCGAGATTGCCGTCGTTGTTGAGGTCGTCGATGGCAATGTTGTAGGGCGAGAGACCCTGAACCTTGAAGTACTTGTTGAATGTGGTGAAGGTGCCGGGATTATTCGGATCGTTGTGGTTGCAGGCGATTGACTGACCGAAGCTGCCCGAACCGCCGAGGGTATTGACCTTCACGATATCGGCGATGCCGTCGTTGTTCATGTCGGCAGCCTTGCACGCCTGGCCGAAGCCCGACGACAGCTGGGTGGCCGTCATGATGGTGGTTGTGGAGTCCTCAAAGAAGCCCGGCGCGAGCGAACCGTTGAGGCCGCGATTGATGAGCAGCTTGTCGTCGTAATCCTTCGATCCGGTTTCACCGGGGCTGCCCTGTGACTCGCCCGGATCGGTGGTGTCGCCGTCCTGATTCAGATCGACCTTGACCGTGCCGGAGGTCTCCTGCGTGTCATAGTCGGTGAAATAGAGATCCATGTAGCCGTCCATGTTGACGTCGACGGCGCACACATCGCAGAATCGGGGATTGGCGGTCGTGCCGCTCTTGGACTTCAACACGGGGATGCGGGCATCCTCGTTCTTGAAACCGAGCCAGTTGCCGTCGCCGTCAGCACCCTTGTTCATATAGACGCGGGGCTGGCCGATCCAAGGCGAAGCTTCGAGCTGATCGCTCAGCGTTGTCGCGGTCACCAGGTCGATCCAGCCGTCGTTGTTCACATCGACGGCTTCGAATCGACGATCGTTGGTCGCATCGAGGAACCCCTGAGAGTTGGGCGCATCGCTGTCGGTCGCGTATTCAACGGTCCGATCCACGAGCACGCCGCCTTCGTTGAGGAAAAGCTGGTTCGGGAAGCCGCCCTGGACCGAGCCGGGGAACTTGCGGGCGACGGCGAGATCGAGATCGCCGTCATTGTCGTAGTCGGCGACCGCGAGGTCCTTCTCGAGGTTGTCGTGGTCAATCAAATGAGCGGTCGAGATAAGTCTCGTGTTGGTCTCGTCCACGAGGTCTACCCACTTGGCCGCAAACACGTTGCCTGCAACCAACAGGCCGCCTGCTGCGGCCAGAATGAACTGGCACCTAAGTCTCATGAAGCACTCCTTCTTACGTTGTCAAACTTCAAATCGATACACACAGTCACACACACACGTTGAATCGGCTCGCCGGCCGGTCGCAGACGCGGCCGGCCGGCGAACCGGGTTCGATCATTGGCAGGCGCCCCATGCCGCCAGCAGGAGGCCGAGGTCAGCGCCATCGACGTTGCCGTCGTCGTTCAGATCGGCGTTTGCATCGGCGGTGTCCCACGCGGCCAGGAGGAGGCCGAGGTCAGCACCATCGACATTGGAATCGCCGGTCAGGTCGGCCGGGCAGGCCGCGAGGCACGCACCGGGATCGGCCACACCGTCATCATCGGAATCGGGCAGGACGCCAAGGAAGATGTCCTTGAGGTCGATGACACCGTTGTTATTGCAGTCTTCGATCGGTCCGTTATAGACCGTGAGGAACGAATCGAGGTCGTTTCCGTCGACGTCGCCATCCTGATCGATGTCGTGAATCGCGCACGGGCTGTCAGGCGAGATGAAGCCGGCCTGCGAGCAGGTGCGGAAGTCGTAGTAGTCGAAAATCGTGATTTCAAAGTCGTCTTCGTGATCGAACTCAAGCTTTCCTAGGGAGCCGAGGAAGGCGATGACCTGCTCACGCTCGGTCGAAGACAGGTTCTCGTAGTTGGAGACCGAGTTGAACGCTTCGCTCAACGGATTGCCGTGCACCAGGATCGCCAGATCCACGCGCTCGGCGAACGTGCCGCCGCCGATCGAGCCGTCGTGCAGCATCGGGTCGCGAGTGCGAAGGTTCCAGAGCGTCGGCGTGCGCGTCTCGTTCAGGCCCGCAGCGCCCTGCACAACATTGTCGGCCAGCAGGCCCATGTCGTGCAGCAGGAAGTCCGAATACGGACGAATCGTCTTGTTGCGAAGGACTTCGGGAATGCTTCGGGCACTCGACGTGGTCCATTCAGGAATGTGGCAGGTGGCACAACCGATGGTGTTGAAGATCTGCTCGCCGGTCATTCCGCTCTTGGGCGTCTGCGGCGGCTGAGCAAGGAAGATCTGGAAATCGGTCACGCGGTCGATGAAGTGCTTGCCATCACGGTCCGGTCCGTCTTCCGGATCGGGCACCGTGTCGCAGATCAGAAGGATTTCTTCATTTCCGTTCGGAGCGTTCTCCGTCATCACGAAGCGGTTCGTCAGACCCATTTCATTCAGCGACGCATCGGCCGAGAAGCTCAGCACCGAAGCCAGCTGTGCCTTCCAGCCGAAGCGGCCGGCATGGAGCGGCTGCTGGTTGCGACGGTTGCGGGCATCCTCGAAAGAAGTCACCCAGTGAACGCGTCCGCTGACGCCGTCGGCATCGAGGTCATTGGGATCCTCGTTGGCGGCGATATCCGCATCGGGGATCGACTGGATCAACCCGAACGCCATGGATGAGTTGGTGACTCTGAGGCTGGTGGTCGCACCCTCGGGAATCGACTCAGCGCACTCCGGAGCGATGGCTTCCGACTGAAGCAGCGAACCGCCGGGCAATTCAACGAACTGGCCCTTGTCGAGAAGGCCGAAGCGAGTGACCGCGATCGTTCCCCAGCCACCCAACGGATTCGCGTGGCACGAAACGCAGCCCGACTTGTTCTGCAGTGGTCCACGACCTTCTTCGACCGTCAGGATTCGGGAATACTGAACCTTGCCCAATTCAAAGAGATTGAGCTGTGCCGCTGAAAGCCCCACCAGGGGATCGCCGGCCTTGGGCTGCACGGGAGTGATGCCGGCCAACGTCTGAGAACAAAAACCGCCGGCCAAGAAGGCAGCGGCGGCAAAAGTCATAGCGTGGCGTTTGGTGTGGTTGGACCTTGACCTATTCCTCATCTTCTTCATTGCTGACATACGTCTCACCTGTGTACTGAAAAAGTATCTTCAGTCCTCGTAATGTTTTGGGCCTCCTGAGGGTGCAACCAGCAACGACAGGGTGGGGAGCCCAAGCTTGCTCGCTCGACCCGACTGCGTCCCGTTCGTGTGCGCAGTTGGGATAGCTTCATGAAAATGCCGAAAAGTGTGGAGATTATCCTGCGAAACATGACGTCGCCGATGAGGCAGTATCGCTCCATCGAGCCGACGCCCTCCACGAGTCGTCCACGACCAGTGTAACGCTCCCCTTCATCCCGTCCACACAATTCTGCCGGAAAGTAGCGTCCGAATATCTCCGGGACTGATACAGTCAAACCCAGCCAAGTCCCCAAAGACCACCGGCCGCAATGCAACGCTCCCGTTTGAGCCTTTCCATGGAAACATGGGCAATCGATCGGTGTCAAACCAGTAGCCAACCCATGAACAAGATCATGACTCGAACAGTTTGTTTGGTTTTTATTAGCATTCTCGCCGTGCTGCTCGCAACCACCGCGGAGGCCCAGCGGGGAGGCCGCCGCAGCGTGGTTACGCCCGAACTCGACCCGCTGAACGCCGAGATCGACTTCATCGTTTCGCAGATGTTGCTGCGTGGGAATCTGGTCCTGGCTGAAAACTCTCTGCGAGGCACTCTCCTGCGGCATCCGGATTCCGCGCGGGCCACCATGCTGCTCGGGGTGTGCCTGCAAAAAGAAAAGCGCTACAGCGCAGCCCGCGAGGTGCTCAAGAGCGCACTCGAGATGAAGGGCGAATTCAAGGAACGAAGGCACACCTGGCATTACCTCGGCTGGGCCAACTATTACCTGGGCAACCTTTCGGAGGCTCGATCAGCGTTCGAGGAACATCTCAAGGTGGTTCCTGAGGAGGGCGATTCGATTTTCGGCCTTGGCGTGATCTCCCTCGACGAAGGCAAGCTCGACGAAGCAGAGTCGCGCTTCATCGAAGCAATTCGCCTGCAGAAGGACAACCCCAGGCGACAGGCGGATGTCGCCAAGGCTCACGCCAGGCTCGGACAGACCTATGAACAACGAGACCAGCTTGAAAAGGCCGAGGAGCACCTGCGGATCTCCACGACGATGAATGGCGACCTGTATGACGCTTGGTTCATGCTCGAGCGCGTGCTGCGCCAGCGCGAGCGCGATGCCGACGCCGACCAGGCCCACGCCCAAGGCCTCGCCGCGAGGGAACGAGTCAGGCCCCAGGTCACGGAGATACAGACTGGGGCCGGCGCGCCTGCGGCATCGCAGCCGGAAAAACCCGCGAGCGTGCCGGATTCCGTTGAACCGGACGAAGAACCAGGAACGGCCGAATCCAAGGAAGGTCGCTGAGATGACGACGCCGATCTCTCTGCTTTCAGTTCTCATCGCCGTCCCGAGCCTGGCGTGGGGATCGCCCGACGACTCGAACTCGACCGGCGCTGCCCGCATGCATTTCACCGACATCACGGCCGAATCGGGCATCAATATGACCCTGACAAGCGGCGCCACGCCATCAAGCCAGGTCCTTGAGGTCAAGGGAGGCGGACTCGCCCTCATCGACTTCGACAACGATGGTGACCTCGATGTGTTTGTTCCCAACGGCGCCACGCTCGACAACCCGGAGCACGGCCCCGGAGCGCGACTGTATGAAAACCTCGGCGGGATGAGGTTTCGGGATGTGACTCAGGCCTCCGGCATCAATCACCACCGATGGAGTTTCGGCTGCGCGGTCGGCGATGTCGATGGTGATGGACTCGATGACATGTTCGTCTGCTGCTTCGGCCCCAACGTCCTGCTGCGAAATCTTGGTGGCGGGCGCTTTGAAGACGCGACAACCAAGGCTGGACTGGACGACGAAAGAAAATGGTCTGCGTCGGCCGCATTCGGCGACCTCGACAACGACGGCGACCTCGATCTTTTTGTCGTGAATTACCTGGATTTTGATCCGAGGAACCCGCCCGGCAGAACGCTGTTCAAGGGCGTCGAAGTCATGTCCGGGCCATTTGGCCTGGCTCCGGCCGCGGACGCCGTGTATGAGAACCTTGGGAACGGTCATTTTCGAAATCGAAGCGAGGATTCGGGAATCCTGAGCGTGAAACCCGGCTACGGCCTCAATGCCGCCATCCTCGATTTTGACCGAGACGGCTGGGCTGACATCTTCGTCGGGAACGATTCACAGCCGAACAACCTGTTTCATAACGGCGGCGGCTGGGCCCTGACCGACATTGGTCAGAAATCCGGCATTGCGACCAATATGGAGGGCGCTGCACAGGCAACGATGGGCGTCGCCATCGGCGATGTCGATGGAAATGGCTTCCCCGATGTCTTCACGACCAACTTCTCCAGCGACACCGACACGCTGCATCTGAACAAGAACGGCAAGTTCTTCAACGATCGGACGGCCCCGTATGGCCTCGGACCGGTTTCCCGCACCTATCTGGGCTGGGCCTGTTCGTTTCAGGATTTCGATGTGGACGGCGACGAGGATCTGCTCGTTTTCCACGGCCACGTCTACCCCGAGGCCACGCCGACCACGATGGACACCGACTATCGCCAGAAGCCACTCCTGATGGCCCGAGATGGTGCGAAGTTCAACAACGTCGACGCCGCCGCGGGCGGCGAATGGCTGAACCAAACTCACGTCGACCGGTCCGCGGTCTATGCGGATTTTGATGGCGATGGCGATATCGACGTTCTCGTGGGCGAGTTGAACGGCCCGGTCCGCGTCCTCCGGAATGACGCCGACCCGCCGAGGAATCGTTGGATTGAAATCCGGCTCCGAGACCAGGCGCCGGGCGGAAACACCCACGCCCTCGGTTCTTTCATCGAGATCACGTCGAACGGAACTACTTTGAGGCGATGGGTTTACGGCGGCGGACCGTTTCAATCCAATAGCTCGCCGGTGACACATTTTGGGCTCGCCTCGCCCGCGGATACCGTGGATGTGGTTGTGCATTGGCTTGGCGGAGGCACGCAATCTGCGGTGTCGCTGCCCACCGGCGGTATTCGTGAAATAATTCGCGAACCAAATGATTCGGGGAAATAGGCAAAATCGTCTTGACAGACTGGAACCCTAGGGGAGAGACTGGTTGATGGTTGCGGTGCGCCCCCGCAATGCCATTTCTCTGCCCCGCGTGTTCCCCACGCACGTCATATCTGCAAGGAGAAACAACGATGTTGAAGTCCACACTTCATGGCCTCGGCCTGACAGTGCTCGGCGGCCTCTTGGCTGCGCCGGCACTGGGACAAGGATGGGTTACGTTCCAGAATGAAACTGCGACTCGAGTGATCGCGGCCAACGGAAAGTTCGCCGCTGATCCCGAGGAAAAGGATTACGCCTACGGCGACCTCGACCTTGATGGAGACATCGATCTCGTCGTGGTCCGCAAGGGCGGGTTTACCCAATACCTTCCCAAGCCCAATTTCCTTTTCATGAATGAGGGTGTGAAGGAAGGCCTTGCCTTCAACGGCATCTTCGTCGATCGAACCAACGAGTTTGCATCGGCCGCTGACGACGGCGGCCAGGGCTTCAACGATTCAACCAACGATCGAAACGTCGCCGTCGGCGATGTGAACGGAGACGGATGGCCGGACGTGATTACGGCGGTGGCTCTTGCGTCGGGCCAGCCGAAGTCCAAGTCCCATCCGCGCGTGTACATCAATCTCGGTGACGATGGCAACGGGAATTGGCTTGGCTTGAGGTTCGAGGTCAACCGAGTCGGCACCATGACGACTCCGCCGAATGCCTGCGGCGTTTCCCTGGGCGATGTGACCGGCGACGGATTCCCGGAGATCTATATCTCCGACTACTTCAACTCCGCCGGCGACAAGCTACTCATCAACGATGGCAACGGCTTCTTCACCGATGAGACGCTGGTTCGCATGAGCTCGGGCTTTGCCAGTTCAGGCTTCGGCACGGCCAGCGCCATCGTCGACGTCAACAACGACGGATTCAACGACCTGCTCAAGAGTGAGAATGGGCCGTTCAAGACGACGTACAACAACATCTCGAACGAGGGCTTCTTCAACAAGCAGACCACGCCGAGCTCGGGGTCGCACTACAACATGTCGACCACCGATCTGAATAATGATGGCAAGATCGACATCATCATTTCCGACGACGGGTCTGACCGGTACCTCCTGAACGACGGCACCAACCCCGACGGCACGACCAAGTTCATCAGCAAGACCTATTCGTTCCAGTCGGGCGGCGACGACGGAATCGCCGGCAACTCCGCCTCGGGCGATCTCAACAACGACGGTTGGAATGATGTCATCATCGCCGACGTCGACGTCGATATTCCCGGCTGCGGCCGCCGCGCCCATATCTATCGCAATCTCGGCAATGCCCCGGTTGTGACCATGCAGGAGCAGGGCTCAGTCATTCCCAACAACATGCTCCAGGGCACCCACGACATCGCCATCTTCGACATCAACAACGACGGATGGAAGGACGTAATCGTCGGGCGTTGCAGCTCCACCGGTATCTGGATGAACGTTCCGCCCGCGGGATTGGTGTTCAGCTATCCCAACGGCCTGCCCGGATTCGTCAACCCCGGTGAGGCCACGCCGCTGACGCTTCACCTCGAGACCATCGGTGATGCCCAGGTCATTGATAGCTCCGTGAAGCTCACGGTTGCCGTCAACGGCCTGAATACGCAGACCCTCGACATGATCGCATTGGGCAACCACGACTATGAGGCGTCGTTGCCGGCCGCGAACTGCACCGATGTGGTCAGCTACTACCTGACGGCGCAGCTCTCAAACAACTCCACGTTCCGAGATCCGCCGTCGGCCCCGGCCCAGACGTATACCACGGTGGCTGCCTACGGCATCACCCAGCAATTCCGCGATGAGTTGGAAGGTGATGTGTCAGAATGGTCGACGTCCTCCAGCCAGACCGGCGTGGGCGCGTGGGAGATCGCTGAGCCCATCCCGACGAGTGTCGCCGGCAAGTTCGCCGCTCCGAATTCAGACGCCACCAGCGCATTCGATGCTGTGAAGGCGTTTGTCACCGCCAACGGCAAGTCCGGCACGCTGGCGAGCGCGTACGACGTCGACCTCGGCCCGTTCTATCTCGTCTCTCCGACCTTCGACCTCGAAGGAACCGACGGCATCATCACGTTCGCCGCGTGGTTCTTCTGCGAGGATCAGGGCACGCCGGAAGGCGATCAGCTCGATATCGAGCTCTCGAATGACGGCGGCGCCACGTGGACCCCGGCGCTGTCCATTGCGGGCACGAACAGCCTGTGGAAGAACTTCTCGCTCGTGGCCGGCGACATCCTGCCGACCACGGCCAACATGAAGGTTCGCTTCAAGGTTCAGGACCTGCCCAACAACTCCATCACCGAGGCCGGCATCGATAACTTCGAGGTCGACAACTACGACTGCGGCGCGGCCGCATGCGTGGGTGATGTGGATGGCTCAGGTTCGGTTGACGGAGCCGATCTCGGCTCGTTGCTCGCCGCGTGGGGCACCAACGACGCCGGCGCCGATTTCGACGGCAACGGCATTGTTGACGGGGCCGACCTTGGCGCCCTGCTCGCCGCGTGGGGTCCCTGCAACTGATCCGTCCCTTCAGGATTACGGCTTGAAATGCATGAAGGCCCGGCCAGAAATGGCCGGGCCTTTTCAATTGTCGACCCGACGTCTTTCAACCGCCTTGTTCGATGAACAGGACGCGATCCACGTCCGGGCTCTCGACCGTCCGGGTCACACCGTTGGGCCAGATCACGACCACCGAATCGACCTTCGACACATCGCCCAGGCCGAAGGTCTGCACCAGTTCCATCTGCGAGAGATAGCTGCGAGACGGCATCACGAATCTCGTCTGCTCAAGGCCTTCGGCCTTCAGCACGATCTTCGCGCCGATCGACTCGCTCGCACCCTTTCGTCCCGCCAGCTTGACCCGCAGCCAGTGGTGATTGATCACCTGATCGTTGCGCAGCAGCATCGGACGGCCTTTCGGCTGCGTCAGCACCACGTCGAGATCGCCATCGCCATCGATATCCCCATACGCAGCGCCGCGACCGACGATCGGCCTCGAGAGATCTCCGGTTCGGTCCTTCGGCACTTCGACGAAGCACGTGCGGTGATCGGAACCGGCGTTCCAGAAGAGTTGCCCCGGCTGCTCATAGTGCTGTGATTCCTGCACCGTATTGATCTCGTTCTCAACATGACCGTTGGCGTGAAGGATATCGAGGCGGCCATCGAGATCCGCATCGAAGAAGAACACCCCGAACGTGAGCGACAGCCGTGTCGCCGGCCCGATACCTTCGGTGATCGCCGCATCGGAAAACCGCATCGGACGCCCCTGCGTGATATAGAGCGACGACATCTGGTTCGCAAAATTGCCGACGACAATCGCCAACTCGTGATTGTTCAGGTAGTTCGCCACATCGAGCCCCATGGCTCCGGTGGCAGCGCCTTCCCGATCAAACGCGACACCGGTATCAGCCCCAACCTCCTTGAAGGTTCCGTCCTTCTGATTCAGGAATACAAACTTTCGAACCGTGTCGTTGGCGATCACCAGATCAAGCCACCCGTCCCCATCAAGGTCGATCGGAACGACTCCCAGCGCCTTGGCGGATGGCCGCTCATCTGTCGCATCCTTGACGTTCATTCCTGCCGAAACAGTCACGTTCTCGAAGACGCCCTCGCCTCCATTGCGATAGAGCAGGCAAGTCTCGCCCGGAAAATTAGTGGGCGGTCCATAGGCCCTTCCGATCCCGGTCAGCGTGTAGTTCACCTGAAAATCGGCCTCGCGCGACCATGCGACGTAGTTGCAGACCACCAGATCGAGATCGCCATCCTGGTCAAGATCCGCAAACGCCGCCGAGGTGCTCCATTTCAGCGGGTTCGAATCATTGCCGGCGACGCCAGCCCGGTCGGTAACGTCTTCAAACCGGCCGTCACCAAGGTTGCGAAACAGGTGATTCCTTCCCACGGCCGTGATGAACACGTCGGTAAACCCGTCGCCGTCGACATCCCCGCACGCAACTCCCTGGCCATAAATACCGACGTCCAGCCCCGAACCGGCGGTGATGTTCGTGAAGTTTCCACGGCCATCATTTCGATACAGGCCCGCCGTGGGTCCGCGTCCTTCGGGAGCCTTGGCGTCAGGCATCACTCCGGGCACCCGATCCCACGTGGTGGCATTGACGAACAGCAAATCCTGATCGCCGTCATTGTCCAGATCGAAGAATGCAGCACCGCACCCCATGGTTTCCGGCAGAAGCTTTTCGCCAACCGCCCCATTCTCAGCCACAAAGTCGATTCCCGCCGCCTCGGTGATGTCGGTGAACGTGATGGTGGGAATGGAGACCTCGCCTTCCACCACTCGCGGCTGCGCTGGTTTCACATTCACCGGCTCAATGACCGGCGTCGGCTTCGGCCTCATCAGCAGGAACATGATCGTCGCTGCCGGGACCGCGAACACCGCCATCACTCCGAGGGAGAGCCAGAACGCCTTGGCGATGATCCGGTCGTCTGCGGGAACAAACTCCTCACCTGAGTCCACCTCCGCCTGAGGTTCGACTGTCTTCGAATCAGTCATTCACGGCTCCTGAATCTCTCTCCGTGGAGGCCACCGTCGGCGAAGGCGGCGGCAACTCATAAGCTCCCGGCCGCTGAAGGTCGTAGATGGCAACCGGTTCGGCGGCGTGATTGGCGGCCGGATCGCGCCGGCGGGCGGCGGCGATCGCCTTGTCGCGGGCGTTGTCGTCGGGGCGGTATTTGTCGTGAAGCGTCTTGTGCTTCTCCGCATTGGCCTCGTCACCCAGCGCGGTATAGATCAGAAAAAGGTTGTAGTGGGCGGGATTGAATTCGCGGTCAATCTGAAGTGCTCGTTCGCACCACGCAGCCGCCTCCCTCAGCATCGCGTCCCGTGACGTGGCCTGGGCATCGCCTCGCTCCTGCTTGGAGCGCTCAAAGAGCGTCTGCCCGAGCTCGTTGAGTAGCCGATAGTCCTGCGAGAAGTCGAACTCTCGCTTGATCGCTTCGGGGAACTTCGAATCAATGATCTTGCGCAGGTTCTCGATCGCGGAATCCAGGTTGCCGTTCTGCTTGTCCACCAGCGCGGAGAAATACGCAATCGACCACGGGTACGCGGCCGCAGCGTGTGTCGACGCCTGGTTGAGCATCTGCACCGCCTCTTCGAGCCGCCCTTCGCGGACATACACGCGAGCGCGATTCAACGGCCCTTCGGCCCGATTCAGTTTGGTAACTTCGGCAAACGCGAGGTCGGCCTGTCGGAGTTCGCCCTTGCCCATCGCCCCCGACTGCTCGGCCTTGCGGAATAGACCGATGCCGTAATCATTCCACCTCTGCCAGGGGTCAATCGGCGATTGCTGCGACTCAACCGACGTCCCCGAACCGACCGGGAACGTCACCGAGTCGCGGGCCAGCGTCAACACCGGGAGTTCATTCTCGTAGCTTTCGCCGTACACGTACTTCATGTATTTCGTGTCGAACTTGCGGTATTGCAGCTTTACATCAACCACGATCGGTCCCACGGCGTCCTTGGGAACGGTCATGCCAAGATGCGTGACATCGCCAGCCCCAGGCGGGATCTGATAGTTGTACAGCGGGACGAAGATATCCTGCGGATTGCGGCGATCGATGCGATTGCCGTCGCGATCAAGCATGTAGACGTTGAAGAATTTCGACCACGGATCCACTTCGCCGTCGGGACCAAGGCCGCCGCTGCGGCCGATCACGCGGCCGGCGTCACTCACCGTGACATCCAGCCAGACCTCATTGGAATCGGCCGTTCCCTGAGTGAATTCATGGCCCATCTTCATGGTGCGCACCACTGCTTCGACGAGGTATCGCTCACCGCGTTCGAGCCGCGGAACGCTGGGCCGAATGGGCGCTTCCAACTCGCCGTCGATCCGCCCGCCCTTCTTCACACCGAAGATGTCAACTCGCATCACGCCTTCGAGGAACGTCTTGTGAGCGTCGATTGCCGCCTGCGGCGATTTCATGTCGGTGAGCAGCGGAATCGCCGTATTCGCGGAGGGGAACTGGTGTCCCTTGACCTTCAGGACGCCGGAATCGTCGTGCACTTTCGACCCGAAGTCGTTCGACGCCATCAGCGGCATGTGGCAGCCGTTGCAGTTGTGCTCGGCCTTCGCGGGGTAGTACCACGAGGTGATTCCGTGGCCGCTGACGCCCGAGAGCAGATACGAGTCGTAATGGTTCTGCCCGCGAAGCCACTTGTAGTTGTTGAGCTCCGGCGGCAGGTGCACCTTGTGGCAGGTTGAACAGAACTCAGCCGACGTGTGCAGCGGCTTCAGCATCGACTTCTTGTGGAATGCCGGCTTGGCCTTGATGAGCTGCGAGTTGGCCCAATGCAGAATCGGATTCCTGCTGAACGTAAATGGATAGTGTTCAATCTCGCCGATCGTGTAGTCGGCGTTGCCCAGATTTGAGTTCACGTGGGCAATGCCGTGGCACACCGTGCACGAAATGCTGGCTGATCCCAGAGGATCCTTCGCCACGTCGTAGGCAGGATCGTCGAACCGAGGATCCTCAAACGCACCGGAGAGAAACGGCACCGGGTCGTGGCAGCCGGCGCACCACCGCGCCGCCTGCACGTTGCCGTCGCGCTCGTGGGCCATGCGCCGGGTCTCGCGCACGCTGAAGGCATACGGCGGATTGTTAAACGAACTGAAATTGTGCACCGAATGGATATGACCGTCATACACGTCCGGGTGGCACTCCATGCAGTACTGATTCATCATCAGCGTGTCGGCGGGAATGAAGTTCCCGGTGGCCGTGCGAGCCAGCGACGGAAAGAAATACGCCTCGCCCGACTTCGGCCCGACCTGATTCCATGTTCGCGGGTCAAGTGAGTGCAGCAGCGCCATGCCGCCCGCGAACACACCCGCGGCCGCCGCCCAGGTCAGGCCGACCTTCCACTTGATCCTTCGCCCCGCGAGGCGGTGCAGGATGAAGAGCCAGACTGCTGCGAGCGGCGTGATCACGTGTGCCCAGTAAACGACATCGCGCGTGGCCGCATCCTTGAGGCTCACGGTAAGACCTCCAACCTCCAGCCGTGTCAGCAGAAGCCCCGTGGCCAGCACCGCCAGGGCGACGCCAAAGAGCGCGTAGCCCACCCGCATCGCCCTCTTGTTCGGCCGGTTACGGGTATTGGCCATGTGCACAAGGCCGAACACCACCACCGGCGTGATGAGCAGCAGACCCAACCCAAGGTGGACGATGAACATCCACTGATAGAAGTAGTTCTGAAAGACCTCGCCCGTCGCCCACTCCATGCCCGTGATCGTCACCAGGTAGACCGAATTCACGCACAACAGCGCGAACAGTCCAAAGACGATCGCCAGCAGCTTCTTCAGTTTCGGCCCTACCGCAGGGACGTACCTCTTCCTCGGCGGTGTCGCGACGGACAACTTCTCGTTCTGTAGCGTGGTCATCTGGTCCTCACCCATTGGGCCCACGAACTTCTATCGCTCCCCCCACAGCTCAACTTGATCCGCAAGTCTAGGCGAATTTCCCTTGGTCGACCCGGGAAGTGACCCCCGGGACTACTGCTGTCCCACCCTCGAAGTGATCAGCCGATCGGCCTCCGGAATCCATCGGCGCAAGGTTGACGCGTCAAAGATCGCCGGCAGGCTCGTGGCCGATGTTTCGGCCAGCGCCGTCGCAATCACCGCCTCCGCCACCGACGATGGGGTGGCCGACCCATCCGGCGACCACACGTTGTAGTCGACGAACGCCATCCTGACCTCGATTCGCACCAGCTGCCCGTCGGGCGCAATGATGGCCGCCTCGAATTCCCATCCGGAGGACATCTCTCGTTCGGAAAGAATGTCGATGAGCGGCGTCACCATGACGGGGCCTGGTCTACCATCCCTCTCTCTATCGACCTGATATGGGATTTCTCCTCGCCATTTTCCGTCTCGGCTTTCGGAACCTGCTGCTGCACGGCCTCCGCAGCACCCTCACCAGTCTCGGCATCGTGCTCGGCGTGGCCGCGGTCATCGTCATGGTCGCGATCGGTGAAGGCGCCAAGCAGAGGGCGTTGCGCCAGATCCAGGCCCTCGGCGCCACCAACATCATCATTCGCTCGCAGAAGCCGCCCGAAGCCAACAGCATGTCGCAGGAGCGGTCGTTCCTCATCACCTACGGCCTGACGTATCAGGATCTTCGTCGCATTGAAGGCAGCATCACCGACGCCCAACACATTGTGCCCCTCAAGGCGGTTGGAGATGAAGTTTCCTATTCCGGCATGCGAATGACCAGCCAGGCCTTCGGCACCACACCCGAACTCGAGCGCGTCGGCAACCTGCATCTCGAACCCGGCGGGCGATATCTCTCACAGGAAGACATCGATCAGCAGTCGCCCGTGGCGGTCATCGGCTCCGAGGTCGCCAAGAAATTCTTCCGGCTGCGCGACCCCATCGGCGCAAACTTCCGCATCGGCGAACAGATCTTTCAGGTCATCGGCGTGCTCAAACCGGTTGGTCTCGCCGGCGGGACCGGCTCTGCCCTCGTCGGACGCGATTGGAACCTCGATGTCCATATCCCCCTTACAGCCGCCCAGACCCGCTTCGGCGACATGATCATTCGCCGCTCCTCGGGCTCCATGTCGGGCGAGCGCGTCGAGCTCTCCGAGATCTACGTGCAGGCGCCCGGTACGGAGGACGTCATTCCAGCCTCCCAGCGCGTCAGGCGCATCCTCGAGGTCGGCCATCCCGGCCTGCTCGACAGCGAACTCATCATCCCGTGGGAACTGCTTGAGAAGGTCAAACGCGATCGAAGACTCTTCGACTACCTGCTCCGCGCCATCGCGGCCATCAGCCTCCTCGTCGGCGGCATCGGCATCATGAACATCATGCTCGCCAGCGTGACCGAACGCACCCGGGAGATCGGCATCCGCCGCGCCCTCGGCGCCACCCGCCGCCACATCCTGGCGCAATTCCTCGTGGAGACCGGCACGCTCTCCACGGTCGGCGGACTTCTCGGCATCCTCCTGGGCGTGGGCCTTGCCGTGGGAGTTCAATACCTTGGCACCTACGCCAAGGATGCAACCGAGTGGGAAACCGACATCACCGCCTGGTCGATCATGGCCAGCTTTATCGTCGCGGCCGTTGTAGGTCTTGTTTTCGGCATGTATCCCGCATGGGTGGCCAGCCGCCGCGATCCGATCGTGGCCCTGCGCCACGATTAGTGCAACCTGTCATCCGCCCCGACCACCCGCCCCGCTACCATCCCGCCATGGAAACCACCGCCGAACCGCTGGCCCTGATCCCCTACGAGCTCTTCACCAAGCTCGATCTCCGGGTCGCCACCATCACGCACGCCGAGCCGCATCCCAACGCCGACAAGCTGCTCAAGGTCCAGCTCGACGACGGAACGCCGGAAGGCCGCCAGGTCTGCGCTGGCATCAAGGCGTGGTACGACCCCGCATCGCTCATCGGCAAGCAGGTGATCATCGTCGCCAACCTCGAGCCCCGCAAAATCCGCGGCGAGATCTCCAACGGCATGATCCTCGCCGCCAGCGATCTCAAGGAAGGCGCCACCCCCGCGGCCCCTGGCGCGCCCGGCGCCCCGCCGGAAGAGCGCGATGTGGTCGTCTTGACGGTGCAGCGCAACGTCAAGCCCGGCTCGAAGGTCAGCTGATCAATTCAGTGCGGCGACCGCGTCTCCGGGAGCACTTGCTCTCGGTTGATACCATGAGCTCGTGAAGCGCACCCTCCGCAAGATCCTCCTCTTCGGTGTGCTCGGCGGCCTCGCCTCCTACCTCGTCGCCTGGGTACTCCTGATCGATGGGCAACACTCCGATCGCTGGACCATCACCAGCACCTCCTGGCGCGCTGATACCACAGACCCTAAAGGCCAACTCGCCGTTCAGCTCTATTCCGACGCCGTCAAGGATGACGTCGCCGTGATGTGGTCCGGTGTCGACAACTTCCATTGGGCCGAGACCGTCGATCAACCATTCGATCACCTCCCCTTCTGGGCCCGCTTCACACCCCTCGCTCGCGGCCCCACCCGCCCCAGCTCCGGCACCCCGCCCTTCCGTCTCAGCTACACCTGGGTTATCGCCGCGGGCTGGCCCTGTCGCTGCGTCGCCTCGATGGGCGAACGACGCTCCCAAACCGGACTCGACGGTTCATGGGGAGCCGAAACCCCCGAATGGGAACGCGGCCGATTCACCCTCCCCACGACGTTCCTCCCCGGCAAACGCTGGCCCAGCGCCCTCACGCTCTACTGGTACCCTCTCTGGCCCGGCCTCCTTGCCAACGCCGCCCTTTACGGCCTCCTCATCTGGCTCTCCTTCTTCACCTGCGGCCGGCTCAGGCGCACCCTCCGCCATCGCCGCGGCCGATGCATCCACTGCGGCTACGACCTCCGCGGCAATTCTTCGGAAGCCTGCCCGGAATGTGGAACGCCTCGCAACAGCGGCACTCGTGGGCGCGCCGTCCCGCACTCCGTGCAAAGCTCGCTCGGCCCCACGGGATAGGCGCACTTCGGGCACAGGCCGCGGCGTCTTCGCAGCGTGCGTTTGATCGCGCCCGGTGTGAACCAGAAGAGCCAGAGAATGACACCATAGAAGAGGGTATTGGCGAGGAGGCCGGGCCAGTAGGGTCGGTAGGGAATCGTCATTGGTCGCCTCCACCACTCGACGCCGAGCCCCCGGCCGAATGAGAGCGTCACCGAGTCGAGGCTCCATCGTTTGCCAGCGCCGAGATCGGGGTTCGCCCGCATCGTCGCGCACCGCCATGGCCAACCCTGGGCCCAGACTATGCATTGGTTCCCCCAATCGGCCTTGCGCGAAAGAACCGACGGCAGGGGCGAGATCCAGGCGGGCGGGTTGTGCAGGAATGTCTTGGCCTCTTCGCCGACCAGGACGTCGTGCGACCAGTCAATGCCCGCCCAGGTTTCGCCGAGCGTCTCGTAGACGCCGACGACATACCAGCGGCCTTCGCCGGTGTCGGCGATGGCGAAGCGCTCTCGCTGATGTGAAAGACCCCATTGCGACAGCGGGAGATAGTTCACGATCGCCATGACGAGGCCATTGATCACGAAGCCCGACAAGATGACCGCCAGTACCTTGATCGCCCGCCGCATGCATCCATCCTACCGTCGGCGCGAGCGGCGCCAGGCGCGGATGTGAGGACGGTACGCAGAGAGCATCAACGGTATGGCGATGGCGCCGCCGAGAGCCCCGCCGACCGTTCCGCACAGTCCCGCGCTCAAGATGGGCGGCACGCCGGGAATCGGATGCTCGCGTCCGACGATCGCCGCGATCATGCCAATCGTCACGAAGATCGCCACCGCCATCAGGTATCGCCAGTTCCGCTGCGATGCCTTGGCGCAATCTCGCTGACGCGCGCAGATCGGCGGCGCTCAGCCCCTTCGCTTCGGGCAGCGATTTGAAAGACCAGTAGAGCATGATCGCGGCAGCGTACCCCACGCGCCCTCCGGCGTGCAATGGACCACACCGAGCAGGCCAAAGATGAGGATGTGCTTCACCGCCCGCCGCAGCGGATCATCCTACCACCGCCGGCTTCACTCTTGAGCCGCCTTCATTCCTGTGCCGCATTCCGGACATTGCGCGCCGGGCGCGTTCCCCCGCAGTTCATACCCGCATTTCACGCACGCCCCGCGCCGGCGCCGGAATGTGCGCTTGATCGCCCCCGGCGCGAACCAAGAGAGCCACATCATGCCCCCGAAGAATGCGGTGTCGACAAGGAGGCCAGGCCAGAGTGGCTTGGATGGAATGAGACTGGACCACGGTACGTGAGACTCATATTGCACCGAGTGTGTCCAATAGAAACAGGACATTGGCCAGCCTGCCGCAACCCATATTTGCGCCCTGTGTTCGACGCCAGGTCCAAAAAGAGTTGGGGTTGCATCCCGAAAGGGTGTGTCATAGAGGTGTTGCAGATCAATCCATGCGGGTACATCAAGTGTTGGGTCTTCGTGCAATCCGGCCTCGGGTGGCCTCAACTGCGCGAGCCCCCATTCGGTTACGAGCACTCGTTTCTCCACGCTAACCCGAATTGGGACCTGAGCGGGCTCGTGCATGGAGAATGTGTCGATCGTCCGCCTTCTAAGCACGAGTTCTACGTACGAGACGTGCAGAAACCCCACGAGAGCGAGCACCATAGAAATCGCGGCGCCCGGAAGCAGGAACAGACACATCCGCGGGAACTCTCGATTCACGTGATCATCGTATCGCGACCGGTCCGGCGAGCGACCATCGGATTCTTACAATGCCGGCACATGCCCGACGCCTCCGACGCCGTCCGAAGCGCCCTCGAATCCGCGGGATTCTTCACGTCAATCCAGCCGATTCCAAGCGGCGACAGAGTGGTCTGCGCTTCCCGACGGCACACCACGGGCGAGCGGGCGAGATCACTGGGCGGAACCAGTTTCTGGATCGCCCATCGCGGCGGGCAATGGTTCATCGCCACATGGTCTGGCGCGGTCTACCGCGTCCGCGATCCCGAAAGGGTGATCCCGCTGTGTCTGGAGTTGCTCAATCGAGAAGAAGAGCGGGCCCTGAACGACGCCGACCTCAACAACGATCTGCGATCCCGCTTCGGCCTGACGCCGATTGACCCGGATGCGTTTGGTGCGCTGACGGCCTGATCCAATCACGCCGCGCAGACGGCCTAGTCGGACTTGGATTGCTCCCTTGCTCGAATCGCCAGGCTCTCGATGTCCGTCCATGGGACTTCGCGCATCATGTCTCGCACCGGCCACGCCGGGATCAGGCGCTTCGGCGCCAGGCCGCGTGCCTGAATCGCTTCGACAAGCCCCGCCAGTCGCGGCCCAAATCGCGCAGCGCCGTTGGCAGGAAAAAACCCCAGGTCATCCTCGAAAAGGACGCCGGCGCGCGGCAGATAGAAGATCACGAAGTGGAAGGCGTGCGCTGATTGCTCGCCGATGTCGATGACCCGCACCTCCTCCTCCGCGCCGTCGATCGTGGCTTCCGCATCAAACAGGGTCAACCGCGGTTCACGCGGCCCTGCCGCCGCGGGACCGCCCAGTTCCACCGGACGCGACAGAAGCCAGCGACTGAATGGTTCGAGGCCCCGCGGCACCAGAATCTCCGCGCCGGTGGCGGCGATCGCCCGAAGTCCGCCCGACGACGAGGGATGGTGATGGCTGATCGCGGCGACACCGATCGATTTGCCTTCGAATCGCCTGCCCAATGCCGCCACGAGATTCCCGCACACTTCGTCTCCGTCGGGTGCGCCCAGCAGCACCAGGTCTTGAGGCCGTTCCAGCACCAGCACCCTTGCGTTCGCCGCGTTGACCTCCACCGCCCAGACTCCCGGCTCGACGGGCACGAATTCAACGCCGTCGTCGGACGGCCGAGCCTCGCCCCAGCCGGCGAGATCCGCCTGGCGCTCGGCCGGCGGGAGGAACGTCTCCCGAGGCACGGGCCCGGCGACGACACTCGCGAGCCGGAGTTCGTATCGGATGGTGACCGATCCCTGCACGTCAAACCGCTGCACTGCCCCAGGAACCCACGCCCCGTCATACAGTCGCCAATCCGAGAAGGTCGTCCAGCAACAGATATCTCCAAGGCGCTGATCCGATGCCAGCCGCTCGATGCGCGTGATGCGGTGCTGATCGTCCACAAAGATCGTGCAGGCCCGGGAAGCGGTGTCGACAAACGTCACCGGCGTTTCCCCTCCCGTGGATGGCGAGAGTCGGCACGAAGAACCCGCCACGCATGCCGCCCTCGCCACGGACCAGGGCGTCCAGCACCGAACGTCGGCGGCCTCCGGCCCGTGGCGGTCGAGCTCCTTGAACGCACCGTCGCCGATCTGCTTCGCCGCCCGATTCTCGAACAGGATCGTGCGCTCGATCCGCCCGTCGCTCGCGGACTTCTCGCGGTAGAGCAGGCCCTGCAACATCTCATCGTCCACCAGCTCCATCGAGAACGGGATCTCCCGGGTCATTCCCGGCCGCATCATGTGGGCCTCGATCCGGGCGGTGCCTTCGTAGGAGGCCGTCATCGTTCGATCCCCGCCGTGCGACTCCCGTGCGGCCCGACATTCCCCAACGGCCCGTCGCACCTGGTCAATGAGTCGCGATTCACAGGGATCGATCGGCACATCGCCGCCCGGGGCTTGGCTTCCGGGGGTGCGGCCGATCACCAGCACAGCCAGCAGAACATCAAGCATGCCTCATCTCCTTGAGAATCTCCCCGCAAACCCTCGGTGATTCCGCGCCAGCCGGAGGCTCACGCGGAAGTCGATCTCGAGTCTATCATCGGAAATGTGGGTGATGATATCTGGTCCCTACCGGACCGCTGCGAGATCATCCGAGGAACTCGCTGCCCGTCTGCGGACGCTGAACCTCGCAGCGCTCGAGGTCCTTCGGCGAGGCCACCTCCCGATCATCGGTGTCAATCTCGCGCTGCCCATCATCGATGCGGCGGGGCAGGATCAGTACGAATCGATCATGATGCCCCTGTCTCTCAGCCTCTGCGACCGGTGCGATGCGGTGCTTCGAATCGGCGGAGCCTCCGCCGGCGCTGATCAGGAGGTCGAGCGGTTTCGCCGGGCGAACAAGCCGGTGTACCTCGCCGTCGAGCAGGTGCCGATCAATACACCCTAGCGACGACGGCGACGCACGAGTGCCGCGAGCTCGCTCACGCCGCCCGACTCAAACCCACTGCCCCACTCTCCCCCTCTTCGCGCAGCCCGCCACCGCCCCCGGAACCGCTTCGCGCCAACCCTTCGCCCACGCGGACACCCTCCACCGCAGCCATCGGCCCCGGCTCTTTTCGCTTGTTGAACCAGAACGCGCTGAGCCACAGCTTCGCCCCCGCCGCCTCTCCGGGGGCGCACAGGCGCGAGGGAGGCTCGTGCGCTTCACCCCGCGCGGCGTTGATCGTCCAGCCGCGCCACAGCGCCCTCCAGCATGCGCTGACCTTCCGCCATCAAGGCGGCCATCCGCTGCTCCATCGCTTCGCTCATCAGGATCGGCCGCTCGTCGACGACGTTCACCCCGCAGCGCCCGCTGGTCTCTCTCTCGGACAAGCCGCCCTCCACCGCTCCGGCCAGCGCCGGTCCATCCATCGCCGGGCCCAGCGCTTGGGGCCGATCGGCCAATCTCCACTTCCCTTCCACATCGGCGAAGATGTATCGAAACGGACATTGCTCCCAGCTTCCCAGCGCATCGCCGATCACCCGCGTGCACGGCATCGACCACGGGCTCATGTCACCCCGGGTGGTGAGCCATCGGCCCCAGTAGGTCACGCGCCGGCCTTCCAGCCCGCACCCGCCGGGATAGAGAATCTCAAACGGACGCTTGGTGAAAGCCCCCAGCAGCCGCGCCTGCGACACCGGCATCGGAACCGCTGTCGATGGATGGCGATGCGTGTCTCCGGTCGCCGCCCCAATGGCATCGCCGATCGCCGCAAACAGCAGCAGATGCGACACACCCTTGGGCTTCGCCCGCGACGGCGACGTCGAGTCGCTGTACTTGATGAGGTGGCCGCCGTTGTATGAACTGATCACCTGCAGCGAGGGATGGCCCAGCGAGCCCGGCAGCACACCCTTGGGAAGCGCTGCGGGCCGCGGATCATCCGCCTCCACGCACAGGCCCAGATGCGACTTCTCGATGTCGCTGAGCGAAGGGTCCCACTTCAGCCGCATGGCGATGCCGCGGCAGAGCTCAACCGCAGCCTTTCGCGCGTTGTTCTTCTCGGTCACCAGCGTGCCGCAGCGCTTCCCCGGCGCGTTCACCGCCGCGGCGAGCGTGATGAAGGTGCGGATGGTGCGCTGCACATATTCAAACTCGCGCGGATCATCGAAGCCGAAGCGCTCGGGGTTCAGCTCCAGCGTGGTGACAAACTTCTCCATCCAATGCATCTTGCCCAGGTCGGAGTCGGGCAGGTACGGCTTTCGGCGGTGCTTGGTGGTGCTCATGGAGTGCCTTTCCGGGTCGACGACGTGCCGCAGCCGATCACTGCCGATCCGCAGCCGACCCGCGACAACACACTGCTATCGGCCGCCGTGAGGCTGGTCTTGAGCGCCAACCCACTGTGAAGCGCTGAAAACCCGCGTGCGGGGGCCTGCCAGCCTGCTGTCAACCCCCGAAAACGTGCTGCCGACCCCCGGAAGCCCGCCGGCACCGAACGAACAAGGGAGCCGACCCGCCGAAGAACCAAGGCGGAACAGCGACAAACCCGGGCGATGCAGCGAGAAAACGAGGAGCACC
The DNA here is from genome assembly GCA_964407695.1 of uncultured Isosphaeraceae bacterium. GTDB lineage: Bacteria > Planctomycetota > Phycisphaerae > Phycisphaerales > SM1A02 > CAYOWQ01. The sequence goes on along the minus strand of CAYOWQ010000001.1, from coordinate 99,319 downwards.
GCCGCAGTCGCGAGGCCGAACTGCGATCAGGCGGGGCGGATCAGCGCTCAGGCGAGGCGGTTGCACGAACAACCGGGGCGGCTCTTCCGCTTCGGTGAGAGGAACGAGGATCAAGGGTCTTCGCCCGACCGAAATCCCTCGCCGACCCGCAAAGGGAGGCATTCGCCATCCTCCCTTTGCAATCCCACCCGGCACCCCTGGAAGGCTGGACTAGCCCTCAGCGGGAGGAGAGCCCGAGAGGAGGGCGGCAGCCTTCCTCTCGGATGTGCACGTCTGTCAACGATCCACGTAGTAGGATACTGCTCGAGAGAATCCCGTGACTTCCTGGACAAAAGAACAAAAAGCAGAGATTGCAATCGAATACTTCAGGCATCGATCAGTTCGATGCCCTGACGATGGTGCTTTGCTCGCAGTCACTGACATCACGGGCGACGGGGATTCGACAACCGTGATCTCGGCATACTGCCCGATGTGCGGGAATGATATGGAGTCGAGTGACGTTGCCGTAGAAATCACCGCTCGTGTTAGCAAGGACTCTTCTCTCAAGAGAGGAACAAAGATGGCGAAACAGAAGGACGTCTTTGAAACGACTTTCAATAAGTACGACACCATCGAACTGATCGGCGAAGGGGGTGCGGGCCAGGTGTGGGCAGGGACCGACTCTAACGGCGAAGCGGTCGCCATCAAAGTGCTTCGCACAGGCACAGCTACGACAGAAAAGCGAAAGAGATTCAAGAACGAAATCATCTTCTGCCAAGGTGCCAAGCATCCCCATATCGTGCCCGTGATTGATCACGGACTCGCAACCGTCAACGGGAAGGCCGTGCCGTTTCTTGTCATGCCGCGTTTGTCAAAGTCGTATCGCAAAGTACTTTCTACCGCACGAGATTTTCCCTCGCGTCTGAAGCACTTTGATCAGATGCTCAGCGGCGTGGAGGCGGCACACCTCAAAGGTGTCACGCATCGAGACTTGAAGCCTGAGAACATCTTATACGATCACGTATCGGACACCGTGATGGTGGCGGACTTTGGGATTGCGACTTTCTCTGACGACACGATCTACACGGCTGTGGAAACCGCTGACAACGCGCGGCTGGCCAATTTCCAATATGCCGCACCCGAACAGCGAGTCAGAGGGAAATCAGTTGACATGCGAGCGGACATTTTCGCTCTGGGACTCATCTTGAACGAGATGTTCACGGGGGAAGTTCCGCATGGACATGGATATAGACTGATCAAGGACGTAGCCGCGGAGTATTCGTGGCTCGATGATGTGGTGTCCGAAATGATTCAGTCCGAACCCGCACGGAGGCCCAATTCGATTGATGCGATCAAACAGATGTTCGTAGCTCGAAGGCAAGACTACGTATCGCGCCAGCGAATCTCGGAAACGAAGAACATCGTGATCCCGATTACGGACGAAGATGATCCGCTCGCGTTAGAGGGAATCTCACTCGTGGGTCTTGATTGGACGCATGGCACACTGACGCTGAAGCTCAATCGGCCTGCTTCGCCTCAGTGGATTCAGCGTGGCCTCCTCAATATGGGAGGCCATTCGGGGGTAATGGGATACGGTCCGGAACGATTCCACATTCAAGGAAACTCGGCTTCGATCGATGGCATTGATTCGGAGAATACTGCTCAACGGATCATTGATCATTTTAAGCAATGGCTTCCAAGGGCGAATGATGCCTATCGCCGCTGGCGCCAAGAGGACCGAGAGCGAAAGGCAGCTCAGGAACGTGAGTCACTCCAGAAACAACTCGCAGAACTCGAAAAGCAACAACGAATGCGGCAAACGCTGCGAATCTGAGCATGTGGGCTAGGCGCTACCCCGCCGCTTTCGGAAGCAGAAGGAACTTCGAAACGAACGAGCGATGACTGGCTTACGAAACCATGCAATGTTGGGCCACAAATCTGGGCGGATGTTCCAGTACACAGTCTGGTGAACACACTGTCTCCAAGTGCCTGTTTACTGGACCAACAGTAGATGTCCGAGGATTCCATTGGTGTCCAGAGGAGTTCAAAACTGTCGGTATCAACAGCTTGACAGCCAACATCCTGTGTACCAACCACAATTCGCAATTGTCACCTCTTGACTCCGCTGCCCAATCCGCGTGGGAAATGATTGAGGAAGCAGTCGAGATGCAGTCGCGAAGGGATCGCGGCCGGGGCAAGCAGTATCCCGTCAAACACCGTTCGCTTCAATCTCGCCCCTTGCAACGATGGTTTCTGAAAACTGCGATCAATGTCCTCATTCAGAACAAACACGATGGCACGTGGGACTCGAATGGCAGGGAGGCGATCGATGTACCGCCACCTCTGCTTGAACATATTTTCCTCGACCGGGATTTGCCGGAGCCACTTGGGATTTATCTTGTGGCAAGGCAGGGCACAGGGAGTACGGATGAAGCCCACGTGGGAATACGAACGCTGTTGAGCGGACAGCGCGAATTTGCAGCGGTCGTTATGCAGTTCCGATCTCTGACGTTTCTTTCATGGCTCCATTCGTCCCCACCGGGACCAAGGCTCCCAAACCAGGATGCGCTCGACCCATCATGGCGAAACGCCCATCTCTTTCTCCGTAACTTCGAGGTCAGATTTGACCACCGACGTTCGGACGTGCGGCCAAGACTCTCGCAGTCGCTTCGCTTCACGTACTAAGAGACGTGGCGCCCGGCCACTCGATTGACTATCACGCGGGAGCGGGACCGCTGGCGACGCTGGTGGGGCTGAACCGAATGCCTTTGGCGAGCTTTGCGGGGCTGGCGCGTCCGCCGGTTCCTTGAAGAGCGCCGTAAGTCCCTGTGGGTACGCAGCGCAGGCTGAACTACTTTTTCATCTCCGCAGCATCCTTCAGAAGCCATTCCAACATTTCGATGTTGTTCAGCTTGGTGGCTTGGTTGCTACTGCTTCGCCGAATCTGCAGCAAGAAACTGCCGAGAAGCCGCATCAGAGTCTCGGGGTCTAGTGAAGTTTGGGAATCGTGTCCATAAAACGCCTGCATCAAAGCGTTGTACGCTCGCACGACTTCATCCGATCCCAGAAACACCATCTTGAAGCAAGCGATTCGGTATTCCAGCGAAAGCAGTTTTTGCGTCGCCAACTCGTTCTTGTCCCCTTTGTTGGCGGGGTTCCTCTTCCAAGCCTCCTCAGACATGAGCAATATGATGAATGGCTCGATGATTTGATCGTAGTTCGCCACTCGCTCCGGACGAAGCTGATCTTCTAGCGAATCGCGTCTCTCTTGCGAAGTTGTTCGACGGTCAATCGCCGTCTTCACGCTGTATCCGATGCCCGACAGTACGAGTACTAGCAGGGGTGTTGCGATTGAGCCGATTGCGGTCAGCCATTCAAGAAGATCTGATGCCAGAAACATTGTGGGATTCATCACTTGTCACCTCGTGCCTCGGCTATTGTGCTGCGCGATGGTAACCGGCTTACCCGCCGCAGGCGGATCCCTATACCTCTCTCAAATACCCCCACGTATGCAGCTTGTCGTGGTCTTCGAACCAGCGCTCGCCGATGTCATCCCGGTAGTACATGTCCGGAATCATGATGTTCTTGATTCGGCCATACGCCTGGGCCTGGGCCTGCTTCATCGTGCTGCCGAGGCCGACGACGACGAGCACCACGCCGCTGGTGCCCGCCACCACCCACTGGCCGTTCACCTGCTTCACATCCTCGATGTGCACCTCTTCGGGGATGCCCTTCTTGAAGAGGATGGCGGCGTTGCGCGAGATTGAATCAAACGTCGCCCGGTCTTCAAACGGAAACGGCGGAACCACCACGCGCACGCCGATCTGGAACCCGGTACGGGCGCGGAACTTGGTCAGCGTGCCCGCGGCCAGTTCATACAGAAACTCGCCCACCGGCGTGAGCATGCCTTCCTGCTGGATGTGGATCGTGGGGTAGCCGAAACGCGCGGTGAACTCCAGGGGATAGATGCCGTTGCCGTTCACGATCGTGTTCAGATCGATGTAGCCGACGTAGCCCTCTTCGGCGAGCTTGCTCTCGAGCTTCTTCAGCGTGGAGTTGAAAATCTTATTGGGGCCCGACCAGTACATGCTGGTGCCCATCTCGCCGGTGGAGGGGCCGATGTTGCCGGGGAAGAGCTTCTTGTGCTCGAAGTTGACGTTGATGGGCTCGACGAACTGCTTGCCGTTGAAGAACGCGCCCACGGCCATTTCCACGCCGTTCATCCGTCGCTGCAGCTGGAAGATCTTGATCGACTCGGAGAAGGCCTTCTTATACGCCTCGAGCATGCGGATCACATCCTCGCCGTCATCTTCCTGGCCGACAAACAGCCGCCGCTTGACGTTCTGGGCTTCGCCGGAGGGCTTGATCACGTATTGATCGGGGTTCTTCGAGACGTAGTCGATCGCCTCGTCGAAGTTGTCGAACTCCTTGTACGGGATGATGTTGATCCCGGCCTTTTTCAGCTCCTCCTGCCCGAAGGTGCGGTCATCCTCGAGCCGGTCGGTGTATTCCGTACCGCCGATGACCAGCTTGCCTTTCTTGCGCAGCGCTGCCGCCTTCGTGCCGTGGCCGAGCGTGTCGTCGAAGACGATCACATCCGCCCAGTCGACATCCGCCTCCCAGTCCTTCGTCTTGGGCACGAAGCCGTCGGCGATATCGCTCTCGCTCTCGGCCCCGATGAAGTACCTCACGTCGTGGCCTTCCTTGGACACCTGCCACGCAATATCAGAGATGAGGCCGCCGATCGAGACGAAGAGGAACTTCTTCTTGTCCATGAAGACTCCGCGAGGGTGAAGCGCCACGGATGCGAAAGAGCCGCAACCGTTTTACGGGGGAGTCATGGTATTCGGTTCCCGCCCGCGCGTGGTTCGATTCGCGCTCAATTGTTGCCGAATCGGCTACGACCAGTCGAAGAGGTCCGGCCAGTCGATATCGGCGAGCCAGTCGCCGGCAGCGCGAAAGCCGTCGATCACCGCATCGATCGTGCCGGTGCTGATCGCCTCGGCCACCACCATCGGGTCGAAATCGAGGTGGCCGTTGAAGAACGCCCCCGCCAGCGCTGCGTGCAGCGATCCGTAATCGCACACCTCGCCCAGCGATTCGTGAACGGAACTGAAATCGCCCGGCGTGCAGAACAGGCACCACGCGAGGCAGTGCCAGTCCATCCACAGGCCGAGGTCCCTGCCGGCCCGCTCCACCTGTGCCGGGGTGTAGTGTCGCTGCGCTCCGTGGCGTCGGCGCAGCTCCGGCCCGAGCCGCTGCAGATATTGCTTGGCCGCGTGCCGCGACTCCGGCGTCAGCCCCGCGCCCAGCGTTGAACACCCGCTCGGCCGCTGCCGTAGCGCCGGATCATGTCCGCTCCCGCTCCCACGATCGCTCCCGCTTTGGCTCTCACTCTGGCTCCCACCCATGGCAGGCCTCCCTGTGTTGCCTCACCCGGAAATGTATGGGATCGGGCCCGGTCGAGTTGCCGATTCACGTGTCTCGCCGCCGCCGCCGGTCGGACAGGCAATAGGTAGAGTGTCGCCGTGCCGCTTCGCATCATGCACATCTCCACCCGCCTGATCCTCGGCGGGTCGCAGGAAAACACCGTGCTGTCGTGCGAGGGCCAGGCCGATCGCGGCCACACGCTCTCTCTCGTCTATGGCCCCATCTTCGGCCCCGAAGGCTCGCTCTTCGACCGCGCCAAGGCCCACGGCGGCATCGAGCTCATCGAATCGCCGAACCTGGTGCGGCAGATTTCGCCCATGACCGATTGGCGCTGCCGCGGCGATCTTCGCAGGCTCATTCGCGCGTGGAAGCCCGACGTGGTGCACACGCATTCATCGAAGGCGGGCATCCTCGGCCGGTCTGCCGCGTGGAGTGAGCGCGTCCCTTGCGTGATCCACACCGTGCACGGTCCGCCGTTTCACGCGTACGAATCGTGGTGGCGGAATCGCCTCTACATCGCCACCGAGAAGTACGCCGCCCATCGCTGCCACCGCATCGTGTGCGTCGCCGACGCCATGCGAAAGCAATTCCTCGCCGCGGGCATCGGCCGGCCCGAGCAATATGACATCGTTTATTCCGGCATGGAGGTTGAACCCTTCCTTCATCCCGCCACCACGCGAGCTGAAATCCGCCGATCGCTTCACCTCGCCGACGATGACTTCGTCGTGGGCACCGTCTCTCGCCTTGCCGAGCTGAAGGGCCACGACGACCTGCTTGATGCGCTCGGCGAAACCATGCGGGCAACACCCCGTTTGAAACTCCTCTGGGTCGGCGACGGCTGGTGGCGCGACCGGCTCGATTCTCGAATCCGCGAAATGGGCCTCGAACGCCAGGTCGTGCTGACCGGCCTCGTGCCGTCCGAGCGCATCCCCGCCCTCATGCAGGCGATGAATGTGCTCGCTCATCCCAGCTATCGCGAAGGCCTGCCCCGGGCGGTCACCCAGGGCCTGCTCAGCGCCCTTCCGGCCGTGGCCTACGACTGCGATGGCTCCGGCGAAGTCTGCATCGAGGGCGTCACCGGCCACCTCGTTCCCACGGGCAGTCGCCCGGCCCTTCGCACCGCCATCCTCGACCTCATGGCCCACCCCGAACGCGCCAAAGCCATGGGAATCGCCGGAAGAGAACATTGCCGGAATCGATTCTCCCACGTAACAATGGTGGAGAGCCTGCTGAGCCTGTACGAAAGCGTCCTCCGGCACCGCAGCGCCCCGACCGCTCAACCATGACCAACGCTCTGCTCCGATCGGCGATTGTCTGCCTGCTCCTCGCCGCCATCGCGCCTTTCGCTTCCACCGCCGAAGCGCAAATCATCAACCTCGATCCCACCCCGCAACTGCCCGACCTCACCGGCCCCACCGCCGCGGCCGAGCTCGCCGGCGACCTCGAAGCTGAGGCAGGGCAGTTGATCACCGCCCGAGACGCCGCCGGGCGCATCGGCCGGGCAGCCCAGGATGCCAAGGTCACCTATCGCCTCATCGCCGTCGAATTGCTTCGCCGGGCCGATCGCGAAGGCGAACCCGCCAGCCTCGCTGTCGTCGCCGCCGTGCGGCTCGCCTCAGCGCGCGACGATCTCGACGGCCTCCTGACCTCCGCCGGCGCCCGCCTCGAATCCATCGCACCATCAACCGCCGAGGACGACCAGCGCAAAGTCGTTCGCACCCTTGAACTCTGGCGGCAGTTCAACGAGCGCTCGCTCGAGCTCCTCCGCCGGTCCAATTTCGCGTCCGCCGCCGAAATCGATCAGGCCGTGGCCATCGCGCTGGCCCCGCTGGCCGAATCGCTCCAGATCGATGGACATGCTGCCTGCTGGCCTCGGCTCGCCGGTCCCGCCGACACCGCCGGCGATCTCGACCTCGATCAACTCAAAGCCCAGGTCACCTCCGCGCGAGTCGATGAAGGCGTCCGCGAAGCCCTGCTCGAAATCATCGACTATCTCACCCGCGGCGGCTCATTCCCCGAGCTTCGTCCCGCCATCGCCGCCTATCAGCGGGCGGTGCGGCAATCCATCGACTTCGCCGCCACCATCGACAGGGCCACCTTCCTCTCCCCCGAATCCCTCGCGGCCTCCAAGATCCGGCTCGCCGAAGCCGTGGCCATGTTTCGCGACGTTCGCACGCGCGACGTCGGCCTGCGCCGGCTCGACCGTCTCGATGCCTCCCGCAGCGTCCTCGAGAGCCTCATCAGCCTCAATGCCGCCGCCCGTCTCGGCGCCGATGGCGACACCATGAAGGCCTGCATCGCCGCCCTTCAATCCGCCGACGACGCCATCGCCAACGAACCCGAATCCGCCGCAGCCATCGAACGGCTCAACCTCCTTCGCGAGATCATCGACCGCTTCATCGCCTGGCGAGAGATTCAGGGCGAGCGCCTTCGCGGCGACCTTCGCGCTGCCCAGCGCGACCTGCAGAAGTCCTACGAAAGCACTGAGGCATCACTCCTCAAGGAACTCACAGCCATCGCCTCTCAGCCCAGCGCGCTGAGCGAACCAGCCCGCGCCACCCTGATCACCGGCCACGCCACTGCGCTTGAAGACCTTCGCAGGCTCAGTCGCCTCAGCCTCTGGGTCGATTCCATCGGCGGCATCCGCCCCAGCGCGATGAATGGCTTCTCCAATCAGGTTCGCAAGCTCTCGCAATGGCTGCTCGATACCAACAAGCGTCCCGACGCCCTCCGCGCCATGGACCAGTTTGAATCACAACTCAATCTCTTCCTGCCCGTTCCCTTCGAGACTGAGCTGCGCCAGTCCGATCCCGTCGCCGTCGTCGCCGCAGGCAATCGCCACGCGGAACTCATCAAGCAGATTGAAGCCGCCCGCGGCCAATGGGCCGATGCCTGGGGACGCGGCGAAAATGTCGCCGCCGCCGCCAATCGGATGCTTCTGCTCTATCGCCTCACGCAGTCGCTCAAGGATCTCGCCCCGCTGGTCGAGGTCACCGGCGCCACCAATCTCGCCGCCACGCTCAATCGATGGGGCGCGTGGCAGCTTTCCCAGCGCGTCATGGCTCCATCCATCGACACCATTCCGGCCCGGCTCAAGCTCGCGGTCGAGTCCGCCATCAGCAAGGACGATGGCCAACTGAATCGTGAACTCAACTCGCTCGATCGCGATCTGCCCCTCGCCAAGCTCTCCGGTCGCCTCGCACAAAAGCTCGGCCCTCAGCTCCCCGCACCGTCCTCCAGCGCGCCCGCTCTGGCAGTCCTCCTCACTCCCATGCCGTCCGATGCCTTCCTCGGCCGGAAGCGCGAGTCGCTCGGCCGACTGTGCCGCTATGCCATGGAGCTCGACTTCGCCCGCCGCACCGGTCGCCTCGAGCGCGTTGAACCCCTGCATCGCTACGTCACCGCTCAGGCCGACGAAATGCTCCTCGAACTCGGCGACCGCCGAACCGCAATCCCCACCTTGCCCGATTTCGATTCGCCGCAAAACCCCGATCGTCCGCGGCCGATGCGCTGAGTGATACAGTCCTGCCGTGAAACCGCTCAACATCATCGTCGTTGGTCCCCATCCCGATGATCAGGAACTCGGCATGGGCGCCACCATCGCCCGTCTCGCCTGGCAGGGGCACAACGTGCTCCTCGTCGACGCCACCAACGGCGAGCCGACACCTCACGGCTCTCCAGAGATCCGCGCGAAGGAAGCTGCCGATGCCGCCCGAATCCTCGGCGTCTCGCGCGTCAGCCTCGGCCTGCCCAATCGATTCGTTCAACACACCATCGAGGCTCGCCACGCCCTCGCTGGCATCTATCGCACCCATCGGGCCGACATGATCTTCACGCCCTTTTTCCACGACGCCCACCCCGATCACCTCGCCGTCACCCGCATCGCCGAGGATGCCCGCTTCGACGCCAAGCTCACCAGGATCAATCTCGCCGGCGAGCCCATCTACCCGCGCTGGTTCTTCTATTACTACGCCACCCACCTCCGCTGGGTGGCCGACCCTTCCTTCCTGATCGATACCACCGGCTTCGAAGAGCAGAAGCGCCTTGCCGTCATGGCCTACGAAAGCCAGTTCGTCGTCAACGAGAAGAACAAAAACCTTCCCGACGTTCTCGCCTCAGCGTCCACCTACTTCGGCTCGCGCATCGGCACCCGAAGTGCCGAACCTTTTTTCACCAAGGAGCCTATAGGACTCAACTCGCTCGACTCGCTCGCCACGTAATCTGGATCAACCCATGCGCATCCGTCTCGCCACCGAAGACGACGTCGCCCCCATGCTCGAGATCTGCAACTACACGGCGCTCACTTCACCCGCCAATTTTGCCTACGAAGCCGAGCCGCTCCCCATGTGGCAAGCCACCTTCGCATCCACCCGCGAGCGCTACCCGTGGATCGTCGCCTTCGACGACGACACCGTCCTCGGCTATTCCAAGGCGGGCCCCTGGAAGGCCCGCGCTGCCTACGCCTGGACCTGCGAACTTTCCGTCTATGTCCACCGCGATCATCAGGGTCGGGGTATCGGCCGTGCTCTCTACTCCCGGCTCTTCCCAACCCTCGAAGCGCAAGGCTACCGAACTCTCTTCGCCGGCATCACCACCCCCAACCCGCCAAGCGTTCGCCTCCACGAATCCTTCGGCATGAAGCAATGCGCCTTGATGGATTCCAGCGGCTTCAAGTTCGGCGCCTGGCACAACGTCGCCTATTGGCAGATCCACCTCGGCCACGGCGCGCCCGGCCCCATCAAACCCGTCGCCGACGTCTGGCAACCGCAATCGCTTCACGCCGTCGCCCCCTGACCCTCAGCGCCCCGTACTCCCAAATCCGCCCGCGCCACGCGCTGTCGCCTCCAGCGACTCCACCTCCACCACCTCCGCCCGCGCCACCGCAGCGATCACCATCTGCGCAATCCGCATCCCCGGCTCAATGGCAAACCCATCCCGGCCAAGGTTGATCAGCGGCACCTTCACTTCTCCCCGGTAATCAGCATCAATCGTTCCCGGCGCGTTCGGCAGCGTAATGCCCTTGCTCCCCAGCCCGCTTCGCGGCCGCACCTGCGCTTCGAACCCTTCCGGCAGCGCCATCGCAAACCCGCACGGAATCATCGCGATCCCCCCGGGTTTGATCTCAATCGGCGATTCAATCGCCGCATGCAGATCCATCCCGGCCGCGTGCGGCGTCTGATACTTCGGCATCACCGCCAGCGACGACAATCTCATGAACTCAACTCGAATGGCGCTCATCCCCGCAGTCTACTGTGAATTTCGCGGTTGCCTCGCACTGGTAACCCACACATACTGATGCCATGGCCATTGGCGCGCTTCTCATTGTCGGCATCACCTTTCTCCTCGGGGTTGGACTTCTCGTGGGTGGAATCTTGCTCGTGGTGAAGGCGAAGAGCCCGAGCCACGCCTTTCCCGCCTGCGGCCGCTGCTCCTACGACCTCACCGCCAGCATCGGCAAGGTTGATCGTTGTCCCGAATGCGGCAGCGCCTTCGCGGAAGTCGGCATCTTGCCGCCCGCGGGTCGGCGCTCGGCCGTGAAGACAGTTGTGGGAGTCGTGCTCCTGCTCGCAGGCCTCATTCCATTTCTCCTGATCGTCAGCGGTTTGTTCATGGGCCTTGCGGCCAGCCGCGCCGCCGGGCAGCGTATCGCCGCCCAACAAGCAGCCGCCCAAGCAGCCCAAGCAGCGGCAGCCACTCAACCCGCTACCGCCCCTACCGCCCCTGCCGCCCCATCAGACGCGCCCTGAGCGGCACCTTTATTAAGTCAACTCCACGATCAGAGCCCCAACCGCCCGCTTCCAGCCCCGCGGCGATATTCTTCTTCCTTCATGGACCGCTCTGCACTTCTCGCCAACCCGCCCCGCACCCCGCTCATCGCCCCCTCCATTCTCTCGGCGGACTTCGCGTATCTCCACGCCGATTGCCGGCGGTCCCTCGACTCCGGCGGCGACCTGCTCCACCTCGATGTGATGGACGGCCATTTCGTCCCCAATCTCACCATGGGGCCCGCCCTCTGCAGATCACTTCGCCTGGCCATGCCCGACGCCTTCCTCGACGTTCATCTCATGGTGCAGAACCCCGCCATGTTCGTGAAACCCTTCGCCGATGCCGGGGCCGACCATTTCTCCTTCCACGTCGAGGTCGTCGACAACCCGCCCGCGCTGGCCCAACAGGTTCACGAACGCGGAATGTCCGCCGGCCTCGTCATCAATCCCCCCACGCCGGTCGACGCCATCCTTCCCCATCTCGACGCCTTCGACATGATCCTCATCATGAGCGTCAATCCCGGCTTCAGCGGCCAATCCTTCATCCCCGACGTCCTCGAAAAGGCACGCACCATTCGCCCGTTGCTCAAGCCCCACCAGCGGCTCGAGATCGACGGCGGCGTCAACGCCGAGACCGCGCCCCTCGCCCGCAAGGCCGGCTGCGATGTCCTCGTCGCCGCCAGCGCCATCTTCGGCTCCGATGACTACATCAACGCCATCGCCTCCCTTCGAGGCGGCTCCGTCCCCGCCAAAACGCACTGACCATGGCCGCCAAGCGAAAACTCACCACGCTCCTGCTCGTTCGTTGCGGCGAATCCCTCTGGGAAACCGAAAACCGTCTCCACGGCCGAGCAGATCTCCCCCTTAGCGATGCCGGTCGCTCGCTGCTGCTGGTTGAAGCCGCCCGCATTCGCTGGGTGTCCGGCGCCACCGTCTATCACCCCTCCGACGAAGCCGCCACCGAGACCGCTCGCGTCATCGCCGAACGCTTCGAAGGCAAGGCTCGTCAGGTGGAGGATCTCGCCGAGCCCGACCTCGGTCTTCTCGACGGCCTCTCGCTGGAGGAATTCGAAGATCGATTCGTCAAGCGCTTCAAGCAGTGGGAAGACGACCCGATCTCCATGACTCCGCCCGAGGGCGAAGACCTCGCCGTCGCCCGCCTGCGCATTCTCAGCGCTGTGCAACACATCGTCGAGCGCCCGCGCACCCACGATTTCGCCATCGTGGCCCACCCGCTCGCTCTCGCCTTCATCCGCAGCGCGCTCGCCGCTCGTCCTCCCGCCGATGTCTGGGAGCTGCTCGAAGGCCGACCTCGCTTCGAGCGCTACATTCTTCCCGCCAATGCCGGCGCCCGCCTTACCGCGCTCCTCAACGCCGACAACCCCGCGTAAGTCCTTCGCACCGCGGCTTTGGCGTCTTTTCCGGCCCCCGTGTACCTTATCGGTGTCGCGCTGGAATGATCCCGCCCGACCCAACCCAAGGATGAAGAGATTCCGATGAAGATCGGCGTGGTGCGAGAAAACTGCCCGGGCGAACGGCGCGTGGCCCTTACGCCGTCCGTCATTCCCGCCCTGGCCAAGCTGAAGTCATCGGTCCTGATCGAAGCCGGCGCCGGCGAATCCGCCGGCTTCCCCGATCAGCATTACACCGATAAAGGCGCCGCCATCGCCGCCGACCGCGCTGCGGTCTATCAGCAGGCCGACATCGTCTGCATGGTGCGAACTCCCGGCGCCAATCCCCAGACGGGCCACCGCGATACCGAACTCCTCCGCGCCGGCCAGATCGTCATCGGACACGCCGAACCGCTCTCCACCGCCGATCTCACCCGCGCTGTCGCCGCCCGCGGCGTCTCACTCTTCGCCATGGAACTCCTCCCGCGCATCACTCGCGCCCAATCCATGGATGTCCTCTCCTCGCAGGCCACCATCGCGGGCTACAAAGCCGTCCTCCTCGCGGCCGACACCCTGCCCAAGATGTTCCCCATGCTCACCACCGCCGCCGGAACCGTCGCCCCGGCCCGCGTGTTCATCATCGGCGCCGGCGTCGCCGGGCTGCAGGCCATCGCCACCGCCCGCCGGCTCGGCGCTGTCGTCAGCGGCTACGACGTTCGCACCGCCGTGAAAGAGCAGGTCGAAAGCCTCGGCGCCAAGTTCGTCATTCTCGATGTCGGCGCAGCCTCCGCCGAAGGCTCCGGCGGCTATGCCAAGGCCATGGACGATGAGTTCTATCGCCGACAGCGCGACGCCATGACCGCCGTCCTCCGCGAACAGGATGTCGTCATCACCACCGCGGCCATTCCCGGCCGCAAGGCCCCGATCCTCATCACCGCCGAAATGGTCAAGGCCATGCCCCCCGGCTCCGTCATCATCGATCTCGCCGCCGAACGTGGCGGCAACTGCGACCTCACCCGCCCCGGTGAAACCGTCCGTCATCACGGCGTCGACATCATCGGCCCCGTCAACCTCGCCTCGACGATTCCGTTCCACGCCAGTCAGATGTACGCCAAGAACCTCGCCGCCTTCCTCGCCCTCATCATCAACAAGGAAGGCGCTCTCGCCCTCAATACCGACGACGAGATCATCCGCGACACCCTCGTCTCTCGCGACGGCCAGGTCGTCAACACGCGCGTCCTTGAAGCCATCGGCGCTTCGCCGGAGCCTTCGCGCTGATCCTTCAAGCAGGTCCACATGAACGATCAATTCGTCCTCATGCTCTTCATCTTCCTCCTGTCCGCATTCGTCGGCCTTGAGGTCATCAAGCGTGTCAGCGTGCTTCTCCACACCCCGCTGATGTCGCTCACCAACGCCATCTCCGCCATCGCCGTCGTCGGCGCCATCATCGTCTCCGGGGCTGCCCATCACGACGAAGGCGGCCACGGAACCACCTTCACCACCATCCTCGGCGCGGTCGCCGTCTTCGCCTCGATGACCAACATCGTCTCCGGGTTCATGATCACCGATCGCATGCTCAAGATGTTCAAGTCCCGCGGCGGTAAATCTGCTCCCCGGGAGACCTCCAAGTGAGCCATCTCCCTCTCGCGACATTCATCATCGGCGGCCAGAACTCCTTCAGCCTTCCGCTGGTTCACGCCGCCTACCTCATCGCCGCCGCCCTCTTCGTCCTCTCGCTCAAGTGGATGAGCGCCCCCACCACCGCCCGCCGCGGCATCATCGCCGGCGTCGTCGCCATGGTCCTCGCCATGGCCGGCACCTTCATCCGCCCCGAAGTCGTTCACTACACACCCATCCTCATTGCCCTCATCCTCGGCACCCTCGTCGGCGTGCCCCTCTCGTGGGTGCCCATGACCGCCGTCCCTCAGCGGACCGCCCTCTCCCACGCCTTCGGCGCTCTCGCCGCCGCCCTCGTCGGCACCGCGAAATACCTCATGCTCGTTGACGAGATCGACCGCTTCACCATGGGCGCCATCGTCTTCGAAACCCTCCTCGGCGGCCTCACCTTCACCGGCAGCCTCATGGCCGCGGGCAAACTGCAGGAAGTCCTGCCCACCCGCCCCATCACCTTCAAGAATCAGAATCTCTTCAACCTCTCCCTCCTGGGAGCCGCCGTCATCTGCGGCGTCAGCCTTGTGGTATGGCCGCAGCAGATGTGGCTCTTTCCCATCCTCCTCTTCCTCTCCCTCGCCTTCGGCGTCCTGCTCATCATCCCCATCGGCGGCGCGGATATGCCCACCGTGATCTCCCTGCTCAACTCCTATGCCGGCCTCGCGGCCGTCGCCATGGGCTTCGTCCTCGACAATCCGCTCCTCATCGTCGCCGGCGCGCTCGACGGCGCCAGCGGTCTCATCCTTTCCATCATCATGTGCAAGGCGATGAACCGTTCCTTCACCAACGTGCTCTTCGGCGCATTCGGTCAGGTGCAGCAGGCCTCCGGTGTGAAGGAAGAGCGCACCGTTCGCAGCGCCAGCGCTGAAGAAGCCGCTCAGATTCTCTCCGCCGCGACCCGCGTCATCGTCGTGCCCGGCTACGGCATGGCCGTCGCCCAGGCCCAGCACAAGGTTCGCGAGATGTACGACGCCCTCTCCAAGAAGGGCGTCGACGTCCTCTTCGCCATCCATCCTGTCGCCGGCCGCATGCCCGGCCACATGAACGTCCTCCTCGCCGAGAGCGATATTCCCTACGAGCGCCTGAAGGACATGGAAGAGATCAACTCCGATTTCCCCCAGTGCGATGTCGCCCTCATCATCGGCGCCAACGACGTCGTCAACCCCGCCGCCCGCTACGACAAGTCCAGCCCTATCTACGGCATGCCCATCCTCGATGTCGACAAGGCCCGCACCGTCATGGTCATCAAGCGCGGCATGAGCGCCGGCTTTGCCGGTGTCGAAAACGAACTCTTCTTCATGGATAAGACCCTGATGCTCTTCGGCGATGCCAAGTCCTTCGTCGGCGAAGTCGTCAAGGAACTCGCCCATCAATAGCCTCGAACATCCGCAACATTGACCCCGTAGTGGTGGTGAACCGCTCCCATGGCCAACGAACGTAAGCCGCCTTCCGATCTCCGCCTTCTCTGTCTCGATGTCGACGGTGTCCTGACCGACGGCTCCGTCCTTCTCGACGATCACGGCGTCGAAACCAAGCGCTTCCACGTCCGCGACGGCACGGGTATCCGAATCTGGCTCCGACTCGGGTTCGAAATCTGCGTCGTCACCGGCCGCCAGGGCGCTGCCCTGCGCCACCGCATGAGTGAACTCGGCGTCCGCCACATCCTGCAGGGCCAGCAGGACAAACTTCCCGCCTTCCTCCGGCTCCTCGAAGAACTTCAGATCACACCCGCCGAAACCGCCGTCCTCGGCGACGATCTCCCCGATCTGCCCATGCTCCGCGCCTGCGGCTATCCTATGGCCGTGGCAGACGCGTCTGCCGATGTCCGCGAAATCGCCGTCTACACAACCCTGCGCCCGGGCGGGCACGCCGCCGTGCGCGAAGCGATTGAGTACCTCATCAAGAATCTCGGCCGATGGGATGAGGCTCTCGAAATCTACGGCCGGAAGGCCTGATTCACCATGACTTCCATGACAAGCCGCTCTGCAAACGATTCCGCCCGCCGGACGCGACGATGGCTCATCATCAGCTCCGGAATTCTCGGCTCTCTCCTGCTGCTGGTCATCGTCGCCAATATCGACCTCCAGTCTCCAAACGATGAACCCCCCAGCCGTTTCGGCGACCTCAAGGACATTGTCGTCCCCGGCCAACTCACGGCCGCCGAGTCGGCCCGCACCGGCTCCGGCGCTTCACCCGCCGGCCTCACCATGCGCGAGGGCGCATGGATTCAGGCCGCCGATGAAAACGGCCTCCTCGCACAGGAATACATGGCCGAACGGCTCGACCCGCTGCCCGATCAGTGGCTGCAGATGTCGCGTCCCGTCGCCCGCTTTTACCTCTCCAACGATCGCCTCCTCGTCATGACCTCCGATGAGGCCAGAGCCCGCGTGCCCCGAACCGGCACCAAGGCCAACGCCCTTGAATCCGGCCACATGAACGGCAACGTCATCATCCGCATGTATCAGCCGCGGACTGACTATGACGAGAACGCCGACGACGACCGACCCGCCCTCACCGTCACCGCCGACGAGGCCGATTTTGACAATCGCCTCGGACGCGTCGTCTGCGATCGAGCCATCCACCTCTCCTCCCCCCAGCGCGACGACGCCCCTTACGCCATCGACTTCTCCGGCGAAGGACTCACCATCTTCCTCAACGGCCAGGACAACTCCGTCGAAGAACTTACCGTCGAGCGCCCGACCTCCCCTCTCTACATCACCCCGAATCACTCCGCCCACCGCAAACCCGCCCCCGCGAAATCCACCGTCGAACCCGAAGCACCCGCGGCCGTCGCCTCCAACCAGCCGGCCCCCACCTCACCAGCGCCGCCGACATCGACTCGCGCTGAGCCGCGCCCTGCCCCCGCGTCCGCAATCACTCCATCGACCACGCAGGCAACACCTTCCACGTCGCCGGCCGAACCACCGCCCGACAACGCCTGGTATCGACTCGTCATGAACGACGATGTCCGCATCGAGCGAATTCGCGGCGATGCCGTCAGCACCATTAACGGAAACAAGCTCGATGTCGTCTTCTCCATGAAGGGCGAGGGCCTCAGCGCCAATGTCTCCGCCTCGCCGAGGATCCAGGTTGTTCCGGCCATGCCGCTTCCTGCGGCCGTCGCCCTCTCCAGCCTTGCCGTCGATCCGGTGGTCGCGCCTGAAGAACAGATCCTTGTTCATTACTCCGGCAAGCTCACGATGACGCCGATCCGCGACTCCAAGATCGTCCCGACGTCCACCGACGACGTCGTACTCACCGTCTTCGGCGATCCGGTCGTCATTCGCGATGAACCGTCTGATACCACCATGAAGTGCTCGCAACTCGTGGTGCGCGACGAGCACACCACGCTTCCTTCCGGCGCAATCGCCTCCGACACCGTCGCCGATCTCATCGGCCGCCCCGACGATCCGGTCACCATTCAACATCCAAGTTTCACCGCCGAGGGCGAGCAGCTCTGGATCGGGCTCGACTCCGGCCGCGGCGCATTCGTCGGGAAGGGTCAGATGCGATTCCTCGCCCGCCACCACGAATCCCGCGCTCTCACCTCCATCGCTCTCGTCTGTGCCGATCCACTCGTCTCGTCCGCCATCATCGCCCACGCCCTGAATCAGAGCCCCCCGGCCGCCCCGCCCGCGCTCAAAACCGATCTCGAAATCAATTGGACTGAAGGCGTCGATCTCGAATTTGACAAGACCGACGCCGGCGGCGACGACCGCCGCATCCGCGCTGCATCCTTCAACGGCAATGTCAACGTCGTGGCCTCTTCGTTCACGCTCGAGTCGCATCGCCTCAACGTCGGCTTCGAGCCGGGCCAGAAGAAGCTCAATTCCGACAAGGCTGATGACGCCATCAACCTGATCGACGCCATTGGCGATGTCAGGGTTGTCAGCGGCGTCGAAAAGGATCGGATGAATGCCCAGCGCATCACCGTCAAACTCAAGCAGCTCGACGGTCGATCCATTCCCACCTCGATGAACGCCGCCGGTGCGGTCGAAGCCCTCAACAAGGACTACACCCTCTGGACCGAAGCCCTCAATGTCACCTTCGTTCCCTCCCTCGCCAAGCCCGAAGCCTCCCCAGATTCCAACGCCGCTCCCTTCGGCAATCAACTCGGCGATGTCGACATCGAAACCATGCACGCCGACCGCGAGGTGCAGGTCCGCCTCGGTCAGGGCGCCCGAATCTTCGCCCAGTCCATGTCCGGTGACAACATCGCCAAGACCATCATCTTCGAGTCGCCCGACGGCTCCGCCATGCTCCTGCACGACAACATCGTCATCGACAATGCCCGCGCCCTGAAGTTTGATGATCTCAAGAAGAAGGCCAGCATCCCCGGCCCCGGCACCTTCCGCCAATTCTCCCGCACGCTCGTTCCCGAAACCGACGGCAGAATCGATCGACCCAGCATCCCCGATCAGCCCGCCCCCGCCGTCAGCGCGAACTGGACCGACAGGCTCGAATACGACACCGCCTTCAACGATGGCGGCGGCGAGCTCGACCTTCACGGCCATGTCTCCGCCCGCTCCGTCGGAACCGACAATCTCACCCTCGACACCGCCGACGCCGACCGCCTCACCTTCCAATTCCGCCGCGTCGAGCCTGCGGCGACTTCATCCGCGACGCCCGCTCAACCAGCACCCGCTTCCTCCCAACCCTCCTTCGCCGGGCTTCAGGATGGTGATCGCCTCCTCGAAACCTTCATCGCCCGGGGCAATGCCAATATCGAAAACAAGGTCTGGTCCGACGCCTCCCATTCCTCCCTCGTCCGTCTCTTCCGCGTCGCCGGCCAACACGTTGAGTTCAACAACATCACCCACTACTCGCAGGTCATCGGCGACGGCACGCTGACCATTCGCGACGAAACTCCCTCCGCCCGTTCCACGCAGGATGCCGGCCCCTTCGGCTTCAAGGGCGACACGGTCTTCCACTGGAATCGCAAGATGGAGTGTGTCCCCCAACCCGACGGCGCCTTCCGCGTCACCATGGACGAAAAGGTGGAACTCGGTCATCAAGGCCTCAAGGACGACGACTGGCTCAAGTTCGGCGGCGACAGTCTCGTTGCCGAATTCGAACCTCAGCAGTCCGACCCCAACGCCCCGTCCACTCCGCCACAGAGCAAAGACCCCACCAAGGTCGCATCCATCGATCTCGGTGGTGACCTTTCGCTCCGCCGCCTTGTCGCCACCGGCCGCGTCCGCATCGAGACTCCCGACGAAACCGTCGATTGCCATCAGGTCGACTACAACCGCCAGACCAACATCGCCATCCTCACCGCTCTTCCCGGCCGACTCGTCTCGGTGCTGAAGACCGGCTCCGTCTCACCCTTCCGCGCTGAGAAAGCCACCTGGGACCTCCAGAATCGTCGCATCATCATCAATAAGCCCTCCGGCGAAGATGCCCGCTGAATCCTCCCATGATTCCCCTCCTCCTCGCCTTCGCCCTCGCCCACGATCCCCTGATCGCTCCCGGACAGCTCTTCAGCCCGCCCGCCGGCCCGGTCTATATCGGCCTCTCGCTCCCCAGCGAGACCGACGCCGAGATCAGCGCTGCCCTCCTCGAAGCCGACGGCACACTCATTGCTGAAACCGGCCGCCTCGCACCCGGCACCTTCAACCTGCTCGACGAAGCGCCCGCCATCGCTTCCCTCTCGCACGCGGCCTACCTCCAGCTCATGGTCAACGGCGAGCCCGTCGGCTCCTCGCTCGTCGTGCAGCCGCTCATCAATCGCCCCCTCGTGCGCACCACCACCGCCTTTCGTCCCGACGGAGTCACCAAATACACCCGCATCATCGGCTGGGGTGAAACGCTCCTCGAGCCCGACAATGCCGAGTATCAGAAGCTCCAACCGACGTGGCCCAAGGGCGACCCTACTCCGCTCTCGGGCTTTCGCATCTATACCGAGCAGGATGCCATCGTCATGACCGATCGCGGCGAGATCCGCGTCGCCTTCCGCCCCGACGAAGCGCCCAACAC
Source organism: uncultured Isosphaeraceae bacterium (assembly GCA_964407695.1). GTDB lineage: Bacteria > Planctomycetota > Phycisphaerae > Phycisphaerales > SM1A02 > CAYOWQ01. The sequence goes on along the minus strand of CAYOWQ010000001.1, from coordinate 79,107 downwards.
CGTTTGGAATTTCATGACGCTCGTCGAGAACCACTTCTTCGACAACACCGTCTTCCATCGCGTCGTCCCCGTTGATCGCAACGGCAACCCCTTCGTCATTCAGGGCGGCGACCCCACCGCCACCGGCGACGGCGGCCCCGGCTGGGACCTTCCGCTCGAACCGTCCAGGCTCCCTCACGATTTCGGCGTCATCTCCATGGCCCGCGCTGACCCGCCCGATTCCGCCGGCAGCCAGTTCTTCTTCGCCCTCTCGCGCGAAGGCACCGCCCGCCTCGATGGGCAGTACTGCGCCTTCGGCTGCGCGGTGGTCGGCACCGACGCCATCCTCGCCATCGCCGCCTCGCCCCTCGCCGATCCCGCCACCGGCGCCCCCAAGGACCCGCCGCGAATCATCAAGGCATCGCTCACGCCCGCTCCCCCGCGCACCCCCGGCCGCGGCCGACCCGACACCTGCATCACCCGCCCCCCGCCGCCACCCCCGCCCGATCCCAACAACGTGCCTCGATAGTCACCAGTCTCGTAGGGTCCGCGGTGCGGACCGCTTGTCATGACGCCGGGGTGCCACACACCATCGCGCCAGCGTGGTGTGTGCAAGCACCGCAAACCGCTAACTCGTAGGGTCCGCTGTGCGGACCGCTTGTCATGAAGCCGGGGTGCCACACACCATCGCGCCAGCGTGGTGTGTGCAAGCGCCGCAAACCGCTAACTCGTAGGGTCCGCTGTGCGGACCGCTTGTCTTGAAGCCGGACCTGACCAACGGGAAGGTCCGGATCACATGTGGCGCCCGCCTCATCCTTGCTGACTTGTTCCCATGACGGCCGCCGCACCTACACTTCCCCCCATGACCTACCCCACCGCCACCATCGCCACCACCCATGGCGACATCACCGTTGAACTCTGGAACGACGTCGCCCCCAAGCACAGCGAAAATTTCCTCAAGCTCGCCGGTGAAGGCTTCTACGACAACCTCTCCTTCCACCGAATCCTGCCCGGTTTCGTGATTCAGGGCGGCTGCCCTCGCGGCGACGGCACCGGCGGCCCAGGCTGGAACGTGAAAGCCGAGTTCAACGACAAGAAACATGAACCCGGCGTGCTCAGCATGGCCCGCTCCGCCGACCCCGACTCGGCAGGCTCGCAGTTCTTCATCTGCCTCACCCGCGAGAAGTGCCAGCACCTCGATAAGCAATACACCGCCTTCGGCAAGGTCACCAGCGGCATGGATGTGGTCAACAAGATCGCCGCCGTCCCCATCGACTCCCGCTCCGGCAAACCCGTCGGCCAACCCCCGCGCATGACCAAGGTCACCACCGCTACCTCGTAGGGCAGGGTTCTATCCTGCCGATGGCGCGCCCCGTCCTCGCGTGCCATGCATTGAGCCCCGTGGGGTCCGCACCGCGGACCGCCGGACTGAAGCCGGACCTGATCAACGGGAAGGTCCTGCTCATTGCCGGGCTCCACGCCTCGGTTCCATGATCTGGGCGTTTAGACGCTTGGATGGATGGATATTTCCCACTTCGCCCCGCGCTCTACCATGTGCCCATGACCTCCACTCTCCGCTGCGGCGTCGTCGGCGTCGGCCGCATGGGCCGACATCACGCCCGTCTCTACACCCAGATCGAAGGCGCTGACCTTGTCGGCGTCGTCGATGCCGACCCCGCCCGCCGCAACACCATCGTCGAGCAGTATGGCGGCCGCGGCTACGACTCCGTCGATCAGCTCCTCGCCGCCGGCGTGGACGCCGTCACCATCGCCACGCCCACCATCCACCACCGCGCTGCGGCCGAGCCGCTGCTCTCCGCCGGCGTCGCCTGCCTGATCGAAAAACCTCTGGCCCCCAACGTGCGCGAGGCCGAGTTGATCGCCGCCCTCGCCCAGCGCACCGGCGCGGTATTGCAGGTCGGCCATGTCGTGCGCTACGACCCGGTCATGCTCGCCATCCGGGCGCTCAACCTGCGCCCGCGCTTTGTCGAGATGGATCGCATCAGCCCCATGACCTTCCGCTCCGTCGATGTCAGTGTGGTGCTCGACATGATGATTCACGACCTCGACGTGCTGCTCATGCTCACCGGGTCCGAGCCGACTGAAATCCATGCCAGCGCCGTCAGCGTGCTCTCCGACGCCGAAGATGTGTGCAATGCCCGGCTGGTGTTCCACAATGACCGCACCCCCGGCTGCGTCGCCAATGTCACCGCCAGCCGGCTCGCGCTGAAGACCGAGCGCAAGATCCGGGTGATCTCTGAGGACGCCTACGTCTCTGCGGATTTCGTGGCCCGCACGGGCACCGTCGTCCGCAAGACCGCCAATGCCGCAGCGCTTGATGATGTCCGCCGCCGACTCCGTGATGGCGAAGATCTTTCCAGTCTCAACTATCTCGACCTGGTCAGTGTCGATGAACTTCAGGTCGGCGAGGGCGAGCCGCTGCGCCTCCAGCTCGAGGATTTCCTTCGGGCGGTTCGAACCGGATCGCGGCCGGAGGTTGATGCCGAGGCGGGATTCGCGGCCGTGCGCACCGCCGAGCGGATCATGGAGTCTTCCCGGGCCCACGCAGCGGGGTCCATGAGTCCCAGGTCAACGGTGCACCCATCACCCGTGGCGGCGACATCCAGGCCTTGAGTCGGAGGCTCATCGTCCGGCGGCTTCGAGGAGGGCAGATTGAGTCCACTCAGGCTGATTTCGCCCGGGAAGATCGGCGCTTGGGCGGCGTCTGCTTGCAGCCTTCCTCGAGGAAGCGGCTGGGGCGATCGTCAAGCAACTGCGTCTGCAGTTTGCGCAGGGCATCGACTTCGATCTGGCGCACGCGCTCTCGGGTGAGGCCCACTTCGCGGCCGATCTGTTTCAGGGTGAGAGGTTCCTGACCCTCGAGGCCGAAGCGGAGCTTGAGCACTCGGGCATCGCGCTCGTCGATCGCGTCGAGCAGGCGCATGATGAGCTTGAACTCTTCCGACTGGGCGATGCACTCGTCGGGCTTGCCGTGGCGGAAGTCCTCGAAGAGGTCGTTGAAATCGATGCTCTCGCCATCCTCACCGGTGGGCGCGTGGCCGGGGCTGTGCAGCGCCTTGACCGCCCTGCGGATGATCTGCACCTTCTTCAAGGGGATCTTCATCGCGCGGGCCAGCTCGGGCATGGTGGGCGGGCGGCCGATCTCATCCTCGAGCCGGCGCGACGCTTCCTTCCATTTGGCGATCAGTTCGACCATGTAGGCCGGGATGTGGATCGGCTGAATGGCGTTGATGAGGGTGCGCTTGATGGCCTGCTTGATCCACCAGGATGCGTAGGTGGAGAATCGGGCGCCCTGTGCGGGGTCGAACCCTTCAACCGCGCGGATGAGGCCGATGTTGCCCTCGTTGATGAGGTCGGCAAGGGGCAGGCCGCGATGGACGTAGTTCTTGCTGATCGAGACGACGAGCCGCAGGTTGGCTCGGATCATGAGCTCCTTGGCCTCGCTGTCATTATCGTTGATGACGCGCCAGCCGAGTTCCTTCTCCTGCTCGGCGGTCAACAAGGGCACCTCGTTGATCTGGCGCAGGTAGTGCTGGAGGTCGGATTGTGCGGGGCTGCGGGCCATATTCAGGCGTGGCGATCCAAAGTGGTTCGTTGGCACCGACGGGTGTCGGGGGGTTGCGGGGATCGACCGCAAGGCCTTGTGCCGCAAAGACTTCCGATTTCCGCTGGGAATCCATCCGCAGCGGAGCGTGGGGTGGTTTCACCCAAGTCCGGCAATTTCACCTCAATCCGCGCCACATGCCCTCCAGCAAAAAGTCTAAGCCGCGATCCGACGAGGTTCCAACCGATTGATTCGGCGGGATATTCCGATCGCTTGAGATAGGGTGTTCATCTTTGATTGAACCAGCCCGCAGGATTGACGACCGACATGCCAGTACCGATAAGAAGGGGGAATGATGGGCGTTCTGATCTATTCTAGACCTCATCACCCGAACTCTAATTCACGACCATGAGCGAAAACTCACCTGACGACCTAACAGATCTGCTGAAAAGCTGGCCTTTCCAGCAGGGGCGAATCAACGTTCGTTCCGTGCCCGGCAAGGATGGAACGCCGAAGATGCAGATCCGACTGGAGCTCGGGGTCCTGCAACTGGAAATGACGGGCCGGCCCGACGGGCAGACGCCGCACGGGCACGAATCGCTGCTGCACTATCACCGATCGCGACTTGTGGAGTATTCGCGCAAGACCGGGCGGGCGGAGGGATTCGTCCTGACGGAGGAAGAGTGCGCCGCGTTGCGCGACGAGGCCGTGCAGTATTACCACCGATACGTCGGCCTGTTTGTGCTTGAGAACTTCGACGGCGTGATCCGCGACACGCGGCGGAACCTGGAGGTCCTGGACCTGTGTCGGGATCATGCTTCCACCGAGCAGGATCGAGGCGTGCTGGAACAGTTTCGGCCGTATATCACGATGATGCGCACGCGGGCGGAGGCGTCGAAATGGGTGGCGGCGGGCGAGGTGAAGAGCGCGCTGGCAAGCATTGACGCAGGGCTTGATGAGATTCGCGCGGCGATGGACGAGATTGGCGCGGGCGATCGATTCGACCAGGCCAACGAAGTGCAACTGCTTCGCGGGATGCGCGAGATGCTGGTGCCGAAGCTGCCGGTGAGCCAGAAGATGGAATTGCAGGAGCGGCTGAAGGCGGCAATCTTGGCGGAGAACTATGAACTGGCCGCGATCCTGCGGGATGAGTTAAAGCTGCTTGATGATTGAGGTGTTTTGCGGTCGGGGAGGAGCGTCTGGCGAACGGGGGGGAGAGAGCGTGCGGGATGATTGCGAAGGGATTCCGCGGCTGCGCGGGACATGCCGGGTATGGGAGACGGAAGGTTGGGTGGTGGGCTGGCGGCAACGGTGGGATTTTGAGGTTGCGATGGGGGGAGATCGTGGGCAGGGCATCGGACTCGACCCGGACTCTCCCGTTGGTCAGGTTCGGTTGCCAGACAAGCGGACCGCAGCGCGGACCCAGCGAGATTTTCCCGTTGGTCAGGTCCGGCTTCAGGACAGGCGGTCCGTGATGGGGATTGGCGCTTGGGGGCGGCGAAGGCGCGGGTGGTGATGCGGAGGATGTCGGTTGCGGATCGGCGGGCGGTTTCGCGGATGCGATGATCTTCGGGTTTGGGGGCGTCGTCGGTGAGCGGCCTGCCGACGAGGAGGCGAGAGAGGGTTTCGATGGCTTGTTGCTGAAGGGCGAGGATGGCGTCGAGTTGTGGGTTCATACCCTTTGGGCGAAATTCGACAGGCGCGCCACAGGAATCGGCCTATGGCGCGGAGAATTCTGCGCCGATTGCGGTTTTCAGCGGGCGAGAGCGCGACATTTTGTTTTGGAATTTCTCGAATGGGATCGAACGCGGTGCGCCCGAAATCGGCTCATGGTTGTTGGGGTTGGCCGTGGCGGGAGGAGGAAACGTCCAAAGGAGCGGACGGGGGTCCGACACCCGGGGTCAGGCGCGGAGTGAGGCTCGATCCGGACAAGCGGTCCGCACAGCGGACCCTACGGGTGAGTGGCCGCATTCGGGGCAGGGTTGGGTGGGATCAGCAAGGCCGGTGCGGTCGTAGTTGCAGTGGATACAGCGGTTGCGGCGACGGCGACGCCTATGTCGCAGCCTTCGCCTGCAGGCGCCGGCAAGCCAGAGCATCGGGAACGCCGTCGCGGCGTAAAAAAATGTGTTGGCGGTGAGGCCGAGCCAGATGGGGCCGTATGGGATGCACTTTTCATCGCCTATCCCGAGAAGCCAGCCGGATTCCAGCCACCAACCGCCTTTCATTATCCAGCCATAAGAGTCTGGCAAGCGCCATTCAAACCACGCACATTCGAAAGGCCAGCCGCTACTGTGGAGAAGGAATTCCTCATCCGTCGAAAATGACTCTACCCATGAGGGTAACCCGATGTACTCCTTGCTGCTGTTTGAGGGCGGTGGATAATCCGGTATCTGGAACGAAACATACCTCGTTCTGCCCGGCCAGCAGTAGCGATACAAGGCATCTGTACCTGTCTGTACATGACGAACAATGAGTCGAGTTTCGCAGCCGTCCGTCAATTCAGAGTCAGACAAATACGTTACTACCCCCGCATTGACGACGAAGCCGATCATCATCGCGACGAGCATTCGTGGACACCAACTTGATGGGCGTTTACGTCTCACGGCATTGGAGGACGGGTTGAACGGCGCGGCGTCGTCGCTCGTGACGCTTCCTCAGCGGAAGACAGCACGGTCCGCGGTGTGGATCCTACGGGTGAGTGGCCGCATTCGGGGCAGGGTTGAGCGGAATCAGCAAGGCCGGTGCGGACGTAGTCGCATTGGATGCAGCGGTTTCGGCGGCGGCGCTGCGAGTGCTTCCACCGTTCTAGTTGTCGGTTTGCCGAGGCCAGGAGCCAGAGGAGACTGCAACAAATCGTGCCATAGAAGAGTGTGTTGAGGATCAATCCCGAAAGAACCGGGAAGTAGAGCAGCGTCTGCCTTGATTCAAGGCCAAAGAACCAATTGGGAGGCGCCACGATCCCTCCGCGCACCGTGTGCTTGCCATTCGATGGATCACGGAGGACCTTGCACCATACGCACTCCATGGGCCAACCTCTCCGTTGAAGCAGGAGTGTGTGCTCATCCGAGTGCGAATCAACCCATGCGGGGAGATCGACGCCATAGTCCGGCTTGCGGGCAACAGTAGGGCGTAAGTCGGGACTCCATCGAAGATAGGCCGAGTTCCCCAGTGTGTGGGTGCGAATCCAAAGTTCGATACTGCCATTTGTTTCGCGAAAGAAACGTTGAACTGAGCCGGCCGCATCAGGCTCGACATATGACAGATACACCACGACTCCCGCGTTGGCGATGAATCCAATGACCAGCGAGACGATGACTCGCCGGGTCCAACGGGATTGGCGATTCGCAGCCAAGGGAAGAGTATCTTCGATGAGTAAGGGCGAAGTAGGAACGTCTAATCGTCCGAACGTGGGAACACATGATTCAATGCAATGCATTACGCAGCGCTGATCCGGACCTTCCCGTTGGTCAGGTCCGGCTTCAGACAAGCGGTCCGCGGTGCGGGCATGCCTTGACGACGGGCGGTTTGCGGCGCTCGCACACACCACGCTGGCGCGATGGTGTGTGGCACCCAGCACAGCAGACCCTACGGGCCTTCCGGTGATCGGAGTATTGTCACGCTCGCACACACCACCCTGGCGGGATGGTGTGTGGCACCCAGCGAATCAGTGCGCGACCTGCCCTACGAGGACGTCGCGGTGGTCAGTGATGGTTGCTGTTGGACTGGAGGGCGGCGGCCATGTCGCCGCCGGAGATGATGCCGAGGGGTGATTCGTCGGGCCGGCCGTGCTGGGTGATGAGGATCGATTCGAGGCGGGGATTGTCGGCGAAGAGGAGGGCGGCGTCGTCGATGGCGGCGTCGGCGGCGATGAACGTGACGGCGTCGCGGCGATGATCCGCCTCGAGCACGTCGGAGACGAGCACCTTGGAGAGGTCGGCATCGAGACGGTCGTTGCGCACGTGAGCAGCGCACCAGCGGGTGAAGCCGTTGGCGGTGAGCAGGCCGAGGAACCGGCCGTGGTCGTAGACGGGGTAGCGCGAGTAGCCATCCTTTCGGATCAGTTCCCAGGCATCGGAGATGGGTTGATCGGCGTGAAGTTTGACGACGCGGCAGGTGAACTTCGACGACACGCTGGGCGGTGCGGTGATGGTGTTGCTGATGAACTCGAGTTCGGCGACGGTTTCTTCGGAGGGGACGGCGAGATATCGATCGACATCGGTGCGGGAATGAATGAGGGCATTGCGCAGCTCGCCGATTTCAAGAAGGAAGTCGGTGAAGCGGGAGAGGCGTCGGCGCTTGTGGGAGGCGATGCGCACGCGGGCGGCGAAACCATGGCGACTCTCGGGAGCGTCGCCGATGATCTGGCCAAGCTCCTTATCAATGCGGTTGTAGGCGGCTTCGAAGCGGTCGATGCGTTCGCGTTCGGTCATGGAATTCAATAGCCTACCGGCGTATGAGGCCACACGCACCAAGTTATTCCGTGTCGCCGGAGCCCGCGAGCGGTCCGGCGTATGTGGTTCGCTCGAAACGGCTGGAGATGCGCTGTTGGGATCTTTCGGATGCGGAGCCGTTGTCGAAGGCGATCCTGTCGTGCGCGGATCATCTGCGGCCATGGATGCCATGGATCAACGACCCGCACGATGTGGAATCGGTGTACCAGCGGCTGCGGAAGTTCCGGGCGGACATGGACCTGGGTCTGAATGTGATCTACGGGGTGTGGCTTCGACAGGGCGGGGCGCTGGTCGGGGGTACGGGGCTGCACCCGCGCGGAGGCGCTGGGGCGCTGGAGATCGGGTACTGGGTGCATCGGGATCATGTGCAGCGGGGGTACGCGACGGAGATCGCGGGGGCGCTGACGCGGGTGGCGTTTGAGGTGCATGGCGTGCACCGGGTGGACATTCTGCACGCGCCGAAGAACGTGAACAGCGGTGCGGTGCCGAAGAGGCTGGGATACGTGTTTGAGGCGACGCTGCGTTCGCGGCTGACGCTGGCGGACGGATCGCACCCGGGGGCGAGCGTATGGACGATGGTGCGGGAGGAGTATGACGCGGGAGCGGTGTCGAAGCTGGAGGTGGAGGCGCTGGATGGGAAGGGGAAGAGGTTGATGTGAGGGAGGCGGCGGGAGAGACGAAGAGACTGAGAGACTGAGAGACTAAGAGACTGAGAGACTGAGAGACTGAGAGACTAAGAGACTGAGAGACTGAGAGACTAAGAGACTGAGAGACTGAGAGACTGAGTGGGGCGGGGCGTTGGCCTACCGACGGTGCGTCGGGCGGCGGGATGAGTTCTGCTGCAGGGGGACGGTCAATGGTGAGAATTTTGCATCTCTGGTTTCTCACAGGCGGGACGCCTGTGCCACCCGGTTGATTTGTCGATTTGTTGGCTTGTCCGCATGTCTCCTTGACTAGAAGTCAACCTTTCCTCCACCTGCAGTTCACGGCGGACGGGCGGGGCGGCGACGTATGACTTGCGTCAAACCCGCCGCGACAGGGCTGTGTGGCCCGGGTGGCGGCGGGATGGAGGATTTTCAATGCCAAAGTTTCTGATTGAACGGACCGTTCCCGGCGCATCGCGGCTTTCGCGCGAGCAGCTGGCGGAGATTGCCGCCAAGTCGTGTGATGTGGTGCGGACGTTGCCGAATCACGGCCGCGACTACACCTGGCACGAGACGTTTGTGGCGGGTGACAAGATGTACTGCGTGCACAGTGCGCCGGATGAGGCGACGGTGCGCGAGCATTCGCGCCGGGCGGGGTTTCCTGTGGACCGGGTGACCGAGGTGCCGCACACCTTTGGGCCGCAGAATGCGGCGGAGGCGCGGGTTCGGGCGACGGTGTGATGAGACTGATGAGAACCCGGCGGGATGCCGCCGGGTTCTTCTGGCGGCGGCGGTGGGTTCGCCTCTGTGCGGCGGCGGGCGCCCGGTGCTCCTTTCAAGAAGGAGACGACCTAGGGCGAAGCGGCTGCGGGGGGATCGATGTGTTGGGGAGATTTGTTCGGCTTTGGTGATGAGGCGGAGGGGCGCATGGAGTTGATGGCCGTGCGACGGTGAGCGTTGGTGATGCGGGCTTCGATGACATCGTTGAGCCAGCTCGTTCGTTCTGGCGACTCATTCAGGGGCAGGCGCTGGCGTAATCCCGACGAGTAGACGGTGATGGAGCAGTATGGAGTACTGGACCGAAAAAGCCGCGGCATCGGTGTGACTTCGGCGTGCTCGAGACCGTGCCACGGACTGAAGGCATCCGATTTTGGCAAGCGATAGCCATCGCGGCCAAAGACAATCATGGACTGGCCGCGCGGTGTTCGCTCGAACCGCCACCAGAGAATGACAGAGACGATGGTTGCTCCAACGAACAGAGCGGGAAGAACGAGACGGACGCCGTAGAGGGACCACGACTTCTGACTGATGTAGATCAGGAATTGCACAACAACAAACACGTGGAATGGAACGAACGCGAAGAGGTTGCGTTTGCGGTATGAGGCCAGGCGGGCGCCGACGGCGCCTGCTTCGTAGGATTGGCCGCATTCCGGGCAGCGGGTGACGGATGGGATTCCGGTGAGGTCGTAGCCGCACTTGGCGCAAAACGGCAGGGCGGGGCCGCAACCATCCGGGAGCGGCGGCTCGACATCGGAGGGTGTGGTGAATGCTGAACCGGAGGTGAACTCGTCGGTCACGTCAACATTGTGACTGACGAATGCCGTGGATCAAGGCTTCCTATCCGGCGGCCCTGACTTGTCACGCGACGGGGCAGGAACCTCCGAGGGTGAGCAACAGTCCGACGTCGGCGCCCCCGTCGGGATTGCTGAGCCGGAATGAGAATCCTGGGCTGAAGTTCGAGGCGATCACCGTCGCGGAATCCAGTCCCGATCTCGGGTGATTCCGGCCAATCAGAGAGTTCCGAGGATTGTCAGGCGACGAGAATAAATCTGATTTGGCCTGAGAGATTTGCAGGAGCTCACACAGAGTACGTGAGAGCGAGGATCGTCCTTGCGCCATTCCTGTCAGATCACACACTCGTGAGGAGATTGCCATGATCCACATCTACAGAAAGACTGCTGATTCGCCTTGTCGGTTTGGCGACCTGCCCGGGCCTGTTTGCGCCCTGGGTCTGGCCGCGGCGATATCGGCGTCGTCGGCAGCCGACATCGTGGGATTGTCGGCGGACAGCTATGCCATCGCCGGAAATCCGGGTTGCTGCGTCCTGGACCTTTATATTCAGTTCGATGCGCCTGATCACACGCTGGGCAACGTGTTCAATGCCGACATCAAGCTCTCGGGTGAACCGAATTGGAAGCAGGACGATCTGGTCGGCGCGTGCCCGGGCAGCGGCTCGTGGCTGCCGCAGCAGACCAGCGCTGCCAGCCAGTGCTGCGACTCCTTCATCACGATCGGCGGCAAGCCGGGGACCGGGAACGCGACAGCAGTGGATCCGAACTTTGTGTTCGGTCCGTGCATCAATGAGTTGGGACCGTTTGCGGGATGGTTCAACACCAATCCGGGGAACGGTCAGGGAAAGGCGGATGCGGATGGCCGCGTGCTGATTGGTCACTTTGTCGTGGATGCCGGGGCGACCGCCACGTTGAAGGTCACCACGATTTCGGTCAGCTGGCAAAAGAACGGGAACCCGCTGATGCAGTCGACGTTTGGCCTGCAGTCGTTCGACTACAGCTGCTGCATCGGTGATCTGGACGGCAACGGGTCGGTTGGCGGCGGCGATCTCGGTCTGTTGCTCGCCGATTGGGGTCCGTGCGTCGGCTGCCCGACCGACATCAACTGCGACGGCCTGGTGGACGGCACCGATCTTGGGCTGCTGCTCGCGGGCTGGGGGGCTTGCCCGTAATCGTTGCGGACATAGACGGCCGCGCTGCTGATGGCATGGGGACACGGAGAGGGAAGCGGTCGGCCGCTTCCCTCTCTGTTTTCCTGGTCCCGAAGGCGGACCTTTCGCGCGGCTAGGCGCTGATCTTTTCGCGTTCGGCGCGGCGGCGCTTGAGTTCGGCGTCGATGAAGCCGTGCAGGTCGCCATCGAGCACGACTTGCGGATTGCGAACCTCGAATCCGGTGCGGATGTCTTTCACGCGGTTGTCGTAGATCACGTAGCTGCGGATCTGAGTGCCCCAGCCGCGTTCAACCTTTCCGCCGGTTGCGGCGTCGAGTTCGACCTGGCGTCTTTCCTCTTCGATCTGCTCGAGCTTGGCCTGGAGAATCGAGAGCGCCTGCTTCTTGTTCTGGGGCTGGTCGCGATAGGTGGATGAGACCACCATGATGCCGGTGGGGATATGCACGACGCGGATGGCGCTGGCGACCTTATTGACGTTCTGGCCGCCGGGGCCGGAGGCGCGGACGAAGGGGGTGATCTCAAGATCCTTGGCGGGGATTTCAAGATCGGTTTCCTCGAACTCGGGCGTGACGTCGACGGTGGCGAAGCTGGTCTGGCGCTTGCCCTGCGCGTTGAAGGGTGAGACGCGGGCGAGGCGGTGGGTGCCGCGCTCGCAACTCATATAGCCATAGGCGAACGGGCCCTTGAGGTGATAGACGACTTCCTTGGTGCCGGTTTCGGTTCCGGGTGTTCGGTGCAGTTCTTCGGCCTGCCAGCCCATGCTGGACCAGTACTGGAGGTACATGCGCTCGAGCATGCTGGCCCAATCGTCGGCCTCGGTGCCGCCGTCGCCGGCCTGAATGGCGACGAAGCAGGCGCGGTGGTCGTGGTTGCCGGAGAGGAGACTCTGCAGCTCGACCTTCTCCATGCGGGAGACGAGCTGGAAGAGCGACTCATCCACCTCGGCGAGGAGGTCCTTGTCGCCGGCGTCCTTGGCGAGCTGGTAGCCCACCTGGGCATCCTCGAAATCCTTGATCACGCTCTCGAGGGGCTCGATCTGGGCCTTGACGGTCTTGAACTCCCCCACCACCTTCTTGGCCTTTTCCGGGCTGTTCCAGAACCCGTCGGCGTTCATTTTTTCCTGGAGCGATTCTCGCTGCCGCTGCTTGGCGGGCAGGTCAAAGAGAGTCGCGGATCGTTAAAATCCGCGCCTCGAGATCGTCGATAATGGGCTGGTGTGCGTCGTAATGCATTGGAAGGATTGTAGCGAGAGTTGGAAGCGGCGATGCGGACCGAGGGCTAGGCTCACGCGATGACGATGACCGTGACGGCGAAGCGAGCTCGAACGCTGGTTCCTTGGGCGGTATCGGCCGCGGCCCACGCCGGTGTTGTGCTGCTGGCGGTGTTCACAACGCTGCGCGCGGTGCGGCCGCCAGAACAAGCTCCGCCGGTGGAAATGCTGCTGGCGCCGTTTGATCTTTCGGAGGAGCGGCCGCTGACCACGCTGGCTCAGCAGCCGCTGGATGAATCGCTGGAGCGATTGGCAGCCGAGGATACATCGGCTTCCGAGTTGTCCCTCGGGTCGTTGATCCTGCCATCGCCGGCCATGGCACCGCCGGCAACGAAGTCGGTTCAGGTACGGCCGCCGGCTGGGGTTTCGGTGCGGCCGCCGGCCGGCGCGACGGTTCGACCGAATTCGGGCGGAGCGCCGGTTTCGTTTGCAGGCATCACGTCGCGTCGGGCCGACAAAGTGACGTTTGTGATCGACGCGTCGGGTTCGATGATTGGCGGGATGCCGTCGGTGATTGATGAACTGGAGCGCACGCTTCGGCGCATGAGCGGAGAGCAGCGATTTCGCGTGATCTTCTTTCAGCGCAACGCGGCGGTGGACCCCGAGCCTGCGGGAATGCTGAGCGCGACTTCGGCCAATATCGATCGGGTGCTGCGCTGGTGTCGCGAGCGGCTGATTCCCGCGGGGCGCAGCAACCCTATCGCGGCCATCGAATCAGCGATTGCGGATCGACCTGATGCAGTCTTTCTGATGAGCACACCGATTACCGGCGCGGGCGATTATGAGATGAACGCCGACGAGATCGTGGCTCGTGTTGACGATCTGAATCACGCGGATGCATCGGGCCGGCGGGTGCAGATTCAATGCATTCAGATGCTCGACACCGATCCGGACGATGTGCTCAGGCGAATCGCCGAGCGGAATGGGGGACCCGGGGCGTATCGGTATGTCTCGCGCGAGGACCTTGGCTTGCTGGCCGGGCGGTCGGAGGCGGAGTGAGCGGAGAGGCTATTCCCCGAGCCACCAGCGACGCTTTTGCGGCTCCCTGGCCTTGGTCCAGGTGAAACCGAATTCCGTGGTGACGATGCGGGTGATATGGGCCATGGCCTCGTCGACCGAGTCGGTCACGAGCATCAGCTTGAGGTCGTTCTCGTCGATGGTTTTTTCGCGCAGCAGCCGGTCGCGCAGGAACTCCATCAGGGGTTCCCAATAGTCGACGCCCATCAGGACCAGCGGGAAGTTGCGGATCTTTCCGGTTTGAATGAGGACCAGCGTCTCGAAGATTTCATCGAGCGTGCCGAACCCGCCGGGCATGGCGACAAAGGCGTAGGAATACTTGACGAGCATCACCTTTCGCACGAAGAAGTAGCGGAACTCGATCCACTTGTCGACGTACGGATTCGGTTCCTGCTCCATCGGCAGCTCGATGTTGCATCCGAGCGACTTGCCGCCGACGTCCCTCGCGCCGCGATTGGCCGCTTCCATGACGCCCGGTCCACCGCCGGTCATTACCGTGAAGCCGACCTTCGCCAGCCGTGCGCCGACTTCCCGCGCTTGTCGGTAGTGCGGGTGATCCTCCTTGAAGCGGGCCGAGCCGAACACCGTCACGCACGGGCCGACAAAGTGAAGTACCCGGAACCCGTGGATGAACTCCGCGGCGATGCGGAAGACGCGAAAGAGCTCGAAGCGACGGGTGCGCGGGCCTTCAAGAAACCGTTCCTCCTCAGCGGTGCGCGTGTCCTTTCCCCACGGAGCTGCGCCGGCCGCGGCCGATGCGGGATCCCAATCGCGTTCTGGAGATTCGCCAGTCATGAGGGGATTATCGGCTCCTTGCCGAAGCGGGATCAGCGCCGTAGGCCTCGGCATAGTCGCGCATCGAGGCTTCGACGACCTGGAGAGCACGCTCGCGGCCGTAGATTTCCTTCACGACAATCGCCGGATCTTCGCCGGGGACCAGCTTGTAGGTGGAGAAGTAGTGACGCAGCCGTTCCACAAGAACCGGCGGCACATGGTCGAGTTCGGTGACATTGGACCAGAAGCTGTCGCTGTCGAGGACGGCGATGATCTTGTCGTCGGCATCGCCGCGATCGAGCAGTTGAATGCCGCCGACGACACGAGCGTTCATCACGACCTCGGTTCGATTGATGGGTCTCTCGGAGATGACACAGATATCCAGAGGGTCGCCGTCGCCTTTGGCGGCCCCGGGGCAGAGGGCGCCGACATGGTTGCCGCAGTACGTCCGCGGGATAAAGCCATAGAGCGCCGGCGGATGCGATGAGCCGCGCTGGGGCCGATCGACACGGAGATAGCCGGTGATCTTGTCGACCTCATACTTCACGAGGTCGAAGGGCGTCATCTCGATATACGCATGCACGACGCCGGGTGGACGCGGACCGATTTCGAGGCCGTGCCAGGGGTGAGGCCGCCAGCGATAGAAAGGATCGGGAAAGTTCATGGTTCAGGCGAGAAGCGATTCGCCGGTCATCGCGGCGGGTTTGGAGAGACCCAGCATCCGGAGAAGTGTGGGAGCGATATCGGCAAGTCGGCCGCCGGTGCGCAGGGTTTGGCCGATCCACCGTTCGCCGACCACGATGAGCGGCACGTCGTAGTTGGTGTGAGCCGTGTGCGGGCAATTGTGGGCGGGGTCCCACATCTGCTCGGCGTTCCCGTGATCGGCGGTGATGATCAGTTCGCCGCCGCGGGCGAGCGCTGCCTCGACGAGGGAGCCCACGCAGGAGTCAACAGTTTCACAGGCCTTGATGGCGGCAGGAAGCGAGCCGGTATGGCCGACCATATCGGGATTGGCGAAATTGACGACGATCAGGTCTTCGCAGTCGGCGGCGGCGATTCGGGCGAGGACGGTATCGCGAACACCGTGGGCCGACATCTCCGGCTTCAGGTCGTAGGTGGCGACATCCTTGGGGCTGGGAATGATGGTGCGCTGCTCGCCGGGGAACGGCGGCTCGCGATAGTCATTGAAGAAGAACGTGACGTGAGCGAATTTCTCGGTTTCAGCGCAGCGGAATTGGCGAAGGTTCGCCTTCGAGATGGTTTCACCCAGAATGTCGGGAAGCTTCGGCGGCTTTTGAAACACGACGTGAACGGGTAGGCCCTCTTCGTAGCCGGTCATCGCGGCGAAGTAGAGGTTGTCGAGACGATGCCCGCGATTGAAGCCGCCGCTGAGTACGTTCTTCCACGCCGCGTCATCGAGCACAAACGCCTTGGTCAGTTGACGCGGGCGATCGCCGCGAAAGTTGAAGAAGATGACGGCGTCGCCTGAAGTAATCGGTTTCCAGCCGTCGAGCTGCGTCGGCTCGACGAATTCGTCGGTGGCGCGCGAGGGGTCGGTGGGGTTCGCGTAGAAGCGCTCCAGCGCATCGATGGCGGTGGAAGATCGACGCTCAATCGGCGAAGTCAGACACCGGTACGCCTTCTCGATGCGCTCCCAGCGATGGTCGCGATCCATGGCGAAGAAGCGCCCGATCACTGAACCGACGCGGCCGATCCGTGCCGACTTCAACTTCGCTTCGACGGCCTTGATAAACCCCGGAGCTGAACGCGGCGGTGTGTCGCGCCCATCGGTGAATGCATGGATGATGAGCCGATCAGCGGGGCAATGGGCCATGGCCGCGAGGTCGATGATCGCCAGCAGGTGATCGAGATCGCTGTGGACCTGGCCATTGCTGACGAGGCCGATCAGATGGACGGCGCCGCCGTGCTCGCCGGCGTGGGCGAATGCATCACGAAGCACCTGGTTGTTGAAGAACTGGCCGTTGCGAATGGACCGAGTGATCCGCATGACCTCCTGATCGACGATGCGGCCGGCGCCGATGTTCTGGTGGCCCACTTCAGAGTTGCCCATGGTCGGCCCGGCATCGGTGATCGGAAGGCCGACGTCTTCGCCGGAGGTCTTGATGAGCACATTGGGATACGCGGCCATCAGCCGATCGGCGACGGGCGTCTTGGCCAGCTTCACTGCGTTGAACGAATCCTGTTCCGGATGTGGGTTCTGGCCCCAGCCATCGCGTATGACCAGGATGACCGGACGGGGTGACACGGGCGCATGGGGCATGAGGGGGAAGGGTAGCACCGCTGACCCGTGCGGTCAGGGGCCGATACGCACAGCGACAGCCCATTACAATCCACGCATGCCGGCGCAACACACGACCGCACCATCATCCGACGCCTCGCGGCCGCATTGGGGCGTCGCCATCATCATGATTCTGATCATGCTCGTGGCGATGGTCATCGCCATGCGGATCGAGGAGCGCATCTGGTTTTGCCAATGCGGAACGATCCGGGGCTGGATCAGCGATGTGTGGACATCCCATTGCTCGCAGCATCTGCTCGATCCGTACAGCGTGACGCATGTGGGCCACGGCCTGATCTTCTTCTGGGTGTTCATGGGAGTTCGGCGCTGGATCTGGCCGCGGCTGACGACGCCGTGGATGCTGGTGCTTTCGGTGCTGATCGCTTCCGGCTGGGAGGTGCTGGAGAATTCGCCGTTCATCATCAACCGGTACCGCGAAGCCACGATGTCGCTCGATTATCTCGGCGACAGCATTCTGAACTCGGCGGCCGATGTAGGGTGTTGCATCGCCGGATTTTTCATGGCGCGGTGGCTGGGTTTCTGGAAGACCGCGCTCTTCTTCCTCGCGTGCGAGGTTGTCTTGGTCTTGACCATTCGCGACAGCCTGATTCTGAGCACGTTCATGCTGATCGTCCCGGTGGAGAGCATCAAGACGTGGCAGATGGCGAATGCCCCGATTGCCGTTCCGTAATTGAAATTGGATAGGGAGTCGGGCGATGTACATCGCCTTCGACCTCATCGATTCCTCGTCAACCAGTCCACGACGCCAACAGCAGTCCCAGATCGGCACCGTCGACCACGCCATCACCATTGAGGTCTTCGTTGCACTCGCAGGGGCCCCATGAGGCGAGCAACAATCCGAGATCGGCCCCATCGACGCTTCCATCGCCATTGACATCGCCGGGCACCGGCGGCGCTACGACGGTCAACACGACATCTGAACCGACAATGGTGGCCTGGTATGAGCCACCCTGATCTGAGCCGACCGCGCTGAACGCACCGCTGATCGAGCCCTCGCCGGCCGCGAGAACCACGTATTGATCGCCGACCATCGGAGCGGCCGCGGGGAGGAACTTGACGCGCAACGCTCCGCCCAGCACGACGTCTCCACTGACCTGCACCTGATCGTGCCCGCTGACTGGCGCTGTCCCTGCAACATCGATTTCGAGCCGGCCCGTATCGTGCAATGAGAGGTTTCCATTGATGGGGAACCCGCCGGGCTGATCCTCGCCGCCGGGGCGAAGGCGGCCGTAGTTGTGGAACGTTGTGCAGGTGAATCCACCGACGGTATCCACGCCGGCGATGCTGAAGACGGGGTTGTAATCGGTGTACGCGCTCAGCGGCGCCGGAGCGTTGGCATCACCGTTTTGAATATCACCTTGCACGTCAATGTCGCCGCCGTGACAGTTCAGACCGCCGTCGACGTTGTAAAGGTTCCCCCCGATGGTGCAGAGCGAGCCCTCATTGAACTCGCAGGTTCCGCCATCGTTTTCGAGATCGTTGGGGCAGGTGAAGGTGCCGTCGTCGCATGCGAAGGTGCCCGAGTTGCTGAGTGAGCTGTTGCAGCTCCAGTCGCCATTGCAGCGAAGCTCGCCTTCGTTCTCAGCAGGATTCAGGTTGGGGAGAGACTCTGCATTTCCGACAATCTTTGTTTGCCTGCCGGCAATCTTGAAAATTCCAAAGGAGTCTTGAAAGACTAGTTTGGATCCGGGATCGAGAATCCATGTGCCTTGGGTGATTCCTGCCTCACTGACGCCAACAACGACACCATTGAGGTTGAGTCGACCGCCCGACTTGATGTGAACGGTGCCAAGGTTGTTGAAAATACACTTCGCCGTCAGGACTCCGGGGAGAGTTGGAAGTACGACACCCTCATGGACGAAGGATCCTTCGGGATGATTCGTGAAGGTCCCTTGCGTGCCGTTCAAGAATTCCTCCGCTCCCGCGAGGAGCAGGACACTCCAAGTGCCGAAGTTGTCGGCGAGTGCGAGCGGGCCGGAGAGTGTGAGGGATTTCAACTGCATGACGGTCCCGTCATCGGCGTTGACAAGCTGGGCACCGGACGACACCGTCGCGCCTCCGACAATGTTTGTCACAGAGTGATTGATGTACGAGCCGACGGTGGCGCCTCGACCATTCACCACGCCCAGAGTTGCGCTCGCGTGAAAGTACGCGTTCCCTGTATTCTCAATAAGACCGTCGCCGCCAAATCGGCCACCGACTCCAACGTGCATTCCATCCGGGTCAAACCCCAGCATATTGAACGTCACCGTGGCGCCATTCTCCACCCGCAGCCCCGTGGTCGGTGTGCTGGCCTCGAACGACACGAGGCCGTTACCGGAGAACAGCGTGTCCGTACCTTCCGCGGCCCGGTGCAGGCCGCCGGTGATCTTCATCACGCCGGGAGTCTGCACCTCGACATTGCCTCCCTCAAGCTGAAGGGCATCAGCATTGAAGATCAGGTTGGCCTTCTCAACGCGAAGTAGACCGCCCTCTTCGAGATGCAGCGGAATTGAGATCGTGGAATCAAGCGTCGTGGCGTCATTGGGCTTCACAAATGTGCCCGTGTTGAAGACGCCGATGTTGGTCGGACTGCCGTTCTTCTGCAGGTTACCGCGAAAGAATCGAAACTCGCCGCTGTTGTGAATCTGCCCGTTGGACTGAAACGTGATGGGGCCCTGGGTCATGTCAACACGGCCGTGATTCTCAAGATTGGTCGCCAGGGCAACGCCGCCTGTGATCGCGAAATTCTGACTCTGGTTATCGAAGGTCGGTGAACACGATCGGCAGGCGGTCGAGCGCAGGGTGCCGCTTTGCCAGGCTGCTTTGCCGGAGTTCGTCAGCGTGTCGCCCAGGGAGACGGTTGACGACGCCATGACGAAACCATTGGTGCCGGTCATGTTGATGGTGAGGGGCGAGATCACCTGCAGGTCCTGCCCGAGGCCGGTTTGGAAAAACAGATTGCCGTTGCCCGAAACGGACGTGAGCCCGTCAAACACATGCGGCAGCGGATTGCTGTTGCTGGTGAGCCGCATGTTGACGTTATCAAGGATGGACATTGTGCCGCCCTGCCAGAGAGTTGCCCCGGTGAAATAGGTGCCCTGCGCTGTCGGGCTGCCCGCAGTGCCCTGCACGATGAACTCGCCGCTGGTCTGTTGAAAGAACGGCTCGATGACCTGACTGTTGGTGCCGGTGTGCTGGCAGGTCCAGGCGCCTGCGTTGACCACCACACCCGTGGAGGTGATGCCGCCGGAGAGCGGCGCCGGCCCGTTCACGAGAACCAACTGGGCACCCGCGGCATTCTCAAAAGAAGTGCCGGCGGGAACCGAAACGAATCGAAAGTTGGCCGCGGCACCGGAGTCGTTCTTGAACTGTCCACCCATCGTTAGGTTGAGCGTCATCGCCTGCGGGTCGATCAGGGGATTGATGGTGCCGAGGTTCACGACCTTCCCGGGCCCCTTCACCGTGCCGACGCGCCAGGTGATGTTGTTCTGAAGATTCAGCTCGACGCCCGGGACCGTGACTTCAAACCCGCCTCCGACATTGGCTTCCAGATACGCCTTGGCGACGAAGCCACCGCCGGAGCCAACCCGCAGGAAGGAGTTCCCGAAGATCTGCAGGCCGTTCTCGCAGACGATCGACTTGCACTCCGCCTGACCATTGATGTTCACCACCGGGGCGCTCGGACCGATGACGGCGTCGAACGAAAACGTGGGTTCACCCAGTTTGTCCCAGTTCGAGTCCGGTAACTCAAAGGCGTCGACACAAAGGCTGAACCAGTTGGAGTTGTTGCACGAGCCGTCCCAGGAATACGTTGAATCGCCCGCGGCGGCCGGCAGCATCGGAGTGAGCACCAGCAAGCCAGCCCAAGACGTGGCAGCGAACCGGTCGATCACCCAACCCATGAAAGTCTTCATCTTTCCGTTCCTCCGCCGGCAGCATCAAATTCTCCAAAGACACCATCGGTGTCGATCCCGGGCCTGGCCGCGGAGCTCACCGCTTCAAGAATACATCCCCAACGGCCCCGGGCAAACGCGAAATATCGGCCGTTACTGTGTTTTTTCCGGTGATTGATTCGCGACGAGGCTTGGCCGCCGGGCCTCGAAAATGGCGGTCGATTTGCCGGCCGCAGCGCCCTTGCGAATCATGCCGATCCTGGTGATTCGTTCCCAGGCGCTGGCCGCGTTCTTGGGTGAATACTCCACGGTGATCGATCGCCTTCCCCACGCCCGGGCCACGGTGCTGGTCGTTCCCGATCCACAGAATGGGTCGAGTACGAGTGAGTCCTCGTTTGAGCAGGCTCGAATCACCCGCTCGAGATAGACCTCGGGAATCTGATTGTGATGCTGGTGGCGGCGTTCCTTGTTGTTGCCCTGAATGCGGCCCCAATACTGGCCATACCACACGTCCATCGGCACGCGCATGCCCTTGTTTTCTTCCTTGGCCATGGTGCGCGGGTCGCCATAGATGGAGGCGCGATCGGACGGTTCAAGGATCGCATCGGGATTCCAGATTCGATGGTCGGGGTCCTTGGCGAAGTAGAGCACGTGCACCTTGCTCATGATGAATGACGAGTCGCGGTTCTGGCCGAAGCGAAAATGCCAGACGCACCAGTTGATCATCGTGAGTCCGCGGCGCTTGAGATGCATCACTGCCTCGGCCGCGGTGTCATCGGGAATGTTGACAAAGATCGATCCCCGCGGCCCCAACGCGCCGACGCAGGCATCCAGCCAATCGAACGTGAATCGTTCGTATTGATCGCGCGGCATGCCGTCGTGCCACTCCTCGTAGGGCACATCCCAGTTGAACGGCGGATCGGCGAAAACGAGATCGACGCTTCCCCTTTCCGGCAGGTTGGGAAGCACATCGCGGCAGTCGCCGACGTAGAGCTGCGTCCGAGGCTCCGCCGCCTCGAATGTCGGCTTCACAGTCTTCGATTTCACCTCGTGTGGCGGAACGCGATCACCGACAAGCTTCACATCTTCGACACTGATCGACCGCGCTGCCTCGCGCTGCACAAACGTCGCGCCCTTGGGCATGGCATAGCCGCCGGGCCGATCGAACTCCACGTTCTTGCGTTCCGCCATGCAGAGCCTCCTGTGGGCAATCTATCCAAGCCGGGCCAAGAGCGCAACGACATACGGAATTTCCCACAATTCTCTCTGAATCGAGCGCACGAAGACCGCCCCTCGGCCTCTCTCCATCAGTTCCGCCCTTCCGGCACTCGCCGAACCCCACTTCGGCGAACCCGGAAGGCGGACAGGACATTCATGCTCGACACCCCTGGAAAGAGGAGAGTTCCCATGCAACGCACGACATTCGCCACCCTCGCCATCACCCTGCTCAGTGCCGCCGCGGCCACGCAGACCTTCGCCAAGCCCGACGTGTATCGGGAGCCTGCGACATTCTCCGGAGAGATTGGCGCCGAAAGCGAGATCTGGCTTTCGTTCAATACCGAGGATCGTCGGACCATTCACATCGAGGCTGAAGGTGATTCGCACGCCCGCTTCAACCTCTACTTCCACGAGCCGATGGGCAGAGTCGTCGCCTCCGATATTGACGGCCGCGGCGCCTGCGAGTTGACGTATACGCCGACCTGCAGCCGGCCCCACAAGATTCGGTTGGTCAATCTCGACGACGCGCCCGCGTCATATCAGATTACGGTTGACTGACGCCTCGCCAACCGCACCACGTCTGAACGATGCACCCACTCTCCGGCGGCCGTCATGCGGTCGCCGGAGAATTCTCAGCCGGTCCAATTGGCCAGCAACAGCCCGAGATCGGCGCCATCAACGACGCCGTCCACATTAAGATCCGCTGCCTGATCAGCACTGTCCCAGGCGGCGAGCAGCAGGCCGAGGTCAGCACCGTCGACGTGGTCATCGCCGTTCAGGTCACCGGTCAGGCCCGCGACCCTCGGCGTGTATTCAATGGTGAGCAACGGACGCTCCTCCACGATCTCCCATTCCTTCGCGGCGAACTGCTTAACGGTTTGCACCTCGCCCTCGTTGCCGGTGAGGGTCCACCCGTCGTTTACCGCAGTGCCGTCGAGCCATGCCTGAACATCGGCCACCATCTCCGGAGTGCTGCCCCAGGTGACGGGGCCGAAATCCCCCGTGGTGGCGAAACCATGCGAGGCCGGATCGAACGTGCCGCCCGCCGTTGACCAGAACACGTCGGGATAGACGCGATGAATCCACGTCACGTCGCCGCGACCGGCTCGCACACCCGAACCGCCCGGAGAATCGGCCGGACCCTCCGACCACGATTCGAGCGTCCGGTGGAGGTTCAGCGTCTGGGGCCCGGAGTTCTGAAAGGTCAACGTCAGCGTCAGTTGGACGCTGGTGATCGTCGCGCCGGCGGGCACGTTTCCGGCAATGCCGAACTGAAGCAGCGCCCGACGTTTCAGGCCGTCGCCGTTCAGCCCCACACGACCGGCGTAGATGCTGGGCGACGCGCCGCTGGCGAGAAGGCCGGCCGGCTCCTCAACAAGCGTGGCGTCGGCCATGGTCGGCAGCGTCAGCGTGTCGGCCACGGCCGAGCCAACGAGAAACATCGCAACAACAACTCCAGGTTGAATGACCACGTTCATCTCTCTTCCTCCATTGGCCGTCACTACGGCGTCCAGTTCGATAACAGTATTCCGAGATCCGCGCCGTCCACCATTTCGTCGTCGTTCAGATCGGGTACGCACGGCGCAACGGCCTGGCAGATTCCCCAACCGGCCAGCAGCAGCCCGAGATCCGCACCGTCCACCATGCCGTTTTCGTCAAGATCACCCGGTGTCGGCGGACGAATCACCGGCGGCGTGTAGTCAATGGTGAGGGTTGGGACGAACGGCGCAAACTCATTCTCCTTGGTGCCAAACTGCTTGGTGGTCTTGATCGACGTTTCATTCCCCTGCACCAGCCAGCCGAAATTCGCTTCCGGCTCGTCAAGCCACTTCTGGACGTCGGCGACGACCAAGGCGTTGGACCCCCACGTGTACCAGCCGCTGAACCCGACCGACACCTGCGCGCTGGAGATGCTCACAAAATCGCCACCCGCCTTCGTCCACAAATCATCAGGCCAGAACCGATGGAGCCACGTGGCGTCGCCCGGCTCGGCCGGCACGCCCTGCCCGCCAAACCCGACCGAAGCCCCTTCGCCCCAGTCGGAAGTCATCCGCTTTAGCCTGATCAACTGGGTGCCGGAGTTCGTCAGGTTGCAATACAACTTCAACTGGGCCGACGTGATCGTGGATCCCGCCGGAATAGGGCCGGCAATTTCAAACGCGATCACCCCGCGCCGGATCGTGCCCCCACCATTGGAACCGACGCGGCCGACATACATGTATTCCGACGATCCCTGACTGAGCGATCCGTCAGAGATCTGGATCAACGTATTGTCCTTCAACGGCGTCAACACGACTTGATCGGCATCGGCTTGCACCGCGGCCACGGCCGCAAGAACCAATCCGACCGACAAACGCATTCGTTCTTCCATGGGCAACATGACCTGTCTCAAGAGGCGGGTGTGCGGCAGGTGTCAGTTCGACCATTCCGACAAAAGGATTCCAAGATCAGCGCCATCCACGACGCCGTCTCCGTTCAAATCCGCCCCACATGGCCCGCGACCGGGACATCTTCCCCACATGGCCAGAAGCAAGCCCAGGTCGCTACCCCCCACGACCCCGTCACCATTGATGTCAGCAGCGAGGCCCCCGCCAATGGTCACCGCCACGTTCATGAAAATTGTGTGGTCCATTTCACCCGGAATGTCCTCATCACTGGTCTCGATGCTGAGCGCGGTCTCATAGTCCCCGGCCGACAGGCCGTCCGTATCCGCCCCGATCGAAATCACCGCACCGGTTGCGCCAATACCCTTGGCCAGCGGGCCCACCAGGCTGAACGGCGGACCCAACCCAACCACTTGATCCACATCCAACTGCGCCTGGAGTGAGTTGAACCCGAAGTTCCAGATGGGAATCTCGATCACCTGCATTCCGCTGTCGGCCGCGAACGAAGCGTTCACACCGGAGAAATCAACATCCGAAGCCTGCGAGAACGAAGGATTGGACGTCCGCACGACCGTTCCGGACGTGAAGAGGTCAATAAAGTCATTCTGGCAGCCCTGGCTTGTGGTGGCCACCGTCGCCTCGCCTTCAAGGGCACCCACCGTGCTGGTATCCACCGTAACCAGCACAAACGCCGCATCCGGCAAGACACCCACCTCGCCGATCTGGAAACCCGTCAGCCCGCCTAAACCACCCACCTGGTAGTCAATCGAATCCGCCCCCAGCGGGTCATCCACCACCGCCAGGTTCAACACCGTCACGGGAATCTTCACGACACCGCCCTGTACCACGCGGCCAAGGTCCTCCGGCATTCCCGCAAACAACACTCCCGGAATCTGATAATCCGCCACCACGGGAATGTGGTCCGTCGCCTCCACGAGCGCATCCGCGATCAGGTTGGAATACGCCAGGTTCGGAAAATAGAAGTTGT
Organism: uncultured Isosphaeraceae bacterium; assembly: GCA_964407695.1. GTDB lineage: Bacteria > Planctomycetota > Phycisphaerae > Phycisphaerales > SM1A02 > CAYOWQ01. Next base: position 53,879 of record CAYOWQ010000001.1, on the reverse strand, counting down.
TCCCGGCATTGATGGCCGTGTTGTAGTGCATGCCGTCATTGCCGAACGACCGATACGTTGCCGGAATCAGCGACAGCCCATCATCATCCTGCATCTCGGATGTGGAGAGCTGAAAATCAAACCGGTCGTTCAATCCCCCGCCGATGAGCTCGCCCGACGGAGCTTCAAGCGGCGACTGACTGTGCTTGATCGCGTTGATCGCGCCCGACCATGTGCCCGTGCCCAATGGATCGAACGCCTGACCGTTGCCGGCGGCCAGAAACAGTCCATAGGCGGCTTCGGAATTGCTGTACAGGTTGAAATCGCCGCAATAGATGATGTGGGAGCCCTGGGGCAGGGCATCGCTGTTGGTCCGCAGCGTCGTCACGCCGGTGACCCGTTGCTGTTGATCCGACGACGTATTCCCGGCCTTGAGGTGGGCTCCATAGATATAGAAGCCGGCATCCGGCGAGTCATAGCCGTTCAGGTTCAGCCGCCATCGGTCCGCCTTGCGTCCCGCTCCCGTGTTCAGATCCAGGTGCAGCGAAGGATCCTCCGTCAGGAGGTCGCTTCGATAAAACATCGCCTGGGCCCCGCCAAAGCCATCCTCCGACGCGCTCGAGGTAAACGTGCCCTGCGCATATGTCACCCCCGGTGGCGCAATCGAATCAATCACCAGGGCGAGCACCGCCACATCGGGAGTCTCCACTTCCTGGAAGACGAGAACCGCCGGCGCCACGGCAAATCCATGCGTCGAATCCCCGACGATCGCTTCCAACGCCGTGGCCACTCCACCCAGGTCGCCATTCAGCTTTGCGATGTTGTAGTTGACCACCCGAAGCTGCGCGTGGACAGGCTCCGAAGCTCCCGCCACGCCGATGGCCGCTGCCAAAACCAGTCGACGAAGGGTCATAGACCTCCAGTCTACCGCTGGTTGGCCCCCGAAAGAATCCGTCACCGTTGGAATTTCGTCCGTGGGCGCCGACTCCCGGATCTTCCCAAAGCGGTCTATTATCCGCGTTATCGGCCGCGGTTTGCTCCAATCCTGCCCTCGGCCGCCCGCTTCAGTGTGCCCAGGAGCCACCTTCATGACTCGTGCGTTGTCCGCGTCCCTTCTCGCTGCCGGAATCGCCGGCGCTGCCCTTGCCCAGCAGGTCCAGGTCGAGACCTTCACGCTTCCCAACGGGATGAAGTTCCTGCTCGTCCCCCGGACCGATCAGCCCAACGTGATCGCTGCGGGCTGGGTAGCCAAGGTCGGCTCCGCCAACGAGCGGCCCGGCATCACCGGCATCAGTCACTTCTTTGAGCACATGATGTTCAAGGGCACCAACACCATCGGCACCGCCAGCGCTGAGCGTGATCGTCAGCTCCGTGACGATCAGAAGGAAATCCGCGACCGGATCAATCAGGAGATCTGGGGCAAACAGTATCAGCGCTACTACGCCGGCCAGATCGACGATCCATGGGACCCCGCCAACGACACCGACGAGATTCGCGACCTTCGCCGTCAGCTCAAGCATCTCATGGATGTTCAGCAGGGCAAGGCCAATACAAGTGAGATTCAGCAGAAGCAGGCCGAGATCAAGGAGATTGAGAACCTTGAAACCTATCGCCGGCAACTCGCCGACCTGAAGGGCGGTACTGAAACCCCGGGCGCCGACGCCAAGGTTGCCTCGCTCATTGAGAAGATCGCCAACGCCGAAAAACTCGCCGGGGAAGACCCCGCCGCCGCCGCCGCCTCGCGCCGCAACGAGATTGAAGCCCTCAAGACGCAGCAGGAAGCCGACTCAACCATCATCAAGGACGAGTTCGACAAGGTGTATACCGGGATGGGTGGCTCGGGTATGAACGCCTTCACCTCCTACGACCTCACCTTCTATTTCATCAACGTGCCCAGCAACAAGTTCGAGCTCTGGGCCTGGATGGAATCCGATCGCCTCAGCGATTCGGTCTTCCGCGAGTTCTATTCCGAACGCGACGTCGTGCACGAGGAACGCCGACTGCGCACCGAGAGCACGCCGACCGGCATCTATGAAGAAGAGTTCGAGGCCATGTTCTGGCAGTCGTCGCCATACCTCTGGCCCGTCATCGGCTGGCCCAGCGACCTCAACTCCTACACGATTGAAGAGGCCCAGCGCTACTGGGACATCTACTACAAGCCCAACAACCTCACCGGCGTTGTCGTCGGCGATTTCAACCCCGACGAGGTCAAGCCGCTCATCTCCAGCTACTTCGGTCGGCTCGAGCGCGGCAAGCAGGACCCGCCTCCCGTCGTCACGCTCGAAATTCCCCAGAAGGCCCAGAAACGCATGTACGCCGAGTGCGACTGCCAGCCGCAGATCGAAGTCCGCTATCACACCGTTCCCTTCGGGCACGCCGATTCCTTCGCCCTCGAAATCCTGGCGAATGTTCTCAACGGCCGCACCGGTCGCCTCTATAAATCCATGGTCGAGGGCGATTCCATCGCCTCCGATGTCGGCGCGTTCCAGGACTCCCGCAAGTATGCCGGCGGCTTCTCCTTCTTCGGCGAAACCAAGGGCGACGCCACCCCCGAACAGATCGAACAAGGCTGGTACAACGAAATCGCCAAGCTTCAGAAGGAGGCCGTGCCCGACCATGAGCTTCAGAAAGTGAAGAACCAGCTCGCGGCCAATTCCTTCCGTCGCCTCCAGAGCAACTTCTTCCTTCTGCTCCAGTTGGGTCGCTATGAAGGCATGGGCGACTGGGAATACATCAACACCAGCCCCGCCAAGCTTCAGGCCGTCACCGCAGACGACATCCTGAGGGTCGCCCAGAAGTATTTCACCAGCCAGAACCGATGCGTCGCCATCTACACACGAAAGGCCGGCTCTGCGCCCGCGGACCCGGAACTCGAAGGGCTCAACCCGCAGGAAGTCGCCGCCGTCAAGATGATGTCCGCCCAGCTCGCCCAGGCGGGCGTCAATGAACTTCAGGATCTCAAGGCCACGCTGGCCACCATGGAATCCCGGATCAGCGCTGTTCCCGCCGATCGCAAGAAGTTGTTTGAAATCTCGCTCCGCAAGATCAGGCAGCGCGTCGACGAACTTCAGGCTGAGGCTGATGCCGCCGCCGACAACGGGAAGTAATCGACAGTTCGTGATCCCATCCGTCTCACCCACCGATCCATCCCATGAAGAACTCCAGAATCACCCGTCTCGCCCTCGCCGCCGGTGTTGCGGCCGGTTTGCCCGCCTCGCCACTGCTTGCCGATATTCCGCCGCGCCCGGAGCAGGTCAAGTTCAAGGAGCTTGAGTTCTCACCGCCCAAGGCAGCCGACTATCGCCACGTGCTCTCCAACGGCGTCGTGGTCTATCTGGCGCCAAGCCACGAATTCCCGCTGATCAGTCTCTCCTTCTCCTTCCGCGGGGGTGACTATCTCGACACGCCCGGCAAGATCGGTCTGGCTTCCGCCACCAGCGCCATGATGAGCCGCGGCGGCACCACCTCGCGCCCGCCCGCCGAGGTCGACGAGCAATATGACATGCTTGCAGCGCAGGTGCGGACAAGCGCCGGTGATGTTGAATCCATCGCGTCGCTCAACTGCCTCTCGACGAATTTCGTCGAATCATTCGGCCTCTTTATGGAGATGCTCCGCACTCCCGGCTTCGATCAGGCGCGCTTTGACCTGTTCAAGTCCGAATCGATCGAGGGAATGAAGCAGCGCAATGACAGTGCCGACGGCATTCTGAACCGGGAATGGAACGCCCTGCTGTATGGCCGCAATCACTACCTCGCGAGGGTGTCCACCGAGGCCGACCTCAAGTCGATCACGGTCAATGACCTTCGCGCCATGCACGCGAAGATTTTCAATCCCTCCAATCTCATCATCGCGGTCAGCGGCGACTTCGAGGAAGCGGTCATGATGTCGCGACTTGAGGCAGCGCTCGACGGCTGGGAGAAGGGCCAGATGAACCCCGACCCGCCGGCGCCGACGGCCACGTTCGAGCCTGGCGTCTACCACGTGCAGAAGGACATCCCGCAGGGCAAGGTCTATATCGGTCTTCGCTCCATCACCCGAGAGGATCCCGACTACTTCCCCATGCTCGTCCTCGACGACATTCTCGGCTCCGGCGGCTTCACCAGCCGGATCACCAAGCGCGTGCGAAGTGACGAAGGTCTGGCCTATTCCGCGGGAAGCCGGTTTGCTCCCGCGGTCTACTTCCCCGGTGAGTTTCGTGCCGGCTTTCAATCGAAGAACTCAACAGTGGCCCTCGCCATCAAGCTGATCATCGAGGAGTTCAACAAGATTCGTTCTGCCCCGGTCTCCGCCGAGGAACTGGAGGTCTCTCAGAACGGGTTTATCGAGACGTTCCCTCGAACGTTCGAATCCAAGCCCGCGATGCTGGGCGCTTTCGTCAGTGATGAGCGAACCCATCGGGCCGCCGACTTCTGGCAGACCTATCGAGACAAGATCCGCGCCGTGACCGCTGAAGAGCTCGAGCGGGTCGCACGCAAGTACCTCCACCCCGAGGAAATGGCCATCATGGTCGTGGGTGATTGGGATGCCATGAAAAATGGCGACGAGAATCAGCGTGCCTCCATGGCGGAATTCTTCGGCGGCAACGTGACCCACCTGCCGCTGCGCGACCCGTTGACTCAGGAACCGATCGAACAGGCGCCCGAAGCGCCGTAGGAGCCTCAATCGCCCGCGAGCTCGCTGCAAACCGGCCCAGGCCAGGGTGTTCCCCGCTTGCCTTCGGTCTGTTGATTCACCCGCCCGCTACGCGGCCCGCGGCCCGTCGTCATCCCCGAAGTAGCCGAGACAGTTCAATTCACGCGCCAGCACGTCCATACGCCGACTCACCTGCTCCAGGGCATCGAGGGCCAGGGCAGCAGAGTCCATTGATGGAACCTCCGGGCGACCGGCCTGTCGATTTCTTGATCGACGGGCGGGTTCCCGTTCCATCGTTCGCGTCGCGTTCATCCAGTTCGCATCAAGGTTCATCGGCACCGTCCTCCTGCCTCCCTGCGAACTCAAGAATCGGCTTGAAACCCTCAAAATGTCGAATTTCAGCCCGCAGTTTCCCTGATTGAGACGCGTGCGACCGTGACTCCTCCCCCAGCCCGCACAGCCGGATTCATCTCGTCCGTTTGGCGTCAGGACCGGATAACCCGCCATGCCGGCTCAGCGAATGGGCACCGTGACGTCGTCCTCAACGACCGCCATGTCGTGTTCGAACACGCGCTTCGTCCGCATCAGCACCGTGTAGAGAACTGAACCGATCAGGGTGAGGCCCACCACGCCGGCTCCAAAGAGAATGCCCGTATACATGAGTCGCTCATCCTTGACCGGAATCGGGTTGATCGAGGCGTACTCGATGCGGCCGACGCCCGGCCGCTCTCCAGTGACCGACGCCTTCATTCCATCGCTGCGCTTGCCCGCTGATCGGGAGGACTCATTCACCATCGTGGTCGCGACGGTATCCAGCACCGCAAGCGTCAACGGCTGATCCGTTCCCGTCAGCGTCAGGCGGAGCACGCCCGGCTTGTCCGAATCAACCGTCAGATTCTCTTTGAGGAAAAGACCCACCTTCGCGGAATCGGTCAATGACTTGATCTGGCGAACTCCCAGCCGCTTTGCCACGACATTCGCGAATGTATTGTCATGCGCCATCGCCTCGTGCGCTGCCTGCCAGGAGGCGAGCTCCGCCTCCGTCGGGTTCTGGCCCGCCTTCGGTTTCGCTTCAAGCACAACGCTTGCCGCCACCACCGGCGGCTTCCAGTATCCCGCGCCAAACCATGCGCCAATCCCCACGCCGCCGATGAGCATCAGCATCCAGGTCATGGTGATGATCGCCCGCGGCCGAGCCCATTTCCGCATCATCTGCTGCTCGCTGGCCGCGAGGCATTTCTGCACTTCAAGCAGCGACTGCTTCTTCTCCTGGATCTCAATGGCCAGCCGTGCCCGTTCGGGATCAGGGCCGGTCGGAGCCTTGGTCTTGGGTCGCGCGTTCTTTAGCAGGCCCTTCAATCGCTGCAGCCGCTGGCGTCGGCGCTTCAAGTGCATGGCCGCCGCGTGGATCAGCTTGGCCTTTTCCTGGATTCCGGCTCCATCCGGGCCCGCGCTCTTCGCTTGCGCTACGGATTTCTCGAGCCTGGCGACATCCTGCTGATACTCCGCTCGGAGGGTTTCAATCGACTGCTCGCGGGCTCTCAACTCGTCCGTCAGCTTCTGAATCTGCGCCTGGAGGGCTTCGATCTCGCCGCCCTGTGCAGACTGCTGAGATGCCTGAACCCGCAGGTTCTCAATTTCCGTATTGCGATCTGCCAGGTCCTGCGTGAGCGCTTCGATCCGCTCGTTCAATGCAGCGCCATCCGCGCTGCCCCGCTGCTTCATCTCCTGCTCGAGGCGCTGAATCGTTTGTCGCAGGCTCTGGCATTCGGCGATGGCCGCCACGCCCTTCTCCATCTCAGGAGACTGCTGCGCAATGGCCTCGGCAAACTGCTGCAACTTGGTGCCCGCGACCCGAAGCTTCTCATTGGCGTCGTTCAGAGCCTTCTCACGCTCGGCGATCAGGCCCCTCAGGTGTTCACTTTCAACCCGGGCCGAATCCAGCTTGGCGGAAAGGTCGGTGCGAATCTGGCCCAATTCCGCCGTCGCCGCATCGACCCGCGTTGAGAGCTCCGCCCGGGCCTGCTCGGCACTCTGCAGCTTGGCCGCGATCTCGTTCCGCTGGGCCTCCACCTGCTCGACCAATTGCAGACCTTCCAGTTCCGCCTGCTCGGCCTTGCTCTTGGCCGCGGCCACTTCCTCGCGTGCGGCCTGGAGCGCGGTTTCAACATCGGCTTTCTCACGTTGCGCCTGGTTGATCGCCTGCTGGCGTTTCTCAAGCTCTTCCTGCATCGTCTCGATGCGCTGGATCAATTCCCCGACATTCGCCTCGGCTTTTTCCAGGCGAGCCGCCAGGGCGCTGTGTTCGCCGCGCAGACGGGCAAGTTCCTCATTCTCCTGGACCGTGCGCCCTTCAATCTCGGCCTTGGTTTGGGCGAGCCGATTCTGATCCTCCTGCAGCAGCAGTTGAAGCTGCTGAAGGTCTTCGCGGTCTCGGGATACCTCGGCCCGCGTTTGCTCGATCGATTCCCGCGCCCGCTGAAGCTCCTGCTGCTGCTCGTTCAGCCGGGTCCGTTCGGCTTCCACAGCCTCAGCCTTCTCCGAAACCGACTGCTGGCGAGTCTCAACCTCGCGCATCCGCTCCTGCACCAGTTGCTCCGCCTGCTCGATCGCCTTGGTGCGCTGCTGCAATGTGATGATCTGTTCCGAATGACCCGATTGGGCCGTTCGCAACTTCTCCAGCTGCTTCTCCACGTCGGCGATGATCGAGAGGACTTGGTCGCCAACGGAATGCGCAGACTCGCCTGTCGTCGTGGGGATCGAATTCGCGGGATTCTGGGTTGCGTCCATCGGGTACCTCATGTGTCACGGCCGCAGGGAATATGCCGAAGACTCGGGCCAAAGCCGTGGTCGGCACGTGGGTTATCGACCGGCCAGAGGTACGTCTGAAGCGCCATGTCCGAAAACGGCTTGCCCGGCCCGGGAAGGCGTCCTATCTTTCAAAGATTCCTGAAATGTTTGAACGCCATGGCCCTACTCGCTCCAACCGCCAAACGCACTGATCCACGCCTGCGCGACATCGAAGCCAAGGTGCACGACGGCCAGCGCCTCAGCCTTGACGACGGCCACGCGCTGTTTTCGACCCGCGATCTTCATGCCGTTTGTCGCTTGGCGGGAATGGTCCGCGAGCGCCTTCACCCCGGGGTGGCGTACTACAACATCAACCGCCACCTGAACTACTCCAACATCTGCGCCCTCTCCTGCTCCTTCTGCGGCTTCTTCCGGAAGAAAGGCGACGAAGGCGCGTATGAGCACTCGCTCGACGACATCCGGGCCGAAGCCCGCAAGGCGATCGATTCCGGCGCCACCGAGATCCACATCGTCGGCGGGCTTCATCCATATCTGCCGTTCTCGTATTACACCGACATGCTCAGCGCCATCCGCGAGGAAGCGCCCACCATCCACATCAAGGCGTTCACCGCCGTGGAAATCGTTCACCTCGCCCGGATCTCCAAGCGATGGAAGGATCGCATGGCCGGGATCAAGGCCGTGCTCACGGATCTGATGCAGGCCGGATTGGGTTCACTGCCCGGCGGCGGTGCCGAGGTCTTCGACGATCGCGTGCATGACGAGGCCTTCAAGGGCAAGATTCGCTCCGACGAATGGCTCGATGTGCACAAGGCAGCCCATGAGCTGGGGCTGAACTCCAACGCCACCATCCTTTACGGCCATATCGAGTCGATCCCCGAGCGACTGCACCACATGGAACTGCTGCGCACCCAGCAGGATCACACGCTCCGCTGCTGGGCCGGGGTGAACGGCATTGCCGTCGGCGACCAGGGCGAGGTGGTGCTGACCGGTCCGGACGAACACTACCCATCCGTGCGTCTGCCCAAGCCGCGCGTGGGAGACACCACCGACCCCGCCGTGCCCACAACCGGATCATTCCAGACCATCATTCCGCTGCCGTTCTTTCCCGATGGCAGCGCCCTCGAGAACCTGCCCGGGCCGACCGGCCTCGAGAACCTCAGAACCCTCGCCGTCACGCGGCTGATGCTCGACAACTTCCCCCATGTGAAAGCGTTCTGGATCATGCAGACGCTGGGCATGGCGCAGCTCATGCTTCAGAACGGCGCGGACGATATCGACGGCACCGTGGTCTGGTACGACATCACCAAGGTCGGCGGCGCATCCACGCACCAGGAAGTCGGGGTCTTCGAGCTTCAGAAGGCAATTCGCGAGGCGGGCTATGAGCCGATGGAGCGTGACACGCTTTATCGGCGGGTCATCCGCGACGGACGGTCGTGGCGAATCGCGACCTGATTCATGCCGTCGCCGGCGACCACTGCACACCCAAATTGAGCGACACGGAAAGCCGACCGGACGCATCGCCGCGGAAATCCTCTTGCGCCAGCCCGGCGTATCCGAACGCGTCGGCCAGGCGGTGCGACCAGGTGTGTTCCGTCGTCAGCCGAGCCGATGCTCGCTCGGCCATGGCCGAGGCGCGAGCGGGATCGGCAAGCAATCGTGCCACCGCGTCGCGGCACTCTCCGGGAGTCTGGAACCCCTCGAATTCGGTTCCGATCGCGAACGCCCGCTCCATCGCGACGGTTCGATCCGCGACGACCGGCGTCCCGGAGGCGATGATCTCGAACGGCTTGAGGATCACCCCCTCTTCATCGTGGCCTTGCGCGATCGAGAGGCCAATCTGCCCGCGGCCGAACGTTGCCGCGAGGCGATCGTGCTCGATCCAGGCGGGATCACCCTGAACCCCGACGCTCGACCAATCGGCCCCGAAGAGCGCCAGCCGAAACCGGCGGGCGAGATGGCGGATGATGAAGGATCGCCGCCAGCCGTTGAGCAGATTGAGCCCCCGCGCGGCGTCGAAATAGGCCAGTGGATTCTCTGCCAGCCAGCGCGACACGGCCGGCTGAGATCGCAGCAATTCCTCCAGATGCCACCACGACGGAATATGCGGGCCGGCCGCCTTGCGCTCGACCCATGCAGCGGCCACCTCAAGGGCGGTCTCGCGAATCGTTGCCGGGAGGAGTGGTTCCCAGATCTGCTCAACACTCCGAAGCGCTTCCGGGGCAAGAATCGGATGAATTCGCGTGGTGTCCGGGTCGTCGTCGTCGAGGAAGGGATCAAGCCGCGGATCGACCTGTGGCGGCTGACCCACCACGGTCACGACGTCGAATTCCCGGGAGCGTTCAACGGGCGCTCCCACCAGCGCTGGATCGGCGCTCGGGAGCAATGTGTGGCACTGGGGCCATCCAAGCAGATCGCGCAGCTCGGCCGCGGCGGCATCGGATTTGAGGAAGTGATGACAGCCGGCGGCCCGGAGCGCCGACTGCAGTTCGGGAGCGAGCGCCACGCGATCATGGGCCCAATGCGGATGATCCCACCAGAACATGAGATGCGGAATTCCGAGCATCTCGAAGATCGAGACGATCGTCCCCGATCGGGTGCGGATCATCGGGAGGTCGTTGATGCCGTTGCAGGTATAGCTGACGACGGCCCCGATGCGTTCGCGTTCGAGAAGCGCCGCCAGAGGGCGAGCGAGCTGGTCTCCAAGAGTCTGATGCACTTGAAGCAGCGGGCCGAGTTCACACACGACATGATCGAGGTGAAGCGACTGGGCGGCGTTGATGAGCCCCTGAATCCAGAAGCGGCTGACGCGTCCGGGATTCTGCAGAAACAGCACTCGCTTGGAGAGCGTTCGGCGGCTGGAGGCGCCACCTGGGCCAAGGGGTCTGCTGTGTGAATCTGATACGGCTTGAGGTGTCATGGGGCGGTCACACGGATTCCCGCTCTATCGACCAGCGTATCGGGCGCGCTGCACGATTGGAGGCAATGTGGATGGCCTGTCGATAGTCCCTGCATGACCACCCTGACTGAACCGATTCCCGCGAGCCCGGGGACCAAGAATTGGAATTCCTACGCGGCCATAGATCCGGAGTTTGGCGAGATGTTTCCCGAGCTTCCGGAGACTCCGGAGGGTTTCATCACCGTTGAGCAGGCGCGGTTCCTGTACCACTTCATCCTGCTGACCCGGCCTCGGGTGGTCGCAGAGACGGGCTTCAACGTCGGGCACAGCGCGTGCGTGATCCTGCGGGCGATGGAGACCTACGGGGGCGGTGCGCTGGTGTCGTTTGACCTTGGCCGACATCCGGGCACGCGAATCGGCGGCGAGGTTGTGAAGTCGCGATTCAACAATTTCGCGCTGATTCTGGGTGACAGTAAGCAGACGCTGGCGCCGACCCTGGCGCAGATTCTCGATCGAAATCCCACTCCCGGACTGGACCTGGCAATCGTGGACGGGGGACATGATGTTGAGACGGCTCGGACCGACATGGCGATCATGCAGGCGCTGGTGCGCCCGGGGGGCTATCTCTGGCTGGATGATTTCGAGAGCACGACGTGCCGGTGCGTGGGCGTCAGTATCGTGGGGCGTGAGTTCGCGCGCGACCATCCGAATTGCGTTCGATTCGTCACCGCCGATCACCGCGGGATGATGATCTACCAGAAGGGATTCTGAGTCCGCCGGTCAGGCGCGAACGATGGCCGCTTCGCTCAACATGGTTGACCATGGTTCGGCGGTGGCTGCGGCGAGATCGAGCAGCACGGCAGTTACTTCATCCCGGGGGCGACTGCAGATCAACGATTGGTGATGTCGCAGGGCGGCGGCGACGGAGAGGAAGTAGAGCGCGATGGCGGCGAGGCGTGCATCGCCGCTCGCATGACGGGCCAGCGATTTCTTTCCGGATTCCTTGAGTTGGTGAAGCCGATTGAGATCAGCGCCGGGAGCGATGAAGGTCTCGATCTGGGCCCGGTCGCCAAGGCCGGCGTGGGCGGCGAGCGTTCGCGGGAGCCATGCGGCTCCATCCGGTTCCTCGAGTCGGCGAATCAGCTCATCGACCGGACGATCCTGTTCAGTCAGGCCGAGGCGAAGAAGCCGGCTGGCGCTGGCCAGCGGCAGAGCCTCGGGATCGACGTTCTTGAAGGACAGAATGCTTTCATTCATGGGCGGATGGCCTCCAGGAGCGCGGCGATTTCCTCGTCGACCCGGGCCTCGCCTCCGCCGTCGGCGGCGAGCAGCTCGCGAATGGCCGCCTGAAATTTCCGCGACGCGGTGCGAGCCATCACGGCAGCACGGGCCGCGGTGACCTTGAAATCAGGCGCGATCGAGTCGTACGGTTCCTCATTGAGATAGTGACGCATGAACACCGACCAGTGGTCGGCAAGGTTTTCTTCTTCGCATCGTGCCGCGGCGGCGGCGATAGCGCGATGCACGAGGCTGATCGCGAAGGCGCGATCGACGGCTTCATCGGGATTGCCGGAGAAGGTGATGGGATCGTCGGACAGCTCGGGGTGAGAATCGTTGCGTTTGCGCGACTTTCGCACTTCCATCAGGTAGTAACAGAAGGCGTTGATGAGCCAGCGACGAAGGCGCATGCTGCTTTCGCGCCAGCGCTCAAGGAACTCCTCGCGGGCGAGACGGTTGGCGAAGAACCCGTTAATGATTTCATCCGGCTCTCCCAGCCACCGGGCTGAGGACCCGAGGAAGTACACCTTGAGCGGCCACGCATAGACCGACATGATGTGGCGGTTGATCTGACGGCGTCCCTCCTCGCCGAGACCCATCTGTCGGTTGATCCAGGTGATCAATGTTCCCGGAAACACGTCGATCCGGCCCGACTCCGAAGATGTTTTGGGGGTGGTTGCACTCATGTCCGCTCCGGGAGAAAGGCTCGGGTCGGGCTCATCGGCGCATTATTCCGGAAATCACGCTGATTGGGAACCCCAATTGTCGATTCGGGAGGCCCCTGAATGATCGAATACAGGGAACGCCATGTGGCTGCATCGGCATTGAATTCGCCGTGAGTGCGGGCCAGTGAAGCGGCGTCGTGCGCGGCATTGGCTGACGTTGGGGCACTCGTCCAGATCAATGCGCCGAGCGCGATCTGCCGCATGATGCCTGCATCGCCTTCGATCGAGGATGCAAGTCCGAGAAGTGGGGTTCCATCGCAGACGCCGGGAATCGCGGGCCGCACCTCCAGAGCGTTCGACACGAGATAGAGGATCGACTTGAGGTAGACGCCCGCGACCGAGTCGGCCCGCTCGGCCTCCTCGGTGAGCGTGAAGAGGTGAAGGCGTCCGAGCCGGCCTGATTCGAGTGATGGGGCGACGTTCTGATTGAAGTCCTCGATGGTGTTGGCCGGAGCCCAAAGGGTGGCGGTGGAGATCGTGTGGCGTGCGCCTGCGGCCATCGCCGCGAATTGTCGAATGAACGCACTCAAGACGATGGCGCCTGCACTGTGGCCCACGATGTGCAGCTCGATCGACGGATCACGCGCCACGAGGTCGAGCAGATGACGGATCAGGATTCTCAGTCCCCCATCGTTCCGTTCCGACGAAGCCCGGGCGTTGCGTTTCATCTGGTCCCAGATCGCAGCCCCGCCGAGAGACCTTGCCAGCCATTCCACCGCATCATCCATCCGCTCATGCATCACGTCGCCAGTGCTGCGACGGTGCGATGCCAATCGCCGGTGGAGCACGACCCGGCGCATGAGACTCGTCAGCGTCGAATGAAAATCGGAGTTCCAGACGATTCCGATTGGGAATATTTCCTCGCTGAGCAACGACGGGATCCTGTCGCTCAAGCTTTCGATGGCGTGGGACTCATGGGTCAGACCGCCGTGCGCGATAAGGAGGATGCGCTTTCTGTCCCAGCGACGGGTGGTGGTATCGAACTCGCCGCCAGGCTGGAGGAGGAGGGCGATGTCTTCCACCGTCATGGCCCACCGGCCATGACGTCTGAGTCGGCCATCGGGTTCGAGTGCGAGCCAGTGTGGATTTGATATGGAACGATGTGATTCAACTGGAGAAGTGCGAGCCGGAGGACCATCGCCCTGAGTCCCTTGAAGTTCGATCGGAGCACCGAGCCGCGCCACCCAGCCATCGTGACCATTGGAAAGCCAATCAGCGTAGGAGAGGTGTCCGAAGCCGTCCGCGCCCCACAACGCGCCCCAGGAATTCTGAATCCAGAAGCCGTCACGGTCGTAGGCGACGATGGCAAAGGCATGGCTGCCGATACTGCGGCGGTTCCACGCGATTCTGCCGGTGCGATCCACCGTTGTCCAGCCATCGTGAATGGCTGCTGTGGCGTAGAGGACGCCTGCCTCCGCCATGGCGGCGTGCATGGCGACGAGGTCGCGATGGTCGACGCGGAAGTAGGCGCCGAGGGGACGATTGCGGGCACTTCGAGCGCGGATTTCGGAGAGGCCCTCGTGCGGATCGGCATGCTGGGGCCAGTCGGATTCTGCGCAGACGCCATGCTTGTGCCAGCCTTTCATCGCACCGCGGGCACTGGAGCCTTCGTAGCGCTCGCCGATCCATTCGTCGTATCGGCGGGCCATCTCATAGAACATGCGGGGACTGACGGGGGTGAGGTCGGGATCGGTTCGGCGCATGCGGAGCAGAACGTTCGCGACGGTGGCGAGGGCGAAGCCGGTGCAGGCGCCATCGGTCCCCTGATCGAGCACGGGAACGCCAAGCGAGCGATAACGATCGATTGACATTGTCGGCGGCACATCGACCAAGGCCGGTTCATAGAGCCGATCGCGAAAGTCGGGCGTATCGGGACGGACATTCAGGGCTCGGTGGAGGGTGCAGTGAAGGCCGGAAATCGTGGCCAATGGAGTGTTCATTCGGGGCTCCTTGGACACCCTGTGAATTCAGGGTGTGCGTCTGCCTTTGGCCGGAATTCGACAAATGAGCGCCCCGGATCGGCCTCTCGGGAGGGCACCTGCCCCGGATTGCCCGAAGTATCGGCAAAAGAAATTTTTGATATTCGAGCGTGGGATCGAATTCGGTGCGCCCGAATCGTGCCTATCGGCAATGAGATCCGGCGATACACTCGCGTCGACCATGGCCCGCTTTGCGCTCACCGTTGCCTACGAGGGCACCGATTTTCACGGCTGGCAACGGCAGGAGCCGCCCGGGCAGGAACCGCTGCGCACGGTGCAAGGGGTGATGGATCGAGTGGTTTCAAGGGTGGTGGGTGAGCCCGTGCTGGTGGTTGGGGCTTCGCGGACAGATGCCGGCGTGCACGCCCTGGGGCAGGTGGCGGCGTTTTCATCGACGACGCCGATCCCGGTTGAGAAGCTGCCGCTGGCCGTCACAGCCCGGCTTCCGGCAGATGTGCAGGTGCGCTCCGCGCGGCTCGTGGCTGACGATTTTGATCCGATTTCCATGGCGATTCGGAAGCGATATCGGTACACGATCGAACATCACCCGCCGCCGGAGCACTGGCCTCCGCTCTTTGACCGGCGAACGGTGTGTTCATCGATGTATCGACTCGACGCCGAGCGAATGAAACTCGCAGCGCGGCATTTCACAGGCACACACGACTTCACCAGCGTGGCGCACATGGTGCATTTGAAGGAGTCGCCGGTGCGAACGATCTCGTCGTGCGAGGTGTGTGCGGAGGGACCGCATCGGCTGCGGGTGGACATTGAGGGCAATGGATTCCTCTACAACATGGTCCGCATCATCGCGGGGACGCTGATCGAGGTGGGTCGAGGGCGGATTGAACCCGACGAGATTCCGGAGATTCTGGCGTCGCGGGATCGCACGCGCGCTGGAGACACCGCGCCGCCGGAAGGGCTGTGCCTGATGTCGATCGATTATTGATCGCCGCCACGCAATGCCATCGGTCGGTGCGGGCGGTCGATGTGCCTCGCGAGACGGCTGAGGGTGCGGCCAGGCAGCGCCGGCACTGCGGACATCGACAATTCAGGCGTTGGACAGTGACTTGAAATGGCGGCGGATGGCGCGGACCTCGTAGCCGACGAACCAAGCGACATCCAGCAGCAGGACGATCAGCCCGGAAATCTCGGTGGGACCGAATCGGTAGTAGATAAACAGCAGGGAAGGCAGGGATGAGTAGACCGCGCGCTCAGCCATGGTCATCTCGGGCCAGCGCAGTGATGCCACCCAGGCGCCGCCGAAGGTCGCGAGGGCGAAGAGGACATCAATGCGGCCGAGAGTGTGGGCCGACAGCGTGACGCCGCCGAGCGCGAAGACGCCAAATCCTGCCATCGCGACGATGGTGCTGAGCCATGTTGTCCGCCGGCTTCGCTCTCGGTGCACTGCGCGGGCTGCAAGCGTGGGGATGCTGCACCGATGGCCGCATTCAGGGCAGGAGAATGTCTCAACACCATCGAAGGTTCCTCGGAGGTCGTAGCCGCACATCGGGCACGCCATCGCGGTGGATGGATCGATCGTCATGCGAGGGAATCTTGCCGGGGATCAGGAGGTCAGTCGCTCGTTGACCACCGACCAGTTGATCAGGTTCATCCAAGCGGCGACATAGTCGGCGCGCTTGTTCTGATACTTGAGGTAGTAGGCGTGCTCCCAGACGTCGACGGCGAGCAACGGTGTCACGCCCCATACGGACAGGTTCTGATGTTTCTCGGCCTGCAGAATCAGCAGCTTCCGGCTGAGTGGTTCGAGGGCGAGGATGCCCCAGCCGCTTCCCTCGACTTTGGCTGCGGCGTCTTTGAACTGAGCGGCGAATTTGGCATAGTCACCGAAGTCGCGGGCGATGTGCTCGGCGATGGGTCCGTGGGGCTCATCACCGACCCCTTTGCTCGGCGGGGCCATGATGTTCCAGAACAGGGTGTGGAGCACGTGGCCGGATCCGTGGAAGGCGAGATCGCGCGAGAGCGCCTGCACCTCGGCGGCGGGGCGCTTGCCTTCGCGCACTTCTTTCAGACCGGCGAGGGCCTTGTTGAGGCCGGTGACATAACCAGCGTGATGTTTGTCGTGATGCAGACGCATGGTCTGCTCATCGATGTACGGTTCGAGGGCGTTGTAGTCGTAGGGCAGCGGAGGGAGGACGTATTCCTGCTTGGAAGCATCCCATCCGGTCGCTTCGGCATCGAGGAGCATCATGGTCATGGGGTTACCTCACCCCAAGCTTAGGTCGCTGATGCGCGAGATATCTCGATTGGAGGGATGCGAAGAATCCTGGAATCAGGCAGCGAGGCCGTAATCGCCATCAAATTCGGCGTCGTCGTCGATCGCTTCATCGGGCCAGGAGGGTGCGGCGCGGTGGTGAATTCGGATGATGGTGGCGAGTTGATCCGCGAAGATTCCTCGCAGCATATCGAGCAGGCTGGCGAGATCCTCGCCAAACGGCTCGCCCGGCCGGCGGAACATGACGATGATCGCCATGGTCTCGTCCTCGTGGCGAGCGGAGAATGAAACCACCTGGCTATCGGCGATGACAGCGCTTTCGATTCCGATCCACTCGGCGAATCGCGATGCGTCGTCGAAGCGCACCATCTCGGTTTCCTCCTCCATGATCGGGCAGAGGGTGGCTCCAAGGTGATCGAGCAGCACGCTGGCTGTTTCGCGCGGGCAGTCGTAGTTCACATAGGCGCCGAGATTCCATTCGCCGCAGGGGCCGGGCAGAAAGACTGCGGCATTGGTGGGACCGGTCTTGGTCAGAATGTATTCAAGGGCGGTGCGCAGCATGCTTTCGACGTCGAGCTCCTGCCGGAGCAGGGTTCGGAACTCGCTGGCCGTCGCCACCTCCTGCATCTGGTCGGTCATCTCGCGGTACGCGGCGGCCAGATCGCTGCACAAGGTGTCGACCTGGGCTGAGATTTCGTGTCGGGCGGTGTTGAGCTTGCGACAGATGCGCTTGAGGCGCACGAGACGTTGTTCCCGCTCCTTGTCGAGTTGGCCGCGACCGATTGCGGCGGCGACCCGCTTGAGCACTTCGTCGTCCTCGCAGGGAAGTCGTATGTAGTCGATGGCGCCATTGCGCATGCCGTCGACCGCACGGTCGAAACTGGCACGGGCAGAGATGAGGACCGCCTTGGGTGCGGAGGCGAGCCGCTGGCTCAGGCGAACCAGTTCCATGCTGTCGCCGTCGGACATGGATGGATCAAGGAGCACCAGATCAAAGTGGCGTGCGAGCAGCGCGGCGGCCGCGGGGGCCGTGGCCGAGCAGTGCTCGACCTGGTATCCCTCGGTCTGCAGGACGGTTGCGATGCGTTGGGTGAGGTCCTGATCACGTGCTGCGAGCAGAATGCAACCGACGCGCTGATGCTCGGCATGAACGGGTTCGGTCGGCTCGTGATTCGCGGGGTCCATTCGAAGCTCGCTCCATCCGGTGATCTCCAAACTGGTTCGCTTCGCCTACGCCGCAGCGACGCGCAACCGGCCTGACAGGCGCGGCTGCGGGAGCCGGATGGTGGCCACCGCGCCGCGCGGTGATCGGTTCTGCAGCGAAAGCTCTCCGCCGTGGGCTTCGACGATTCGTCGGGCCCGAGCGAGCCCGAGGCCCATCTTGCGGCCGGCGGGCTTTTCGCTGAAGAACGGATCGAAGGCATGGGCCAGTCCGCGTTCAGACAGGCCCGGGCCATCATCCGCCAGGCGAAGCATCCATCGACCATCCAGAGGGTCGGATTGAACGAGGATGGCGATCTTTCCGTTCGGATCTGCATCACGCGCGTTTTGAACAAGTTCCTCAATGACTTCGGACATCAGCCGGGGATCAATCCGGACCTGCCGTGCGGCGGCGGGCACATGCACCGCAATTCGATCCGGCTGATCGACTTGCGCCACGACGCGTCGGAGCCAGTCGGTGGCGTCGACATTCATTCGCGTGAGATTGAGGGGTCGCGAGATCTCGTTGAGGGCGCTCACCATGTCGCTGAGCCGCTGGGCCTGCCTGATAATCTCGAGCAGTTGGATGCGCTGATCAGGGTCGTCGGCGTTTTCGCGCACGAGTTGCGCTCTCGACGAGATCACGGTGAGCGGATTGTTGAATTCATGGGCCACTCCGCAGGTCATCTCTCCGAGCGAAGCCATGGCCTGTTTGCGGACCAGTTCATCCCGAGTGGCGGCGAGCCTTCGATTGGCCAGCACCAACTGTTCTGACAGCGCTGACGACCGCTCGTGCCGGGCGGCGACCTCGATCGTGAGCCTCCATTGTTCGATGAGAAACTGCAGCGATGATTCCGCCGGAGCCGTCCGTGGCTCCTCGATGGCAAAGGCCGCCGTCCATGAGTCGAAGGCGATACGGACCGCGATCGCCCGGCGATCGGCCTTTCGACCTATCCATGCGGCCCAGCGATCGGGATTCTTCGAGATGGGTTGAACGGGAGCCTCGCCCAGCGAGTTGAAATCGTCAGGAGGAATCTTTGATGTGGTCAGGGTCGCTCCGCGCTCGTCGAAGGTCTGAACAACGGCAAAGACATCGTCCAATCGCGAGAAAATGGCGGCTGTGAGCCGGCCGCCGAACGAGCGAGCGGCACTCGACCCGGCGGCCCGAATGGCCTCATGAATGCTGGTGGCTTGAAGAGTCGAGGCGTAGAGACTTCGAATTTCTTCGACCGGCGGTAGCGCGATCTTCGAGGACCTGCGTTCATTGGGACGGGTCTCGGCATGTCGAGCCAGCAGCTCGTTGGCTCGAGCAAGAGCGTCCAAGAGAACTTCGGTGGGTGGTTGATCGTCGAGCCCAAGGCCTGCGGCCCGATGGGCAACCTCCTCATGGACGCCCTCGGCCAACTGCTCGCACTCGGACTCGGAGATCTCCAGTTGCGCTGCATGCGCCCGCAGCAGTTCGTCATTCGGCGCCTGACCGCGCGGCGCGAGGTGCACCTTTCGCGCCAGGGCATCCGCCAGGGTCACCATGCTGATCAAGGCGCGGGGCGACGATTCGGGAAACGCTTCCGCAACCTGCCCGTTGAGCCAGATAGTCTCGATCAGCCGGGTTGGAAGCCCCCATCGTTCACCAAGTCGCTTACCGATGGCATGAGTATCCATGCCGATGATGCGGGAACAGGATTCATCCATCGGCCGCAGGAATTGCTCCGATCGCGTGGCGATACGCTCATACGTCTGGGGGAGCACGGCATGCAGCGCCAGGTGTCCCAGGTCGTGAAGCAGGCCGGCGGTGAAGGCCTCGCCGCGATCGACGGCGAGCGAACGTTTTCGCGTGGCGATGCGCTCCGCGAGCACGGCCGTCGCCACGCAATGCCGCCAGAAACGGATGCGGTCGAACCCCTCGCTCCCCGCCTGGCCCTGCCGGTGATCGAGGACTTCGAAAACCTGGACAGACAGGGCTGCCGCCCGAACCGCTTCAAACCCCATGAGAACGACCGCGCGCTCGACGGTGCCGATCTTGAGGGCTCGGCCCCGTTCACTTCGACGGCAGGCGCGAAGGACCCGTCCGGTCAGGGACGGGTCGGTCTCGATGAGCTTGACGACGTCGGACGCCGATGCCTCTGCGCTCGAGGTCATCGCCAGAAGGCGCGCAACCACCGCTCCCAGCGTGGGAAGAGCGTCAACATGCTGCAGGATCAGCTCAAGCTGATCGGAGGAAGCGCCGGGTGTGGACGAGGCACCGCTCATCGGCGAGTCCGTCCGGAATTACGACTCGACCGCGCGCTGAATGCGCGACATGAGGTCATCGATGGCGAACGGCTTCTTCATGAAGTCGTCGGCTCCTCGCCTGAGTAGGTCATTGACTTCATTCTGGTTGATGACGCCTGAGACGACAATGATCTTGGTGCCCGAGAGGTGCGGAGTATTCCGGATCCGATCGATCACCATGCTGCCGTTGATATCCGGGAGCATGTAGTCGAGCAGAATCACCTCGGGCCGGAACTGCTCGGTCATCAGCCCCGCGTCGTAGCCATTGCTGACCAGGCGCACTTCGAACCGGCCGTCGTTGCGAAACAGCTCCTCGAAGAACTCGAGAATCTTCTCGTCATCGTCGACAACCAGAATCCGCCGCCGACCAGCGCCCTCGAGGATCTCGACCGGAATGTCGTTGGTCCGCATGAACCGGATCAACTCGGCTCTCGGGATCCGGCGGAATTTCGATCCGGGAACGCGAAAGCCCTGCAGCCTCCCACTGTCGAAGCAGCGGATGATCGTCTGCTGCGAGACCTTGCAGATTTCCGCAGCCTCTCCAGTGGTAAAGACCTGCTTGGCGGACCAATCCGTATGCGTGCCATTGCGGGTGGCCATGAATGCCTCCTGCCCTTATGGGAGTTCGCAGGCCCGTGCCCGAGCGCTGCATGTAACTTACGAAATTCCAGCATGTTGCAATCGGCACGGACGGACAGAATCATCAGACTTGTGTGACTCTCGGGGCCATGGGCAAGCCCACTGGCCTTCCCGGTCGAGCCAAACGGAACAACCCGTCAAGTTCTCGGGGTTATGGGTTTCGACGCTCCCAGAGCGAGACCGCTTCCGGTTGCCGCGGATACAGCGGACGAAGCTGGATCGGTTTGGTGTGTTCACCCCGCCGATCCATTTCCACCGCGACTTCCAGGCATGCCTTGGCGTCGAAGGTCGGCCTCAGAATGGTCACTCCATCGTGTCGACATCGCTCCGCCAACGTCTTGGGCAGGTACTCATCGGCAACCAGCGTCTGATAACGACCCCACCCGGCCCACGATTCATCAACAAGGCCAGGTGTTGCACGAACTCCCCATCCCAGACCACTCCGCTCAACCACGGTGAGCCATGTTGTCTCGCCCTTCGAGGCCAACGCGACCAGCGCTTCGCCGGGTGGAGCATCTGTCGACGCAGCCGCCACGAGCGCCGATGGGACCCCCAACAGTCGCAACCCCAGCGTGTCGGCCATGACCGCGGCGGTTGAAAGCCCGATCCGAAGGCCTGTGAAACCGCCAGGCCCCATCGATACGCCGATGATCCGAAGATCGCGCGGCCGCATCCTGACCCGGTGCATCAGCCGGTCGATCGACGGCATGAGGTCATCATCGTGGCGGTCGGTGGAGTTGAAACGCTCCTCATGGACGGTCCCCGATTCATCCCGAAGCGCTACACCGCCGCCTCGTTGCGAAGATTCGATCGCAAGGGCGGGTTCAATCAACTGGCCAGCTCCGCTCGAAAACCGCTTCGGATCGGGACGGCATGCTCGAACAGTCGCTGCAGCGACGTCGGATGCTCGAGGTCGACGGGAAGCACCATGCCGTGCTGGTGGTCGGTATTCAACACGATGATCCGTTGACCCACCCGCTCGATGCCATTTTCCACAAACTGATGGCCGAGCACGAAGTACTCGACGCCCCAGGCCGCGGCGAGTGTTTCCGCGATCTCCGGGCTCCATTCCCTTCCCCACGTCATGAGGTAGGCGGCACCGCGGGGTGGAACAAGGTCATCCGGCGTGAGTGAACGGAGCAACACCCCCGGCTCAAACAATCGCATCGTCGCCGGTGATGGAAGCGCATGGGCGCAGAGCAGCCTTCCTTCAACACGAAGCGCCAGGGGCATTGCGCGGAAGAACTCGTTCACCGCCTCATGAACCTCGTCGGCGGCATCGGCATACACGAAGTCGAGCCCGGCGTTGAAAAGCTTGACCGAATCTCCCGCCCCCTTGCTGACCCCGCGACCGGTCAACTGGCTCAGCTCATGGTTCGCCAGGAGTGGATGAACCTGAAGCGGATACTGCAACACCCACTCCGCCACCCGAAGGACCATTCGATGGCTGAGATCCGCGCCATTGATCAGCCGCTCCCCGTGAATCAACTCATGGACCGTGGCATGGCGGTCAGGCGATTGAGCCAGCCCCGCCATCCGCTGCACGGCCTCAAAATGAACCGGGTTGTCGTGAAGGTCGCCACTGGCCAGCAGCCGGCCCCGGGCGGGAATATCGACGCACGAGCCCCTACGACCGGGGTGGCCAAGAAGGGCGTTGGCCGCGTCTCGGAGGAGAGAGCAGGCCACCGACGGATCTCGCCAGGCGTCATGCGCTGAAGACATTGCCAAAGGATAGGTCGCCCGAGATGGAAACTGGGACAAGCAGACCTTGCCGGGGCGAAGTACGCTTCGCCCCAGTCTTCAGCGCCTCCGATCCCATTCATGTGGAAAAACCATGGTGATTCTTGACCTCTTTACCTTCGAGAATGCCCTCGCGCTGGTCACGCTCAGTGCCCTCGAAATCGTGCTGGGCATCGACAACATCGTGTTTATCGCGATCCTTGCGGCCAAATTGCCGCCCGAGAAACGCGACGCCGCCCGGCGGATCGGCCTGGTGCTGGCGATGCTAATGCGGATTGTGCTGCTTTTCTCCCTGTCCTGGATCATGGGGCTCACCCGACCTCTGTTTCCGCTTTTCGGCCACGAAGTCACCGGGCGGGACCTGATCCTTCTCGCCGGAGGCATTTTCCTGATCGGAAAGGCGACGTGGGAGATTCATGACAAGCTGGAGGGCGAGGATGGCCACAATCCCGATCGACCGCGGCAACACGCCGGCATGCGCTCCATCCTGATCCAGATCGTGCTTATGGACATCATCTTCTCGCTCGATTCGGTGATCACCGCCGTCGGCATGGTGAAGCAGGAAGACGCTCCTTGGTGGCAACCGCTTACGATCATGGCGCTGGCGGTCATGATTGCCGTGGGAGTGATGCTCATCTTCGCCCGGCCGGTGAGCGACTTTGTCGAGCGGCACCCGACGATCAAGATGCTGGCGCTCTCGTTCCTGCTGCTGATCGGCGTGATGCTCACCGTTGAAGGCTTTGGCAAGCACATTGAAAAGGGTTACATCTATTTCGCCATGGGTTTCTCGCTCTTCGTGGAGCTGCTGAATATCCGATTGCGAAGGGCGCGGGGCGGGCCGGTGCCGCTGCGGCACACGACCCTTCCCAAACCCTGACAAGTGCCGGCGGCGTTGGCGTCGTTGACACCCGGAGCGTGCTTCGTTAGGTTTTCCGTTCTGCGCGGTGATTCCTCGGCCAAGTCGCCCACGGCGGCGGAACCGGCGGCACGAACTGGTCGAACCCTCCCATTCATATGAGTCGACGCTATCTGATCGCTTGTGTTGCCTGTCTTCTGCTCATGAGCCGACCTGCGTGGTCACTCCAGGCTGCGCCGACCACTGTTCCCGCTGAAATCATCGGTTCGCGAACCATCTCCGAATCGCAGAAATCCACCCTGCGCACCTTCGCCGAATCGTGGAAAAAGCCAATGGTCGAGGGTACCGCGGAGGAGATTTCAGCCGCCCGCGACATCCTGCGGAAACCTTTGCAATCGCCCGGTGTGACCGCCGTGTTTCGCAACGAGTACGGAGCCATCCTGATCGAGCAGATGTACTCGGTCATCCGAAGCGAGAATATTCAGAGTGCGGTTTCCGCCTACGCGGTGCTGGAAGCCATTCGAACGCCCGCGGCCATCGATGCACTCCTCCAGCAGACGGACGATCGCAACCAACCGGATCTGGCCCACCGCCAGGCTGCGGCCGGTCGCATGACCGAAGCCATTCGCCAGGTCAATCTGCCTGAGGCAAAGCGTTCTTCGTTGGCCCGCGAAATTGCCTCGCTGGTTCGGCAGGAGAAATACTGGCTTGTTGTTCAGCGTGAATTGGAAGCGCTTCGCGAGCTTGCCCGGGCCGACAGTTCGCTCTTCGGTATTCAGGTTGGAGCGATGAAGGATGTCATCGACCGGGTTGACCGTCGGGCGGAGGATGCGATGCTGCTTGGAGCCGTCGCGAACCTCCTTCGCGAAGTGATTCCGCAATACATCGAGCTCCCCAAAGCCGAGCAACAGACCGTCAACGAATCGATGCGACAGATGCTGATGGCTGCGTTGCAGGTGTGCCTGAAGCAGTGGGAGAAGGGCCACACCGAAGCAGGGCTTCGGCCGGTCTATACCAACGTTGTCCAGCGCGCTGAGGTGCTGCTGGGCCAGGTGACGCCGAAGCCGTCGGACGGGTCGCTCGTGAAGGCCTGGACCAGCGGCGACAAGGCGAAGTTCGAGGCAGCGCTGAGCGCGAAGACGAACTAAAGCCAGAAGTCACAGTCAAATGAATGACCGACGGGTGCCCGAGAAGCCTCGTGTCGCTAGTTCCCCAGCTTCTCCTTCAACAGTTCATTCACCGCCTTCGCATCGGCCTTGCCGCCGGAGAGCTTCATTACCGCGCCGACGAGGCGGCCGATGGCAGCGCCTTTGCCGCCCTTGACATCGGCGACAACGGCGGGATTGGCCGCGATGGCTTCGTCGACCCACTTGGAGAGGGCGGCGTCGTCGCGCACCTGCACCAGGCCGTGCTCTGTGGCGAGGGCCAGGACCCGATCATTCGCAGGCAGGACGCCCGTGCGACCGCTGCCGGTGTCCGTGGCTGCCTGATCAATGAGCAGGCCGACGAGGGTGTCGGCCGCCTGCGGACCGATGGTGCCCGCGTCGCGAAGAAGGATGACCTGGGCGACGTCTTCGGGCGAAAGGCCGAGTTCGTGGATCATGCAGCCGCGCTCGTTGGCCCGCTTGGCCGCGGCGTTGAGAAGGAGCTTGGCGGTGGCGTAGCCGGGATGAGAGGTGGGCACCTTTCCGTCCCGGGCGTTGTGAAGAGCGTCGACGCAACGTTCGAAATAGAGGCAGAAATCGCGATCATCGGTCAGGGCCAGCGAATCCTTCCGGTCGAGGCCGAAGTCGTTCATGTAGCGCTCGCGGCGGGCGATGGGCAGTTCCGGAATCTGCGCCTGAATGCGTTCGAGCCACTCATCGCTGACCGTGACGGGAATCAGATCCGGATCGGGGAAGTAACGGTAGTCGTGGGCGTCCTCTTTTTCGCGCTGAAGGACGGTGGTCAGCGTCTGATCGTCCCACCCGCGGGTCCGCTTCATGCCCGCGCCCATGATGCGGCCGGTCTTCTTCCATTCCTCCACCTGCCGCTTGTGCTCGTATTCGATGGAAGCGCGGAGCACCTTGAAGGAGTTGAGGTTCTTGATTTCGACGATCGGAGTGCGGTATTCGCGGCCGTCGGCCGTATCGATGATGACGTTCACATTGGGCTCGAAGCGCATGTGGCCCTTCTGCATGATGCCTTCGGTGACGCCGAGGAAGCGGCAGATGTTGCGAAGTTCCTGCGCGAAGGTGACGACGTCGTCGGCGTTGTCGAAATCGGGTTGGGTGACGATCTCCAGAAGCGGTGTGCCCGCGCGATTCAGATCGACGAGCGAACCTTCGTAGTGGAATCCGCCGGGCAGTTCATGGCCGAGCTTGCCGGTGTCTTCCTCGAGGTGGGCGCGGATGATTCCAATGCGCTTGGTTTCGCCTTCGCCGATGGGGATGTCGACCGCACCGTCGCCGCAGAGCGGAAGGTCGTATTGCGAGATCTGATAGCCCTTGGGCAGGTCGGGATAGAAGTAGTTCTTGCGATCCCACTTGGAGAAGCGGGCGATGCGGCAATTCAATGCGAGGCCGACCATGATCGACATCTCGACCGCGCGTTTATTCATGACCGGAAGGGAGCCCGGCAGAGCGACGACGACCGGGTCGATCAGGGAGTTGGGTTCGGCATCAAAGTGATCGGGGTGGGCGACGTTGGCCACGCGGGTGAACATCTTGGTGCGGGTGGCCAGCTCGACATGGATTTCGAGGCCGACCATGAGGCGGGTGGATTTCACTTCGGGGGCGACAAACGTGGCCGAGGCGGTGGTCATGCTCACATCCTACGGCGATTCGAGGCGTGAGATGTCGACGGGTCCAGAGTGCGGCGAATGCAGCCGAGGCGAGGCGGGAGATTGTTGAGGGACCATACGATCCGCGCTGACCAGCATGATGCCGAGGAGCAGGCCGACATTGAGAGTCCAGAATGTGAATCCGACCAGCCAGGCGAGCCACGGGCCGAAGCCCTTCAGCCCCTTGAAGAGGCGACGAATGATGGCGAAGAGGAGGAGGGCCGTGAGCAGAATGGCGGCGGTGGCGATGGCGAGCTTGCCGGGCGTTGGGTGAAGGGAAGCCCCAAAGGCGAGATCGTGAAGGCCGGGGCAGAAGCAGAGCGGTTGAAGCAGAAAGAAGCAGACCCAGTCGGTGCGGCGGGACCAGCCGATGAAGCGAACCGATTTTCCACCTGGTTTGGACATTGATCTCGGAGACGACAGAACGGCTCAGGATCCACAGTAATGCCCGGGCCGACCCCCGCAAAAAAGAAGAACGGGCCTCCGCACGTTGCGGAGCGCCCGTTGAAGTGAAGGAGCGTGATGCTCTAATCAGGACGCGAAAACCGACGTCATCGCGCCGGGAATGGGAGATAATTCCCTCTTCGAGTGAATCCCCCGTCAACGCCCCGTCAATTTCAGGTTAACGCTGGCCCCTATTGGGGGCTCATTCCACTTCGGCGGGCTCGCCGGCAATCTGGGGAGGTCCGAGAATTGAGGCCATCGGCCAGTTCTTACAATCAATGGGGACGGATTCCTTTCGGCCCGCAGCGGCGCGGCTTGAAGTCGCTTGGTTTGCAGGCCCACCGCCCCGACGAGTCCGAAGCGTGCAGAGACCGGACGGCTCTTGCTAGCATTCCGATGTGGAGATCGGCGCCGACGAGTTGCGTTGCCCAACATGCGGCGAAGTTATTGCGCACGAGGAGATTGAAGCTGATCGGAAATGGGTGTCATGCTCCGCCTGCCATGGCATTCTGGACCTCAAAGACATGGGATTGGCCGCACCTTTGACTGATTCGGCCAACGAGGACGCACCCTGGAATATTCGGGTCGACGAGTCAGTCGACCGCCTGACCATCTATCGGCGCGAGGGAGCGCGGTACCTCGTGAGTCTGATTCTCGTGGTCATTTTTTTCGGATACTTCAGCACAACCATGTTGATGAACTCGAGCGCCTGGGCGAACAAGCAGGCCATGGTGTCGATGGTGGGTACGTGTACGATCATCAGCGTTGTTTGCGCAGCCAAGCTGGCGCTGGCCCTCGTCAATCGGACGACCATCATTGTTGGAATGGATTCACTCGAGATAAGACACGAGCCCCTTCCATTCCCGCGAGGCGTGTCAATTCCAACCCGCGAAATTGCATCCGTGATGGTCAAGCAGATTTCTGAGAAACCCGAGAAAATGACTCGATTTGAACTACTCCTCGTGACGCTCACGGGCGAGACCATTCGAATCGGGCGAAGCTATGCAACGCGAACAGAACCGATGTACCTGCGAGCGCGAATAGCACGATTTCTCGAGTTGGATTCGCCTCACAACATCACCGGGTGATCAATCCTCTTCCTCGGGCTCGTCGGTAATCTGGGCAGGTCCGAAAATCGCCGTGCCGACGCGAACAATGTTCGCCCCGCACTCGATCGCCACTTCGTAGTCGTTGCTCATCCCCATGGAGAGAATGTCAAAACGAAGCCCGCCGAGCCCCTCACGCTTGAGGTCGTCATAGAGCTCGCGGCAGCGATCAAAGGTCGGCCGCGAGTCTTCGGGGTTGTCTGACAGCGGCGCCATGCACATCAGCCCGCGGGGCCGGATGGAGAGCATCGTGTCCAGCTGCTCGACAAAGTGAGGCACCGCAGGAGACGGCAGGCCGTATTTCTGGTGTTCGCCCGAGACATTGACCTCGATAAGCACTTCGACCGGTTCATCGAGCTTGGTCGACGCCAGTTGAATCTCCTCGGCCAGCCGGAGCGTGTCGACCGAGTGGATCAGGCGCACGACGCCGAGCGCCTTCTTCACTTTGTTTCGCTGCAGGTGGCCGATCATGTGCCAGCGCACAGCCTCGGGCATGCGCGGCGTCGTGCCCGCCGATTTCGAGCCCATGCCGCCGAGCGAACGTCGCCGCTGAAGGAATTCGTCGATCTGGGCCACCCGCTGCTGCAGGTTCTGCACCCGGTTCTCCCCAAGGTCGATCTGACCCAATGACACAATCTCGCGAACCTGATCAATCGATGCGTTCTTGGTCACCGCCACCAGAAGCACATCGCTCGCGCGGCGACCCGATCGCGCTGCGGCGCTGGCCATGCGCTGCTTGACTTCCTCGTATCGTTCCTTGAGGCTTCGATCGGCCTGCATCGGGGCGTTGGTCGTCGTGGCGGGCATCGATTCGTGAGGATACACCGTTTTTCCGGGTCCGGGTCGATCCGGACTACATCTTCACACTTTCCTCAGGCTCCACATTCCGCACGTGAAGCTCTTCCAACTGCTCCAAGTCGGCCGGACCGGGCGCGTCGATCATCAGGTCGGCACCGTTCTGCGTCTTCGGGAAGGCGATGACATCACGGATATTGTCGCTGCCCACAATGTGCATCACCAGCCGGTCGAGGCCGAAGGCGATGCCGCCGTGGGGCGGGGCGCCAAACCGAAGCGCGTTCAAAAGGAACCCGAACTTCATCCGGGCCTCTTCGTCGGTCAACCCGATCAGGTTGAAAACCCGCCGCTGCACATCCATGTTGTGGATACGGATCGACCCGCCGCCGATTTCCGACCCATTCAGCACCATGTCATAGCCGGCCGACACGCACGCGCCGGGGTCAGTTTCAAGAATGCCGAACTGGTCGGGATTGGGCGAAGTGAACGGATGGTGCAAAGCCACCCAGCGCGACTTCTCCTCGTCGTATTCAAACATCGGAAAGTCAATCACCCAAAGGAAGTTCCACTTCCCTTCCGGAATCAGCTTGAGGTCCTTCCCCAGTCGCAGCCGCAGCTCGCCCATCACCTTGGTCGCGATGGAATAGCTGTCGGCGGCGAAGAGTACGGCATCACCCACCGCCAGCCCGAGTTTCTGCTTGAGAGCGTCGGCTGCGGCGCCAGTGACAAACTTGGCGATGCCGGTCTCGAAGCCGTTGGCCGTGAGTTTCACCACTGGTACGCCGCCGGCACGGAACGTCTTGACCCACTCCGAATACCCGTCGGTCATCTTTCGGGTCAGCAATTCCGCCCCGCCGGGCACGCGAATCGCCTTGACCACGCCGTTTTTCTTCGCCAGCGCCTGCTGAAAGACGCCGAAATCCATCGTGCGGGCGATGTCGGAAACGTCGGTGATCTCCAGGCCGAATCGCGTATCGGGCCGGTCGATTCCGTAGCGCTCCATCGCCTCGTGATAGGTCATTCGCGGGAAGGCGCCGGTTTCATGGCCGAACATCTCCTTCCACAGGCCGCGGGCGAAACCCTCCATCATGTTCAGGACCTGCTCGCGATCGACAAACGACATTTCGAGGTCGATCTGCGTGAACTCCGCCTGGCGGTCGGCCCGCGGATCCTCGTCGCGCATGCACTTGCAGATCTGGATGTAGCGATCGCATCCCGCCACCATCAGGATCTGCTTGAACAGCTGCGGACTCTGCGGCAGGGCATACCACTTCCCGGGGTACAGGCGGCTCGGCACGATGAAGTCGCGCGCTCCTTCCGGTGTCGTCTTGATGAGGAGCGGTGTCTCAATCTCCAGAAACCCGTTTCCCACAAAATAGTCGCGGGCGAACTTGGCCACGCGGCTGCGGGTCTTCAAAATGTGCTGCATTCGCGGCCGGCGCAAGTCGATGTATCGATGCTTGAGTCGCGTTTCCTCGGCGATTTTCTCAGCCTCGTATTCATCCGGCAGAATCGGTGGCGGCTCGGTCTTATTGAAGACCTCGATCTCCGTGGCCAGCAGTTCAACCTCGCCGGTGGCCAGTTTGGGATTGGCGTCGCCGGCGCGCATCCTCAACTTGCCCCGCACCCCCACCACATCCTCGCGGCGAAGCGACCGGGCGGCGGCCACGACATCCGCGGGCACATCCTCAAGGTCGAAGACCACCTGAGTCAGCCCTTCTCGGTCGCGAAGGTCGAAGAAGACCAGGCCCTTTCCCTGGTCGCGGTAGGTATTGACCCATCCGCAAAGGGTGACGGCTTGTCCGGCATGAGATGGGCGAAGTTCGCCACAGGAATGGGTTCGAATCAGCATGGTTCCGGCCTGTTTCCTCTAATGAGCCGGGATGGTACCCACAAGCCGCGTCAGCGGCATTTCCTTTTCCAAGAGGAAATTGAGCAAGTATATTCTGTATTTGTACGGTTCACGGCCCCATTTTGGGCTGGAATGTGAAAGACTACCACGTGAACGTCCGAAGAATCCATTGGAGGCGACTTGCCTCCGGCCCTCGACCATGGGATCATCCCCCCTTCGAGATCCCTTGACCTGCCGGACGTGGATGGCCGCCCGTGGCTTGTCGCGTCCAGCCATGAGACCTGGATGATGGTGACCAATATCTGCCGCCCGACGCTCGACGAACCAGCCTTGGTTCGTCGCTCCGCTTCTCACGTGCTGAGCCAGCTCCTTGAGGGCAGGGCCCAGATCGAAGCCAAGCTTGTTGAACTCGGCAGGATCGACCCCATTAAGTGCGTGACCGGGCTGAGCTCGATCGAGCGGGCTATCAACGATACCCGCTCCATGCTCCAAGACATGGACAAGCTGGCGGCCACCGAGCTGGACGAATTTCACGATCACTCCTGATCGCGCGTGATCGCAGCAGGTTCGGACCCGGAAGACCCAAAATCGACACCGAATGTATAATGCGAGGGTGGCTGTCGCCCCGCCTATCGAACTCGCACCGTCGACCCTCAGATCGGCCGCCACAGCGCGCCGCATTCGCCTTTGCGAACGACTCTCAACTGCAGGAATTGATGCGCTGCTGGTTACGAACGAACGAGACATCCGCTACCTCACCGCGACCCCGGGGCACGACGCATATCTCCTGCTTACCCCAAAGACCACAACTCTGATCACCGACCCTCGGTTTGAGGCGTATCTTCAGCCATGGTCCGGAGAGCCCGGACTCTCGCTGATCACTGGGGTTCGCCACCGCCTCGCCGACAGCCTTGCTCCCCTGGTGAAGGATCTCTCGCTCCGCCGGGTCGGCATCCAGGGCGAACACCTCACTCTCTCGACCTGCAATCGACTCGCCGCCGCGATGGGGGAGACGCACCTCGTACCGACGCATGGGTTGGTCAGCGCAATGCGCCGAATCAAGGACGAGGTGGAAATTGAGTGCATTCGCCGTGCGATTCGCGTGCAACACGAGGCTCTTGCCTCGCTCCTCGCTGAAATCTCACCGGGCATGCC
Source organism: uncultured Isosphaeraceae bacterium (assembly GCA_964407695.1). GTDB lineage: Bacteria > Planctomycetota > Phycisphaerae > Phycisphaerales > SM1A02 > CAYOWQ01. The sequence continues at coordinate 22,466 of CAYOWQ010000001.1, read as the reverse complement.
GGAATTGGAAGCGGTGGGCCGACTTGAGTTCCATATGCGCCGGCTCGGCGGGCAAGGAACCAGTTTTCCGACCATGTTGCTGAGCGGCCCGTCGGCGGGGCTCGTCCATGGTGTTTCGACACTCAGCCCGATCCAGACCGATCACCTTTTGCTTGTCGACTCCGGCTGCCTTCTCCATGGCTACTGCTGCGATGTGACACGCACCATCACCATCGGCGATCCGCCGGATGAGATGGTGGAGATCTTCGACATTGTGCTTGAAGCTCAGGCCGAGGCCATCAAAGCGTGTCGTCCTGGTGTTCGGTGCGAGGACGTCGATCGAGCTGCCAGGGCGGTGATAGAAGGCGCCGGATTTGGCGACGCCTTCCTCCATGGCGTCGGCCACGGTATCGGGCTTGAGATCCATGAAGACCCATTCGTCTCGGCCACGTCATCGTCAGGCATTCTCGAGCCGGGCATGGTGATCACGATCGAGCCCGGAATCTACCTTCCGGGGAAGGGCGGCGCCCGGGTTGAGGACGACGTTCTGATCACACCGACCGGCCACGATGTTCTCACCTCCTATCCCCACGATCTCTGTACCGCGCCGATCCCGGCGCCTCCCAAGAGGATCAATGCATGATCGACATTCGCAAACTCAAGGAACTGGTTCGATTGATGGGCCAGGCCGATCTCACCGAACTCGACCTTCGCGACGGCCAGGAGCAGGTGTCACTGAAGCGAAACAGCCCCACCGGCCTCTCGCAGCCGCAGTTTGCCTACAGCGCGCCCGCCATGGCTCCGGCACCGGCCCAGCCATCGCCAGCGCCGGCCGCAGCGCCACCACCCGCCGGCACTGCGCCAAGCGACGAGGCCGGGCTCGTGGCGATTGAGAGCCCGATGGTGGGCACCTTCTATTCTGCATCGAGCCCGGAAAAGCCGCCGTTCGTCAACGTTGGTGGCTCGATCGGACCCGACACCGTCGTGTGCCTCATCGAGGCGATGAAGATCTTCAACGAGATCAAGGCTGAGCGATCCGGCACGATCGAGCGCGTGCTGATCAAGAACGGTCAGCCCGTCGAGTTCGGCCAGCGGCTCTTCCTCGTTCGTCCGAGTTGATCTCAACCATGTTTTCCCGCATTCTTATTGCCAACCGCGGCGAAATCGCCCTTCGCATCATTCGTGCCGCCCGCGAACTCGGTATCGAAACGGTCTGCGTCTATTCCACGGCCGACAAGGATGGACCGTGGCTCGAGTTCTGTGATGAAGCGATCTGTATCGGTCCGGGCCCGGCCAAAGAGAGCTACCTGAAGATCGACCGCATCATTTCCGCGGCCGAGATCGCCAACGTCGACGCAATTCATCCCGGCTACGGCTTCCTGGCCGAAAATGCCAAGTTTGCCGAGGTTTGTCGCGATTGCCAGATCGAGTTCATTGGCCCGTCTCCCGAGGCAATGGCGCTCTTGGGCGACAAGGTCTCGTGCAAACAGCTCGCCAAGAAAACCGGCACGCCGATCTTCCCTGGTTCCGACGGAGCGATCGAGGAAGAGGATGAGGCCATCCGGATCGCGGCCGAGATCGGCTATCCGGTCATCGTGAAGGCGGCGGCGGGGGGCGGCGGCCGTGGTATGCGTGTGGCCCACAACGAGCCCGCCCTGCGCCAGGGAATTCAGCAGGCCAAACAGGAGGCCACCGCCGCGTTTGGCAACGGCACTGTGTACATCGAGAAGTATCTGGAAGCCGCGCGGCATTTCGAGGTGCAGGTCATCGGCGACAAGCACGGCCATGCCGTCTATCTCTACGAACGCGATTGCACGACTCAGCGCCGGCATCAGAAGTTGATCGAGGAAGCACCGGCACCGGGCGTCGATCCGAAGAAGCGCGATGCGGTGTGCGCAGCCGCCGCTTCTCTGGTGAGGAATGCGAAGTATTCCGGTGCGGCCACCGTCGAGTTCCTGATGGATGGCAAACAGAACTTCTACATGCTCGAGGTGAACACACGGGTGCAGGTTGAGCACCCTGTCACTGAGATGATCACCGGCATTGACATCGTGAAGACGATGATCAAGGTGGCCGCGGGCGAGCCGCTGCCGTTCGAACAGAAGCACATCAAGGTGACGGGGCACGCGATCGAAGCACGGATCAACGCCGAGGATCCGGATCGGAATTTCATGCCTCAGGCGGGGTTGGTCGAGGTGTTTCAGGTTCCGGGCGGGCCCGGAGTCCGGCTCGACAGCCACGTGCGTCCGGGCTATCGCATTCCGCCGAATTACGATTCGATGATCGGCAAGCTGATCGTTCACGGGGCGACGCGCGATGAGGCGATTGCCCGGATGAAGGGCGCGCTGGACGAATTCAAGATCGGACCGATTCGAACGACGATTCCGCTGCATCGACGGCTGATGGATGCGGACCAGTTCGTGACGGCCAACTTCGATATTCACTATCTGGAGCGGATGCTGAAGGGGGTGTAGTCGCCTGCGTATTGCTCCCGACTGTCATGCCACTCTCGTGGAGACCACAATGAGATCGCGACCGGAATCGATCCTCGCCTGCCTTGTGATTGCACTGCTTTGGTCGACGGCCGCCGCGCTGGCAGGCGAACATCGAAGCGAGTCGGGCGGCTATGTGCTGGGACTGCCCGATGGCTGGCGTCAGATCCCTCACGACACACTGATGGCGACGATGTCGCAGGCCATGACCCCCACAGCGCTCGCGCAGGCACACTATGACGCGGGATTTCAATCCGGGTTCGAGAATCGTTGGTTCGAATACCCCTATGTCCTGACGCAGACTGTTCCATACTCCGATTACGGCAAGTCCGGACCGCTCAGCGAGTCCGAAATGAAACAGTTGCTCGCGGCCATGAGCGGGCTCAATCCCGATGATCTGGCCAACGCAACCCTGAATCAGGATGCGCGCGGGATGGTCTCCGGCCTGTCGATCGAGAAGCCGGCGTTTGATTCATCGAGCAGGACCTACCTGCTTCCCATGAAAATGAAGGTTCCCGGGATCGGTGAAATCCGGGGGCTCTCAAAGGGGATCTTTACCGACTCACGCCTGATCCAGGTGAATTTCTACACACCTTCCGGAGACTGGGATCGCTGGACGCAGACCCGCGACTGGATGTTGGATTCCTTTCGTCCGCTCCAGGCCCAATCCGTACGATCGAGCAGCAAGCCAATGAGCGAAGGCGACATGGCCGCCCGCGCCGGGACGATCGTCGGGGCGGTGGTTGGCGTCTTGATTGCGGTTGGGGCCATCTTCGGGGTGCGGAAGATTCTTGGCAGGGGCTGACTTCCGAATCTTGTCTGAGATTGGGCGCAGGATCAGCGGCCGATGGTCGTAATTCTCCCTAGGCGACTTGCTCGGCCGCCAACTGACCAACAGCACATCTGCTGCAGCCACCCGCATGATCCTCTCCCTTGCCGTCAGCTTCATCACCCTTGGTGCGGCATTCCTTCTTTTCGGGATTCGCGGCCGCCTGATCGGGAATGAGCCGTTCTGCAGGTCCTGCGGCCACGATCTTCGAGGCCATGACTCGCTTCCATCACAATGCCCTGAGTGCGGCCGAAGCCTTTCCAAGTCCCGCGCGATTCGACGTGGCATTCCCAATCGCCGGCCGCTTGTGATGTTGCTGGGCGTTCTGCTCATCGCCGGTGGTGTGATGCCGCTCACCTCGCCCGTACGGAAGTACATCCGGTCAATTCAACTTGTTCAATGGAAGCCGATGTGGTGGCTGCGGCAGGATCTCATTTCGGATTCGGCGGAGAATGTTCCCGCCGCGAAGGAGATCCAGCGGCGCATCGAGGCCCGAAAGCTCAGCACGCAGGCGCTTGCGCCATTTGTCGAGTGGGTATTGGCGCGCCAGGCCGACTCAGAATTGCTGTGGCAGCCCGCCTTCGGCGATATCGTTGAAACCGCATGGCAACACGGACTCGTCGATGACTCTATTGCGACGCGATACGTTCGGACGGCATTGCAGGATCCCGTCGTCATCACACTCGCTCCAGAGGTCCGACAGGGCGAAGCAATTCACTACGAAATTGATTTTGCCTCTTCGGTTCAGCGCATGGGCACACGAACGCAGCTGGCCTTCCAGATCGAACTGAGCTTTCATCATCCCCAGCTCTCCCGGAACAAGATGACCCTCAGGAAGTCGAAGACCGTTCGCAGACGAATTCCTCCAAGAATCCGAACCGCTTTCAGCCATCGATCCGGGGGATCACTGACCTGGTCAGCCATTCCTCCGCTCGGAAAGGCAACGATCGTCGCGCATCTGATCGCAGAGGTTGATCTCAGCAAATCGGGGAATCCCTCCGACGTTCCGCGAACCAGCCATATGTATCACTGCGACATGGAGATACCCATTGACATTACCGTCGAGGAAGATCTCCCCATCACCAGCCACCCCATCACCAGCCCCGCTCTTCGAGAAGCTGTCTGGGCATCGCTCCAGGACTTCAAGTTGATCCTCTATCAACACGACGACAGCATCAGGGTCACCAGTGGATTCAAGAAGTTCTCGTGCCCGACATCGCTCTACTTCCGAATCGCAATCATGTTGAGTGACGGACCGTTGCAGATCGGCCGAGGTCAGTACGAAAAAGCTGACAACCTGCCGGGCTTCGGTATCATGGGAAACGTTCGCTACGGAGACGTTCCCGAAGGCCTCACCTCCGCCGACGTGATCCTCACACCGAGCGCCGTGATGGCTGAGAACAGCATCTACGGCGGGAACCAGGAATACTGGGGCGAGGTGGTCAGGATCAACAACGTCCCCATCGAATGGGTGGAGAGGAGAAAGGCAGCCTCGCGGCCAGACGTCGCCGTTCCGGTCGAGCCCGGTCAGGTCAAGTCTGATCAGACCCAGAATCCTGTGTCGCCCTAGCGGCGATTTTGTGGGTTGCCTGCCGGAGCCTGTTTGGTAGCCTGCAACCGTTCAAATTTACCTTTTTCGGACCCTCGTCCGAAAGTCGACCTCCCTTCCGGCCGATGCGTATCACATGCAGCGGCCCATTATCAAGAGCGACGCCGACATCGACGTGAGTGATCTCGTCGAGTTTTCTGTCGCCGAAAACGTGCTCACCATTCGATTCGTGGCCCCAGCGCTTGGTCAGGCTGAGGCGCCCATGGCCGCGGGGGCCATCTTTCGCAAGCTCGTTGAGCACGAGGGACCGTCGGGGGTCGTGGTTCTTGATCTCTCCGCGGTATGCGCCATGTCGAGCATGGGGCTAGGACTCTGCATCGAGATCCGCAATCAGGTTCTGAAGGCCGGCGGCCGTTGCATTGCCTTCGGTCTCTGCCAGCACCTTGTCGAACTTTTCGGCATGATGCGACTTGACCGGGTATTTACGATCGTGGACTCGCCCCAGACGCTGGCCGCCGCGATTCGCGGCTGACGCCGGCTTCCGGCGGGAAGCAGGCCTGGGCACCTTCCAATTCCACGGGGAGTCGGGATACCATTCCGGTCCCATGAGCTACCGTCGCCTGGTTTCGGTTCGTATCGGCAAGTTGATCCTCCTGCTTCTGGCTCCGTCGCTGGTGGCCATATTGGAGAGCGGGTGTTATCGCCGGGTCGTGAATGCCAAGGGTCCGGCCGCGGAGAACTACGACATCTACGAACCGAACCTGAAGGACGAGGACGTCGACAAGAGCATCTGGAATCAACGATCCACATCGAGCACCAAGAAGAAGTGACGGCGAGATTCACCTGCAATTGAACAAGGGAGGGCCGGTTCGGCCCTCCCTTGTGTTGCATTGATTCGGTCCGAATCAGAGCGGCTCTGTCTTGATGGCGTTGAGCGCCTTCTCGACTTGAGTGTGCATTTCAGTCAGGTGTGATCTCGTGTAATCATCAATCTGACCTGATGGCAACTTCTCGATCAGCTTCTTCAGCTTCTCGTCGAGCTGGCGAAGGTGATAGGTCGCCAGCGTCGGCACAGGCTGTGGCAGTCGCGCCGGGCGCAGTGACAGGTCGATCAGCCGGTTGCACAGCTCCATCTGCAGGTTCCGACGAAGTTCCGAGATCATCGGCTTGCGATTGCTGTACGACGTGCCGTCGAGCGATCCGTCGAGATCGGCAAAGGCATTCTTGGTGACCGCGCTGAACAGCTCGGGCAACGTCAGCGCATCCTTGTCAGCGGGCGTGCGAATCTCGTTGTCGTAGATCCTGTTCAGGGTGTCGCCGTTCATCAGGAACAACATGGCGAACGCCTGAATCTGGGCCACGCGGCCGGTGATCGAAAACGCCTCGTCGGCCGAACCGATGTTACCCCAGTGGCGATTCTTGTCCGTCGCCAGCTTGGACAGAATCTCGGGTCGCAGATCGAACGAGGAGTCGTTGAACGAGTTCTCGATGATGAAGGCCAGTGCTTTGCGCTGCTTTTCAGCCTCGACAGGCACCAGCGGATCTCGACCGTTGGGGTCACCCTTGCGGTCGCGATTCACGTAGACGCCGCCGAGATATCGCGACGCCGTCGAAAGGGCGTTCAACTGCTCGCCCAGCAGTTGCTCATACGCCTTGCGGAGCAGATGCCACGATTCGCCGTCCTTTACACCCTTCTCAAGCAGCTTGTCGCGAAGCGTCTTCACGAGATTCAGGCGCGCAGTACTCCAGTCCAGCGGTTCAGCGCCGAGGTCCCAGCGCGCCACCAGCGGGTCGGGGCCGACGGTGTCTTCGTCGGTCGCGAACTGAAGCTCGCGTTCCGACACCCGCTTCAAAAGGTCGCCGCGCTTGGCATCGTCGAAGCCGTAGCCAAACTCAATGGCCCAGTAGTCATACGGACCGATGGTGCTCGGCATCCAGTCGCCGCGCTTGCCCTCCGGTGTTGGCGGAATGTAGATCGGCACGTAATCCATCACGCTGCCCACGCTCGGCACGCCGCGGCGATTCGTATATTCATCGACCGAAAGCCAGCTCGACGCCTTGAAGTTGTGGCGCAGGCCGAGGGTATGGCCGACTTCGTGGCAGGTGATGTATTTCAGGATCGTGCCGAGATAATCCTCCGGCACGCCGTCGATCAGCGGAGCCTTCTCATCACCGCCCGGCGCGAGCAGATGGTCGAACATCAACTGCAACGCCAGGTTCCCGAGATTCATTTCCATCGCCATGCCCTGGCCGCAGGAGCAGTACAGGTTCTGCTGCACGACGCGGCTCATCAGTCTCGGATGGTCCTCTGGAGCTGGATCGCCCAGCAGGTCGGCCTTTTCCTCGGGGGAGAGCTTGGAATTGTTGAGAATCTCGTCGCGCGCCGGATTGCGTTCTTCATAGCGCTCGATCGGATTCCAGAGCGGCCGGTCGTTCATGAACTCCATGGCCCCCGGGGTCATGCCGTTCAGCCCGTATGCGGCCACCATCGCCTGATACTGCAGAGCGTAGTTCTTCAGCATTGAATCGTCGAAGATGATGTCGGCGTCGAGGATCTCGCCCGTCTCGGGGTTCACGCGGCTTGGGCCCATGGCAAAGGCGCGTTCGCTTGAGATCCAACGGAAGAAGTTGTAGCGGACGTCTTCAGGGTCGATATCCATGAATGCGCCGGTCTGGGCATCCTGCTGGCGCACCTCGACCGCGTCAATGATGCCCACCTTCTCGAACGCCTTGTTCCATTCCAGGATGCCGTCTCGCACGTAGCGGCGATAACGAACCGGGACCGTGTGCTCAACATAGAAGACGATCGGTTCAGTCGGCGGGCTCAGCGCCAGGCTGGGATCGCGCTTCTGCAGGTTCCAGCGATTGATGTATCGCGTGAACTGGTTGCCGCCCGGCTCATTCTTGGTGAAGTCCTTGAACACCGTGAGGAAGTAGCCGATGCGTTCGTCGGCCTCGCGCGACTTGTAGTCGGTCTTGGGAATCACGCTGATCGAGAAGTGAATCGTGGTGAGCTCGCCACCGCCCATCGGAATCGTCACCGGGATCTCGATGTTCTGGGGAAAGGCCCGGACCTTACCGATCGTCGCCAGGTCTGAATTCCCTGCGCGATCGGTGAAGATGGCGCTGCGCTTGATGAGCAGGTCATCCAGGTCGATGACCGGTCCGCGGCTCGGCCCAAACGTCAGAATCCTGACACTGGTCACCAGCCGGTCGGAGTAGGTGCGCTCCACGCTCGATCGAAGCTCGGCATCCTCCTTGCCGCCCCGCGCCTGGCGAAGAAGATTCGGCTCCATCAGCATGAGCTGGTCGTCATTCTGCTTCCAATAGCAGTACAGGTCCTTCCACTGCCAGCCGGTCTGGGGGCTGCCGCCCGCGATCGACGTGGCAATGAACACCTTCTGCTTCTCAAACTGCGGATTCAACTCTGCCAGCATCTGGTTCTTCTTCTTGTTGATCCAGATCGTGTACAGCGACGATGAACCATCCGCCGTTGAGACCACCTTCTCGTAGTCCTTGACCACCTGATCAAACGGCGGGTACTCCGGCTTTTTGTCCTTTTCCTCCGGACCCGGCTGGGCCCAGGCACAGGTGGCCGCCGTCAGGGCCGCCAGGCACGCAAACCTCGTCAAAACCTTCAGCATGTCACACTCCTGTATGGGTCGGCCTCATGCCGACCTTTTTACGATTCTGGCTGAACTGTTTCCACATGATCCACGCCGATTGGGGTGTACCGACACTGCCGCTCATGGCTGCGGCCAGGGAACATCGCTCGACACCATCGGCTATTTCATCACATGATTCCGCAAACCCTTCACGAAGCGCATGATCTGCCCTTGCTCCTTCGGGGTGGTGGCCTTCTGGACGTCGCTCTCCCAGAAATCCATCATCTGAACGACTTCCTGGCGGCCGACCCCGCCGGAACCAAACCCTTCGATGGCGCTTTTCCGGTCGCGTTTGAAGTCGCCCTTCACATCCTCAAGTCGCTCTGAATCCGCCTCTTGCCGTTCCTTCCCGCGCGTCAACATCTCGCCCGTTTTCATCCAGCGCACGATCCACTGATCGAGATACTGCGACCGCTCTTCATCAGTCTTGAGCGCCAGATAACCTTCGGCCCCTTCGAGAAAGATGTCCTTGGCGAGCGTTCTTGCATTCTGGGTCAACTGTTCGCGGGCCGGCCCTGACAATCCCGCCAGAAATCCCGACAGGGCCACCGACTCCGACTGCTTTAGACCACGAAAACGGTCCGCGAAATCCAACAGAAACTTCATCCGCTCCTCAAGGGGCAGCTTGCTGAAATCCTCCAGCGCAAGGTACCCCATCACGTCGTCAACCGGCGTATCAAAGATGCTCGGCGGAGGGTGCCATCGACCCTCCATCCACCAATACGAGCCGCCTGCCACACCCGCGACCAGCAGCACCGCCGTAATTCCGATTCGCACCGGTTTACTCGTCAGCCGACCGACAATGTCCATGCTGCCGTTCCTCATGAGTCAATTGGTGTTCGCCGATGGCGCTGCCTTCGTCAGGATCCGCGTTGTCCCGTCGATATACAGACCATTTCGCGGATTCCTGGTTCCATACGGATGGTATTCGCCCGCGTCAAAGAGGATCGGCGTTGCATCCTTGCCTTCACCGTCAAAATAGGAGGTGACAATTCGGGCCTCCTGATCCGCCCGCTGCTGTTCATTGAGCTCGAATGCGTTCACCGGCATCTGAATCTGCACCAGCGGCGACAGAATCAGCAGCCCGGGTGTGTAGAAATAGCTGGTTCCGATCTCCTCACTCTCGCCGCTGAAATCCGCACCGCAGATCCAGCACTCACATTTTGAGTCCACATACGAAGCCAACGCCTCGTTTAACCCACCAACCGGCCCGTCCGGCGTCACCGCCGGAAGGGGTTCGCAGTTCGGAATGTTGTTGTTGTGCTGCTGGCGATAAATCTCGATCACGCCGAACGCCTGCTTCAGATTCGACAGACAGGTCACTGATCGCGCTTCCGCCCGAACGCCCTGCAGGGTCGGCAGCAGAAGCCCCGTCAGGATCGTGATCATCCCCATCACCACCAGCATCTCGAACAATGTGAAGCCGCGGCCACACAATTCACCTTCACCATCGCGGCCATGGGCGTGCCCGCTCAACATAGCCCCAGTATAGAGCCGCTGCCCTGCGAAAGTTCACGTTTTTCACGGCATTTCCCGATCCGGCACTTGCACGCCAACCGCCTGAAAGCGACCATTCCATATCCTTACCTTTGAAGAATCGATGCTGACCTTGGCTGGAGCAACTCGACAGCCGCCCGTTGCGGCGGATCGCCCCACGCCGTTGTGGCCGATCAGCCCTGACAGCCTCCATTCGCCCGGCCTGCTCCAGATCATCGTCGGCGCCGATCCGGCGGCGCCCGATCCGACCATGGCCATCGTTCCGAATCTCTATCAGGCCATGCTTGCCGCCTGTCGGCACGAAATCGCCGCTGAGGCTCGCGCCGCCTGGGGTCTCGATCGATCCGACCAGACGGTCTTCCTGCTTCCCGATGACGTCAATGCTCCGCCGGAATTTGAGGTCGCTATCGCCCGCCACTTGCGCGAGGCATCATTCAAAGTGAGATCAAACAACGGCGGTTCGCCCGTCTCTCCTGAACTCCAACAGACCCCGGTCAGTGATCCCGGATCTGATCGGGCGGATTCCAATCCAACAAGGGACACCGATCGATCGTCGTACGGGGAAATGCCGAACGCGTCGGAAAAGGCTGCCTGTACGGTAGAGAATTCCGGGGTTGATCCGTTGCCCGACGACGCTTCCGACGTACAGTCCATTGATGAACCCTCCGGGGCTGATTGGTTATCGGACTCCGCCCTCTCACTGCAACCGCTGGGAGAAGGACCCCGTCGCTTCGCGCCGTTGGTGACCGCGGAAGAACTCGCCATGCTGCTCGACGATTCCCTGCCATGAACCTCTCAGCCCGCCCAACCCAGTCTTGTGCACGGGTGCTCTGCATCGGGCCCGCCGAGGCGACCGCCCGGCTGAGTGAGGCACTCTCGATCCCCGTCACCGGTGCGGATTCATTTTTCGACGCGATTGCGAGGCTGACGTTTCATTCAGGGCCCCCAATCGTCGAGGCGGTTGTCGTCGACGCCGCGTGTCTGCCCCACGATGCCGACCACGCCATTGCGGCCCTTCGCGATGCCTCGGCGGGCATTCGCGTCGTGATCTGGGATCGCGACGCCGCCGGTCGCTCCCGGTCGCAAGCACTCGCCGCGGATGCCGACGGCACATTACCCGCCGATTGTTCTGCGGCCATGGCGCACCGCATCATCCTTGGCAAAGAAACCAGTTCCACATCGTCGCCGAATTCGCCGGCCGCGAAACCGGCGATGGCGCAGTTGCCTGTCGACCAGCGCCAAGGACCGACGAAGCCGATTCATTCCCCTTCACCGGCAGCCGCCCATCTCGGCGATTCCGACCTTGTCGAAGCCATCCTCAAAATCGACGGCTCCATGCTCGACCTCGCCTTGGCCCTGATCGAGCAGTCGTCGGGGCTCCGCCGGCCGCGATTCGCTGACCATCCCAACGTGCTCACACCATCGGCCGTGCCCGTTGAACACGAAGGCGTCGTTTTTGGTTTTCTCGATGCCGAGGCGGCAGACGCTGACCTGGCCCCCGCTGACCTGGCCCCCGCTGACCTGGCCCCCTGGGCTTCATGGCTTGCCGGATGGCTCGCCCTGGAGCAGCGTTTCGGCCGCCTGCGGGTCATGGCGTATACCGACGAGCTCACCGGCGCCTGGAACCGCCGCTACTTCGATGAGTTCCTGAGCACGACGCTCGACGAAGCCCGCAATGCCCGACGCCAGATCACCGTGATGGTGTTCGATATCGACGACTTCAAGAAATACAACGACCGCTACGGTCATGACGCGGGCGATGAAGTGCTCCGAGAGACAGTCTCGCTGCTCAATTCGGTCATCCGCAAGGGTGACAAGGTCTGCCGCATCGGCGGCGACGAATTCGTCGTCATCTTCTCCGACCCCGAGGGCCCGCGCGAGCCGGGATCCGCGCATCCCCGCACGGTCGGCGACATTGCCCAGCGCTTCCGCGCCCAGGTGTGTGACCTTCGCTTCCCGAGGCTCGGACTTGAAGGCCCTGGCGCGCTCAGCATCTCCGCGGGTCTGGCCACGTTCCCTTGGGACGGGATGGATCCCGTTTCGCTGCTGCGCCTTGCCGATCAGCGCGCCCTTGAGTCAAAGCGACGCGGGAAAAACGTGATTACCTTTGGGCCCAACTCTGCCGGACAGCAGCTCTCGGAGTGAGGGCGGGCCGGAATCAGGTCCAACGGGCCGGCTCAGTACCCGCGGCGGGCGAATGGCCACACTCCGGGCAGGGCTGTGATGCATCGCGCAGGCCGGTGCGGTCGTAATTGCAAGATTCACAGCGATTGCGGCGGCGACGAGACCAGCAGATGACGCTGCGGAACGCGCCGGGGACGAACCAGACCGGAATGGAAAAGGACACGGCGAAGAAGAGCGTATTGCCCACGAGGCCCGTCCAGATCGGAATGTATGGCAGCAATCGAAAGGGCCAACCCATCCCGCTTCTCGGAAGCCGCAGATCCACTGCGCCTCGCAATTCGATCGGCCTCAGCGGCTCACTGACGCCATATTCGCACCATACCGATTGGAACGGCCATCCCCGAGTTTCAAACCACGCCCGTTTCGTAAACCTCGGCTCTGGAAACCAGGAAAGCCGGCTGCAGGTCCCCGGAGTCGGTGGACCTTCAGGCGGCGTGGCGCGCATGCAAACATACTGAATGCGTCCAAACGACGAATACGTGGTGACAGCCCACGACACCTGGGAACCATGCAGACCGTGGTAACAGCAATCGGCCATGGCGACAGGATTGAAACACGAAAGGTAGATCACCACACCGACGTTGGCGACGAAGCCGACGATGAGCGCGAGGCGAGTCCGGCGAAACCAGCGTGAGGAGCAAATCCCGGCCACTGGACAATTGTAACGCACGCCGGTGCGTGAGCGCCGACGAAATTCGGCGCCACATCATGTCGCCCCGATCGACACCTCAACCGGCTGGGCACGCGGCTCGTAGTTTGGCTGCAGCGCGATCTGCAGCGGCAGGCGCTTCCCCGTCGGGTCGCGAGGAATGTTGTCCTCATCGATGATCCGCTGGATCGCCATGATGCCCTCAATCAGCATCTCCGGCCGCGGCGGGCAGCCGGGGACATACACATCAACGGGAATAAACTGATCGACGCCCTGCACCACGGCATAGGTATCAAACACGCCGCCGGTGGAGGCGCAGGCGCCCATGGAGATCACCCACTTGGGCTCGGTCATCTGCATGTAGATGCGCTGAAGGACGGGCAGCATCTTCACCGCCACGCGGCCGGCGACGATGAGCAGATCGGCCTGGCGCGGACTGAAGCGCATGACTTCAGCGCCAAAACGGGCCAGGTCGAAGCGGGAGCACGCGGTGGCCATCAGCTCGATGCCGCAGCAGGCGGTGGCAAACGGCAGGGGCCAGATGCTCGACCGGCGGGCCCAGTTGACCACGCGGTTGAACTGGGTGGTGAGGACGTTGTCGACAGGAAGAGCAGCTTCGATGCCCATAAAGACTCCGTGAAAACCTTCACTATGGTAGCGGCCTGATCGGCTTCCGGCTGCCCGTTCAATTGCCGGTGACGACCGGTTTCAAAGGGGATCGCATGAGCAATCGCCAACGTTCCGCCGACGACCTAGGGGTTGTTCGGCTCGTCGTTTCGCAGGAGATTTTCGCTCTCAATGAGCTGACTTGATTGGCCGACCTGTCTCTCCACGATCTCAGCCTCGCTCTCTAGACCGCCCTCCGCACGGGTGGAGACAACGCTTTCGTCGGCATCGGGCTTCTGAGTTTTGGGCGCGTCTTGAGGCGGTGTACGGGTCTGGGGCTGCGCTCCGTCATCGATCATCCGAACCGGCACGCCACGAGGGAAGACGACCTCGCGCGCTTCATCGGGCATCGAGATGCCGTGCTGCTGGAATGCCCGCTTGATGAGTCGGATCACCGACGATCGAACCTTGAGCCAGCTGTGTTCGCGTCCGTTGAGCCAGAAATAAACCCGAAGGTTGACCGTGGAAGCACCGAGACTGTCGGCGAGGATCCACGGCTCGGGGTCTTTAAGCACGGCCGGGTGCTCTGATAACACATCAAGGGCGACCTGCTGCGCGTGGTCTATTCGATCGTCATAGCCGATTCCCACAACGAAATCCTGGCGGCGATTGGGGTTGGTAGTGTAGTTGTGGATCGTTCCCTTGTAGACCCTCGCGTTGGGGACCTGCGTGAGGTTTCCATCGAGCGTCGCCAGCACCGTCGTGCGCACGTTGAGTTGCCGCACGTACCCGAGCACGCCCTCGACCTCCACAAGGTCTCCGGTTTCAAACGGACGCTGGATGCTGAGAAAAATGCTGGCGAGATAATTCTCCGTGATGTCGCGGAAGGCAATGCCAAGCGCAAGACCGATCAGCCCCGTGCCGCCCACGAGAGTGAGTGCCAACTGCGTCAGGCCGGAAATGCGCAGCACGATATACACGCCGGCCAGAAACACGAAAATCCCGGCCGCACGCGACGCCAGCCCCTGCAGCAGCCGCGCCCGAAGGCGCATTCGAAGAAGATTGCGTGTGTAACGCGTGACCACCCAGGCGATGGCCGCAAAAGCGGCGAGCACCAGCGCCGAGAACAGAAGCATGGGAACCGCATGCAGGAACTCGTTCCACAGCGACCTTACGCCGGCAATGGCGCTGCCGAAATCCCAGACGGACCGGCGCACCACTTCCATTCGGTTCGCAACGGCGGCCACATCCTGAGTATTTCGCGCGAGATCCCCTGCCCACTTCCGAAGCGATTCGCTTTCAGCGCTGCCGCTGAGAAACACCACGCCGTCTTCAACGCGAACCTCTGGATCAACGAACCATCCCGTGGCCTCCAGCACGTTCTGGAGCCGGCGTCGGATCTCTTCATCTTCCGCACGCGGTTCGATCGCGACGCGGGCGGGCGCCGGCGCCACCTCCTCGGTTTCTCCGGACGACGTCCCGGTCTGCGCACCGGTCGCGTGAGCCGGACCGGCACACATCCCGGCCAATAAGAGCAACATCACGATCGCTGCAGTCGCTTCTCGCACCCTGAATGCCACGACCCTGACGTAGCGCACGGCGTCCTCCAACTGCGATCGTAGCGACGGCATCAACCTGCTGCGATGAACGAACATTCATGTCGCATGTCCTCATGGTTATCGCCCGCACAGTCGCAGCACAACCTCATGAGTCGCGCCGACTAGAACTCCTCCTCCATCCCACCCGAAAGCGGCCGCGGCAGGTGGGTCTGCGAACTGTCGCCCTGGGCGGTTTCGACCGGAAGGTGGATCACAAACGTCGCCCCGCGGCCGAGCTCGCTTTCCAGATGAATCGAGCCGCCGTGCTGGTTCACGATCTTGCGCGTCACGGCCAGGCCGAGTCCCGTGCCCCGCTGACCCTTGGACGACACGAAGGGATCGAAAATGCGGCCGATCAATTCGCGCTGCACGCCGGGGCCGTTATCCGTCACCGCGATTTCGACCCCCTTCCCGTCGCCGAGGAATTTCGATCGCACCGTAATGGCGCCGGTCTTCTCCGGTGCTGCCTCAACGGCGTTGGCCAGCAGGTTCATGAGCGCCTGATGCAGCGCGTGGGGGTCGATGGGCACCGGGGGCATCGCCTCATCAAGATCGACGATCATGGCGATCTTCTTGCGCTCGCACGCCCCCATGACGAGATCGACCGCCTCGCGAATCACCGTCG
The DNA here is from genome assembly GCA_964407695.1 of uncultured Isosphaeraceae bacterium. Taxonomy (GTDB): domain Bacteria; phylum Planctomycetota; class Phycisphaerae; order Phycisphaerales; family SM1A02; genus CAYOWQ01. The sequence continues at coordinate 6,793 of CAYOWQ010000001.1, read as the reverse complement.
AGAGCGATGCCATCTCAAGATCAAGACTGCGCTCCTTCGACCATGCCAGCATGTTGAGCGTCAGTGAGAAGATGCGATCGAGGTTGCGCGACAGGATCGGCCACCCCTCGCGGGCCAGTTGAAGGTCGCCGCGATTCATCGCCAGCTCGACCGCGTCGGCCCCGCCGCGAAGCCCCTGCAGAATGTTCTTGATCGAGTGCGAAAGCGCTGCCACCGTCTCGCCCATGGCGGCGAGGCGCTCGGTCTGCACCGCAGCGCCGATCTGCTCCACCGCGCGCAGAGCCAGCGCGGCATGCTGGGCCAGCGCCGTCATGAGCCGCAGATGCCCCTCGGAATAGGTGAAGTCGACCAGCGACGAATCGATATGGATCACCCCCAGCGTCTGGTTGCCGATGCGCATCGGCACGCAGATGGCCGAGCGAATGCCGTATTCCCGCACCGAATCACCCGACCGAAACCGCGCATCGTTCATCGCATTGGTCGAAAGCACCCCTTCGCCCTTCTGAATCGTGTGCTGAACGATGGTGCGCGAAACGGGAATGTGGCCTTCGGGCGCGGTTCGCGGCCGCGTCTTGTATCGCACGACCATCGGATCGAGCCGGGCCGAGCCTTCGTGTGTCAGCAGGATGAAGCCGCGATCAGGCTTGAACTCGGCAAAGACGAGGTCCATCACGCGGTTGAGCATGTCGTCGCGATTGGTTGTCGCGGCAGTGAGGGCGGTCAGCTGATAGATCACACGCAGGTGGTCGGCAGCCTCTTCGCCATGGGTGGAGGCGGGGATCGTGTGCTCGATGGCCGCGTCAAGTTCACCGTCGTCAAAGATCTTGATCGGACTGTTCTTTTCCTCGTCCACGTGCTCGAGGGCGAAGACCATCAGCGTGGAGCCGCAGCGAATCTGGTCTCCCGGCGAAAGGCGGACGCGGGCGGTGATCTTCTCGCCATTGACAAAGGTGCCGTTGGCCGACTCAAGGTCGCGGATGAACCAGTGCCCGTCGTCGGGAGTGAGCTCAGAGTGGCGACGGGAGACCGTGTGATCGGTGATGGGCAGCGCTTCAGAAGATCGGCCGATCAATTGCGGCTCGTGACGCGGCAACTGAAACCGCTTGCCGCGATCGGGCCCTTGCATGACGGTGAGCGTGACGACATCCATGTTCCGCGGCGACCAACCGCCGCACAGATGATACGTCGGCCCGCGGCCATGGATGTACACCGGCCGGCGCGGGTTTAACCGCGCCGGCCGAGTCTGGCAAAGGTGATCAAAGGGTCCAGTTCGCGAGCAGGAGGCCGAGGTCAGCGCCATCCACGGTTCCGTCGCCGTTGAGATCGGCATCGGCATCGTCGGAATCCCAGGCCGCCAGAAGCAGGCCGAGGTCGGCGCCGTCCACGATTCCATCACCGTTCAGATCGCCGACGAGGCCGCCATTGTTGACGCGGACGTCGATCGTGAGCGAGGCGGGGCTGGCGAGTTCGTCGATGACGAGTTGGTTTTCCTTGGTGAAGATCCGCGGGTAACCGGTGCTGCCCTGCTGTTCGGTCTGGAAGAGCGAGGCGATGGTGAAGTAGAGCCGTCCCGTGGCGAGCGACTCCTGCACGTATGACTTCACGTCCGGATTCGACAGGTCAATCGTGAAGGTGAACGTGGTGCCAGCGGGAACCGGGCTGCCGGGGGCGACTTCGTCGGTCAGGCCGACGGCGAAATTCACGGGGTCGAACATCAGGTCCACCGAGTTGGATGCATCGAGGTCCGCGGCCGGGGAGTTGAAGGCGATCGGATGGGAGTTGCGGATCGCCTTTCCAAATGGCCCGACGAATGAATACGGCGCATTCTCCGTATAGGTCAGCGGGGTGTAGCCGTTGCGGAATCCGGTGCCGAACATCTCGATCGGATGGCCGGCGTCGGAATCGGGCACATACCGGCGATTGCTCGGCAGCAACCACGAGGTGTAGGAATCCGGCGTCGGGTCATAGGTGAAACCGTTGTCGTTCTGGATCATGACCGTGACCACGACGTTGCTGACGTCGTAGGCCGAGGCATCAAGGCCGGTCTCAATCACGCCGCTGGTATCAAACATCACCAGCATCTGACCGTCACGGTTGTCGAAGATGGAGGGGAAGCCATCCGGCAGGTTGGACGAAAACGTCGACGCTGTATCGCTCGAGCCTGGAGACGGATTGAAGGGATAGACCCACTGGTCGAAAGTGGGCGCGTTGAAGAAATGTGGGACCGATTCCGCGGCCGAGACCGAGAAAGTCGCGAATAGGGTTACAGGAAGGGCGAAAACGAGTCGATTCACAGGGACCACCTTCTCCTTTTGGGCCGGATGGATGCAGATGCGTTCATCGCAACCGCCCCAGACGGGACTGGTCGTTGCGATTGAGTCTCAGTATCATATACATTCACCTCTCCCTGCCAACTCGCCCCATCTCCCCATGCGAACCTCTCCTCGCTGCCGTTCCGCCTTCACGCTGACCGAGCTTCTCGTCGTCATCGCCATCATCCTGGTGGTTGTAGGCCTGTTGCTGCCGGCGCTTAGTTCGGTGCGATCTTCGGCCGCCGCCGCCCGTGAGATCAGCCTTGCCCGCCAGCTCATGGGCGGATACCTCAGCTATGCCACCGATCACGAAGGGGTCTTGATGCCGGGGTATTACGACCTCAATCCGGGGCTGAATGCCCGGACCGAGGGCGGCGCCAAGGTGCCGGGACCCGAGGCCGCGCGGTATCCGTGGCGGCTGGCCCCCTACCTGAGCTTTAATCTCTCGGGCCTCGTAAGCGATCCCGCGCTGCTGGAACAGCTCAAGAACGAAGACCTCTTCACCTACTTCGTCAGCCTGTATCCAACCATGGGGCTGAACAGCACCTTCATCGGCGGCGACAGCCACTCCGACGGCTTCGGTTTCAATTCGCTGTATGAAAAGAACTACGGCAAGTTCTACGCCACGCGGCTGTCGCGTGTGAAGCGGCCGGGCGAGTTGATCACCTTCGGCTCGGCCCGCACCAACGCTACTTTTCCCGGCGGCCCGCCGGTGGTGGAGGGATATTTCCGACTGGTGCCGCGATACACCACGAGCAAGCAGTGGAAGGATGTCTATCCGGAAAACGTGAGCGCCCTGCCGACGCCCGACAACCCAACCCCGCCCAACGCCAAGGACTACGGGTATCTCAGCTGCCGATACAACTTCCACCGGGCGGCCGTGGGCCTGCTCGACGGCAGCGCGGGCACGCTGACCGACGGGGAGTTGACCGACATGCGCCGCTGGGCCGACCAGGCGGATGCGCCGGATTGGAAGTTGAAGAAGATCGGGCAGTGAGGGTGGGTTGATGGCGGGCAGGACATTGATCCGTCGCGGTCGAAGACCGGCTCGTTCAATATCTCTGGGGAAGCCGCTACATCGACGACGCCGTCCTTCGCCGCACCAACTCCAACTACGCCAACGGTGCCGATCGCGACTTCACCGACAGCACCGACCTGCGTCACTACCTCCTGACCGATGCTCAGTTCAGCGTCGTGGCGGTCATCAACACGGCCGGCTCGCTGATCGAGCGCGTCGACTACGACCCCTTCGGCCAGGCGTTTCATCACTGGGCCCTCGATATCGATGGCGACGGCGATGTCGACGCCACCGATGACGGCCTTGTCGATGGCGCTGTCGGCAAGAACATCTACGACTCCGGCTATCTGCCCAATGCCGATATCAACCGCGATGGCGTCATCAACTCGACCGATGCGGCCCTGATCGGCCCCTCCCGCTACGCGGCCAGATTGGCCTCCGGCGACCTGTCGGGCTTTGGGAACACTATTGGATTCAGCGGCTACCTATACAACCAGTCGCTGCGCATCTACTGCGTCCGCTTCCGCCATTACGACGTCGCCTTCGGCCGCTGGCTCGAACGCGATCCCATGGGCTATGTGGATTCGATGAGCCTTTACGGCTACTGCGGAGGCAATCCCATCGGAGCGTTGGATCCGTATGGATTGTACATCGACGCACCTCATCGTACGTGGTTTGATAACCTTATCGACTTCGGAGCCGGGATCGGCGATCAGACGCTCTTCGGGTTTGGCGAGGATATCCGCGGCGCATTTGGCCTTGACGGTATTGTTAACCCGCACTCTGGTGCGTACGTTGCTGGGGAAGCTGTTGGGTTTGGTGTATCGGTCTTTGCTGGCGGCGTTGGAGTCTACAGAGGCCTCGTAGAAGGTGCCCAGTTACTCTATAGTGGTGGATCATTACTCCTAGTGACGGGCGGCACAGTCACGGGAGCGATTGACTTGGCATTGGCTGCCGGCAGTGTGATTACTGGTGTCAGCATCATACAAGGACAGCTCTATAGTCTCACAATTCGTCACGCGAACGGTTCATGGTCTGTAATGTATTCAACCGGCGGCGGATCCAGTCTGCAGTCGGGCAGCGCCGGTTATGGCTCTAAGGGTCTCCAACCCCCAACCCCTCCTGAATCCCCAAACGTTTCGCCAGGCCCGGGCTGGGAAAAGAAGGGTCCAAATTGGTATAAACCAGAGACTGGAGAAAGTCTTCATCCTCATCTTGACCACCCTCCTGGCATAGATCCTCACTGGGACTGGAACTATCGAGGATCAGGTGAAAATGGATGGCGTCTCTTTCCAGATGGAAGTTGTCAGCCCAAACCGTAGAACATGAAGAAATTCGTACAGCATAGCCAAGGATTCGACTATTTAGACGTTCAGTTGTGTCGTTGTGGCACACTAGGAATGTTTATTCACAATGAGAAGGTTACTGCGCACGGTCACATGTATTCATTTATACCGGATGAGGCGACTGTCGAGGATGCAGTCGACTTTGATTCGAGCATTGTACGTTCAGATTATTGGAGATCGATTTCCATTACATCGAAGGCTAGCCATGAAATCGTTGCAAATACACTTCTTTCGTTTCTTGAGCGCGAGAATGCCGGCATATGTATTGCATTCCAAGGCCTAGCAGCGCCAGGTGACGGTTGGCTTCGGACTGTAAGGTCGGATATCCTGCAGTACGGTGAAGAGGTCTATCTGGCCAGCTCGTCGCGCGCGCCATCCCGGGCGATTGTCGATGAGCTGTTGGATAATGCTACATTGGGCGACACCAAGATCATTTGCGTGGCATCCAGAATCGACTATTCAATCAGTCCGGATAGATCGCAGTTTCTTTCTGTAGACAACTTAAAACAGATTGCCGTTGGAGCTGTAATCATTGTACTAACTGTTTACGATGGTGAGAGTTACATGGTTTGGACGCATGAAGACATCACTCGATGCACAACAACGAGAGATCATTACATTGATGGAGACCGGGATCGCTTACCTTGATATTCGCCGGTCCCGCTCCGATGAAAGCTAATCAATCGCGCGACAGAATCTGGTCGTAGAACCAGTCGTCTCACGAATGGCAGTTGGCAACTGTCGAAGACATCCAGGTCCGCGATTACTTCGGCGACATGGTCCGGCTTGAGATCGCGATTGACGACGGCTCATCTGACCGAACGGAGTCGATCGATTGCACCGGCGGCCATCCGTTCTGGGTGGTGAGCGGCGACCAGCTCGACGAGCGCCCGGCATGCACCGAACTCCCGATCCACGACTCCCAAATGACCCCGTCTGGCCGCTGGACCGAGGCCCGCTGGCTGCGACTTGGCGACCGATTCCTGACCCGCACCGGAGCAAGCGCCACCGTCTCCGGCCTGACCATCCGCACCGAACGGGTGCAGGTCTACAATCTGCACGTCAAGGATCTGCAACTGTACGCCGTCGGCGAAAGCGGCCTTCTTGTTCACAACAATAGCGCTGCAATGACGCCTAGTCAGCGTGCGCTCAAGGAACTAGTTGAGGAGGCTACCCACGGTGGCCGTAAGCCACTATCAGTAGACGACGCAGAGACCGTACTCGATTGGGCCACAGAAGTTGGGCTGAGGAGGCGAGCAATACCGGGAGACGTTGCTACTCCATCCAATTGGACTTCCAATCCGGTGCCGCATATTCATCTTGAGGGCTGTGGCCGGGGTGGTCACGTTCCCGTTATGCCAGGAGTCAAACCGAGGTAGCTTCGATGCAAATTCAGGGTTACATGGTTGTGAGGCGTCCCGAGATGAATTGCGATCAGCAAGGTCGCGGTGCATACCGACGTACGGCGCCGCGACTTGGCGAAATTTCCTACTTTGGGATCGATCGTATGGCATGGTTTGATATTGACGAGGCATATTATGATGGCGATCTACCGGAATCCTTGCGCCATCAATATCGGCTGCTCGCCGAACAGAATGATGATGCAACAGGTATCAGGCTGCTAACGGATTTGTTGAGTGCACAAAGGCTTCTTGAGCATTCTAATCAACCTATTGTAGCCAACGAGATGATTGCAGTGCGTTCCGAACGGTTGACACAAGTTAAGAAATCAGTTGCGGTGGCAGACGAGCATATTACTTGGCTGGGCTTGGATGTAGTGGGACTTGGTCACTTCTCATTAATAGAAGGTGGATTGTTTGCTGACCCAGGCTCTTTTCCTGACTGGCGTGGTGCGATAACTCCATTTGGGCTCCTGCGTAGCGAATTAAATTTGGAATGGCTTGTGCAATGTTACATGAAGGGAGAGGCAGCGGGACGGTTGGAGCCGGTTCCCTTTGATTTGAGCAGCGTTTGCACAATTGAAGTTGGTTTGGTCAATGACGCAATTCGTGCATGACCGACAATGCCCAAGGATATTGACGTGGGCCATGCATAGTTCCGACTGACCTGCCCCCGTTTTCTGTACCGGGGTCTATGAGAGTCTGGGTTCAAGTATA